>NZ_CP032823.1:0-1200000 GCF_003660105.1 Aliarcobacter cryaerophilus ATCC 43158
ATGACAAATAAAGAGTTTTTATCACTTATTCAAAAAGAGACAAGCAAAAATGACTTCGAAAGATATTTAAAACAACTTGTTTTAAAAAAATTATCTGTTGAAGAAAATCTTGTAATATTTGAAGTAACAAATAAATATATTGCTTCTTGGATAAAGAGCAAATATACAAATCTTATTCAAAACTGCTTTGAAAAAAATATAAATCTTAAACCAGATATTGAAATTAGATTAATTGGTGAAAAAAAGACAAAAAAAGAGACACAAAATAGTCAAATTCAAAATCATACTCCAGAAAGTACGATACTAAATCCTTCATATACTTTTGATTCATTTATAGTTGGTCCTTCAAATCAAATGGCTTATAATGCAGCTTTAGCAGTAGCTTCAAAACCAGGTGTTCAGTATAATCCACTTTTTATATATGGTGGAACTGGTTTGGGTAAAACTCATATTTTACAAGCTATTGGAAACCATGCTTTAGAAAATGATAAAACAGTAATTTATGTAACAATAGAACAGTTTATGAACGATTTTATATTTTCAATAAATAAAAAAAATATGGAACATTTTAGAGAAAAATATAGAAATTGTGATTTACTTTTGATAGATGATGTACAGTTTTTAAGTGGAAAAGAGAGTACTCAAGAGGAATTTTTCCATACTTTCAATGAACTACACAATGCAAAAAAACAAATTGTAATGACAAGCGACAGACTTCCATCTCAAATAGCTGGGCTTGTTGACAGATTAAAATCAAGATTTGAATGGGGACTTACAACAGATGTTCAAATTCCAAAACTAGAAACAAAAATTGCAATTATTGAAAAAAAATCAGAATTAAATGGAATAAACTTAAGTCGTGATATTGTCTCATTTATTGCAACAACTCTTGATAGTTCAATTAGAGAAATTGAAGGTGTTTTAATAAGAATAAATGCTAGTGCATCTTTACTTAACCTTGAAATAAATCTACAAATGGTTCAAAATCTTTTAAAAGATCAAATAAAAGAGAATAAAGAAAATATAAAACTACCAGATATTATAAGTTTAGTTGCAAATGAATTGAATATAAAACCAAGTGATATAAAATCTAAAAAAAGAACTTCTAGTGTAGCAAATGCACGAAGAATAGTTATATATCTTGCACGTGAATTAACTCACAATTCAATGCCAGATATTGCAAAATTCTTAGAGATGAAAGACCATAGCTCAATTTCTCATAATGTTAAAAAAACAACAGAGCTAATTGAAAAAGATGAAAACTTTAAATTGATAATTCAAAATTTAAAAAATAAATTAATAAACAAGGAGTAATAGTTAGATGTGTGAAAAGATGTGAATATATATTAGATTTTAATCACTATATTAAACATCGATATTATAGTGCTTAGAACAGTATTTACATCTTTTCACATAGACTACTACTAATACTTGAAAATAAATAAAAAATAGGAGAAAAAAATGAAGCTAGTAATAAACAAATCTACTTTTGAAAATGTTGTAAGTCAAATGCAACCATTTTTAGAAAAAAAAGATTCAAGTGCAATTACATCTCATTTATATTTAGAAATTGCAAATAGCAAAATGACTATAAAAGCTACTGACTATGAAATTGGTCTTGAAGTTACAATTGATGCTATAAGTAATTTTGAAGATGGAAAAACAACAGTAAATGGAAATAATCTATTAGGATTTATTAAAAGACTAAAAAATGAAGATATCACTTTAGAAACTAGTTCAAATAACTTAATAATAAAACAAGGTAAATCAATATTCAAATTACCAAGCTATGATCCAAATGAATATCCAACTATAAACAAATATGAAAATTTAAAAGATTTATCTATTTCTACAATCAATTTTATAAATTCAATTAAAAAAATATCTCCAGCAATAGATAACAACAATCCAAAATTTGAATTAAATGGAGCTTTACTAGATATAAAAAGCCAAAAAATAAATTTTTGTGCAACAGATACTAGAAGATTAGCAATGAATAGTTTAGAAAATATGTCAAATGAAGAAGTACAATTAATTATTCCAAAAAAAGCTATTTTTGAAATTCAAAAACTATTTTTAGATAATGCAAAAATATCTTACGATAATACAAATTTAGTAATTTCAAATGAAAATACAACTTTTTTTACAAAACTTATAAACGGAAAATATCCAGATTATGAAAGAATTATTCCATTAAATCTTAAAAATAATCTATATATTCCAAAAAATATATTTATTGAATCTATAAAACTTATTACATCTTTAAATTCAAATATAAAAATTACATTTACAACTCAAGCTATTATTTTTGAATCTTTAGATACAGATAGTGTTGCAAATACACAAGTTGATATAGATTTAAATATTCCAAATGATTTTTACATAGCAGTAAATGCAAAATATATTTTAGATTTTTTAAGTATGACAACAAGTGATAAGATTAAAATAGGATTTAATGAATCAAATCTTCCATTTTATTTAGAAGATAACAAATTTATCACAATTGTAATGCCAATAGTTTTAGAAAAATAAAAGGAAAATAAAATGTCAGATTATGGTGCTAGTAATATTAAAGTTTTAAAAGGTCTTGAAGCTGTTAGAAAAAGACCAGGGATGTATATTGGAGATACAAATATAAATGGTCTTCATCACTTAGTTTATGAAGTTGTTGATAACTCAATAGATGAGGCAATGGCTGGATTTTGTAGAAATATTAAAATAACACTTACTAAAGATGGATGGGCAAAAATTGAAGATGATGGAAGAGGAATTCCAACTGCAATTCATCCAACTGAAGGAATAAGTGCAGCTACTGTTGCTTTAACAGTTCTTCATGCTGGTGGAAAATTTGATAAAGATACATATAAAGTTTCAGGTGGACTTCATGGAGTTGGGGTTTCAGTTGTAAATGCTTTATCTAAACATCTTAAAATGACTATTTATAGAGAAGGAAAAATTCATTACCAAGAGTTTAAAGAAGGAATACCTCAAGGAATTTTAGAAGTTATAGGAGATAGTCCAAGAAAAACTGGAACAACTATTGAATTTTTAGTAGATGATTCTATTTTTGAAGTTACAAAATATGAATTTAATATTCTTAAAAAAAGATTTAAAGAAGTTGCTTATTTAAATCCAATGATTTCTATTACGCTTGAAGATGAATTATCTAAAATTAAAGAAGTTTATCACTTTGAAGGTGGTATTAAACAATTTGTTGCTGATTTAAATAAAGATGCAGCTTTGTGTGATGTTATGCACTTTAGTGATAAAGTAGATGGTGTAGAAGTTGACATTGCAATGATGTATAACGATACATATATTGAAAAAACACTATCTTTTGTAAATAATATTAGAACAATTGATGGAGGAACACATGAAGCTGGTTTTAAAGCAGGACTTACAAGAAGTATTTCTAAATATTTAAGTGAAAATGCAGCTGCAAGAGAGAAAGATGCAAAAATAACTGGCGATGATGTAAGAGAAGGTTTAATAGCAGTTGTTTCAGTAAAAGTTCCAGAACCTCAATTTGAAGGACAAACAAAAGGAAAATTAGGAAGTTCTTATGTAAGACCTATTGCCCAAAAACTAACAGGTGATAACTTAGATAAATATTTTGAAGAAAATCCTACACAAGCAAGAGCTGTTATGGAAAAATCTTTAATGGCAGCACGAGGACGTGAAGCAGCTAAAAAAGCAAGAGAACTAACTAGAAAAAAAGATTCTATGAGTGTTGGAACACTTCCTGGAAAACTTGCTGATTGTCAAAGTAAAGATCCAACTATAAGAGAGTTATATCTAGTGGAAGGGGACTCTGCGGGAGGTTCTGCAAAACAAGGAAGAGATAGAGTTTATCAAGCAATTTTACCTCTAAAAGGAAAAATTCTAAATGTTGAAAAATCAAGACTAGATAAAATTTTAAAATCTGATGAAATTAGAAATATAATTACAGCTTTAGGTTGTGGAATTGGTGAAGATTTTAATGATGAAAAAGTAAGATATCATAAAATAATAGTTATGACGGATGCCGACGTTGATGGTAGCCACATTCAAACTTTACTTTTAACTTTCTTTTTTAGATTTTTAAGACCTATTATTGAAAAAGGTTATTTATATATAGCACAACCACCACTTTACAGATATAAAAAAGGTAAAAATGAGATTTATTTAAAAGATAATGGAGCATTATCTGCTTATTTAATTGAAAATGGACTTGAAAATTTTGAGTTTGAAGGTATGGGATATAATGATTTACTTGATTTGTTTAAACAAGTAGCAAGATATAGATCAATGCTTGAACAATTAGCAAAAAGATACTCTTTGATTGAAGTTTTAAAATATTTAATTGAAAATAGTGATTTAGTAAATTTAGATTTCCCTTCTTTATATGAAAAAGTTAAACTATTTTTAGAGGCACGTGGTTATAACATACTTTCAAAAACTGTTAATGAAACAAAAATTCAACTTTTTGTTCAAACAAATGCAGGACTTGAAGAGTTAATAATAGATGAAGAACTTTTTGCATCGCCTTATTTTAGTGAATCTACATTTATTTTTACTAAATTAAAAGATAGAGATTTAACTCTATTTGATGGTCGTGATTTAATTGAACTTCTTGAAGAGATTGAAAGCTTAGCTAAAAAAGGTGCATATATTCAAAGATATAAAGGTCTTGGAGAGATGAATCCTGAACAACTTTGGGAAACAACTATGACACCTGAAAATAGAAGACTTTTAAGAGTAAAAATAGAAGATGCAGAAATTGCAAGTGATACATTTACTCTATTTATGGGTGATGAAGTAGAACCTAGAAGAAACTATATAGAGTCTCACGCAAAAGATGTTGAACATCTTGATGTTTAAGCTAAAGATTTAACTCTTTAGCTATTCTTTGTGCTATTAAATACCCATGATTTAAACTACTCGAGATAGAACCTTCATTTTTTGAAGTAATATCTCCAGCTAGATATAAATTTTTACAACAACACTCAAAATTTTCATTAAATAGTGGCTTTGAATTATCATCAATTTTAACTCCACAAAGTTTTAAAAAATCAATTGGAGCAGTTCCTCCTATTGCATAAATAACTCTATTAAAATTTTGACTTTCACCATTTGAATAATTTACTTTAACAAATCCATTTTCATCTTCTAAACAATTTATGTCACAGTTAAGTTTTATAGTTAATTTTTTACTAGCTTCAAACTCTTTTATCATTTTTTCATTTATAGGATTTAATCTTGTAAAATTCTCTTTTCTATATGCCAAAGTTACAATATTTTCATCTAATGCTAAAGAGTAAGCATATTCAGCTGCACTATTTCCACCACCTATAACTAAAATATTCTCATTTTTTGAACAGTTATCAAGATTAAAATTTATACTCTTTTGAATTTCTATAGGTACTTTATAATCAGGTTTGTTTGGTTTCCCCATTTTTCCAATAGCAATTACAACACTTTTTGCTCTTAAAATATCTGATTTTAAATGAACTTCAAAAATATCATCTTGGTTTTTAATAATTTTCTCTACTTCATTGTTATACAAAGGTTTTATATTATATTTTTCTAATAACTCTTCAAAATAGTTTAAAACATCCTCTTTTAAACCAGCTTCAAAATTAATATTTCCAAGAAGTTCAATTATTTGATTTCTCCAATTTCTATCAACTCTTTTCCCATCTTTATAAAAACTTCTTATTGTGCTAAAAAAATTATTACTTTTTTCAACAATAGCAATATTTTCTATATTTTTTATTTTTAACTCTATAGCACAACTTAATCCTGAAACTCCAGCTCCAACAATTACTGTATCAAATATTTTTGAACTCATTTTTAGCCTTTATAAATATATTCAAATTTTATCTTTATTTTCGTAAATTAGCTTTATAAGAGATATTTAGATAGAATAATTTCAAAAATTTTTAAAAAAAGGTTACTAAATGGAAATAAAATATGGTGAAAAAGAGATTTTAGAGTTTGATATAAATAATTCAGAAAACTTTTGGCCAAATGAACATGATAAAAATTATATAATTGATATAGAGTTACCAGAGTTTATGGCAAAATGCCCAAGAAGTGGTTACCCTGATTTTGCAACTATTAAAATTCAATATACACCAAACAAAAGAGTTATTGAGTTAAAAGCTTTGAAAATATATATAAACTCATTTATGAATAGATATATATCTCATGAAAACTCTGCAAATGAGATTTTTGATACACTTCTTTCAAAATTAGAACCAAAATGGCTTAAAGTAATTGCAGATTTTAAACCACGAGGAAATGTTCATACAGTTATTGAAATAGATAGCTCGAAAATATAAAAAGAGAATAACCTTGCAAAGATTGGTAACCACTTCAGAAGCTTCAGAGATTTTAGGAATCTCTTTGCAGGGTATTCACTACCGTATTAAAAGAAATCAACTAAAATCAGAGAAAAAAGATGGCAAAATATTTGTTTATATAGATGAAGAAACTATAAAAAATAGTTTAAAAAATGATAAACAAAATAGCCAAGAAAATATTTTTGAAAGAGTAATTCAATCAAAAGATGAGCAGATAGAAATTTTGAAAAAGTCTATAAAATGGATGAAAAATCAGCATTTTATGGAGATAAAAAGACTTGAAAAAAATCAAAAAAGAATTATAGAAGTTTTTAATAGTGAAATAAAACTTTTACAAAGTGCTTTTAATGAAATGAGAGCAATATACAAACCTCAAATTGAAAATCAAAAAAATGAGAAAAAAAATGAATTTATAACAATAAAAGAGTTTTTTATTATTTTAAAAAGAGCTTCAAAGAGTGATTTGGAAATAAAAAACACTATTTTAAATGCTGTAAAAAATGGTGATAAAAGATTTATTTACAATAAAAATAGTAAAAAACTTCTAATTTTAAATGATAGTTTTGAAGATTTGATTTGAATAGGTGCTAAAAGCACTCCTTCCCAGATACCCAATCACAACACTAAAAAAGGTGCCTTGCTATATTCCTATCCTGGGGCGTTGTCTTTAGAAATGCTTGAAAGGGTCTAAAAAGGAGCATTCAAAACACTTTTGTGTTCTCAATGCTACTTTTAAAGATTGAGATTCTAGCTAATATAACTTTAATATATAATAAAAGAGAAAAATGACATATTTAATACTTTTTATTTCAGCATTTGCAAGTGCAACTTTGATTCCATTAGGAAGTGAAGCTTTGCTAATTTACAATATTAAAGAGGGTTTAAATATCTATACTCTTTTGTTTGTTGCAACTTTTGGAAATGTTTTAGGTTCGTGTTTAAATTATTATCTCGGATTAAATGGTGTTGATTATTTAGTAGATAAAAAGTTAGTTAAACAAAAATATATAGATAGCTCCAAAAAATATTTTGATAGATTTGGAGCTTTCTCTTTACTTTTTGCATGGTTACCAATAATTGGTGATCCAATTACTTTTATAGCTGGAGTTTTGAGATATGATTTTAGAAAATTTATTGTTTTAGTAATCATTTCTAAATTATCAAGATATTTGTTTATAGTTTTGGTAATTAAATTACTATAAATATTTTTCCCAAGAGATAAATGCCCAAGTTAAACTTTCATCTTTTTCTTTTAATTTATAAGTTGTATTAAAATATTTTCTTAGTATTTTTTCTTCTTTTTTAGATATTTTCCCTAAGCTCCATTTTAATTTTTGAATAAACTCATCTTCATTTGAAGTATCAAATTTTTTGCTACTTGTTTTTATAAAATCAACTTTTGCAAAAATTCCCATACTGTGAAGAGTATTTAAAAGATATATATAATCAGGTCGTGGAATAATATCTCTTTTAATTTGATTTAAAATCTCTTTGTCTATAAAACTTCCTCCAACTTTAGTAGTGATATAAACTCTTTTATTTGCTTTTTCATTTAGTTTTTCTAAAGCTTTTTTTATATCTTTTACTTCCATTGACCTACTTGCAATTACTATATCGGCATTTGGAACATCTTCCCAAGAGTCATACCAAGATTTGTGAATTGTAATAAGATTTTCTATACCTTGCTCTTGTGCATTTTGTTTTGCAAACTCTAGCATATTATTTGAGTAATCAAGAGCATAAATATTTTTTAGTTTTTTGGCAAGAGCTAAAGAAATATTTGCAGGTCCACTTCCAATATCAATTAGAGTTTCACAATCGTTTAAATCAACTCTTTTTATAAAATCTTTTGTGTATGAACTAGCTTTTACATTTTGGTTAAACTCTTTTGCTTTTTTGTCCCAATCTGAGCTACTTTTACTTTTAAAAGTTGAGTTTTTTATCTGTTTTTTATATAGTTTTGAAAAATCTAATTTATCTAAATTTGTTTTTATTAATGCCATTTTTTAATCCTTTAAAGTGTTTTTATAATTGGAGTAAATGCTTTTGTACTTACATTTACTTTTTGTCCAATTTGTAGTTTTCTTGCTTCATCATGACTTAATACAACTTCAACAATTTGTTGTCCAATAGCTACAATAGCAATATTTATAACATCAACTTTTATAATATCAAGAAGTTCACCCTCAAAACTAAACTTTTGACTTCCTTGAGTTTTTAGTAAAATATCTTTTGGCAATCCATCATCGATAATTTTTCCATCTTTTAAAACTAAAACTCTAGATGCTAATTTATACATCTCGCTTGGATCATGGCTTACCATAATAGTTGTAGTTCCAAACTCTTTATGAAGTGCTAAAATTTCATCTTGAAGTTTTACTCTCATAGATGAGTCAAGTGCTGAAAGAGGCTCATCCATTAGAAGTATTTTTGGTCTTTTCATTAAAGCTCGACAAAGACTAACACGCTGTTTTTGACCACCACTTAAAGAGTCTGGATATCTATTTTTGAGCTCATATAAATCTGTTAATCTTAGAAGTTTTTTGGCTAAATCTTTATCTTTTTTTACATAAAGTAGATTATCAAGGACACTTAAATTTGGGAAAAGAGCATAATCTTGAAAAACAAATCCTATATCTCTTTTTTGAATAGATTTTTTAATATTTTCATTTAACCAAATTTCATCATCTACAATAATTTCTCCAGTAGCTTCTTCAAGACCAGCAACTATTCTTAAAATTGTTGTTTTTCCAGAGCCACTTACTCCACTTAAAGCTATAAATTCACCTTTTTTTAAATTAAGATTTATAGCTAATAGCATTTTTCCACTACTTCCATGAAGCTCTTTTTTTATATTTAAACTTATCATTTAGAAAAACCTATCTTTTTTTGTTTGCCATTGAAAATATAAACAGCAAGCAGAGTTATAAAGCTCATTAAAATCATAATCAAACTATATATATGAGCATTTTTATAATCTAAAATTTCAACAAATTCATAAATTGCAATTGCTGCGACTCTTGTCTCATTTGGAATGCTTCCACCAATCATCAAAACAACTCCAAACTCTCCAACAGTGTGTGCGAAAGTTATTATCAAAGCTGTTAAAAGCGATGGTTTGATATTTGGTAAAGCTATTAATAAAACTGTTTTAAATTTCCCTTTTCCACTAATATAACTAGCTTCAAGCATATTTTTATTTAAGCTTTCAAACCCACTTTGAAGAGGATTTATCATAAAAGGGAGACTATATATACAGCTTGCTATTATTATTCCATAAAAGTTGAATACAAGTTTTATTCCAAAGTAATCATTAAAAAACTCTCCAATTGGTGAATTATGTGATAAGCCCCAAAGAAGATAAAATCCTAAAACAGTTGGAGGAACAACTAAAGGCATAGTGCAAAGGGCTTCAAGAAATGGTTTAATTTTTGATTTAGTTTGTGATAAATACCAGCTAAGTGGTAAACAAAGAATAAATAGAATTAAAGTCGTAATAAATGCCAATTTAAATGAGAGTAAAAATGGTGCATAATCAACACTTAGTAAATAATCAATCATTTAAAATCCTGTAAATAGATAAATCACTAGCTTTTATTAAAATATTTATAATATCACCTTTTTGTAAATCAAGTCTTTGTGAAGACTCTTTTGTGATTATACTTTCAATAAATGTATCATTTATTTCTAATGATAGAGAGCTTAAAAGCTCCCCATTTTCTATGGCAACTATTTTTGCAAGAGCTTGGTTTGAAAGGCTAATATCTTCTATATATTTTTTTGAAATTGCCACACTTGTTGGTTTTACTAAAAGTTCAACTTTTGAGCCTATTTTTAAATCTTTATTAAGTTCTAAGCTCATCATTTTTAGTAGAATATTATTAAAATCAAACTCTACAATATTTAAATTATCTTTGGTTTTTATATCTTTAACTCTTGCAATCATAATTTATTTCTCTCATTTTACTAAATATCCGAATTTTAAAAAAATATCTTTAGCCTCTTTACTTAAAATAAAATTATAAAAAGCATGAGCTTCTTTGTTGTTTTGGGCTTTTTTTAAAACAACAATTCCTTGATCAATTGGAGTGTATAGTTTTGGATCTACACTTATCCAATTTATATTTTCTTTATATTTAGACATTTTTTCATCATATAAAGAGGATTTTGCTATAAACCCAACATCAGCAGCTGTAATTGCATAAGTAACTGCTTGAGAAATAGATTCAGCATAAACAAATTTATTTTCAATTTTTTCTAGTAAATTTGCATTTTTAAGTGCTTTAATAGCAGCAGTTCCATATGGAGCAGTTTTTGGGTTTGCAATAGCAATTTTTTCAATACTTTTATTGGCAACTAAAGCAATACCTTTTGAAAAATCCAAAGGTTTTATACTAAGCATTGCTAGACTTCCTTGAGCATAAATAACTGGTTTTGTAGAAGTTAAATTCTCTTTTTCTAAAGTTTCAGGGAATTTCATATCAGCACTCATAAAAATATCAAATGGCGCTCCATTTTGAATTTGTGTAGTAAATTTTCCACTACTTCCAAGAACAACTTCAACTTTTGTATCTGGATTTGTTTTGTTAAACTCTGCAATTAAGTCATTTATTGCATAACTAACATTTGCGGCAACAGCAATATTTATAGTACCAGCAAATATAGTTGAACATAAAAATGTAAGTGCTAAAACAATTTTTTTCATAATTTTTCCTTATTTTCCAATCATAATATCAGATGCTTTTATAACAGCATCAACATTTGCACCAATTTTTAAATTCATATTTTCTATAGAATTTATATTTACAATAGCAACAATTTTGTCTTCATTTCCAATATTTACAACTATTTCAGCATTAACTGAACCAATATTTATCTCTTCAATATTTCCATTTAAACTATTTCTAGCACTTAATTTCAAATTAGTTTCAGTTGATAACAAAACATTGCTAGATTTAATAACAGCAACAACTTCATCATTTATAGCTAATCCTAAATTCTCAACGGAGCTATTTGTTATAATTGAAATAATAGATTTTCCACTTTTTAGTTTCATTTGAATTTCAGCATTAACTGCACCCAATGAAATCTTTTCAATCGTCCCAATTATTTGGTTTCTTGCACTTATTTGCATTGATAGTCTTCTGATAGTTTTTAGTGTTCCACTGTTTAAATCAGTAATACGATTTAGATTTTCTAAAAACTTTCTTTGCTCCTCTTTTAATAAACTATAAGTTGTCAAAAGATTTTCACCATAGTTTGTAAGTTTTGTTCCACCACCACCAGCTCCACCTGTTTCTTTTGTAACTATTGGTGAAATTGATAGATTATTCATAGCCTCAACAGCTTCCCAAGCAGATTTATAACTCATAGGAACAAGAGTTGCTGCTTTATTTATTGAGCCTGTTTGTTTAATCGCTTTTAAAAGTTCAATTCTTTTTTCAAGTAAAAAAGGTTGATTTAAAAGCTCTAAAGTTAAATTTGATGATATTGCCAAACTAAATCCTTCTGTTATATTATAAGATATATAACGAAAGAATGTTAGCTTTATATACCTTAAGAAATAATGATTAATTTTTTAAAAATTATTGTATGATGGTGAAATTAAACAGTAAAAATATAACTCTTAAATTTTTAAGATATTTTTGAAATAGGGAACAAATATGCAGATACACGAGCTTTTACTACACATTTTTCCAGTAGTAATTTTTAGTTTTATAATAGGCTTGGAAGTAAGAGCTTATTTGACAAAATTTCATGAAAATGATGCTAGAGTTTTTTTTGGTACAACAAGAACATATGCTTTTTTGGGGATTTTAGGATTTATTTTATATGAGATAGAGCCAAAGAATTTTTCACTTTTTATAGTTGGGTTTTTATCTATTACTTTTTTATACTCAATTTTATATAAAAAAATGCTAGAAACATATAAAAATAGCATACTTTTATATATAGTTTCAATAATTGTATATAGTTTTGGACCTCTTATAGGATTGTTTCCTCTTTGGATAAGTGCTTTAATATTTGTATTAGTTATATTTTTGTTAAATTCAAAAAGTAGAATCTTAACTTTCCATCCCAAAATAAATATTTATGAATTAGAGACTTTTGGTAAAATTATTTTACTTTCAGCAGTTGTTTTACCGCTTCTTCCAACTGATAATAATATTCCATATTTAGGAATATCTTTATACAAAATATGGCTTACAGTTGTTGTTATTTCTACAATCTCATATATTAGTTATTTGGTTCAAAAATATATTTTTCCATCAAAAGGTGTTCTTTTGACTGGTATTTTAGGTGGAGCTTACTCTTCAACTGCTACAACAGTTGTATTGTCAAAAAAAGCACAAGCAGTAGAAGATACAAATATGTTTACAGCTTCTATAATAAGTGCAACTTTTATGATGTATCTACGACTTCTTATAATAGCTGCAATTTTTAATCTTGAGGTGCTTAAAGTTATTGCTACGCCATATATAGTTTTTGGACTTATTACTTTGATCATATCTTTTGTTTATTATAAAAAAGCAACAAATGAAACTTCTACAATAGAGACAGAAGATACAAATCCTTTGGAGTTGGGAACTGCTTTTGTATTTGCGATTTTATTTATTGTTACTATGTTTATTACAAATTTTGTAGTAAATAATTATGGAACAACAGGCTTAAATATTTTATCTTTTATTATAGGAATGACAGATATAGACCCTTTTATTTTGGCTTTATTGACTGGAGAATACAATATTGATGCAGCTGCAGTTGCAAGTGCTATGTTGATTGCTACTGGAAGTAACAATATATTAAAAGCAGTATATGCGGTTTGGTTTGGTAAGAAGAAAGCAGTTTCAAGTGCTTTTTGGCTTATTTCTCTAGGAGTTGCAACAATAGGTTTTGGTATATATATTTAATATTTTTACTTATTGTTACATTTTGTTTAAATTTTTAAAGAAGTTTTTAAAATAAATGTAAATAAAATAAACTTTTGTTATAATCCACCATCTTTTCGATTGATAAATGATGAGTATAAAACTTACAGCAGAAGTTTAACTAAAACACTATACTCATCACTTATTGATTAAATATCCATTTTCTTTAAATAATCACTAATTTTTGGAATATTATCTCTTCTACAAATTAAACAAGTTGGTATATTTGCTTCATCTTTTGGCAAAATAGTAATTTTTATATCTTTATCATATCCCATCTTTTTTACTATGCTTGTAGGTAATAAAGTTTTTCCCATACCAACTTTGATACATGAAAGAATAGTCTCTAAATTTCCAAAAGGAAGAGTTTTTTCTACATATATATTTTTCTCTTTGTAGTAGTTTTTTAGAAACTCATCATAAACACAACCATCTTTGAAGCTCAAAGTTACATTTGGAGTATTTTCTTCGTGAGGCTCTAAAATAGCTATCTCCTCTTCAAATTTTTTTAAAATCATCAAACTATCATTTGTTGGCTCCCCACTTATAAATGCAATATCAACTTTGTAATCTAAAATTAGTTGCATAATATCTTTTGTAGTTCCAGTAAAAAGTTCTAATTGCATCTTTGGAAAATCTTCGTGAAGTTTTAGTAAAAATGGAGAAATTCTCACAACAGCATTACAATCAGTAGAGCCTATCTTTAAAGAACTCATTTGTTTATCTTCGCATAAACTTGCTATTGAACTCTCCATTTTATGTATTATTTCTAAAGCTTGTGGGTAAAATTTCTCTCCACTTGATGTTAAAATAACACCTTTTGGAACTCTATGAAAAAGTTCTAATCCTAAAACTTTTTCAAGCTGTTTTACTCTTGAAGTTACATTTGATTGAGCACATTTTAGCTCATTTGCTGCCATTGAGATACTTTTGTGATTTGCCACACTTACAAAAACTTTTAATAAATTCAAATCCATATCATTTTTCCTTATATCACCTATCATTATTGATTATTTGACACAAAATAACTATTCGTGATATTATGCCAAAAATTATAAGAGAGCTAGATTATGATACAAAGATTGTTTAATCGAAATGATAATATCGCGATTTTAATCGCTGGGATTTTTTCAATAATTATTGGTTTAGGAGTAGCTAGATTTGCTTTTACAGGACTTATTCCTGCTATGCTTGATAATTATTTAACTATCAAATTTGTTGGGATTTTAGCTTCACTAAATTTTGCTGGATATTTAAGTGGTTCTATTTTTTCAATTTTTGTAAAAGATATAAATTTTAAAGTATATCTGTATAGATTTGGTATTTTTTTAGCTATTTCTACAACTTTTATTTTGGCATATAGTGATAACAATACACTTTGGATGATAGGAAGAGTATTAGCTGGATTTGCTGGTGCTATGTGTTTGATTGTTGGAACATCTATTGTTATGCAAAAACTTACGATTAAAAGCAAAACAAAAGCCATGGGTATACATTTTAGTGGTATTGGTTTTTCTATTTTAACAACAGATTTATTAGCAAGATTTGTGTTAAGTTTAAATTATTCGTGGAGAGATAGTTGGGCAGTTTTAGCTCTTTTTGCAATCATTTTATCTTTTTATAGTGTTTATATTTTATCATTTGATAAAGAAGTAAAACAAAATGCAGTAAAAGTAAAGTTTGATATCTCTATTTTTACTCCTTTTGTGATAATTTTAATTATTGCATATTTTACAGAAGGTGTTGGATTTGTTGTACAAGCTACATTTTTACCAGATATTATAAACAACCTTAAAGGTCTTGAAGGTTATGGAAGTCTTACTTGGACACTAGTTGGAGTTGCTGGGATTCCATCTTGTATTATTTGGATGCTTTTAGCTCATAGATTTGGAAGTTCAAATATTATTATAATAGCGCTTTTACTTCAATCAGTTGGGATTTTAATACCTGCTTTTAGCTCAAATATCTATTTAAATCTTCTAAGTGGAGTTTTGTATGGAGGTACTTTTATAGGACTAGTTGCACTTTTTATGAACCTTGGTGGTCAGCTTTCAAGGGGAAATCCTGTAGTTTTAATGGGAGCAATGACTAGTTCATACGGAATAGGTCAGGTAATTGCACCACTTTATAGTGTATATTTTATTGAAAAATATGGAAACTATGATTATGCACTATATCTTACAGCTTTTATTGTTTTGGGAGGAGCAATTTTGCTACTATTGGCCAAAAAATTTGAGCCAAAAGATATAGAGTAGAAATTCCAATAAACCTAAAATAACTTTCAATATAAAAATAAGTAAAAAAATTTAGAAAATTATTAAAAAATCACCCCAATGGGTGATGTATTAATTTTTTTATTCTGTTAAAATATTTAACTTTATTATTAATAGGAGATAATTATGGCAAATTTAGCACAAATACAATCAATTGCACAGGGGCAATTTTTCGTAAAAGATTCTCTAGGAAATTTAACTGAGTTAAAAGTAGGTGACACTGTATCTTTAAATGATACGATAGTTGCTGCAAACTCAAATACAGATTTATCAAAAATAGAAATACTTTTTGATACAAATGAACTAATAACACTAAGTCAAGGTGAACAACTTTTAGATGCTACTTTATTAGCAAGTACTTTTGGAAATGAAGAGTTAGCATTTGATAAACAAGAGGTAGATGAAACTCTAAGCGCTTGGAATAATACAGAAGCTAGTGATGAAGCAGATATGGAGACAGCAGCAGGTGATGTAACAGAACAAGCAACAAATGCTGGTGATGAAAGAGCTGCTGATGGAGGAGCTTTAAGAAGTAAATTTAACTCAAGAACTGGTGATTCAACTGATGTCAGAAGTGACTTAAGAGATACTTCTTTTGGTGAAGGAAATCCTGAAAATCCTCAAGAGCAAATTCCAACTGAGCTTTTAAATCCAGTTGGTGCAACAACTCCAGTGGATACAAGAGTTCCAGTTTCTGTGATTACTTTATCAGACCCAACTATAAATGAAGGTAATCAAATAACTATTACAGCAACTGTTACAAATGCACCACAAACAGATTTGATAATCACATTAAATAATGGACAAACTATAACTATACCAGCTGGACAAACAACTAGTAGTGTAACATTTGATAATCCAAATAGTGAAGATGTTTATATTGATAAAAGTACAGAAACTTACACAATTACAGGTACTACAGGTGGTAACTATGTTAGTTTAGATACAAGCGATAGTTCGGTTGTGACTATAGAAGATACAGAAGATACAACAACAGTAAAAATTACTGGGACAGATACAACAGAGGGTGGAAAAGCAACATTTGAATTAGAACTTTCAAATAAACCACAAACAGGAACAACTGTAACAGGAAAAGTAGAAGTAGATGGAAAATCTTATGATGTAACATTTGATGCAGATGGAAAAGCGACATTAACTGTAGATGTAAAAGCAAATGATGTTTATAATGGAGAACCAACACTTACTGCAAAAGTAACAGAAATAAGTGGTGGAAACTTTGAGAAAGTAAATCCAAATGCACAAACAACAATAACAGTAAAAGATACAGAAGATACAACAACAGTAAAAATTACTGGGACAGATACAACAGAGGGTGGAAAAGCAACATTTGAATTAGAACTTTCAAATAAACCACAAACAGGAACAACTGTAACAGGAAAAGTAGAAGTAGATGGAAAATCTTATGATGTAACATTTGATGCAGATGGAAAAGCGACATTAACTGTAGATGTAAAAGCAAATGATGTTTATAATGGAGAACCAACACTTACTGCAAAAGTAACAGAAATAAGTGGTGGAAACTTTGAGAAAGTAAATCCAAATGCACAAACAACAATAACAGTAAAAGATACAGAAGATACAACAACAGTAAAAATTACTGGGACAGATACAACAGAGGGTGGAAAAGCAACATTTGAATTAGAACTTTCAAATAAACCACAAACAGGAACAACTGTAACAGGAAAAGTAGAAGTAGATGGAAAATCTTATGATGTAACATTTGATGCAGATGGAAAAGCGACATTAACTGTAGATGTAAAAGCAAATGATGTTTATAATGGAGAACCAACACTTACTGCAAAAGTAACAGAAATAAGTGGTGGAAACTTTGAGAAAGTAAATCCAAATGCACAAACAACAATAACAGTAAAAGATACAGAAGATACAACAACAGTAAAAATTACTGGGACAGATACAACAGAGGGTGGAAAAGCAACATTTGAATTAGAACTTTCAAATAAACCACAAACAGGAACAACTGTAACAGGAAAAGTAGAAGTAGATGGAAAATCTTATGATGTAACATTTGATGCAGATGGAAAAGCGACATTAACTGTAGATGTAAAAGCAAATGATGTTTATAATGGAGAACCAACACTTACTGCAAAAGTAACAGAAATAAGTGGTGGAAACTTTGAGAAAGTAAATCCAAATGCACAAACAACAATAACAGTAAAAGATACAGAAGATACAACAACAGTAAAAATTACTGGGACAGATACAACAGAGGGTGGAAAAGCAACATTTGAATTAGAACTTTCAAATAAACCACAAACAGGAACAACTGTAACAGGAAAAGTAGAAGTAGATGGAAAATCTTATGATGTAACATTTGATGCAGATGGAAAAGCGACATTAACTGTAGATGTAAAAGCAAATGATGTTTATAATGGAGAACCAACACTTACTGCAAAAGTAACAGAAATAAGTGGTGGAAACTTTGAGAAAGTAAATCCAAATGCACAAACAACAATAACAGTAAAAGATACAGAAGATACAACAACAGTAAAAATTACTGGGACAGATACAACAGAGGGTGGAAAAGCAACATTTGAATTAGAACTTTCAAATAAACCACAAACAGGAACAACTGTAACAGGAAAAGTAGAAGTAGATGGAAAATCTTATGATGTAACATTTGATGCAGATGGAAAAGCGACATTAACTGTAGATGTAAAAGCAAATGATGTTTATAATGGAGAACCAACACTTACTGCAAAAGTAACAGAAATAAGTGGTGGAAACTTTGAGAAAGTAAATCCAAATGCACAAACAACAATAACAGTAAAAGATACAGAAGATACAACAACAGTAAAAATTACTGGGACAGATACAACAGAGGGTGGAAAAGCAACATTTGAATTAGAACTTTCAAATAAACCACAAACAGGAACAACTGTAACAGGAAAAGTAGAAGTAGATGGAAAATCTTATGATGTAACATTTGATGCAGATGGAAAAGCGACATTAACTGTAGATGTAAAAGCAAATGATGTTTATAATGGAGAACCAACACTTACTGCAAAAGTAACAGAAATAAGTGGTGGAAACTTTGAGAAAGTAAATCCAAATGCACAAACAACAATAACAGTAAAAGATACAGAAGATACAACAACAGTAAAAATTACTGGGACAGATACAACAGAGGGTGGAAAAGCAACATTTGAATTAGAACTTTCAAATAAACCACAAACAGGAACAACTGTAACAGGAAAAGTAGAAGTAGATGGAAAATCTTATGATGTAACATTTGATGCAGATGGAAAAGCGACATTAACTGTAGATGTAAAAGCAAATGATGTTTATAATGGAGAACCAACACTTACTGCAAAAGTAACAGAAATAAGTGGTGGAAACTTTGAGAAAGTAAATCCAAATGCACAAACAACAATAACAGTAAAAGATACAGAAGATACAACAACAGTAACTTTAACAGCAACAGCAGAAGTAAATGAAGATAATAATCATGAAGTAGATGGAGTTTATATAGGAAATGCAATTACATATACAGCAAAACTTCCAGATGGAGTAACAGCAAATAATGCTATAACAGTAACATTAAGTGTTGGAGCTAATGGAGAACCAGCAAGTGATACAAATCCTGCATTAACAATTACAATTCCAAAAGATGGTAATTCAGGAACTGTAATAGCAGACAAAGTAAATAGAGATAATAATGATGGAAGTGGTGAGGATAAATATATTGAATCTGATTCATTATCTGCTAAAATTACTGGTGTAAGTGAAGCAAATGCAGGAAGTAGTGGAAGCTTTGAGAATTTAACATTCGATGATACGCCAGCGGTTACAAATATACTAAATGATGAAGATGCTGTTGATGTAACAATTACTGCAACAGTTACAACACCAAAAATTATAGATGTAACTACTGTAACTGATGGAACAACGGGAGTTAAAGTTACTGGATATAATAGTGATGGTAAAGAAACAGATTTATCAATAATTAAAGGTACAAACCATGATGGATTTGGAGTGGAAGGTACAAACCTTTCAAATGGAGATACAAAAGAGTTAGGAGTAGAAGAAAAAATTGTTGTTGAATTTACAGATGGTAAGGATGTAAACTCTCTTGATGTCTCTTTTGCTTGGAGAAATAACCATGAAACAGCAAAACTTACATTTGTAAAAGATGGACAAGTTGTTGGTTATGCTACGGTTGATGGTGATGGTTCTAGTACTACAAAAGCTATTGTTAAATATTATGATGAAAATAATAATTTAATAAAAACTCAAGAAGCTGAAGGAAGTTCAGATAGAGTTGATAAAGCATTTACTTTTGAGTTACCAGATTCAAATGGGGGAATAGTATCATTTGATAAAGTTGAGTTTTCTGCACCACAAAATAAAGATGATTATTTAATCAACAAAATTGTTTACAAAGAGGTATTAAATCCTGAGGTAACTGATATTGTAACAAATGGAGGAGATATAACATTTAATATTCAAGTAGATGAAAATTATCCTCCTCAAGGAACAGCAACAGCTACTGTTGAAGTAAATGGAAAAGAATACTCTGTTGAATTAAATTCAACAGGTAGAGGAACTTTGACTATAGATTCTAAAGAATTAGGAGATTTATCAAATATTGTTGCAAAAGTAGTAAAAGTAGAAGGTGGTAATTATGAAAAAGTTAATCCTACAGAAGCGAGTTTTAATTTTACACCTACTTTAAAATCTACAGATGATAGTATATCTACAGATGAAGATGTATCTTATACTCTTAAAGTAACTGATCTTGGTGAAGTTTCCTCAAATACTAAAGAGTTTAAAATCACTGAATTACCAACAAATGGAAAGTTATTCTTAAATATTACAGTAGGTGATACAATATTTAATCCAGATGGAACTCAAACAGTAGCTACTGAGGATATAAAAGTTGAGATTACAAAAGATCAAATTGTTACTTTAGGTCAAGTTGGAGCAGGAAAAGTTGAATTTGTACCAAATAAAGATACAGATATTGATAGTAGCTTTAATTTCCAAGTTGGTGATGGGAATGGAAAATTTAGTACAGAATACACAACAACTATTGATGTAAAAGCGGTTGCTGATGCACCGATTGTAAGTATTGATGTAACAAAAATTGGAGCTACTACAATAGTTGTTGATGGAGATACTGGAAATTCTAATAATGATGGAAATAATAGTATAGGTGGAATAGTTACTGAAAACTTCTGGGAAGGTTATAATAGTAAAGAAGATATTATGACTAATTCAACTCATAATGAAAATAGTATAGGATGGCAAAATCCATTTACTAGTAATAGTGACAATGTTGATATAAAGGGGAATCAAACACAATGGATAGATACTCAAGATGGAAATGACAATGTATATATCTCTGAAAATGCTGGTGGTATTAATACAGGAAATGGAGATGATAGAGTATTTATAAAAGGAAATGTAACTAATAATATTAATTTAGGTTCAGGAAATGATGAATTACATATTAAAGGAAATTCTTCAACAATTGATGCTGGAGATGGTGATGATAAAGTAAAAATTGAAGGCAATGCGAATAATGATATTCAACTTGGAGCTGGAAATGATAGCTTAGAAATTAAAGGTAATGCTTCATCTATAAGTACTGGTGATGGAAATGATAAAATAAAAATTGAAGGTAATTCAAATGGTACTATTGAATTAGGTAGTGGAAATAACTATTTAGAAATCAAAGGAAATGCTACTTCTATTCAAGTTGGTGGAGATTCTGGGAATGATAGAGTTATAGTTAATGGAAATGCAACAAACAATATCAGTTTAGGAAAAGGAGATGACTATTTAGAGTTAGGTGGAAAAATTCTAAATTATGTTGATGGAGGAGAAGGAAATAGTGATTCAGTTTATTTAAAAGGATACACTCTTACTGAATATCAAGCTTTGATAGCAAATGGTAATGAATGGAGAGTTAAAAATTTTGAAAATATAAAACTGGGTGATGGAACTATTGTTAAGGGAGATGGTAGTGTATTCGAAACTTCAAAACCAGAAAATATTATAAAAGCAGTTGCTTATAAAGTAGATATTTCAGCATCTCTAAAAGATATAGATGGAAGTGAAACTTTAAGTGTAGTTATCAAAAATGTACCAACAGGAGCTGTTTTAGAGAGTACAAAATATGATGTTAGTAAAAATTCAGACGGTTCTTGGAGTGTAAATTTCAAAGCAGGAACTACTGGAGATGCTTTATTAAAAATTGAAGATTCTCTTACTATGAAAGTTCCACAAAGCTATAAAGGGGATATTAACCTTCAAATAGAAGCAAAAGCAACTGAAACAAATGATAATACAGATGGGAATAATTTTGCAACTGCTACAGCAAATGATACTATTAAAACTGTAACAATAGAGCCATTTAAAGCTGAATTAGATATGGAGTTAAGTAGTGCAACAACTAATACTATAACAACTAAAGATGTTAATAAAACTGCAACAGAACAAGCTGGTATTAAGTTAGGAGCAGATGGTAAATATTATGAAACTAAAGTAGTAAGTAAAACTGAAACAGTAGTAGATACTGAAGCTTTAAAAGACTTAACAGTTACAATTAATGGTAAGACTTATACTGGTATTACGGTAGGTGCAGATGGTAAATATTATGTTATAGATAATACTATTGCAAAAGAGCAAAAAACTATCGAAGTTGAAAGAGAAGTTACTAAAACTGTTTCATTAACAGATAAACAAGTTGAAAGCTTTATGATAGAAGTAACTAAAGAGACAAAAGGTATTGTTCTTGGAAAAGAGGTTACTGATTTAGGAAAAAATGATACTATAACTAAAAATAATTATAAAACTTATACTTTGGAACAACCAACTTCAAATATAGAAATAAAACTTTCGAGTGGTTCAGGAAAAATAGAATTTGTAGATTCAAATGGAAAAGTTATTGGAAGTTCTACGACTCAAAGTGGAATAGATTCAAAAGGTTATAGTGTACCAAAAGATGCTGTTGGAGTAAAAATTACAAGTACAAGTACAAGTTTAAAAATAGAGGCTATTAAATACCATGTAGATCCACATGAAGAGACTGTACAAGTTGGTGGGAAGATACTTGATGTTGAGGGTATGCAAAAAGCTGGAATTAGCTGGAGTAGTACTGTAAGTGAAAAACAAGTTCAAACTCAGGACATAACTAAATTAGGTTCAACAGTTGGAGATGGTAATATCAAAGGATTTAATCCAGAAGCTAAAGCAAATAGCCAAGTTTTTGATTTTGGAAAAGATAAAGCATTCCAAAAAGTAATTATAGAAGTAGATGCAACTATTTCAGGAACTTGGAATTTTAATAAAGATTCTACAAAAGATGTTTTTGTTGTTAGTGCAAATGGAGTTCCACAAGGTGCTTATAATTTTTCATCAAATCAAGATTATAGCAATCAGGCTAGTTTTGATAAAAATATAGAAAAAGATAATCCAAATGATTTTGATGTAAAATATGTAAATGGAACATTAAGTCAAAAATATACTTATGAAGTATATTTAGATGAAAATGGTAAAGCTCAAATGAACTTCACAGTTGCTTCAACAAATACAGATGAGTGGGTAACTATTACAGAAGTTAGAGCAACTTATGATGGTTTAAGTGGATTTGTACAAACAAAAACAGAGATAGAAAAAGTTACTGAAACAATATTTGTTGGTGTACCAACAAAAATAGTGTACACAGGTGAAGTCCCTACAAAAGAGATTACAAAATATGAAACTGTACAGGTAGAGACTACTCCAATATATACAAAAATTACTCAATATGAGTATGAGTTAGATTTAAGTGCTTCAATAACTGTTGGTAGTGGTGAACTATCTATTATTACTTTAAAAGATATTCCAAGTGGAGTAACTATAAAAGGATATGAAGCAAATGAAGATGGAAGTTATACTATAAAAATTGGAGAAGATGGAAAATCTCAATTAACTTTAGTTTCTGATAATTTGCTAAATGATGCAGATAAAGAAAGTATTAAAGCAAATATTAGTGCTACTAGTGAAGATGGTCATCAAAATGGAGATATAGAAGTAAATATAAATGGAGAAATATCTAATAGTATAAATATTATTGGTACGGATAATGATGATGATATTTCTTTAAATATTGATAATGCTACTTCTATAAATATCGATGGAGGAGTTGGTTATGATACTATTAAATTGGAAGAAAATAATGATATTGATTTCTCTAATTTAGGAAATTTAATCAAAAATATCGAAGCTATTGATTTAACAGATGGTAATCACAAACTTACAAACATTACATTAGATGATGTTTTAAAAATGAGTGGAGACGATAACAAGATTAAAATTACTGGAGATGAATTTGATAGTGTATCATTTAAAAACACTATCTCTGAAGATGGTAAAGAACAATCTTGGTCTAAAACAGCTGGAGAAGGTGTAGATAAAGGATTTGATATCTATGTAAATAGTGGAGATCCAACACTACAAGTTAAAGTTGAACAACCAATTTCAGACGGTATTACAAACTAATCTTTTGAGAAATGAGGCTTTTGCCTCATTTCAAATATTAAACTTCAATCTCAAAAAACTCTTCACTAATTTTTTCATATTTTGCAATAGAACAAGATATTTTTATGGCATTTGAATAATCTTTAAACTCATCTGCAAAAAGTTTTTTTAGCTTTTCAACTTCTGCTGTTCTAAATATGAAAAATCCTAATATTTCGCTCTTTCTTTCACCAGCTTTTTCTATTCCAAAGCTATCAAATTTCCAGTTTACACCTTTTGAAAAGAAGAAAACTTCACTAACTCTTTTTTCAAGTTCATCTCTTACATTTTGGTTGAACTCTTTTAAATGTATATAAAATGCAACATTATAGTTGTATTGAGATTGTATTAAATCATCTAAGATTTTACTCATTTTTTGCCTTTTTTAATTGTTTGTTTATATGTTATCAATATTTTGCTACAATTTTTCTTCAATAAAGAGAAATATTAAAATTTTGTTAATAAAGTTATAATAATATTCATAAATTCTTATTCAAGGTAAAGCATTGCATACTATTAAAACTATATTTTCCTTATTTCTTATAACACTTTTTTTAAGCTCATGTGAGCAAAAAAGTGATGGAAATCAAAAAGCACAAAATACAATAGAAGTAGGGTACATAAATCCTAAAAAAGAGCCAATAAATCTTCAAATTGAACTTATAGGAAAAGTCAAAGCAAAAGAGTTGGCACTTGTTCGTCCTCAGGTTTCTGGAATTATTGAGAAACAACTTTTCAAAGAGGGAAGTTTTGTAAAGCAAGGTGATATTTTGTACAAAATTGATAGTGCAAGCTATAAAGCTAGTTTGAATCAAGCTATTGCTTTGTTAAATAGTGCAAAGGCTAGTTTGATAAGTGCTGAGGCAAAGAGTAAAAGAGCTTTTGAGCTTTTGAAGTTTGATGGAATTTCAAAACAAGAAGCAGATGAGATAAAAGCTTCATATTTACAATCAAAAGCTTTGGTTGAACAAAGAGCAGCAGAGCTTGAAAGTGCAAAAATAGATTTGAATAGATGTGATATAAAAGCACCAATTAGCGGATATATTGGTATTTCAAATGTAACAGTTGGAGCTTTAGTAAATGCAAATCAAAGTGATGAACTTGTAAATATAAGAGATACACAAACAGTTTTTGTAGATTTAACTCAATCATACAATGAGATTTTAAATCTAAAAGCAGTTGTAGATTTAGAAGATGATATTGAAGTTAGTTTGAAGTTTGACAACGATTTTGAGTATCCAATAAAAGGAAAACTAGAAGCAAGAGAGTTAAGCGTAGATGAAAGTAGTCAAACAGTAACTTTAAGAGCAGTCTTTAATAATCCAAATAATCTTTTACTATCTGGAATGATGACAAAAGCAATACTAAAAAGTCAAAAGAGTGTTGATGGATTTTTAATTCCCCAACAAGCAGTTTTAAGAGATCAAAAAGCAAATCCTATAGTTACGCTAATTTCTCCTGAAAATAAAACTACTACGAAAATAGTAAAAATACAAAGAGCAGTAGATAATAAATGGCTTATTCTTGATGGTTTAGAAGAGAGTGATAAAATCATAGTTGAGGGATTAAATAAGATAAATAGTAGAAGTGTAGTCTCTTTAAAAAATTTAAACTCACAATACAAAGATTAAGAAATGATTGCAAAATTTTTTATTTTTCGTCCAATCTTTGCTTGGGTTATTTCGCTTATTATTATGATAAGTGGTGTTATTAGTCTATATATTTTACCAGTTGAGCAGTATCCTGATATTGTTCCACCGCAAATAAATATAAATGCTTCATATAGTGGAGCAGATGCTAAAACAGTAGAAAATAGTGTAACTCAAATAATTGAGCAACAACTAACTGGTCTTGATGGAATGCTATATTTTTCTTCAAGTTCAAGTAGTGCAGGAAACTCTAGAATAAAAATCACTTTTTCTCAAGAAGTAAATGCTGATATTGCTCAAGTTCAAGTACAAAATAAAGTAAATCAAATCTTATCAAGACTTCCAGATGATGTACAAAGACAAGGTGTAAGAGTTTTTAAATCTCAAAGTGATTTTTTGATGATGGCATCTGTGTATGATTCAAATGGCTTGGCAGATAAAACAGATATTAGTGACTTTTTAGTAAGTAATCTTCAAGATAGTATCTCTAGAATTGATGGGGTTGGAGATGTTCAAGTTTTTGGTGGTCAGTATGCTATGAGAATTTGGCTAGATCCATATAAACTAGAAAAATATAAACTAATTCCAAAAGATGTAGAAAATGCTATAAATGCTCAAAATTCGCAAGCAAGTGCTGGAAGATTGGGAGCAATGCCTACTTTGGATAATCAACAACTCTCTGTGGTGGTTACTGCAAGAAGTATGTTTGAAAATGTTGGTCAATTTGAAAATATTGTTTTAAAATCAGATTTAGATGGAAGTATTGTAAAGATAAAAGATATTGCAAGAGTTGAAATAGGGGCTCAAAGTTATAGTAATGTTACAGCTTTAAACGGTTTTCCAGCATCTGGAATATCTATTCAGCTTGCAAGTGGAGCAAATGCGGTAGCCACTTCAAATAGAGTAAAAGAGTTTTTAAAACAGAGTGAAAATATGTTACCGCAAGGTTACAAAATAGCCTATCCTAGAGATACAACAAGTTTTATACAAGCTTCAATAAATGAAGTTGTAAAAACTTTAATAGAAGCAATTGTTTTAGTAATTTTGGTAATGTTTTTGTTTTTGAAAAGTTTTAGAGCTACACTTATTCCTGCTATTGCAGTTCCTGTTGTACTTTTAGGAACTTTTGCTATTTTAAATATTTTTGGTTACACAATAAATACTTTAACAATGTTTGCTTTAGTTCTTGCAATTGGGCTTTTGGTTGATGATGCTATTGTTGTTGTTGAAAATGTTGAAAGAAATATGAATGAAAAAGGTTTAAATCCAAAAGAGGCAACTATTCTTTCTATGCAAGAGGTAACCAGTGCATTAATAGGAATTACAACTGTTTTATCTGTTGTATTTTTACCTATGGCATTTTTTAGTGGAAGTACAGGAATAATTTATAGACAATTTTCTATTACAATAATCTCATCTATGGTTTTATCAGTAATTGTAGCTTTAACTTTAACTCCAGCTTTATGTTCAACAATTTTAAAACCACATAAAAAAGATGAAAATAAAATAGAAGAAAAAAATAGTGGATTTTTCTTTTGGTTTGATACAAAATTTGAGAACTTTACAAACAAATATAAATTTTGGGTTGAAAAATTACTGTATAGTCAAAAAAAGTGGATAATGTTTTATTTGGTAATAATCATATCTTCTACATATATTTTTATAAAACTACCTACTAGTTTTTTACCAAAAGAGGATCAAGGAAGCTTGATGATTCAATACACCTTACCTGTTGGTGCGGTTGCTTCTAGAACAGTTGATGTTGCAAATGTCGTAAGAGATTATTTTATGATAGAAGAAGCAGATGCTTTAAATACTATATTTACAATTTCTGGATTTAGTTCACGAAGTAGTGGACAAAATGTAGGAACTGCTTATGTATCATTAAAAAACTGGGATTTAAGAGATAAATCAAATCATGTAGATGAGATAAGTAAAAGAGCTACAAAAGCTTTTAATGATCCAAATAGTAAATATTTTATAAGAGATGCAAGAGTTTTTGCTATAAATCCTAGTGTTATTCAAGGTCTTGGAAGTAGTGATGGATTTGAGTTTCAATTATTAGCTAGTTCAAATTTGACTAGAGAAGGTTTAAGACAAGCAAAAGATAAGATAATTGAAGAGGCAAATAAAAATCCAAATATAAACTCAATAAGAGCAGATGGAACAGAAGAGTCACCACAATTAAAAATATCTTATGATACAAACAAAGCTCTATCTTTAGGATTGGATTTAAAAAATATTGATAATACATTAAGTGCTGCTTGGGGCGGAACTTATGTAAATGATTATATCGATAAAACTAGAATCAAAAGGGTTTATATTCAAGCTGATGCTCCTTTTAGAAGTAGTCCTGAAGATTTATATAAATGGAAAGTACGAAACAGTAGTGGATTAATGGTTCCTTTTAGTGAATTTAGCTCTTTTTCTTGGGTTTATGCACCTGAAGAGCTAACACGCTTTAATGGTTTTATGTCTTATGAGATTCAAGGAAGTGCAGCAGCTGGAATTAGCTCGGGTGTTGCTATGAATGAGATGGATAAAATTGCAAATGAAAATGCAAATGGAACAATGCATACATATAGTGGAGCTTCATATCAAGAAAGACTTGCAAGTAATCAAACTTTGATTTTATATGGAATTTCTCTTTTGGTTATATTTTTATGTTTAGCTGCACTTTATGAGAGTTGGAGTGTTCCTTTTTCTGTTTTATTAGTTGTTCCTTTGGGAGTTTTTGGAGCAGTTTTAAGTATTTATGTAAGAGATTTAAGTAATGATGTATATTTTCAAGTTGCACTTTTAGCGGTTATGGGATTGGCTAGTAAAAATGCAATTTTAATAGTTGAGTTCATAAATAGTTCATATAAAGATGGTATGCCTTTAATAGAAGCTGCTATTAAAGGTTCAAAATTAAGACTTCGACCAATTATTATGACATCTTTGGCTTTTATTGCAGGAATTATTCCTCTAGCAATATCAAGTGGAGCTGGAGCAAATAGTAGAATTGCAATTGGAACTGCAATTTTAGGTGGAACAATAAGTGCAACAATTCTTGCAATATTTTTTGTACCACTATTTTTTGTAATAATTACAAAACTATTTCCAAAAGGAGTTAAAAATGATTAGAAAATCTATAAGCCTTGTAGCTTTATCGATGCTTTTTAGTTCTTGTGTATCTTTAGCTCCAAAGTTAGACATAAATAGTGATGAGGTAGTTGCTAAAAATTTTAAAAACTATCAAATAGCAGAAGATAATTCAAATATTAGTTTAAATAGTTTTTTAATAGATGAAAATTTAAAAACTCTTGTAAATCTTATTTTGGAAAACAATAAAGATATAAAAATTGCACTTTTAAGAGTAGAAGAGTCAAAATCACTTTATAGAATTGAAGAGTCAAATTTGTATCCAAAAATAGATGCAAATGGTAGTTTTTCCAGAGAAAAAAAAGAAGGAATCATAAAAAACAACTATAAAGCATCTGTTGGAACTGTTTTTGAACTTGATTTATTTGGTAAAAATAGAAGTTTAAACGAGGCAGCAAAAAATAGTTTTTTAGCAACTCAATATGCTTTTAGTTCAACAAAACTCTCTTTAGTTTCACAAACTATAAATTCATATTTAAGTTTGGCAAGCAATATTGAAAATCTAAATTTACAAAAAAAAATAGATGAAAATCTAAGTAGTGTTTATGAATTGACACAAAAAAAGTTTACTGCTGGAGTTATTAGTAAAGAAGATGTACTTTCTAGTTTTGCTATGTTAAAAGAGAGTCAAAATGAAATAATAGCTTATGAAAATCAAATTCAAATAGATATAAATTCGCTTGAATTACTTTTGGGTTCTACTTTAAATGAAAGTTTAATTCCAAATAATTTAAGAAAAGATGATAGCTATTTAGCCTTGGTAAAATCTGGAATTAGTTCAAATACTCTTTTGAATCGTCCTGATATAAAAGAGTTAGAGTATCAGCTACGAGCAAAAAATGCAAATATTGGAGCAGCAAGAGCTGCATTTTTCCCAACTATTGCTCTTACTGCAAATACAGGATATTCT
This sequence comes from Aliarcobacter cryaerophilus ATCC 43158, assembly GCF_003660105.1. Taxonomy (NCBI): domain Bacteria; kingdom Pseudomonadati; phylum Campylobacterota; class Epsilonproteobacteria; order Campylobacterales; family Arcobacteraceae; genus Aliarcobacter; species Aliarcobacter cryaerophilus. The sequence continues at coordinate 29,794 of NZ_CP032823.1, forward strand.
AGTTCTAGTTTGAATAATCTTTTTTCAACTCCAAATAGTTTTTGGCAAATAAGTCCATCTATAAATCTTCCAATTTTTACAGCAGGTGAAAATAGTGCAAAGCTGGATTTGAGTGAAACTCAAAAAAAGATAGCTTTAAATGAGTATCAAAAAGGTATTCAAACAGCTTTTAAAGAGGTAAATGATGCTTTGATGGTGAGAAAAAATATCTATACAAAACTTCAAAATCAAAAAGAGCTAACAGATTCCATACAAGATGCATATAATATTGCTTTAAGTTCATATAAAATAGGTTACGGAAGTTATCTAAATATGCTTATAGCTCAAAAAGCATATATAAACTCACAAAAAAGTTTAACGCAAACTTATCTTGAAGAGCTTGAGAATAGAGTTGAGATTTTCAAAACTTTAGGAGGAGAAATAGAGTGAAAAATAAATAGAAAGAGTTTCCTATTTATCTTCTCTCTTTTTTTGATATTTGTATCAAGTGTAAATTAATAAACACTAATTCTATATTTTATTGATACAAGTCAATACTTCTTTCTAAACTATAACTTTTTTTCTAGTCTCTTCAACTATTTTATCTTTACCTAAAAATCTTTTTTCTAAAACATCATCTACAATATTTTTTGAAATAGTGTCTGTTTCATTTGCTATATCTTGAGTTTTTGAAGCAATAATTGCATTTTGTTGAGTTTTTTGGTCAAGCATTGTAACTGTATCGTTGATTTGAGAAATTCCTGCTTGTTGCTCTTTACTTGCATTTGAAATCTCATTTATCATTTGCGATGATTTTTCAATATTACTTAAAAGCTCTTCATAATCTTTTATCATCAAATCAGAGATATTTTTTCCCTCTTGTGCTTTTGAAGTTGCCATTTCTACAATATTCTTAATCTCTTTTGCAGCTTCAGCACTTCTACTTGCCAAATTTCTAACCTCTCCAGCAACAACAGCAAAACCTTTTCCTGCTTCTCCCGCAGTTGCAGCTTCAACTGCAGCATTTAGTGAAAGAATATTTGTTTGGAATGCAATTTGGTCAATTACTGCTATTGCTTCATTTATATTTGTTACTTGCTTTGTAATTTCATCCATAGCAACAGCAGTATTTCTTGCCATCTCTTGCCCTTTTTTGGCTGAATTACTTACTTCATTTGAGTATCCTGACATCTGAATAACATTGTTAGAATTGCTTGTAACTGTACTTGTAATCTCTTCTAAAGCAGCAGCTGTCTCTTCAAGACTTGCAGCTGCTTCGTTTGAGCTTTGATTTAGAGTATTTACATTATTTATTAAACTTTTTGAAGAGTTTTCAAGTTTTATACCATTTGCTAAACTATCTTTTAGCATAGTAACAACAGCTATTTGAAGTGCATTTATTCCATTTATCATTTTTTCAAGAACACCACCTTCTTCATCCTCATCTCCAAGTTTTAAAACAGGTCTATAATCATAAGTTGAGTAAGAAGCTAAAACTTCATTTATATGTTGGAATCTATCTTTTGTATGAATTATCATCTCATTTAACTCATTTTTAAACTCTTCAAGAGAAGCATTTGGAGTAGATTTATCTATTGATTGAGAATACCAACCATTTCGAACTCGCAGCATAACTTTTTTTGCTTCATCTATTAGTTCGTTATCTTTTTCTATCGTATCTTGAACTATATCTATATTTTCATTTATAAGTTTAGCCATATCACCAAACTCATCTTTAGAACTAGCATCAAGTATTGTTACATCATCTGATTTTCTATTTAAGAAGCTAAAGAAGCTCAAAAGTCCATCTTTGAAATTTTTTAAAGAACCAGCTATGCTATTTGAAATCATGATAGATATAAAAATAAAAATTCCTATAGCAAAAACTGCAACTAAAGATAGATTTGTTGTAAGTTTAGTAATAGCATCATCTCTTATATCTGCATTTCTACTATTCATCTGCTCATAGTTTTTTTCAACATTTTGAACTATTTTAATAATATTTTTCATAGTTTCGCCAAACTCTGCTCTTGTCTCTTCTTTGTTTGTTGAAAAAGAGTGTTTAGCAAGAACTTCAACACCTGCTAAATAATCTTTGAGATCTTTTACTACAATATCACACAAATCTTTATTCTCTTTTGATACAAAAAGCTCTTTTAATGTAAGTGTTTCATCTATTAGCTTTGCCCACTGTTTATCTATTGCATCTTTTCCATTTTGTGTTGGATTTAGCATAAATTGGTAGATAGTGATTCTCCCTTTTAAAAGCTCATCAATTAAAAGAGTAGTTTGTGAAGATATTTTAATTCTATCTTGTACAAAACTGATAGATGAGCTATATATGATAGCTGTTACAATTGTAGCTATTATAAAAATAGCTGGAAACAAAGCCAATTTTGTCTTTGTTGATAAGTTTTTAAACATAACTTTCCCTTATAAATAATTAATTTGGGAATTTTATCTATATTTATTTATAAATTTGCTTTAATTCATTTATCTATATAAAATGTTCGATTAAATATTTGATAAACTTTTCCCAGCCAAATAACCACTTGCCCATGCAAAGTGAAGATTGTATCCTCCTCTATTGCCAACAATATCCAAAACCTCTCCAGCAAAAAATAGGTTTTTTACAATTTTGCTTTCATATGTTTTATTATCTATTTCAAGAGTTCTTATTCCTCCACCACTAGCTTCTGCATGAGAAAAACCTTGAGTATCTATTACTTTTAATCTCCATGAGTTTAGCTGATGAGCAAGTGATTTTATCTGTTTTGTGTTTATCTCATGGGCTTTTGTATTTAAATCAATTTTGCAAATCTCTAAAAGTATTGGAGCTATTTTATTTGAAACAAGACCAGTTAAAATATCAACTGCTTTTTGGTTTGGTAAATTTTTAAACAGAGTTTGTATTTGATTTGCTAAATCATTTACTGCAGTTTTTGGAAAAAAATTAATTCTAAGCTCTACATCATAGAATTTACTCAAAGCCAAAACAGCTCTTTGAGAAATATCTAAAATAGCAAAACCAGATACTCCATAAGCTGTAAATAAAACATCTCCAAAAATATCTTGCTCAAAATTTCCATTTATATATAAACTCACACTACACTCTTTTTTTACTCCTTGAAGTTTTCCTTTATAAGTATCTTTTGTTTGAAGTCCAACAAGACTCGGATATGTAGGATTAAAAGAATGTCCAAAACTTGAAGCGATTTGTAGACCAATTTCAGTTGAGTTTAGTTGTGGAGCCGCTGCTAATCCGCTTGAGATTAAAACCTTATCGTAAGATTTGAACTCTTTATCATTTGCATAAATGACAAATTTATCATTTTGTTTTTCTACTTTTTGAACAATTTGTTCATAAAGAATATTTACATTTAACTCATCTAAAGCAATAGAAAAAAGATTTGTTACAGATTTTGCTTCATTTGAAAGAGGGTAAACCTTTCCACTCTCTTTAATATCAAGCAATAGCCCAATAGTTTTACAAAATTTCTCAAATGTTTTAAAATCAAACTCTTTTAAAGCAAAATCTACAAAAGTAGGATTCTCACCTAAATAGTTTTTTGAAGTAATTGTAGTATTTGAGATATTACATCTTCCATTTCCACTTGCAAGTATTTTTTTTCCGATACTTTTATTTGCATCAAAAATATCAATCTCTATATTTTTATTTAATCTTTTAGCAGTTATGCTTGCCATTATTCCAGCAGCTCCACCGCCTATAATTGCTATTTTCAAAATTTTCCTTTAATAAAAAACTGCAAACCAAATAGTTGGTTCATCTTGGCTTGTAAACTTTACTCTATGCTTTTGAAAAGCTTTTATATTTAAACAATCGCCTTTAAAAAGCTCTACTTCAAAATCTTCAAATTCAAGTATTGCAAAACCTTCAAGAAGCAAAATATACTCATTTTTTTCTTGCTTATACCAAAAATTATCTGGAGATTTTTGTCCATTTGATACAATTTTTTCTATTTTTATCTTATCATTTTGAAAAATCTGAAAAAATTTCTCTTCATTTTTATCTACGGGAAGTTCATCGAAAATGTTATATTTTTCTATCAATTTATCTTCTTAGTTCTTATTTTATAGTATTCTAACAAAAAAATACTTAAGTAGTTGATTAAATTACTCCAGATAATTCAGAAAGCCTATAAATACTATAATCATATAAATTTGATTAAAAAGCTTGACATTGTAAAAAAAAAATATTATAATTCCAACATATTTAAACTTGATTAATTTGAAAAGGATAAAAAATGCAAAAAGATACAATTGCAATTCATGCAGGTTATGACAAAAAAAGTGGAAATGGTGAGATGGCAATTCCTATTTCTCAAACAACAGCTTATGCTTTTAGAGATGCAGAACATGCAGCAAATTTATTTGCACTAAAAGAGTTAGGACCAATTTATACAAGACTAAATAATCCTACAAACGATATTTTAGAACAAAGATATGCTCAACTTGAAAATGGTGCTGCTGCTTTAGTAACTGCAAGTGGCGCAAGTGCTGTTTTTTACTCAATTGCAAATATTGCAGAAGCTGGAGATAATATTTTAATCTCTGATAAGCTTTATGGTGGAAGTGTAACGTTGTTTCATTTTACTCTAAAAAGATTTGGAATTAGTGTAAAAACTTTTAAAAGTGATGATGCTAGTGATTTAGAGAGTTTAGTTGATGATAAAACAAAAGGTATATTTTTTGAATCATTATCAAATCCGCAAATTGCAATTCCAAATATTGAAAAAATAGTTGAAGTAGCAAAAAAATATGGAATTATAACTATTTGTGACAATACTGTTGCAACTGCTAGTTTATTTAATCCTATCTCTTGGGGTGTTGATATATCTCTTCACTCTACAAGTAAATATACAAGTGGAAACGGTACAGCTTTAGGTGGAGTTATAGTTGAAAGAGATAATTTAGCAGAATTCTTTAAACAAAATAGTGCAAGATATCCTCACTTTACAACTCCTGATGCTTCGTATCATGGACTTGTTTATACAGATGTTCCGCTTCCAAACTTTTGTTTAAGAGCTAGATTATCGCTTTTAAGAGATATTGGAGCAACTCCTGCACCATTTAACTCATGGCTTTTAATTCAAAGCTTAGAGACTTTAAGTTTGAGAGTTGAAAAACACTCTAATAATGCTTTAAAAGTTGCTGAGTTTTTACAATCACATCCAAAAGTAAAAAAAGTTAGTTACCCAGGATTAAAAGGTGATAAATATTATGATAAAGCGCAAAAATATTTTAAAAATGGACTTGCAAGTGGTCTTATATCTTTTGAAGTAAGTAATTTTGAAGAGGCTAAAAAAGTTATTGATAGTGCAAAATTATTTAGTATTGTTGTAAATATTGGAGATAGTAAATCTTTAATTGTTCATCCAGCTTCTACAACTCACTCTCAAATGAATGAAGAGGATTTGCTAAAAGCTGGAGTTACTCCTGTAACAATTAGATTATCTATCGGGCTTGAAGATAGTGCTGATTTAATTGAAGATTTAAATCAAGCATTAAACAAGTAGTTTGATATGCCATTGATTTCAACAAAGGGGGTGTATGGTTTGGCTGCTATTTATGAGTTAAGCAAACATAAAGATGATACTCCCATGCAAATAAAGGATATTTCAGCAAATGCTTCAATTCCTCAAAACTATTTGGAGCAACTTTTAAGTAAACTTAGACGTGCTGATTTACTAATAAGCACAAGAGGAGCTAGAGGTGGATACCTTTTGGCAAAAAGTGCAAAAGATATAAAAATAGTTGATATTTTAATCGCCCTTGAAGATGATATAAAGATTGTTGATTCAAAGGTTGATAACCCGATTTTAAATCTATTTTTTGAAGAGTCAAAAGAGAAAACAAAAAGAATTTTTGATTTGACTTTGGCTGATTTAGATAAATATGAGGGAAAATATAATGAGTTTTTACATTATAACATTTAAGTAAGGCTTTGTTTTAAAAGCCCTTTAGGTTTTTGCTATTTTTTAGTGGATTTTAATCCGCACTATAAAAAGTAGACAAATATTAAAATTAGGTTCTCTTTAATACGGGAACAATATGAAAGGAATATAATATGAAATATGCAAATAATGTAACAGAATTAGTAGGAAATACTCCATTAGTAAAACTACAAGATGCAAGTAATATAAGTGGAGCTACAGTTTTAGGTAAATGTGAATTTATGAATCCAAGCTCAAGTGTAAAAGATAGAATTGGAACAAATATGATAAAAGTTGCTCTTAAAGATGGTCTTATAAATAAAGAATCAACTTTAATAGAACCAACAAGTGGAAATACTGGAATTGCACTTGCAAGTGTTAGTGCAGCTTTAGGATTAAAACTTGTGCTTGTAATGCCAGCTTCAATGAGTGTTGAAAGAAGAAGACTTCTTCAAGCTTTAGGTGCTAAATTAGTTCTTACTCCTGCTGAAAAAGGAATGAAGGGTGCTATTGAAAAAGCTAATGAGATAAAAGATGAAACTCCAAATTCAATTATCTTACAACAGTTTCAAAATGCTTCTAATCCAGCAATTCATAGAGAGACAACAGCTCAAGAGATTTTAAAAGATACAGATGGAAAAATTGATATTTTTATAGCTGGTGTTGGAACAGGTGGAACTTTAACAGGTGTAGGTGAAGTTTTAAAAGCTCATAACCCAAATATAAAAATAATTGCAGTTGAGCCAGAAGCATCGCCAGTGTTAAGTGGTGGTAACCCAGGACCACATAAGATTCAAGGAATTGGAGCAGGATTTGTACCAGATGTATTAAATACAAAAGTTTATGATGAGATTATAAAAATAGCAAATGATGATGCAATTGAAAGCTCAAGAGAGTTAGCAAAAACAGAAGGACTTTTAGTAGGAGTATCTTCAGGAGCAAATACATTAGCAGCAAAAATAGTTGCTTCAAGGCCAGAAAATAAAGGTAAAACAATAGTAACGATTCTTTGTGATACAGGTGAGAGATATTTAAGCTCTGGTTTATATGACTATATAGAAGAATAATTCTTCTATATAGACTTTTTTAGGAAATATATGCACGAAAAACCATATAGATCGGTCGCAAAAGCAATATCTTGGCGAACGGTTGGAACACTTGATACTATTATAGTATCTTATTTTGTAACAGGGAATTTAGTTATGGCGGCTTCGATTGGGACAATTGAAGTTATTACAAAGATGATTTTATACTATTTTCATGAAAGAGCTTGGAATAGAATAAAATTTGGTACAGTAAAACCAACAGAAAACGACTATCAAATTTAAGGCAGCTTATGAGTTTAGAAAAAGTAAAAGATATTGAAGATAAAATCCTATCTTTAAATACAAGTGATTTAATCAAATATATATTGGAAAATCATAATAATGTAGCTTTAAGTTCAAGTTTAGGTGCAGAAGATCAAGTATTGACAGATATGATATTTAAAGTAAATAGAAATAGTAGAGTATTCACTCTAGATACTGGAAGATTACATAGTGAAACTTATAAAGTTATGGATGCAACAAATATAAAATATGGTGTAAAGTTAGAAGTTATTTTTCCAAAATATGAAAATGTAGAAAATTTATATAAAACTCAAGGTGTAAATGGTCACTTTGAAAGTATTGAAAATAGAAAAAATTGCTGTAATATAAGAAAAATAGAGCCATTAAAAAGAGCTTTAAAAGATGTTGAGATTTGGATTACAGGTCTTAGAGCATCTCAAAGTATTACAAGAGAAAATATTCCAATAGTTGAGTGGGATGAAAATTTTAAAGTTATAAAACTAAATCCACTTATAAATTGGAGTGAAGATGATGTTTGGAATTATATAAAAGAGAATAAAGTTCCATATAATAAACTTCATGATCTCGGTTTCCCTAGTATTGGTTGTGAACCATGTACTAGAGCTATAAAAGATGGTGAAGATATAAGAGCAGGTCGATGGTGGTGGGAAAATCCAGAACATAAAGAGTGTGGACTTCATAAGAAATAGTCTAAATTTCTTAATTAAACGAACAAAAGGATAAGAATTAAATGTTAGATACAAAACAATTAACACATTTAAAGCAGCTAGAAGCTGAATCAATACATATTATTAGAGAGGTTGTTGCAGAGTTTGATAATCCTGTAATGATGTATAGTGTTGGAAAAGATTCAGCAGTTATGTTGCATTTAGCTCTAAAAGCTTTTGCACCTGCAAAATTACCATTTCCACTTTTGCATGTGGATACTTTATGGAAATTTAAAGAGATGATAGAGTTTAGAGATAAAAGAGCAAAAGAGGAAGGATTTGAACTTTTGGTTCACACAAATCCACAAGGTTTGGAGATGAATATTAGCCCTTTTACTCATGGTTCAGCTATTCACACAGATATTATGAAAACTCAAGGACTAAAACAAGCACTTAACAAATATAAGTTTGATGCTGTTTTTGGAGGAGCTAGAAGAGATGAAGAAAAATCTCGTGCAAAAGAGAGAATATATTCATTTAGAGATAAAAATCACAGATGGGATCCAAAAAACCAAAGACCAGAACTTTGGAATATTTATAATGCAAGAGTTCATAAAGATGAGAGTATTAGAGTTTTTCCACTTTCAAACTGGACGGAGCTTGATATTTGGCAATATATCTATTTAGAGCAAATTCCAATAGTTCCACTATATTTTGCTGCTTCAAGACCTATTGTTGAAAAAGATGGTGTAAAAATAATGGTTGATGATGACAGAATGCCAATAGAAAAAGATGATGTTATAAAACAGGAGATGGTTAGATTTAGAACTTTAGGATGTTATCCCCTAACTGGAGCTGTAAATTCAACAGCTCAAACTCTTGAAGAGATAATAAAAGAGATGCTTCTAAGCCGAACAAGTGAGAGACAAGGAAGAGTTATAGACAATGATAGCGCTGGGTCTATGGAGAAGAAAAAAATAGAAGGGTATTTTTAAAATGGAAAAAATAGATGATATAAAAGCTTATTTAAAAGAGCATGAGAATAAACAACTTCTTAGATTTATAACTTGTGGAAATGTTGATGATGGAAAATCTACTTTAATTGGAAGATTACTTCACGATAGTAAAGGTATTTTTGAAGATCAGCTTGAAAGTATAAAAAAAGATAGTAAAAAAAATAATAGTACAGACAATGAGTTTGATTTATCTCTTCTAGTAGATGGGCTTCAAAGTGAAAGAGAGCAAGGTATTACTATTGATGTTGCATATAGATACTTTACAACTCCAAAAAGAAAGTTTATTATTGCTGATACTCCAGGTCATGAACAATATACAAGAAATATGGCAACGGGAGCTAGTACTGCAAATTTAGCGATTATTCTAATAGATGCAAGATATGGAGTTCAAACTCAAACAAAAAGACACTCTTTTATAAATAAGTTACTAGGAATTAAACATATTGTTGTAGCAGTTAATAAAATGGACTTAATGGATTTTAGAGAAGATGTTTTTGATAAAATTAAAGAGGATTATCTTAAATTTGCAAAAGAGCTGGGGCTTTCAAGTAATATAACTTTAATTCCATTATCTGCTTTAAATGGAGATAATGTAGTTGAAAGAAGTTCAAAATCTCCTTGGTATAAAGGTGAAACATTAATAGAACATTTAGAAAATGTACAAATTGATAGTGATAGAGATTTAACTCATTTTAGATTCCCAGTTCAATATGTAAATAGAGCTAATCTTGATTTTAGAGGTTTTTGTGGAACTATTGCTAGTGGAGTTATAAAAGTTGGTGATGAAATTACAGTTTTACCTTCTAAAAAAAGTTCAAAAATAAAAGAAATTGTAACTTATGAAGGAAATATTCCTTATGCTTATGCACAACAAGCAGTTACTTTGACACTTGAAGATGAGATAGATATTAGTCGTGGTGATGTTATTGTAAAAAGTGATGAACAAGCAGATGAGGCAAATAATTTTGATGTAGATGTTGTATGGCTTAGTGAAGATCCTTTAATAAAAGGAAAACAATATTTTATTAAAAGAGCAACAAGTACAACAGTTGGAACTATTAGTCAATTTTATTATAAAACTGATGTAAACACTCTTGAAAGAAGTGCAACAAATACTTTAAATTTAAATGAGATTGCAAGAGCTAAACTTGATTTAGAGCAAATAATTGCATACGACACTTATGATAAAATAAAAACAATGGGAAGCTTTATAATAATAGATAGAGTTACAAATAATACTGTTGGTGCTGGAATGATTAGAGCAAAATCAAGCGATCAAAGCAAAAAAGATAGCTCTTATAGTGCTTTTGAGATTGAGTTTAATTCACTTGTGAGAAAACATTTTCCGCACTGGGAGTGCAAAGAGATTTTTTAATGGAGTTAAAATGTCAATAAATATAAATATTGAAAAATTAAAAAAAGATATAACTAGTGAAGATATTTTGGCTTCACTATTTTATTATGCTGTTTTTGGAGAAAAAATATCCCAAAATGATTTAGAGAGATTTAAGTGGCATGGAATTTATGCAAAAGATGAAAAACAAACAAGTTTTTCTCTTAAAATCCCTCTAAATCTAGGAGAGCTAAATTTATCTCAACTAGAGTCAATATTAAATATTTTAGAGATTTTTTCACTATTAAAAATATCTTTCAAAGATGGTCAAAAAATAGAGTTTGAAGATATAAAGTTAAGAGATATTCCAGAGATTTTTAATATTTTAAATAAAGTCGAACTATCTAGCTTTTTTGAGTCAAGTCATAGCATAAAAAAAGTTTTGACATGTCCTGTAAATGGTCTAGATACTACACAAATCTTTGATGTAGAAGAGTTAGCAAAAAAATTAAATGAGAGCTTTGTAGAGAATAAAAATTTCTTTAATCTTCCAAACAAATTGCAATTTGCAATAAGTGGTTATCGTGAAGGTTGTGATGCTGGATTTACCCCAGATGTTAGTTTTAATGCTTTTAAAAATAACAAAGATAAAATAGTTTTTGATTTAAAGATTTTGGATAAGGTTGTAGCTCAAATAAGTAGTTCTCAAATTATAAAAACCGCAAGAGTAATAGCTAGCGTATATAGAGATTTTGGAAATAGAGAAAAAAGTAACAACTTTAAAGAGTTTATAAAAGAGTTTACAATTGAGAGTTTTTGTGATATTTTAAGTTCGAATTTGGACATCAAAATAGAAGATAATCAAGAAATAAAGATATTAAACCAACCAAAAAAACCTAGAATGGGAATAAATAAAAGTTCAAAAGATGGTTACTCTTTTATAGGGCTAAAAAGTTTAAAAAAAGAGCTTACTAAAGATGATTTAAAAAATCTAATAGAAAATATGAAAAAATATAGTGCAACAAAGCTAAAAATTACTCATAAATCAAATATTATAATCTTAGATTTACCAAGTCAAAATAGTGATATTCTAGTAAACTCTCTTAAAAAAAGTGGATTAGTTTTAGAATAAAATAAATAGTTGAAAAAATCAACTATTTATAACTTCTAATAATTAAAAAGCTGATAATTGATAAAAAAGTGATACTAAAAGCTATCACAAAAAATCCATTGTTATCAAAATTTAGAGCAATAGAAGATATTATTGCACCTAATCCAAATTGTAAAACACCAATAACTCCACTAGCAACTCCTGCATTTTTTGAAAAATGCTCAATAGCTAAAGACATACAATTTCCAAAAATGAATGCCATCATACTCATATATGAAGCTATTATAATAACTGTAAAAATCAAGTTCATATCTTTGTGAATTAATAAAAATATAATACCAACACAAAATTGAATTAATGTTGCATATTTTGCAATATTTTTAGCTTCATAATGTTTAAGAAGTTTAACATTTACATTTATCATAGCTATTAAAATAATAAAATTTATACCAAAAAATAGTGGAAAATAGTCTGTTTTTATACCAAAATATTCAATATAAATATACGATGTTTTTGCAATAATAATAAAAAAAGCACCAAAGCTAATAGCAAGTACCAACATAGCTTTCATGGCTTTTTTATGAGTTAAAACAAGTTTGTATGATTCAATAATATTTTGTTTTGTATATGTAAAACTTTCTGGTAAATCTTTATAAATAAAAAATGCAACAAGTAAAGCATAGATTGTTAAAAAGATAAAAATACCTTCCCATGGGAAAAAGTGAATTATAACAGCACCAAATACAGGAGCCAAAAGAGGAGCTAAACTTCTAACCATTCCAATAAGTGAAAAAACTTTTGCTGCTTCTTGTCCGCTAAATCTATCTCTTACAGCAGCAGTTGCATTTACAACTGTAATTCCACCAAAAAATGCTTCTAAAAATCTATAAATCCATAATTCATAAATAGATGAACTAAAGATTATTAAGAAACTAAAAAGAGCATATCCTAAAAGTCCAACAATAGAACCAATCCTTCTTCCATATCTATCAGAAATTGGACCTCCAAAAATTTGTCCTATAGCAAATCCTATTAAAAATATAGATAAAGATAATTCAACTTTGTGAATATTTACGTCAAAATATTTTGCAATTTCTGGGATTGATGGTAAATATGTATCTATTCCCATAGGCGCTACTGAAGATAAAATAGATATAAGAATAATTAAATATAGATGATTAATAGATTTTCGCATAAAAACTCATTTGTAAAATATTATAAATTTTTTTGATTTTAAAGATTAGAAATTAAAAAATTGATAGTAAAATTGTAGTTAAAAGAGGATAAAAATCCTCTTTTATAGATTTTATAGGCTATGCCTATTTTTGCATACTGCTTAACATCCATAAATCTTTTTCAAGTTTTGCAACTTTTTCATCTGCAAATGCTTCAGTTCCTTTATCATCTTCTTCACTAGCAGCAATACTTAGTTTTTTGAAAGATTTTAAAAGGTATTCAAAATCAGCAGTTATTTTTTCTACTATTTCTCTTGATTTAAAGCTATCACCTTTTTCAGTCTCAATTTTTGTAGCTTTACTTAACTCTTCAATAGTTAAATATGGTTTATCACCTAAGATAATTGTTCTTTCTGCCATATCATCGAAAAGAACTGACATTTCATTATAAAGCCCTTCTGTATAAGAATGAACTGGGTGAAAATCCATACCTTTTACATTCCAATGATAATTATGAACTTTTATATATAAAGCATGTGCATCTGCTTGAATTTGTTTTAACTGTTTAATTACTTTTGACATTTTATAACTCCTTGAAATTTTGTTAAACTATTATAGTATCAAAAAATATGCTTGTCAAGATTTATTTAAGGATTTTTAAAATCTCAATAGGATTTGAAACTATAAAATCAGCTCCAAAATCTCTTAACTCTTTTTCATCTCTAAATCCCCATAAAACACCAATTGCAGTCATATTTGCACTTTTTGCTGTTTGCATATCTATTTTTGTATCTCCTATAAAATAGCTTTTTTCGCAAGAGCTATTAAAACATTTTACAATATCAAGAGCAGCTTTGGGGTCTGGTTTTTTTGGAACATCTTCTTTTTGTCCATGAATCTCTTTAAAATCATAATTTTTAAAAAAATGGTTTACATATGAAACTGTAAATTCATGAGGTTTATTTGATAAAACTGCTAAATTTATATCTAATTTTTTTAATTCATCTAATAAATCATAAATACCATCATAAGGTATAGTTTTTGAGTGTAGTTTTCCATCATACTCTACTTTAAATCTTTTTATTACTTCATCTTTTATCTCTTTTGATTCATTCTTTAAAGCATTTTCAACTAAAATATCAACTCCTCCACCAACAAAATATTTATAATCTTCAATTTTATGAATTGGAAGTTTTAAGCTTTCTAGCACCTTATTCATACTAGATGCTATATCTTCAATCGAGTCCAAAAGTGTTCCATCAAGGTCAAATATAACTGTTTTTTTCATTCTATAAATTCTCCTTTTATCTAAAGTGTAACTTTTTGTTAATATAAAGTTATAAGATGTGTAAATATAGTTAATATTATATAAAGAATAGTTTTAATATGGTTATAATATCATTTGTTTATTAAGTATGAAAAAATATAATATTTTTTATATTTAAAATTAGCTATGAGATTTATTTTAAAACTATTAATCAAAACGGAGTGAAAGAAAGATGAATGCATCAGATTTATTTATAAAAGCATTAGAAAACGAAGGTGTTGAGTACATTTTTGGTGTTCCAGGTGAAGAAAACTTAGATTTCTTGGAAGCTATGAGAAAATCAAATATCAAACTTATTTTAACAAGACATGAGCAAGGTGCAGGATTTATGGCCGCAACTTATGGAAGATTAACAGGAAAAGTTGGAGTTTGTTTAGCAACTCTTGGCCCAGGTGCAACTAACTTTGCTACAAGTGCAGCTTATGCACAACTTGGTGGAATGCCAATGATGATGATTACTGGTCAAAAACCAATTAAAAAATCAAAACAAGGAAGATTCCAAATCATTGATATCGTAAGAATGATGAGACCAATGACTAAATTTGCAAAACAAATTGTAAATGCAAATAATATCCCTTCTGTTGTAAGAGATGCATTTAAAATAGCTACTACTGAAAGACCAGGAGCTGTTCATATTGAATTACCTGAAGATATTGCTGAAGAGAAAGTAGATGCAGATACAACTATTTATCCAGTACATAATGTAAAATATCCAGTTGCAGTTGATGAGGTTATTGCTGAAGCAGTTGCTATGATTGAAAAAGCAAAAAGACCACTTTTATTAATTGGAGCAGGTGCTAACAGAACAAGAATTGGAAATACATTAACAGATTTTGTTAACAAAACTGGAATGGCATTTTTCTCTACTCAAATGGGTAAAGGTGTTGTTGATGAAAACCACCCAATGTGTTTAAGTGCTGCTGCATTATCAAAAGATGACTTTGTTCACTGTGCAATTGAGAGAGCTGACTTAATTATCAATGTTGGACATGATGTTATTGAAAAACCACCATTTTTTATGTCAAATAAAGAGGGTGCAACAAAAGTTATGCATGTAAACTTCTTCCCAAGTGAAGTAGATGATACATATTTCCCACAAATGGACGTTATTGGTGATATTGCTGGAAATATCAAAAAATTCACTGATAAAATAACTGTTCAACCTCACTGGGATTTTGATTATTATACAAGATTAGCAGATGAAATTAGAACAAGATTATCAAAATATTTTGGTGATAATAGATTCCCAATTTTACCTCAAAGAGCTGTAAGATCTATTAGACAAACTTTAGCTGCTGAAGATATAGTAACTTTAGATAATGGTGTTTATAAAATCTGGTTTGCAAGAAATTATAGATGTGCAAAACCAAATACACTTTTACTTGATAATGCACTTGCAACTATGGGTGCAGGACTTCCTTCTGGAATGATGGCAAAAATGATTAATCCAGATAAAAAAGTTGTTGCTGTTTGTGGAGATGGTGGATTTATGATGAATTCACAAGAGATGGAAACTGCAATCAGATTAGGTATTGATATGACTGTAATTATCCTAAATGATAATGCATACGGAATGATTAAATGGAAACAAACAGGTATGGGATTTGAGTCATTTGGACTTGATCTTGGAAATCCTGATTTTGTTAAATATGCAGAGTCTTATGGAGCAAAAGGTTATAGACCAACTTCAGTAGAAGATTTTGAAAAAACTTTAAAAGAGTGTGTTAACTCAAAAGGTCTTCACTTAATTGACCTTGCAGTTGATTACTCTTTAAACCACTCAATCTTAAATGAGTTATTACCACAAAAAACTTGTATGATATAAATCATACTTTCAAAAAGGGGCTTTAGATTTAAAGCCCCTTTTTTTAATCTTAAAATATATATAAAGGAAAAATATGAGCAAAATAGATGTTACATCACCATTTGATGGAAAAGTAGTAGGAAGTGTAAATTTTAATACTTACGAAGAAGTTGAAGCTGCAATTGATTTAGCACATAAAACTTTTGTAAACAAAGATGGATGGTTACCAAAATATAAAAGAGTTGAGATTTTAGAAAATGTTATGAAAATTATGAGTTCTCAAGTTGAAGAGCTTACAATTCTTTGTGCAAGTGAAGGTGGAAAACCTTATATTGACTCTAAAGTTGAAATTTTAAGAGCAATAAATGGTATTAAAATAGCTATTGAGCATTTAAGTGTATTTGAAGGTAAAGAAGTTGCAATGGGGCACACAAATACAAGTGCAAATAGATTAGCTTATACATTTAAAGAACCAATTGGTGTAGTTGCTGCAATTTCTGCATTTAATCACCCATTTAATCTTGCTGTTCACCAAGTAATCCCTGCTATTGCAGCTGGTTGTCCAGTAATTATTAGACCAGCAACACAAACTCCTATGAGTGCAGTAAAACTTGTAGAGATTTTAAAAGAAGCTGGTCTTCCAAATGGTTGGGCTCAATCTGTTGTTTGCGATAGAAAAGGTGGAGAATTACTAGCAACTAGTCCAAAAACTGCATTTCTAACATTTATTGGTTCAGGAAGTGTTGGTTGGTACTTAAACTCAAAAGCTAGTGATGGAACAAGAGTTGTTTTAGAACATGGTGGAGTTGCTCCTGTTATTGTTGAAGCTGATGCTGATATAGAAGATATGATTCCAGCTCTTGCTAAAGGTGGTTTCTACCATGCTGGACAAGTTTGTGTATCTGTTCAAAGAGTATTTGTTCAAGAGTCAATTTGTGAAGAAGTAGCTTCTAAGCTTGCAACTGCTGCTTCAAAACTAATAGTTGGAAATCAATTAGACCCAAAAACTGAAGTTGGACCTTTAATTAATAATGGTGAAGTTGATAGAATCGAAGAGTGGGTTAATGAAGCAGTTGCTAAAGGTGGAAAAATTTTAACAGGTGGTAAAAGAATTGGAGCATCTTGTTTTGAACCAACAGTTATTTTAAATCCAGCAGAAGATGCTTTAATATCTACAAAAGAGGTATTCGGACCAGTTGTTTGTATCTATTCTTATAAAGATTTAGATGAAGCAATTGATAGAGCAAACCAACTAGATGTTTCATTCCAAGCAGCAGTATTTACAAAAAATATTGATAAAGCTTTAAAAACTGTAAAAAGATTAAATGCAACTGCAGTTATGGTAAATGATCATACAGCATTTAGAGTTGATTGGATGCCATTTGGTGGAGCAAAAGTATCAGGATTAGGAATGGGTGGAATTCCTCACTCTATGCATGATATGAGTGTTGAAAAAATGATGGTTATAAAATCACCAGTTTTATAATTTTTGATAAATATCAATTTAAAAGCTAAGGTTTTTATAACCTTAGCTTTTTTTATTTTTAAATTTAGGATAATAAATGGATTGGCTTGATGTAATTGATTTAGAAAAACAAAAAGATTATTATAAATCTTTAGAAAAAGAGATAAATAAAAGATATGAGACAACAACAGTTTTTCCAGAAAAAGAGAATATTTTTAAAGCATTTTCTCTAACAAAGATTGATAATCTAAAAGTTGTAATCTTAGGACAAGACCCCTATCATGGAGCTGGACAGGCTCAAGGTTTGGCATTTTCAACACCATCAAATATAAAAAATCCACCATCTATGCAAAATATATTAAAAGAGATAAATGATGATTTACAAAAGCCATCAATTTGTATTGATGGGGATTTAACTTCTTGGGCGAAGCAGGGTGTTTTACTTTTAAACAGTGTTTTAACAGTTGAAGAAGCAAAAGCGGCTAGTCATAAAAATTTAGGCTGGGAAGTTTTTACAGATAATATAATTAAATATATTAGTCAAAACTGTGAAAATATAATTTTTTTACTTTGGGGAACACCCGCAATTAAAAAAAGTAGTTTAATTGATAAAAATAAGCACCACATATTAACATCAGTTCATCCAAGCCCACTAAGTTCATATAGAGGATTTTTTGGTTGTAAACACTTCTCACAAACAAATGATATTTTAAAATCTTTAAATAAAGAATCTATTATTTGGTAGATTAATTAAAAAGATTCATAACTCTTGATTTGATTTTTCCAAGGGAGAGTTTTATAGCTGAATATTTCATAACTCTTGCTGTTTCTTTCCATTTAGATTTTTCATAACATGGAGATGGACATCTTCTACAACGTGGTTTAATCTCATGAGGACAGCCTTGCAATCTATCAAAAGAGTATTTTATATCTTCAAAACATTTACTGCAAAGATTAAGTTCTAAATTGAATTCTTTCTCTTTATAATAAAGTTTAATAAGAATATTTTTTTTGCCTTCATGCTTATCTTTACAATAAAGTTCATAAAATTTTTTGAGTACATCTATCTCAATTTTGTATTTTTCATGCGTCATTTTATATCTTTAATTTTACTTTATATAATATTTGCATACAATAATTAATAGATAATTGATAGGCGTCAAGAAGGAGAGAAAATGAATAAATATGGGGATTATAAATATTTTAATTTTTTAGAAGAGAAGGATTTAGATAAATTAAAAGATATATCTATTAAAAAAACATACAAAAAAGATGAAATTTTATTCTACAAAGGTGATGAGTCAAAATATCTTCATCTTTTAGTTTCTGGAATTGCAAAGTTATATACTCACGATTTTAAAGACAATGAAGTTGTAATTCATAATCTCATTGGTCCTGCACTTATTGCTGAAATTATGAATTATGAAGAGATGGATTTTTTAGCAAATTGTTCTTTTGATACTGATGCAGAAGTTATTTTAATAGATTATAAAAAGTTTAAAGAGGAGTTTTTGCAAAAACCAGAGATTTCAATGTTTTTTATAAAATCATTAACAAAAAAGATAAAGTTTTTACAAAATTTCATAGATTATAATGTAAGCTTAAACAGTATGGAAAAGATTGCAAAATTTTTGTATGAAAATGAAGAACTTCTTAAAACTCTAAAACAGGTAAAAATAGCTCAAATCTTAAATATTACTCCAGAGACTTTTTCAAGACAACTAGCAAAACTAAAAAAAGAGAATATTATAGAGAATGAAAAAGGCTATATCAAAATTTTAGATTATAAAAAAATACAAAATTTTATAAGTAATTAATATAAGGATATATATGAAAATTTTATTTTCTCCTAGTGAGACAAAAATTAGTGGTGGAGATAAAAAGATTTTTGATAAAGATAGTTTTATATTTCCAGAGCTTTTTAATAAAAGAGTTGAAATAGTAAACTCTTATAATGAGTTTTTAAAAACTGCTTCAATATCACAATTAGAGAAACTATTTGGTACAAAAAAAGGTGATGTAATAGAAAAATATAGAACAGATATTTTTAAAAGTCCACTTTTAAAAGCAATACAAAGATATGAAGGTGTTGCTTATGATTATTTAGATTATAGTAATTTAGAAAAAAGTTCACAAAAATATATAGATGATAATGTTTTGATTTTCTCAAATCTTTTTGGAGTTCTAAAAGCAAGTTTTAGAAACTATCAATATAATTAATAATTGAATTAATATAAATATCATATTTATTCTATAAGTATTAATTCAATATATTTACAAAAATTTGATTATATAATTGAAATAATAAGTCATTATAACTTAATTATCTTGATAAAGCTTTTTTAACATTTTTTGCAATAGCAAATGACATTAAAGGAGGAACAGCATTCCCTACTTGGATATATGTTTGTCCTTGTCCACCAATAAATACAAAATCATCTGGAAAAGATTGAATTCTAGCAGCTTCTCTAACAGATAAGGTTCTTAATTCTTCTGGATGAATATACATATAACCATCCATTCCAATATGGGCTAAGATTGTCCATGAGGGATTAGTATTTACCAACCTTTTAAGTCTATCTTTAAAAATGTCTTCTCGAAAAGGTAAGATATTTCTTATTTCTTTAGGTAAATCAATATAAATATCTCCTTGATTCATATACTCAAAAACTTTCTTTGCTCTATCATTAGACATTCTACATATATTATTTCGTACAGTATTCTTAGTGTTTTTTCTCATTAATTTTTGATAAGGATGTAACTTATTACTATAAGAATATTCACATTCATCTATTCTCCAATTATCTGTAATTATTGGTAAATCAGAAATTGCTGTTTTTACATCTATATATAGGGGTAAGCCAGTTTTATTTAAAATCTTTGATTTTTCATACGTATTTGTAGATTTTGTGCTAAGCGACTCATCATACCAATGCGTAGGTGTTGGATATTTAAAAGTTAAATTTTTTTTACAAGCAACTAGTATCATTCTTTTTCTTACTTGTGGTACACCATAAAAAACTGCATTTAATATTTGAGTAGGACTTACTATTTCATATTCAGGTAAATCATTTTCAATTATTTGTTTAACTCTTTCAAATGTTTTTCCTTTGTATTTAGTCATAAAATTAGGAACATTTTCCATTACAAAAATTTCAGGTTGAAAATATTTAACATACTTTAAATAATCCATAAAAAGTTCATTCCTAGGATCATCTGTGATATCTTTGTCTTTCATTCTAGAAATTGATTGAATTTTTGCATGTCCAATTGTTGAGAATGTAGGACATGGTGGTCCTCCAATAATAACATCAATTTTATTTCCTTTTCCAATTATTTCATGAAACTCTTCAGGTTCAATTTTTCTAATATCCCTACAAATTGATTTCGATTTTGGGAAATTAAATGAATGAGTATCAATAGCAGCTTTAACATTATCAATTCCACCTACACATTCAAAACCAGCCATTTCAAAACCTTTTGCAAAACCTCCTGCACCACAAAACAAATCAATAAATTTATATTTCACAATCAATTCTTACTCAAATTTGTATAGTTAGTTCTGGCTAAAGTAACCTCAGGGACATAATCATAAGTGCTTTCTCCTTGCTTTGTAAATATATGAAGAATATAAACTTTATTAACTTCTTTCTTAAATAAAATTCTTATAGCAGATTGTTGTAGACCACCCATTGTGCCAACTTTAATTTGCAAAATATCACTATCAATTACTTTAACTAGAAAACCATCGATCCTAAATTCACTATTCATAGATTCTGTTATCTTATCAACAATTTTTTCTCTTGAATCTGCATAATAATCAGTTGCATATAGTTTTTTAAATTCATCTGAATACAAAATATTTTCTTGTGGCAATTGTTCTATTATTTTATCTTTATAGTGAGATAATACATGTTCTTTATTAGCAATATTATTTAAAACAACTTTTTCTGAACTACCATCTGCTTTTACTTTATTTGCAACAACTTTATACTTTGTCCATCTATTTTTTCCAAAGCTTAATAAAAAAGTCCTTTTTTCCAAACAATAAGAAAGTATGATATACTTTTGTCCATCATATGGCTCATCTTCAAAATATAAATCACCATCTAGAATATTTTTCAGTTCATCATCAGTGATTTTATTTAAACAGTCAGTATCACATTTTCTTGATAAAAAAAGAGAAAAAGGCTCAAGCACTTCTCTTTTTAATAATTTTATTGCATCTTTAAACTTATAATTCTGAATAATTTCAAATTCTAATATATCTTTTTCTTCCGTATAAAAACGACTTAACTTATATTCATCATAACTTAAAAATTTTTTTATACTTAATGCCATTTCAAGAAGTAACCTAGTTACTTCTTCTTTTGTATCAATATCCTCATTACTCAAGGTATTTAAAGTTAATAAATTCACATTAATCTCATTTTATTATTTAAAGATGTATCGAAGAAATTTTCTGGCCACTCATCTAAATGACCTTCCTCTCCTATTTCAGGAGATAAAACTTTTGTATTTAAAATCTCATCAAGTTCAAAATAATGTAATTGTGTTTTATCTTTTCCAATTTTTTTATCTTTTACAGATAACCTTAAACCATCCAAAATATAATCACTATGTGTTTCAATAATAACCTGAATGCCAAAATTAGTTATTCTTGATATAAACTCAGCTAATTTTGTTTGTCCTTTAGGATGTAAGTGAGCTTCAGGATTTTCTATTAATATTAGAGATTTAATTTTATGTTTATCAAATAGATATATTGAATATATTAATTGAACAAGAATTGATAAAGTATAACTTATCCCAAATCCTACATTATAAGGTGTATATCCATTAATAGAAAATGATGCTACATTCATTTTTTTATTCAATTCTGTTTCAAGCTTAACATTAGGAGAAATCTCTTGAAGCCATTTCTCTACATGATTAATTATTGTATTTTGTTTTTCAATATCTTTTTTAAATTCATCAGGTAACAGCTCATCTCTAAATTTTGACAAAATATCTAAAGTAAATTCACCATTAACTCCTACATTATTATATAATGAGGTTCTACTATTTCTTATATGTTGAAATTCTGTTGGTCCCAATCTGTTAGCACTAAGATATATCAAATGTATATTTTCTTTTTTAAATTCCTCTGAACCAATATGAGTAATAGTGTCATTTTCTAGATTTACAGATACATTTAATGATTTTTCTTCAGAAAAAAACAATTCTAAATTAAAAGACTTCTCTTTACTATTAGTATTCTTTAATGTAGACAATTCACCATATTCATTTAACACTAAATCTCCAGAATATAAAAGTTGCCAAAACATTCTTAAAGATTGGAATATACTACTTTTACCTGCTCCATTTAATCCTGTTAATAAAGTAATATTTTTAAATTTGATTTTACCATCTCTATGAGACTTAAAGTCTTTTAGATTTAACTGTGTAATGTACATTTTTTACCTTTATGTATATTTATTTATCATTTCAGATAATATTGAATATCTAACCTTAACGGATGACATTTTATGAGAATCTCTTCCTATCATATTTGAAAATTCTGTAGTTAAAAGAAATTTTTCTTTATATTCTAATAAAAATTCATTTTTATGTTTTAATAATGTACTAAATTTATTTTCATCTAAATTTAATAATAAATTACTAAATACTTCAAATAATGTTTTATTAATTGAAGTTCTTCTCTTTCCAGGAAAAGATTTCCTAAAAGTGTGGGAACCAAAAAGTTGTTTATTTCTAATCATTGCAAGTTCAAAATCTTTTTTTATTTCTTTTATACTAACTTTCTTAATAGACATATATAAATTGTTTAAATCTAGATTTTTTTCATTTTTAAATTCATCTTGTAGTTTCTCAAAAGATAATTTATTCAAAATATTAATAATTCTCATTGTAGTACTTAGATGATTATCCATACTTGAATCTTTAATATAATGAACATGGTCTCTAAGATAAAAACTTAAAAATCTTAAAATTAATTCTCTACCTGACATCCTCGTGTCATCTATCTTCTCTACTGCATTTAAAAAATACTCATTCCCTACCAATTCTTCTAATAAAATAGTTGAATCACCTTGATATAGAGCATGCCTAATTTCTTGTGAAGTTAAAGGCATTCCTCCTGTATTAATTCTTTTAAAAATATTTCTTTTTACTTCTTCTGGAGTATCTGGATTAATAATTGTAAAACTTAATTCTGTTTCCATTATGTTATTATAAGGTTTACCAGGAAATTCACTGTCATGAATATTAAATCCTTCTAAATCTCTCCAAAATTCTAATTTTCTTAATTTAAAACCTTTTCCATCATATTCGTTTTTATTATTATCATTATTACCTAAAATAAATTCTTTAATAGTTGATAATCTTTGTAAACCATCAACAACCGTCCAATTATTATTTTTATCACTTGAAACATAGAACATTGGTAAAGGAATATTTAACATCATAGATTCTATCAATCTACTTTTCCTTTCTATATCCCAAACCGTTTTTCTTTGAAAAGCAGGTTTTAAGTTTATTTCATTCTTTTTAATTCTTCTCAATAATCCTTCAAGAACAACAGCTTTTGTTTGAATAGATATTTCGTCAGGATTAAAAGGTGTAGTAAAAATTTCTTCATCAGAAGAATCATTTTCTATTCCTGTCTCCTTTCCAGACTCTCCTAATTCGTTATAAATAACATTTATAAAAGCATTTTCTTTCCATTTATTAAATCTTTCCTGATTATTTAAGAATTTCGCCCACTCAGTTGCATTTTCTTTATCAGATAAATTCTCATTAATTACACAAACATCTTCTCTAATTTCATCTCTCAATAACCATTTGATTTTACTAATAACTCCATACTCTTTTGATAAACCAAATGCAAAATCTTCATCAATAGTATAATCAGAACTTTCAAAAGTTAAAAGACTAGAATTTCTTAAATAAGTTATATCATAAGCTAAAACTCTTATTTTTTGTATATCTAAGAAATTGTTTTTTCTTCGTTCTATTATATTTAATGCTAATTCTACATTTATATTTCTATATGATTTAAAAAAATTATTTGAGACCTTAAATAATTCATAAAATTCTGTTTTTGTTAAATAAGCTTCTTCTTTATTTATCTTTTCTAACTCTAATAAAAGAGATAAAATTAATAAATAAGGTTTTCTAATTTCCATATTTTTATTTTCATTTTGATTAAATCTTGGATATTGAAAATATGCTAATGAATAATCTAGATATATATTAATAAACTGTGAATCACTCATATTATTTTCTAAAAACTCATTCTGCTCAACAATATATTTATTATTTTCTTTTCTTGTTTGTAATAAACCTAAGAAATTTATTAGCGTTATAATTTGTCCAAAATAGCTAGGATTTTCTTTTTTATCAAAAACTATAGGACATATTTCTTTTAATTCATCATAATCTTTACCAAAAACCTTTGAAATAAATTTATCATATATATTATAAACATTATCTGTATTCATAACTTGAACATTTGGAATATTCCAATACATCTTTTTTGCTTCACTCATTAATTATTCCTAAAGTTTTTTTAATAGCTTTTGCTATTGCTTTTGACATTAAAGGAGGTACTGCATTACCCACTTGTTTATATTGATTAGTCCTTGCACCAATAAATTGAAAATCATCTGGAAAAGATTGTATTCTAGCAGCTTCTCGAACAGTAAATGTTCTTTCCTGACTAGAATCTGGATGAATAAATAAATTACCATCCTTAGATAAATGGGCAACTATTGTTAAACTTGGTTTATCAAACCGTTGAACTTTATATTTATTAATAAAGTGATCAGGATCATAATTAACTAGATCAGGTCTTAAGTCAACTAAATCTTTCAGTAACCAATTATTTTTACTTAAAAGTTTGTATCTTTCTCTATCTTTTTCATTATGTTTTCTTGCAACATGATTATACAACTTATCTGTATTTTCTTTTCGCATTATTTTAATATAATCATTATTACTATTTGATTTAAAAGAAACTTCTTCTTTTCCTTCCCCTGGAAATAATTTAGGTAAATCAGAAATTGCCTCTTCAACTGTAACAAACTTTAACAACTTAGTATCTTCTTCACAAGGTCCATAATGTGTTTTTTCTATTAAATTATATATATCTTTTGATTTAATCTTAAGTTCTTTTTTTATACCAATAAGAATAACTCTTTTTCTTAATTGAGGAACTCCATAATTAACAGAATTTAATACAATCCTTTCTTCATCATTATAAACATCATAACCATTCTTTTCAAACTCTTTAATTATTTCTGGGAAAATTCTATAACCATTTGGTTTTGAAGTTAATAGTCCTGTAACATTTTCAAAAATAAATATTTTTGGTTTGATTCTTGTAAGACATTCAATATAGTGTTTATATAAATAGTTCCTCTTGTCATTTTTCATTGAATTAGGGTCTTGAGCCCTTCCTACTGATGAAAATGCTTGACAAGGCGGACCACCTAAAAGAATATCTACTTCTTTTCCATCTAATAGTTTTATAATTTTATCAATATTGTTATGATTTGTTAAATCATAATTTAATACCTTTTTCTTTATTTGACTAGATTCTCCACCATAATATTTTAATCTATTTGATAGTGTTTCACACGCTTTTTCATCTATGTCAACGTGACATAAACCTTCAAATCCTAATTGTAGAAAACCTTCTGATAAACCACCACAACCAGCAAATAAATCTACAAAAGTAAATATTTTATTATTAATATAGTTTTTCATTTAGCCTTTCATTATTTAATTTTCTTAAATATTTTTAATTAAATTTATTTTTATTCATAGCTAATATCTAAAAAATTATTATAATTTTTTAGACTTTATATAGTTATTTAAACTTTGTCTAGTTCCAACTTCAATAATTTTACTTATGCTTGAGATAGAAACTTTTTTTTTCAATAATTCTTTAATTTTGTCTAAATGTTTATCATAGATAGATTTAACAATGGCACCTTTTTTTCTACCTAATTTTATTCCCTGAGCTTTTCTTAAAGCTAATGCCGATTTAGTTCGTTCACTTATAAAATTTTTTTCCATTTGGGCAAAACAGCTTAGTAATGTAAGCATCATGTCATTTATAGGATTTGAAATACTACCATCTACAATTAAACCATCTTGAATTATATGTAAAACAATACCTTTTGTTTTTATCTCCTCGATAATTCTTAAAACTTCTATTGTACTTCTACCTAATCTATCAAGCTTAGTGACAATCAAAATATCATTTTTTTTCAATTCATGTATTGTCTTGTCTATTAATCTATCTTTCTTATTTTTTGACGAAGTGATATCTATTTCTACAATTTCAGATAATAAAAAATTGTTTTTATGTGCATATTCAAGTATTTCACTTCTTTGGGTTTTTGTAGATTGTGTTGATGTTGATACTCTAGTGTATACATAAACTAAAGAATTAGACATTGCTTTTCCACAGATTGTAAGTTTAAATATGACAATTATATCTAAACTTTACAATTATGACAAATTTAAAAATATGTATTTACTTTACAATAATACAATTTTTAATGTTCATCTATACTTACTTATTTTATATTATAAATAATTTCTGTTTTTAACTTCTGTTTTTTTATCTCTTTAATTGAAAGATTATCAATATTTATATTCATTAATTCATCTATACTCTGAATATTATTTTGAGCTAATAACCTTAAAATTATACCTCTATATGCTTTTGCCCAATGGCTAACAACTTTACCATCTTTTATAAACTTCATTGTTGTATATGGTTTCTTTATTGTATAAAATTTTTCATAGAATCCCGCTCTTAAATCAACTATATCATCATCTTTAAGATAATTATCTAATGAATTAGAAAATTTTTCATTATAAAATTTTTCTAATTCAAAATCTCCAATTTTTTCATTTTGTTTTAACTTATAGTCTGGAATTCCCATATCACCTGCAAGAATTGGACCCATTAAATTCGAAAAGATAACTACATTTTCATCAATGTATGCCTTTTCAATATTTTTTAGAGTTGAATATTTTAGATAGTCAAAAGCTACTCCATCATATCTTTCTATAACTTTCATAATTTCTTTTTCTAGAAGATTTCCTTTATAATAATCAATCATATCTTCTTTTTTAGTTCCAAATAATTTTTCTAATTTTCCATTTGATGCATTATTAATAAAAGTTTGATATAAATTTACTACTTTTATTCTTTCTTCAAATAATTCTGGAAAAAGAAAACTGTTTTTGTTAATTTTTTTAGTTTCTCCACCTTTAAATTTTGTTTCACTTGGTGAGAATAGGATTTTCATTTTTATACTCCAATTTTAATTTTTTATTTTCAAGTAATTTCAATAAATTTTCAAGTTCTTGTTTGTTTTTTTCATTTGTTTGCCAATTAATTGATATCTTTTGATAAGTTGGTAAAAACCATTTTATAATTTCTTCATTATTTAAATCTTCAATTTCTGTATAAGAATTATTATTTATAGTGTATTTGATAATTTTATTTGCCATGATGTTAGTGATATCAACAACTGTTTCATTATCATATATTTTTCTTTTGTAGGTCTCAGATAATATCTCTAGATATCCATGTTCAATATTAAGAGATGGTATCAAGGCAAAAATAGAGTTTTCCATTTGATTCGAATAATTAGCTAAAGAGGTATCGTTTTTTACCTTATTCAAATTATATTGTGAATCATTGTATGATGAGTTTGCCAATGATAATATTTCTAACCAAGCTGTAAAATCTTCAATTTCATTGTTCATCTGTTGTTTTAATTTTGAATTATTTTCATTATTTCCATCTTCTCGATTTTTAATTATCATTTCACTATATTTTTTTACTCTAGCCATTGATAATTGCATTTCCAATCCGATTTCTTGTGTAAACATATAATTTGTTATGAAATATGGGCATAAACTACATCTTCCAATTATTTGAGATGGACATTGAGTTTTTGTGCAAATGCCTGTTCTTAAGGGTTTCCAATATAATGGTTCAGATTTTGAAATTTTTGCTAATGTAATTTCATCTTTAAAAGTTAAATCTCTATTTTGAGGATTAAAGAAATTATAATTATTTAATATTTCTAGAATAATTTCTGGATTTTTTGATTTTATTTCATCTTTTAATATTTCTTTTTTTATAAATAATTGACTTAATTCATGCATATTTATATTTTCTGTAATATCAATATTATGTTTAGTTAGCCAATTATTAACTAGTGCATCTTGATTTATATGATTATAAATAGTTAAAATAGTATTAAAACCACTATGTCCACTTAGCATTCTTACCAATTCTAAAGGCATTCCTGCTTTAATATTTCTAGTAATTCCTGTATGTCTTAATGAGTGAATATCGTATTTTTTCTTAAAAGTATTTATTTCACTACTTGTTAAATTATCTAATTCTTCTTGTGTTTTTGGTAAATCAACTTCTTTACTGTAAATTAAAAATTTATTTTTATTCTCTTGATTAAATTCCATTTGAGCTTGAATTAATACTTTTGTCCAATAAAGCATATGCTGTCTTTCTGGATATGCTCCTGTACCATCTGCATTTGGAAACAATGGTAAGATACCATTTTTTAATGTTATATCGTCAGGATAATATTTTTTTAAGAATGGAAAAAAAGCTTTATTATATTCTATTAAATTAATTAAAAAAGACAATTCACTTTTCCAAATATTAGGAACAATAAATGGTTCTTTTCTTTTTTTATTTTTATCACTCACAAAATGAAATCCTTTTATATTTCCTCTATCTCCTATTACCAATAAGGAATCTCTATTAATTAATCTTAAAGAAGCACCTCTTGTGGGAATTCTTAAATGTAATTTAATAATTAACGGTTCAAAGGGAACAACTCTATCAAAATATTTCCACCATGAAGTATCTACAGAAACTTTATGGTTATTGAAGTAGTTACTTTTAGGTGGTCTTGTCGTTACAATATCATCTATTTTATAAATTATTTCTTCATCTTCAATTGCTTCTCTTTTTGAAGGTATTGAGGTGTTATAATTTGGAAGTTTTCCTTTTGTAAAAACATTTTCATATCCAAGTGTATTAGAAAATATTTCCAAAAAGATTGAAATTTTGCTACTTTTTGTACTATCTGATATTTCTAAACTATTAATATATTCTTGATAAGTATATATCTTTGAATTAGGATAATCAAATAGTTTTGTTAAATTATCTTTATTTAGAATCAAATTTGTATGAAATTTATCTACAAATTCTAAAAAGCTAACTATTTTTGAACTGGTGCTTTTATTGTAAGTTTTTGGTATTGATGTTTGATTTAATTTAACTTTTCTATTCATGTGTTCATTACATATGGTTATGAAATCTTGATAGTTTTTATTTTTCATATAGAAATAATAATCAGTTGTAAATTGATTTGTATCTTTAAAAATATTTATATTTGCACCAAATTTATTAAAAAGTTTTTTTATCAAATTAGCTTTTGTTGTATCAAACATATTTATTTTATTAAAGTATTCATCTGTAATTGTTTCTATCTTAGTATTGAAATTATTCAGGCTAAGACAAAATAAATAAAATAACCTTTTAATTTTGATTTCTTTATCATTTAAAATATTCCTATTTAAAGCATCTTGGTAACTTTTATTAATAAAAAATTCTGATTCAAATAGAGATAACTCCTTTTGAACTTTTTTGGAATCATAGATATCTCTATAAACAAATTCAAAAGAAAATAGTATTTGTTTTTTTATATATAAGAAAATTAACAATCCTAACAACATGTTTTGCCTATGAATACCATAAATCTTATCATTGGCTAAAACATTTTTTTTGCTTAAATGCACAATGTCTTTTAATTTTAAGTTTTTTACATGTAATTTTTTATCCAATAAAAAGTATATTTTTTTATTATCTGTATTTATTTTTAATTTATTATTTCTATCAAACAATTCATTGGTTACATTTATTCTCTTTGCTGACAATAAAGCTAAATATTCATTAAGATATTCCATCCAAAAAATTTCTAAATCTTTTTCACATTCTTCTATAGCAATAATGTCACTATCATCATTATGATATGATGGTAGAACTTTTGTATATGAGATTTTTGTATTATTATTTTTATTAAGATATTTTATATTATCTTCAAGAGTATTTTCTAATTTTTTTTCATCAAATAAATCTTTAGATAAAATTCTTATATTATGAATTTCTTGAATATAATCCTTATATTCTAATATTTTTTTATACCCTAAATTAGGAAAAGAATATGTATATCCTAATTTAGAAAATTCTCCTGCAAAAATCTGATTAATTCCTTTTTCTTTGAGATTAGAAGCGATTTTATTTATAATGTCTTTTTCATAATAATTAGCATTTTTTATTTTCTTGTTAAGGGTAATAGGAATATTCATTTGAATGATTTCATTCGAATAGTTGTATAAAGAAGTAAGAGAAATTTCACCTTTAAGATGTTTATATAGAGTAGGCATATCAATTTTTTCATTTTTTAATTTTAATTCTTGTACAACATTTGATTCTGAAAAATCTTTTAAAATAGATATAACATTCTCTTTTTGTTTTTTACTAGTATAAAAAGATAAATTGATTTCTTTCATAATTTTTTTTACATTGTTATATTTTAAAAAGGTAGTATTTAATTTTATTTTAAATTTATATTTCTCTATCAAAATTTCTTCTAATTCTTTTCCTGTAATAACATTCTTTTTTAAATCATTTTTTATATAATATAATGCTTTTTCTACTAGTTCTCTAGTATTTTTTTGTTTTTCTTCTCTATAAACATAAATATCAATATTGGCATCTTCAAATAATTTAGAAAAACTTCGCATAGTAATTATTAACTGTGTTATACTTTTATCATGATTGGGGAAATATTTGTCCATATTTTGTGCAAGTTCATAAAAACTGGTAGAACTAATATCTTCTTTTTCTAAAATTCCAATTAGTTCTATTATTTGATTTTTACCAAAAGTTGTATGTCTAGCCATTAAAGATTTCCTAGATTTAGTAGTTTAATAATTTGTGATGATATTAAAACTTGATGTTCAGACTCAGTAATTAAATTCATATCTTTATCTAAAAAAGCAATACCTTCTTGCCTTGTAAAATTTACTAAATCTTTTAAAATACTTTGGAAATCTATATTATTAGCTTTTTGGATTTGCAAAGAACTATTATTTTGAATGTTAGCTCTTTTAATTATTGCTTCAAGCTCTTTATTTTTGGCTTCTTGTTTTGCAATCATAGTTTTTAATTTAAAAACTTCAAATTGTTTATCCCCATCTGTATTATATTTCTTATTCTTACTATTGTTAAATTCTGAATTATCATTTGCTTCTAAAATCATATTTTTATAAATTTCATTTTTTGAAATTGCAGATGGAGTAATTACTGCATCATATTCTTTATCCTTCGATGTTGATAATTTTTCCATCATTTCACATACATTTTTTTGATTAATCTTTGCATTAAGGTTTTGTAATTCCTGAATAGCTCTTGCTAACAACTGTTCAGTAAGAGCTTTCTTTTTATTTCTCCACTCTTTTAAATTATCATTTTCGCTTCGTAAGTCTTTTGCCATCATATTTCTCCTGCAATTGTTCTAAACTCATTGATTTCATCATTTCATCATATAAAGTAATAATATGTTCTCCCAATTCAATATCAAGGTGCCAAGGTCTATTAAAATATACATCAGTTGAAGATAAACTTCTATGTCCCATTGCTTCTTTTGTAATGATTTTAATCTGGTCTATAGGAATATTATATTTTAAATCTTTTTTATTCATTAATATTTTGGCTTGAAATGTTGCCATCATAACTCCAAACATATGTCTCAAAGAGTGTAATCCTAAACCATCAAGATTATTTGCTTTTTCAGGGAAAAGTTTTTTTAATTTTTCACAATGAGCTGTAAATGTAACATGTACTTGTTGCGGAGTTAATCTTGCACCACTATTTGTTACAAAAAAGAAAGGATGCTTTGGTATTCTTGAGCTTTCTGGTAAGAATTTATACTCAGCTAAAGTATCAAAGAATAAACTTCTATATATATCTGAAATCCAATATAGTGGTATTCTATTCTTGAATCGTAATGGAATAGGAGCTTTGAATCCAACATTTGAATGTGGTTTATCTTTTGCTGCATCAATATTATAAACATCTTGTAAAAAAGTTTTTCTACCTATTCCATGTATTCCTAATTGGTCATTACTTCTAGGGTCAATCAACCAAACATGTTTATTTTCGTAGTCAAAATCATACAAAGTTAAATTTAGTACTTGCGAAACTCTTGCTGAACATGCACCACATAGTAGATATATGAGTTTTTCTCTTGGTGATGATATTTCAAGTAAAGAATTAAATAATTGATATGGAAAAGATTTGAAATCATTTCCTAGAGATTTATTTCTTGGAGGAATAACAGATATATCATTAGCAAATGCTTTTTGAGCAAGAGAGCCCATTCTTAATCCATATCCATCATGTACAGAATTCTTAAAACTATGATTTAAAGATTTAATATTTTTTTCAAGATTAAAACTAGTGAATAAACCTTGATTAGTAGATTTTAAGAAATCTTCAATAATTGCCTTATCTTTATCGATTGTTGTTGGTTGCTTTGGATTTATAGAAAGTATTTTGTAATTAACTACTTGGTTTAATTCTTGAATAAAAATTGAATCATAAATTTCAAATCCATTTTCACAGTCTGAAAGGTATTTTGATAGATAATAAACTAATTGTTCATTTGATGTGGAAGGATTAGCTAAACTCCAAATAATAAATGATTTAATAGAAGATAAAATAGTTTTTAATGAATTAGGTTTTACTCTTTTAATGAGAACTTTTATCTTGATATAATTTTCTAGTTCAGGAAAGAAATATAGTTCATTATTCAAATATAAAGTAAAAAAATATTCATTGTTTATTTCTTTATACATTTTATTAATTCCTAATTCAATTATATATAGTAGTATTTTATATAAACTAAAATAAAGAATAACTTAATATTTAAATGTTAAAATATCAATGTTTTATATTTATTAGTTCAAGTTAGATATTATTGATAGTTGACGAAATACCAGATTATAAACTAAAGCAAGGTGAAAGTTTTTGTGATTTAAAAATAGAGAAATTTTATAACGATAATTTTAGCAAAGAACTTGATAAATATTTAGAAAATGATAATATTTTAGATTTAAGAGCTGGATTTTATGAGAAGTTTTATACTATAAAAAAACCATATAAAACATTGAAGTTTATAAAAGATGGAAAGGTTGTAAGCCATTTTGCAAAGGCTTATAGGGGAGAGATTCTAAAAATTGTTGCACAAAATGATATAAAAACTTTTGATGATTTTATGAATTTAGAGTTAAAAGACCTAAAACTTGAAGAAATAAAAGAGCAAAAATTAAAAACAGAAATTGTTTATAGTATAAATAAAAGGTAAAAAATGAAACCATTTCAAGGTTTTTTAATAGAAAAAGATGGAACAGCTCAAGAGCTTAAATATAATGATATGGCTAATGTAGAAAAAGATAATAAGATTTTGTGGTTACATTTTGATTATACTAGTAAAGAAGCAAAAGAGTGGATTAGAAATAGTAGCAATATTGATACAGTTGCAGTTGAAGCACTTTTAACTGATGAAACAAGACCAAGAACTATTGTTTTAAATGATGCACTGCTTATTGCTTTAAGAGGTGTAAATTTAGAACCAAATTCAAAACCAGAAAAGATGATATCTATTCGTATTTTTATCTCTTCTGATGTAATTATTTCAACAAGTAGAAAAAATATTCTATCTGTAACAGAAATAAGTGAAAATTTAAAAAAAGGAAAAGGTGTAAAAAGCTCTTCTGAATTTTTGGTTGAACTAACTTATAGAATGATTGATAGAATGGATAATGTAATAGATAAAATAGAAGATAGGGCAGATTTTTTAGAAGAAAATATTATAGAATCTGAACATAATACAGCTTTTAGAACAGAAATATTAAAAATTAGAAGAGAGAGTATTATCTTAAAAAGATATTTAACTCCTCAAAAAGAGGCTTTGGTTAAACTTTATAATGAAAAATTATCATGGATAGATGATTATCAAAAAATTGAATTAAGAGAGACAACTGATCAGCTAATTCGTCATATTGAAGAGCTTGATACAATAAGAGATAAAGTTATACTTTTTCAAGAAGAGCTTGTAAATAGTTTAACAGAGCAGATGAATAAAAAAATGTATATTTTATCAATTTTATCTGCAATATTTTTGCCACTTACTTTTTTGACAGGACTCTTAGGAATAAATGTTGGAGGAATTCCTGGAGCAAATCATGAAAATGCTTTTTATATATTTATAATTATTTTGGTTTGTGTAGTAGGTTTTCAGTTTTTGATTTTTAAGAAGAATAAGTGGATTTGAATAAATATAATTTGAAATCTTAATAAAAAGTTATTTTGAAGAAACTCTATCTTTTTTATCTAAAAACCAAACAAAGATAAAAGAGATTAAGGCAAAAATAGCACTAAATAAAAATAGATACTCTCCATAAGTAGCACCTGCAAGAAATGCTCCTGCAAAACCACCCAAACCATATCCAACACCAAACATAAACTGTTGAGCTAGTTTTTTATTGTCATAAAGTGAGTATAGATAAATTACAACAGCACTATGAAAAAGTGCAAATGAAAAGGCATGAATAGCTTGAGTAAAAAATACAATTTCAAGTGATTGTGGGTATAAATATAAAAGTAACCACCTAAATATTGTTACTCCTACACAAAATTTTATTATTGTTAAAAGATTATTTTTTAAAATAGGTGCTTGGAAATATAACATCAAAATCTCACATATTACGCCAAAAGCCCAAAGATAAGAGATTGTTTCTAAAGATAAACCATATTTTAATTCGTAGATGGTGAAAAAATTGTAAAATCCACCAAAGCTCACTTGCATAAAAAATATACTAGCCCAAAATGCCCAATGTTTCAAAAATGAAAAAACTTCATCTCCTGTTTGATTAATTTTAGCCTCTAAATCATTTTTCAAAAGAAGCAGAGCAAATATTACAGTTAATACTACAATTGCTAAATAATAATGAAGAGCTACAAATGGAGATGTCAAAAATTTTGCTAAAACTAAGGCTATAAGCATAAACCCAATAGAGCCAAATAGTCTAGCTTTTCCATATCTCTCTTTTCCTAAAACGCTTACTGTTGTAACTTCAAGATATGGCAAAATTAAAGATAAACAAGCTGCTAAAAAAGCATTATTTATCATAAAAATATAAAAATGTTCAATTGTGATATAAAACAGACTAACAGCTAGAACTGTTAAAAATAGTGCTTTTTTAAACATTGATTTGTTTAAATTTATATGTTTTAAAAATAAAAATGGCATAGCAAACTTCATCAAAGGAGCAACAGCTAAAATAATACCAATATCAAAAGCACTATATCCGATGTCATTTAATACTTTTGGTAAAAATATTACATACACACCAACAGCTGCAAAGTAAAAAAAGTAAAATGCTGAAATATTAAAAAATAGCATTTATTTTTCTATTATTTTTGTATTTGAAACTATGTCTTGAAATGTTTTTTTTTCTTTGTTTACAAATGGAGTAAATATAAAAAATATTGAAATTATAGAAAAAAGTGTTGCTGAATATCTAATAATTGTTTGTAAAACAGATACTTTAGCATCTGTTTTATTATCTACAAGTTTTAAATCGTAAGCTTTTAATCCTGGAGTTTGACCATTTATTAGCCAAAAAATAGCAATAATAACAAAGTGAATGGTAAAAATAATACCCCAACCTAAGCTTCTATTTTCTGAGAATTCCTGACCACTTCCCATAACAAGATAGATAACTATATATAAAATAGGAGTAGTGATTAAAAAGGTATCAGTTAAAAAAGCTTTAAATCTTTTTGCTATTGATACAAAATTTAAAGGTGAGTGTAAAACTTTCTTTGAAACATATTTTTCTGCTCTATTTTGTTTTACATCTCTCCATTTTGACATCAATTTCCTCTACTACCTGGTTTAATAGCAATGCTTCCATCTTTACATAATGGACAATTTTCTGGACTGTACATCTCAAATGCAAAATCTGCTAATGCAAAAAGTGGTTTATCAAGTGGTAGTTTACAGTTATCTTTTCTTTCAATACTGCTTCCTATTCTTTGGCAAAAACCTCTATTTGCTAAAGCTGCATAAGCCACAACTTCAGCTCCACCTTTTACAATCTCACGTGCTGCTTCTAAAGCACTTCCACCAGTTGTAATTATATCTTCACAAACAAGATATTTTTCACCAGGTTTTACTTCAAAACCTCTTCTAATAGTCATCTCACCAACAGCACGTTCAGCAAAAATAAATCTTACATCCAAAGCAGTTGCAAGTGCAAATCCAGCAATTAGTCCACCAAGCGCAGGAGCACAAACAGCATCAATTTTAATGCCAGATTTTTTAATCTCAAGAGCTAAAGCTTCTGCTAAAAGTTTTGCAGTTTTTGGATCTTCTAAAACTTTTGCACTTTGAAGATAAAATTGTGAATGGTTACCGCTACTTAATTTAAAGTGCCCTTCTAATAGAGCATTAGCATCTTTATATATTTGTTCTATATTCATAATTAAACCGTTAAAATTTCTTTCTCTTTTGTTTTTAGAGTTTCATCAGCTTTTGCAACAAAACCATCAGTTATTTTTTGTACTTCATCTTGAGCTTTTTTACTATCATCTTCTGTTATAAGCTTGTCTTTTAGAAGATTTTTTATTTTTGTATTTGAATTTTGTCTAATATTTCTAATAGCAACTTTTGCATTATCAGTCATAATTTTAGCTTGTTTTGCTGTCTCTTGTCTTTGATCAACTGTCATTGGTGGAAAAAATAGTTTGATTACTTCTCCATTATTATTTGGATTTACTCCAATATTTGCTGTTTGAATAGCTTTTTCAATAATACTTAAAAGATTTTTTTCCCAAGGATTTATTGTAATAGTTGTAGCATCTGTTGCTAATACAGAGCCAACTTGACTTAAATCAGTCATTGTTCCATAGTAATCAACTTTTATATTATCTAAAATATTTACATTTACTTTACCAGTTCTAAGAGTTTTGTAATCTCTTTTTAGAGCCTCAATAGATTTCTCCATTTGCTCTTTTGTTTGTGAATAAACTTCTTCTAACATAATTATCTCCTCTAGATTTATTTCTCAGGTACTGAAGCTGGAGCTTTTGGAGCTTCTGGCGCAGACGGTGTTGTTGAGTTTTGAGTTGATGGACTTGACGGTATTAAAGACTCGATTTTAATAGAGTCTACTGCACTTTTGTTTCTTTCTTGGTTATATGTATATCCTAGAAAAAGTGTGTTTAATACGAAAACAAGTCCTAAAGCCATTGTAGCTTTTGATAAAAAATTAGCAGGTCCTTTTGCACCAAAAAGTGATTCATTACTTCCGCTATAAGCTCCTAGCCCAATACTAGAGCTTTTTTGAAGTAATACAACAATTACAATAAGCACTGCTAAAACAAATTGAACTATTAAAAGTGTAGATGTCATAATCTATAATTCCTTTTTAAAAAATGGTGTCTATTTTATCCAAAACTAAATTTAAAATAGATAAAATGAAAATTAAATTTTTTTTAAAGAGATAAATGAAAGAAAAAAATCAATTCTCAAAATATGCAAAAGAGTATAAATCATACAATATTATCCAGCAAATCTGTGCAAAATCTTTGATTCGGGAACTTAAATCTAAGCCAAAAAATATTTTAGAATTAGGCTGTGGAAGTGGACAAATTTTTTCAAATGTAAATTGGGAGTTTGATAAATATTTAGCAATTGATAGTTCAAAACAGATGTGCGAACTTCATCCAAAAGCAAAAAATTTAAGTGTAAAATGTTTTAATTTTGATAGTAATGAGTTTTTTGATGAGATAAATAAACAGAACTTTGATATGGTAATATCATCTTCCGCTCTTCAGTGGTCAAGTGATTTAAAAAAAATAGTAAAAGAGTTAAGTAAAATTACAAATGAGATAAATGTTGTTTTATTTACTTCAAATACTTTTAAAACTATTCAAAATATTACAAATCAAAAATCTCCAATTTTAGATGAAAACATTATAAAAGAGGCTTTTTCTACCTATTTTTCTTGTGAGTTTGAAACTATTTTTTATAAATTAGAGTTTGATAATAAAAAAGAGCTTTTTGATTATATTAAAAAATCAGGTGTTAGTGGAAAAAGTGAATTAAATTTTGAAAAGGCAAAGAAATTGTATAAAGAGTATAATTTAAATTATTTGGAATTTGAAGTTATTTTTGTTAAAACAATTTCTAAATTATAAAGTTCGTATCTTATATATTTAAAATTTTCACTATCTTCTATTGATGATAATTTTGTAAGTTCCTCTAAAACTCGTGAGCTTTCTTGAGCTCTCTTAAAGTTTGCTATTAAAATTGAGTTTAAATCTTCTCTATTTTGCTCACTTTTTATAGATTCTCTTAAAACATCATTTTTTACATCTCTAGTTTCAAGAAGCTCATAATAGTTTTTAGTTCGTGCAAGGTGTCTTAAATCTTTTAGTTTTATAGAAATCTCTTTATTATTGTAGATATATCTAAAAATATCTTCTACAACTCTAATTCCTTCTCTAAGTCGATTTAGGTTTGCGTCAATTAGTCTTAAGTGATTTTTATTCATAGTATTAATAAAAGATAGAGCTTAAAGCCCTATCTTTTTATTCGTTGTTTTTCATAATTCCAAGAATTTGAAGAAGTGATATAAATAGATTAAAGAAATCTAAATATAGTGAAAGCGCAGCTTCAACTGGAGAATCATAATTCCCTTTGATGATATTTTGTGTATCGTACAAAATAAATGCAGAGAAAAGTAAAGCCCCAACACTTGCAATTACTAGTTGCATCATTGATGATTGAATAAATATATTTGATATTCCAGCAACAATCATTATTATAAGTGCAATAAATAAGAATTTACCCATAAAAGAGAAATCTTTTTTAGTAGTCATTGCAAACATTGAAATCCCACCAAATGCAATTGATGTCATTAAAAATGCTTGACCAACGATACTAGCACCACCAGGCATTGCAAAAATCGAAGTTAGCAACGGCGCAATAGTAAGACCTGTTATAAATGTAAATGCAAAAAGTACTGCTAAATTTACACCAGGAGTATGTTTAACTCTAGGAATTACAAAAAAGATAAGTCCTAATTCAATTGCAAATAAAACCCACATCATAGGACCTGCAATATAGTTTACAATTCCTAATCCAATATATGCTCCAGCAGTTGCTGCTAGAAGTGAACCAGCAAAAAGTTGATAAGTAGCTTTTAAAAAGCTCATTATATATGCTTGTTGTGATGATTCATTTGAGTAACTATTTGTCTTATCTGTCAAATAATCTCTGTTGTACATATTCTTTCCTTTTTATTATAGTTTTAAAAACTTGATTTATATAACACTATTTATAATGTTATATTTAAGTTATTATAGTATAAAAAATTAGTAAATAAAAGATTAATAAAATGAAATTTCAAAATTTAACCAAACTTTAAGAGTAATCTCTTGACAAAAGGAAAAAAAGGCACTATAATTCCCGTCCAATTTGACCGAAGGGTTTAAAATTAGAGTTCTTTAAAATAGATATGAAGTTTAAGAAGTAATCTTTGTAAACTAAATATAATGATTGTTAAAAGTAAAAAAAATGAAACAAGATATAAATAGTAAAATATTTATTACTTGTCTATAAATTTGAGTGATAATTTTGTAATTAAGTAATTAAAAACAAAAATGTCAGTTTCAACACTACATAAAGATTAGAGTAAGATTTAATCAAAAATTTATGGAGAGTTTGATCCTGGCTCAGAGTGAACGCTGGCGGCGTGCTTAACACATGCAAGTCGAACGAGAACGGATTATAGCTTGCTATAATTGTCAGCTAAGTGGCGCACGGGTGAGTAATGTATAGGTAATATGCCTCTTACTAAGGGATAACAATTGGAAACGATTGCTAATACCTTATACTCCTTGTTAACTTAAGTTAATAAGGGAAAGATTTATTGGTAAGAGATTAGCCTGTATTGTATCAGTTAGTTGGTGGGGTAATGGCCTACCAAGACAATGACACATAACTGGTTTGAGAGGATGATCAGTCACACTGGAACTGAGACACGGTCCAGACTCCTACGGGAGGCAGCAGTGGGGAATATTGCACAATGGACGAAAGTCTGATGCAGCAACGCCGCGTGGAGGATGACACATTTCGGTGCGTAAACTCCTTTTATATGAGAAGATAATGACGGTATTATATGAATAAGCACCGGCTAACTCCGTGCCAGCAGCCGCGGTAATACGGGGGGTGCAAGCGTTACTCGGAATCACTGGGCGTAAAGAGCATGTAGGCGGATTGATAAGTTTGAAGTGAAATCCTATAGCTTAACTATAGAACTGCTTTGAAAACTGTTAATCTAGAATGTGGGAGAGGTAGATGGAATTTCTGGTGTAGGGGTAAAATCCGTAGAGATCAGAAGGAATACCGATTGCGAAGGCGATCTACTGGAACATTATTGACGCTGAGATGCGAAAGCGTGGGGAGCAAACAGGATTAGATACCCTGGTAGTCCACGCCCTAAACGATGTACACTAGTTGTTGTGAGACTTGATCTTGCAGTAATGCAGTTAACACATTAAGTGTACCGCCTGGGGAGTACGGTCGCAAGATTAAAACTCAAAGGAATAGACGGGGACCCGCACAAGCGGTGGAGCATGTGGTTTAATTCGACGATACACGAAGAACCTTACCTGGACTTGACATAGTAAGAACTTTCTAGAGATAGATTGGTGTCTGCTTGCAGAAACTTATATACAGGTGCTGCACGGCTGTCGTCAGCTCGTGTCGTGAGATGTTGGGTTAAGTCCCGCAACGAGCGCAACCCTCGTGTTTAGTTGCTAACAGTTCGGCTGAGAACTCTAAACAGACTGCCTACGCAAGTAGGAGGAAGGTGAGGACGACGTCAAGTCATCATGGCCCTTACGTCCAGGGCTACACACGTGCTACAATGGGATATACAAAGAGCCGCAATACGGTGACGTGGAGCAAATCTTATAAAATATCTCCCAGTTCGGATTGTAGTCTGCAACTCGACTACATGAAGTTGGAATCGCTAGTAATCGTAGATCAGCTATGCTACGGTGAATACGTTCCCGGGTCTTGTACTCACCGCCCGTCACACCATGGGAGTCGAACTCATTCGAAGCGGGGATGCTAAAATAGCTACCTTCCACAGTGGATTTGGCGACTGGGGTGAAGTCGTAACAAGGTAACCGTAGGAGAACCTGCGGTTGGATCACCTCCTTTCAAAGAAAAAGTATTAAGATTTGTTTCTTAATATAAATAAAAAAGAAAAAAACTACTTTTAACAACATATATTTAGTTTGTAAAGATTATTTGGAAGAACAACAGATAATTTATAGGTAAATATGGGCCTATAGCTCAGCTGGCTAGAGCGCTCGACTGATAATCGTGAGGTCTCAGGTTCAAGTCCTGATAGGCCCACCATTATGGGGAATTAGCTCAGCTGGGAGAGCGCCTGCTTTGCACGCAGGAGGTCAGCGGTTCGATCCCGCTATTCTCCACCATATGTATATAAAGAATAAGAGATTAGATATAAGCTTTTAAATAAATAAGAGTTTATATCTGGTTTTAATCAGAAACGTTACGTTGAATAACTTTAGTTATTTAAAGTAGTATGATATTTAAAAATATAATGTTAAAGTCTTTAAAATTTTTTCGTAAAGTTAAATAGAAATATTTAATTTTAAATAAAAAATTTCATATCTAAAATTTAATAGAGATATTAAAAACTATAGATAACACAACTATATTGTTAAACTATATGTTTAATAAGATAGTAGCCAAAGAATATTATCAAATTTAGAGTAATTTTAATTAATTACTCTAGGCAAAAAAAGTAGATCTAAATTTATTTAGATTTAATAATAAGCTATTAAGGGCTAATGGTGGATGCCTTGACTGTAAGAGGCGATGAAGGACGTATTAGGCTGCGATAAGCCTCGGGGAGTTGCCAAAGAGCTTTGATCCGAGGATTTCCGAATGGGGCAACCCAGCATAGTGAGAACTATGTTACCCTACGGGGAGCGAACCTGGTGAAGTGAAACATCTCAGTAGCCAGAGGAAGAGAAATCAAATGAGATTCCCATAGTAGCGGCGAGCGAACTGGGATTAGGACAAACCCAATGCTTGCATTGGGGGTTGTAGGACTATAATGTGTAATTAAAGAGAATAGATGAATTAGTTGGAAAACTAGAGCATAGAAGGTGATACTCCTGTAATTAAAATTCTCAATAATACTAATAGTATCCTGAGTAGGTCGGAACACGTGATATTTTGACTGAAGCTGGGGGGACCACCCTCCAATCCTAAATACTACTTACAGATCGATAGTGAACAAGTACCGTGAGGGAAAGGTGAAAAGTACTGCAGCGAGCAGAGTGAAATAGAACCTGAAACCATTAGCTTACAATCATTCAGAGCCCTATGATTTATCAGGGTGATGGACTGCCTTTTGCATAATGAGCCTGCGAGTTGTGGTGTCTGGCAAGGTTAAGCCAAGTGCGAAGCCGTAGCGAAAGCGAGTCTTAATAGGGCGACATAGTCAGATGCTGCAGACCCGAAACGAAGTGATCTATCCATGAGCAGGTTGAAGCTGGTGTAAGAGCCAGTGGAGGACCGAAC
The DNA here is from genome assembly GCF_003660105.1 of Aliarcobacter cryaerophilus ATCC 43158. Lineage (NCBI taxonomy): Bacteria > Pseudomonadati > Campylobacterota > Epsilonproteobacteria > Campylobacterales > Arcobacteraceae > Aliarcobacter > Aliarcobacter cryaerophilus. Next base: position 72,780 of record NZ_CP032823.1, read on the forward strand.
CCATTGACGTTGAAAAGTCTCGGGATGACTTGTGGATAGGGGTGAAAGGCCAATCAAACTTCGTGATAGCTGGTTCTCTCCGAAATATATTTAGGTATAGCCTTGTGTTGTAGCATATAGGGGTAAAGCACTGAATGGGCTAGGGCTGCTTACCGCGGTACCAAACCCTATCAAACTATGAATACTATATGTGGAATCACAGGAGTCAGGCGGTGGGTGATAAAATCCGTCGTCGAGAGGGGAACAACCCAGACTAACAGCTAAGGTCCCTAAGTTACATCTAAGTGGAAAACGATGTGGAGTTACTGTGACAACCAGGAGGTTGGCTTAGAAGCAGCCATCCTTTAAAGAAAGCGTAACAGCTCACTGGTCTAGTGATTCTGCGCGGAAAATATAACGGGGCTAAGATGTACACCGAAGCTTTAGATTCGAATTTATTCGAGTGGTAGGAGAGCGTTCTATTCAGCGTTGAAGGTATACCGGTAAGGAGTGCTGGAGCGGATAGAAGTGAGCATGCAGGCATGAGTAGCGATAATTAAGGTGAGAATCCTTAACGCCGAAAACCCAAGGTTTCCTACGCGATGCTCGTCATCGTAGGGTTAGTCGGGTCCTAAGTCGAGACTGAAAAGTGTAGACGATGGCAAATTGGTTAATATTCCAATACCAACATATAAGCGCGATGTGGGGACGCATAGAGTTAATCGAGCTCACTGATGGAATAGTGGGTCGAAGGACGTAGGTTGTTAAGTAGGCAAATCCGCTTAACGTTAGACCGAGATCTTACAGGCTCTTGACACTCTTCGGAGGAGATGGAGAATCGATGATACTGTCGTGCCAAGAAAAGCCACTAAGTTTATTATATGTTGCCCGTACCGTAAACCGACACAGGTGGGTGGGATGAGTATTCTAAGGCGCGTGGAAGAACCCTCTTTAAGGAACTCTGCAAAATAGCACCGTATCTTCGGTATAAGGTGTGCCTACTTTGGTATATGGACTTGCTCCAAAAAGCTAGAGAGGTTGCAACAAAGAGTCCCTCCCGACTGTTTACCAAAAACACAGCACTTTGCTAACACGTAAGTGGATGTATAAGGTGTGACGCCTGCCCGGTGCTCGAAGGTTAACTGATGATGTCAGCGCAAGCGAAGCATTTGATTGAAGCCCGAGTAAACGGCGGCCGTAACTATAACGGTCCTAAGGTAGCGAAATTCCTTGTCAGTTAAATACTGACCTGCATGAATGGCGTAACGAGATGGGAGCTGTCTCAAAGAGGGATCCAGTGAAATTGTAGTGGAGGTGAAAATTCCTCCTACCCGCGGAAAGACGGAAAGACCCCGTGCACCTTTACTACAGCTTGACACTGTAGCTTGGATATTCATGTGCAGGATAGGTGGGAGGCTATGATGACTAGACGCAAGTAGAGTCGGAGCCATCCTTGAGATACCACCCTTGAATATTTGAGTTACTAACTGCGATGAGTTATCCTCATTCAGGACAATGTCTGGTGGGTAGTTTGACTGGGGCGGTCGCCTCCTAAATAGTAACGGAGGCTTACAAAGGTTAGTTCAAAGCGGTTGGAAATCGCTTGTTGAGTATAATGGCATAAACTAGCTTGACTGTGAGACCTACAAGTCGAACAGAGACGAAAGTCGGTCATAGTGATCCGGTGGTTCTGCGTGGAAGGGCCATCGCTCAAAGGATAAAAGGTACGCCGGGGATAACAGGCTGATCTCCCCCAAGAGCTCACATCGACGGGGAGGTTTGGCACCTCGATGTCGGCTCATCGCATCCTGGGGCTGTAGTCGGTCCCAAGGGTATGGCTGTTCGCCATTTAAAGCGGTACGCGAGCTGGGTTCAGAACGTCGTGAGACAGTTCGGTCCCTATCTTCCGTGGGCGTAGGAAAGTTGAAGAGATTTGTCCCTAGTACGAGAGGACCGGGATGAACCAACCACTGGTGTACCAATTGTTCTGCCAAGAGCATCGTTGGGTAGCCACGTTGGGATGTGATAAGAGCTGAAAGCATCTAAGCTCGAAGCCAACTCTAAGATGAACTTTCCCTGAAGTTCCCAGCAAGACTAGCTGGTTGATAGGCTGGGTGTGTAATGGGTGTAAGCCCTTTAGCTGACCAGTACTAATAGAACGTTTGGCTTATTTTTAACAATTTTCTTTGGTTTACTATCTTATTAAGCATATTTACTTATGTTTAATTTGTGTTGATTATATATAGTTATACAAATATGAAATTAGCTTTTTTAGCTATAAAGACTTTAGCATTAAATTTCTCAAATCACAATTTGAGTGTTAAGAGTTTATTACAAGCTTTTATCACTCAAATTTGCTGGTGGTCAAAGAGAAGTGGAAATACCCAGCCCCATTCCGAACCTGGTAGTCAAGCACTTCATCGCCGATAATACTGCAGGGTCCCCTTGTGGAAACGTAGGTCGCTGCCAGCTCATTGAGTTTTTTAAACACCCAACCCACCAAGAGCTTATCTTGTCTTACTCTATTTAAGTAGGTCAAGGTAAGCTTTTTTATTGCTTTTAGTTCCTCTTTATATTATATAAATTATAAATCATATTATGAATTATTAAAATAAACTAGAAAAAAATAAAATTTATGCTACTATTATAAACTTATAGAAAAAGGCAAATAAAATAATGACAAAATGTGGTTATGTTTCAGTTATTGGTCGTCCAAATGCAGGTAAAAGTTCACTTTTAAACTGGCTTGTTGGTGAAAAGATTGCTATGGTTTCACACAAGGCTAATGCAACGAGAAGAAGATCAAATATCATTGTAATGCACGAAGATGACCAAATTGTATTTGTGGATACACCAGGAATTCATGAAACAGAAAAACTTCTTAATCAATTTATGCTAGATGAAGCTTTAAAAGCTATGGGAGATTGTGATTTAATACTTTTTTTAGCTCCTGTGACTGATAGTTTGAAATATTATGAAGATTTTTTAGAAAAAAATAAAAAGAATACAAAACATATTTTGCTTCTTACAAAAATAGATTTTGTGAACAATGACGAATTGATGATAAAATTAAAAGAATATGAAAAATATCAAGAAAAATATGAAGCAATGATACCAATATCTATAAAAAAAGCTACAAAAAAATCTGATATTTTAGATGTTGTAGTTAAGTATTTACCAGAGCATCCATATTTATTTGATCCTGAAATTATGACAACTGAGCATTTGAGAGATTTGTACAAAGAATTTATTAGAGAGTCTATTTTTGAAAATATTAGTGATGAGATACCTTATGAAGCTGATGTAATGATAAACAAGATAGAAGAGAAACCAAATGTTGATGTTATTAGAGCTACTATAATTGTTCAAAAAGATAGCCAAAAAGGTATGATTATTGGACAAAAAGCTACCGCTATTAAAAGAATAGGAAAAGCTGCAAGAATTAAGATAGAAAAACTTAGTGGTAAAAAATGTTTTCTTGAGCTATTTGTTAGTGTAAAGAAAAATTGGACTAAGAATAAAGATGCATTGAAATCTATGGGTTATGATATGGATATCTAGTTTTAAACTGTTTTGAAATCTATTTTTTAGGGGAAAATATGGTTTTATTTGCTAATAGTAATGATATTATCGTTGTTGATATTGAAGTTACTGAAAAAATAGATGATAGATATTTAAAAAGTTTTGTCTTTTCAAACTTAAAATTAAAAAATATATCTTTAGAAAATAGTAATAAATTGTATGTAAACTATCTTGAATATGCAAAAGAGTATCAAGTATTTGTAGTAAATTCACAATTTAGTTTTTTTGATTTTGAAGTATTTTATAGTTACTATGAAAATAGAGATTTTAGAGGCTTTGAACTTTTAATTTGTAGTAATTTTTTTCTAATTTTCAAAGATAAGAGATTTTTTTATTATCAAAAAATAAATCAAGATTTAAACCAAGATGATTTTGTAAAATTTTTAAATAAAAAATTTAATATTAATATTTCTAGTATAAAAATATTTTCAAAAGATGAATTTGAGAAGTTAAAAAAAGATTTTATTAATAAAAATCAAAACAATAATCATCATAAAAATATTAATAAAGATGGACTTAAATATATTGATTTAAAAGCTAATTTTTCATTTTATATCTATATTTTTTACCTTTTATCTGTTTTATTTTTTGGATACTATTTTTACAATACCTACTTTAATATTGTTGAGAAAAAAGAAGAAATTATAGATTTTGAAGCAATAAAATCTAAAATTGCCTTTAATAGTTTTGAAGAAAATTTTTATGTAATATCAAAAAATATTGATAAAAATAGATTAGTTCTTAATTCTTTTGATTATAGACATGATACGGCAAAAATTGTTGTAAGCTCTTCAAATAAGCAAAATATTGATAAATTTTTAGAAAGTTGTGACAATGTAATATCATCTTCTACTCACTTTATAGAAGAGAGTAAAATCTTTGAGGCTACAATTGATGTTGGCAAACTTTAAAAATAGTTTTGAAAATAGCTCTTTAAAAACAAAAATAGAGCTTTATTTGCTACCCCTTCTTTGTTTATTCTTATTATATTTACTATTTTATGATGAAAAAATTGTAGAACATCAAAATAATCAAAATATTGAGTTGTTAAATATAGAAAATAAAAAATTCACAGATTCTGTTTTGGAACTGTCAAATAAAATTGAAGATATTGCAAAAAATGAAAATTTGCTTGTTCAAAAAACTCAAAGCTCAAAAGATGAAATTATAATCCAATTAAAAGGGAAAAAAGATGATTTATTGAATTTTTTGGAAAAAGTTGAAGAAATAAATAGTTTTACAAAAATTGTTTTTTTGAGTTTGAAAAAGCTTGAAAATGAGCTTTATTTAATAGATTTAAGAGTTGATATATCAAAATATTATTTAAAAAATAAAAAAGTTAAAGATATAATAAATATAGAGCAAGAAGAGATAAATGAAACAAAAGGCGATGAACATAAAGAAGAAATTATTGTAAGACCAGATTTTAAAATAAATGCAATTGTAGGCAATAATACTTTTATAAATGATACTTGGTTTGAATTAAATGATGATGTTTTAGAATATAAGATAGAAACTATTGCTAATGATTATGTGATATTGAAAAAGGATAAAGATATTATAAAATTGGAGGTAAATAGTAATGAGTATTTTAAAAACGAAAATTGATTACACTTTATTTGAAAAATATGACAAAGAGTATTTTATAAAAAATAAAATTGTACCAATATATGAAGATAGTATTAGTTTAAAAATAGCTATTTGCTCGAGTTCAACAATAGATAATATAAAAGATGATTTTGTAAAAATTATAAATTTTGTAGAAGAAAAAGAGAGTGATATTCTTTTTATTTTGGCAAATATTGAAAAAAGAGTGATACTGCATAAATCCGCACAAAAATCTATATCTTCAAATGATGAGGAAAAATTTACATCATATTTTTTGGATGAGCTAATACTTTACTCAATTGAGCAAAGAGCAAGTGATATTCACATTGAAAAGTACCAAGATTTGTGTTTGTTTAAATTTAGAGTTGATGGAAGATTAAGAATTTTTTTTAGTTTTGATAGTGAGCTATTTAGAGTTTTTTCATCTTTTGTAAAACTAATTTCAAATCTTGATATGACACAAATTCGTTTGGCATTAGATGGAAGATTTTCAAGAAATATTAATGATAAAAAGTATGATTTTAGGCTTTCAACAAGTAACTAATTTTTTTTAAAAAGTATAATAAATAAGTATTAATAATTTTTTATCTTTATATGTTAGTAAAACAGCACATATCGCTATAAATGATGCAAAACATAAAAATACTATTGGCTTTTTCTCGATGTAGTCTATTAATGTTATGCATAGAATAGCAGAAAGAAAACTATGTGCCATTATTTCAGCATTTACAAATGAATCTTTTTCTGTACTTATATCCTCTTTTAATAATATTATCGCAGCGAATAAAATTAAAATTATAAACAGTTTTACACCTATTTCAAAGAAACCAACATTAATTAGAAAAATAGAGTTAGCTTCATCCATGTTGACAACATCTATTTACGAAGATTCACTTTCTAGTAAAATAATACTATCAATGACAGTTATTGAGGTTTTGTCAGAAAAGATAAGTCGAGATGATGAAGAGTTAAGAGCTATAGATTTTTTAGTAATGTCAATGAATGAATCAAGTGATTTTGATTCAAAGGTAAAAGTTTCGTTGATAAGAACCCTAGACTCCATGAGGTTTCAATCTATTGGTAAAAGCTGTAAATACCTAGTGAAAAGTTTGCTAGGTAAAAAAGATTCTGAACTTTTTTATAGGCTTTATGATTATAGGTCACAGCTAGTCCATGCGGGATCATTGAAAAATGATCACGAAAAAATGTATAAAATATATAATGACTCGTTCGGTTTGGCAAAAAGACTACTATCAGAATATATAAAACGATTAAGTGAGACTTCATAATCTTGCAAATATTCTTACTTTTGGAACAGATTCTAGTAACAGAAAGACTGTTCCAAATAGAGTTGAAATTTGGAGCATGTTCAACAAGGTACATGTTGTGGAACTTATTATTTTAACTTAGATACTTTTAAATTCTGAGTATGAATTTTAGTTACCTCTACAATGTATCCTTTTTCTATTGTAAAATATTTAATCTATATAAAACTTACAAAAAGAGTTAAAAAGTATTTAATTCTTCTTGCAGTTCTTTTATTTCTTTCTTATCTTCTGTCATTTTAGATTCATATTTTTTTATCTTATCTGTTTTATTATCTGTTTTATTATCTGTTACTGCTTTTTCATAATCTTCTAAATGTTCGGCTAGGTCTTCTTTTTTATCATTAATTTTATCTTTTAAATCTTTGATTAATTTATCATTAGTACAGTATTTGCGAACTTTATCTAATGCAGTTTCTAAACCATCTACTTTAGAAATAATATTCATTTTTTTTGCTGATTCTAACTCTTTTTCAAGTTTACAAATTTTCTTTTCACAGCCAATTAACTCATCACAATTCACTAAAGAATTTGCTTGAATATTAGCACCTATTAATAACAATCCAATAACTTGAACTTTTAACATTTTTTTTAACATAAATAAATCCTTTTAAAATAAATATAGAGTTTAATTGATAATTATATCTTTTTTTAATTAAGACTGATGGCATTATAAGCTTTTTAGTACAGGTTGTTGAACTTGTTTTATAACTCATCTTTATAACAAGTTTTTATTGACATTACCTTTAATATAACTCTGACTCTTTTAGATAAATCATAATTTTCATATCAATTCTGAATTATTTAGAGATAATTAAGTTGGATATTTTAGTTAATATTTTCATTTAATTCCTCATAACTTAAAAAATCTACTTCATTTATAAAATTCCGATTTTCATCAAAATTCATAGGAACTATATTTGAAAAAACAACTAAAGCTTTAAGTTCAAATTCATTATCAAATTTAACAAATTTTTTAACCCCTTCTAAATCTTTTTTTAATTCTTCATATCGTAAATGATGTTTATATAACCTATCTTTTTTTTCTTTACCATTGATCTGTCTAATTTGACCTTTAAATTCATAAAGTTGTCTAGCTATTTCACTTTGAGTTTTTGCCATTTCCAAGTCTTTACACTCAATAGCATACACAATATTTTTTTCTTTACTCCAAGCAAAAACATCAATATCTCCAAAATCCTCAACCATTTTTTTATTAAAAATTTCTGCAAGTTTAATTTCTTCTCTTGCGTTAAAACCTAATTCAATAAATTTATCTTTAACTTTTGTATTAAAGGAAAGCCCTTTTTCTTTAACTAAATTTCCGATCCATTTTTGCATTTTCTTTGATTGAAATTGATTAGCCTCTAAATGTCCTTCATATATATTTCTAATTAAATTAAAATATCCTCTTCTTACTAATTCTGGTGAAATTATTAATGTACCTTCAAATGAATCAATTTCAATAATTGGCTTCATAATAATTGAATATCTTCTCCTAAATTTCCAAGGTTCCCAATCACTTTTTTTATAAGGTTCTGGAATAGAAGTCCAATCTCTTCTTGTGTGAATAATTAAAGAATCTAATACTTTAGAAAAAATCTCTTTTTTATCTACATCAAATTTTTCAATTAATTCATTATAAGTTATACTGTAAACTAATTCATTAATTTTTAAACCATAATCTTCTAAAAAATCTAAAAATAATCTTGCATCATCAATTGTATAGTTAAACTCGTCTATATAAGCTTCCATAAAACCTTTTTCAAATAAATGATTTGTTTTTTTGGTATACTCTTTCTCTTTAAACTTTTCACTATATTTAGTTGACTCATAATCTAAAATCTTTTGATTGGTTATGTAACCAAATTTATTCATAATCATTTCATAAAAGGATTGTTCAAATAAAATATCACCAAAACTAGAAATAACTATTCTAGGGATAATTGCTTCGTACTTTATTGATTCTGACAAACCACCAATTAAATGCATAAAAGAAGCAAGATTTAATAGCTCTTGAATATCTAATTTAGATACACTTTTACCACAATTAACTGAACACTCACATATAGCCATTTCAATAACTAGCCTTGAAGATAAAGAAGTAGCATTGTATTCGCTAATTTTTTTTATTGCCACTTTATACAAATTATCTTTATCTTCCTGCAGTGCTAAATTTGATTTAAAAGTAATTCCCCAAATGTCTTTTTCTTTATCACTGTACTCATAGTTAATCAATAATTCCTTGATTAATTCTTCTCTTTCGATAGTTTTTAAATTAGATTGTATTTTATTCCAAACAACTTCCATTAAATTATTTAAATATTTAGTGCATTCATCTATGCCTTCAACTATATTACCTTCTTCTCTTTTTCTACAACTCCAACCCAAATTTAATTTTATAATTTGTTCATCAATTTGATGTATGGAAATTGGTTTTTCTTCAGAAATATTAAAGTGTTCTCTATATTTATGTGCTTTAAGAAAATGGAATAATCTTGCATCTTCATTTATAAATATTTCTTTTAATAAAATATCAATACTTTTCTGCTCTAAGCATAAATAGTTGAAAAATGCATTTATCATTGATTGTTCAGAATAATTTTCTTCGAACATAAAACCTTTTAGCATATTAATATTAAATTTTGTATCTAAAATAGAATTATTATATGTATTATTAAATGAATTAAATATATCTATTTTGTCTATGTTTTTTTCTAAAGTAGATATATCTTCGATCAAGGAATATTTTATATTCCACATTTTTAAAGCTTTATCAAGTTTAATACTATATTTATCTAAAATAGACATCATTTTAGAAAACCAAGTGATTAAAGCATCAAATAATTTAAATTGTAATGTAAAATCATACTTACTATCTATAGTTTGCGTTAGCCATATTTCGTAACCATAATTAATATAAATAGCAATAAAAGTTTTTTGATCAAACTTTTCTGGAATATAAAGATTATATTTAATATTTGTAGAAAATAATGAATCTGCAAATCCTTTTCTCACTATTATAGTTTTATCATCAATAGTTTTAACTTCTCTATAATCTGTATCTAATGCAACTTTTTCTCTTATATAAGCATTGTAATCACTTCCAATTGTTATCATAGTAAATGGTTGTGTGCTTACTTCTTCATCAAAAGACTCATTTACAAAAATTGAATAATTATTATCTTTTACAAATCCATAAAGATTTAAAAAGCCATTAAAATTTAATATTTGAGTACCATCTTTTTTTAATTTATACTGTGCATCAACTATTCTCCAAATTAGATTAGGAGAACAATCTAAATCATTACTAATTGTGATTAAATCATGATTACTAATTGATTCACAAAACCAACTATCATCAGTCATAAATTTTGATGCTAATATAAAACCTCTACCTACACCACAAGGGACAATAAAACTACAACCTTTATTATGTATATCTTTACCTAGTATATTCTTTTTTGCACTTTCTATTCTACTATCAATAAAGTCTGAAACTCGATATTTTTCGTCTTGAACAAAACCTTCAAACCAATTATCTTCAATATTCTCCAAAGTATCAAGAACAAAAATAAAATGAAAAAAGTGATTTTTATCAAATTGAAGTATATTCTCTGAAAACTTGAAAGAAGATATACCTTCTTTAGAATAAAATTTTATTGGTGATCCATCAAATTTCCCAAATATCCTAGTTTTATATAGTTCTTCTGATAATGTTTGAGCATATTGTTGTATAAATAAATCTTTTTTATTATGACTATCAAAAAATTCAATTACAATTCTTCTAATGCTAGCTGTTATAGCCGTAGGTAGTAAAAGAATGACTTCCTCTTTTAAAATATAAAAAGGATTTCTTTCTAAAATAGAATTCCCCAATGACTCATCAAAAAGTGTATCAAAATTATTTACTTGAAGCAAAGGTAAATTAAAATTGGTATTAGTTATTTTAACATTGTTGATTAATTCTTGTAAATCTCTTAAATCTTCATTTTCTAATGTCTCAATAGGACTTATATTTAATAATTCGTTGCATATTATGGCATTTTTCTCAATAATAAAATTTGAGACTTCTAATATAGATTTAATTTGCTTTTTTATTTCTAAAAAAAAGTCTTCATTAGGTAAATTTTCTAAAAATTTGAGTATTATTTGTGTACTATGAATACCTCCTTCCCATAATCCAGATTGTACTTTATAACTTTTGTTATCAAACCAAAGCTTTGATACAAATATATCTTCAACGGGATCTTCCATCATTGACACACTACTCTGAATTTCATTATAAATACTTTTTATAAATTTACTTGTAGGAGTTTGATTACCTTTACAAAAAGATAGGCAATATTTAATAATCATTTCAAGTGTATATTGATGGTAATGGTATGTAGGATTTAACAATAAGGATGAAAAAACTGATGCTGTTTTAATAGGATCGTATATCTTTAATTGCTCTTTTAAATTATTATAATTATCCACAATTACTTCCTCGATCAATTATATTTAAATGATTTGTCAACATAATTTTAAATTATCGTTTTGTTTTAAACAAATTGATGACAATTTATAATTTTAAACCACTATAGAAAAAATATTATACTACATCATAATAATTTTTTTGTTTACTCCTATAGTACCAAACGAATTATAAAATTATGAGATAAACTTTCTAATAAATATTAGTTCTACAAATTTTCTATACACGTTACTCATCATAATATATTTAACGTTTTGCAAGTTTATTACCTATCATCTTAATATACATAAAAAATATATTATAAAAATAAGATTTATTTAAAATGTATTTCAATTTTCAATATTTTTCATAGTAATATTTACAAAAAATACCTTATTTAAAGTGTTTATAGGCATTTTTAAATACTACTCTTTTTGTGCATGTTATTTGTTGATTTTATGGTGTTTTATATATAATGTATATTCAATAAATAGTTATATACTGATCTGTCAATAAAAAATAGGACACAAAATCCTAAATAGTTTATTCCTCAACCTCTAGGTTATGGAACATGTAGCATATTAATGCATTTTTCATGTTCCTAAAAGTGTTTAAAAAGTAAAAAATGCAAAGTTCCATAAACCTTAAGGTATTATGGAATAGAAAAGTAAGCTTATAAATCTAATTAAAATATAAAGTTTGTTTTTTATCTAATTAAACATTTTTTCAAATCTTCATCAGTAGGTCTAATATATCTCATAGTGGTTTCAATATCACTATGACCTATAAATTATTTAAAAGGTAAATTTTTATTAATACATAACAGTAGTTTTAAACTCTATCTTCACTCTTAGAATGAAGCACTAAAACAAAGTCTACAAATAACATATCCTAAAATAGGTGAAGTTATTTTAATTCATGAAGTAAAACTAAGTGGTGGAATATGAATGAATAGAATAAAATGTTAGCAATTATCAAATATTTTCAAAAAAATCTTTAATATTTACATCTAGAACATCAGCAATTTTAACTAATTGTTCAATATTAAAATGCTTATTCTGAAGACATAATTCACAATTTGAAATTACTCCAACAGATTTATGTCCTATCGCCATAGCAAGATTAAGTTGGCTTATACCCTTTTCTTCTCTAATTCTTTTTACATTTTTGCCTATAGTTTTATAAATTTTTTGAATATCATCTTTAGACAATTCACTGTTTTTAATCAATATAAATACCTATAGTTAGTTTTTTATAAGTATAATTTGAATTAAATCTTTTAACAACTATCTATGGTTAGGTGATAATGAGTACATACAGTCAAGAAGTTTTAGAATTAAAAAAAGAGATTCTTACCGAAATAAGTAATGAGTTAAAAAATATTACAAATTTTAAAATTAAAACAAATACAAAAGCATATTATGAATTGAAAAAAACTATTTCTAAATGGGATATAGAAATCAATGAGATTTCAAATAGTATAAATCATAATGATATAAATGAAAAATTTTCATTTATAAAAATTGATAGAAAAACTTTAAAATCTCTTATTGATTTAAATAATAAACTTAAATTTGGAAGTATTTCAAAATTATTAGATATTTTAACCATTAATTATGAAGATTTATTTATTAAAGATTCTCTAATTGAAATAAAACATTTTAATTTAAATAAAAAAACTCAAATGCTATTAAATAATACTGATTTATACATATGTGAGGTTTTAGATAATGAATGTGGAATTAGCTCAAATGAAAAGATACTTTATAAAATAGATAATGTGATAATTTATGAGAATAAAGAGTACTTAGATGCTAAAAATCTAAAAAAATATCCAATTGGTGAAGATATATTTTGGGTATCTCTAAATTATACTCTTGCTGATATAGAAAAATTTAATTCTTTATATTTTAATATTTATAGTAATAAATAATTGTACAATCTCTTCTAAAAAGAATATTATGGATACTCAAATAAACTCAAACAAAATCATCATTTCCAGACATGCTATTCAAAGAAGAAAACATCAAAAATCAATTGATAAAGATATTCTAATAAATTTAGTAAAACAAATTGATGATAAATTTGGTATTTCAAAAAAAGAAAACAATAAATATAAAATAGGATTTAAAAATATAGTTGCAATAATCAAAAAAACAGATGATGCATTAATTTTTATTACTTCATATTTCTTTGATAAATATAAATATAAAATTGACAATATCAATTTAAAAGTTTCTATTGCTGTATCAAAAGAGGATAGAAAATTAAACAGAGATATAAATAGAGGAATGATTCATAAAATATTTAGAATTGATTTTTTAAATGAAAAAGTTGAGTGTGGAATTATTTGTGCTGTTAAAAAAAGTAAATATACAAAAGATAAAAAACAAAGGAATAATTTTAAATATAAACTAATTTTAGATTGGAAGTTATTCCTAAAATTCAAAGATATTACAATGAAACGTTATCATATGTATTTTAATGATTTTGCGGAAATATTAAATATTGTTCATTTTGAAAATGGAGAATTTATGTTAAATAATTTTGAAAGAAAATTTAGATAGAACAGTAATTTTTTATATACTTTCAATATATAGGAGTATTTAATGAAAAAATTAAGATTTAATTCTGAAATAGATGAGATACTAATAAATGCAGAAAAAGACGATAGATTTTTTGATAATGATAATTTGCTTTTGGCTAAGGAACATTATGGACATTATGTAATGACAATAAAAAAAAATAAATCATTAAGAGTTTATCTTTCTCAAGATAAATATCTTGAATTTATACAAATGCGTAAAAAAAACAAAGAATATAACTATCCTAATATGACAAAGACCAGCTCAAATTTTCTTTATAGTAGATTTATTCAATATAAAAAATTTATAGAATTATCTCTTTTAGAATTAATAGATACTCAATCGTATTCAATAATTAGCAGAAGATTAAAAGGAATGTTTATCTTTTTAGAAGAAGCTGAAAAATTAGAGCTTAAATTAAATAACTTAAATGATATCAATAATGAAATAGAGAGAAATATTTATTTATCTATAGACAAAACGACCATTGTTAAAAAAGACAAAATTGCTCTTAGAACTTTTTTTGGATCTATTGAAAAATTTAATTTATCATTTAATGCAATAAATTATTTTGATAACTTGACATATCATCCAATAAAAGCTTTACCTAGTATTGTAATACATCAACTTGAATATAGTGCAATTACTGAGATTAAAGAAATTATAGAAGATGTAAATAAATATCAAAATTGGATGAAAGAATTTGAAGAAATAGATTTATTTAATCTAGCTAATTTAGCACATACTTATTATTATAATGTTAATTCTCAATCAATGAAGCTTAAAAGTCTAAATCTCAAAATAAATGAAGTATCAGTAAATATTCACAATATAAATTTAAAACAATGGAAATATAGACGTGGAAATAAATATGAATATGTAGATGAGAAACAAAAATTAAAACACAAAGAACTTTTATTATTAGGAGATCAAGGGATAAATATAAATATTGAAGATGAGAAGATGTATGCTTTTTGGTTTAAAGAATTAATACCAGATTTTCCATTTGAAAATAAAATTACAAGTAAATATAGTTCAGTATTTACTGTGAGTTATATAGCAAATAAATATTATTTTATTTTTCAAAAAGAAATCAGATTTTTTTATAGAAAAATATCACCTAGTGTACATGAGTTGTATCCCTTAGTATTATTAATATTAATACGTGAAGGTATTAATTCAGAAGTTTTATCAGATTGGAAAGTCAAGTTGAAAGAGGGGGCAAATTTTATTTTAGGAGATGAAACTCCAGTTTGTTTATCTATTTATGGAAATAAAGGTCGTGGTAATAAAAAAATACATACTTCAATTGATAATAAATCCGAACAAAAACTATTTATTGATTTTTATTTAAATTGGTTAAAACCAATTTATTTATTATCTAATAAAAATAATTTCTTACAATATTACACAAGAAATGGTCGAGGTTCACCATTCAAAGTATGGGATCCAAATTCTTTTTTTATTGTTTGTAATTCTACAAATTCATTTTTTGATAAGTACAAAATTTATGATAGAAATAATATTGAAATTAAGAAAATTAATCATAAGAGGATAAGACCTTATACAAATTATGCAGATCATTTGCGAGGATATTCTAACTTTTTAAGACAGATAAAGAAAGGTCACAATAATATAGATACTTTGTTACATTATGAAAATTCCTCAGAATGGTCAGAGCAGAAAATGCATAATATTGCAAAAACACAAGAGCTTCTTGTAGATATATTTCAAGGAAAAATTAAAAGAGGAGAACATTTTAGTGTTGAATTATTCCAACCAGGATTATATGCTGATTGTGCTAATACTAAAGAACCTACATATTATGGTGCGAAACAATTAAATGTAGATGAAAATTGTACAAATTGGAGAAAATGTTTGACCCATTGTAATAAAGCTTGTGTTATTCCAAATATTCATGGCAAAGCAATTTATGCATGGATTGAATATATGGAGAAAGAAAAAGAAAGATTTTATAATATATTAGACTGGGAAAAAGAATATATTTTAGATTATGAAGCTGCTAAAATGGTATTTAATGATTTTACAGAGGAAGAGAAACTTTTTATTATAAATGATTATAGTGATTATTCAAATATAGTAAAAATGAGATTCAAGGAGAAATCTAAAAAAGGAGTTATATAACATGATTGATGATTATATAAAAGATTTAAGAAAATGTTTAACAATTGAAGATGTTGAAAATGTTATGAATGGCAGAATATATAAACATAGTAATAATTCAAAATTTGAAGATAATTATATTGAATTACCCAATAGAACAGGAACATATACAAAAAAAAATTTACGTTTTGAAAATAAAATTTATGAAATCTTGTTTAAAGTTTTTTTGTTCTTAAAATTAGATAATTTAGTAGGAAAAGTTTCGTTAGGAACAGGTATGTCTCATTACTCTGCTATGTTAAAGATAATATTATTAGATATTGAAAAAGAACAACCATTAATTAGTCATTTTGGAGATTTAAGAATAACAACTATTGATAAAATTGCTATAAATTATTTAAATAATAAAAATATAAAATACACAACAAATCAAGAAAAAACTAGAAAACTTATTGAATGGTTAGTATATGTTAATAATAATGTTCCATATTTCTTAAGAATTAATAAAGATATAATTCATAATGCAAATCACCTTCATCTTCTTCATAAAAAAAGTAAAGAAGAAAAAAGAAAAGATGATGAATCACCTTCTAAAAGACTTCCTTATAGTCTTGCAAATTTAAAAAAAATAGTATCTTTTTCCATTCAATATATGGAAAATTATTCAAATGATGCTCTACTTGCAGGTGAAATGTTTATAAAATCCAGACTATATAGTGATACAGCTAAATATAATTATTTATATAATGAAATAGGGAATAATATTTTTGATATAAAAGAACCTAGTTTAAAAGGAATACAAGATGAAATAAATTCAGGTGAGAACTCTTATACTATTAATAAGAGTGGTATTAGAGTTATAAGAGTTAAAAATATTTCTGCAAAATTATTAGAAATAAATAAAAAACTTGAGGCTTCATGTTTGGTGATTATATTAATGACTACAGGTATGCGAAATTCAGAATTAGTAAATCTCAAAAGATATCCTAAAATTGAAGATGATGAATATTATCATATAAAAAGAGTTATTACAAAAACAGCAAAAACTGATGAAGGAGAAGAACATAGTATTTGTATTCCTTTAATCACAAAAAAAGCAATAGAAATACTTTCTCAAATAGGAGAAATTAAAGATGGTAAAAAAGATGGCAAAATAATGAGTCGTTCTTTACAAATTACTTCAAATAATAAAAAAGAAGCTGATTTAAGTGGTGCTATATTAAATTTAATTAAATATTTGTGTAGATTTATAAACATAAAAAAACCTCCTTTAGTACATCAATTTAGGCATGCTATTGCTTTTTTAATTGCTAGAATTAATCAAAAAGATGGATATGAACTTGCAAGACTTTTATTAGGTCACAAAAGTATTAGAATGACATTACGATATTTAGGGCATTATAATATATATATAAGAAATGCACTTAGTGAATTTTATCAAAAAGAATCTACATTTTTATTGGATGAAATTACTACAGGATTAGAAAACGATAAAAAATTTTATGGAGAAAAAATAGAATTTTTAACTGATAATATTGTTTTTAAAGGCAGTTATTCAGAAAAATTTACAGATTTACTTAATAAAAATCTTTTGGAATTAATAAATAAAGGAAAAATTGCAATAATTCAAACACCTGTTAGTTTATGTATTCATGATTTAACAAAGCCTGAAGAAATGGTTTGTCAAAGAGGATTTAATTTGAGAAATATTGTTTTTAATAATCCTTTTCCCTCATTATGTGAAGCTGAAAGATGCAAAAATGCTATTTTTACAGAGAGTAATATTGAACACCTTATTGCTCAAGTTAAAGATATACCAGCTGATATAAAAAATAGATTAGAAAAAAATAAATTTTTTGTAGAAAATGGAGCTTTTAATGAAGAGCCATTTTCAAAAATTATTAATCAATATAAAAAAGACAAAAATAAAAAGGTAGTTTCGTAATGCCAGGATTAAGTCAAAAAGAAAAAAAAATCAAATTGAAAGCTTTAAGAGTAGCTTTAATATTATTAGAAAAATATGGACAAAGAATTAACCCTCAAACTGTTTTAAAAAAAGCAAATGAAATAGGATGTCCTAAATATTTCTCTAAACCTATTTCTGAGGCAACTATAAAAGCCCCTAAAACGGAAGAGTTTAAGAATATAGTAAATAAAATAAAAAATAAAAAGAATACGATTGCGAAATTCTCAAAGTCTAAAAATACTTATCTGAATAGTAGATTAAAAAATTTAAAAGAAAAAGTAGAAAATCTTACATTTATTACTGCTCAATTACTAGATGAAAATTATAATCAAGATTTACTTATAAAAGAACAAGAGCAAAGTTTAGAGTTATTAAGAGAAGAAAGAGAATTCTTACTTAAAAAATTAAGAAAATGAGAATATCATGAAAATTGATTATATAAAAGTTGTGCATCCTACAATCAAAGATAGAAAGATTAGCCTTATTTTTATAGATAATAAATTAGATTTAGTTTCTGCAAAATTTTTAATGTATGAAGCCAGACATGGAGGGAGAAATGGTTTTATTCCAGGTAGAGAATCTCATAAATTAAGGGCTAATAGAATAGGAGAATTATATAGACATCTTCATGCTTTGGGAAAATGTTGGAGAACAGCAACCGAAATAGATATAAAAAAAATACGAAATGCAATGCTATGTTGGAATTCAAATAATATTGAATCTTTAGAAAATTATGACTATGAACCAATTTCTAATGATTCAATGAATGCAAAACTTAGTTATTGGTTTAAATTTTATATGTATATGAAAAAAGTGGGAGAATTTCATGAATTAAAAATGTCCATAATAAAAGTTAGAAAGAAGAATTATAGCTCAGGATTATTAGCCCACTTAAATTATAGAGAAAATCAAGATAATAAATTTATTGATGTATGGTTGTTAAAAGTTAAACCTAGTCCAATACAATTTTCATATCATGCAATTAGTAAATTAGAATATATTCATTTAGAAGAAAGATTAAAATCTATAGATATAGTTTATGCACTTATTGCTTATTTAATGGTTGAAACAGGATTACGAGCGGCAGCGGCATTAGAAGTTAAAGAAGTAGATTTTAAAAATTTATTTAAATATCTAAATAGTGGGAAAAAAAAAGATGATGTAATTAAATTAGAGTATATTTCAAAAGGTGGGAATTTGGATTTTTGCGATATACCATTAAGAGCTATAGAAAGAATCCAAAAAGAATATTTGTCTAGAGAATTTGTAAAAAGAAGAAAATTATATACAGATAGATGTTTTAGATTAGGTAAAAAATATAATGAAAAAAATATTTGGTTTACAGATAAAGGAAAAGAAGTAAATTATACAGATTTAAGATTAGCCTTTAAAAAAGCATCTGAAGAAATGGGCAGATATAAAAATAAAATTACAGCACATTGGATGAGACATACATTTGCAACATGGACACTAATAGATTATTCTGATAAAAATAATATACCATTGAATAGTACAGGTGTTTCTATAGATATAAGATTAAAAAATATTTTAATGAGAAAACTTGGTCATGCTTCCGAAAGTTCAACAATGAAATATATAATAACAGCAATTGAATTATTAAATACAGGAACTCATAATGGAACAATAATTCCATTAAAAAGTTTTTTAGAATCTAAAATAGTACAAAATATCACGAGAGAAAAAGCAATAGAAGAATTTGATGAAGAATTTGATGAAGAATTATTTGATGTAGTTAAATATGCAATATCTAAAGGAATAGTAGTTGATGATAGTTATGTGTAATTCAATAAGTATATTGACTTTTTATAAAATAATGAAGTTATTAATAAACCATTAGAAAATATTATTGTACCAATTTAACAGAGTGAACTAAGTTAAAAATGGTTTTTTTATTATACTTTTATTAATGAAAATTTATTATACTTTTTTAATTTATAAAAGTATTGCTTATTAGCTAATTTTTAGGCTCTATAGCTGATTATACTTTTTTATTTTTTTATAAACCTATTTTGCCAACAATTGAAGCAGAATCAATTGTTTTGCGAGTTTTAGATAATAAAAATATAGATAAAAGGTTGGATGATTTAGGTCTTAGTCAAAATATTTATGAAGATTTAAAAGATATACTAAAAATCACTCAAGGTTTGATTTTGATTAGTGGACCAACAGGAAGTGGAAAAACTACAACTCTTTATTCAATTTTAAAAGAGCTAAATAGTGATGAGAAAAAAATAATAACAGTTGAAGATCCTATTGAATACAAAATCGATAGCATAAACCAAGTTCCAATAAATAATAAAGTAGGGCTTAGTTTTGAGTTGGTTTTAAAAAATATTTTAAGACAAGATCCAGATATTATTTTTATTGGTGAAATAAGAGATAAGTTTTCACTTGATATTGCTCTTCAAGCATCATTAACAGGACATTTAGTACTTGCAAGTATTCATTCATCAAGTTCTGTTGAAACTATTACAAGATTGATAGATTTAAAAGCTGACCCATTTTTAATCTCAACAACTCTTAAAGCAGTTATGGCCCAAAGATTGGTTTTGGCTCACTGTAAGAGTTGTGAAAATGGTTGCAAAGAGTGTAATTTTACAAAATTTTATGATAGAACTTCTATTGCTGAAATTTTAAAAATTGATGAGCAGATATCCTCTTTGATATTCAACAAAGCTAGCTATAATGAATTAAAAGAGTATTTAAAAGATATAAATTTCAAAACAATGTTAGATGATGGAAAACAAAAAGTTAAAGAAGGTTTAACGACTTTAGAAGAGGTTTATAAAGTGGTAAATTACCAATGAAAAAATATAGGGTAAAATATCAAGAAAATGGTAAAATCAAAGTAGATATTGTCGATAATGATAAACTTTTAATGATTAAAAAATCCAAAAATATTTTAGAAATTAAAGAGATAAATAAAATATTTAATATATTAAAAAAAGAGATTAGAATTGATAATAAGAGACTAGGGCAACTATTTTATGAATTAAATTTGATGCTAAAATCAAATATAAATATAAGTGATGCTTTGGAAATTTTAATAAAAAATAGAAAAGATAAAAAAATTGTAGAGTTTTTAAAAACTATAAACTATGCATTTTCAAACTCTAAACCAATAAAAGAGGAGTTACAAAGGTTTAAAATAGATCATATAGTTAAGTCATTTTTACAGATTTCTCAAAATAGTGCGAATCTAGATTTGAATATAGAGGCAATTTCTATACTTTTGAATGAAACAAAAGATATAAAAAAGAGTTTTTACAAAGCTATTTCGTACCCAGTATTTTTACTAATTAGTTTTTTAATATCAATTTTTATAATATTTTTGTTTGTTGTTCCAAATTTTAAAACAATATTTGCACAATCCCAAAATAATCTTCCATTTGCCACAAAAATTTTATTAGCTACGGAAGATTTCTTTTTAAACAATACTATTTTTATGATTATTATTCCTATTTTATTTATGTTTTTTATTTGGATTTTCTATAAAATGAGTAAGAGTTTTAGTTTTTTTGCAGATAAGTTTTTGTTTAAAACTCTTCCAATAAGTAGTAAAATATACCAAAATTTTGAATTTTATAAACTATTTTTAATGATTGATATAATGCAAAAATCAAAGTATGAATTCCACAAAGCATTTGAAAGTTCAAGGCTTTTAGTAAAAAACAAATATTTGTTGGATAAAATACATACTATTGATAATTTATTACAAAATGGTAAAACAATTAGTTATTCATTTAAATATGTAGATATTTTTGATGATATAGTTTTAAACCTTTTAAATACAGGAGAAGTTTCAAACTCTTTGGAGCTTACAATTTATGAAGTTAAAAAGATATATAAAAATAGATTTGATGATAGTGTAAATTTTATAATTTTATTGATACAGCCTATATTCCTTTTGCTAATGGCTAGCTTAACTCTTTTTATAGTTATTGCTATATTTACACCAATTTGGGAGATGGGAAGTTTGATTAGATAAAGGAGAAATCTTGATTAATTGTTATATAAAAAAACAACACAGATTGACTGTAGTAGAGGGTGTTGAGTATCTAAATGATATTGAAGATAGAAAAAGTGTTATTTGGATTGATATGCTTTTCCCTACGATTGAAGAGGTAAAAGCTATTGAAGGTATTTTTAATATTGAATTTCCTACAAAACAAGAGAGTGAAGAGATTGAGCTAAGTTCTAGATACTGGGAAGAAGATAATAGAATAGAGATAAATAGTTATTTTCTTATAAATGATAGCAAAGAGCCTGTAAATGAGACAGTTTCTTTTATTTTACAAGATGAACTTTTGATATCTGTTCGATATAAAAAACTAGCAAGTTTTGATGAGTCAATAAGAAAACTACTTGCAAGTCCAAGAGAGTATAAAACAGGATATTCTATATTTTCACAAATTATAGATATTAGAATTGATGCAGATGCTGATATTATAGAAAATTTAGGAAGAGATATTGCAGCAATACGAAAACAAGCATTTAATGATGATGTAGAAAATGAAGATTTATTAGAGCAGATGTCAGCATTTGAAAACTTAAATATGAAAATTAGAGAAAATCTTACAGATAAACAGAGGATTTTGAACTCTTTGCTAAAATCGCAAAAAATTTCAGATGATAAAAGTGAACTTCCTATTATGTTAAAGGATATTAGATCATTGATAGATCATACAAATTTTAATTTTGAGAGACTTGATTATTTGCAAAATATTTTTGTAGGACTTTTAAGTGTGGAGCAAAATAAGGTTATAAAAATATTTACTATTGTAAATGTTATTTTCCTTCCTCCTACACTAGTTGCTAGTATTTATGGTATGAACTTTGAGATTATGCCTGAGCTAAGTTGGGATTATGGATATTTATTTTCAGTTGGTATTATGATTTTATCGGCTATTACACCTTTGATAATCTTTAGAAAAAAAGGTTGGATATAAAAATTTAAAAAGGAATAATATATTATGGATAAAGAGTTAAAGTTTGAAAATTCAATAAAGAATATTTTAGAATATATTGATGAAGATGTTACAAGAGAAGGACTTTTGGATACTCCAAAAAGAGTTAGAAAAGCTTATGAATTTATGTTTAGTGGATATAAGCTTGACCCAAAAGAGATTATTCAAAAGGCACTTTTTACATCTACTAATGATGAGATGGTTGTTGTTAAAGATATTGAGTTTTACTCATTTTGTGAACATCATATGTTGCCTATTATTGGTAAAGCACATGTTGCTTATATTCCAAATGGGAAAGTTGTTGGTCTTTCAAAAATTCCTAGAGTTGTAGATGTTTTTGCACGAAGATTGCAAATTCAAGAACAAATGACTGAGCAAATATGTGATGCATTAAATGAGCATTTAAAGCCTAAAGGTGTTGCAGTTATTGTTGATGCAAGACATATGTGTATGGAAATGCGTGGAGTTCAAAAAATATGCTCTACAACTATAACATCTTCTTTACGAGGGCTTTTTAAAAGTGATAAAAAAACAAAAGATGAGTTTTTGAGTATAGTTTCAGCTTCTTTTCAAAAGTAGATTTTAAACTAATAAGATAAGGTTTATCTATTTTTATATAAGATTGTTATTGGCAAACTTATTTAAAATTTTAAAACCTTATCTTCAAAATGTAATTTTACATTTTGTCCAATCTTTAGGCTATCATCAAAACTATAAACAAGTAAATCTTTGTTATTTACAACAACACTAACTTCATAAAAACTACCATAAAAGATAATATCTTTTATCACAGCTTCAGTTTTACCATTTTGGCAGATTTTTATGTTTTCAGGTCTTATATAAGATTTTTCAGATATTTGTGAGATTTTTCCCAAAAAATTTGCACAGTATAAATTTGCTGGATTATTATAAAGCTCTTTACAAGTACCAACTTGCAAAATATCTCCACCATGCATAATAGCAATTCTATCAGATAAGAAAAAAGCATCCTCTTTGTCATGTGTGATAAAAAGTGCAGTTATATTGAACTCTCTTATCATCTCTTTTAGTTCAAGTCTTAAAATATTTCTAAGTTCCGTATCTATGTTACTTAAAGGCTCATCAAGTAGTAATATTTTTGGTTTATTTATAATTGCGCGTGCAAGAGCAACTCTTTGTTGCTGACCTCCACTTAGTTCGTGTGGATACTTGTTTTCATGCCCTTTTAGCTTTGTTTTTTCTAAAATCTCTTGTAATTTATCTTTGCTAGCACTACTTCCAAAAGTTATATTTGAAGCAACATTTAAGTGAGGAAGAAGAGCATAGTTTTGAAATACAATAGCTACTTCTCTTTTGTTTGGTTCAATATCTACATCTTTTGAAAAGACTATATTTCCATCTATTTTGATTTCACCAGAATCAGGTTTTTCTAAACCTGCTAACATCCTTAAGAAAGTAGTTTTTCCACTTCCGCTAGTACCTAAAATTGTAAAAATTTCGCCTTCTATTAAATCAAGATTTAAACTATTTGCAACACAAATATTACCTTTACAAAATATTTTTTTTAAATTTTTTATTTCAACTATTTTTTTCATTTTTTCTTTCTTTTTGTTTTGAAATTTAAAAGCAATACGGCACTAGCAGTTGTAAGGACCAAAATAAGTGATGGAAAACCAGTTTTATAAAGCATCTCATTACTTGCTAGTTCATAAATTCTTACTGCTAATGTATCAAAGTTAAATGGTCTTAAAATTAAAGTTGCTGGAAGTTCTTTTGCAATATCAATATATAAAATTAAAAAACCACTAAGCAAATAAGGTTTTAAAATAGGAAGATATATTTTAAAAATAGACTCTTTTTCATTTTTACAAAATATCTTGCTTGTATCATCTAACGAGCTATTTATTTTGCTAAAACCATTTTCAACGCTACCAATACTTGCTGCAAAATATCTTGTAGTGTATGCAAAAATTAATATTATAAATGAACCACTAAAAAACATAAAACCTAATCCACGGTCTAAATAATTTGCTATTAAAAGTAGTCCAACAGCAACAACAGCCCCAGGAATAGAGTATCCTAGCATTGATATTTTGTGAGTAAAACTTGATATTTTTGTAGGGAAAAATCTTAAATAATATACAACAAAAAAAGCCAAAGATATTATAAAAGTACTAGAGACTATATTTAATTTTAAAGTATTAAATAGATATTCAAATGCTGTAAAATCAAGGGTATTTATATCCAAAAAAGTCCAATAAAGTAAAACAGCAGTAGGAATAAAAAGTGTAAAAAGAGAAATTATAAAAGATATTAGAAATGCAAAAAGATTATATTTTCCTTTTAATTTTATTTTTAATGCTCTTTCGCTACTGTTTGTTGAGCTTGAAAATCTAAATTTTTTTCTAATATTATGTTCTACTAAAAGAATAAAAAATACAAAAACAAGTAAAACTATTGCAATATTTATAGCTCCACCTAAATCGTTGTAACCAAACCAAGATTTAAAAATTCCAACACTAAAAGTTTCAATTCCAAAGTATAAAACAGTTCCATAATCACTTAAAGTTTCCATAATAGCTAAAATTGTTCCTGCAAAAATTGCTGGATATGATAAAGGAAGAAAAACAATAAAAAAGGCTTTTATAGGGCTTAGTTTATGCAAAGAGATTAACTCTACAACTGTTTTTGATACCATTCCAAAAGATACACGAGCTAGTATAAAAACATATGGAAACATTGCAATAGCAAAGATAAAAATAGCTCCACTCATATTTAAGATATCAAGTTTAATAGATGTGTCATTCAAAAGTTGTGATAAAAGCCCACGAAATTCAAAAAATCCAACATAAGTATAACCAAAAATATATGCAGGATATGCCAAAGGAAGGATAAAGCAAATAGAGAAAAACTTAACTCCAAAGTACTCAAATCTAGAAGTTAAGTAAGAAGTTATTACACCAATTATTACTACAAATATTGCAGTACCTATTATTAAATACAATGTATTTAATGAATATTCTAACAAAAAATTATTCTCTAAAAACTCTTTATTAAAAGAGCCATTAAAGAGAAAATATATTATTAGTATTAAAATCGGTAATGATATTAGTAACCCCAAAATAGGGGCTACTAAAAGCTTTATATTTTTTATCTCCAATTTCCTTTAGTTGCTATTTCAACAGCTTTTCTTGTCTGTTTTCCAACTTCATTTAACGGTATTGTATCTTCTTTGAACTCTCCCCAAGAAGCAACAATTCCAGCTGGTTTAACTTTTGGATTAACAGGATATTCATAATTTCCTTCTGCTAACTTACCTTGTGCTTCCTCGCTTGTTAAAAACTCAATTAGTTTTATTGCATTCTCTTTGTTTGGAGCAAATTTTGTAACAGCAGCACCTGAAATATTTATATGAGCACCTGTTGTTTTTTGTGCAGGAAAAAATACTTTTACCTCTTTTGCTATTTCTTCATCAACTTTATCTCCACTATTTGCCATAACTCCTAAATAATAAGAGTTTACAATAGCAATATCAGCTTCACCTGAAGCTACTGCTCTTATTTGATCTTTATCGGCACCTTTTGGAGCTCTTGCAAAGTTATTTACTAAACCTTTTACAAATTTTAATGATTTTTCTTCACCATGATGTGCAATAATAGAAGCAAGAAGTGACTTGTTGTAAGCATTTGTTGAACTTCTAGTTATTACTTTTCCTTTAAATTCAGGTTTTGTAAGTGAAAAATAGTCATCTAAGTGTGCAGGGTTTATAGTTTTTGGATTATAAACGAAAAGTCTAGCTCTTTTTGTAATAGCAAACCAATTTCCATTTTCATCTCTTAAGTGAGCTGGAATATTCTCTTCTAAAATTTTTGAGCTAACCCCTTGAAGTAAATCTCTCTCTTTTGCTTCATATAAATTTCCTATATCAGCAGTTATAAGAATATCTGATGGGCTATTAGCACCTTCGATCGATAATCTTGAAACAAGTTCTTCAGCTTTTGCAGTTATAAGGTTTACTTTAACACCAGTTTTCTCTTCAAATTTTTTGAACAAAGCTTTATCAGAGTCGTAGTGTCTTTGTGAATATACATTTACTTCACCACTTGCAAATAAAATATTTGCAAAAAATAGCGAACAAAGTAGCGATTTTTTAATCATTTAATCATCCTTTTATCTTTTATAATATTTAATTCTAATTTAAAAGTGATATGTTATAGTTTTTAAGCTTTAATATCTCTTAATATTAAGAATGATTATCAAAAGTATAGAATTTTATATTTTATGATTTATTGGTATAATCTAAAAATTTTTTGACAGGATAAAAAATGATTTTAATGATTGATAACTATGATAGTTTTACATACAATATTGTTCAATATTGTCTAGAATTAGGAGCGGATTTAAAAGTTATAAGAAATGATGAGTTAAGTTTAGATGAAATTATTGCATTAAATCCTAGTAAAATTATAATTTCACCAGGACCTGCTACTCCAAATGAAGCTGGAATTTGTTTAGAAGTCATAGAGTATTTTTCAGGAAAAAAACCAATATTTGGGATTTGCTTAGGACATCAAGCAATAGCTCAGGTTTTTGGAGCAAAAGTTGTGAGAGCAAAAAATATGATGCATGGTAAAACATCAAAAATAGAAGTTTTAGAAGATACAAAAATTTTTGAAAATTTACCAAAAGAGTTTACACAAACAAGATATCACTCTTTGATTGTTGAAAAAGAGAATTTGCCAAAAGAGATTATTGTAACTTCAAAAAGTATGGATGATGGTGAAATTATGTCTTTAGAGATAAAGGGTAAAAATATTTATGGAGTTCAGTTTCATCCTGAATCAATTATGAGTGAACATGGACACAAAATTATAGATAATTTTTTAAAGATATAAAATGCTTATAAAAAACAAATATACAATCTATTTTTATTTAATTTTATTTTTTATTGTATCTTTGTTACTTACAACAGCAAATTACTCTTTAAGTATCTCATATAAAGAGGCTTTGAATTTATATTATAATAGTTCAATTTTATCTATTATAACAAACTCTTTTACATATGTTTTTGGACACAATGATTTAGCTTTGAGAACTCCTTTTATTGTTTTCTATACTTTAAGTGTTATTTTAATGTTTTTGATTACAAAAGATTATTTCAAATATGAAAAAGATAGATTTATCTCTGTTTTGATTTTTATGTCTCTTCCTGGAGTTTTGAGTGCTTCATTACTTGTAAATACAGCTATAATTGTTACTTTTTTCACTCTTTTATATATCTATTTTTATCAAAAACATAAAAAGCATTTATACTATTTATTACCATTTTTACTACTAATTGATAACTCTTTTGCAATACTATTCTTAGCGCTATTTTTATTTTCATTAAAAGCGAAAGATAGAAAATTATTGTATATATCTTCAATTTTATTTGTAATTTCACTTCTTATTTATGGTATATCAACAGATGGAAAACCTAGAGGTTTCTTAATAGATACAGTGGGAATTTATGCAGCTATATTCTCCCCAATACTATTTTTATATTTTTTGTATGTTATTTATAGATTAATAATAATCAAACAAACTGATTTGACGACTTATATTTCAGCAACTGCACTTATACTATCAATTTTAGTATCTTTTAGACAAAAAATATATATAGAAGATTTTGCTCCTTATGTTGTTATTGCTATACCATCTATGATGAAAATGTTTTTGCACTCATATAGAGTAAGATTAAAAGAGTTTAGAACAAATTACAATATTGTTGCAATTTTAATAGTATTAATGTTGGGCATAAATGTTGTTTTTACATTTGTAAACAAACCTCTTTATTTAATAATTCAAAATCCTCAAAAACACTTTGTTTATCAATATCACCTTGCTAAAGAGTTAGCAAATGAGCTTAAAACTCGAGAAATAAATAATATAGTCTTAGATGATAAAGATTTGTTATTAAGACTAAAATTTTATGAAATTCAAGAAGGAAATGATTACTATTTATCAACGAAAGAGTACTATAACTATGATGATAAAATATCTATATACTATTATGAAAAAGAGTTATTTACAATTTATATAAAAAAACTAATATGAAAAAAACATTTTTAATCCTAGAATTGGTTTTTGTAATCGTTATTTTAGGTATTTTATATACAGTTTTTACACCAAAGTTACCAAATTATAAGCTTGATGAGGTAACAAATAGAGTTTTAATATATTTAAATTATGTAAGATACAAAGCTTTAGTGGATGATAAATTTGAAAATGAAGTAACTGAATGGTTTAAGCGTAGATGGACAATGAAATTTATGAGATGTAGAGAAGATGAAGGCGGTGGTATCTATTTTAATATTTATAGTGAAACAAATGATACGGGACAAATAAATCAAAATGAGAGTTTAAAAGACTCTCTTACAAATAAATATATTTTTACTTCAAATTATTGTAAAAAAAATTCAGAAAATAGCCCTTTTGTACTTTTAAAAAATTATGATATAGAAGATGTTCAAGTATCTTGCAATACAACAACTTCTATAGGGCAAATCTCTTTTGGTGTTGATGGTAAGGTATATACGCAGTTAACAAGTGAAAATCTTGAACTTAAAAAACCATGTACTATTAGATTTATTTCAAAAACAAAAGAGTTTAAAGATATTATAATTTATCCAAAAACAGGCTATATAGAAAAAATAAATTAGCATTTTTTACAAATTTCAAAATTTAACCAAACTTTAAGAGTAATCTCTTGACAAAAGGAAAAAAAGGCACTATAATTCCCGTCCAATTTGACCGAAGGGTTTAAAATTAGAGTTCTTTAAAATAGATATGAAGTTTAAGAAGTAATCTTTGTAAACTAAATATAATGATTGTTAAAAGTAAAAAAAATGAAACAAGATATAAATAGTAAAATATTTATTACTTGTCTATAAATTTGAGTGATAATTTTGTAATTAAGTAATTAAAAACAAAAATGTCAGTTTCAACACTACATAAAGATTAGAGTAAGATTTAATCAAAAATTTATGGAGAGTTTGATCCTGGCTCAGAGTGAACGCTGGCGGCGTGCTTAACACATGCAAGTCGAACGAGAACGGATTATAGCTTGCTATAATTGTCAGCTAAGTGGCGCACGGGTGAGTAATGTATAGGTAATATGCCTCTTACTAAGGGATAACAATTGGAAACGATTGCTAATACCTTATACTCCTTGTTAACTTAAGTTAATAAGGGAAAGATTTATTGGTAAGAGATTAGCCTGTATTGTATCAGTTAGTTGGTGGGGTAATGGCCTACCAAGACAATGACACATAACTGGTTTGAGAGGATGATCAGTCACACTGGAACTGAGACACGGTCCAGACTCCTACGGGAGGCAGCAGTGGGGAATATTGCACAATGGACGAAAGTCTGATGCAGCAACGCCGCGTGGAGGATGACACATTTCGGTGCGTAAACTCCTTTTATATGAGAAGATAATGACGGTATTATATGAATAAGCACCGGCTAACTCCGTGCCAGCAGCCGCGGTAATACGGGGGGTGCAAGCGTTACTCGGAATCACTGGGCGTAAAGAGCATGTAGGCGGATTGATAAGTTTGAAGTGAAATCCTATAGCTTAACTATAGAACTGCTTTGAAAACTGTTAATCTAGAATGTGGGAGAGGTAGATGGAATTTCTGGTGTAGGGGTAAAATCCGTAGAGATCAGAAGGAATACCGATTGCGAAGGCGATCTACTGGAACATTATTGACGCTGAGATGCGAAAGCGTGGGGAGCAAACAGGATTAGATACCCTGGTAGTCCACGCCCTAAACGATGTACACTAGTTGTTGTGAGACTTGATCTTGCAGTAATGCAGTTAACACATTAAGTGTACCGCCTGGGGAGTACGGTCGCAAGATTAAAACTCAAAGGAATAGACGGGGACCCGCACAAGCGGTGGAGCATGTGGTTTAATTCGACGATACACGAAGAACCTTACCTGGACTTGACATAGTAAGAACTTTCTAGAGATAGATTGGTGTCTGCTTGCAGAAACTTATATACAGGTGCTGCACGGCTGTCGTCAGCTCGTGTCGTGAGATGTTGGGTTAAGTCCCGCAACGAGCGCAACCCTCGTGTTTAGTTGCTAACAGTTCGGCTGAGAACTCTAAACAGACTGCCTACGCAAGTAGGAGGAAGGTGAGGACGACGTCAAGTCATCATGGCCCTTACGTCCAGGGCTACACACGTGCTACAATGGGATATACAAAGAGCCGCAATACGGTGACGTGGAGCAAATCTTATAAAATATCTCCCAGTTCGGATTGTAGTCTGCAACTCGACTACATGAAGTTGGAATCGCTAGTAATCGTAGATCAGCTATGCTACGGTGAATACGTTCCCGGGTCTTGTACTCACCGCCCGTCACACCATGGGAGTCGAACTCATTCGAAGCGGGGATGCTAAAATAGCTACCTTCCACAGTGGATTTGGCGACTGGGGTGAAGTCGTAACAAGGTAACCGTAGGAGAACCTGCGGTTGGATCACCTCCTTTCAAAGAAAAAGTATTAAGATTTGTTTCTTAATATAAATAAAAAAGAAAAAAACTACTTTTAACAACATATATTTAGTTTGTAAAGATTATTTGGAAGAACAACAGATAATTTATAGGTAAATATGGGCCTATAGCTCAGCTGGCTAGAGCGCTCGACTGATAATCGTGAGGTCTCAGGTTCAAGTCCTGATAGGCCCACCATTATGGGGAATTAGCTCAGCTGGGAGAGCGCCTGCTTTGCACGCAGGAGGTCAGCGGTTCGATCCCGCTATTCTCCACCATATGTATATAAAGAATAAGAGATTAGATATAAGCTTTTAAATAAATAAGAGTTTATATCTGGTTTTAATCAGAAACGTTACGTTGAATAACTTTAGTTATTTAAAGTAGTATGATATTTAAAAATATAATGTTAAAGTCTTTAAAATTTTTTCGTAAAGTTAAATAGAAATATTTAATTTTAAATAAAAAATTTCATATCTAAAATTTAATAGAGATATTAAAAACTATAGATAACACAACTATATTGTTAAACTATATGTTTAATAAGATAGTAGCCAAAGAATATTATCAAATTTAGAGTAATTTTAATTAATTACTCTAGGCAAAAAAAGTAGATCTAAATTTATTTAGATTTAATAATAAGCTATTAAGGGCTAATGGTGGATGCCTTGACTGTAAGAGGCGATGAAGGACGTATTAGGCTGCGATAAGCCTCGGGGAGTTGCCAAAGAGCTTTGATCCGAGGATTTCCGAATGGGGCAACCCAGCATAGTGAGAACTATGTTACCCTACGGGGAGCGAACCTGGTGAAGTGAAACATCTCAGTAGCCAGAGGAAGAGAAATCAAATGAGATTCCCATAGTAGCGGCGAGCGAACTGGGATTAGGACAAACCCAATGCTTGCATTGGGGGTTGTAGGACTATAATGTGTAATTAAAGAGAATAGATGAATTAGTTGGAAAACTAGAGCATAGAAGGTGATACTCCTGTAATTAAAATTCTCAATAATACTAATAGTATCCTGAGTAGGTCGGAACACGTGATATTTTGACTGAAGCTGGGGGGACCACCCTCCAATCCTAAATACTACTTACAGATCGATAGTGAACAAGTACCGTGAGGGAAAGGTGAAAAGTACTGCAGCGAGCAGAGTGAAATAGAACCTGAAACCATTAGCTTACAATCATTCAGAGCCCTATGATTTATCAGGGTGATGGACTGCCTTTTGCATAATGAGCCTGCGAGTTGTGGTGTCTGGCAAGGTTAAGCCAAGTGCGAAGCCGTAGCGAAAGCGAGTCTTAATAGGGCGACATAGTCAGATGCTGCAGACCCGAAACGAAGTGATCTATCCATGAGCAGGTTGAAGCTGGTGTAAGAGCCAGTGGAGGACCGAACCCATTGACGTTGAAAAGTCTCGGGATGACTTGTGGATAGGGGTGAAAGGCCAATCAAACTTCGTGATAGCTGGTTCTCTCCGAAATATATTTAGGTATAGCCTTGTGTTGTAGCATATAGGGGTAAAGCACTGAATGGGCTAGGGCTGCTTACCGCGGTACCAAACCCTATCAAACTATGAATACTATATGTGGAATCACAGGAGTCAGGCGGTGGGTGATAAAATCCGTCGTCGAGAGGGGAACAACCCAGACTAACAGCTAAGGTCCCTAAGTTACATCTAAGTGGAAAACGATGTGGAGTTACTGTGACAACCAGGAGGTTGGCTTAGAAGCAGCCATCCTTTAAAGAAAGCGTAACAGCTCACTGGTCTAGTGATTCTGCGCGGAAAATATAACGGGGCTAAGATGTACACCGAAGCTTTAGATTCGAATTTATTCGAGTGGTAGGAGAGCGTTCTATTCAGCGTTGAAGGTATACCGGTAAGGAGTGCTGGAGCGGATAGAAGTGAGCATGCAGGCATGAGTAGCGATAATTAAGGTGAGAATCCTTAACGCCGAAAACCCAAGGTTTCCTACGCGATGCTCGTCATCGTAGGGTTAGTCGGGTCCTAAGTCGAGACTGAAAAGTGTAGACGATGGCAAATTGGTTAATATTCCAATACCAACATATAAGCGCGATGTGGGGACGCATAGAGTTAATCGAGCTCACTGATGGAATAGTGGGTCGAAGGACGTAGGTTGTTAAGTAGGCAAATCCGCTTAACGTTAGACCGAGATCTTACAGGCTCTTGACACTCTTCGGAGGAGATGGAGAATCGATGATACTGTCGTGCCAAGAAAAGC
Organism: Aliarcobacter cryaerophilus ATCC 43158; assembly: GCF_003660105.1. Classification (NCBI taxonomy): domain Bacteria; kingdom Pseudomonadati; phylum Campylobacterota; class Epsilonproteobacteria; order Campylobacterales; family Arcobacteraceae; genus Aliarcobacter; species Aliarcobacter cryaerophilus. The sequence continues at coordinate 106,155 of NZ_CP032823.1, forward strand.
CACTAAGTTTATTATATGTTGCCCGTACCGTAAACCGACACAGGTGGGTGGGATGAGTATTCTAAGGCGCGTGGAAGAACCCTCTTTAAGGAACTCTGCAAAATAGCACCGTATCTTCGGTATAAGGTGTGCCTACTTTGGTATATGGACTTGCTCCAAAAAGCTAGAGAGGTTGCAACAAAGAGTCCCTCCCGACTGTTTACCAAAAACACAGCACTTTGCTAACACGTAAGTGGATGTATAAGGTGTGACGCCTGCCCGGTGCTCGAAGGTTAACTGATGATGTCAGCGCAAGCGAAGCATTTGATTGAAGCCCGAGTAAACGGCGGCCGTAACTATAACGGTCCTAAGGTAGCGAAATTCCTTGTCAGTTAAATACTGACCTGCATGAATGGCGTAACGAGATGGGAGCTGTCTCAAAGAGGGATCCAGTGAAATTGTAGTGGAGGTGAAAATTCCTCCTACCCGCGGAAAGACGGAAAGACCCCGTGCACCTTTACTACAGCTTGACACTGTAGCTTGGATATTCATGTGCAGGATAGGTGGGAGGCTATGATGACTAGACGCAAGTAGAGTCGGAGCCATCCTTGAGATACCACCCTTGAATATTTGAGTTACTAACTGCGATGAGTTATCCTCATTCAGGACAATGTCTGGTGGGTAGTTTGACTGGGGCGGTCGCCTCCTAAATAGTAACGGAGGCTTACAAAGGTTAGTTCAAAGCGGTTGGAAATCGCTTGTTGAGTATAATGGCATAAACTAGCTTGACTGTGAGACCTACAAGTCGAACAGAGACGAAAGTCGGTCATAGTGATCCGGTGGTTCTGCGTGGAAGGGCCATCGCTCAAAGGATAAAAGGTACGCCGGGGATAACAGGCTGATCTCCCCCAAGAGCTCACATCGACGGGGAGGTTTGGCACCTCGATGTCGGCTCATCGCATCCTGGGGCTGTAGTCGGTCCCAAGGGTATGGCTGTTCGCCATTTAAAGCGGTACGCGAGCTGGGTTCAGAACGTCGTGAGACAGTTCGGTCCCTATCTTCCGTGGGCGTAGGAAAGTTGAAGAGATTTGTCCCTAGTACGAGAGGACCGGGATGAACCAACCACTGGTGTACCAATTGTTCTGCCAAGAGCATCGTTGGGTAGCCACGTTGGGATGTGATAAGAGCTGAAAGCATCTAAGCTCGAAGCCAACTCTAAGATGAACTTTCCCTGAAGTTCCCAGCAAGACTAGCTGGTTGATAGGCTGGGTGTGTAATGGGTGTAAGCCCTTTAGCTGACCAGTACTAATAGAACGTTTGGCTTATTTTTAACAATTTTCTTTGGTTTACTATCTTATTAAGCATATTTACTTATGTTTAATTTGTGTTGATTATATATAGTTATACAAATATGAAATTAGCTTTTTTAGCTATAAAGACTTTAGCATTAAATTTCTCAAATCACAATTTGAGTGTTAAGAGTTTATTACAAGCTTTTATCACTCAAATTTGCTGGTGGTCAAAGAGAAGTGGAAATACCCAGCCCCATTCCGAACCTGGTAGTCAAGCACTTCATCGCCGATAATACTGCAGGGTCCCCTTGTGGAAACGTAGGTCGCTGCCAGCTCATTGAGTTTTTTAAACACCCAACCCACCAAGAGCTTATCTTGTCTTACTCTATTTAAGTAGGTCAAGGTAAGCTTTTTTATTGCTTTTTTATTCCAATACAAATAAATCTTTTATACATCCTTCTTTTTTTTAACAGATAATTTAATATATATTTTTGTTTTTTTTTATGATATAATTTTTTACACTACAATTTCAAGGAGGGAACATGAAAAAATTTGTTGCTATTTTAGCTATTTTTACTGCTTTATTTTTAGGGGCTATAGATCTTCAAACTGCTTCAAAAAGTGAGTTAATGCAAATTAAGGGAGTAGGAGATAAAAAAGCTGATGCTATTATTGAGTATAGAAAAACAAACACTATAAACTCTGCTGAGGACTTAAAAAACATAAAAGGGTTTGGCGATACTATTATAGACAATGTAAAAAAGGATATAAAACAAAAGCCTATTTCATCTAAAAAAGATGAAAAATCAAAGAGTGATGACATAAAAGATTCAAAGAAAACTAAAAACTCTAAATCTGACAATTAAAATTCTTTACTCTTTTTATAACTTATGAAGAGCCTTATTATGGCTCTTCTTAATCTCTGTTTATTCTTATTAAAATATTGTTTATGTTATCTCGATGAATTATATCTTTTTCTTTTTTATCAAATAGCGATTTTAAGAAATTCTTTGGGTAAGTAGAACTTAAATTTTCCTTGTTAAAAGTATCTAAATCTTGGCATTTAAAAGTACTTTTACAAACCTTATCTTTATATATTTTCATATCTAAAATAGCAACTCCTGCCGTAAAAATTTGAACTTGTGTATAATCTTTGAATTTAAAAATAAAACCTTTGTCATTAAACTTCATATTTGGGGTTTTTATTAATATTGTTGCACTATTTGATTCTAATTGCAGTTCTTTTTGGCTACAACCAGTAAGTAAAAATAAAAAAGCTACTATATAAACTATATTTTTTATTGGAAATCCTTTATTTAAAATTTTTTAACTATAATTGTACCTTATTTTAGTTTGTAAAGGTTTATATATTTTGTTAGTTCATATTTGTTGTGCGGTTGATAGCCATTATTTTTTAGAAAAAATTAAAGAAGAGTATCCAGATGAAAATATTGTAGGTTATTTTTATGACCCAAATATTCATCCTTATAGTGAATATAGACTTCGATATTTAGATGTTGAATTCTCTTGCAAGAAATTAGGAATTCCATTAATTGAAGGACCTTATAATCTTGAAGATTGGTTGAAAAAAGTAAAAGGTATGGAGCATTTACCTGAAAAAGGTTATAGATGTACTGTTTGTTATGATGATAGGCTTGATAATAGTGTTCAAAAAGCTTTAGAATTAGGTCATGATAAATTTACTACAACTTTATTAATATCTCCAAAAAAATCTCAAGAAAAACTTGAAATTATAGGGAATAATTTAACTAAAAAAACTGGAGTAGAGTTTATTTTTAGAGATTATAGAAGTGGAAATGGAGCTGAAATTCAAGGTCTTAGAGTAAAAGAAAATAGTCTTTATAGGCAAAATTATTGTGGATGTTTATTTGGTTTATCTGCTCAAAGAGAGCATCAAAAAAAGATTATGGATGAGATGTTTAATCCTATTTCAAATCAAATAATGCCCGAATCAATTGAACAAAGATTAGAGCTTTATAAAAAAAGAAATACTCTTGAAGATGATAAAAAAGAGTATAAATTAATTAAACAAAGATTTCTAAATTATAGATTACTAAGCGGAAAAGTTGTTATAAATAAAAAGGTTATTCCTTCATATATTTTTTCTTATTCAACTATAAATAAAAATCAAACTAGTTCAAAAATAGAGTATAAAAAAGATGGCATAAACTATTTAGCAAAAGATGAAGTAAAAATAATATCTTTGGATACTTTTAATAAACTTGCAAAAACAAACTATAAAAATACAAAAGAGCTAATATTTAAATCTATAAATTTTGAAGATGAAATGATATTAAGAAATAATATTTTGAAAAATCCATTTGATTTAAGTGCTTTAATTGTTATTGATGAGATTATTGATGTTAAATATGAAATTTTTATAAATAGTGTAATATATGAAGATATAAAAGAGGAGATTGTATGAAAGTTTTAGTAAGTGCAATGGAAACATCATCAAATATTCATTTAAAAGAGTTAAAAAAATATCTAGATGATGATATAGAGTTTGTTGGAGTTTTTGATAAAGAGCTAGGAAATCCAATTTATGATTTAAGCTCTTTGGCAATTATGGGATTTGTTGATGCCATTAAGAAATTAAGATTTTTTTTTCGTCTTAGAGACGAACTCGTAGAGCTAGCAAAAGATTGCGATAAGGTTTTGCTTCTTGATAGTAGTGGATTTAATCTACCTTTGGCAAAAAAACTAAGGCTTATTTATCCAAATAAAGAGATTATTTACTATATTCTTCCCCAAGCTTGGGCTTGGAAGAGAAAAAGAGTTATAGCACTAGAGAAATATTGCACGAAACTATGCTCAATTTTACCTTTTGAAAGTGATATTTACAATGATAAATCTAAAATAACTTATGTAGGGCATCCTCTTTTAGATGAAATACCAAAGTTTAAAGATAAATTATCAAATTCAGACAAAATAGTTTTTATGCCAGGAAGTAGAAAAACAGAGATAAAAAATTTAATGCCAATTTTTAAAGATTTAATTAAGAGAATTGATAATAAAGATTACATTTTAGTAATTCCATCAAAATTTAGTGATGATTATATAAAAAAAATTTATGGAGATATTAGTGACTTTAAAATATCAAAAAATGCACATGAAGCACTTTTGGAGGCTGAATATGCTTTTATTTGTTCAGGAACAGCTACTTTAGAAGCTGCACTTATTGGAACTCCTTTTACTCTTTCTTATATAGCAAAAAAATTAGACTTTTTTATTGGAAAAACTTTTGTGAAATTAAATTATGTAGGGCTTGCAAATATATTTTTTGAAAAAATGACAAACAATAAACTTCATAGTGAATTTTTACAAAATGAAGTGAGTGTTGAAAATCTTTTAAGAGATTATAAAACTTTTGATAGAAATCTTTTTTTTGAAAATTCGAAGCTTTTAAGAGAGTATTTAAAACATGGTAGTTCAAAAAATGTTGCAAGCATTATAAAAAACTAAACAACTTTTAGTTATAATCCTCAACTTTAGCAATTTTAAAATTCAGGAATTATTATGTTTGATATTATACAAATTCAAGAGATTTTACCTCACAGATACCCTCTTCTGCTAGTAGATAGAATTACAGATATGGAGTTAGCAAAATCTATAAAGGGTTTTAAAAATATCTCTATATCTGAACCAGCATTTCAAGGGCATTTTCCTGGACATCCAATTTATCCAGGAGTTATGATACTTGAAGGTATGGCCCAATGTGGTGGAGTTTTAGCTCTTAAAAGTTCAGGTTTAACAGATGAACAGATGAAAGATAAAGTTATCTATTTTATGAGTATAGACAAGGCAAAATTTAGAAATCCAGTTCGTCCAGGAGATAGACTTGACTATGAATTAACAGCTGTAAAAATGAAAAGTTCTTTGATGGTACTTGAAGGAAAGGCTTATGTTGATGGAAAACTAACAGCTGAAGCAGAGTTTAAAGCCATGATAGTTGATAAATAATTAAGGTTGAAAATGAATAACATTCACAAAACAGCCATCATTGAAGATGGTGCAATTTTAGGGGAAAATGTAACGGTTGGAGCATATACTATTATAGGAAAAAATGTAAAAATCGGTGATGGAACAGTAATCGACTCTCATACAGTAATTGCTGGAAAAACAACAATTGGAAAAAATAACCATATATTTTCCCATGCTTCAATTGGAACAATTCCACAAGATTTGAAATTTAATCCAAATGATGATATTGAGCTAATTATTGGTGATAATAATAAGATTAGAGAATACACTTTATTTAATCCAGGAACTATAACAGGACATTCTAAAACAGTTATTGGAAACAATAATTTATTTATGGGATATACTCATGTTGCTCACGATTGTGTTATTGGAAATAACTCAATTTTTGCAAATGGTGTAACTTTGGCTGGTCATGTTGAGTGTGGAGATTTTGTGGTTATTGGTGGTCTTACTCCAATTCATCAATTTTGTAAAATTGGAACAGGCGTAATGGTAGGAGGTGCGAGTGCAGTTGCTCAAGATATTCCACCATTTTGTTTAGCTGAAGGGAATAAAGCCTTAGTAAAAGGATTAAATCTTGTAGGTCTTAGAAGAAGACTAGAAAATAGAGAAGATGTAGATGCTCTAAAGCATGCATACAAATTACTATTTAATATAGGAAAACCTCTTCAAGAAGTAGCTCTTGATTTATATGAAAATGATAAAAATCCTTATGTAAAAGAGATGGCAAATTTTGTATTAAATACAAAAAGAGGTATTCCTTTTGAAAGAAAAATAAAGAGCGAAAATGAGTAAACTAATATGTGATTTTTGTGGAGCAACAGACACAAAAGCAAATCCTATAATAACAGGAGACAATGCTTGCATATGCAAAGCTTGCGTTGGTGCTGCTTATGATATCATGAGTGGTGATTTTGTTGAAGGAGAACAAAATTCTAAGACTGAAAAAGTAGAAAATATAAAAATCAAAACTCCTGCTGAATTAAAAAAGATTTTAGATGAGTACGTTATAGGACAAGAAAGAGCTAAAAAAGTTCTTTCTGTTGCTGTTTATAACCATTACAAAAGAATCTTTAGAAAAGATGAATTACAAGGTGATATTGAATTAAATAAATCAAATGTACTTTTAATTGGACCAACAGGAAGTGGAAAAACTCTTTTGGCTCAAACAATATCAAAATATCTTGATGTTCCTCTTGCTATTGCAGATGCTACAAGCTTAACAGAAGCTGGATATGTTGGTGATGATGTTGAAAACGTTGTAACAAGACTTGTTCAAGCTGCTGGTGGAGATATAGCAAAAGCTCAAAGAGGAATAATCTTTATTGATGAAATAGATAAAATTGCAAGAATGAGCGAAAATAGAAGCATAACAAGAGATGTTTCAGGAGAGGGTGTTCAGCAAGCATTACTTAAAATTATAGAAGGGGCTGTTGTAAATGTTCCACCAAAAGGTGGAAGAAAACACCCTGGTCAAGACTCTTTGCAAGTTGATACTACAAATATTTTGTTTATTTGTGGAGGAGCTTTTGACGGACTTGAAGATATAATAAAAAGAAAACAAGGCTCAAATGTTTTAGGATTTAATCAAGATAAAAAATCAAAAGTTGATCAAGATAAGATTATCTCAAATGTAGAAACAGATGATTTAGTAAAATATGGACTTATACCAGAGCTTATTGGAAGATTGCATATGATTGCAACTTTAAATGAAATTACAAAAGAGGATATGGTTCATATTTTAACAGAGCCAAAAAATGCTCTAATAAAGCAATATATAAAATTATTTGAGATGGATAATGTAACTTTAGAATTTGAAAAAGATGCCCTTTTAGAGTTAGCAAATTTAGCAATTATTAGAAAAACAGGGGCAAGAGGTTTGAGGTCTATTTTGGAAGATATTATGCTTGATATTATGTTTGATCTTCCAAAATATAAGAATAAAAAAATAGTTATTACAAAAGATGTAGTTTTAAAAAAAGAAGAACCAAAAGTTATTAAAGGATAAGTATGATTTTAGATAAATTTATAGGCGTTTTTTCAAACGATATGGCAATAGATTTGGGTACAGCGAACACAATTGTATCCGTAAAAGGTAAAGGTATTATTATAAATGAACCTTCTGTTGTAGCAGTACAAAGAGATAGACAAGGTAAAGATAAAATTTTGGCAGTTGGTCAAGAAGCAAAAAGAATGTTAGGAAAAACTCCAATAAATATTCAAGCAGTTCGTCCTATGCAAGATGGAGTTATTGCCGATTTTGAGATGACTGAAAGAATGATTAGATATTTTATTGAAAAAGCACACTCAAGAAAATCATTTATAAGACCTAGAGTAATTATTTGTATTCCTTATGGTATTACTCAAGTTGAGAGAAAAGCAGTTGAAGAGTCAGCGTTAAGTGCTGGAGCTAGAGAAGTTTTCCTTGTAGAAGAACCAATGGCAGCAGCAATTGGAGCTGGAATTCCAGTTTCTGATCCAGAAGGTCATGTGGTTGTTGATATTGGTGGAGGTACAACAGAGATTGGTGTTACATCTTTAGGTGGGTTAGTTTTATGTAAATCAGTTAAAGTTGGTGGAGATAAAATAGATAGATCAATTATTGAATATGTAAGACAAAATTACAATTTATTTATAGGTGAAAGAACAGCTGAAAATGTTAAAATCGCAGTTGCAGCAGCAATTAAGCTTGATCCTGAATTAAAAATACAAATAAAAGGTAAAGATCACTCTGGATACTTATCTACGATTGAGCTTGGAAGTGAAGGAATTAGAATCGCAATAAAAGAACCTCTAAAAGAGATAGCTTCTGCGATTAGAAGCGTTTTAGAAAATATGCCACCAGATTTAGCAGGAGATGTTGTTGATAATGGAATTATAATAACAGGTGGTGGAGCTTTGATTAGAGGATTAGATAAATATCTTACTGAAATTGTAAAAATTCCTGTAAGAATTGCAGATGAGCCACTTCTATCTGTTGCTTATGGAACAAGTCAGGTTTTAGATGAGCCAGGACTTTTAAAAATTATTGAAGATATGAAAAACTCTTAAATTATTTAAAAATGAAGCGATTTTTATTTTTACTATTAATTGTATTTGCTGGATTATCTTATCTTTTTGAATTAGATGAGTTTCTAGCAAAGCACTTTAAAGTATTTGGAAATTTAAAAGAGTCATATATAAATACATACATAAGTGTATCCCAAAAGGTTGCAAACCATTTTGAACATGAAAGATTAATAAGAGAACTTCAAAATGAAAACTTAGAATTAAAAGAGTACAAAGTTCTATACAATACTACAATATCAACAATAGATAATTTAAAAAACTTACTAGAGAATATTGAAATTCCAGAAATTAACTCTAAAATTGAAGTTATTCGAGTTTTATCATACGTACATTTTGATGATTTTACAAGTGTTTGGCTAGATAAAGTTCCTACGGATAATAAAATCTTAGGATTAATCTCTGAAAATTATGCGGCGGGGATTTCTATGATTAAAAATGGTAAAAGTATAGGACTTCTTAATGGGAATAAAGATTGTACTTATGCTGTTTTTATAGGAAATGAGAAAAATCCTGGAATTGCAACTTCAAATGACGAATCATCAGATTTATTATCTGTAAAATTTATTCCAGTTTGGGCTGATATAAATGTTGGAGATGAAGTTATAACTTCTGGAATGGATAATATTTTTTATGAAGGTCTTAGAGTTGGTAAGGTTGTAGAGATAAAAGATTTCCCTGAGATGAAAGTTGCAACAATAAAACCATATGCAAACCCTCTAAAAAAGAGATTCTTTTATACTTATGAAGCAAATAGTAATATTGAAAATCAAGAAAATAGTACTGTTGAAAATTTAGAAAATTCAAAAATTATAGAGAATAAAGAGCAGAAATAGTAACTTTTAATATTTATAAAATTAGTATCTAGCCATTATTCCATCAACATCTCCCCAAGACAATTTATTATCCTTTTTAAACATATTATAAATATATCTTGCAAACATATCAGTTTCTATATTAACTTTGCTACCTGATTTATAATTTTTAAAAATTGTATTTTGTATAGTATGTGGAATTATTGTTAGTCTAAAAGAACTTTCAAAAACATCATTAACTGTAAGAGAAACTCCATCAATAGTAATACTTCCTTTTGAAATAACAAATTTAATAAACTCTTTTGGTAAAGATATATAAAAATCAGTAGAGTTTCCATTTTTTTCTATTTTTTCAACTGCACCGATACAATCAACATGTCCTTGGACAATATGACCTTCAAATCTATCACCGAGCAGCATAGCAGGTTCAATATGTACTTCATTTTTATAGTTTTCTAAAGCTAAAACAGATGTACTTTCAGGAGATAACTCTACACTAAAACTATTATTTGAAATTTTAATAACTGTTAAGCAAGCTCCATTTACAGCAATAGAGTCACCAATTTTTGGTTTGTAGTTTGATTTTAGAGTTAAAATATTGTTTGAAAAGCTTTCTACTTTTGCTAATTCTCTTATAAGCCCTGTAAACACTTAAAAAACCTTTAGATAAAATTTGGTTATAATAGCCAAAAATTCATAAGAAGCTAATTTTTACTAATATTTAAAAATCTGATACTCTTTAAAAAGGAAAATTTAATGCAATACGATATTATCGTGGTTGGTGCAGGACATGCTGGTATTGAAGCAGCACTAGCAGGTGCAAGACTTGGAAAAAAAACACTATTAATTACTATGTTAGTTGAGCAAATAGGAGCAGCTAGTTGTAACCCTGCAATTGGTGGTTTAGCAAAAGGTCATTTAGTAAGAGAACTAGATGCAATTGGTGGAGAAATGGGACTTTGTACAGATGCTACAGGAATACAGTTTAGAATATTAAATGATTCAAAAGGTGCAGCTGTTCAAGGAACAAGGGCTCAAATTGATATGGATGAATACAAGGAGTATATGCGAAAAGTTTGTCATAGTACACCAAATTTAGATATTTATCAAGATGAGGTTAGTTATTTAGTTGTTGAAAATGATGAAGTTTTAGGAGTAAAAACAAAGCTTGGAGAAGAGTTTAAATCTAAAAAAACTATTCTTACAACTGGAACTTTTATGAGAGGGTTAATTCATATTGGAGAAAATACATATCAAGCAGGACGTGCTTGGGAGTTACCATCTAGTACTCTTTCTATTCAACTAAAAGAGTTAGGATTAAATGTAGGAAGATTAAAAACTGGAACTCCATCAAGACTAGATGCAAATAGTATTGATTTTAGTGTTATGGATATGCATGGAGGTGATATAAAACCAACACCATTTTCATTTAGAACGCCTAAAAAAACTTTTAATCCAACACAATATCCATGTTATGTAACATATACAAACCTTGATACTCATGATATTATTTCACAAAATTTTCATAGAGCCCCAATTTATACGGGACAAATTCAAGGCTCAGGTCCACGATATTGCCCTAGTATTGAAGATAAGGTGAAAAGATTTAGTGAAAGAGAACGGCATCAACTATTTTTAGAACCTCAAACAGCAAAATGTACAGAGTACTATATAAATGGAATGTCTAGCTCTTTACCTATTGAAATACAAAAAAAGATGATAGCTTCCGTTAAAGGTCTTGAAAATGCAAGAGTGATTAGATATGGATATGCTATAGAGTATGATTATGTTGATCCAACTGAATTAAAACATACACTTGAGACTAAAAAGATAAAAAATCTTTATCATGCAGGGCAGATAAATGCAACAACTGGATATGAAGAAGCAGCAGCTCAAGGATTGATGGCAAGTATAAATGCTTCTTTGGCAATAGATAATAAAGAGCCATTTATTTTAAGACGAGATGAAGCATATATTGGTGTTTTAATTGATGATTTAGTTACAAAAGGAACGCACGAGCCATATAGAATGTTTACTTCAAGAGCTGAGTATAGGCTTCTTTTAAGAGAAGAAAATGCAGATTTAAGACTAAGCCATTATGGATATGAGTTAGGATTAATCTCTAAAGAGCAAATGGATAAAGTAGAAGAAAAAAGAAAAATTATTGAAGAAGCAGTCGAGTTTATGGCAAATAGCTGGCTAACTGCAAAAAAAGAGACATTGGAACTTCTTGATAGCATTGGAGAAGATAAAATAAATGATAGAGTATTACTAATAGATTTAATGGGAAGAAATACAATTGATAAAGAGAAGTTTGATATTTTGGTACCTAGCCTAAAAGATATAGATGCTTATCTAAAAGAGCAAATTATTATAGAAGCAAAATATTATAGATATATTCAAAAACAACAAAAACAGATAGAAAAGATGAAAAAAATGCTAAAACTAAATATACCTGAAAACTTCTCATATAGAGGTCTTCCAGGGCTTTCAAATGAAGTTGTTGAAAAGCTTGAAAAGCACAGACCACCAACTTTATACAATGCAAGTTTAATTTCTGGAATTACTCCTGCTGCTTTGGATATTGTACATTTGAATTTAAATATGTTTGTTGTAAGGTTTAATAATGGTCGATAATCAACTTATAGAAGAAGTAATTAAAAAATTATATTCTGTGCAAAATAAATTAAAAAATTCTTTAATAATAGCAATATTTAAAGCTCATTTTGCAGATTATGATTTTTCAATTGAAAATTTCACCTCTTTAATTAACGAATTTATCAATAATAATAATAAATTAGGTTTGTTAAAAGAAACAGACCTAAATGATTTATATGATGAATTAAATAGATTTTTAAACTATACTGATAATGAAAATAAAATGCTTTCTTATAAAGTTCCTTTACTAGATAGTATAAATATTATTATAGATTATTTTAATAAATTAAAAGATAAACCCAATATCAAAATAAAAGTTATAAATCAACCAAAAATTTCAGAAGATGAATTCTCTAAAAGATATGATAGATTGGCAACTCTATTAAATTATAGTAGCGAAGAAAGTAATTTGATTTTACATACAAAATTAGGGAATCAGCCATTTAAACTTTTTCAAAATGATAGTGGTTCTATAATAATAAATACAGGAATCTCAGAAAATGATAATATTTCTATATCAAAAAGTAGATTAATTGATATTATTTATAAAAATAAAAATTATTCAAAAGATGAAGTTTATCTTACTGTTGTTATTGAAAAAATACTTGATAATACTATTTTTGATAATTTTGAAAGACAAAATGATTTTGATGGACTACCAAACATAATATTAGAATCAAAAATTAAAGATTTAGAAAAAAAGAATTTTGAAGTTTTAGGACAATTTAGTGAGTTAAAAAATCTTTTTGAAAAAAGAGAAACAGAATTTGCTGAAGTTAGTGAAATATTAGAAAAATCAAAAACTTTGGAAAGTGAATTTGATAATGCAAAAGAAGCTGTTCTTAAAAATATAGAACTTAAACAAGCAACAACTTATTGGGAAGAACAAGTAGAAAAATATGATAAAAAATATAAGTTCTATTTTAAAACAAATATTGGAATAGGAGTAGCTTTAATTATAATTACTTTTCTTTTAATAAATTATACAGGATTATTTATAACTAATATACCTGATTCAGCCGACAAAAAAATAACTGAGACAATCTCTCAAATTGCTCATAGTGCATCATTTTTTAATTACATTATATTTATTATGTTTACCACTATTATGGTTTGGATGATGAAAATTTTAGTAAAAATAATGCTTAGTAATTATCACTTAGCCGTAGATGCAAATGAAAGAGTTATTATGTTAAATACATATCTTGTTTTATTAGAAGATGGAAAAGGATTTAAAGAAAGTGATAGAAAAGTAATACTAGATAATATTTTTAGACAAACAAATCATGGAATTATAACTGATGAAACAAGTGTAACTGTTGCTGATATAGTAAGCTCATTTAAGAAATAATTTTATATATAATTAATACTAAAGATATAATATAAAAATAGAATTTTTAATAAATAAAAATAAATAAATAAAGTTGTTTCATTAATAAAAAACAATAAGCCATAAAATATTATCAATTTTTATTGTACACATATAAAATTTGTTTTAATAAAAAATATTATAAAATCGTTAAAAAAAGGGACTTATGTTATGAAAAATCTATTATCAAATTATCCTGAATCTAACATGTTTTGTCAGAAGCAGTAAAAATGAAATTTATTGGTGCGCACGTAAGTGCTAGTGGGGGAGTTTTTAATGCTCCAAAGAATGCTGTTGAAATTGGTGCTAAAGCTTTTGCACTTTTTACAAAAAATCAAAGACAGTGGAGTGCAAAAGCACTTGATAATAAAACCATAGATTTATGGTTTAAAGAGTTAGAAAAATCAAAAATAGAGCCTAGACATATTTTACCTCACGACTCATATTTGATAAATCTTGGGCATCCAGATATTGATGCTAGAGAGAAATCTTTAAATAGTTTTATAGATGAAGTTCAAAGATGTGAAATTTTAGCTCTTGATAGACTAAATTTTCATCCAGGTTCTCATTTGAGACAAATTAGTGAAGAGGAGTGTTTGAATAATATTGCAGAGTCTATGAATATAGTTTTAAATAAAACAAGTGGCGTAAAGCTAGTGCTTGAAAATACAGCAGGCCAAGGAAGTAATCTTGGATATAAGTTTGAGCATTTGGCTTATATTATAGATAAAATCGAAGATAAGACCAGAGTTGGAGTATGTATTGATACTTGTCATATGTTCACTTCGGGTTATGATATTAGAACAAGAGAAGCTTACGATAAAACTTGGGATGAGTTTGGAAAAATTGTAGGATTTGAGTATTTAAGTGGAATGCACATAAATGATTCTAAACCTGAGCTTGGAAGTCGTGTTGATAGACACGATAGTTTAGGAGAGGGAAAAATTGGTTGGGATGCGTTTAAATTTCTTATGAATGATTCTAGAATGGATGATATTCCACTTGTTTTAGAGACTATTGATGAATCTATTTGGGCAAAAGAGATAGAAACTTTATATAGTTTTATAGAAAATAGCTCAACTACGAAATAGAAAAGTGAGAATTTAAAACTCACTTTTCATAAATAAAGAAAATTTTACAATCCAAAAGTTTCAATTATTTTTTTCTCAAAATCTTCATTGCTTAGCTCTTTTCTAAGAGGAACAAATGTTGTAGCTTCTGCTCCAACTGGAATTGCAATATTACTATTTTCATCTTCAATAATATTTTTTACAGCATTTGCGATTGCTATTGGGTCTGGTCCTTCATTTATTGCTTTTGCAACAATTGGAACCAAATGAGAAGTTAATTTCTTATAAGGTGAATTTTCACTCATAGTTTTTTCATTTATTACTAAACCTTTTTTAACAAAATTTGTTCCAAAAAGTCCAGCTTCAATAGAGTGCACTCTAATATTAAAAGGTAAAGTTTCAAATCTTAAAGAGTCTGTTATTCCTTCAACTGCATATTTTGATGCATTATAATGAGATAGTAAAGGAAGCCCCATTTTCCCTAAAAATGAGCTAATATTTATAATAACACCATAATTTTCTTTTCTCATATATGGTAAAACTTCTCTCGTAGTTTTTATAAGTCCAAAAACATTTACATCAAATTGCTTAAAAATCTCTTCATCTGTACCATCTTCTAAAGTTGATAAAAGACCATAACCAGCATTATTTAGTAAAATATCAATTTTACCTTCAGTATCAATTATCTTTTTTACAGCATTTTTTATAGAGTCAGTTTTTGTAACATCAAGATATATATAATTTATATTTCCATCACATTTTTCTATATTTTTATCTCTACAACCTGCATAAACCTTGTATCCATTTTGAGAAAGTAACTTAGTAGTGGCTTCTCCCATACCTGAAGTAGCACCTGTGATTAAAACAACTTTTGACATAGAAAACTCCTTTTATTTAAATAAAATGGAGTCTATCTTAAAAGAAATTAGTAGATATTGTTTAAAATTAATATCTTAATTATCGAATAAAATTCTTTTTATGCATTGCATACTCTATGGCATCATTTATATTTGAAAAAGTTGTAACATAATCAAATTTTGCACGTTCTAGTTTTTTCAAAACATTTTGATTTAGTCCTGCAAATATAAGCTTTTTATTTTTAGCTTCAAAACTATCAACGATTGATTTTAAAGCAACCATTGCTGTCATATCAAGCATTGATACATTTTTCATATTTAAAATTACAATATTTTTTTGTTCATTTATATTTGCTAAAGTTTTTAAAGCCTTTTGAGCAGCACCAAAAAACATAGGTCCATTTATATCATAGATTAAAATATCTTTTGGTATATCTTTATGTGTTTCTAAATTTTCGCTTACAAGCTCAATAGAGTATAAATCAATCGTTCTTTTGATAAATAGTATTGATGCAAGACCAATTCCAACAGCAACAGCAACTTCCATATCTATTAAAACAGTCAAAGAAAAACATGTTAGAAGCACATAAATATCATCTTTTGGCGCAGTTTTTAAAATATTTACAAAGTGTTTAACTTCACTCATATTCCAAGCAACCATAAGTAAAAGCGCAGATAATGCTGCCATTGGAAGATATGAGATAATTGGAGCAATTAATAAAATAGAAGCTAATATAAAAATAGAGTGAACTATTGAAGATAATTTTGTTGTTCCTCCTGAATTTATATTTGCTACTGTTCTTGCAATTGCTGCAGTTGCTGGAATTCCTCCAAAAAATGGCACTACCATATTTGCAATTCCTTGACCTATTAACTCTTTATTTGGGTCTGTTTTATTTCCAGTCATAGCATCACTTATAACTGCACATAAAAGTGATTCCAAAGCTCCTAAAATTGCAATTGCAATTGCATGAGGAAGAAGTTTTATTAGTAAATCAATATTTATTTCATGAGGTTTTAAAAACTCCCAAGGAAGAGAAAATTGTAAAGGAATCGGAGGGATTCCATTTGCAGTTACTCCATCAATAACATAAGTAAAAGTAGAGTTGATTGTTGAAATATTTAAACCATCAAAAGAGTTAAAAAAAGCTACAAAAATTGTAACAATTCCTAAAGCAACCAAAGCAGCTGGAATTTTACTTTTTGTTTTTCTCCAAATTATTAGTAAAAATAGTGTTGCACTTGCAGTTAAAAACTCAAAAAGATTAAATGTAGAAAAAGAGTTGAAAAGCAAAACAATTTTATCTATGTAAGTTCCACTAAAATTTTCTATAGTAAGCCCAAAAAAATCTTTTATTTGAAGAGTTGCAATGACAACTGCAATTCCAGATGTAAATCCAACTGTTACTGGGTAAGGAACTAGCTCTATTAAGTTACCAAGTTTAAAAAGTCCAACTAAAACTAAAATAATACCAGATAAAAATCCGCACAAAAGTAGCCCTGTTATTCCAAATTGTTGAACTATTGGGATTAAAATAACAATAAAAGCAGCAGTGGGTCCAGAAATATTTACTTTACTACTTCCAAAAATAGCAGCTAAAATTCCTGCAATAATTGCTGTATAAAGACCTAATTGTGGTGGAACTCCAGTTGCAATTGCAAGTGCCATAGATAAAGGCAATGCAATAATTCCAACTGTAAGTCCTGAAAAGATATTACTTTTTATCATCTTTTACTCTTTAAAATAGGATTTGCGACCTTTTTAAAAATTTTTAGAAGATATAAATATTTGAGTTTTTGTCCTCTTTGTTAGAACTAGCTTTTTTTAGCCAATATTCATATTTTATCTGGTCTTTTGCAACTCCATAAAGTCCTTGCTTATAGACATTTGATAATAAATCCTGAGCTTGAAATACTCCATTTTGAGCAGAGAAATTAAGTAAATCTATACCTTTTTCGTTATCTATTTTTGTATTTATTCCTTGAAGATAAAATCTTGATAACTGAAATGCTGCAATAGGGTCAATATCGCTAGACTCTTTTAGAAGCTCAAAAGATTTATTTATATCTTTTTTAACCCCTTCTCCTTTGTAGTATAAAAGAGCTAATGGCAATTTTGCATAGAGATTTTTATTCTCATCAGCCATATTTAGGTATTTTAAACTCTCTTTATAATCTTTTTTTGTTGAATAATAAGTTCCTAGTCTAATTTGTGCAAAAGAGTTACTATTTTCTATTTTTTTATAGCACTCTAGTTTTTCTTTTTGGGTATCTAAATCTTGACAAATATTTGCTTCTTTTAGAAGTTCATCATAATTTATATCAGAAAAAGTTAGAAATTCAGGCATTTTTAAAGAACAAGCACTAAAAAGAAAAATAGTAAAAATTGGTAATAAAATATAATTTATCATCTACTATCTACCATAAATTTTTTTTGTAAAATCTTCTTTTCCATCTTGATATAAATTATCATAAAAAAGAGCTTTTTCATCGTTCGCTTCTATATACTGACCATTTGTATAAACAAGAACTAAATCTTTTTGAGCATCTTTTACTTCATTTGTAGCAGCATATTCAAGAAGTTCTATAGCTTTTTGTGGATTTCCATTTGAAAAATAGTAGTAAGATAATCTATATGCTGCTATTGGATCAACATCTTCAACATCTTTTAGAAGATTTATAGATTTTTTTTCATCAAATTCTACACCTAAACCATTACCATAAAGAACTGATAAAAGTGCATTTGCATAGAAATTACCAGCTTTTTGTGCTTTTGTATATCTTTCAAAGGCTTCAGCAGGTCTTCCTTTATCTTGAGCATCAATTCCAAGTCTTAGCATTGCAAAACTATTTTTTTCTGCTATAAAATCATAACAATCTAACTCAAAAGCCAAGCTATCTCTTTTGCAATCAATATTTACTTGCTCAAGCTCATTTGGCAAAACTTTCATAGCTTTTTCATGATTAGCACAAGCACTAAAAAGAGATAAAACTATAAAAATAGAAGAGAACTTAATAACTTTTAGCATAATAAAAGTCTCCTTTAAAAATAAATGCTTGTATTTTATCATTTTTTTATTCATTTGTAGTTAAGACGATTTAAGATAATATATATGCTTAATTAAATTAATATTTGTAAGGGTTTTATGCAAGAGGTAATAGATTTTTTAAAAGCAAAAAATGTTGAAAAAACAAACTTTTTTAATCAGCTAAAATGTAGTTTAGAAGAAGCAAAAATTTTGCAGTACCTCTCAAAAGAGTATATAAATGGAAGAGATGTACTAAGTACAATTGATATTTTGGGACAGTTTTATAGTATTGAAAAATATGAACATTTGGAAAAACTAAGTTTGATAAAATCTTTACTTGAGTTTGGATGGTTGATTCAAGTTGCGTTTGATCAAGTAAAATTAAATGAAGCTTCAAAATTAGAACTTATCAACTCAAGCGTAGCACTTTCTAGTGCCTATTTAAAAATGCTTGAAAGCGGAAATAGTGAGTTTGTATTACCTGAAATAAAAAATTATAGTGACCACTTAGAGTACCTTCAAGACCAATTTTTAAAAATTGATATCACTCAACAACTAAATATAGTAAAAAGAAATTTCGATATAAATTCTCCTAGCTCAAATAGATTAAAAAATAAGCTTTTACTTGTAGAAAATAGAATAAAAGATAGAATAAATGCAACTACAAACAAAATTCTAATAGAAGAATTTTTTAAAGAACAAGGCTTGGATGAGCAAGAAAAAATACTATTTTTGGCTCTTCTAAAAGAAGAGTATAGTGGAGGAGATGGAACATTAAGAGAGATGAACTATCTGCTTGAGTTAATATCAAATGATGATTATGAGAAGATAAAATATAGAAGTTTACTTGAAGAGAGCTCAACTTTGATTTCAAAAAATTTGGTTGATTATGATGAGGTTTTAACACCATTTGGTGGAATTAATAGAAACTTTTATATTCCAGATGAAGTTTTGTATAAAATATCTCATCCAAATAAAAAAGGCTCAACAGTTTCAAAAATAAAACTTGAAACAATCATAAAAGATCAAGAGATGTTTGAATTAATCTTTGCACAAAAAAGTTTAGATGATGTTGTTTTAAATCCAAAAACAAAAGAGACTTTAAATAATCTTTTAAAGCAAGTTGATAAAAGTGTTATAAATAGACTAAAAGCTTGGGGAATAAAAGATAAAAAAAGAGGAATAGATGCAAAAATAATTTTTTATGGAGTTGCAGGAACTGGAAAAACAATAACAGCTTTAGCTCTTGCAAAGTCACTAAAAAAAGAGGTTTTAAGTTTTGATTGCTCTAAAATTCTCTCAATGTACATAGGTGAGAGTGAAAAAAATGTACGAAATATTTTTGATAAATATAATGAGATAAAAGAGCAAACAAAAACAGAACCAGTTTTACTTTTAAATGAAGCAGATCAATTTTTAAGTTCAAGAAGCAGTGGAACAGGAAGCAGTGCCGATAAAATGCATAATCAAATGCAAAATATATTTTTGGAGCAAATCGAGAGATTTGATGGAATTTTAATAGCAACTACAAACTTGCTTGAAAATCTTGATAAAGCATTTTCAAGAAGATTTAACTATAAAATTGAGTTCGTAAAACCAAACCATGAGCAAAGAGTAGAGCTTTGGAAGAAACTAATTCCAGCAACTTTGCCATTAGAAAAAGATTTTGATTTTGAAAAAATTGCACAACATGAGCTTACAGGTGGACAAATAGAGCTAGTTATCAAAAATACAGCTTATAAACTAGCTGTTTTAGAAGATGCAGTTTTTACTCTAAAAGATTTTGAAGAGCAAATAAGCAAAGAGAAAAAAGGTCAGTTTGATAGTGAAACAAAAGTTGGATTTTTTTAAAAGGAATATTAGTGAAAATTATAGAAAATTATGATTATATTTTAAGTGTTGGGGCATTTTTTGAAGATGATAAATTAAAAAATAGTTTACAAAAAGCTCTTAATAATGGAGCTAATTTTATATATATGCACCCAATTGATAATTTTGAATTAAAAGATTTTTATGCTCAATTTATAAAATATGAAGTGGCAAGTGAAGAGGCTATTTTAGCTTTGATTTTTAACTTTTTTTCAAAAAAGTTACCAAAAGAACAAAAAGATTTTTTAGACAATCTTGATATTGGGTATTTATCAGCTGAGAGTAGTGCAGGAGAAGAGGAGTTTGAAGAGGCATTTTTAAAATTTGAAGAAGCTTCAAAAAAAGCTCTTTTAATTGGAGATGATTTAATCAAACACGCAAGAGTTGAAAATATTGTAAAACTTCTAGCAAATATTAAAAAATATATAGATTTTGAACTTATATTTTGTGATAAAACTTTTGAAGAAAAAGTAAACTCTTGTTCTGATTTATCTTTAGATGAAATAGATGATTTACAAACATTTAATGGAGCTTTGGTTTATTTTACAAATATTCAAAATAACGAAAAACTAGTTGCTAGTCAAACTTTTTTAAATATTGCAAAAGTCAAAACAGCAGATATAGTTAGCTTTAAAATAGATAATAAAATATATAAAAAAGAGGTAGTTTTAGATAAAAATCTTTTAGGAACTATCGCTTTAATATCTGAACCAACATCAAATTATAGATTTGTAAAAATTGTTTTAAATAAGGAGCAAAATTGAGAACTATTAGTGTAGGACACTCTCCTGATGCAGATGATATATTTATGTATTATGCAATCAAATTTGGCTGGGTTAGTTTACCCAAAGTAAAATTTGAAAATATAGCTTTAGATATAGAGACTTTAAATCAAGCAACACTAAAAGGCACTTACGACATTTGTGCTATATCTTTTGCTTTGTATCCTTTTGTTAAAGATGATTTTGCCTTACTTAAAACTGCTGTTTCATTTGGAGAGGGTTATGGTCCAAAACTTATCAAAAAGAAAGGTGTAAAACTAAAGAAAAACTTCAAAGTAGCTTTAAGTGGAGAGTTTACTACAAATGCACTACTTTTTAAAATTGCTTATCCAGATGCAAGAATTTCGTATATGAACTTTTTGGATATTGAAAAAGCTGTAATTGATGGAGTTGTTGATGCTGGAGTTTTAATTCATGAGTCAATTTTAACTTATAGCAATGAGCTTGATGTACATAGAGAAATCTGGGATATTTGGGTAGACCTTTGTGAAGGTGAAGCTCTACCGCTTCCTCTTGGTGGAATGTGCCTTCGTCGTTCAATTCCACTTACTGAAGCCATAAAGTATGAAAATGCTTTAATAAAAGCAGTTGATGTAGCAAATAAAAATAGAAAAACTCTAGCTCCAATGCTCTTAGAAAAAGGATTAATTCGTGTAGATGCTAAAACATTGGATAAGTATTTGGATTTATATGCAAACGATAATTCTGTAAAAATGAGTGAAATTCAATATAAAGCTCTAAATAAACTTTTTGAGCTGGGATATAAAAATGGGCATTATCAAAATTTAATAAAAGCAGAAGATTTTTTAATCCCAAGCGAATATGAAGAGTTAAGAGCTAGATGAGTGAAAAAATAGCTAATTACTATAAAACAGTAGATTTTAAAAGATACTCTTCTATACATATTGGTGGAGAAAAAGAAGTTTTAGTTATAAATGAAGTAGGTGATTATCCTGATATTCAAATAATAGGAAGAGGAAATAATTTGCTTATTTCTCCAAAATGTGAAAAAAAATTTGCTATTTTGGGTGAAAACTTTGATTATATAAAAGATGAAGATGAAAAACTTTTTGTAGGTTGTGCTACAAGCAGTGGGAAACTTCTTACATATACAAGAAAAAATGATATTGCAAATTTAGAGTTTTTGGCAAAATTGCCTGGTAATTTAGGTGGACTTGTAAAGATGAATGCAGGTCTAAAAGAGTGGGAGATTTTTAATTATATAGACTCTATAAAAACTAAAGATGGATATATAAAAAAAGAGAATGTAAATTTTTCATATAGAGAGACAAAAATTGATACCATAGTTTATGAAGTGGTTTTTAATAAGAGTAAAGGTTTCTCAAAAGATATGCAAAATGAGTTCACAAAAATGAGGGATAATCAACCACAAATTGCTAGTGCTGGAAGCTGTTTTAAAAATCCAAAAGGTGATTTTGCTGGAAGATTAATAGAAGCAGTTGGGCTAAAAGGATATAGAGTTGGAGATATGGAATTTTCAAATACTCATGCAAATTTTTTAGTAAATCATGGGACAGGGACTTTTGATGAAGCTGTGAATTTAATAAATCTTGCAAAACAAAAAGTAAAAGAAGAGTTTAATATAGAACTTGAAAATGAGATTATAATTTTTGAGTAAGTTTATACTCTTGTATAAGCTATAATTAAAATTAATAAATTATAAATATTTAAACCATATAAGAAAATCTTACATTTTTTATGCTAGAATGCAAACTTTTATAAATAAAAGGCAATTTAAGTGAAAAATTTAGTAATAGTGGAATCTCCAGCAAAAGCAAAAACAATATCAAAATTTTTAGGCTCTGATTATGTAGTTATGGCATCTATGGGTCATGTTCGAGATTTACCAAAATCAACTTTAGGATTTGATCCTGAAGATAACTTCAAACCAAACTATCAAGTAAGTAATGATAAGAAAAAAGTAATAACAGAGTTGAAAAAACAGATATCAAAAGATACAACAATCTACCTCGCAGCCGATGAAGATAGAGAGGGAGAAGCTATTGCTTGGCATTTAATTCCTGCGCTTAAAATTGAGAAAAATCCAATAAAAAGAATAGTTTTTCACGAAATTACAAAAGATGCAATACTTAAAGCTTTACAAAATCCAAGAGATGTGGATCAAAATTTAGTAGATGCACAACAAGCTAGAAGAATACTTGATCGTGCTGTTGGATATGAGTTATCACCTCTTTTATGGAAAAAAGTGCGATATGGACTTAGTGCAGGAAGAGTACAAAGTGTTGCAGTTAAAATAATTGTAGATAGAGAGAATGAGATAAGAGCTTTTATTCCAGAAGAGTATTGGAAAATAAAAGCAGATTTTATAAACCCAGAACTTTCAAGTGAATTAGCAAAAAAAGATGGGAAAAATATCAAAGTAAAAAATGAAAAAGAGGCTAGAGAAATTGAAACTTCTTTAAATGATGGGAATTTCAAACTTGTAGATATTGAAGAAAAAGATAGCCTTAGAAATCCAGCGCCTCCATTTACAACTTCAACACTACAGCAAGAAGCAAGTAGAAAAATAGGACTAAGTGTTGCTCAAACTATGATGATAGCACAACAGCTTTACGAAGGAAATGTAGCAAATATTCCAAATCATACAGGTGGTTTAATAACTTATATGAGAACGGACTCTTTAAATCTTTCAACTCTTGCTACAACTGCTGCAAAAAAAGTGATAGAAGAGGAGTATGGGAAAGATTATTCACTTTCTAAACCAAGAGCTTTTAAATCAACAGCAAAGGGTGCTCAAGAAGCCCATGAAGCTATAAGACCTGTTGATATGAGCTTAAAGCCAAGCCTCGTAAAACAGTATTTAGACAATGCTCAGTATAAACTATATAGTTTAATTTGGAAAAGAACAATTGCTACTCAAATGGCACAAGCAAAAATAGCAAATACTACATATAAAATAGAAGCTGGAGCTAAAAAAGAGTTTGAGTTTCAAACGAAAGGTCAAAGAATTATTTTTGCTGGTTTTATGAAAGCTTATACAGAAGGAAGTGATAATCCTGAAGCTGCACTTGATAGTGCTGAAAAAATTCTTCCAAATATAAAAGTTGGTACAGTTTTAGAGCTAGAAAATTTAAATAGTGAACAACTTTTTACAAAACCACCTTCAAGATATACTGAAGCTTCTTTGGTAAAAAAACTTGAAAGTGAAGGAATTGGACGTCCTTCAACTTATGCTCCAACTATTTCAACTATTCAAGCAAGAGAATATGTAGTAAAAACAGAAGATAAGAAATTAGCACCTACTCCTACAGGAGAGATTGTAAATAGCTTTTTAACTGATCATTTTTCAAATATTATTGACCTTGGATTTACAGCTAAAATCGAAGAGCAGTTTGATGAAATAGCAGAGGGTAAAAAAGTTTGGGTTGATGTAATGAAGAACTTTTATACAGGGTTTAAAGATACTATTAAAGATAAAGAGGAAAATATCAGTAAGTCTGATTATTTACAGTTGCGAGAATTGGGAATTGACCCAAAATCTGGGAAACCTGTAAGTGCTAGAGTTGGAAGATTTGGACCTTTTATTCAAATTGGAACAAAAGATGATGAAGAAAAACCTAAATTCGTAGCAATTCCTGAAAAACTAAATATGGATACAATTACACTTGATGAAGCTCTATTTTTATTTACTCTTCCAAGAGTTGTTGGAGTTGATGATAGTGGAAATGAAATTAAAGCAAATATTGGAAGATTTGGCCCATATTTACAAGTAAAAACAAAGTACTATTCACTAAAAACTGATGATCCTTACACGATTGATGAAGTAAGAGCAAAAGAGATTATAGAAGAGATTGATGAAGCAAAAAGTAAAGCTTTAATTAAAGATTTTGAAAAAGAGAAAATCCAAATTTTGAATGGACAATATGGAGCTTATATAAAACAAGGTAGAAAAAATTTCAAAATTCCAAAAACAAAAATTGCTGAAAATTTAACTCTAGAAGAGTGTTTAGAAATAATAGAAAAAGATAGTAAAGTTTCAAAAAAGCCTACAAGAAGAACAGCTACTAAAACAGTAGCTAGTAAGAAGAAAATTACAAAATCTATAGAAGATAAAAAAAGTAGGTGAAGTTAAATAATGAATATAGTACTATTTAAAGGTAAATTTGATTATAACGTTGTAAATCTATTTATGTATGATATCTTTCATTTTATAAAAGAAAAAGGTCATCAAGTTACAATTGTTGATACATGTGATTCAGATGGAGTTCATCAGCTTTCAAATATTTTTAATACACAAATTATTGATTTGGTAATATCTTTCGGTATGGCAAATAATCCTTTATTAAATGATGGCAGATCTTTATATGATGCCGCAAATACTACTCTATTGGCTCTTTATGTAGATCATCCATCTTATCACTTAAATACTCTTACTGAAAATATTAAAAACTTTTTATGTTGCTTTAATGATAAAGAGCATATTGAGTATGTAAATGAAATATTACCAAATCATCATAAAATATCTTTTTTCTTACCACAAGGTGGTCTTAGAAGAGGTGCTAAAGAGAATAGTAAATTAAAAGATTTTGAAAAATATAAAAAAACTAAATCTATTGATATAGTTTTTTCAGGAACTTTTCCAGGACAAATATTTAAACCTTGGGAAGATAATGAAGATTATCCTTCAAAGCTTCTTGATGAAGTAGCAGAATTATTAATATACGATGATTATTTAAGTGTAAATCAGGCTTTTAAAATAGTATTTGATAAACATAAAATAAAGTTTTCATCTATTGGAAAAGTTCAATTAGCAAATTTATACTCAATTGTTCAAAATTATTTAAGAGCATATTCAAGAATTTATTTATTAATAAAATTAATAGAAAGCGGTTTAACTATAACAATTTGTGGTAATGATTGGGATGATTTTGCTAAAAAATATAAAAATATAAATTATATTGGAGCGTTAGATATAGAAGAAAACCTAGATCTAATAAATAGAGCAAAAGTTTTAATAAATTCTTCTCCTACTCTAAGAAATGGAAGTCATGAGAGAGTATTTACTGGAATGCTAAATAATACTGTTTTATTTAGTGACAGAAGCAGATATTATGATGAGTTTTTTGAAGATGAGAAAAATATTTTATATTATAGTTTTAATAGTTTAGATAAAGATATTGAAAAATTAAAAACTATTTTGAGTGATGATAAAAAACTTTTTGATATTTCTCAAAATGCTTATGAAATAGCAGATAAATATCACACATGGGAAAATAGAGTAGATACTATTTTAGATATGGTAAAACTTTCAAAATTAATGGATAAATAAACTTGAAAATAGGAATTTTATCAGATAGTCACCATAAAAATGACTATCTAAAAGAGTGTATAGAATTTTTAAAAAAAGAGGATTGTGAATATTTAATCCATGCTGGAGATATTTGCTCAAAAGTTGGTTTGGAGATTTTGAAAAATTCAAATTTAAAATATGTTGCAGTTTTTGGAAACAATGATAGAGATTTATTTGAATTGTCGCCAGAGTATAATATAAAAAAAGAGCCATATTATTTCAAAATTGCAGATAGTACTTTTAAACTTATGCACTTGCCATTTCACCTATATCCCGATACGGATATTATTATTTTTGGACATACTCATCAATTTGATTGTCAATATAAAAATAAAAAACTTTTTATAAATCCAGGAGAGATATGCGCTAGAGAAAAGCCAATAATTTCGTGTGTAAAACTACAGATTAATCCAAATGAGTATATAATCACAAGATTTTTTAAAAAAATAGATGAAAATAATTTTATGAAAGAAGAGTTTAGATATGAGCAGTAATCAAATATATTTATGTGCAATTTCAAATATTGAAAGCGGAACTTGTAATGAAGATTGTAAATTTTGTACACAAAGTGTAAAATATAAAGCAGATATACAAAGATATAGAAGAAAAGAGATTGAAGAAATAGTAATAGAAGCAAAAAAAGCTAGAGAAAACAAAGCTGTTGGGTTTTGTTTGGTAACAGCTGGAACAGGGCTTGATGATAAAAGATTAGATTATGTTTGTAGAGCTGCTGATGCTGTACATAAAGCCGTTCCAGATATTTCTTTAATTGCTTGTAATGGAATTGCAACTTATGAGCAGTTAAAAGAGTTAAAAAAACATGGAATTGAAAATTACAACCACAATCTTGAAACGGCAAGAGAGTTTTATAGTGAAATTTGTACAACTCATTCATGGGATGATAGATATAACACTTGTTTGGATGCAAAAAAAGCTGGATTATATTTATGTACAGGTGGAATTTTTGGTCTTGGAGAAACACAAGCTAACAGAGTTTCTATGCTTGAATCAATTGCTTCTTTAGAGCCAATGTCTGTACCAATTAACTTTTTTCATCCAAATGAAGCACTTCCTTTGGTAAAGAATCCTTTATCAAAAGAGGAAGCTTTTAAATTAGTTGAATTAACAAGAAGTTATTTACCAAATCAAATGTTAATGATTGCAGGTGGTAGAGAGTTGATGTTTGGAGAAAATCAGTACGATGTATTTAAACATGGTGCAAATGCTTTAGTTGTTGGAGATTATTTGACAACTGGAGGAGCAAGTGCTGAAGATGATATAAAAGCTGTTACAGCTTTAGGATATGAAATAGCTTTTGCTTGTCATCAATAAATAAGGGCTTTAAGCCTTTATTTATTTGATTAATTTTTTATTTTATAAAAATTAGTCATCTAAAGAAGATGCGTCATCTTCACTTTCTATAGTTCCTGTGATTATTGCATCATTTATTCCCATTGAGTTTAAAATTCTATCTTCTATCTCTTTTGCAATAGCTGGATTATCTCTTAAGAAAATTTTTGAATTTTCTCTTCCTTGACCTATTTTTGTATCACCATAACTAAACCAAGCTCCAGCTTTGTCGATAATATCAAGTTTAACACCGTAATCAACAAGCTCTCCTGTTTTAGAAATACCCTCTCCAAACATAATATCAAACTCAGCTTGTTTAAATGGAGCTGCAACTTTATTTTTTACAACTTTAACTTTTGCTCTATTTCCAATAGAATTTTCACCTTGTTTTAGTGTTGCAATTCTTCTAATATCTAGTCTTACGCTTGAGTAAAATTTAAGTGCATTTCCACCTGTTGTTGTTTCAGGACTTCCATATCCAGTCATTCCAATTTTCATTCTTATTTGATTAATAAAAATAACTGTACAGTTCATTTTGCTTAAAAGTCCAGTAATTTTTCTTAAAGCCTTACTCATAAGTCTAGCTTGAACACCAACTTGTTGGTCATCCATATCACCATCAATTTCTACTTTTGGAGTAAGTGCTGCAACTGAATCAATTACAACTAAATCAACAGCTCCACTTCTAATAACAGTTTCAAGTATTTCTAAAGCTTGTTCTCCAAAATCTGGTTGAGAAACAAGTAAATTATCAGTATCAACACCTAAATTTTTTGCATATCCTACATCTAAAGCATGCTCTGCATCAATAAATGCACATACACCTCCTGCTTTTTGAGCTTCTGCAATTGCGTGAAGAGTTAAAGTTGTTTTTCCAGAACTTTCAGGTCCATATATTTCAATAACTCTTCCTTTTGGCAATCCTCCAACTCCAAGAGCTAAGTCAAGACCAAGAGAACCTGTACTAATAGCTTCAGTTGGAATTACCTCTTTATCTCCAAGTCTAATAAGTGTTCCTTTTCCAAAAGCTTTGTCTATTTGTTTAATTGCTAGTTCTAATGATTTTTTTTGATTTTCATCCATTTGATTTCCTTTTTTAGTTTTCTTTTGTTTGTTTATTTTGAAATCTTAGCACAAATTTTTAAAAGTTATTAAAAATATGTCAAATTGCAATATTTTTACTCTTCATTTAAAGTTTGTACTGTTTCAATCACTTTTATATGAGACTTTACTCTTTTTTGCATAGTATGAGTTTTTATATGTTTTGCTAATATCTTTGTATATTTTTTGTAATTTCTTGAGTCTTTTTCAAAACTTGCTAGTTTTTTTTGTATTTTTAAAATATCATCAGGAATAACTTCAATCATTTTTTTTCCTCTAAAAATATAAATCTATTATTGCATAATTTAATAAAATATTAAATAAATCCAATTTTCGATAAAATAAAAACTAATTTATACTTGAGGCAAAAATATGTTCAACGGAAAAAATATACTTATAACTGGTGGAACTGGTAGTTTTGGTAAAAAATATACTGAGATTTTGTTAAAAAAATATAAACCAAATAAGGTAATTATTTTTAGTAGAGACGAGTTAAAACAGTATGAGATGGCTCAAGAGTTCAATGCTAAATGTATGAGATATTTTATTGGAGATGTAAGAGATAATCAAAGATTAAAACAAGCTACTAAAGATGTTGACTTTATAATTCATGCAGCTGCACTAAAACATGTTCCAATAGCTGAATACAATCCTATGGAGTGTATTAAAACAAATATAGATGGTGCTCAAAATGTAATTGAAGCAGCATTAGAAAATAGTGTAAAAAGAGTAATAGCACTATCAACTGATAAGGCTGCAAATCCTGTAAATCTTTATGGTGCTACAAAATTGGCTAGCGATAAACTTTTTGTTGCAGCAAATAATTTAGTTGGAAAAAGTGATATAAAATTTTCTGTTGTAAGATATGGAAATGTTGTAGGAAGCAGGGGTTCTGTGGTACCTTTTTTTAAAAAATTAATAAATGAAGGAGCAAAAGAACTTCCAATAACAGATGATAAGATGACAAGATTTTTTATAACACTTGAAGATGGAGTGAATTTTGTTTTAAAAAACTTTGAAAGAATGCAAGGTGGGGAGATATTTATTCCAAAAATTCCATCTATGAAAATAGTTGATATGGCAAAAGCTTTAGCTCCAAATTTACCTCATAAGATTATTGGAATTAGACCTGGTGAAAAACTTCATGAGATTATGTGCCCAGCAGATGATAGTCACTTAACTTTAGAGTTTGAAAATCATTATGTAATAAAACCAACTATTAAATTTACAAGTGGATCTGATTTTTCTAAAAACCTTTTAGGAGAGATTGGAGTTCCAGTAGCTCAAGGGTTTGAGTATAACTCTGGGAATAATAAGCAGTTGTTAAGTAGTGAAGAGTTTTTAAAAATGGTTTACAAAGTATGATGGATTTTATTCCTTATGGAAAACAGACTATTGATGAAGATGATATAAAAAGTGTTATTGAAGTATTAAAATCACCATATCTTACAACTGGTCCAAAGATTGAGGAGTTTGAAGCTGAACTTTGCAAATATACAGGTGCAAAATATTGCGTAGCCGTAGCAAATGGAACAGCTGCTTTGCATTTAGCTTCGCTTGTACTTCTAAATAAAGGTGATAAAGTTCTTACAACTGCTAACTCTTTTTTAGCAACTTCAAATTCAATTTTGTATGTAGAAGCTAAACCAATATTTGTAGACATACAAGAAGATGGAAATATAGATTTAGATTTGTGTGAAGAGGAGCTTAAAAAAGACTCTTCTATAAAAGCTATATATGTAGTTCATTTTTCAGGAAATCCAGTAAATCAGAAAAAATTAAAATATTTAAAAGAGACTTACAATATAAAAATTCTAGAGGATTGTGCTCACAGTTTAGGAGCTAGTTTTGATGGTATAAAAGCTGGAAGCTGTGAAAATAGTGATTGTAGTATCTTATCTTTTCATCCAGTAAAACATATAACAACTGGTGAAGGTGGTGCCGTTACTACAAACTCTAAAGAGCTTTATGAAAAACTTTTAGAGTTAAGAGCTCATGGGATAAAAAGATTACCAGAAGTAGCTCCTTGGTATTATGAGATGCACTCTTTGGGATATAATTATAGAATTACAGATATGCAGTGTGCTTTGGGAATTAGCCAATTAAAAAAACTAGATAGTTTTATAAAAAGAAGAAGAGAGATAGCTTTAAAATATGATAAATCTTTTTTAAATAGTGTCGTAAAACCAATATATGTTTTTAATGGAAACTCTTCTTATCATCTATATGTTGTAAAAGTTGATTTTAGTAATTTAAGTATCTCAAAAATAGAGCTTTTTAATAAAATGAGAGAAAAAAATATTGGATTACAACTTCATTATATTCCTATAAATAAGCAACCATATTATAAATCTTTAGGGTATGGAGATGAGATAACACCTATTATGGAGAAGTTTTATGAAGAGTGTTTCTCTTTACCTATATATACAAGCTTGAGAGATGAAGAGCAAGAGTATGTTATAAAAACTCTGTTTGAGGTTTTAAATGCTTAATTGTGTTGCAATAATTCCTGCACGAGGTGGAAGTAAAAGAATTCCTAAAAAAAATATCAAAGATTTTCATGGAAAGCCACTTATTGCTTATAGCATTGAAGCTGCTATTAAATCAAAACTCTTTTCTAAAGTAATTGTTTCAACAGATGATGAAGAAATAGCTAAAATTGCAAAAAGTTTTGGAGCAGATGTTCCATTTTTAAGACCAAAAGAGATAAGTGATGATTTTACAGGTACTGGTGCTGTTGTAAATCATGCAATAGAATTTTTAAAACAAATTGGTGAAAAAATAGATTTTGTTTGTACAATCTATGCAACAGCTCCTTTTTTACAAGAAAAATATTTAAAAGAAGGCTTTCTTAAACTAAAAAACTCAAATGCAAGAAATGCTTTTTCATGTACATCTATGCCATTTCCAATCCAAAGAACTTTTAAAATAACAAAAAACAATAGATGTGAAATGTTTTGTCCTGAGAATTTTTCTAAACGAAGTCAAGATTTAGAAGAGGCTTTTCAAGATGCTGGACAGTTTTACTGGACAAATTTAAATATAAAATCAGATGATATTATATTTGGTAAAGATAGTATTCCAATAGTTCTTCCAAGACATTTAGTTCAAGATATAGATACTTTAGAAGATTGGATTAGAGCTGAATTTATGTATGAAGCTATAAAAAGAGAATTGTAATGAATATTGTAATAAGAGCTGATTCATCTTCATATATTGGAACTGGGCATATTATGAGAGATTTGGTTCTTGTAAAAGAGTTTAAAAAATACAATGTAATATTTGCTACACAAAATTTAGATGGAAATATAAATTATAAAATCATTGAAGCTGGTTATAAAATAGAGCTTTTAAAATCAAATGATTTTGAAGAGTTAAATGAATTAATCAAAAAACTAAATATTGATATGATAATAATTGATAATTATGAGATAGATTATAGTTTTGAGAAAAAATTAAAAGAACAAAATTTAAGTTTAAAAACTTTTGTTTTAGATGATACTTATGAAAAACATTTTTGTGATATTTTATTAAATCATAATATCTATGCAGATGAAAAAAAATATAAAAATAAGGTACAAAAAAATTGTGAATTAAGATGTGGAAGTAGATATACACTTTTAAGAGATGAATTTTTAGAAGCTAAAAAAAACAAAAAAATAATTAAGAAAAAGAAAAAAACAATATTTTTGAGCTTAGGTGGAGCAGATCATAAAAATTTAAATATAAAGATTTTAAAATTAATAGGAAAGTTTAAAAAAGATTTACAAGTAAATTTAGTAACTACAATAGCAAATAAAAATTTAGAAAAGCTAAAAGATTATTGTAAAAATAAGAAGTGGATAAATTTATACATAAATTCAAATGAAGTGGCAAAACTAATGAGTCAATCTGATTTTTCTATTGTAACACCTAGTGTAACAGCTAATGAGATTTTTTATTTAGATTTACCTATGATTGCTATAAAAACAGCTAAAAATCAAAGGCAAATGTATAAGTACTTGAAGAAAAGAGGTTATCAAACTATAAAAAATTTTGATAAACAAAAGTTAAAGAAATATTTAAAACTATTTTTAAAGAGGTAAATATGAAAATAGGAAATTTTGATTTAGAAAAAGATGGAGTTTATATAATTGCAGAGCTTAGCGCAAACCATAATGGAAGTTTGCAAACTGCACTTGATACAATAAAAGCTGCAAAAGAGATTGGTGCAAATGCAATAAAGCTTCAGACATATACGGCTGATACCATAACATTAAATAGTAAAAATCCTGATTTTATGATAGACGGTGGAACACTTTGGGATGGAAAAAATCTTTATGAACTTTATGAACAGTCATATACTCCTTGGGAATGGCACAAAGAGTTGTTTGATTATGCAAGAAGCATAAATATCGATATATTTTCAACACCTTTTGATAAAAGTGCTGTTGATTTTATTGAGCAATTTAATCCAAGTGCATACAAAATGGCCTCTTTTGAAATAACTGACTATAAGCTTGTAAGATATACAGCTTCAAAAATGAAACCTATAATTATAAGCACAGGAATTGCAACTATTGATGAGATACAAGATGTTGTAGATATTTGTAGAAGTGTTGGAAATGAAAATATTATTCTTCTAAAATGCACAAGTGAATATCCAGCAAAGCTAAATGAAGCAAATTTAAAAACAATACCAAATATGAAAGATACTTTTGGTGTTGAGGTTGGATTTTCTGATCATACTATGGGGTATATTGCTCCTGTTGTTGCAGTTACTTTGGGTGCAAAAGTAATAGAGAAGCATTTTATTTTGGATAAAAATATAGGTGGAGCAGATGCTGATTTTTCTTTAGATAAAAAAGAGTTTGAAGAGATGATAAAAGCTGTTAGAGATAGTGAAAAGTTAATTGGAAGAGTTGATTATAGTTTAAATGAAAAAAGAGAAAAACAGCGTCGTTTTGCAAGAAGTTTGTATGTATCAAAAGATATAAAAGAGGGCGAAGTTTTTAGTGAAGATAATATAAAAAGTGTAAGACCTTTTTATGGACTTCATCCAAAATATTTAAAAGATATTTTAGGTAAAAAGGCAAAAAAAGATTATAAATTTGGAAGTAGAGTTGAAAATAGTTTTTAAGAATTTTATCTTTTTAAACGATATAGAGAAAAAAGATATTTTAGAGCTTAGAAATAAAGAGTATGTAAGAGAAAATATGATTAATAGTGAGCCAATAAGTTTAGAGAATCATATTGTATTTATAGAGTCATTAAAAGATAGCAAGAACAAAACCTATTTTGCTATATTTTTTGATAATGAATTAATTGGTTCTTTAAATATTATAAAAAATGAAGAGCTAATTTGGGGATTATATTTTAAAGAAGAAGCAAATCCTATTATAAAATCTTGTGTAACATA
Source organism: Aliarcobacter cryaerophilus ATCC 43158 (assembly GCF_003660105.1). Lineage (NCBI taxonomy): Bacteria > Pseudomonadati > Campylobacterota > Epsilonproteobacteria > Campylobacterales > Arcobacteraceae > Aliarcobacter > Aliarcobacter cryaerophilus. Next base: position 140,127 of record NZ_CP032823.1, read on the forward strand.
TCTTTTTTTAGATTTTATTTTTTCTAAATTCAGTGAAGATGTAAACTCCTTTGTTAAAATAAAAAATATTCAAGCATTAAATTTTAACAAAAATTTTGGATTTGAAATTTTTAAAGAGGATGAAGAGTATTTTTATTTGAAACTATCAAAAGAAATTTGGGAAAATAGTAAAAAATCAAGATTACTAAAACCAATTAAAAGATATTTAGATAAAATTGAGTATTACTTTGAATAGTTAGGAAGAGATGCAAGAAAAAATTGAAAAAATTATAATAGATACTTTAAAAGAGTTAAATGAAGAGTTAGAAAATGAGGCATTTTTAAATCCAAATTCAAAAACAAAACTTTATGGTATAGATGGAGCAATGGACTCTTTAGCACTTGTTAGTTTTATAGCTGATTTAGAAGATAAAATTTCAGATGAATTTGAAAAAGATATTGTCTTAGCTGATGAAAAAGCTATGAGTGCAAAAACTTCACCTTTTAGAAATATTGAGAGTCTAACTTCTTATATAAAAAGTTTATTGGAAAACTAATGAACAAAGTAGTAGTTATAACTGGAACTTCAAAAGGAATAGGAAAAGCTTTGGCTCTTTATTATCTAAATAAAGATTTCATAGTTGCTGGTTGTAGTAGAAGCATTAGTTTAATAGAACATCCAAATTATAGACACTTTGAGCTAGATATTACAGATGAAAAAAATATTGTAAGTATGGTAAGAGCTATAAAAAAAGAGTTTGGAACAATAGATATTCTTATAAACAATGCTGGTATTGCATCTATGAATCATATTCTTACAACTTCAAATGAATCTATATCAAAACTTTTTAATACAAATTTTTTAGGAACTTTTCTATTTACTAGAGAAGTAGCAAAAGTTATGATGAAAGAAAAATATGGAAGAGTAATAAATTTCTCAACTGTTGCAAAACCACTTAGACTTGAAGGTGAAGCTGTTTATGCAGCAAGTAAAGCTGCAATTGAGAGTTTTACTCAAACTTCTTCAAAGGAGTTAAGCCCTTTTAATATAACAGTAAATGCGATTGGACCAACTCCAATACAAACTGATTTAATCAAAGCTGTTCCAAAAGATAAAATTGAAGATTTGTTAAATAAGCAAACGATTAAAAGATTTGGAACATTTGATGATATTATAAATGTTTGTAATTTTTTTATTGATGATAAAAGTAGTTTTATAACAGGACAAATAATATATCTTGGTGGAGTTAATAACTAATGAGTTTTATGCTAGAAAAATTAAAAAGTTTTAATTCTAAAAATGCAATAGTTTTTGAAAATACAATTTACACTTATGAAGAGTTTGTAAAGCAGATTGAAGAGTATAAAAATATTTTGAATAAAAATAAAATATTTTCAAAAGTTGTCGCAATTTTAGGTGATTACTCTTTTTATAATTTAGCACTATTTTTTGCTTTATATGAAAATAAAAATATAATTGTACCAATTACTTCAAATATAAAAAAAGTTCAAGATGATTTTATAAAAGAGTCTTTTTGTCAAATTCTTATAAAAATAGATGAAAAAAATCTTATAGTTAAAGATATAGATAATATATCTTCTCATAATATGATAGATAATTTAAGAGTAAAAAATAGTTCAGGACTTATTCTTTTTTCAAGTGGAAGCACAGGAAAACCAAAAGCTATGATACACAATCTTGATACTCTTATAGACTCTTATAAAGATAAAAAAACTAAATCTATGAATATGTTGGTTTTTTTGATGTTTGACCATATTGGTGGATTAAATACAGTATTTAATGCTTTATTTATGGGAGCTTGTTTGATTATTCCAAAAATAAAAGATGCAAAAACTATTTGTGAACTTATAGAAAAATATAAAATTATGGTTCTTCCAAGTAGTCCTACTTTTTTGAATTTGATTTTAATATCTGAAGAGTATAAAAACTATGATTTAAGTTCATTGAGAATGATTACATATGGTACTGAAACAATGCCCCAATCACTTCTTTTAAAACTAAAAGAAGTTTTTCCAAAAGTAAAATTTCTACAAACATTTGGTACAAGTGAAACAGGAATTAGCACTACTAGTTCAAAATCATCAAACTCTTTATTTATGAAACTTGAAGATATAAATAGTGAGTATAAGATAGTTGAAAATGAGTTGTATCTTAGAAGTTCTACTCAAGTTTTAGGATATTTAAATGCTTCAATGGATAGTTTTACAGCTGATGGTTGGTTTAAAACTGGTGATTTGGTTGAGGTTGAAGGTGAATATATAAAAATTATCGGAAGAGCTAAAGAGATTATAAATGTAGGTGGTCAAAAAGTACTTCCAGCTGAGGTGGAATCGGTGATTTTATCTATGGAAGAAGTTGATGATTGTATGGTTTATGGTGAGCAAAATGTAATTACAGGGCAAACCGTTGTTTGTGATGTGGTTTTAAATTTTGAAGTTGAAAATATCAAAAAAAGAGTAAGAATTTTTTGTAAAGATAGATTGGATGCTTATAAAATACCTACAAAGGTAAATTTAGTTGATAAAACAAATTTTAGTGATAGATTTAAGAAAATTAGAAGAAAAGATTAATATATGAAAAAAGAAAAAATAGTTTTAACTTACGGTACTTTTGATATGTTTCATATAGGGCATTTGAATCTTTTAAATAGGCTTAAAAGCTTGGGTGACAAACTCATAGTTGCTGTTTCAACAGATGAATTTAACTCAATAAAGGGTAAAAAGACTTTAATTCCTTTTGAGCAAAGAGCACTTATTGTTAAAAATTTAAAGTGTGTTGATATGGTAATAGCTGAAGAAAATTGGGAACAAAAAATTGATGATATAAAAAAATATAATGTTGATATTTTTGCAATGGGAAATGACTGGAAAGATAAATTTGATTTTCTAAAAGATTATTGCGAGGTTATTTATTTACCAAGAACTCAAAATATTTCAACTACACAACTTAAAAAAGAGTTGAATAAATATTTAGGATTACCTGATGAATAAAAAAGAAAAAATTATATTATTTGGCGCTAGTAGAGGTGGAGAGAATTTTATAAAACATAATAAAATAAAATATGAGATTTTAGCTATTGCTGATAATGATCAAAAAAGATGGGGAAGTGTTTTGGAAGGATTAAAAGTTATTAATCCAAAAGATATTTTAAAATATGATTTTGACAATATCTATATTACTAGCCAGTGGGTAGATAGTATAACTTATCAGCTTACTAAAGATTTAAAAATATCTTTAGAAAAAATAAAAATACCTAAAAAATCTAGTTTAAAAGAGAGTTTTAAACCATTTGAACATGATGAAACATTAAAATTTGCTAGAGAGAGTTTGTGTAAAATAACGCAGTATTTATCAAATCACAATATCATAGCAATCATAGATTCAGGAACAGCTCTTGGTATCGTTAGAGATAAAGACCTAATAAAATGGGATGATGATATAGATTTTGCTATAGACTCTAAAAGTTTTGAACAACTTATTAGTTTAGCAAATGGATTAAAAGGGATATTACCTAAAAACCAATATTCAAAATGGAAATTAGAATTAATAAGTCTATCAAATGAAGATGTATGCTTGAGTTTAGAGCTTAAAAGTAGTGATTTAAATATGTTAAAAGAGTTTGAAATTAGCTTACAAAAAAGAACTATAAAAGATGGATTATCTCACCTTGACTCATCTGCTGGAATATTTTATGCACCAGCTTTACATTTTGAAAGATATGAGAGAGTAGATTCTTTTGATAGTTTTGTTTACCTTCCTTACAAAGTTGATGATTTTTTAACTTTTATGTATGGAAACTATAAAGAGCCTAAAAAAGATACTTCTATTGAAAGTTATGATAATAGAGTAGTTCAAAAGAATAGTAATATAAAATCTTTTGATGTGAGTAAAAAGATTATTTAGACGAAAGTAAAATCCGATTTATATAGTAGTTTCTTTGATTTAAATATTAAAAACTGGATACTATTTTTCTCTTCATTCAATTCAAAAGCTATATTTTTTATACCACTTATTTCCAGGTAATTTTTTAAAATACTATTCAAATTTTTGCTAGATGTAGATATAAACAATTCATATTTTTTTTCTATACTTAGTCTAGATAAAGAGTCTATATTGTATAAAAGTTTTGTAATATTATTTGCAAACTTCAATGAATTATAAGGTAATAAGTTATCTATTGGAATTATTTTTTTATACTTAATATTTATTTTTTCTAAATTACTTATGATATTTTCTTCTCTACTAAATGCTGTAATTAATATTTCATCTTTAATACTTATATCTTTTTCAGAATGAAATTTATTAATATGTTGATATCTATTTGATAAAGATATATAATTTTGATCAATTATTTTTTTTATATTTTTTTCAAGATTAGAATAAATGAGATATCCAACTTCTCCAAATCCATAAATGACTAAATTTTTATTAGATTTAAGCTCTTTCATTGATTTATGAAGAATTTCTAGATTTACAAAAAAAATATTTGCTTTTTCATTTATTGGATGTTTTGTTTTATCTTCTTTTTTTAAATAATTTTCAATTAAATTTATATTGTAAGAAGTGTATTTTTTTAAAATTTCTTTATATACAAAGGTAGTTGGATTATACTCTGAATGAGACTTTATTAGAATCTTTTTTTTAATAAAAGGAGCATTGAATTTCTTTATTATTAAGTCCCAAAAAAGATTAAAACTTCTTTTTTGTTCTAAGTTCTCTAAGCTATTTTCTTTAAAAGAAGATTTTAACTTTTGTAAAACTTTTTTTATGGGAATATATGCAGAACATTTATATCCATGATTTATAAATAGATTCGCAAAACCCATTTCATAATTTTTAATGATTTGATTTTTATCTTCAAGTATGGTGCAACTATTCCAAAAATCTTTATAAACATCACTTTGAATAAGCTTTTGATTTACAACCCAAAAAAAGCTTTCTATATGATAAGTTTGTTTAAAACTATCAGTCATACCCCAAAAATCAACTTTTTTTTTATTCATTTCTTTAAACATTTTTTTAGAATTTACTAAAGGAAAAAATATACTGTCATTTATATGTAAGATACTTTCATAATCTTGATAATCTTTTACAAAGCTAAGTCCTGTTTTCCATGATATAAAGTCATAACCTATGTTTTTTCTAATGATACTAGTATGAAGATAATTTTTTAAGCTATCAAGTTCAAGTAAAGATATATTTTCTGATGTACTTACAAAGACAATATCAAATTTTAGTTTATGTAGTTTTTTAACCATATATTTTACATAATTTTCAATAACTTGATTTTTATCATAATGTGAAAGTATACAAAGTTTATTATTTTTGTTTGTATTTAGATAATTAGTATATTTTAGAATCAATTTTTCTTCACTATTTTTCAATTTAATCATTTATTTGTTTATTATCCTATATCCCTATTTTAAACTAAAATCTTCTCTTATTAATGTTAAATTCGGATTATAAAAAGGATCACCTTTTTCTAAAATTTTAGAATATCTTTTTTTTATATATTCAACTTCTCTTTTAAATCTATTCATTTTAAAAGAATTATTATCTTTCCCTCTAGATATTGATTCGTAGTGATGTGCTTCACAGTATGGATTAAAAATATTTCTATAACCATTTTCTTGAGCTCTAAGACAAAAATCTACATCATTGAAAGCAACTTCTAAATTAATTTCATCTAAACCATTTAATTCTTTATAAATTTTAGTTTTTACCATTAAACAAGCAGCAGTTACAGCACTAACATTTTGTACAGAAATTAGTCTAAAAGAGTATCCAGTAGATTTATAATTATAATACTTATGTGAATGACCAGCACAGCCGTATATTCCAAGTATAACTCCTGCATGTTGAATTCTCTTATTAGGATAATATAATTTAGCTCCAACACAACCTATTTCTTCTCTTTGAGAATACATCAGCATCTCTTCTATCCAGTTTGAAGAAATTATTTCTATATCATTATTTAATAAAATAATATGCTCACCTTCAACATAATTATCAACAGCATAATTATTAATTTTAGAATAGTTAAAAGGAATATTTAACTCATAAAATTTAATTCTTTTATCTTTTGATTCATATTCACTCATTAAATCAAAAATTCCTTTTTCTAGGCTATTATTGCTTATTCCAATTATTTGAAATTTTTTATAAGTTGTTTTATCTAGAATCGAATCTATGCACATTTTTAGTAATTCTGGTTTGTCTTTAAATGGTATTATGATACTAACTAATGGTTGTTTATCTAAAATATATTCTATTTTATAAATTCCTGGATATTTACCATCTTCCACTTTTGCATTAAGGGATCTTCTTTTTAAAGCTTGTTTTATAACTTCTTTTTCAGAACTTTTAATATTGTTAAATTTATTTATATCACAGTTTTTATTTTTCCTTGAGTGATAAAGAACTTTTTGAATATGGTGTATTTTTGATGTTTTTTCTATTACTTTTAAATATAAATCATATTCAAATGCTCCGTCTAATTCTGAATTATAGCTATTTGTCATATCAATAAATGATTTTTTAATAACAGTTAAATGTTTAATATAGTTGTACGATAACAAAGTATCGGGAGAAAAATCTGGTTTAAAATGTGGTTCACAAAAATTATTATCCATATTTATTTTATCTTCATCACTATAAATAAAATCTGCTTTTGTTTCATTTATAGCTTTTACTACTTCATATAGTGCATTATTTGTAATTTGGTCATGACTGTAAACAATAGAGAAGTATTCACCTGATAATAGTTTACAAGCTTCATTTAGAGTACTAGATAAGTTTGGCTTTGTTTCTAAATATTTAATTCTTTTACTAGAGATTGATTTTAGATATTCAACTATTTTTTGATTTTTATTTGTATTACAAATTACACATATTTCCCAGTTTTGATACCATTGATTTTGTATAGAATTAATAGCTAAATTTAACCACTCTATATTTTCATAATAGTTAAATAATACAATAGATATTAAAGGTTTTTTTTCAAAATTTAAAATAGTATTATTGATTGATTTTGTAATTGTTTGTTCTATGAATTTATATTTAATATTATAAGTTATTTCATTGTACGCATATATAGCTTTTATATTAGGATATTTATTAAGTTGAGATTTAATTTCATCTATAAAAGAACTTGTAATTATTACAATAAACTCTTGATTTTTATTAAATAATATTTCAGGATTATGAATAATATAAGATTCAACCTCTTTTCCATGTTTTTTAATATCATTGTCACATAAATAATCTGGATATATATCACATCTTATGAAATCATATAATAATCTTTGAAATAAAATTGAAGTTCCAAAAAATACCAACTTACTATTTTCTTTGTTTTTTAATTTGTAAGAAATAATTTCTTTACACTCTTTATTTAAAAGATGAGTGCATTTTTTAAATATTTGCATCTATTTTTCCAAATTTGGATTCTGTTTGTAATTTATAGCTTATTTCATTGTATGAATATACTGCTTTTATATTAGGATATTTATTAAGTTGAGATTTAATTTCATCTATAAAAGAACTTGTAATTATTACAATAAACTCTTCATTTTTATTAAATAATATTTCAGGATTATAAATAATATAAGATTCAACTTCTTTCCCATGTTTATTAATATCATTGTCACAGATATAATTTGGAAATACATTACATCTTGAGAATTCATTTAAGATATTATTAAATAAATTTGAAACACCAAAAAAAACTAATTTATTTTTTAAATTATTTTGTATAGCTATTGAATTTTTATTTTTTGCAGATACATAAAATTTATTAGATAAATTATGTTTCTTTAATACTATATTTTGGCTAATAATATAAGATGATTTTTTAGATGTAATTCCTTCATCTAAATAATATTTTATGATTCCAGTTTCTTTAACATAAATACCTTGATGTCCTTTAAGAGCAATTGTAAGCCATAAGTCCCAATCTTGAAATCTTTTAATATCAGGATCAAAATATGGGAAAAATTCTTTCTTTACCAACGAACAAGTATCAATATAATTTTTAAATATTAATTCTTCTAAAGAGAATTCTTTACTTTTATGATAGTAGTTTTTACCAATTGGATGAGTTTCTGGATCCATTACTATAGCTTGATAATCAGTATATGCAAAAGCATATTTTTGATTATATTCAAGAGTTTTATACAATATTTTTAAATGATTAGCCGGCATTATCACATCATCATCACATATAAATAAATATTTCTGAGTTGCTTGTCTTGCCCCTTTATTTCTTTTTTCTTGATTTGATAAATCTTCATCATCTATAATAATAATTTCTGCTGGATTATTAGCTTCTATAGATGGTAAAACAAATGCATTTACAAATTCTAGTCTTGATTTTATAACAACTAATACAACACTAACTGGTATAGCTTTTTTATTATTTAATATCTTCTCTTTATCTCTTTTTAACCAATCAAAGTACATAGTTATTACCTAATCATCATTTCTAAATATATCTCTAGTATAGACTTTTTCTTTTACATCCATGATAGAGTCACTTAATCTATTTGCCAGTATCACATCACTTATAGCTTTGAATTCAACAATATTTTTAATAACTCTTGAGTTAAAAAAACTATCTTCTTTTAGAACTGGTTCATAAATTACTACTTCTATACCTTTTGCTTTTATTCTTTTCATTATTCCTTGTATTGCAGAGCTTCTAAAATTATCACTTCCACTTTTCATTACAAGTCTATATATACCTACAACCTTAGGATTTCTTTTTATAATACTATCTGCTATAAAATCTTTTCTTGTTGAATTTGATTTTACAATAGCTTCTATTAAATTACTTGGTACTTCACTATAATTTGCTAAAAGTTGTTTTGTATCTTTAGGTAAGCAGTATCCACCATATCCAAAGCTTGGATTATTATAGTGTGTTCCAATTCTAGGATCTAGACCTACACCATCAATTATCTGTTTAGTATCAAGATTATGTGTTTGAGCATAAGAGTCAAGTTCATTAAAGTATGCAACTCTCATAGCAAGGTAAGTATTTGAAAATAGTTTTATAGCTTCTGCTTCAGTTGAGTTTGTAAATAAAATTGGAATATCTTTTTTAATAGCACCAGCAGATAGTAGTGAAGCAAAAAGTTCAGCTCTTTTACTTTGTTCACCTACAATTATTCTACTTGGGTACAAATTATCATATAAAGCTTTTCCTTCTCTTAAAAACTCAGGTGAAAAGATTATATTATTAGTATTGAATTTCTCTTTTAGACTTTTTGTATATCCAACTGGAACTGTACTTTTTATAATCATAGTTGAATTTGGGTTTATCTCTAGCACATCTTTTATAACAGCTTCAACACTTTTAGTATTAAAATAGTTAGTTTCTGCATCATAATCTGTTGGAGTTGCTATTATTATAAAATCAGCATCTTTATAAGCTTCATTTTTATCTAAAGTAGCTTTAAAATTTAAAGTATCTTTTTGAAGATATACACTGATATCTTTATCTTCTATAGGAGATATTTTATTATTTATCATTTCTACTTTTTGTGGAATTATATCAAGAGCTATTACTTCATTATGTTGAGCTAGTAATAGTCCATTTGATAGTCCTACGTAACCAGTACCTGCTATTGCGATTTTCATATTATTGTTTTTTTGTACAAAAGTAAATTTCGCCAGCTGCTTTAGTAATTCCCATAAATTCTATTTCTTCAGGATTTAAAAAATCTTCTGGATAAATAACTTCAACTTTCCAATCACTTTCTGTTAGTCTATCTATATAATCAAATCCATAATTTCTTACATGTTCAGGGTGCCCATAATGCTTAATTCTCTCTTTTGAATCTGTTATTGAGAAGTCTTCTTCTGTAGGACCTTTTGTCATAATTGGTACTAATAAAATAGCCCACCCATCTTTTTTTAATACTCTGTTTAACTCTTTCATAGCCTTTTTATCATCTATAATATGTTCAAGTACATGAGAACAATAAATATAATCAAAAGATTCTTCTATATATTCTATATTTGTAATATCCATGTTGATTTTTGCATTTTTATCATATAAATCTGCTGTTAAATAATTTTCTTTAAATAAATTTGTAAATTTTTGCATAAATATTTTTTCAGGAGCTATATGCAATAAGTTTTTATTTGTGATATCTTTATTTACAATTTTATCTTTTATTACTAACCAACTTAATCTATGCCTTTCTAATGAACCACAATTTGGACATAAGGCATCTTCCCTTGGTTTTAATCCAAAAGAATTAAATTTTTCATGATAAGTTTCACATATTGGGCAATATCTTGACATTTTTTCTCCTAAATTTATTTTTTAGCTATCACAAAATAACCAGCACTTTCATTTGACCAACCTCTATGTTTTGAATCAAGCCAAGGAGCGACTTTTTGTGCAGCATACCAAAATGGTATCAAACAAGCTTTTGTGATTTTTTTTCTTATATTTGAACTTTTTATCCATCTTAAACTAAAATAGTTCATTTTTAAAAACCACATAGTGAAAAATCCTGTAGTTGGTTGAATATGAATATCTTTATATCCTGCTTTTTCAAACATATATTTTAAACCATAAGGTGTATATCTAAAATAATCATAAGGTGCTTCATGAATCCACCACATCCAAGGAACTTGTAAAATTATAGTTCCATCTTTTTTTAAGATTCTGTAGCTTTCATTTAAAAATATTTGAGGTTCACAAAGATGTTCCATCACAGAAAGTGAAATTATTGTATCTGCAAAGTCATTTTCTAATTCAATTTTCTTATTTAAATCAGAAATAATATCTGCTTTTGAGTTATGTAAAGTATTTGTCCAATCAACACCGATATATTCATTAGCATATTGTAAAAAGAAATCTTTGTATGGAGCAGTGCCACAACCTAAATCAACCAATATTCCTTTATAATGTTTTGAGTACTCTAAAAGCCATTTGTCAGCATTATCATATATAAGCCAATTGTATGGTTTTCTATTATTATGAAGTTTACTTGGTTTTTGCATTTATACTCCAAAAAATTTATAAATAATATTAATAATATGTTTTATATCTTTATCTTCTAATTTATAATACATAGGTAATCTAATCAATTTTTCACTCTCTTTTGTCGTATAAATATCTTTTCCAACGAATTTACTAAATTTTAATCCAGCTTCAGAACTATGAAGCGGTATATAATGAAATACAGCATAAATTCTATTTTCTTTTAAATAATCTAATAAAGCTGTTCTTTCTTCCAAATCTTTTACTTTAATATAAAACATATGAGCATTTTGTACACATTCATTTGGAATTTTTGGAAGCTCTATAAAACCTCTGTTTTCAATCTCTTTTAATTCATCATAATATTTTTGCCAACTATTTAATCTATTTTGATTTATCTCATCAGCTTTCTCAAGATTTCCCCAAAGATATGCTGCACTTACATCATTCATAAGATAGCTACTACCCACATCTACCCAAGAGTATTTATCTACCATACCTCTAAAAAATAGACTTCTATTTGTACCTTTTTCTCTTATGATTTCAGCTTTTTCTTTAAACTTTTCATCATTTATGATAAGTAGTCCACCTTCTCCAGCACTTGTATAGTTTTTTGTTTCATGAAAACTAAAAGCTCCAAGATGTCCAATAGTCCCAAGAGCTTTACCTTTATATGTACTCATCATACCTTGTGCTGCATCTTCTACTACAAAAAGATTGTATCTTTTTGCTATATCGATAATTGTATCCATCTCACAAGCAACTCCTGCATAATGAACTGGAACTATAACTTTTGTTTTAGAAGTAATTGCTTTTTCAATTTTTGTCTCATCTATATTCATAGTATCAGGTCTTATATCTACAAAAACTATTTTTGCACATCGAAGAACAAAAGCATTTGCAGTAGATACAAAAGTATATGAAGGCATAATCACTTCATCTCCTTCTTTTATATCTAGTAAAATTGCAGCCATTTCAAGAGCATGAGTACAAGAAGTGGTTAAAAGAGCTTTTTTGCATCTAAGATTTTCTTCAAACCATTTATGACATTTTTTTGTAAATAAATTATCACCACTTATGCTAAAAGTTTCCATTGATTCCTTAATATACTTCAATTCATTACCTGCTACACAAGCTTTTGAAAATCTAATCATTTTTTTATTCCTTTACAAAAGATCGCTGGGAACAAGTTCTTGCATCATATCAGAGTATCCTCTACCTTCTTCTGGCCATCTAGTATGAATCCAATCGGGGCATTGTTTACAAAAATCAAATCCTTTATAATTATTTGATAAATGAGCCTCTCTTAAACTATTCATAAATTCACCTTGCCAAGCTTCTTTTATAGTAGTTTTTGAAAAGTGTATAAAATGTGACTTATTCATCCAATCTGTTGGACAATAAGATAAGTCACCCTCAGGGGTAATTGTTAATCTTTCCCAAGGATATAAGCAAGGTTTTCTCTTTATAGTTTTAAAGCCTTCTTCCATTTTAGATTTAATTCCATCTTTTGCACCACCAGCAGAGTGAAGTCTTCTTATTACTACAAAATCTGCTCCTGCATTTTTCCAAAAATCTTCAAAATTTTTTGTTTCATGTATATTTAATGGTTGTTCGACAAAACTTACAACAAGTTTTGCATCATAACCACCTTCTTTTATTAATTTTATTAGGTTTAAAACATTTGGTCTAACTTTACTTAAATCACCTTTTACTCTTACTTTTGAATAAGTTTCATTACTATATGCATCCAAACTAATATCAAAAACATTTACTCCTGCATCTAGAAGTTTTTTAGATTTTTTATCTGTAAGTAAAACACCATTTGTTGTTACATTTATTCTTGTTTTACTGTATTTACCTGCATACTGTATCATTTCATCAAATTTTGGGTGAATAAGAGTCTCTCCATTTGCTGTATATCTTATATATTGACAAATTCCTAATCCATCTGTTGCTATTTCATCAATAAGTTTTTTATGAAGTTCTATGTCTAAATTTGAACCACTATAAGCATCTGTTTTGATAAAACTTGGATGAGGACAATGTATACATGCAAGATTACAAAACTGAGTGCTATCTACAATAATTTGTGATGGAAATTCACTACTTAAGTGTTTTTGAAAACCATACATTAGTTATTAATTCCATTATTAATAATTGAAAAATGATTGCATTTCTTACATTCGTTGTAATGCATATTGTTTATATTTTCAGTTATTTTTTCTCTATAAAGGGTCATTTCCTCAAATGAAATTTTTTTATTAATAAAAGGACAGATTGAAGTAGTACCATCTTGATTAAATTTTATAACATTATCAAAATAATTACATACTCCATGAATAGGAGGCTCTTTTAAAATAACATTTAAATTAGTTGATCTTTTTAATTTATGAATTTTTAATTTAATATCTGATTGATTGTAAAATATATTATCTTTAATCCATGGTTCATTAGCAAATTCATAATAAACATCAGTTGCATTTAATTCTTTTGCTAAGTCAATAAATTTTTCAATTTCTAGAAAGTTATAATTGTTTATTATAAATGAAACACGCTTTTTTTTATTAGAGAGTTTTTTTACATCTTCTATTAATTTAAAAAAATCATATCCTGGTCTACACTTATCAAATGTATCAGGTGTAGCTGAATCAAATGATATAGTAATTGTATCAAACTGATTTAGCACTGCTAGGTATTTAGAAATATTTGTACCATTTGTAGTAATTCCAATATTAATACCTTTTATTTTAATTTTTTTTATTAATTCAAAAAAATCAATAAACTTCGGGTGTAATGTAGCTTCTCCTAATCCAACTAAATGAATATATACTACATTATCTATATTTTCAATTTTTTTTAAAATATTATTAAAAATTTCTATTTTCATAAATTTTTTATTTAGATTATTTGTATTGTTGTAAGCACAATTAATACATTTTAAATTACATACTGAAGAAATTTCTATATCAACTGATTTCATGAAATACCTTTTTTTAAATATTGTTTTATTTTAGGTCCAGTATTGAATATTAAATCTAAAATAGTAACTCTATGTTCAAAATCTCCGAAAAGTTGGGGATATTCACTATATTTGCTATAATCCATCCATTCTACTTTCAAATTTTCTTTTTTTGCTAGTTCTATATTAAAATAATCTTTTGCAGTAGGACCACTGAGATATATATCAGCATTACAATTTTTACAAATACCTATTATTTTTTCTGTTTTCCCACCAACTAACTTAAATTCATTAGACCACCTTAACTTTGTATTTATTTCTAAAATTTTATTTATAGCAAATATAAATTTATAGTTTATTTGACTTAGATACTCTTCATTGCAATTTAGATATAACTCTTCAAAAATATCTTTGTACTCTTTAAAATATTTTGCTTTAGAGTAGTTTTGAACTAATGTTTTCCAATGTTTTTTTCCCCAAGTTTTATCACTTATTTTTGTTTCATTTATAAGTTGATTTAGATTGTCTTGTCTTACAGGAATAGTTATCCACTGAATACCTTGAGATGTCTTTATCTTATTTCTATTTCGCCAATCATTTTTTGTATATTGTACTTCATCATAAAAAATAAATTCATCTACAATATTTATCATATCAAAATATCCTTTCCATGGAATATAATTTGATTGTAAAATTGCTATTTTTTTCATTTTGAATTAAAAATATCTTGCCATGATTTTATAAGAGAGTTTAATGAATAATATTGTAAAGCAAGTTTTTTATTCTTTTTTGCACTTTTTTGGTCAATTTTTTCTAAATTAAAATTTTTAATATCAAAAATTTCTATATTATTAAATTTTAACTCTTTATAAAAAGAATTTTCTTTTGCAATATATACTTTTTTTCCATAACCAATTAGTAATTTAATATTAGCTCCAGCTTGTTGTCTATTATTATTAAAAATTGCTATATCAATATTTGATAAAATCTTTTTATATGATTTAAATTCAAGAAAATTTATAATGGGTTTAAATTTTTCTTTGAAAATATATTTACCTTCTTTTATTACTTCATCCTTGTATTCTTTAGTTCCATAATTTAGAGGAACAATTATTTCAATATTTGTATCTTTATACTTTTTTAGAATATTAAATACTTCTTTATGTCTATTAGTATCTGTAGCGGAATTTCCAACTAGAATTTTAATTTTATTATTATTTGTATAATTGGAAATATATTCAAAATCAGATATACAATTTGGATAATATTGACTGAAAAATATATTAGTTGATTTAATCTTATATTTTTCTTTAATATAATCTATATCAGATATTGTAGCTGAAATATAATTTCCAATATTTTTTATAACTTTATGTCTCATCCAAGACTGTTTTTCAGGGAAGTAATAATCCCCTCCCCACATGACCCAATAACATTTTTTTAGGAGGTCTTGATTAAAATATAATAAAATATCTACTTTATCCCTCCAAAGTCCATGTAGTATGATTTTTTTTGCCATTTTCATATATTCTAAAAGAGTTATAAATATATCATCATCTGTATGCAAAAACTCTACTTTATGCTCAGGAGTTAATCCATAATCATATTTTTCACTTGTAATAAATATATAGTGGTGATCAACTCTGCCAAAATGCTCATCTACAAAATCTATATAAGGAGCTAAAAATTTATCAAGAATCATCACATGTAGTATTTTATTTTTATTCATTTTTGTACTTCTATAGATTTTTTTATTCTATTTATAACTTTTTTAAAATAATTATGATTTTTATGACCTAATTTTAAATGATAATAAACATAAGCTTTCTTAACAGTTTCATCTAAATTAAAATCTATATCTATACTATATTTTTGGCTATATGATTTAAAACTTATTGCGTTAAAACTATTTCCATATTTATTTATATCATCTTTATTGAAACCTAGATGATCAAGATTATCTATTAGTTTTTGAAAGTATATTTTGTTTTGGTTTTCAAATTCTCTTAAAGTAAAATATTTATCTCTATTAAGACCTAAAGGTAATAATCCTATATCATTTGATTTATATCTTAAAAGATTCATAATAGGCATTTCAAATCTATCTTTAAAAGTTTTTTCATAATTACTTAAATATACTTCCAAATTTTCAAAAATATCTTTTGCATTTTTTAGTTCTAGAAAATTTAGATTGTTATGTTGAAACTTATTTTTTATCTCTTTTATTGAATTTTTATCAAAATATAAAGCTTTGAAATCATACTCAGGAAAATCTCTGATGATTTCATTTATAAATTCGACAAACTCTTCATCTTCCAAATTCTCTTTAGTAGCTAAAAATCCTACACAATTTGATTTATACATATTTTTTAATTCTTCACTTAAAGGTTCACTTAAGCTATGCATAAAACTAGCTTCATTAAATTCTTCATGATTTTTATCGATTAAAGTATATGGAGAGTTTAGAAGCTCTTCACCAGAATCGTTATTTTTAAAAGATATAATAGCTTTTTGTCCTATATATTGTGTTGGTAGATTATATATGAAAGCTTTGTTTTCAACATCATATATATCATCAATTTTTTGTATAAACTCATTTGCTAGAATTGTGTCAATTAGTTTGTTATCTAAGTACACATCTATTTTTTGTATTTCATCACTTCCTACTTTTTTTGCAAAACCTAAAAATGAAAAATAGTTTTCAGTATGAAGAACACCGTATGTTTTATCAAGTTGTATAGGGCTAGTCATTTCTTACCTTTTTAGATTTGATGTCAATTTTATCAAATATGCTATTAAAACTACTCAAAACTTCACAAAGCTGTTGTTCTAAAATCTTATTTGATTCATTACTATTTAAAATACTATTATAAGGCAATATAAGTTTAAAAAATCTATCTAAAATATTACAAATCATAGAGTTTGGATGTTTCTCAAAAACCATTTTAAAATCTTTATGAAAATTTTCTATTTTTATGGTATTTAATTTTTTAATCACTTTTTTTTCTTTTTCAATATCTTTTTTATCAATATCTTCTAGATTTCTTTTGCTTATATTTTGAAGATTTTGTAAAAAATCATTTGTAAGAAGCTCCTTATTTAATTTTTCTAAATCATCTTTTATCTCTTCTATTTTTAACGGTGTACTTCCTTTAAAATATGCTCCAAAGCCTAGAGTATAAACTTTTAAATAGTTTTTATGCTTTAAAATAATCTCTTGTGCACTATCTATCATATCTAAGTACTCTCTAAAAGTAGGGACTTCTTCTTCAAGATTTCCTTTGACATAAACAATATCTTCTCTAAAATCTCCACTATTTTTTGCATTTAGATTTAGTTTTCTACTTGATTTATGAGTTCCTATATGGGTTTTACCATTTTTACTATCAATGCTCGCATCAACTCCCAAAAGATAAATTTCTTTAGCTCCAAGTCTAGCAATTATATCAATACCAATATCTCCAACAGTAACACCACTTAAAAAACCATAGTTAGAAAATAGCTCTAGTGCATTTTGCATAAAAAATATTTTTGTATCTTTTAGTTTTAAGAATAGCTCTGTATCAAGTTTTATAGAAGCTAAAATTATAGAGTCTTGATACATTTTAGAATCAGTATTAAACTGCTCAATCATTGGTTCTTTTTGACCATCAACAGCTAAAATAATATCTGGAATAATTTCTAAAATTATAAGGTGTTTTAAAACTGCACTTGAAGCTACTATTACAAATTTCTCTTGATTTAGATAAAGCCACTCTAAATTTTTTGCCAAAGATACCCCCGCACCTAAAAAAAGAACTTTTTTATTTTGAAATAAATTTTGATTTTGTGATAAATCTATAATACTTTTTTTTTCTTCAAAAAAGTATTTATAACCCCTTTTTAGACTGATTATAAAATCACTAAATGGATAACGCATTTGTGAACTATGAATAAAAATATTTTGTAACTCTTCTATTAAATATGAGTTATTTTCACCTGATAATTCAAAATGAATAATATGATTTAGCTGATATTTATCTTCCAAAAACTTTTTTGTGATATTTTCTAAACCAAAACTATCTTCACTTATAGCAAAAAATAGTTTTGAATTTTTATTTAAAGATTCATAGTCACACAAAAACAAAGATAGTCTAAAAATTTCAATATTTGGCTCGATTATTAAATAACTTTTTGCATTTAAATTATTGTGAAAATCATTTAGATGAACTCCAAGCAAAGTTCCTAGAAATATAAATTTATTTATTTTTATTTCTATATTTTCAAATTTTTTTATATATTCATTTAAATATATATAACTATTTATCTCACCTTCATAGTGATTCTTCTTTTTTACTTGTTCCATTTTTATAAGATTGAAAGCATTTGAAAGTGAAAAGTTATTTACTCTATCTAAAGAGTCGCTAAAAGGCTCTCTTTTGTATAAATCTTTTTTTGTTTTTAAATCTATGAGCTTAAATTCATCATTTATAAACTCTAAAGAGTAGTTTTGGATATTTTGTTTCTCAATAAAAACTATTTTTTCATAAAGATTTATATAATTTTTTTTGAAAAACTCTATATTTTTAAGATATATTTGTTCTAAAGTTTGTTGTAACTCTTCTAGTTGTTTTTGTTTATCCATTTTTTTCTTTCAAGTTTTTGTGTAAGATTTTAGCAATATTTGTATATATTATAAATAAAGTATGTGCTACAATACAATATAAAAAATTATTAATCTTTTGTAGGAGAGTATATTTGAAAATAGTTAAGATATTGGAACTAATAGGCAGAACCAAAGAACTTTTTCAAGAAGATATACAAACTCATGAAAAAGATCTCTCAAAAATAGTATCAAATTCAACTTTTTTAGTTATTGGTGGAGCAGGAAGTATTGGTCAAGCTGTTACAAAAGAGATATTTAAACGAAATCCGAAAAAGCTTCATGTTGTTGATATTTCTGAAAATAATATGGTTGAACTTGTTCGAGATATAAGAAGTAGCTTTGGATATATAAATGGAGATTTCCAAACATTTGCACTTGATATTGGAAGTAGCGAATATGATGCTTTTATAAAAGCAGATGGAAAATATGATTATGTTTTAAATCTATCAGCACTTAAACATGTACGAAGTGAAAAAGACCAATTTACTCTTATGCGAATGATCGAAACAAATGTTTTTAACACAGATAAAACACTTCAACAATCAATTGAAAATGGAACTAAAAAATATTTTTGTGTCTCTACAGATAAAGCTGCAAATCCAGTAAATATGATGGGTGCAAGTAAACGAATTATGGAGATGTTTGTCATGCGAAAATCGCAACAAATTAATGTTTCAATGGCTCGATTTGCAAATGTAGCTTTTAGTGATGGAAGTTTACTTCATGGATTTAATCAAAGAATTCAAAAAAATCAACCGCTTGTTGCTCCAAATGATATAAAAAGATATTTTGTAACTCCACAAGAGAGTGGTGAACTTTGTTTGATGTCTTGTATTTTTGGTGAAAATAGAGATATATTTTTCCCAAAACTAAGTGAACATTTACACCTTATAACTTTTGCAGATATTGCTGTAAAATATCTTAAAAATTTAGGATATGAACCATATTTATGTAAAGATGAAGATGAAGCAAGGCAATTAGCTAATACTTTACCTATTAAAGGAAAATGGCCTTGTTTATTCACTGCCAGTGATACAACTGGTGAAAAAGATTTTGAAGAATTTTTTACAGATAATGAAATATTAGATATGAATAGATTTCAAAATCTTGGAATTATAAAAAATGAAGCAATATTTGATGAAAAACTCTTAAATGAGTTTGAAACTACAATTAAAAAATATAAACAAAATTTACAATGGAGTAAAGATGATATTGTAAAAGAGTTTTTTAAAATGATTCCAGACTTTGGACATAAAGAAACAGGTAAATATCTTGATGGGAAGATGTAATGCAAAAAATAGTTGATTTTATAAAACAAACTTTTAATACAAATGAGTTTATACCTTTACATGAGCCAAGATTTATTGGTAATGAAAAGAAGTATTTAAATGATTGTATTGATTCTACATTTGTATCAAGTGTTGGAAAATATGTAGATAGTTTTGAAAAAGAGTTTGCTGCATCTGTTGGAGCAAAATATGCAATAGCTACTGTAAACGGAACAGCTGCTTTACATATATCACTTATTTTAGCTGATGTAAAAAAAGATGATGAAGTTATCACTCAACCACTTACTTTTATAGCTACTTGTAATGCAATTTCTTATATTGGAGCAAAACCAATTTTTGTAGATGTTGATTTAGATACAATGGGGTTAAGCCCAAAATCACTTAAAAACTTTTTAGAAACTAATTGTGAAATTGTAGATAATAAATGTATAAATAAAACTACAAATAAACAAATTAAAGCTTGTGTTCCTATGCATACTTTTGGGCATCCTTGCAGAATTGATGAGATAAAAGATATCTGTGATACTTGGAGTATAACTTTAGTAGAAGATGCAGCAGAGAGTTTAGGAAGTTTTTATAAATATAAACATACTGGAACTTTTGGAAAAGTAGGTGCATTTAGTTTTAATGGTAATAAAATTATCACAAGTGGTGGTGGTGGAGTTATTGTTACAGATGATGAATCTTTAGCAAAAAGAGCTAAACATATCACAACAACAGCAAAAATTCCTCATCCTTATGAATATGTTCATAGTGAAATTGGATATAACTATAGACTTCCAAATTTAAATGCAGCTTTGCTTGTAGCTCAGCTTGAACAGTTAAATAAATTTTTGGCTTCAAAAAGAGAGTTAGCAAAAATATATAAAGAATTTTTTTCATTAAATAGTATAAAGTTTATAGAAGAACCAAAAAATAGTAAATCAAACTATTGGCTTCAAGCTGTTTTACTCGAGGATATAAAACAAAGAGATGATTTTTTAGAGTTTACAAATAAAAATGGTGTTATGACAAGACCTATTTGGAAACTTATGAATGAACTTGATATGTTTAAAGATTGTCAAAAAGATGATTTAAAAAATTCAAAATATTTAGAACAAAGAGTTGTGAATATTCCTAGTTCGGTTATTTTGTAATGAAAGAAAAGATAGTTCTTATTGGTGGTGGTGGGCATTGCCATAGTGTTATTGATGTTATTGAACAAACAAACAAATATGAGATTATTGGTATTGTTGATACAAAAGATAATATTGGAAAAAAAGTTTTAGATTATGAAATTATTGCTTGTGATGATGATTTAAAAACTATTTTTGGAACTTGTAAAAATGCAGTTATTACAATAGGATATATAAAAACAAATGAGTTAAGAAAAAAACTATTTGAAAAACTTATAAATATAGGATTTAATTTTCCAACTATCATTTCACCACTAGCTTATGTTTCAAAACATTCATTTATAGATGAAGGAACTGTGATTATGCATCATGCACTTGTAAATGCAAATGCAAAGATTGGAAAAAACTGTATAATAAATACAAAAGCTTTGATAGAACATGATGCAATTATAGAAGACAACTGCCATATCTCAACTGCAAGTATTATAAATGGTGGAGTTATTGTAAAAGAAAATAGTTTTGTTGGAAGTAATGCTACTTCAAAACAATATACAGAAATTGCTGGATTTGTAAAAGCAGGGAGCCTAGTAAAGTGAAAGATAAAATGGATAAAGTATTTATAATAGCAGAAGCTGGTGTTAATCATAATGGCAGTATTGAATTAGCTAAGAAGTTAATTGATGTAGCGGTTGAAGCAAAAGTAGATGCAGTGAAGTTTCAAACATTTAAAGCTGAAAATTTAGTTTCAAAAAATGCACAAAAAGCAGATTATCAAAAACAAACTACTAATAATTCGGAGTCTCAATTTGATATGATAAAAAAGCTTGAACTAGATGTGAATACACATAAAGAATTGATATCTTACTGCAAATCAAAAAATATTATGTTTTTATCAACTCCATTTGATCATGATAGCATTGAACTTTTAAATAGTTTAGGACTTGAAATATTTAAAATACCAAGTGGTGAGATTACAAATTTACCCTATCTTAGACATATTGGAAGATTAGATAAAAAAGTGATACTTTCAACTGGAATGGCAGATATTGGAGAGATTGAAGATGCTTTGGATATCTTAATAAATGCAGGAATAAAAAAAGAGAATATCACAGTTTTACATGCAAACACTATGTATCCAACTTCTATGGAAGATGTAAATTTAAAAGCTATGCTTACTATTGGAAATACATTTGATATTGCTTTTGGATATAGTGACCATACTTTAGGAATTGAAGTTCCAATTGCTGCTGTTGCTTTAGGTGCTTCTTGTATTGAAAAACATTTTACACTCGATTGTACTATGGATGGACCTGATCATAAAGCTAGTTTAGAACCAAATGAACTAAAAGCTATGGTAAAAGCAATACGAAATATAGAGTTAGCTTTGGGAAGTAGTGTTAAAAAACCATCAAAAAGTGAAATACCCAATATGCAAATAGCCAGAAAATCTATTGTTGCAAAATCAGATATTAAAAAAGGTGATATTTTAAGTGAAGAAAATATTACTATAAAAAGACCAGGGAATGGAATAAATCCTATGAGATGGGATGAAATAGTTGGAAGTGTTGCACTCAAAGACTACAAAGAAGATGAGTTAATATGAAAAGAAAGATTTGTGTAGTAACAGGAACAAGAGCAGAATATGGATTACTTTATTGGCTAATGAAAGAGATAGAAGCTGATAAGGAACTTGAACTTCAACTAATAGTTACAGGTATGCATTTAAGTCCTGAGTTTGGATTAACATACAAAGAGATAGAAAAAGAGTTTAGTGTGAATAAAAAAATAGAGATGCTTTTATCTAGTGATACTGCTATAGGTATTTCAAAATCTATGGGATTAGCTCAAATATCTTTTAGTGAAGCTTATGAAGAGTTAAAGCCAGATGTTTTAATAGTTCTTGGAGATAGATATGAGATATTTAGTGCAACAACTGCTGCTATGATAGCAAGAATTCCTATAGCTCATCTTCATGGTGGAGAGACAACTGAGGGAGCATTTGATGAATCAATAAGGCATAGTATTACAAAGATGAGTCATCTTCACTTTACAGCAACACAAGAGTATAAAAATAGAGTAATTCAGCTAGGTGAAGATCCTTCTAGAGTTTTTAATGTTGGTGGTATGGGAATTGAAAATATAAAAAGACTTAAACTTATATCTAAAGATGAGTTTGAAAAATCAATAGAGTTTAACCTTAATATTAAAAATATCTTAGTTACTTTTCATCCAGTTACTTTAGAAAAATCTACTGCTAAAAATCAGTTTAAAGAGCTACTAGACGCAATAGATGAACTTAAAGATACAAATATTATATTTACAAAAGCAAATAGTGATACAGATGGAAGAGTTATAAATAAAATGATTGATGAGTATGTAACTAAAAACTCTCATAAATCTATTGGATTTACATCTTTGGGACAATTAAGATATTTAAGTGCTTTACAATATGTAGATGCCGTTGTAGGAAATAGTTCTAGTGGCTTAGCAGAAGCACCAAGTTTTAAAATAGGAACTATAAATATAGGGGATAGACAAAAAGGAAGAATAAAAGCATCTAGCTTGATTGATTGTGAACCAAATAAAGGTTCTATTTTACAAGCATTTGATAGATTATATTCAAAAGAGTTTCAAGAAACTTTAAGAACTACAATAAATCCATATGGTGATGGATGTTCTAGTAAAAAAATAGTTGAAATTTTAAAAAGTGTAGATTTGAAAAATATACTTAAAAAATCTTTTTATGATTTAAGGGGTTAAAATGGAAAATATAGAAAATATAAAAATAGGTATTAATTCAACAATAAAAGAAGCATTACAAATAATTAACCAAGGTGCTATTCAGATAGCTTTAGTAGTAGATGATAATGATAGATTAATAGGAACTCTTACAGATGGTGATATAAGAAGGGGGCTTTTAAAAAATTATACTTTAGATGATACTATAAATGATTTATATTTTAAAAACCCCATAACATCTTTAAATACTGAGCCAAAAGATAAAATAATACAAAAAGCTATAAAAAATCAAATTTATCAAATTCCAATTGTAGATGAAAATAATGTTTTAGTTGATATAGTAAATTTAGCAACTTTGCTTAAAACTACAAATAAGAGAAATAGAGTTATTTTAATGGCTGGAGGACTTGGAACAAGACTAAGACCACTTACAGAAGATACTCCAAAGCCTATGTTAAAAGTTGGTAATAAGCCTATATTAGAAACAATTATTAAAAATTTCGCAAGTCATGGATTTGTTAATATTACAATTAGTTTAAACTACAAAGGTGATATTATAAAAAATTATTTCAAAGATGGAAGTGATTTTGGTGTAAATATAGATTATATTGAAGAGAATAGTAGGTTGGGAACAGCAGGAGCATTAAGTCTTCTAAAAGATAAACCAAATGAACCTTTTTTTGTAATGAATGGAGATTTATTGACAGATGTAAATTTTTCAAATTTATTAGATTTCCACTCTTTTGCAAATGCAAATGCTACTATGTGTGTAAGAGAGTATGAATATTCAATTCCTTATGGAGTAGTAGAAATAAATGAAGATAATATAATTTCAATAGTTGAAAAACCTGTAAAAAAATTTTTTGTAAATGCAGGAATTTATGTTTTATCTCCAAATATCTTTGAATTTATTCCAAAAAATGAGTTTTTTGATATGCCAACGCTTTTTAATATGTTGATAGAAAAAGAAAGAAAAATTTTATCTTTTCCTATTCATGAATATTGGCTTGATATTGGAAGAATTGAAGAGTATAAAAAAGCTAATGATGAGTATAGTGAAGTTTTTTAAATCAAATAAAAGGGAGAATTAAATATGAAATATTGTGTTAAGTGTGTTATGCCAAGTACTAGACCAGGTATTACGTTTGATGAAAATGGAGTTTGTGCTGCTTGTCAATCTTATGAAAATAGAAAAAATGTTGATTATAAAAAAAGATGGCAAGAATTAGAATCTCTTTGTAATAAATATAGAGGTATGAATGGACCAAACGGTTATGACTGTATGATAGCAGTATCAGGTGGTAAAGATAGCCATTTTCAAACATATATTATGAAAGAAAAAATGGGTATGAATCCTCTTTTAGTATCTGTTGAAGATAATTTTCCTATGACAAATGCAGGAGTACATAATTTAAAAAATATCTCTGAAGCTTTTGGTTGTGATTTAATATCTATGAAACCAAATATTCAAGCTCAAAAAAAGATTGGAAAATATACATTTGAAAAATATGGTAAACCAACATATTTTATAGATAGATATATTTATACTTATCCGCTTCATATGGCTGTTAGATTTAATACTCCCCTTCTAGTTTATGGAGAAAATATTGCTTATGAATATGGTGGAGCAGGAGCTATTGAAACATATTCATCAAAAGATCAAATAAATAATGGTGTAGGAAGTGGAATACCAACAAAAGAGCTTTTAGATATTGGTATTGAGCAAAAGAGTTTAAATTTTTTTGAACCACCACATCAAAAAGATATTGATAAGCTAGACCCAATATATCTTAGTTACTTTTTAGAATGGAGTAGTTTTGATAACTACCAAATTGCAAAAAAACATGGTTTTCATGATTTAACTCATGAATGGATTAGAACTCATCATGTTGAACAATTTGATCAAGTTGATACTCCTGCATATTTAGTTCATTCTTGGATGAAATACCCTAAATTTGGACATGCAAGTGCAACAGATTATAGTGCAAGAATGGTAAGATATGGAATGCTTACTAGAGAGGAAGCTATACAACTTGTTAAAAAACATGATCATGATTTAGATCCAAGAAGTGTAAGAGAATTTTGTCAATTCTTTGGATACAGTGAAAAAGAGTTTTGGGAAATTATAGATAATAACTATAACCAAGATATTTTTGAGAGAAAAAACAATGGTAATTGGAAATTAAAAAATAGTAAATTTATTTAATTAGGTACTAAAATTTGAAAGTTTTAATTATAGGTTTTGGATCTATTGGAAAAAGACATTATGAGGTTTTATCTCAATTATCTGAAGTTCAAAATATAGATTTAGTCACTAAACAAAATATTGAAGATAAAAATTGCTATATAAATTTAGAAATTATAAAAAATATAGAAGAGTATGATTACTTTGTAATAGCATCAAAAACTAATAAACATTTTGAACAATTAAATTTTTTAGAAAAAAATGTTAAAGATAAATTAATCTTTTGTGAGAAACCACTTTTTGAATCAAAACAAGATTTAGAAATAAAAAATAATAGATTATTTATTGGTTATGTTCTTAGATTTCATCCATTACTAGAAAAACTAAAAGAATTTGTAAAAAATGAGAAGATTATTTTATTAAATGCTAAATGTGGACAATACTTACCTTCTTGGAGAGTAGATACAGATTATAGAAAATGCTATAGTTCAAAAAAAGAAGAAGGTGGTGGAGTACTTTTAGATTTAAGTCATGAGATAGACTATGTTCAATGGTTGTGTGGACAAATTAATGAACTACAAAGCTATCAAGTAAAAATCTCAGATTTAGAGATAAATTCTGATGATTTAACTATGTTAATAGGAAAAACTAATCAAGATATTTTTATAAATATTTCTATTGATTATATAAGTAAAATAACACATAGAAAATTACTAATAGAAACTTTAGAATATACTTACGAATTAGATTTTATTGAAAATAAATTAATTAAGAAAGATAAAACTGGATTTGAAGAGATATTTTCTTCTTTAAATCTAAAAAGAAATTATATGTTTGAACAAATGCATTTAGATATTTTTAATCAACAAAAAAATATCTGTACTTTTAAAGAAGCTTTGGAAGTGATGCAGACTATTTCAACTATACAGGAGCAAAATCTATGAGTAATGTTTTATGCACAATTTGTGCAAGAGGTGGAAGTAAAGGTGTTAAAAATAAAAACATCAAAGAACTTCATGGTAAACCACTTATTGCTTATACAATCGAACAAGCAAAAGCATCAGGACTTTTTGAACATATTGTTATTAGTACAGATAGTGATGATATAGCAAATGTAGCAAAACAGTATGGGGCAGAAGTGTTTTTTAAAAGAAGTTCTGAAATGGCAAGTGATACAGCAGGTAAACTTGATGTGATAAGAGATGCTTTTAAAAGAAGTGAAGAGTATTATAATAAAACTTTTGATTATTTGATAGACTTAGATGCTACAGCACCACTTAGGCTGACAGAAGATATAATAGATTCATTTAATCAGTTTAAAGAAAATAACAATGATAACTTAATCACAGCAATGCCAAGTAGGAGAAGTCCATATTTTAATCTTGTTGAGCAAGATGAAAATGGAAAGGTGTATTTATCAAAAAAACTAGATAACAAAATTATTAGAAGACAAGATGCTCCAAAATCTTATGATATGAATGCATCGATTTATATATGGAAAAGAGATATTATTTTAAATGAAATATCTATTTTTTTAGAAAAAACAGGATTATATGTGATGCCAGAAGAGAGATCAATAGATATAGATACAGAGTTTGATTTTAAATTTGTAGATTTTTTAATGAAGGAAAATAAAAATGCTTAAAGATAAGGTTGTAGTAATAACAGGTGGAGCTGGACTTATAGGGAAAGAGTTTGTAAAAGCAATTATTGAAAATAAAGGTATTGCAATAATAGCTGATATAAATGAACAAATTGGACAAGAAGTAAAAGAAAATTTGTCAAAAGAGTTAAATACTACAAATATAGATTTTATAAAACTTGATATTACTTCAAAAGAATCTTTAAATAAATGTATAAACTATCTAGATAAAAAATATAAAAAAATAGATGCTTTGGTAAATAATGCATATCCTAGAAATAAAAATTATGGAAAACATTTTTTTGATGTTGAATATGAAGATTTCATACAAAATCTAGGTCTTAACTTGGGTGGATACTTTTTAACATCTCAATGTTTTTCAAAGTATTTTAAAAAGCAATCTTATGGTAACATTATAAATATTAGCTCAATTTATGGAGTAGTTGCTCCAAAATTTGAAGTATATGAAAATACTTCTATGACAATGCCAGTAGAGTATGCAGCTATTAAATCAGGGCTTATACAC
The DNA here is from genome assembly GCF_003660105.1 of Aliarcobacter cryaerophilus ATCC 43158. Taxonomy (NCBI): domain Bacteria; kingdom Pseudomonadati; phylum Campylobacterota; class Epsilonproteobacteria; order Campylobacterales; family Arcobacteraceae; genus Aliarcobacter; species Aliarcobacter cryaerophilus. The sequence goes on from NZ_CP032823.1 coordinate 168,227, forward strand.
TTAACAAAGTATATGGCAAAATATTTTAAGTGTATGAATATAAGAGTAAACTCTTTGAGCCCAGGTGGAATATTAGATAAACAACCAGAAGCTTTTTTGGAAAAATACAAAGAAAAGTGTTTAAATAAGGGAATGCTAGAAAATAGTGATTTAAAAGGAACCTTAGTTTATTTATTAAGTGATATGAGTAAATATGTAAATGGTCAAAATATTATAGTTGATGATGGGTTTAGTTTATAAAAATTAATAAGTATTTATATAAAGGATAAAAAATGGAAGAAGCACAATTAGAACTACAAAATGCACTAACAACGACATTTCTAGCAAATTTAGCATTCTTAAGTGAGTATGACAATGAACTTTACCATAGGGTAGATGAGTTATCAAGAATGATTGAAAATGGTACTTATAGAGAAAGATATGCTTTAGAATTTAATATGCAAGATGGAGATTTTGATATTTATGATATTGTACATGATAAATATTTGTATAATAAGTCTCCAAAAAAATTTAATAATGATTTAATTAGAAAAGTAGATTTTGATGAAAAAAGTTCTATTTTAAATGTCTCAAAGCATTTTTTATATGAATTTCAAGAAGAAGTTGATAGGAAAGATAGATTTAATTTTGAAGATACAGATTTTGTATCTGCTATGACTTTTAATGATACTTGGGAATATTCGAAGATTACAAATGATTTCTTGATAAACCGAAAAAGAAGATTAAAAGATATAAAGAAATTTATATTTATGGGAACACTTTTAGGAAGGCATATCCCTAGAATTGCAAGAAAAATAGATGCAAAAATATATTTAGTATTAGAAAGAAATTTAGAAATTTTTAGACTATCTTTGTTTACTGTAGATTACACAATATTAGCGGGAAATGATGGAGTTATTTTCTCAATTATGGATGATACTAATAATCTTGAGAAAAAAATAATGAGGTTTTTAAATATTGGAAATTTAGAAAATTATATATTAAAGTTTTCTACAACAAACATAAATGTAGGTGAATATATAGATACTATTTTAAAAACTTTAACTACTCTAGATCCTACAACTTATGATTACAATAGAAGAATGTATGTTCATTTAAACAGATCTACAAAATATGTAAAAGATGGTTATAAAATTTTGCTTTTTAATAAGCTAAAAAATGACTTTAATTTTTTTAAAAATATTCCAATATTATATTTAGCAGCAGGTCCTTCTTTAGATGAGAACATAGATTGGATTAAAAAGAATCAAAATAAATTTTTTATAGTAACTATTGGTGCAGCATATAAAAAATTGTTAGCAAATAATATTCGTATAGATATAATTACATCTTTAGATGAATCGCATTTTTTAACTACTATGCAGTTTGATGATGAAAGTGTTTCTAAAATAAGCAAAGATACTATTATTTTATCTGGAAATATGACAAATGAAGGTGTACTAAAAAAATTTAATCAAGAAAACCTATTTTTATTTGAGTTATATAAATCTATTAATAAAGATAATATATCTTTTAGTGGTTATAGTATAGGAGAAATAACTTTAGATATACTTCTTCATTTTAATGCTAAAAATATTTACTTAATAGGGCTTGATTTAGCATTAAATCAAGAGACAGGAGATAGCCACGCAAAAGGATCTGATTCTATTACATCTAGTTTAAATTTAGATGAAGAACAAAGTAGGGATACTTTTAGTCAAATAGATAGTCTAATACAAACAAAAGGAAATCATAGTGACTTTGTATTCACAACTCCATTATTCTTTTCATCAATACAATCTGCTAATGGTAAGCTAAGTAAAAAAGAAGAAGATGTTAATGTGTATAATATGTCTCTCCATGGTGCATATTTTGAAAATACAATTCCAATAAAACAAAATGAAGTAAATACTGAAATTTTGAAAGAGATAGTAGGCTTTGAAAGTAAAACTTTTTTGTCTAACCTAACAAAATATTCTATAAAAGAGTTATCTGAAGAATCTAAAAAAGAGATAGAAAATGAGATAATTTTTTTAGAAAATGAAGTTTTAAAAAAAGTAAAAGATATTTCAAAAAAGGATTATAAAACGTTTACTCTACTTTTTCAAGATACAATAGAGATTACTTTTATAATTAATGATAGCATGTATAAAAGTTTTTTTCAAATAATAGTTGGTCATTTTCAGATAGTAATTCCATATCTATTTTATCATTTTAACGATATTAAAGTAAGAAATGAAGAAAAGAAAGTAAAAAAGATAAAAGATATTTTTGTTAAACAAATAACTAATTTAGTAAACGATTATGTAATTTGCTTAAAAAGAGTTTTATAAAGATAATAAAACTGGATTGTCTCCAGTTTTATTGTAAAAGCCTTAACACATTCTGAGATACTGCATTTGACTGGCTAATTGCATAAGATCCAGCTTGCGATATAATATTTAGCTTGTTGAAGTTTGCACTTTCTTCAGCATAATCAACATCTCTAATAACTGATTCAGCATTTTTTATATTTGTAGCTTGAGTCATAAGATTTCTAACTGCACTTTCAACTTGATTTTGAGTAGAACCTATATCACCTCTATAGCCATTTAGTTTTGTAATAGCACTATCTACATTATTCATATAAGCACTTGCCATTGTTCTTGTAAATCCATTTGTAGTTACTGTTTTACCATCACTAGATATTGTAGCAGTAGCTCCAGCTGATACATCAGTTTTTAAACTATTTAAAGAATAACCAGAAATATTCGCTTGAATAGATTTTGTACTAATTATATCTGTATTGCTCTCTCCAATTTGGAATGTTAAACCATCAGAACTAGCAGTATCAGTTGCTGCACTTCCCATACCTTTTTGTAAAAGAGCAGTACCATTGTAGTTTGTTTGTTTTGCAATATTATTTAATTGATCAAGCAATTTATTAACATCTTTTGCAATAGCAACCCTACCAATAGAAGAAGTAGTATCAGTATTTGCCTGTATTAGTTTTGCTTTTACCGTATCTAGAATTTTTGATTGCTCAGCCATAGATTTATCAGCAATTTGAAGTAACGCAATAGCTGAGTTACCATTTGAAATACCTTGATTTAAAGATGTAACTTGAGTTCTAAGTTTATCAGCAATTGCAAGACCAGAAGCATCATCGCTAGCTTTATTGATTTTTAAACCAGTAGAAAGCCTTTCTAAAGAGCTAGATATACTTCTATTCGTATTCGTTGCTGCTTCTTGGGCTGTAAGAGAAGATATATTTGTGTTAATTTTCATAAGTTTGTCCTTAGTTTTGATTTATTTCACAGTGTAAATAAAACTTAATTACATAATTATTGCAAACTAATTCATAAAATTAGTTTAAATGAAAATTAAAAATAGTAAAAGTGGAGAAAAACTCCACTTTTTTAATAAAAGAGAACTAAAAGCTATTTAATTATTGAAGTAGTCTTAGAACATTTTGTTGAGTTGCATTTGATTGGCTAATCGCATACGACCCAGCTTGAGATATAATATTTAACTTATTAAAGTTTGCACTCTCTTCAGCATAATCAACATCACGGATAATAGACTCGGCCGCCTTTATATTTGTAGATTGAGTCATAAGATTTCTAACCGCACTTTCAACTTGGTTTTGAGTAGAACCTATATCCCCTCTAAATCCATTTAGCTTTGTAATAGCATTATCAATTTGAAGTTGTGCAGCACTAGCCATTGTTCTTGTAAATCCATTTGCAGTTACTGTTTTACCATCACTAGAAACTGTAGCAGTAGCTCCAGCAGATGCATTGTCTTTTAAACTATTTAAAGAATAACCAGTAACATTTGCTTGAATAGATTTTGTACTAATTATATCTGTATTGCTCTCCCCAATTTGGAATGTTAAACCAGCAGAACTCACAGTATCAGTTGCCGCACTTCCCATACCTTTTTGTAAAAGAGCAGTACCATTGTAGTTTGTTTGTTTTGCAATATTATTTAATTGATCAAGTAATTTATTAACATCTTTTGCAATAGCAACTCTACCAACTGATGAAGTAGTATCCGTATTAGCTTGAATTAATTTAGACTTTATAGTGTCTAGAATTTTTCCTTGCTCAGCCATAGATTTATCAGCAATTTGAAGTAAAGCAATAGCTGAGTTACCATTTGAAATACCTTGGTTTATAGATGTAACTTGAGTTCTAAGTTTATCAGCAATTGCAAGACCAGAAGCATCATCAGAAGCCTTGTTGATTCTTAAACCAGTAGAAAGTTTTTCTAAAGAACTAGAAATACTGTTGTTTGTGATTTTAGCAGCTTCTTGAGCTCCTAGAGAAGATATGTTTGTATTAATTCTCATAATAAATCCTTTGTGAATTTGTAAAATAGTTTATGAATATTTAAAAAATATCCAAGCCTAAAACCTTCTAGTTTTACCTAGCATAGATTGCAAAATCTCTTTTACTATCTTCGGATTGAATTCAACCCTAAATTTATAAACGAAGTATTATATAACTTTTCTTAAAATTAGTTTAAATTTTATATAGTAATGAATATTTTATGATTTTATTTTTAAAATCACACCACTTTCTATATGTTGAGTAAATGCAAATTGATCAAACAGGGCAAATCTTACTATTTTATGAGTTTTTAAAAGTTCTTGTAAATCTCTATGCAGAGTTTCAGGGTTGCAAGATATATATATTATATTTTCGAAATTTTTTGCTAAAGCTCTTGTTGTATCATCAAGTCCACTTCTTGGTGGGTCCATAAAAATAGTATCAAAATCATAAGATTTTAAATCTATATTTTTTAGTCTATTAAAAGCTCGAACTTCATTTAAAGCTTCCACGAACTCTTCTGAGCTCATTCTTATAAAATCTATATTTTCTATATTGTTTAAAGCACAATTTCTAAGAGCTGATTTTATAGATGTTTTTGAAATCTCTGTTGCTAATACTTTATTGAATTTTTTTGAAAGAGCAATTGTGAAGTTTCCACCTCCACAATAAAGCTCACATAAATCTTTATTTGATTTTTCTATATTATTCAAGACCCATTCAATCATCTGTACATTTACATCTGTATTTGGTTGAGTAAAACCATTTTCTTCATAGGCAAATTTAAACTCTTGATTATTTATATTTAAGCTCTCATTTATAAAATCACTACTTAAAACTATTTTTTGTTTTCTACTTCTTCCAATAATTTTTATACCGAATTTTTGCTCAATCTGTTTTGCCAAACTTATCCACTCATCTTCAAGTTTTTTGTGATAAATCAAAGTTACAAGCATATCAGAAGTTGAACTAACCAAAAACTCAATAGAAAAAAGCCTAAAAGATAAAATCATAGATTTTTGAAGTTCATCCAAAAGTTTTGGCATAAGATTTGCTATATTTAAGCTTACAATAGAGCAAGAGTCTATTTTTAGAATCTCTTTATTAAAATCATTCATAGCGTAAGATAAAATATCTTTATTATTTTGCTCATCTTTTTCCCACCAAACTCTAAATTCAACACGATTCCTGAAGTTTCTTTCAGAACTTTTTATAATATCAAAATCTAAAGCAGTAAGATTTGAAAATCTATTTTTTTCTCTTTGTATTTTGTAGTTTAGTTGTTCATCATAATTTTTATCATAAAGTGTACAAGAGGCACAAAGCCCAAAATATTTGCATGTCATAAAATATATCCCTTTTTTAAAAAGTGTATTATATGTAAATATTGGTAAAAGTAGATATAATCGCTTAATATTTAAAAAGAAGAGTTTATGAAAGAAAATTGGCAAGAGCAACTAAAAGATTTATTAAATTGTGATTTAAAAACACTATATCCACTAGCAAGAAGTATGAACAGAAAACTGGAATTTTATGTAGGACCTACAAATAGTGGAAAGACATATAACGCTATGAAAAAGCTAAAAGAGGCAAATAGTGGATTATATCTTGCTCCTTTGAGGCTTTTAGCACTTGAAGGGTATGAAGACTTAAAAGAGTCAAAAATAGAAGCTTCACTAATAACAGGTGAAGAGCAACAATTATGTGAAGATGCAGCACATATTTGCTCAACTATTGAGATGTTAGATTTTGATTTAGAAGTTGATGTTGCAGTTATTGATGAAGTTCAAATGCTTGAAGACAACGATAGAGGTTGGGCTTGGGTAAATGCTATTATTGGAGTTCCTGCAAAAAAAGTTATTATGACTGGAAGTGTAAATGCTCTTGAAGCTGTAAAAAAAATAGTTCAATATTTAGATGAAGAGTTAGAAGTTGTAAGACATAAAAGAAAAAATCCTTTGTTGGTTCTTGAAAAATGGACACCCCTTGAAAAACTTGAAAATGCAACTGCCTTGATAGCTTTTTCAAGAGCTGAAGTTTTAAAACTCAAACAAAAATTGCAAAAAAAATACTCTGTATCTGTAATTTATGGAAATTTATCTCCTGAAGTTAGACGTGATGAAGCAAGTAGATTTAGACGAGGTGAGAGTCAAATTTTAATTGCAACAGATGCTATAAGTATGGGATTAAATCTTCCAATTAAGACAATTTTGTTTACAACGGATACAAAATTTGATGGAGTTAGTAAAAGAAAAATAAGTGTAAATGAGATAGTTCAAATTGCAGGTCGTGCTGGAAGATTTGGACTTTTTGAAGCTGGATATTTAGGATCAACAAGAAGAGATGTTTTAGAATATATCAAAGATGAGTTTGAAGCACCAATTAGAACTATAAAACCACCTTTTAAAGTAAAGATAAATAACTCTCAACTAGAAAATCTTTCAATGCATTTAAAAACAAAATCACTTACAAAAGTTTTAAACTTTTTTGCTTTAAACATGAAATTTGCTGGTCCTTTTGAAGCAGCAAATTTATCTAGTATGCTTGAAGCTTCGAGAATTGTTGATAGTAAAGATGGTTTGAGTTTGGAAGAGAAATATCTTTTGGCACAAGCTCCAATTACTACAAAATCAACTATTATTGTCCAAGCCTATAACTCATATATAGCAAGTGTGATTAAAAAACGACCAAATCACTATAAGCCATCTATTACTTTACCAAAAAAGGCAATTACACAAAAAGATTTGCTTTTGGTTGAAGATGAAGTAAAAAAAATATCTTTGTATCTTTGGCTTTCGTATAAGTTGCCTGATCTTTTTCCTGACCATGATAAGGCTTTTATTTTGAGAGAATCTTTTAATAGATTTATTGAAAAATCTTTAAAAGGTGTTTTAATAGATGAAAAAAGAGATGAAAAACCTTTTTATAAAGATAAAGATAAAGGAAAAGAAGATAAAAAAAATAATTTTTATTCTAGAGGAAGAAAAAGAGTTTAATATATTTTTTGATAGAATATATCCATAATAAAGATGAATATTTAGAATAAGGAAAGTATTGTGCTAGGTTTTTTTAGAGCCGATGAAGATGCATTTGTAAAAGAGTTGATGTCTTCAAATATCAATATCGATAAACTCAAAAAATATATTGCAAATGGTGTAAATATAAATGGAGTAGATGAAAAAGGTAGGAACTATCTTTTTTTCTTTGCTGCTAAAAAAAATTTTAATGCAATAAAAATTTTGATAAGCCTCGGTATAGATATGTATAAAGAGGATAAGCTTGGTAAAACAGTACTAAGTGAGGCTTGTGAAAAATATGATTTTATGATGATAAAATTTTTACTAGACAATGGTTTTGATGGAAATAGAAAAAACTCTGCTGGTAGAACAGTATTGCAAGATAGTGTACTTTTAGGAAATGATAAAGTTTTTCAAATACTTTTAAACTATAATTTGGATTTTGATATAAAAGATAATGATGGCAGAAACGTAGTTTTTGATGCTATAGAAAATGGAAATTTAGAGACTTTGAAAAAAGTTATTGACAATGTAAAAGATATAAATGCAGTAGATAAAAATGGACAAACAGCACTTTTTGAAGCTGTTTTAAAAGATGATTTAAGGCTTGCCTTGGCTTTGATAAATATTGGAATAAATCTAAATATTTTAGATAAAAATGGTCAAAATGTATTGTATAACACAATTTTGCAAGGTATGAAAAATGAGATACTTCTAAAGCATTTAGCAAAAAGAGGAATAAATCTTAATGTTGTCGATAATAGAGATAAGTCTATTTTAGATGAAATTTTTTATATAATGGTTTTACAAAAATATGATAAAGATATTGAAGATAAAAGATATGTACTTATAAATCCAAAAGATGATTACTTATCTTTGGCTCTTCAAATTATTGAATTAGGATTTAAAGTTGATACTTTAGATAAATATGGAAAAACTGCTTTACAAAAAGAGTTAGAGAGAAAAAATTTTGTAAATGCAGAGTTTTTATTAAATTGTGGAGCTAGTTTAAATATTTTTGATGAACATCACAGAAGTTTATTTCATATAGAGGTATTAAAGGGCTATTCAAATAATAAAATAATAGATTTTTTAATCCTAAAAGGTGCAAATTTAAACCAAAGAGATAAATATTTTAGAACAATTGTAGACAATCTTATAGAAATTATCTTAATCTCAAAAGGCGAAAAAACAAGAAATCAAAGTTTAGATGAATATATACAAGAAGATGGTGGATTTGATATCTTATTAAAAAAACTATTAGTTTATGAAGCTGATATAAGCTATACAAGAGTAGATGGAAAAAATATAGTTTTTGATTTGGTTCCTTATGATAGTTTTGAAATTCTTGATATTTTGGTTGAGTATAAAGTAGATTTAAACCACAAAGATTTTGATGGAAATACTCCTTTGATGTATATGGTTGATGAGGGTTTAAGAATAGAAGATAGAACTTTGAAAGCATATTTTATAAAAAGATTACAGAATTTTCTAAAATATAGAATAAATATGGATATTCAAGATAAAGATGGAAGAACTGTTATTCATAAAGCTGTAATAGCTGATGATTTGGTTATTGTTGAAAAATTAATGATAAAAAAAGCAAATCTTGATATAAAAGATAACCACGGAAGAACGGCACTTCATCACACTCAATGGAAAGGAAACTATGAGATAGCAAGATGGTTAATTCTAGCAGGTGCAAATATGAATGAACCTGATAATAGTGGATTTAATATATTAAACTATGCCGCAATTTTAGGACATACTAGACTTGTAATAACTCTTATCTCTTCTGGAGTTTTGATGTACAATAACAATCCAAAAAATAAAAAAGTAGCTGAATTTTTCAAAAGTAAAGAGAAGATACTTGATAAATTAGTTGCAGCAGAAGATATTAGTGATAGTAAGATGAAAAATGCTCTTATTGAAGTTGTTACAAACTTTAAAAAAGAGATAAATGAAGCTTTGCTTAAAAAATAATAAGGAATTTTTTTGAATCAAAAATCTATAATAATCCTTGCAGCTGGACAGGGAACAAGAATGAAATCAGGTACACCAAAGGTTTTACATAAAATCTCTGGAAAACCTATGATTTATTACTCAATAAAAGAGGCTTTAAAATTAAGTGATGATATTACAGTTGTTTTATATCATCAATTTGAAAAAGTTAAATCTGAAATAGAAAAATATTTTTCAAACATAAATTTTGTAATTCAAGACCATAAAAACTATCCAGGAACTGGTGGAGCAGTTATGGGAATAACACCAAAATATGAGAAAACTTTGGTTTTAAATGGAGATATGCCTTTAATTCAAGCAAGTGAACTTGAAAAATTTGATATAGAAAATGCAACTATTATAATGTCTGTTTTAGAGTTAGAAAGTGCAGATGGTTATGGAAGAGTAATTATTGAAAATGGAAATGTAAAAAAAATAGTTGAGCAAAAAGATGCTTCAAAAGAAGAGCTAAAAATCAACAAAGCAAATGCTGGAATTTATCAGTTTGAGACAAAATTCTTACTTGAAAATTTACCAAAGTTAAACAACAATAATAATCAAAAAGAGTACTACATAACAGACTTAGTTGAGATGGCGATAAAGCAAAGTAAAATTCTAAAACCACTTGTTGTAAATGAAGAGAATTTTAAAGGGGTAAACTCTAAAGTTGAGCTTGCCGATGCTGAAGTAATTCACCAAAATAGAATTAAAAAAGAGTTTTTAAAAGCAGGTGTTATTATGAGACTGCCTGATACTATCTATATAGAAGAGGGTGTGCAAATTGAAGGTGAATCAATTATTGAAAATGGTGTAAGTCTTCTTGGAAATTCAAAAATTATAAACTCACATATAAAAACAAATAGTGTTGTTGAAGATTCAATAATTATTGATAGTGATATTGGACCAATGGCACGAATACGACCTCTAAGTGAAATAAATAAAACACATATAGGAAACTTTGTTGAGACAAAAAAAGCTATTTTAACTGGTGTAAAAGCTGGGCATTTGAGTTATTTGGGAGATTGTATTATAGCTGAGGGTACAAATATTGGTTGCGGGACAATTACTTGTAACTATGATGGGATAAATAAATATCAAACAATAATTGGTAAAAATGTTTTTGTAGGAAGTGATACGCAGTTTGTTGCACCTGTAAAAATTGAAGATGATGTTTTAATAGCTGCTGGATCTTGTGTAACAGGAAATATAAAAAAAGGTGAACTTTATTTAACAAGAGCAAAAGCAAAAACTATTGATGGTTATTTTTATAAACATTTTGATAAAGCCAAAAAAGCAAAAGAAGAGAAATAAATAGTGATTTTAAAAGATAAAAAAATTCTTCTAGGAGTTACTGGCTCTATTGCTATATATAAAACTTTGGATTTGATAAGACTTTATATAAAATCTGGAGCAATAGTTAGAGTTATTATGAGTGAAAGTGCAAAAAAGTTTATAAATCCAATAACTTTTGAAGCAATTAGCCAAAATAAAATTTTAGATGAAAATAGTGAAAACTGGGATAAAAATAGTGATTATAATCATATAGATATAGCAAAATGGGCTGATATTTTAGTAATTGCACCAGCTAGTGCAAATACTATAAATAAAATATCTGTAGGAATTGCTGATAATTTATTACTTCAAACAGTTCTTGCTTGTAAAAAGAAAATTATAATAGCTCCTGCTGCAAATACAAATATGATAGAAAATCCTATTACAAAAAATAGTATAGATAGTTTAGAAAATTTAGGTTTTAAAGTTTTAAAAACACAAACAAAAGAGTTAGTTTGTAAAGATGTTGGAAATGGTGCAATGCTTGAACCAATAGATATTTTTCAAATAACTTGTAGAGAGCTTTTAAAAACTTCTTACTGGAAAAATAGAAGAGTTATTTTAAGTGGTGGGGGAACAGTAGAAAAAATTGATGGTGTAAGATATATTTCAAACTTTTCAAGTGGAAAAATGGCATCAAGTATTGCAACTGCGCTTTACTATCTTGGAGCGAATGTAAGTTTAGTTACAACAAGAGGGTATGAAAATATACCCAAAGATATTGATTTACAAATTGTTGATAGCTCACAAACTATGTTTTTAGCTTTGCAAGATAAATTAGCTTTAAAATCTTTAAAAAAAAGTTTTTTATTTATGGTAGCTGCTATTAGTGATTATATTCCAAAAGAGAGTTTCAGCGGAAAATTAAAAAAAGAGAGTTTAGGTGATAATTGGAGCTTGGAACTTGAAAAAAATATAGATATTTTGGCTTCAATAGAGAAAAAAGATATTTTTTCTATTGGTTTTAAAGCTGAAATGGATAAAAAAGAAGCAAAAATAAATGCTCAAAATATGTTAAAAAATAAAAGTTTAGATGCAGTTTGCTTAAATATTTTAGATGAAAATAACAGTTTTGGGAGCCAAAACAATAATATAGAGCTTATTTTAAAAGATAAAAGTTTTAATTTTAGTGGTGATAAATTAGATATTTCATTAAATATCTTAGAATATTTAGAAAAAGAGTTTGAAAAATGATTAACTCTAGTTGCCCATCTCATATAGCAATCATTATGGATGGAAATGGAAGATGGGCAAAAAATAGAGGTCTTAAAAGAACAGCAGGTCATGAAGAGGGTGCTAGGGTTGTTCGAAATATAACAAAATATTGTGCAACACTTGGAGTTAAGTATCTTACTTTATACGCTTTTTCGACTGAAAACTGGACAAGACCAAAACTGGAAGTTGAGTATTTAATGAAGCTTTTGGAAAAATACTTAAAAAATGAGCTTGAAACATTTATGCAAAATAGTATTAGATTTAAAGCTATTGGAGATTTAAGTAAGTTTTCAAAAAATTTACAAAAAACTATAAAAGATATTGAAGAAAAGACATCAAAAAACTCAGGGCTTACACAAGTTTTAGCACTAAATTATGGCTCAAAAGATGAGATAATTAGAGCAATAAAAAAGTTAAATGAGAAAAAACTTGATGTAAATGAAAAAAACTTTGAATCTTGTTTAGATACAGCAGGAATAGGTCCAGTTGATTTACTTATACGAACAAGTGGAGAAGTAAGACTATCTAACTATTTATTGTGGCAAAATGCTTATGCCGAGATGTTTTTTACTCAGACACTTTGGCCTGATTTTAATATTGAAGAGCTAGATGATATAATAGAAGATTTTAATAAAAGACAAAGAAGATTTGGTGGAGTTTAGTATTTTACAAATGTTACTTTTTACACTATTTTTGATAAATTTGGTAGTTTTATCATTTTATGATTTTAAATATAAAGCTGTGCCTGATTATCTTTTATTGTTTGCACTGTTATCATCTTTTTTTATTACAACTCTTGATATTTTTGAAGCATTACAAAGTGCTTTTATAATTGCTGGAGCTTTTGTAATATTAAATTTTTTGGTTACTTTTTATATACAAAATATAAAATCAAGATTTTTAAAAGATGAGAGTTTAAAAACTCAAACAGCACTAGGAGAAGGAGATATTCCTTTAATCGCATCTTTTGGTGTAATTTTAGGAGTTTATAATACATTTATTGCAATATTTCTAAGTGCAATTGTAGCTATGTTTTATGCAGTTTATTTAAAAAATAGAAAAAATGAGATTGAAGTACCTTTTATTCCATTTCTCGTTTTTGGTTTTTTATTAGAGTATTTTTTTAATTTATCAAATATTTTTAAGGATTTTTATTGAGATTAAGTAACTATTTACATTCACAATTAGCTATTAGCTTTTTTCCTATATTTTTAGGACTTTTTTTTATAACTTCTGTTGTTTTTTTGGTTAAAATTGCAAGTCTTACTTCTGTGATTACAATGACATCTTTTGAACTTTTAAAACTTTATATATATTCAATTCCGCAAGTTGTATTTTATACATTACCAATATCTTTTTTTATATCATTAACAATTTGTTTGTCAAAATTATCAAGCGAATACGAAATGGTTGTTATTACATCTTATGGATTAAACCCGCTAAATATAATTAAAATTTTCTTACCTTTAACAGCTATTTTAACTATATTCTTACTCGTTATCTCTTTAGGTCTTATTCCAAAAACAAAATATTTAACAAAAACTTTCTCTGAAATTAAGAAAAAAGAGGCAAATTTTAATATAAAAGAGAGTGAATTTGGACAAAAATTTGGTGATTGGCTAATTTATATAAATGGAAAAGATGAAAAAGTTTATAAAGAAGTTACACTTTTTAAAAGTGAAAAAAATTCAGAAAGTTTTATAATAAGTGATCAAGCCATACTTGAAAATGAAAAAGGTAATTTGAGTTTTAAATTAATAAATGGAAAAGTTTTTGCAATTGATGATAAAGAGCTTAGTCAGATTGATTATAAAGAGATGTATATAAATGATTCAATTTCAAATGCTGATATTGTAAATTTTGATACATCTTATAATTTTTGGAAAAATGCTTTGAAAAATAATAGAGATATTGATGATTTTTCATTTTTCATTTTGTCATCTATCTTTCCGTTAATATCTCTATTTTTAGTTATAGTTTTTGGTTATTTTAATCCAAGATATGAAAAAAATAGAGCTGTTGCATACTCCGTATTGGCTGTTATTATATATTTTATATTAATTAAATATATTGGTGAGAGATTATTTTTGCACTCTTTATATATTATTCCAATTATTTGGGTATTTGCAAGTTATATTTTATATTCTAAAACTACAAAAAAAGAGTATTAAATTTGAATTTAAAGTTTGAAGTCTCTTATGATGGAAGCTCTTTTTTTGGCAGTCAAAAGCAACCAAATAAAAATACAGTTGAAGATGAACTTTTAAAAGCTTTTAAAAATATAAATATTGATACAAAAATAGTTTTAAGTGGAAGAACAGATAGAGATGTCCATGCTACAGGGCAAGTTTTTAACTGTCTTATCCCAGATTATTGGGAAGATTTTTCAAAACTAAAAGAGATTTTAAATAATAAACTCTCAAGAGCAGTTAAAATAAAAAAAATATCAAAAGTAAGTGATGATTTTCACTCAAGATTTAGTGCAAAAAAAAGAGTTTATAGATATATAATAACTTCAAAACCAACAACTCCTTTTAATGATAAATTTGTAACTTATGTAGAAAATATAGATGAAGAACTTTTAAAAAGTGTTATAAAAGAGTTTATTGGGGTTTATGATTTTAAATATTTTCATAAAACAGGTAGTAAAAAAGAGAATACAAAAAGAGAAATTTTTGATACAAAATTTTATAAGTATAAAGATATTTATGTTTTAAAATTTTGTGCAAACTCTTATTTAAGAAGTCAAATAAGACTTATGGTAGGATTTTTAATTGCAATTAATGATAAAAAGCTAACAATAAAAGATTTGAAAAAACAACTAAACTGTGAAGAAAATATATTTAAAACACCAATTAGTCCAAATGGCTTATATCTATCAAGGATTTTTTATAAATGAGAAAATTATTTTTTTTAATCTTTTTAAACTCTTTATTTTTGATAAATAGCTTTGCATATGAATTTACATTAAATTCAAAAGATAAAAATACAATTAATAACTCAAGACAAAAAACAGCTATTTTGAAAAGATTAGAAAAATATAGTGAGTTTAAAAAAGAGACAAAAAATCTTGATATTGAGAAAAAACTAGGGAAAGTAAACTTTTTTATAAACAAGACTTTACCTGAATTTGATAGTCAAAGTGTTGGAATAGATGATTATTGGATGACACCAAAAGAGTTTTTTATTAAAGGTTTTGGAGATTGTGAAGATTATGCAATAGCAAAATATTTTACACTTTTGGAACTAGGAGTAAAAAAAGAGAGTTTGTATTTAGCAATTGTAAATGTAAAAGCTAGTGCTGGAACTCATATGGTTTTATTATATGTTGAAAATAAAAACTCCTCTCCAATAGTTTTAGACAATCTTAGCTTTAGAGTTCTTCCTTTTTCAAAAAGAGATGATTTAACTCCTGTTGTAGCTTTTAATGAGTTAAATTCATATCAATTTACAAAAGATAAATTTACACAAATTGTAACTATTGATTGGCAAAATAACAACAAATGGGATAGAATTCTAAATAGAGTTTATAAGCTTAATGAGTAAAAATGTATCTATTTATATTTTTTAGAATAAATACTTGACAAACATTGGCTCAATAAGATATAATTCTTTAGCAGTTTATATGATAGAGTGCTAAAGTTTAGAAAAAGCAGGATTTATGATAGATAAAAAAGAGTTTTTATTACAATCTATTATTAAAGCATATATTGAGCATTTAGAACCAATAGGTTCAAAAGAGCTTAAATCTATGTATGAATTAGATTATTCTCCTGCAACAATTCGTGGATATTTTAAAAAACTAGGCGATGAAGGTTTTTTAGCTCAAGAGCATATAAGTAGTGGAAGAACACCTACAAATGAAGCTTTAAAGCAGTATTGGATAGGAAAGTTAAATTTCCCTATTTCTGGTGTGAATATAAAAGCTATGGAGTTTTTGGCTAATAAAATTGGATTAACAGTTATTTTAAAAAAAGAGAAAAGTGATATTTTACAAAATATTATAAATGTCGAAAATAAGTATATAATTTTGGAGTTTACAACTTTTGTTGTAAATATAAAATATAGTCAAGCTTTATATAAGTTTTTGAGTGATTTTTTGCAAAGTTCTTTGAAAGATATTATAAAAATATCAAAAGATGTTGGTGCTTATGAGCTTTATAGTTCTATAAACCAAACTTTACAAAACAGTGATTTTGATATTTTTAACTACAAAGAGTTTTTATCTTTGGCATTAAATTTTGATTTTGATGAGTTTACAATTAATAGATTTTTAAAAGGCTCGATTTTAGATGAGTTAAAAGAAGGTCTATATTTTGATGGTTTTTTACCACAAAATTACATAGGAATTTGTAAATTCTGCAAAATCAATAACGAAGATTATAAAATATTTGTTGTTGGTGAGTTATCAAAAGATTATGAATATTTTTTTGAACAAATTATAAATTTTTAAGGAGATAAAATGAGCGAATTAAAACAAGATGAAGTTTTAAACGAAGAGATAGAAAAAACAGAAAATTGTTGTGAAAGTTCTAAAGAGTGTTGTGAAGCAAACGAGGAGCAAAAAGATGAGAGTTTGGAAGATATTATTTCTAAACTTGAAGAGGATTTAAAACAAAGTGAAGAGAAATTTTTAAGAGTTCATGCTGATTTTGAAAATATTAAAAAAAGATTAGAGCGAGAAAAATATCAAGCAATAGATTATGCAAGTGAGAAGTTCGCAAAAGATTTATTAACTCCTCTTGATACTTTGGAAATGGCTTTAAACTCTGCAAATGCAGATTTAAGTGCTGAAGAGTTACTTCCAAAACTAAAAGAGGGAATTGAGTTAACAATTAAAAGTTTCATTACAACATTTGAAAAACACAATATCACAAAAGTTGATACAACTGGTGAGTTTGATCCAAATATGCATAATGCTGTAATGCAAGTAGATAGCCAAAATCATGAAAGTGGTCAAATTGTAAGTGAGTTACAAAAAGGTTATATGTTAAAAGATAGATTGCTAAGACCTTCGATGGTTAGCATAGCAAATTAGAAAATTGACCGAAATGTCAATAAACTATGAATAGAATTTAGAATTTAAAAAACTTAATAAAAGGAAGAAAAAATGAGTAAAGTTATTGGTATAGATTTAGGAACAACAAACTCTTGTGTTGCAGTTTACGAAAATGGTGAAGCAAAAATTATTCCAAATAAAGAGGGAAAAAATACAACTCCTTCTATTGTTGCTTTTACAGATAAAGGTGAAGTCCTTGTAGGTGATCCTGCAAAAAGACAAGCTATTACAAATCCAGAAAAAACTATATATTCTATAAAAAGAATTATGGGTTTAATGATGAATGAACCAAATGCAAAAGAGGCTCAAAGTAAAGTTGGATATAAAATAGTTGATAGAAATGGGGCAGCTGCTGTTGAAATTGGTGGGAAAGTTTATACTCCTCAAGAAATTTCAGCAAAAATTTTAGGAAAACTAAAAGCAGATGCTGAAGAGTATTTAGGAAGTAGTGTTACAGATGCTGTTATTACAGTTCCTGCATACTTCAATGATGCACAAAGAAAAGCAACTCAAGAAGCTGGAACAATTGCAGGTCTTAACGTATTAAGAATTATAAATGAGCCAACAGCTGCTTCACTTGCATATGGACTTGATAAAAAAGGTGAAGAGAAAGTTCTAGTTTACGATTTAGGTGGAGGAACATTTGACGTTACAGTTCTTGAAATTGGAGATGGAACTTTTGAAGTTTTAAGTACAGATGGAAATGCTTTCTTAGGTGGAGATGATTTTGATAATAAAATTATTGATTGGTTAGCAGATGAATTTAAAGCTGAAAATGGTTTTGATGTTAAAAATGACAAAATGGCACTTCAAAGATTAAAAGATGCTGCTGAAAATGCTAAAAAAGAGTTATCATCAGCTGAATCAACAGAGATTAATCTACCATTTATTTCAATGGGAAATGCAGGACCAATTCACTTAGTAAAATCTTTAACAAGAGCTAAATTTGAATCTATGACTGAGAAGTTAATAGATGAAACTTTAGAACACATAAAAGTGGCTTTAAAAGATGCAAACTTAAGCAAAGGTGATATTGATGAGATTATTATGGTTGGTGGAAGTACAAGATTACCAAAAGCAAACCAAGTTGTAAGAGATTTCTTTGGAAAAGATTTAAATAAAGGTGTAAATCCTGATGAGGTTGTAGCTGCTGGAGCTGCTGTTCAAGCTGGAGTTTTAAGAGGAGATGTTAAGGATGTTTTATTACTTGATGTTACACCACTATCACTTGGAATTGAAACTCTTGGTGGAGTTATGACAAAACTTATTGAAAAAGGTACAACAATCCCCGTTAAGAAATCTCAAGTATTTAGTACAGCAGATGATAATCAACCAGCTGTTTCTATTCATGTTTCTCAAGGTGAGAGAGAGTTTGCAAGAGATAACAAATCTTTAGGTATGTTTGAACTTTCAGATATTCCAGCAGCTCCAAGAGGTGTTCCTCAAATTGAAGTAACATTTGATATAGATGCAAATGGTGTTTTAAATGTATCTGCAAAAGATAAAGGAACTGGAAAAGAGAATAAAATTACTATTTCTGGAAGTTCTGGATTAAGTGATGATGAGATTGCAAAAATGGTTGCTGAGGCTGAAGCAAATAAAGATGTAGATGCTAAGAAAAAAGCATTAATTGAGACAAGAAACCAAGCAGATGCAATGCTTCACTCTACAAGAAAAACTTTAGAAGAGAATGAAAGTTCTATTTCTGAAGAAGATAAAAAAGCGATTGTTGATGCAGCAGCAGAGCTTGAAGAGGTTCTAAAAGATGATAATTCTACAAAAGAGCAAATTGAAGAGAAATTAAAAGTTTTAACTGAAAAATCTCACAAATTAGCAGAAGCTATGTATAAAAAAGATGGTGAGGCTGCTTCTGGAGCAGATGCAAATCAAAAAGCAAAAAAAGATGACGATGTTATCGATGCTGAGGTAGAGTAAAACTCTACCTTATGCAAACACTTATTTATATTTTTATTCTTTTTATAGTAGTATTACTCCTAATATATATCTTTTTTAAATCAAAACAAAATCATCTTTTTTCACTATTAAGTGGTACTTGTCCTAGTTGTTTAGAGACAAGAAAACTGTTTTTTGATAAAAATAGTGATAAAAATTTTACACAAGAGATAATTAAAACAACTGTTTTAAAATATCATGGTTGCTCAGGTATAAAAGATGTAGAGTTTTTATGTACAAGTTGTGGTTTAAAAGAGATACATTCAATAAATTCTCAAGTGGAGTGTAATATATGAAAAATTTAATATTTCTAAGTTTGCTTATTTTTTTAATAACAGCTTGTTCAAAAAAAGATGAAAATATAAAAACAGATAACAAACATCATCAAAACAGTCTTGAATCAAAATATGAAAAAGAGATTTTAAATGGAATGCAAATAGTTCCTTTTTCTCAAATAAAAGGTTTTTTTGATGATGATTTAAATCATGCTTTAGAAGTTTTCAAAAAAGATTGTCAAAAATCTCAAAGGTATGAAGAGTTAAAAAATGTTTGCCAAAAAGCACAGCATACAAATGATGGAGCAATGTTTTTTGTATCAAACTTTCAAGCATATAAACTTTATGATAATAACTTAAAAGATGAGGGGACGATAACAGGTTATTATGAGCCACTTTTATATGGAAGTTTGATAAAGACTCAAAGATACAAATATCCAGTTTATAAAATCCCAAAAGATTTAGTTCTTTCAACTACAACTAGCTTACAAGGTTATAAAAATATTGGAAAAAAAGTTGGTAAAAAAATTGTTCCTTATGATACAAGAGCTTCTATAGAAAATAATCAAAATAACAAAAATCTTGAACCAATAGCTTATGTAGATGATAAAATAGATCTGTTTTTTTTACAAGTTCAAGGAAGTGGAAAAATACAACTTGATTCTGGAGAGATTTTAAATATTGGATATGCTGGACAAAATGGACGAGAATATAAAAGTATTGGTAGATATTTTATTGATAATGAGATAATTTCAAAAGAGGAGATAAGTGTTCAAGCTATAAAAGAAGAGTTATTAAAAAATCCTTCAAAAATAGATGAGATTTTAAATATAAACGAGAGTTATGTTTTTTTTAAAGTTTCAAATCAAGGTGCTACGGGAGCTTTAAATACTATTTTAACTCCAAAAAGAAATATAGCAGTTGATAGAACATATATTCCTTTAGGAATGCCTGTTTTTTTAAATACACAAAATCCTATTTCTAAAGAACCTATAAATAAACTCACAATTGCAGCAGATGTTGGTGGTGCTATTAAAGGCGAAATACGCGCTGACTTTTTTTGGGGATTTGGTCCTGAGGCTTTAAACTATGCTGGAAGAATGAAGGAAAAAGGTAAGTTGTATGTTCTAAAGCCAAAATACTAAAAGAACAACAACTTAGTTTAAAATAAATAAATTTCTTAATTTTTTAGTTGATTAAACTCTATAATAAAATCAACTTCTATTCCTAAATTTGTATTTTTCATTAAAATAGGTTTTGAAATAGTTATAGAGTATAGCTCACTATTTATATTTGTAAATATATTGAATAAATCTTTTGGTTCTTTTATAATAGTATTTACACTATAAGTAAAAATTTCAACCTTATTTGCATTGTATGTTTCGATATATTTTATGATAGAGTGTTCTGGTAAAAGTATTTTCAACTGCTCGTTTATACTATCTTTGTCAAAAAGTTCATCTTGTAGATAATCTTTTGTAAATATTCCATATACAACATCTTTAAGCTCTAATTCATCTTTTGCTACAACTATTGCTTCAAAATTATTATCTTGTTTCTCATCTAGTTTTTTTGTCTCAACAATTTGATATATATTGTTTAGAGACTGTTTTAGTAAATCTAGATTTTCATTATCTTTTGATGTAACTTTTAATTCTAATACTTTATTTTTTAAAACCAACTCGTTTATCATTATATTTTGTGGAGTAGTACTAAAAATAGCTTTAATTCTATGCTCAATTTTACTATTGTTTAAAATATGATCAGGAAGTTTTTCAAGATTTATAGTTTTATTTGCTTCTATTAGATTTAAGTTTATTGCAATTTTTCTAAAATCTATCATATTGTAAATTTTGTATCCACCATAAAATATCATAGCAAATAGAATAAATACAAAAATATATCTAGAATCCTTTTTTTTCTTCTTTTTTCTTGGAACTACAAAACTTTTTAAAACATTTTGATTTCGTGATAAGCTAAAAAGTTCATCATGAATATCAACGCTATAATCATCTATTTTTAACATCAATTCAAGACTTAGATTTGTTAATTGCTCTTTTGTAAGATTTCTTAGGGCAAATAAAAAAGATATTTTTTGTATAAAAATCTCTTTTTGAGACTCATGAAATTTTTTTAATATTTTTTGTAAAAGTTCACTTAATTCAAGGTAATAAAGCTCATCAAAAAGTTTTTGACCCTCCAAATTATCTTCATAAAAATGTGTTCTTTTTACAGCATCAAAAGTTAGTAAATCTACAACTTCATTGTAAACTATTTTACTATTTTTATCTACTATTAAAATATAAGCTCGGTCGTTGTATATAAAGAATAAAAGTTCATTTTTTGAGCTTTGTTTTTGAATATGAGCATTCATTATATGAAAAGCTGAATATATATAATCAATTCCAGTTTTTCCAAAATAGTTTTGTGTTTCAAATAGTGTTGTTTTTAGTACAACAATATCGTAAGCATCATTGAAATTTATAATTTCACAATCTTTTACTTTTGGCGATATTGATTTTGGGATTAATTTTGTAGTATCACTTAAAAGTAGAGTTGATATATAGCTTAAATCATTTTCATTTTGTAGATTATTTAATTTTTGGACAATATTATCGGGTAGAATATCTCCATCTAGTAGAAATGTTGAGTTGTCTTCACTTATTTCTTTGTTATTTATATATTTTTTATACTCAACTTTTAGGTTGTTGTTTTGTTTTACAACATTTATAAACATAGTCTCTTTTTTAAACATTTTTTTTCCTAATTTATATTAAAGAGTATTGCAACATCTTTGTTTTTATTAAAGATTTTGCATCTTCTAGTTCCATATCTTTTACACTAAAAGGTTCGCTTATGTAAAAATCTATTTTACCAAAAGGTTTTGGTAATACAAATTTATCCCATGATTTAAACTGCCAATATTTAGAAGGTATGGCATTAAAACATCTAATATTTTTTCCACTTTTTTGTGAAATTATTACAACTCCATCTGCAATGCTATATCTAGGACCTCTTGGACCATCAGGAGTAATTGCAACATCATTTCCAGCTTTTAACTCTTTTAATGCTCTTATTAAAACTTTTGAAGCACCATGTGAGCTAGAACCACGAATTGAGCCACAATTAAAAAGTTCTGCTGTTTTTGCAATAATTTCTCCATCTCTATTTTCACTTATCATGGCTTTTACAACCCAACCTTTTCTAAAGTGATGATAGTTAAATATTTGTGAAAGTAAATCACCATGCCACATACATAAAAGAAAAGTTTCTTTGTCATCTTTTGGATGGTGATAAACTTTCTTATTTGTTGCATAGATAAATTTTGCTATTAAATATAACAAATATGGAGCATACTTTTTTTTGATTGACTTCCACATTACTCTACAATTTCGCCTTTTAATGAAGTTCTTGTTGCACTTGTAATTTTTACATTTACAAATTTTCCTAGTAATTCATCGCTTCCTTTTGTAAATACCAAAAAGTAATTATCTGTATATCCACTTACTTCACCATTTGGTTTTAAGCTCTCAACTAAAACATTTACAGTTTTTCCAATCATATCAGGCATTGATTTTTCTAAATGTCTTTTATGAAGTTCAATTAGTTCATCAAGTCTTGCACTTCCAATGCTATCATCTAGTTCTTGTTCTTTTAGTTCAAGTGCTTTTGTATTTGGTCTAGGAGAGTATTTAAAGTTAAAAATTTGATCAAACTTTACTTGATTTACAACATCTAAAGTATCTAAAAAGTCTTCATTTGTTTCCCCTGGAAATGCTACGATAATATCTGTTGTAATTCTTAAATCAGGAATTAACTCTCGCATTTTAAAAGCACGATTTAAAAACCACTCTTTTGTATATCCTCTTTTCATTGCTTTTAAAATCTTTGTAGAACCACTTTGCAATGGCATATGAATACATTTCGAGATTTTTGGATTTCTTGCAAACTCCTCTATAAAATCATCATCCATATGAAGTGGATGAGGAGATGTGAATCTAATACGTTGCAAACCATCTATTTTTGATATATCTTGAAGAAGTTGTGTGAAGCTATATTTATCTGCATTATTACTAAATCTTTTTCCATAAGAGTTTACATTTTGTCCCAAAAGTGCAACTTCAACGACACCATTATCAACAGCTTTTTGTATTTGTGAAACTATCATAAGAGGTGGAATAGATATCTCATCACCTCTTGTGCTAGGAACTATACAATATGTACACTCTTTATCGCAACCAACAGATATATTTACACTTGTTCTAAAGTTGTTGTTATTTGCTATAGCAAACTCATATTGAGAGTCATCATTTTCAATACTTATTTCAACAGAGCCCTTTATATCAACAACATCTTTGATTTTTGAAATATTTCTAGCACCTAAAACAAAATCAACATAAGGAGCTCTTTTTATAATATCTTCACCTAAATGAGAAGCAGTACATCCACAAACTCCGATTTTTGCACCATCTTTTTTTTTCTTATTAAATTGTCCAATTTCAGAAAATAGTTTTTGAACTGGTTTTTCTCTAACAGAACAAGTGTTTATAATAATTAAATCAGCATCTTCAATATTTTGTGTAGCACTATAGCCTTTGTGTTTCTCAAGTTCTGCTTGAATATGCTTACTATCAGTGTCATTCATTTGACAACCCAAAGTTTGTATAAATAGTTTTTTACTCATATTTTTTATCACTATAAAATATTAAAGTGCATGAACCTCATACATATACTCATCATCAGCTAATCCAAATTTAATCTCTCTAAAATAGATATTAAATCCCTCTTTTTCTAAAGCTTCAACTAAAGCCATCATATCTTTGTGAGAGTTGTCTCTATCAAAGTAAAATATTTTTTGAGCCTCTTTTTTTAACTCATCTTTGATTTTTTCCAACTGTACTTTTTTTGGCTTTTCATTTAATTCATTTCTAGCAATTAATAATTCCATTTCATTAAACCTTTTTTTTCAAATAATCGTATATTTTAGTGAAAAATTGCTTTAATTTGTATAAAAGGTATTTTTGATATACTATTGCCCTAAAACTTGCATTGAAAATCAAACTTACCATTTCAATGTTAAAAAAACTATAGGATACAATTATGGATAAAATAATAGATATTTTAGACTCAATAGCTTACGAAAAGGGTCTTAAAATCACTGATGTAGAAAACGCTTTAAAAGAGGCTTTGATTAAAACTGCTCAAAAAATGGTTGATTATACTTTGATTTTTGATGCAAAAGTAGATAGAGCAAGTAAAAAATTAACACTTTTCCAAAAAATAGAAGTTGTAGCAAATGATGATAAAAGATTATTTGAAGATTTAGAAAATGAAGATGGAACTCCTATAAACAAAGAGAATTTTATAGCAATAGATGAAGCAAAAGCTATTAATAGTGACTTGGAACTAGGAGACTCTTTGAGTTATGAGTTAGAGTTTGAAAATATGGGAAGAAATGCAGCAACAATTCTTTCAAGTAATTTTGAATACAAACTTCAAAGATTTGTAGAAGAAAATATCATGACAAAATACAAAGAAAAAGTTGGAAAAACTGTATCTGCCGTTGTTACAAGAGTAGATAAAAATGATAGTACTTTTATTGAAATAGGTGAAATAAAAGGTATTCTTCAAAGAAAAAATAGAATAAAAGGCGAGTATTTTAAAGTAGGAGATACTCTTCAAGCTGTTGTTAAATCTGTAAATATTGATAAAAATATGGGCTTGATGGTAGAGTTATCAAGAACAAGTCCAAAGTTTTTGGAAAATTTACTTACATTAGAGGTTCCAGAACTTAAAGATGAAAAAATTATTATTGAAGCAAGTGCTAGAATTCCAGGTAGTAGATCAAAAATAGCACTTATATCTACAAGTCCACAAATAGATGCAATTGGAGCAATTGTTGGTGTAAAAGGTGTTAGAATAAACGCAGTTTCAAAAGAGTTAAATGGAGAAAATATTGATTGTATAGAGTACTCTAGTGTTCCAGAGATGTTTATTGCTCGTTCTTTAAGTCCAGCTTTAGTAAATAGTGTAAAAATAGAAGAACATCCAAAAAATGGTGAAAAAGGTAAGGCAATTGTAACAATAAACAGTGAGCAAAAAAGTAAAGCAATAGGAAAAGCTGGATTAAATATAAGATTAGCTTCTATGCTTACAAAATATGATATAGAGATTGTTGAGATTGAAACAGGGGTATTAGCTTCACATTCTGAAACTAAAAAAGATGAAAAAATAACAGATGCATCAAGCCTAGAGGCACTATTTAAATAGTATGAAAAATATATATTTTTATGATACATCAAAAAAATCAAAAGTAGAGTTTGTATCTTTAAAAGAGAATTTAGTAAAAATATATGTTTGTGGACCAACTGTTTATGATAATTCTCATTTGGGACATGCAAGAAGTGCTATTGCTTTTGATTTACTTCATAGAGTTTTAAAATCAAATGGTTATGAAGTGGTTTTTGCAAAAAACTTTACTGATATTGATGATAAGATTATTAAAAAAATGAAAGAAGAGGGTAAATCTTTAGATGAAATTACAAGTTTTTATATAAAAACTTATAAAAATGATATGGAAACTCTAAATATTTTACCAAACAGTTTTGAGCCAAAAGCGACTGAAAATCTTGATGCAATGAAAGCTATGATAGAAAATTTACTTTCAAAAGATATTGCATATAAAACAGAAGATAGTGTATATTTTGATGTTTCTAAAGATAACTCTTATGGTTCATTATCACACCAAGCAAGTGATGAAAACTCAATTGCAAGAGTTGAAACAAACAATCAAAAAAGAAATAGCTCTGATTTTGCTTTATGGAAATTTGAAAAATCTAGTGATGTATCTTTTGCTTCAAATTTTGGCTCAGGTCGTCCTGGATGGCATATTGAGTGTAGTGCTATGATTGAAAAACATTTAGCATATAAAGATGAGCCTTTTCAAATAGATATTCATTGTGGTGGAGCTGATTTACTTTTTCCTCATCATGAAAATGAAGCTAGTCAAACAAGATGTGCGAGTGGTCAAAATCTTGCAAAATATTGGATGCACAACGGTTTTGTAAATATAAATGGTGAAAAGATGAGTAAATCTTTGGGAAATTCATTTTTCTTAAAAGATGTTTTAAAATCTTATAGTGGAGAGGTTGTTCGATTTTATCTTCTGAGCTCTTCGTATAGAGTAAATATAAACTTCAATGAAGAGGATTTACTTGTCTCAAAAAAAAGACTAGATAAACTTTATAGAGTAAAAAAAAGAGTTTATGAGGTAGCTACTTCAAAAGTGAATGAAAAGTTTGAAAAGAGTATTTTGGAAGCATTAAATGATGATTTGAATACATCATTAGCTCTTGCTACTATTGATGAATTTATAAACAATTCAAATGATAGTTTGGATAAAAATCCAAAAGATAAGCTTCTAAAACAAGAGATAGTTGCAAATATTGAGTTTATTGAAAAAATTCTAGGTTTTGGTGGAAGTGATGCTTTCTCTTATTTCCAATTTGGAGTTAGTTTAGAGTTAAAGAAACAAATAGAAGAGCTAATTTTAAAAAGAACAGAGGCTAAAAAAGATAAAGATTTTGTAAAAGCGGATAGCATAAGAGATGATTTGTCTGCTATGAATATATCAATTATGGATACAGCTTTGGGAGTTGTTTGGGAGTATAGATAATTTTTTTAAAATTTGTATAAGAAGATTTATAAAAAAATCTTCTTATACTCTTCCTCATCCCAAGCAACTAGAAGTTTATCACCATACTCTATAACTGGTCTTTTAAAAAGCATAGGTTCATTTGCAAGATACTCTTTTTTTCCTTGTTCATCAAGATTTAACTCTTTTAAATTCATAGTTTTGTATTTAGTACCTTTTGAGTTAAAAAGTATGTTTATATCAACTTTTTGTGACCATTTTTTAACAGTTTCTAAATCTATTTTTGTAGTTTTAAAATCTACAAAATCAACTTCTATATTGTGGTCTTTGAAAAATTTCAAAGCATTTCGTACACTTCCACAAGTTTTTATTCCATAAACTTTTATCATGTTTTTTACTCTATAATTTTTGGAACTACAAAGTAGTTATCTTCACTTTTTGGTGCATTTTTTAAAATTGCATCAGATATCTCTTTGCTTGAAACTGCAATATCTTCTCTAAAAGGAGTTCCACCTTTTACTGTACTTGCGATTGCTTCAACATTTGAAACATCAATTTCATTTAAGTTGTTTACAAACTCAAGCATTTGAGAAATATCACTTTTTATTTTCTCTTTTTTATCATCTTCTATTTTTAAACTTGAAAGTTTTTCTAATTTTGCTATTAAATTATCATCTACAGTTATCATAAATTTTTCCTTTAAAAGGTTACCATTTTAAAGGTAACCAAAATATTTAAATACTACTTTTTAGCGTTAAATAAATTTAACTAAAAGTAGCAAAATCCTAAAGTGAGCAATGAGTTGCTCTTAAATTTTTTTGCCTATTCTATCAAAAAAAAGATTTATTTGCCTCTTTTAGCATAAAAATCTTTTTTAAATTCAAGCCAATTATTTTCTAAAATAGCCTCTCTAGCTTGTTTCATTAAATCTAAATAATAATAGATATTGTGT
Organism: Aliarcobacter cryaerophilus ATCC 43158; assembly: GCF_003660105.1. Lineage (NCBI taxonomy): Bacteria > Pseudomonadati > Campylobacterota > Epsilonproteobacteria > Campylobacterales > Arcobacteraceae > Aliarcobacter > Aliarcobacter cryaerophilus. The sequence continues at coordinate 195,977 of NZ_CP032823.1, forward strand.
ATAGAAGCTAGTCTAAAATATGTTATTTCTCCAGCTCTTAAAAGATGATTTAAGTAAGCTCGTGTGAAATTTTTACAAGTGTAACAAGAGCAAGTTTCATCTATTGGTTTACTATCTTCTTTAAACTCTGCTTTTTTTATATTCATTCTTCCAAAACTTGTAAAAAGTGTACCATTTCTTGCATTTCTTGTAGGCATTACACAATCAAACATATCAACACCACGCTCAATATTTTCTATCAAATCTTCAGGAGTTCCAACTCCCATTAGATATCTAGGTTTTTCTTTTGGCATAAATTGTGTAGTCCACTCAACAGTTTCATACATAATAGCATTTGGTTCACCAACACTAAGTCCACCAATAGCAAAACCATCATAATCACTCATTGCACAAAGAGAAGTTGCACTTTGTTTTCTAAACTCTTTATCCGTTCCACCTTGAATAATTGCAAAAATATTTTGCTTTGTTCCAATTCCACGAGCTTTTTGCTCCATATGATAATCAATTGCTTCTTTAGCCCATTTTGTAGTTCTTTCAATTGATAGTTTTATTCTTTCATTTGTATTTGGAAGAGCTACTAAATCGTCTAAAATCATCATAATATCGCTATTTAGCTCATATTGTGTATCTAAAACACTTTTTGGTGTAAAGTAGTGCCGGCTTCCATCAATATGAGATTTAAACATTATTCCATTTTCATCTGGTTTACTATTATCACTTAGTGAAAATGCTTGAAATCCACCTGAATCAGTAAGGAATGAGTTTGGAAATTTTGAAAAACCGTGAAGCCCACCGAACTTTTTGATTAATTTACTACCAGGTCTTAAATACAAGTGATAAGTATTTCCTAAAATAATTTTAGTACCCATTTCTAGTAAATCTGTAGCATCTAAAGCTTTTACAGTTCCTTGAGTACCAACAGGCATAAAAACAGGAGTTAAAATAGTACTATGAGCTGTTTTAATTGTACATGCTCTAGCACCATTTGAAGTTGCGTCAATTTGAAATTCCATAAATATTATAAACCTTTTTTTAATTAAGGCTATATTCTATCTAAAATCTACTATTAAACTTTTTAAGATATAATTTCGCCCATGAAAAAGATATTAATTATACTTGATGGAATAGTTGCAAAGAAGCTTTTGCAAAGAATTGTAGAGTCAAATACAGGTGATAACAACTATGATGTTGTATATATGAATGATGTGATTTTACCTATTCAAAAGCCCTCAAACTTTACATTCTATAAATTTGATCCTACTTCCAATTCAAAATTATCAATGGTTCTTGACAAAAATATTCATAGTGAAGTTTTAATGGCACTTAGCTCAAAAGATGAGATGATGAGTGTTATTAAAAATATTAGAGAATACAAAAAAAATCTGCAAATTACTATTTTAGATTATTGGGGAATTAATATAAAAGATCCAATGGTTAGCATTTACAAAGGAATTGATGTTTTAGCAAATGGAATGGTTGAACGATTACCAAATGTACCAGTTTTAGCACAAAATATTGGTCTAAAACAAGGTGAGATAATGGAGATAAAAATTCCATTTGGAAGTTCTTATGCTTATCGTTCTATTGACTCTATTGAGCAAAAAGATTGGAGAATTTTTGGGCTTTATAGAAATCAAAAATTAATGAATCTAAAGTCATCTTTGGTTTTAAAACCAAATGATTTGATTTTAGTTATTGGAAAACCAACTGTTTTGATGAATATTTACAATGTAATAGGAAAAACTCAAGGTCAATTTCCTATGCCATTTGGAAGTAAAATCTATTTATATTTGGATCTATATTTAGAAAATGAAAAGAGTGTAAAAAAAGCTCTTGATGAAGCAAAATATCTAAATGAAAAATTAAAAAATTCTTTGCTTATTGTAAAAGTTACAAGACCTTCAACTGTTTCAATTATGGAGCTTATAAAAACTGAATTAAAATATTTTCCTACAATAATTTTACAAATAGATTATGCAAATTTAGGATTTAAAGAGATAATTAAAGAAGATAGTAGAAAATATAATATTGGTTTACTTGTTTTGACAAAATTTATGTTTAAAGATTTATATAAATTAAATTTTCTTTTGGAGCTAAAGATTCCAATTTTTAAAATAGGAGAAGAGAGTTTAAAAGCTTCAAAAAATGTTGGAATTGTTCTAAATGATAGTGCAAGTTATGAGCAAATTTCACCAATAGTTTTTGATGTTGCAACTCAATTAAAATTAAAAACAAAAATATTTGATTATGATCCAATAGGACAAAAAGATAACCAGTTGAGTCTGCTAGACCACTATGAAAATTTGGCAAAAATTTTTAATGAAAAACTAGAGATTATAAAAGGTGTTGAAAATCCAATACGAGAGTTAAAAAAACAAAAAGAGATGTTACAAATATTACCTTTAAAACAAAAAATGTTTAAAAAAAGGTCATTTATCAAATTTTTCTATACAAATAGTGATTTAGTTGCTTTTGATATGAATAAATTTAATCAAATCTTAATCCCAATTTCTGAAGAACAGGTACAAAAATGAACAAAGATGATTTAAACGAAGCTAGAACAAACCCAGATTTTTTAATATATTTAGAAGCAGCAATGCAAAATTCAATAAAAAATCAAAACATAGAGATGATGTATGAAATTTTAGACACTATGCTAGTTTTAGATTTGGAAGAAGAAAAAACAAACAAAATTTATGATGAGATTTTAAAGGTTGCAAGTAAAAATCTTGAAGAAAAATTAGAAAAAAATGAGTTATTGAAGCTAGAAAATAGTGATTTTCTAACTATTAGAGCTTTTTATGAACTTGCTATTGAAAAATGGTCAAATAGTGATTTTGAATTAGCAAAAGCACTATTTTTTACTCTTGCAAATGGTATTAATGATGAGTTTTTGAAAAAAAATATGGAAGTTTTACTTGTGAATTTATCAAAAGAGCTTGATTTTGAAGATTTTTATGAAGAGTTTGTTGATAAAGATGAACTAGAATCTAAAGAAGAGTATGGGTATTTTATTACAAGTTTTAACTTTGATGTTGATGATTTTTTAAAAAATCATCAAGAGTTTTTACAAAAAGAGTATGAAAACTTAAAACATTTAATCGAAAAAAGGAAATAAATTGAGAGTTCATTTTATAGGAATTGGTGGAATAGGGCTTTCAGCATTAGCTAGATTTTTGAACTTTGATGGTCATAGCGTTAGTGGAAGCGATATGAAAAGTTCATCTATAACAAAAGAGTTAGAAAAAGAGGGAATAAAAGTATCTTGTCCGCAAGAAGCAAAAAATATAACTGATGATTTGGATTTAGTAATTTATTCAGCAGCAGTTACAGATGAGAATCCTGAGTTAATAGAAGCAAGACTTAAACAAATAAGAACTCTATCAAGAAAAGAAGCACTTCCTATAATTTTAGGAGATAAGAAAAATTATTGTGTTGCAGGTGCTCATGGAAAATCAACTACAACAGCAATATTAGCAACAATTTTACAAAGCAGTGCATTAATTGGTGCTATTTCAAAAGAGTTTGGAAGTAACTTTAGATATGTAGATAAAACAGTTGCATTTGAAGCTGATGAGAGTGATGCTTCATTCTTACTTTCAAATCCATATTGTGCAATTGTTACAAATGCTGAACCTGAGCATATGGAGTATTATCACTATGATTATGATAAATTTTATGAATCATATGAAACTTTTTTAAATTTGGCAAAAAAAAGAGTTGTAAATGCTGAGGATAAAGATGTCCAAAAATTAAAAATTGAAGATGCAACATATCTTTATCCATCAAAAGATATAAAAAATCTTTGCTACACTTTAAAAAATGGACAACCTTGTACTAAATTTGATTTAAAAGATTATGGTACTTTTGAAGTTTGGGGATTTGGTTTTCATATAGCTTCAAATGCCTCTTTAGCAATTCTTGCAGCTTTAAATGAGCTAGATATTGAGACTATTAGAAAAAATCTTTTAAACTATAAAGGTATAAAAAAGAGATTTGATATTGTTCAATCAAATGATAAATTTGTAGTAATTGATGATTATGCACATCATCCAACAGAGATTGAAGCAACTATGAAATCAGTTGAGTTATATGATAATCTTACAAACTTTAATAACAGAATAGTTCTTTGGCAACCTCATAAATATAGTAGAACTAGTGATAATCTTGAAGGCTTTAAAAAGTGTTTTAGAAGATGTGATGAGTTAATTATTCTTCCTTTATGGACAGTTGCTGGTGAGAAAAAGATAGATATTGATTTTCAAAAAGAGTTTGCTAGTTATAATCCAATTTTTGCTGATAGAATAGTTTCATATAAAGGAAAAATTGAGCTCATAAAAGATGATAAAATCATAAAAACTTATGATGAGGGGATATTTTTGGGTGTTGGAGCTGGAGATATAACTTATCAATTAAGATACTAATAGATACATTTTGTATCTATTAGTATTTGTGGCTAAACTACAAAAACTTTTCCATCTTTGATAGATATTTTGCCATCTAACTCATATTCCAAAATTTTATCTGGATATTTTAAAAGTACTTCATCATAAATTGGATTATTCTTACAATATTCTAAAATCTCATCAAAGCTATTTTCAAACCCAAAAAGACCAACTCCAATAATATCTTGTACAAACTCATCAATATCATAAATTGCTTTTGCTAAACCTTTTTTGATTAATTCATTTGTGGCTAAACTCTCATTTATTCTATGTGGTAAAACAAAAATTTCTTTGTTTTGTTTAAGTGCAAATTCCAAAGATGTAATACTTCCAGAGTTTAAATCAGCTTGAGTAACTATTAATTTTTCACCCAAAGCTACAACTATCTCATTTCTTTGTACAAAACTATAGATTCTTGCTTTTTCGCCCTCTTTAAAACTTGAAATAATTAAACCATTTTTCTCAATCTCAACAATTTGATTTTTGCTCACTGTTGGATATTTTATATCTAAACCATTTGCTACAACTGCTATTGTGTTATTTACTCCAGCTCCACTGTGAGCTATGCTATCAACTCCCATGGCTGCACCACTTACTATACAAATTCCATTTTGAGATAGTTTGGATGTCAGTTCCATCAACAAACTTAATTCACAGTATAAAAATATGAAACAATTCGTAAGAAAATCTACAATAATTAACTTAAATAAATATAAGATAAAGGTTAAATAAATTGAATACAATAATAACTAACTTAAATAAATTAGCGGTTGGAGAATTTGAGAAAGCTTTGTATAATATAAATATGAGTACTAGAAAAATCAAAAAAAGTTATATATCTTGTACAGGATATTTCGCTAGTTATAAAAATAAAAAACAAATTGCTTTTGAGTCTGTTCTTGAAAGAGATTTTTATATGTTGTTAGAATTCGATGAGAATGTGATTTCTTATGCAGAACAACCTATAACAATAAATTATGAGTATAAAGATGGTTCAAAAAGAAAATATACACCAGATTGTCTTGTTGCTTATAAAGATGGAACAGATCGATATTATGAAGTAAAATATATAAACGAGATTAGAAATGATAGTGAACTTAGAGAAAAAATAGATTTTCTTAAATCATATTTTTATAATGAGTATACTTTAAAATTCGATATTTTTACTGATGAAGAAATTAGTAAAATTTATCTTGATAATTTAAAATTTTTATATAAATTTGCTTTTATTTCTCAAGATAATGAGAAAATAGTAAGAATTAATAAGATACTTAATGAAGTTGATAAAATCAATGTAAAAGAATTATTGGATGTATTAAGTGACAATAAAATGGAACAAATGAAATGTTTACCTTATGTATGGAGATATGTATTTGAAAATATTAAGGTGGTTAATCTCTATAAAAAATTTACAATGAATACTGAATTAGAAAAAAAGGTTATGATGTAATGGGAAAAATAGAATTAAAAATTGGTTCAGTTGTTTTTTACAATAATGAGCAATATAAAATCGTAAGAATAATTAGTATAAATGAAGTTGAAATAGAAAACTTAGTTACATTTGATATTTTATTTGTAACACTTAATGAATTATCTTCTAAAATTATTAATGTTGTTGATGTGAAAACTTACCTTGATAATTACTCAGACCAAGAATGGGAAGAAGCAAATAAAAGATATGAGATTATTAAAGATTTAGTTTTTGTAAAGAGAACAAAAAATGAAGTAGAAGAAGTTGGCAAAAAATATGGCTATAGTTATGTTACCTTGTATGAATGGATAAAACTTTTTGAACAAACAAATGAGATAAGTTCATTAGTATCAAATATATCAAAAAGAGGTAAAAAAGGAAGTAGACTTGATCCAAAAGTAGATAATGTGATAACAGAAGTACTTGAAGATTTGTATCTAAATAAACAGCGATATAGTTTTAAAAGAATTTATAACAAAATCTACACTTCATGTAAACATCAAAATATAATTCCTCCACATGAAAACACTCTAAGAAATAGAATTGAATCTCTAGACCCTAAAAGAGTAGTAAAAGAACGAGAAGGATATAAAGAAGCTAGAAAACAATTTGATAATTTTGAAGGGGAATTTCCTGAAGGAAATTATCCATTGGAATTTATACAAATTGATCATACACCTTTGGATATAAGAGTTGTTGATAATATCTATAGAAAACCAATAGGTAGACCATATTTAACTTTGGCTATTGATGTTTATTCTCGAATGATAGCAGGAATTTATGTGTCACTACAAGCACCAGGATATTATAATGTATCACAATGTTTATATAATGTATTTACTCAAAAAGAAAAAATACTTCACCAATATAATATTGATGGTGATTGGAATATTTTTGGAATTCCAAGAATAATAGGAGTAGATAATGGTGCTGACTTAGTTAGTTCAGATATGCAAAGAGTATGTGATGAATATGGAATTACTTTGATGAAAAGACCAGTTGCTAGACCACAATTTGGTGCTCATGTTGAGCGAGTACTTGGAACTATAAATAAAGAAGTACATAATTTGGCAGGAACTACATTTTCAAATATAACTGAGAAAGGTGCTTACAAATCAGATAAAGAAGCGATGTATACACTGGATGAATTAAAAGAATGGTTGATTCATTATATAGTAAACATTTATCATAAAAAATATCATAGTGGTATAGAGATGACACCTGAACAAAAATATATGCAAGGATTGATAGGTGATGATGAAAATGCTGGTATTGGATATTTGCCTTCTATGATTGATAATATTGAAGATGTAAAAATTTCGCTTCTACCTACTGAATATAGAACAGTTCAAAAAGATGGAATTACACTTGATGGTATAGGTTATTATTCTGATGTTTTAAGACATTGGATAGGTAAAACAGATAGTGAAAAATCAAAAATAAAACATAAAATAAAAAGAGACCCTCTAAATATTCAGAAAATATATTTTTATGATTCAGAATTAAAAGAATATTTTGAAATACCATATAGAAAACTTTCAGCTCCAGTTATGACACTATGGGATTTATATGCTGTCAAAAAACACCTAAAAGATAGAAAAATAACTAATTACAATGAAGATGATATATTTGACGCTTATGAACAGTTATTAAAGATAGAAAATGAAGTAAAAAATAAACATTCACAGCATCAGAGAGATACTTCAAGGCAAAAAATTACAACACTTAAAAGTAATGAAATAAAAAAAGAATCTATTAGTTTATCATCAGAGCATTTTGATTCTTTATTCAAAGATATACAAATTTATGATATTACTTCAAAGGATTCAAAATGAATGGTATGGCATTAACAAATGAAGCACAACAAATTATAAATAAGACAAATTCAGAAAGAATAACATATATTTCAGAGGATAGATGGGTACATTATCCTCAAGCAGAAGAAATTATTCAAACATTAGAAAGTATAAAAACTTATGAGAAAAACAAGACAAGAGTTACTAGTATTCTTTTAGTAGGCTCATCGAATAATGGAAAAACTTCACTTTTGGAAGAGTTTGTTAGAAGAAATCCTAGCTATGATTATTATAGTGAGAATTCAGACAAATTAACAAAAGAGTTTTTTGATAATTATAATGCAATTGGTATACCTGCTTTATCTATTTTAGCACCAAATGAACCAAATGAATCAAGGCTTTATAGTAACATATTAAATAAAATTTTTGCTCCATTTAATGAAAGAGATTCAGTTGCTAGAAAACAATATCTTGTGCAGTATTATTTAAATCTATTGAATGTTGATATGCTTATCATAGATGAAATACACAATATCTTAAGTGGTTCGATTGCAAAACAGAAACAAGTTTTAAATGCAATTAAAAATCTTAGTAATCATTTAAAAATACCAATTGTTCTTTCTGGTACTAAAGATGCACTAAGAGCTGTAAGTACTGATACTCAAATAAGTAGTAGATTTAGACCAATTTATTTAAGAAAATGGAAAATGGATAAAGAGTTCGTTTCTTTACTAGCTACATTTATAAAAACATTACCATTAAAAAAAGAATCTATTATTTTAACATCAAATACAGCAATGGAGATTCTTGAAATTTCAGATGGCAATATAGGTGATATTGTCGGATTATTAAAAAAAGCAGCAATTTATGCTATAAAAAGTGAAAGTGAAAGAATTACTCTTAAAGAAATCAGGGAATGTGATTATATTTCAATGTCAAATGTTAAAAAAATAGTAGAATTGAGTGAGATATGATAAAAAGATTAAAAAATATTGTTATAAAAGATACAAATTTTGTTGTAGCACCAAAAATATACGAAGATGAGCTATTAAGCTCTTGGTTCATAAGAACTGCCTATGCTCATCATACTCATCCTCATACATTTTTACAATTACATTTATCAAGAAATAGTCAAATTTTAACGGCTAATAATTTTGATATTGTATTATCAGATGATGAAATAAAAGTTTTAGAGTCAAAATCAAATAATATAAATTTGAGACAAGCAACTTTAAAAAGTTATAATGGATATTTACAAGAAAATATTATATCTAATGGACAAAATTCTTTAATTTGTTCTTTAAGATTTTGTCCTAAATGTTTGAAAGAAAAAATAGTATATTTTAAAAAGAATTGGAAAATAATAATTAATACAATATGTTTAAAGCATAATTGTTATCTTCATGATTGTTGTCCTAATTGTAAATCAAAGTTACAAATTTCAAAAATGTTTGAACAAAAAAAGAGTTTTAAATATTGTCACTTTTGTGGCTTTGATTTATCAAAAACAAAAGTGGAAATAATAAAAATTCCATCGATTTTTATTAATCATACAAAAAAACTAAATGATATAATAAAAAAAGGTTTTGTGATATTAGGTGATAGATATATCTACTCTTTTTTGTTCTTTGATGCACTATTACAAATAGTAAAAAAGATTGTTAAGCATAAAAACTTAGAATTAGTGAAAAAATATGATATTTTTAAATATATTGATATAAAGAAAAGAATTCCAAATAGTTTACCAACTCATTTTTATCTTTCAATTAAAGAACAGTTTATAATATTTTCAATAATTATTGATTTATTTGAAGAATATCCTATTAAATTTAAAAGATTTATTTTAGAAAATAGAATATCTCACTGGCAAATGACAAGAGATAAGGCTTACATATCTTATTGGTATAATGAATTGATTAATAGTATAATACCCCGAGAAATCTATAATGCAAGAATAATAACAGATGAAGAAATCCAAAATGCAAAGAAATATCTTATTTCACAAGGAATAGAAGTAAATAGGTCGAGTATGAGTAGAATTACTGGATGTAATTTTCATAGTAGTTATAATCAATTGAGTTTTTAGATAATTTTAGTATAAAATAATAATAAGTTATGATATTTAAAAGTATAAGCATTAGATTATTTATAAAAAATATAACGGATATGCGTGGAAATTTTTATTGGCTCTTTAGTTTTGTATATAATTTACATTTTATTTTATAAATCAAAAAAAACATTAGTTAAAGATAATTCTGAAATACCAATAGATAGTAACTCAAACATCACAGTAAATAATGAATTAAAAAAAGAAAATTTAGTTTACAATGATTTATCAAAATCATATAATATAAATTAAACAAAAGATTATTATTCTCAATAATTATAGATAGGCTTATTTTATTTAGCATCTAGGTGATTAAATATTAGTTCATTAGAACGGTTGGGTGTATCTTTTTTAAACACTGCATAAAATCTTTGGGAGAAATATTTAAAGTTTTCAATATGTTAATTATCGTAGGAGGATAAATATATTCATCTTTTTTATGATGTCCCATAGTATAATGTTTTCCTCCAAATTTATATATTGAAATCTCACTACCTTTACCTTCTCTAATTTCACATCCAATTGACTTTAAGATAATTAATAATCTTGATTGTTTTATTGTGAATATCTCATTTTTATCAAATTTTACATCATCTAGATCTGCAATATTTTTTTCTTCATCCTCGATAATTAAATTATTATTATGCTTATTCATAAATTGATTAAGAATTTTATTATGATCTATTTTATTATATATATTTTCTAAATAAGAATAAATTTTTTCTAATATAAATAGATTTATTTTTAAAGCATACAAATTATCTATATTATTAATATTTAAAGTAGATATCCAACGTCTTATTTTATCTTCAAAAACTCCATCATAATTTAGAACAACCTGAAATATTCTTTTTTTCTTTAATTGTTTATTCAATTCATTATTATCAAACCAGAATGAGATAAATCCAATAGAATTATCAAAATTCCACGCCCATGATATATCAAATTCATCTTTAATAATAGGAATTAAATTATCAGAGTCTTTATAGCTTGAGCTCATAAATGTCCCCCACCATTTTATATCTTGAGCTAATTCAAAAACTTTTTTTAATAACTCATCCTTATTTAGGGATTCTAAATTAGATGATAATTGAATTGAATTAGTAAGAGATAATAACTCTTTAAGGAAGTTTTGATGAAAATTGTAGAGGTATAACTGATTTTTTATAAATTCTCTTTTTTCTAATGCTATATTACCAATTAAATTAATTGATGTTCTATCTTTAATTTCAACATATTGTTTAAATGTATGTTCATAAAGGAAATAAGGAATATATTCAAGGAACAAATCAATGAAAGAATAAAATATTGTATTTTCTCTTATAGAGATTTTTTGATCAAACCAAGGAAGAATCTCATGATAAATTCTATAATATCTATCAACTTGATCTTTGTCTTTATTGTTAATTTTAGAAATTCTTTTAGAACAATATTCTTTAGACAACTCTAAAAACTCATTACGTATAGAAAAATATTCTTTGTTTTCACTTAGATTAATTAAAGCAGAAGTAACTATTTGACCAACGTATTTATTATTTATATCAACCATTTTTCTCAAAAGAATATTTAATCTGTCATAAAGTTCTTTTCCTAAAATTTTACTTTTATCTATAGGTATTATACAAGTATTTATTTCTTGATAATTAACAACATCCCTAATAGATCTTTCAATATCTAAAATTTTATTTTTTTCATATTCCAATAAATTATCATCTAATCCTAACTTTTTTATATGAGAGATAACATCTTTATTTTTAAATATTTGCTTTTTTATTCCCACTAAATTTATTTCATTAAGTACAGCATCGTGTTTTTGATTTTCCATAAAACTCTTTCATAGTTTATTATTCATGATTATTAAAATTTTGTTTTTAATATAACTAATAAAACCTTTTAAAATCAAACATTAATTAATTTAAAATATTTATTGTATATTTTTTATTTCTATTAAATCACATAAATTTACGTACTTCATTCACACTATAAATTTCTTAAGTATATAATTTAGGGTAGTTCATCAGCTTTAAAGTCCTTATGTCAGTCATTTGTGATTTTAAAGCACCTAAAATAACCTTATAAAAGACAAATTATGAGGGAATAATATGAAAAAGAAAAAATTTACTAAAATTAGAGAAAATATTAAAGAAGTTGAATACTAAAAACTTTTAACATATTTAAATGGAAAAGAAGATTTAACTACTAATACTAAAAACAATCTAAGACGAACTTTTATTCTATTATATTTTACAGGTATGATAGTTAATGAAGTTAAACAATTAAAAGTAAAAGATATAAATATAATCTTTGAAAAAGAAGAACTAATTATAGTTACTCATAAAACTAGAAAAGAAAGAAAACTATTTTTTTCAAAAGAAGCTATTAAATAAATTAAAAAACATTTTGTATTTAATGATGATTCAAAAGATGAAGATTTTGTTATAACAACAAAAGGAAATCCACTAAAAACTCCAAGTAGTTCAACATTTATTGCAAAAGTAAATAGTTTTATTCAAGAAGTTCTCGGACATAGATATTCATCTCACTCTTTTAGAGCAGGAATTATAACTGATATGTCAAAATCTATTAATCCTAAATTCATTAAAGAATTTATTGGTCATAGTGATATAAAAACTACTATGCGATATATTAGACCTACTGATGAAGATTTGAAGAAGTGTTTGATAAGATAAGTAAAAAAATAACAAATTATAAAAAATGTGACTCAATTTGTGACGAAAAAATGATAAAATCATTGATATTTATAATAAGGAAATAAATGTTTTTATCTAATATTAAACTTTGGAACTTTAGAAAATATGGAAATGAACAAGAGTACAATTTAAAAAAAAATATTCCTGATTTAAATCTAACTTTTCAAAAGAATTTAAATGTGCTAATCGGTCAAAATGATGCAGGTAAAACTGCTATTATTGATGCTATAAAACTTATATTAAAAACACATAGTTATGAATACATAAAAATAGAAAATCTTGATTTTTATAACAATTCTAAACGCTTTAGAATAGAGGTGGAATTTAATGATTTAACAGATGATGAAGCGAAAAATTTTGTTGAATGGTTAGGTTATGAAGGTGAAAAAGTTTTTCTTAGATTAATATATGATGTATCAAGAAATGATGAAAGAATATTTCCTTCTGAAGTAAAAGCTGGTGTTGATGAAGATGGTTCACAGATGACTGCAGAAGCTAGAGAGTATTTAAAAGTTACTTATCTTAAACCCCTTCGTGACGCTCAGAATGAATTGGTAGCCAAAAAGAATTCTAGGGTTTCTCAAATTTTATTAGGTGATGAAGCTTTTAAAGGAAAAGAAGAAACACATTATTTAATCGATTATTTTAAAGAATTTAATCAAACAATTGAGAAATATTTTGAGGGCAAAGATAAAGATGGTAATGAATTTACTGAAGATGAAAAGAAATTAGGAAAAGTCTTAAAAGATAAAATTGATACATATATTAAAGCTTTTTATGAACCTTCAAAAGAAAGTGAATTTGAAATAAGTGGAAGCAAACTACGAGAAATTTTAGAAAAAATATCAATATTTATAAAAGATGAAAAAAACTTAGGACTAGGTACTCTAAATAGGTTATTTATGGCTACAGAGTTATTACATCTTGGAAAAGAAGATTACCATGGTTTAAAGCTTGGATTAATTGAAGAGTTAGAGGCACATTTACATCCTCAAGCTCAAATGAAGGTTATTGAGAGGTTGCAAAAAGAAGAAAATAAACAACTTATTTTAACAACACATAGTCCAAATCTTGCATCTAAAGTAAAGTTAGATAATCTAATTATTTGTAACAATAAAGCAAATTCTATGGCTAAAGAAAATACAGCTCTTAAAGATACAGATTATAAATTTTTGGAAAGGTTTTTAGATACTACAAAATCAAATTTATTTTTTGCAAAAGGAGTTATTTTAGTTGAAGGTTGGGCTGAAGAAATGCTCATACCTTCTTTAGCCAAAAAAATAGGATATGACTTAACTGAAAAACAAGTTTCAGTAGTTAATGTTGGAAATACTGCTTTTCTTAGATATGTAAATATTTTTAAAAGAAATGATTTGCAAAATGATATAGGGATTAAAGTTTCAGTTATTACAGACTTGGATTTAAGACCTGAAAGATATGCTATTAAAAAAAATTTAGATACAAGTAAATATGCAGAGAATAATATTATTACAGAATTCGTTCCTGATGATGTAATTAGAGATAAAAAAGCAAGTTTTGAATCAGTAGGAATTTCAAATATTAAAGCATTTATTTCTCCTCATTGGACATTGGAATATTGTATTGCGAAAACTGAAGTTCTAAGAAAAATATTTTTTAAAGCTATACTTGAAGCTCATTTGGAACAGAAAGAAAATGATTGTATTCGAGAATCAATATTACAAGACTATAGAGATGCTGTTTCTAATTATGAAACAGCATTTAGTAACTGGAATGAGGATAATGATAACATAGCATTTGATATTTATTGGCAAATTTTAGGTGAATTAAAATTTTCAGATAATGCAAAAGAAAAAATATCTAAGTCTATAATTGCTCAAAGATTTGCAGATATATTAGAGAATAGTTCTGAAGATATAGAACCTGAACAAATTAAACAAGATTCTAATATTAAATATTTATGTGAGGCTATAGAACATGCTTGTTCATAATATTAATATTACTGATGAAGATATTAAATACGCAGAAAATATTCTGTTAAAAGAAGGTCAAAGATTTGAAGATGATAGCAATGAAAGAATTAATTTTATAAAAGATTTAACCACCCTTGATTTACAAGCTGTCCCTGGTAGTGGAAAGACTACGGTCCTTCTTGCTAAATTATTAATTTTAGAAAGATATTTACCTTTTGATGATGGCTCAGGTATACTTGTTATCTCTCATACTAATACTGCAATTGATGAAATAAAAAATAAAATAGGTAAGTATTGTCCAAAGCTTTTTTCTTATCCAAATTTTATCGGTACTATTCAATCTTTTGTAAATAAATTCCTATCAATACCTTTTTATAAACAAATACTAAAGAAAAAAATAAATATCATAGATAATATTACCTATGATGAAACAGTATCAAAATATATTTTACCTTATGGTGCAACACAATGGGTTAATAGATTACAAGATAGTGATGATTTCAAAAAATCTTTAAGATTTAATGATAATGTAAATTTAATTGAAGGAATAAATGGTTTAGAAAGTAATTTTAGGTTAAAGAATAAAGAAAGTCCTACCTATAAAGCTTTATATGAAATGAAATTAAATATTCTAAAGGCAGGGATATTACATTTTGATGATATGTATTTTTTGGCAAATCGTTACTTAGTAAAAAAAGAAAATATAATTGATATATTAAGAAAAAGATTTACTATAGTATTCATCGATGAAATGCAAGATATGGATAAAATTCAGCATGATTTGTTAGAAAAAATGTTTTTTATTAATTCCGAAACCATTTTTCAAAGGATTGGAGATAAAAATCAAGCTATTTATAATGGAGGAAATATTGAAACGGATGTAATTTGGCAAGATAGAGAAAAAGTTTTAAATCTTACAGGAACAAATAGATTTTCTCAAACAATTGCAACTTTTGTTCAAAACTTTGGAATAATTAATACCCCAATAAATTCTTTACAAAATAGTCGAGAAGATTTAAAACCTCACTTATTTATATATAAAGATGAAAATATTCAAGATATAATTCCTAAATATTCACAATTAATTAGGAGTTATGTAAATGATGGATTGTTTCAAATAGATAAAGAAAAACCTTTTAAAGCTATTGCTTGGATAAAAGAACATGAAACAAAAATCGCTTTAAAAAACTATTTTGAAAACTTTGAAGAAAATCAACATAAAGTGAAAGAAAATTATAAAAATCTAAAAAGTTATTTGGTCTATTTTGAAAGAGGAAATGGAAGTTTTAAAGGCATTAAAAAAAGTATTCTAAATGCTCTTGTAAAGATATTAAAATTAGAAAATACAAAAGATGAAAATGATAGGTTTTATACAAAAAAATCATTAATAAATATAATTAGTGAAAAACAAAAAGAACAACAAAATAGTATTTATGATGATTTCAATTTAAATATTTACAAATGGTGTAAGAAACTTTTAGTGACAAATAATCTTGATATTACTTTCAATGAAATAAAAGAATACATACCTGTTTTTTTAAATATTTTTGAGAAATCAATTGTTAATAGTAGAGTATTTATTAATGATGAATCTTTATTAATCTCAGCTAATATCACATCTAGTGAAATTAAAAATATTTATAATCAAGATGGATTTGATATTCATATCTCAACAGTTCATAGTGTTAAGGGTGAAACCCATACAGCAACTTTATATTTAGAATCTTCTTATTATTCTGAATATGAATCGCAAAGGCTTTTAGAACAATTTAAAAATGTGCCTTTTAATAATCCGGCATTAAGACATACTCAAAGTACTAAAATGGCTTATGTAGGTTTTTCTAGACCTACCCATTTATTATGTATTGCTATACATGAAGATAGATTTGATAGTTCATTAGATACATTAGGTTATTTTGAAATTATATATATCTAGAAAGATTGTTAATTAATAAGAAATTATGTATTTTTTATTTTTATGTATAAATTTAAGGAGAAAATTATAACAATATGAGTACCGAATATTCAAAAGAACAGAAAATTGCATCAAATAAATATAGTGGTATTAAATCTAGAGTAAAAAAGAAACCGGGATATGACTTAGAAAATTTTTGGAAAAGAGAAGAATTTATAAAATGGTATATTCAAACTGAAAAAAAGTGCTTCTATTGCAATAGTACGGATATTGAAATAAAGTCATTCTATGAAAGAACAACTTCCAAAAGAAAGATAACTAGAGGGAAAAACTTAGAAATTGATAGAAAAGAAGATAAAGAATATTCTGAGGATAATTGTACTTTTATTTGTTATTGGTGTAATAATGCAAAATCAGATGTTTTTTTTTCAGATGAATTTAAATCTATAGGTCTAGCAATAGGTTCTGTAATAAAATCTAATTGTTAATTATATTTTATAAAAAGTTAAGCGACTAAATTAATATATTTTATGTGCTTTATAATCTTTCAACAAGAAATAGGACATAAAATTCTGGAAATTTTTTTCAAAACTTCTAGGTTTTGAATTCAATCACTTATATTAATTTTCAGTGTTCCTCAATGTGTTCAAAAAGTAAAAACTACGAAGTGCAACAAACCTTATGGAACTACGGAATAAAAGAGTTAGCTTTTAAACGATGTGTGAAATAAAGGCAAGTTAGAAAAATAAACATTTATAAACCGTATAATAGTATATTATACGCAGGTATTAGCTATTTCATTAATTAGCATTTTTTGTTGATAATCACTCATGTGATATTTTGGGATACGTGCTTCATAAGTTTTATATCTTGCTTTCAAAAGTATACATATTTCTTCTAGTTCTTCTAGTTTTTTCAACTCCAAAAATTGAATTATATCATCTTCAATATAAGTAAAAATTTTATTTACATAAAAGCAAAAGAAATTTCTTTTTAGTTTTCTGTCATTTAGAATAAACATGAAAACAATTAAGTATTCTTTATATTCTGCATGTGATAAACTAATTTCCAATTTATAATGGGTATTTATTTTATATTCTTGAATAATAGACAAGTTCTTAAAAACTTGTTTAAAATTATTACTTATCATTAATGAACAATAATTGAAATACCTATATTGTTCTAAATCTAAATCTATAACAGGAAAGTAATCATTATGCATAGAGGTACTATATATTTTATAATGAATATTTATATTCTTAAGTTCATACATATTTAAAAAGCTTTTAGTTTTAATATTTCTGACAATACATACTTCACCATATTTAGGATGTATAAATTCATTTGAATGTGATTCCAAATTAAACTCGCCAAAATAAGGAAAAAAACATCGTACTTGAGAATAATCTAATTTATTATTGTTATTGATTTTTTGAAAAAAAATATATAGAAAATTCTTTTCTATTCTTTTTTCAATTAATAGTTGACATACTAAAGCAATAACTTTATCAGAAAAATGTCTTCTAGTATGTATATCAATTTTATTATGTCGTTTTGAATATTTAAATTTGGAATATATTGATTTAAGATCACCATTCAAAGTAGCTTTTAACAATGGTGCTCTAGTTGCATAGTATCTTTCAAAGATTACACTACATGGAATTATGAGTAAATAATGATTAAACTTGTAATAATAAGCATATCCTGTAAGTTTTAGGTCTTGAAGTTCATCTTCCGTAAATAAACTATTTAATCTTATTAATTTATCTTTTTCAGATGTAACAATTTTATGTAAACTCAAGATAGTTCTTTTTGATGTAAGTTTATAATTGTATATGAGATGAATATTTTTAATAATTCATTTGTACTTTTTAAAATCATCATATAATTATATTTAAGTTAGTTGTTGTATATTTAAGTTTGTTATTGTATATGACATTGGAAGCTAGTTTATAAGTAAACTCTTTTGTATAATTTGAAGGTCTTCTTGTGCCTACAATAGAGATTTTTTTTCTTTTTAAAAGTTCAGTATTTCCTATAAAATAGAGCTCTTTTGGGTATTTCTTCATAGCTTCAAGTTCTTTGATTTTAAAATCAAATTGATTTATCATAAAAAACCCTTGATAATTTTTGTATTTATTTTAACTAAATTTTTATAAATATGGAAGTTTGTTTAAAAATATCGGTTCAACATCGTTTAAAAGATGTTTTGACTCTTTTAGAACTTTGAAAGTAACTTCATAAGGATGTCCAATAGCTATTGCAAAACCTTGTTTTTTGGCAACTCTTATTGCATCTTTTAGCTGATTTTGAATAGCTGTAAAGCTTCTGTCATTATCCAAAAAAGTATCTCTTACAATATATGGCATTTGGTATTTTATAGATAACTCTTTTGCTACAGAGTTTGGAGTTGTTTTGCTATCTACAAATATAAAATTATATTTTTTTAATGCACGAAAAAGTTTATCCATAGCTTCATAATTTTCTGTAAAAACCGAACCAGTATGGTTATTTGTATAAGTAGTATTTGGATACAAAGCTCTAAGCTGTTTTACTCGTGCTTCTATTTTTTCATAACTATCAGATATATTTAAAGTATCAATTTCAATATTTTTAAAGTTTTTAGAAGCTTGCATTGGAAAGTGTATCATATGAAATGGTAAATTTTGTGTAATAGTAGCTGACTCTTTTTGTGCACCATTAGGTGGTAAAAATGCCATACTTATAGGATATCCAATATTTAAAATTTTATCTTTTTGTGATTTTGATACTACATCATCTATTATAATTACTAGTTTTGGTTTAGTTTTTAAATCATATTTGTAGCTATCTTTTTTTGTTATTAATTGTTTTTTTTCTTTTGTTATAGGTTTTTCTATTTGAACTTTTTCTTCGATTATCTCATCTTCTATCTCTTTTGATGGTTCTTTGGGTTGTTTTATTTCTATTTTTTGTTCAATTTTTGATTTTTCAATCTCTTTTTGTTTTTCTAAAACCTCTTTTAAAATATCTTTTTTTAGCTCTTTTTCAAAAATCTCTTTTTTATCTTCTTCTAATTGTAAATTTTTTTCTAAAATGTTATTTTTACTATCTGGATTTAAGCTTTCGATAACCTCTTCCATAATTTCATCATTTGTATATAATTTTTGAGATTGTAAGATGTTATTGTTAGAAGAAGATTTTATTCTTTGATTATTTTTACTCAAGAAAAAATAAGCAAAAAGCAGAAGTAGAAAAATAAGAGTTAAAAGTACTATAAAATTTCTCGCAAGATTTCTTTTTCTTAAGCTTTTTTTTATAGGTGAAATTTTTCGTTTTTTTCTTGTTTTTTTTGTCATAAGATAGTTTTATTTTAAGAGCAAAAGCTCTTAAAATAATTAGTTAGTCTCTTGATTTACTATTTTTTTAGATGCAATCCAAGGCATCATATTTCTAAGTTTTACACCAGTTTGCTCTAATAAAGAAGCTCTTGTATATGCTCTTTCAGCATTCATTCTTGGGTATCCTGATTGTCCTTCAAGAATGAAATCTTTAGCAAATACACCATTTTGAATCTCTTTTAATATTTGTCTCATAGCTTTTTTAGACTCATCATTTATAACTCTAGGTCCTGATACATAATCTCCGTACTCAGCTGTATTTGAAATAGAGTATCTCATATCAGCAATTCCACCTTCATACATTAAGTCAACAATTAATTTTAACTCATGTAAACACTCAAAATATGCCATTTCAGGCTCATAACCAGCTTCTGTTAGAACTTCAAATCCAGCTTGAACTAAAGCAGTTGCTCCACCACAAAGAACTGCTTGTTCACCAAATAGGTCTGTTTCAGTTTCATCTTTGAAAGTAGTTTCTATAATTCCTGTTCTTCCACCACCAATTGCACTAGCGTATGCAAGAGCAACTTGTTTTGTATCACCAGATGCATCTTGATGAATTGCAATTAAATCTGGAATTCCTCCACCTTTTGTAAACTCGCTTCTAACTGTATGACCTGGAGCTTTTGGAGCAATCATCATAACATTCATTTTTTTACAAGGAATAATTCTTTTATAGTGAATATTAAATCCATGTCCAAATGCTAAATAAGCACCATCTTTTAGGTTTGGTTTAATCTCTTTTTCATAAATTTCAGATTGACTCTCATCTGGTAAAAGTATCATAACAACATCTGCAATTTTTGTAGCTTCAGCAACTGTTAAAACTTTGAAACCTTTAGCTTCAGCTTTTTTCCAAGAACTACCATCTTGTCTTAAACCAACAACAACTTCAACACCGCTATCTCTTAAGTTTTCAGCGTGTGCGTGTCCTTGTGAACCAAATCCAATCATTGCAACTTTTTTTGATTTTATTAACTCTATATTACAATCTTTGTCATAGAATACATTTATTGCCATTTATCTACCCTCTGTTTTTTTAAAAATTTATCAAGATTATACAAAAATATATATAAATATTAGATTTAAAAGAAAAACTATATAATAGTGCAAATAAAAGGATAAGAATTGCTAAAAAATATATTTACAAAAATTGAAAAAAAGATATTTAATTTTTCGCAAGATGAAAAAAATATAATAGAAAATTACATAAAAGATGAGATAATAGTAAAAAATGGTGAAGATTTTGAGATAAATTCAAAATATAAAATTGGAGTTTTGAAGATTGAAAAGAATTTTGCTATTTTAGAAGATTTAGTAAATCCAATAAAAAACATAAAACTAGAACTTGATAGTTTAAATGGCGCATTTAACAATGATTTAATTTTGGTAAAAAGAGTTTTTAATCCAAGAAGTAAAATAAAAGCGAAGGTTATAAAAGTACTTGAAGGAAAAAAAGCTGAAATTTTAGTATATGTTGAAGATGGCTCATTTTTTACTTTAAAAGAGAACATAGAAATACCTAGTAAAAATACAAAAGCTTATGTAAATGGTGATGTTCTAATAATTGATAATAAAGAGTTTAAAGAAATCAAGTTTATTGGAAATTTAGATGATGCAAAAATAGATGAATTTATAAGTTTGTATATTTATGAAGAACTTTATAGAGATGAAGAAAAAATTGAAATAGATGAGTTTATTGAAGATGAGTCTAAAAAAGAAGAAACAAGAGTTGATTTAAGAGATTTACCATTTTGCACAATAGATCCAAATAGTGCCAAAGACCATGATGATGCTATCTTTTTTGATATAGAAAATAGTACTTTATTTGTAGCAATTGCAGATGTTTCTCATTTTGTACAAGAGGGGAGTAAACTTGATGTTTTAGCTTTTAAAAAATCTTCAACAATATATTTACCAAGTAGAACATTGCCAATGCTTCCTCCACTTTTAAGTGAAAACTTGTGTTCTCTAAAAGAGAATGAAGATAGATACGCGTATGTTTTTAAACTAAAATTAGATCTAAAAAATTTAAAAGTCCAAAATAGTTCACTATTTTGTGCAACTATAAAAAATCATAGGAATTTTTCATATGGAAGAATTGATAGAGTTTTAGAGAATAAACTTGACCAATATAATGAAAATGAAAAGAGAATTTTTGATTATATTATTCCGCTTTATAAAATTACAAAAAAATTTAGAGACGATAGATTAAAAAAGGGTTATGACTTTAGAACACAAGAGAATAGACTTAAATTAAAAAACAGTTTATTAGAAAATATTGAAGTAGAAAAATCAACATCCTCTCACCAATTAGTAGAAGAGTGTATGCTACTTGCAAATATTGAAGCTAGTAAAAAAGTTGGAGCTTTGGGAATTTTTAGAATTCATGAAGAGCCAAATTTTAAAGCTATATCAAAATTAATTGATGATGTTAATATTTTGGGTGTAAAAGCAAAATTAAAAGATAATGTACATGAAACAATTTCGCATATTCAAGAAGAATCAAATAAATTATTTTTAAGAGATGAAATAGATGAACTTGTTATTCAAAGTTTAACTCAAGCAAAATATAGCTCAAAGAATTTGGGTCATTTTGGTTTAGGATTTAGTTCATATTCACACTTTACAAGTCCTATAAGAAGGTATTCTGACTTGGTAATTCATCGTATTTTAAAGAGTAAAAAATTACCAAAAAACATAGATGATATTTGTACTCATATTTCAGAACAAGAAAGAAAAATAGATAAACTTGTTTGGGATTTTGAAGATAGAAAATATGCAAGATGGGCAAAAGAGAATATTGATGGTGAAATTAAAGTAAAAATAGTTGATATTGAAAGAGCAAAGGCTGTTTGTTATGAAAACATGATTGGATTAAAAGTAACTATAGAAAATTATAAGGGGCAAAAACTATTTTCAAAACATAAAGTAAAAATAGTTTCAAGTAATTTAGCAACTAAATTAATAGTTGCTAAAATATTATAAATTAATACACTTATTTAAAGATGCTAAATAAGGTTCAACTTTTTCGCTTGTAACATATTGACCAACTAGTTTCTCTTTTTCATTTATGAAAATTGGGGCAACTAGATTAATAATTGAGTGCTCAACAGGCTCTTGAGAAACTAAGATAAAATAAGTAGAGAAGTCATCTTTTGATTTTATTTTTAAAGCCTCTAAAGTTTTATTGTCAATTTGAAAATCAAACGAAACTTTGTTTAAAACATTTATGTTTATGATAGATATTTTAGAACCATCTTCGAACTTTAAAAAAGAAACGAATTCGTCTATTTTCTCTACATCAATTTTTGAAAATTTTTCAAAGCCTAAAATAGGAAGAACAACTTTATACATGATAAACCCCTTAGTAATTAAAATAAGAAAAATTATAATAAAAGTAAACTTAGGGTAATATTTTAACCATGTATAAAAGTGAATTTGATAAATATTTAAAAGCAGATAAAAGATTTAGTTCTTATATGTTTTATGGTCAATCAACGTTTTTAGTTGAGCAATATGCATATTTAGTCTCAAAAATAATAGCAAAAGATGAAGAGATAGAAAAACTATATTTTGAAGAGTACAACTTTAAATATGCTAAAGATAGGCTTCTTCAGTCATCTTTATTTTCATCAAATAATGTAGTTTTGATAAAAATAGATAAAAAAATTCCAAAAAAAGAGTTAGATATTTTAGTTGAAGCTGCAAATATAAACAAAGATAGCACACTTATATTAGCTTGTATTGGAGATACTGATTTTAAATCTATGGAGAGTAGTTTTAGTGCTAAACAAAATGCTTGTGCAGTTAGATTTTTTGCATTAATGCCAAATGAAGCTATAGGTTTTTTACAAAATGAGGCAAAGAGATTAAAAATTGATTATGATGAAAATGCTTTGAGTCATCTATATTTTATGCACAGACAAAATATCAGTCTTAGCTCAAATGATTTAAGTAAATTAGCTCTTTTGAATGAAAGAGTAACTACTAAATTGGTTGATTTACACTGTTTTGGTGTTGGAAGTGTGAATTTTGATGATTTTTTACATGATTTAATCGCTTCAAAAGATATATCAGATGATTTAACACTTCTTTTAGAAGAGGGATTAAATGAGGTTTTTATTTTAAATCAAATTAGTTCATTTATTCAACAACTTTTTATGATTAGCTCACATGCTAGAATTTATGCGGTTGTAAATCCTATTGAAGTTTTAGGTTATAATCCTCCAAAGAATATTTGGGAAAAAAAATCAAAACTAGCAATAAATATAAAACCAAAACAATTTTTAGATATGCTAGAGTATATTTTAAATTTAGAATTAGCTATAAAAACAGAAAAAATTGATAATATAAATTTATATTTACAAGCAAGTTTAAGAAAATTTATAGTTTCATTTAGATAAAATCCCAAACTTTACAAAAAAATATCCTTGCTGATGAAATGGGAATGTAAAGAAAATCGGCACAATCTATAAGGAGAACGAATGTCAAAATTAAAACATTATGAAACAATGTTTATTTTAAAGCCTACTTTAACTGAAGAAGAGACAGTAGCACAACTTGATGGAGTTAAAGCTCTATTTGAAAAAAATGGTGCAGAGATAGTTGCAACTGAAAATATTGGTATAAAAGAGCTAGCATACGAAATTGAAAAATGTAAAAGAGGTTACTACTATGTAATCTATTTTAGAGCGCCAGCAAATTCAATTGCAGAGATTGAAAGAAATTATAGAAACAACGAAGAACTTATTAGATTTATGTTTATTAAATATGAAACTAAAAAAGAGGTTTCTTCTTGGACTAAAATGAGTGAAGAAGCTATAAAAAGAGCTTCAAAGTAACGCTTTAAAATAAGGAGCCTTTTATGTATAATAAGACAATTATGGTTGGAAATCTTACGAGAGATATTGAATTGAAATATCTACCTAGTGGTTCAGCAGTTGCTAAAAGTTCAATTGCTTCATCTTACAGATATAAATCACAAACAGGAGAACAAAAAGAAGAAGTTTGTTTTCTAGAGTTTAATATGTTTGGAAGAAGTGCAGAAGTTGCTAATCAATACTTAAAAAAAGGTTCTAAAGTTTTACTAGAAGGAAGATTGGTTCTTGAACAGTGGACTGCGCAAGACGGAAGTTCTAGAAGCAGACACTCTTTAAGAGTTGAAGAGATGAAAATGTTGGATAGCAAAGGTTCAAATGAGGGTGGTTCTTACGGGAATAACTCTTATAATCAAGTTCCAAAAGAGCAATACAATGAACCTTCATACAATCCAAATCAAGGTGCAGGAAGAGTAACTCAAGCAAGAGCTGAGCAAAATATTCCTGAAATCGATATCGACGACGAAATACCGTTTTAGAAAATAAGGAGTTAAAAATGGCTGAAAGAAGAAAATACGGAAAAAAATCTTGTAAATATACTGAAATGAAAGTAGATTTTATTGATTATAAAAATATTGAGCTTTTAAAAATTTCTATGAGTGAAAGAGGTAAAATTATGCCTAGAAGACTTACAGGAAATTCTAAAAATTCTCAAGAGATGGTAGAAAAAGCAATTAAAAGAGCAAGACACATGGCACTTGTTCCATATATCGTAGATACTCAAAATGTATCTGACAGTGCATATTCAAAATCATTTTTATAAGATTTCCTTGTAAAAATAGAAAAAGGCTAGAAGATTTTCTTCTAGCCTTTTTTATTTGGTTTAATTTTTTATAAAAGATTAATTTGAGCTAGTAGCTATTAAAACATCTTCCATAATTTTTGTAATATCTCCATCTAAAATAGCTTCTACATTTGAATATCCAATATTACTTCTACTATCTTTTACTTGCTGATATGGTTGTAAAACATAAGATCTAATTTGATGCCCCCATCCATTTTCACTCTTATCACCCGTATCTTTAGATGCTCTTTGTTTTTCAAGTTCAAGCTCATAAAGTCTTGATTTAAGCATTTTCATTGCACTTGCTTTGTTTTTATGTTGACTTCTATCATTTTGACACTGAACAACAATATTTGTAGCAATATGTGTAATTCTTATAGCCGATTCTGTTTTATTAACATGTTGTCCACCAGCACCACTGGCTCTATATGTATCAATTCTTATATCTTTATCTTCTATTACAATATCAATATTATCATCTACTTCAGGGCTTACCATAACAGATGAAAAAGATGTATGTCTTTTTGCATTTGAGTCAAAAGGAGATATTCGCACTAACCTGTGAATACCATTTTCAGTCTTCATATATCCATATGCATTTTCACCTCTTATTACAAAGCTTACATCTTTTATTCCAGCTTCATCACCATTTTGATAATCTAATACTTCAATTTTAAAATCATTTCTTTCAGCCCATCTTAAATACATTCTATATAAAATTGAGGCCCAATCTTGTGACTCTGTTCCACCAGCTCCTGGATGTATTGTTACGATTGCATTTAGTGTATCATCTGGATTTGAAAGCATTACAGATATTTCAGTTGATTTTATTAAACTTTCTAAATCACTAGCTTCCTCATATAGAAGTTCTAAAGTATCTTCATCTTTTTCACTATTTGCCATCTCATAAAGTTCATTTGTACCGTTTAATGACTCATAAGCCTTATTAAATTTATTTAGTTTTCCTAAAATTCTATTTTTTTCTATTCCAATTTTTGTAGCGTTGTCAATATCATTCCAAAAATCTTGAGCTGATTCAAGCTCTATAATCTCTTGCAATCTTTTATTTAATAAATCAGGCTTTAAAATACCTTTTATGTTGTTTAGTTTTGTGTTAAGTAGTTTTAGAAGTTCTGAATATTCATAGGCATCCATATAGCTTTATCCTTTAGTTTTTCTATTTTGAGGTTTTTAAATATGTTGTGAGTAAATAAAATATTATTTAAAGAGCAATATGCTCTTTAAAATTATTGAATACTATCTAAATAAGCTTTGATACCTTTTATGCTTTTGTTATTTAAGAAATTAATATGAGCAGGTCCATAAATAGAACTTCTTTTCTCTTCACTAATTCCTAATTCATAATCTTTCAGAGCTTGTTCCATATCTTTCTGGCTTATATTTTTAAGTTTTGAATTACCTTTTGTTTTATCACCTTTTTCTCCATGACAGCTTTGACATTGATTTGTATATAAAACTTTTGCATCAGCTAACATAGTTTCATTCTCTTTTACAATAGCAGCTTGCTCTTCAGCTTCTTGTTTAGCTTCAAGCTTAGCAAGAATATTTGATTCCATTTGTTCTTGACTAATTCCAGATGGTGCAACACCAGCCATAGTTTTTCCATGATCTTGAGTTTTTAAGATATAAATATAACTAGAACCATTTATTTTAATATCATCAACAAGCCAACCCTTTTTTTTCATATCATTAATAGAGTATTTCCCTCCACAAGCTCCACCATTTAGAGGAACAGTTTCAATAGTTGCCATAGATGGGTAGTTTTCTTTAAAGCACATAGTAGTGTCTGCTAAAAGAGAAGCTCCACATAATAGTGCACAAGAAGCAATAATTTTTTTCAAGATAAAATCCTTTTTTTAAAAATACAAGATTTTACCATAATTTTACTAAATTTTTTTAAGAAGAAATGCTTACTATACAATCTTTTAAAATATTTGGTTTTGAGATTTTTAATTTGAGATTTTTTATTGTGTAAGTATCTTCTAGAAGTTTTTTTATTGTTTTTATTGCATCTTCAATAAGTTCAAATTTATGCTCTTTCATAGTTTTTTTTACAAGATTTGCAACTTCTGAATAGTCTATGAAATTATCTTTAATAAAATCATAATCAAAACTAAGGTTGATTATAACTTTTTGTTTTTTTACTCTCTCAAAATGAAGAATTCCAATAATACATTTAAAAGTAAGTTGTTCAATCTCTATTTTCATACTACTTTTTTCTCTTCACCTTTTAGAAGTCTTATAATATTTGGAATATGTTTGTATAAAATTATAAAAGCAATTAGATACATAGGTGCATTTGAACCTATATTTAAACCGTTGTTTATAAAAATAGAGCTAATAATTACCGCAATTAGTGCCAAAAGTGAAGATAAAGATGATATTTTTAAAACTTTTGCACAAATAAACCAAACAATTGCACCAATTAGTGTAGAAATTGGAATTAAAACAATATAAACTCCAAGTCCAGTTGCAACACCTTTTCCGCCTTCTAATCCTAAATATATAGAATAGCAGTGCCCTAAAACACTCAAAACAGCCATTGTCCAAAGAGTTTGCTCACTTAAATTAAAAATAAATATACCAACTAAAAGTAAAATTGTACCTTTTAAAGCATCTAAAATAACTGTTGCAATACCTAATTTTTTTGCTAAACTAGGATTTGTTTTTTTTACTACTCTTAAAACATTTGTGGCACCAATACTTCTACTTCCATCATTTTTTATATCAACACCTGCGAAAGTTTTTGCTAGTATTAAACCAAAAGGGATAGAGCCTATTAAATATGCTAAAAGATAAAAAATTATATTTTCATTTGTAAAAAAATCCATCAATAACCTTTGTTGTTTTTAAAATTAAATGAGATTATAACTAAATTTTTGATATATTCTCACTTAATAAAATTTTTAAAAGGTAATATTATTGAATTATAAAGAAGAGATTTTAAAACTAAAAAAAGAGCTAGATGTTGTACTTGTAGCTCACTTTTATCAAAGAGATGAAGTATTTGAATTAGCTGATATAACTGGTGATAGCCTTGAATTAGCCAAAAAAGTTATGGAAAGCGACAAAGAGTTTGTTGTATTTTGTGGTGTTGGATTTATGGGAGAGAGTGCAAAAATCTTAAATCCAGAAAAAAGAGTTCTAATGCCAAGAATTGCTTGTTGTGCAATGGCTAGAATGATTGATGAAGGTTATTTTTTAGAAAATTTGAAAAAGATGAATGAAGCTGGAATATCAAATGATGATATTTTACCAATTACTTACATTAACTCAAGTGCAAGCGTAAAAGCTAGAGTTGGTGAAATGGGTGGAATGGTCTGTACATCTTCAAATGCTTATAAAATAATTGAAAAAGGTTTAAAATATGGTAAAAAAATATTTTTTGTACCTGATAGATGTTTAGGACAAAATTTTGCAAAAAGCTTAGGATTAAAATCAGCAGTTATAGGAGATGGAACAAATTTAAAAGATGCTGATATTATTTGTTATAACGGTTTTTGTAGTGTTCATCAACAATTTAATATTGATGATATAGATTTTTATAGAGAAAAATATCCAGGTATTATTGTAGCTGTCCATCCAGAGTGTGATCCAGCTGTTTGTGATAAAGCTGATTTTGTTGGTTCAACTTCTCAATTAATAAAATTTATAAAAGAGCTACCAGAGGAACAAAAAGTTGTTGTTGGGACAGAGTTTAATATGGTTAATAGATTAAGAGAGAAAAATACATATATTTTAAGTTCAACAAAACCAGAGTGTCCTACTATGAATGAGACAACTTTAGAGCATGTTTATTTGACTTTAAAATCTATAAAAGAGAATAAAATAAGTGAATTATCAGAGATAAAAGTAGATGACAAGACAAGATACTGGGCAAAAATAGCTCTTGAAAGGATGTTTGAAATATGATTCATATTAAAAGGTTTGTAAAGCAAGCAATAACAGAAGACAACGGAAGAGGAGATTTATTTTACGATATTGCTCCTGATGGAAAATTTACAGCAAAGATTGTTTCTAAAAGTAATGGAGTATTAGCTGGTGTTAAATATGCTCAAACTTTAGCTCAAACAGAAAAAATAAAAGTTGATTTTTTGAAAAAAGATGGTGACAAAATACAAGCTGGAGATATTTTGGCAAAACTAGAAGGAAAAGCTTCAAAACTACTTTCAAGTGAGAGAACTTTTTTAAATATGCTTCAGCATGCAAGCGGAATAGCTACAATGGCTAGTAAATTTGTTGAAAAACTAGATGGTTTTGATGTTGTTTTATTGGACACTAGAAAAACACGACCACAATTGAGAGATTTTGAAAAATATGCTTCAAGAGTCGGTGGAGCAATAAACCATAGATTGGGTCTTGATGATTGTTTGATGCTTAAAGATACGCACCTTAGAACTATTGAAAATCTGGCAGAATTTGTAAAAATAGCAAGAAAAAGAATATCTTGGGTTACAAAAATAGAAATAGAGTGTGAAACTTTTTCTCAAGTTGAAACAGCTATGGAAGCTGGTGCTGATATTATAATGTGTGATAATATGACATTTCAACAAATAAAAGATGTTGTAAAATATAGAGATGATAAATATCCTCATATTTTAGTAGAAGCTAGTGGAAATATAAATCTTGACACTATTCAAGAGTATGCAAAAACAGGAGTTGATGCTGTTAGTAGTGGAAGTATAATTCATCAAGCAACTTGGCTTGATTTTTCAATGAGAGTTGATTGATTTTGAAAAAAGATTTTATTTTGAGCAATAAAATAGATATGAGTTTGTATCAAAAAGCTTTAGAACTAATAGAAAAAAGTAGATACATTTTAATAATAACTCATGTAAATCCAGATCCTGATTCTATTGGGAGTGCTTTGGCTCTATCAAATTTATTTGCAGAAAATAAAATCAAACATAAAGTTTTTAATATTAGCTCTGATTTACCAAAAAATTTAGATTTTTTGAATAGATTTGATAAAATAACAAATATTTTACCACCTTTTTATGATTTAGCTATTAGTGTTGATTGTGGAACTTATAAGAGGATTGGATTTGATTTATCAAAAGATGTACCACTTATAAATTTTGATCATCATGCTTCAAATAATAATTTTGGCACAATAAATATAGTAGATCCATATAAAAGCAGTACAGCTGAGATTGTTTTTGAATTTTTCAAACATAATGGATTAAATATATCAAAATATAGTGCGCAATCACTTTATTGTGGAATATATGATGATACTTTGGCATTTTCTTTAGGAAGATGCGATGAAGATACTTTTAAAAAAGTTAACTTTTTGGTTGAGTGTGGTGCTAGTCCATCATTTATCGCAAATAAGCTTTTAAGAAGAGATAGTTTGGCAAAATACAGAATTATTCCAAAAGTTTTAGATAGTTTAGAACTTTATAAAGAGGGAGAAATAGCTACTATTTATGCTCTTGAAGAGTGGTTTAAAATTACTGGTGCACACAGTCGAGATTGTGAAGATGCTCTTGATATGATTATGAGTATGCAAATAGTAAAAATTGCATTTTTTATACGATTTATAAATGGAGCTTGTAGAGTATCTTTGAGATCTAAAAATGAGCTTGATGTCTCAAAAATAGCTTCTATTTTTGATGGTGGTGGACATTTTAATGCATCAGGATGTACAATAGATACAAAAGATGTAGAAGTTGCAAAAAATTTAGTATTAAAGGAAGTTATAAAATATTATGGATAAAAAAAGTGGATTATTATATATAAGTATTTCAGTTATGATTGTTGTTGTTATTGTTTTAGGTGTTATTTTAACTTTAGATAGAGAAGAACCGAGTATTTATGTTCAAACTGAAGTTAATCAAAAAGATATTTATTGGAATTTACAAACTCCAATAAGAGTTGAAGTTGCAGATAAAAGTAAGTTGAAATCTTTTGAAACAATATTAATAGATGACCAAAAAGAGTTTGTTTTAGAAAATGAACTAATAAATGAAGATACAAATAGTGGAATTTTGACTTTTGAAATAAAACCTTTTAAGCCAACAGATGGATTTAAAGCTACAAATGCAATTTTAAGAGTAAAAGCAAAAGATAGTAGCAGTTGGAATTTTTTTGATGGAAATGAAGCTATTAAGGATACAAATTTAATAATTGATAGAAGATCACCACAAGCAAGTGTTATTTCAAATTCATACATGATAAAACAAGGTGGTAGTGGAATTTTAATTGTTGAAATAAATGATGAAAACCTAAAAGATTATTATGTTACATTCAATGATGAAGTTATTTTTGAACTTTTTCCATTTCATAAAAAAAATTTTTATATCTCTATTATTACATGGCCAATAGATTTAACAGACTTTAAAGGTGTTAAAGTTGTTGCTATTGATATGGCAGGAAATAAAGCTTCTGCAAAAGTTCCTTTTTATTATGATAGATTTAAAGAAAAAGTTGATAATTTAAATATTAGTGATGATTTTATTTATAGTGTTAGTAAAAATGTTTTAGAGCTTAGCAATATTGATGTTCCAACAACTCCTGCTGATATTTTTGTAAAAGCAAACAAAGATTTAAGAGCAAAAAATCTATCAACTATGAGAAATGTTGTAATCAAGAATTTTGCAGATAGTCAAAATATGCCTTTTGATGTTAAAACTTTTATAAGAATGACAAATGCAAAAACTTTTGCAATGTTTGGAGAGAGAAGACACTATTCTTATAATAATGAAAAAATAGATGAAGCATGGCATTTAGGAATGGATTGGGCTAGTGTAAAAAGAGCAAGTATTGTTACAACTAATCCTGGAAAGGTTATATTTAGGGGTTATTTAGGAATTTATGGAGAGAGTATTATTATTGACCATGGTTTAGGATTGTCATCTCTTTATGCACATACAAGTGCTCAGAGTGTTGATGTTGGAGATATGGTTGTTGCTGGACAAGAAATTGGAAATACAGGTTCTACTGGAGCTGTATTTGGAGATCATTTACACTTTGGAATTTTAATTCAAGGAATTGAAGCAAATCCAAATGAGTGGTTGGATTCAAATTGGATGAAACTAAATCTTACAAATACAATAAATAGTGCAATAAAAATTATAGATGGAAATAAAAAATGAAACAAAGAACAATAAAGAGTGATATCGAAATTGTTGGAATAGGGCTTCATAAAGGGGTCCCTGTAAGAATGAGATTAGAGCCTTTGCCATCAAATAGTGGAATTATAATATATAGAAGTGATGCAGCAGTTACTATTCCACTAAAAAAAGAGTATGTTGTTGATACAAAAATGGCAACAGTTTTAGGTAAAGATGGAGTAGTAGTTTCAACTATTGAACATCTTTTATCTGCGATTTATGCTTATGGAATTGATAATTTAAGAGTTGTTTTAGATAATGATGAAATTCCAATTTTAGATGGAAGTGCTTCTGGATATTGTATGCTAATTGAAGAGGCTGGAATACAAGAGCAAGAAGAGGGAAAAAAAGCAATAAAAATCAAAAAAGAGGTTGTTGTTACAACAGAAGATGGGAAAAGAGTAAGTCTAAAACCATCAAATAGAATTGTTTATGATTTTGAGATTAAATTTAATCATCCAGCAATTGGACAGCAAAAATTTCATTTTGATTACTCAATTGAAGAGTACAAAGAGAGTATTGCAAAAGCTAGAACATTTGGATTTTTACATGAAGTTCAATATTTAAGAAGTATTGGTTTAGCACTTGGTGGAAGTATGGAAAATGCTATAGTTTTAGATGAAACAAAAATTCTAAATCCAGAGGGTTTAAGATATGAAGATGAGTTTGTAAGACATAAAATCCTTGATGCAATTGGTGATATGGCACTTTTAGAGTATACAATGATTGGCGAGTACGAAGCAGTGGCTGGAAGTCATCACTTGAATCATCTTTTAACAAAAAAACTTTATGAAGATAAAGATAATTATGAAATCATTGATTTAGAAGAGGCAAGTAGTGAAGCTGAAGTTTT
Organism: Aliarcobacter cryaerophilus ATCC 43158; assembly: GCF_003660105.1. NCBI lineage: Bacteria > Pseudomonadati > Campylobacterota > Epsilonproteobacteria > Campylobacterales > Arcobacteraceae > Aliarcobacter > Aliarcobacter cryaerophilus. Next base: position 229,407 of record NZ_CP032823.1, read on the forward strand.
TGAGCTTGCATTTGCAAAACAGTTGAGTGCAGAGTAAAAATTTGATAGAAATTTTAGTTATAACTATTTCTAAACCACTTTTAATAGGAGTTTATAAAGATAAACAACTTTTAAGAAAAATAGAACAAAATGGATTAACATCTGATGAATTACCAGTTTTATTTAAAGATTTATTAGAAGAGTTTGATATAAAAACTATAATTTATATAAATACACCAGGTTCATTTATGTCTATAAAAATTGCTTATATATTTTTAAAAACTATATCTATGATAAAAAATATTGAGTTTCTAGCATCAAATGGGTTTCTTTTTAATCAAAATTCTCCAATAAAAGCATTAGGAAAAAAATATTTTATAAATGAAAATGGAGAGATTAAAGTAGATTTTTTGCCAAATATGTGTAAAATCTCGGATTTTGAATTACCAAAGTGTTTAGAAAATATAAATTTTTCTAAAGATACTTTGCCAATATATAATTTACCCGCTGTATAAAGGCTTCATTTTGAAGCTCTTTAGGTTTTTGCTACTTTTGGGAGATTTTTAATCTACACTATAAAAAGTAGTTATAAGAGATTCGGTTCCTTTTTAAAGGGGAACCATTTAAAAAGGAGAATATTTGAGAATTAGTGTTCCAGCAACCAGTGCAAATTTAGGGCCTGGGTTTGACTGTTTAGGAGTAGCTTTAAATTTAAAAAATCAAGTAATAATAAGACCATCAAAATTTCATAGTGTATCTTTAAAAGGTGAGGGTTCAAATAACCCAGCATTAAAAGACAATAATATGTTTATATCTATTTTTAACGACTTTTACTACAATTTGACACAAAAAAAGAGACATTTTCGATTTGAATTTTTTAATGAAATTCCACTTTCAAGAGGTCTAGGAAGCTCTTCTGCTGTTATTGTTTCTGCAATTGCTAGTGCTTATGCAATTGAAGGAATAAAAGTAGAAAAAGAGAGACTTTTAAATCTATCCTTGGCATACGAAAGCCATCCTGATAATATAACACCAGCTGTTATGGGTGGATTTAATGTAGCAAGCGTACATGAAAATGAGGTAAAATTTATAAATAAATCAATTCCTAGAACTTTAAAAGCAGTTGTTGTTGTACCAAATAGACCAATTTCAACTACATTATCAAGAAAAACTCTTCCATATAAATATTCAAAAGAGGATACAATTTTTAATATATCTCATTCATCACTTTTAACAGCTGCATTTATGAGTGAAAATTGGGAGATGTTAAAGTATGCATCAGCTGATATGGTTCATCAACAATTTAGAATGAGGCATATGCCAGAACTATTTGAAGTACAAAAAACAGCTCTAAAAAATGGTGCTTTAATGAGTACTCTTTCTGGTTCAGGTTCTACATTTTTTTCAGTAGCTTATAGTGAAGATAGTCAAAAGCTTGAACTTGCTTTAAAAGAGAAATTTCCTCATTTTAGAGTAATGAGTGTAGATTTTGATAATAATGGTGTAAAAATTGAAATTTAATTATTTTACATTATTAAGAAAAATTTAGGTATAATATTTGGCTAATTTGAAAATAATCTTAAGAACTTGCATATTCTGTAGGAAAAAGCTCGAACAAAAGGAGCTTTTAAGATTTAAATGTTCAAATAAACAGTTATCAATTTATGATAACATTGGAAGAAGCTTTTATATTTGCAAGCCATGTAAAGTTGATTTTTTGGATATGAAAGATATTAAGAGATATGAAAAAGCACTTTGTAGAGAGTGTAAAAATAAAGATAAGTATGTTATACAACTTGAGGAGATTTTATTAGATGTCAGATAAAGTAAGAGTTTTTGAGATTGCAGAAGAAGCTGCATCAACAAGCGCTGAGGTTATGCAAAAAGCAAAAGAGCTAGGGATAGATTTGAAGACGGCACAAGCTACTGTGTCTTATGAGGATGCAGAAGAGATTACACAGTATATAATGACTGGAAAAAGTTCTAGAATTAAAGAGCCAGTAGAGGAAAAAGTTTCAAAACCTGAAAAAGAGATAGAAGTAAATGAAGAGGCTGATGTAAAAGCTTTAGAGATAAATGATAAAGAGCAATTAATTGAAAACTCGATAAAAACTGAAATCAAAAAACCAGCTATTTCAAAGCCTGTTTTAAAAACTGAAGAAAAATTTACTAATCTAAATGATGAAGAGAATATAATAAATCCAACAAAAATTGTTCCAAAAAGGAAAGGTCTTGTAATTATTAAGAAAAAAAGACCAGAAGAACAAGAGGTAAAAGTTGTAAAAGAAGATTTTGAAGTTAAAAAAACTCAAAAATCTTTAAGTGATATTTTTGGTGAAAATGAAGAGAAAAATTTTGAAAAAAACAATAGATTAAGAGAAGAACATCAAAGAAATCAAAAAATCAAAAAAGAGAAGAAAAAAACTCCTATAAAAGCTCAAGATCATGGAAGAAAATTAGAAGTTTCACATAGTAATGAAGAGTTTAGAAGTAGTGATGATTCTCTTTTGGGAGATGAGGTTGTTCTTCTTGATATGGATTTACAAGATAATTTTAAAATCTTTGATGAACCAAAGCCAGTAAATACTGCAAATCACTCTAGAAGTTCAAAACCTGCAGCTTTTGGAAATACTCCAATAGGACTTAAAAGAGGAAAAAGAAAGAAAAGAGTTGTTAGAGCTCAAGAGAAAGAAGATATTACTTCTATTGTAATTCCTGAAGATATTAGAGTTTATGAGTTTGCAGAAGCTTGTGGGAAAACTCCAGCTGAAGTTATTACTGTACTATTTCATTTAGGAATGATGGTTACGAAAAATGACTTTTTAAAGCAAGATGAGTTAGAAATACTAGGAGAAGAGTTTGGTATTGAGGTAACTGTAAAAGACGCTTTAGAAGATGTAAATTATGAAGAGAGTTATGATGAAGAGATTGATACTAAATCATTTGTAACTAGACCTCCAGTAGTAACAATAATGGGACATGTTGACCATGGTAAAACATCTTTATTAGATAAAATTAGAAGTTCAAAAGTAGCTTCAGGTGAAGCTGGTGGAATTACACAACATATTAACTCATATACAATTACAAAAAATGGACAAAAAATTACTTTTGTTGATACTCCTGGACACGAAGCATTTAGTGCAATGAGAACAAGAGGAGCAAATGTTACAGATATTATTATTATAGTTGTTGCTGCTGATGATGGAGTAAAAGCTCAAACAGAAGAGGTAATCTCTCATGCAAAAGCTAGTGGTTGTCCAATTATAGTAGCTATAAATAAAATGGATAAAGAAACTGCAAATCCAGATATGGTAAAAGCTCAAATGGCTGAAAAAAATCTAACTCCTATAGATTGGGGTGGAGATATTGAGTTTATTGGAGTATCTGCAAGAACTGGAGATGGAGTTGAAGATTTACTTGAAAATATTCTAATCCAATCTGAACTTCTTGATCTAAAAGCTGATCCTACAGCAAAAGCTAAAGCTACTGTTATAGAATCTTCTTTAGAAAAAGGAAGAGGACCTGTTGCAAATATTATTGTTCAAAATGGAACTTTAAGAGTTGGAGATAATATTGTTTGTGATACTACTTTTGGAAGAGTAAAGGCTATTACAAATGATATGGGAGAAATTGTAAAAGAGTTAGGACTTAGTGAAACAGGAACTGTTTTAGGTCTAAATGAAGTACCAACAACTGGTTCAAGTTTAGTTGCTATGGATAGTGAAAAAGAAGTAAGAGACATTGCAACAACAAGAGCTGAGCATGCACGTGCTAAAGAGTTATCAAAATCTACAAAAGTATCTCTTGAAGAGATGAGTGGATTAATAGCTGAAGGTAAAATTAAACAATTACCAGTAATTATTAAAGCAGATGTTGGTGGTTCTTTAGAAGCAATTAAAGGTTCTTTAGAAAAAATTGCAAATGATGAAGTAAAAGTAAAAGTTATTCATTCAGCTGTTGGTGGAATTACTGAAAGTGATATAGTTCTAGCAAGTGCTAGTGAAGGTTGTATAATCTTAGGATTTAATGTACGACCAACAGGAGCTATAAAAGCTAAAGCAAAATCTGATGGAGTTGAGATAAATACATACTCAATTATATATGATTTACTTGATGATGTAAAAAATACTCTATCTGGAATGATGAGTGCAATTATAAGAGAAGAGAATACTGGTCAAGCAGAAGTTAGAGAAACATTTGTTGTACCAAAAGTAGGAACTGTTGCTGGATGTTTAGTAACAGATGGAAAAGTAATCAGAGGCGGTCATGCTAGAATTATTAGAGATGGAGTTGTTACATATACTGGAAAAATTTCATCACTAAAAAGATTTAAAGATGATGCAAAAGAAGTTGCAAGTGGATATGAGTGTGGAATTATGTTTGATAAATTCAACGATATAAAAGTTGGAGATTATATTGAGACATTTATTCAAATTGAAGAGAAAGTAAAAATTGACAATTAATGAAAAGTATAAATCTTCAAAGAACTGAATCCTTATTGATGGAGCTTATACCTCAAGCTCTGTCACAACTACAAAACAGTAAAATAAACTCTTTACCAATAACAGGTGTAAACTGTAAGAACGGAAAATACGATGCAATTGTATATTTTGATGGTAGTGATTTTGATAAAAATGAGGTAAAAGAGGTAATTGAATCTCTAAAAAAAGCAAATGGAAGAATAAAAAGTGATGTATTGGCAAGTACAGGATGGTATAAATGTCCAAATTTTAAATTTGAACTAGATACATCTTTGGAAAAATCAAAAAATATTGAAGACCTATTTGCAAAAATAAAAAAAGATAAAACAAAAAGTGAAAAAGAATGAATTTAGAAGAGCAAATTAAACTAATAGTTGAAAATAGTGGGCTAAAGCTTTATGATATTGTTACAAAAAAAGAGCATGAGAGAAATGTTTTTAGAGTTATTGTAACATCAAAAGATGGTGTAAATTTAGATAAATGTGCTGAAATTTCAAGATTAATATCTCCAATTTTAGATATTGATGAGCCAATGGGTGGAAAATATAATCTTGAAGTTAGTTCTCCTGGAATTGAGAGAAAATTAAAAAAACCAGAACATTTTATAGCGAGTATTGGTGAGCTTGTAAAAGTGAAAAATATTGAAACAGATAGTTTAAAAGGTGAACTTTTAAGCGCAGACAATGCCAAAATAACTATAAAAACAGAGTTCGGAGAAGAAGAAATTACTTATGATAATATCTTAAGTGCTGCAACATATTTTGAGTGGTAAAAAGTAGTTTTTTATGAAGATTGATGATAATTTCTATATGAAATTAGCCATTGATGAGGCTTGGAAATATCAACTTTTAACTTACCCAAATCCTGCTGTTGGGTGTGTTGTTGTAAAAGCTGGAAAGCTTTTAGCAGTTGAAGCACATAAAGAAGCAGGAATGCCACATGCTGAAATCAATGCACTAAAAACTGCATTCCTTACACAAGAACCAAATTCGGTTTTAAAAATCAAAAATAAAAGTTCTGAAATACATGAATACTTAATTAAAAATCATAATAATTTTTTTGCAGATTGTGAAATATATACAACGCTAGAACCTTGCAATCATGATGGAAAAACTCCATCTTGTGCAAAACTTTTATCTATTTTAAAACCACAAAGAGTAATTATTGGTTCATTTGATACAAACAAAATTGCAAGTGGTGGTATAAAAACATTAGAAGATGAAAATATAAACATCACAACAAATGTTTTAGAAAAAGAGTGTGAAAATCTTTTAATTCCTTTTAAATCTTGGCAAAATAAAACTTGTATATTTTTCAAAATGGCACAAACTTTAAATGGTGCAATAGATGGTCAAATTAGCTCTCAAAGAGCAAAACTATATTTACATACGTTAAGAGATAAGATTGACCTTCTCTTGATTGGTGGAAACACTGTAAGAACTGATAAACCAACTTTAGATACAAGATATATAAAAGGGAGCGAACCAGATGTTTTTATTTATAGTAAAAATAAAGTTTTTCCTCAAAATATACCACTTTTTAAAGTACCAAACAGAAAAGTAATTATCAGTGATGATTTATTTAAAATACTTGATTATAAGTTTGTGATGGTTGAAGGTGTTTATAATCTTCTTGATATTTTAAAAGATAAAATAGACTTTTTTATTTTAATAATAAGCCCAAAAATTAGAAATGGAATTAATGCTTTAAACGAGCTAAATATAGATTTTGAAATATTACATGAAAACTATTTAGGGGATGAAAAGATAGTTTTTTTAAAAAAGAAGATTTAATATATTGAGATTTTATAAAAAGCTAGAATAAATCTAGCTTTTTAATTATTTTACTTTTTCTAAGTATTCACCAGTTCTAGTATCTACTCTTATTACATCACCTTCAAGAATATGAAAAGGTATTTGAACAACAGCACCTGATTCTAAAGTAGCTGGTTTTCTTCCACCTTGAGAGTCACCTTTGAAGTTTGGTGGAGTCTCTACAATTTTTAATTCAACAACCATAGGAGGCTCAACTGTAATAGCTTTTCCATTGAAATACATCATATCTACTTGCATTCCATCTATTATCCAATCAAATGCATCTCCAACTTGCTCGTAAGTTAAACCTTCTTGCTCATAATTTGAAGTATCCATAAATTGTAATAATTCACCATCATCATACAAAAATTGCATCTGTTTTTGTTGTAAATTTGGAGTTTCACATTTATCACCAGCGTGAAAAGTTTTTTCAATAGTTTTTCCATTTAAGAAAGATTTTATTTTTGCTCGTACAAATGCAGCACCTTTCCCAGGTTTTACATGTTGATATTCAACAATTTTATATGGAATTCCCTCAACTTCAATTTTAAGACCTTTTTTTAATTCGCTCATTCCAATTGCCATTTTTACTCCTTATATTTCAGCATAAGCAACAGCAATGCTAGCTTCTAAATTATCAAGTTCACTAGTTACTTTTGAGTTTGCTTTTTCATCTATTAATATAACTGCAAGAGCAGTTCCTTCTTTACCACGACTTAGTCTAAAGTCAGATATATTGATACCATTTTCACCTAAAATATTTCCAACTTTTCCTACAACACCTGGAATATCTTTGTTTTTCATGATAATCATTTTACCTTTTGGTTCAACATCAATAACAAAACCATCAAGATCAACAACTCTTTGAACATCTTCACCAAATACAGTTCCTGATATAGCTTTTACACCTTTTGCATTTGTAATTTTTACAGATACTTTATTTTTGTAACCACTACTATTTGTTAATTTTTTAGTAGTTAATTCTATATTTTTCTCTTTAGCAATAAAGTTTGCATTTACATAGTTTACACTACTGCTACTAGCACTAGCACTAAGAACACCAACACTTGCAAAAGTTTGTAAAGAATCTACAAATTCAGCTAATTCACCCTCTGCACTTACTTCAATAGCTCTAATTTCGCTTTTACTAATTTGTGCTAGTAAAAATGCCATTTTTTGAGTTAATTCGATATATGGTTTTACAAAAGAAGGAATTTTACTCTCATCAATTGGAAGATTTAAAGCATTTGGATATGATATACCTCTTGCACTTTCTATTGCATTGTTTGCACTTTGAATAGATATCTCTTTTTGACTCTCTTTTGTATTTGCTCCAAGATGTGCTGTTAAAGTTACATTTGGTAAATCTAAAAGTGGATGAGAAGTTGCTGGCTCTTTTTTGAATACATCAATTCCAGCCATTGCAATTTTTCCACTCTTTAAATTTTCTACAAGAGCTTCCTCATTATATAATCCACCTCTAGCACAGTTTATTAATATAACACCATCTTTCATTTTTTTTATCTCATCGAAACTAATCATATCAATAGTATCTTTGTTTTTTGGAGTATGAATTGTAATAATATCACAAGCTAATATGTCTTCAAAATTTGTAGTATAAGTAATACCTAAATCTGTTGCTTTTGTGCTAGGAATAAATGGGTCATAAGTAATAACATCCATTTCAAAAGCTTTAGCTCTAAGCGCAACTCTATGACCAATATTTCCAAAACCAATAACACCTAGTTTTTTACCATAAAGCTCATTTCCATACCAATCTTCTCTTTTCCAAACTCTATCAATTTTTAATTGATTATGAGCATATGGAAATTTTCTCATACAAGATAACATATGAGCCATTGTAAGCTCAACTGCTGCTATTGTATTTGCAGTAGGAACATTCATAGCGATTATTCCCCTTTTACTGCAACCTTCAATATCAACATTATCATAACCAACACCAGCTCGTATAATTGCTTTTAACTTAACTGCTGCATTTAAAAATTTTTCATCAACATCTGTTGAAGATCTAGTAATTGCAACATCTGCATCTTTTATAATATCTAATAGTTTTACTTTATCAATATCAGCTGCAAATACATAATTTATATCTTCTGTTTTTTCTAAAATTTTTAATCCAGCTTCGTGAATATGATCACAAACTACAATTGTTTTTTTACTCATTAAAATATTCCTACTTTTTGAATTGATCTTTTATAACATCACCCAAAGTCATAGACATATCATCATTTACAGACTTTAGCATATCTCTTTCTTGTTGTTGCTCTAATCTTCTTATAGATAATCTAACTCTATTTTTTTTAGTGTCAATATTTATAACAACAGCTTCAATTTCATCACCAATTGATACTTCATCAATATTTAATGGACCAAAATCTTCAGTTCTTACAAGTCCATCTAGGTTATTCTCAAGTTTTATAAATAGACCGAAATCTTTTTTATCTTTTATAGCACCTTTTACAATATCACCAATTTTGTATTTATCTTGGAAATCTTTTGCAGGAGAAGTAGCTATTTCTTTTATAGAAAGTGATATATTTTCTTTTTCTCTATCTATTTTGATAATTTTAACTTCAACTTCATCACCTTTTTTGAAAAGGTTTTTACATTTACTATTTGGCTCCCAACTTGACTCTTCATTATGAAGTAATCCATCAACATCACCTAGAGTAACAAAAGCTCCAAATTCAGTTAAAGTTGCGATTTTTCCTTTTAAAATATCTCCTACTTTATGAGAGTTTACAAATTTATTAAATGGTTTTTCTTGAAGGTTTTTTAAACTAACTCTTAATCTTTTTTGGTCAAAGTTTAGTTCAATTACTTCAACATTTATCTCATCTCCAATATTTAAAATCTCTTTTGGATTTTTAATGTTTTTGTTCCAAGAAAGTTCTGAAATATGTAAAAGTCCTTCAATATCATTTCCTAAATCAACAAAAGCTCCATAAGATTCAAAATTTGAAACAGTTACAGTAATAGTATCACCAACTTCTAATCTATCTTTTATCTCTTCCCATGGATTTGATAAAGCAGCTTTTATTGATAGGCTTAAATGTTGTTTATTTTTATCATAAGATAATACAATAACAGAAACAGTATCACCTTCAGAGTAGTAATTTGCTGGGTTTACTGGACCTTTATAAGAAATCTCATTGTAGTTTACAAGACCATCTATTCCACCTAAATCTACAAACATTCCATAAGAAGTAATTTTTTTAATAACTCCATCAATTGGCTCTTTATTCTCTAAAATTTCAGCAATTTTGCTATCTTTTACAGATTTACTCTCTTCAATTAATTTTTTTCTTGAAACAATAATCGAACTTTGATTTTTGTTTACTTTAATAACTTTTGCTTTTATTGTTTTTCCAATTGCACCAATAGTTTTCATATATGATTGAGCTAGAGGCATAAAGTATTCACAACCATCTGTATCTTCAAGAGTGAAACCACCTCTTTGCTTAACAGATACTATTTTAGCTTCAATTGTAACGTCTTCAAAGTTTTCACCATGAGTAGCTATAAAGTTATTAAACTTCTCTTTTTGAAGTACTTTTCTGTGAGAAATACTAGGTCTTTCACCTCTGTTTCCCATAAGCATAACAGGAATTGTATCTCCAACTTTATACTTTAATTCACCATTTGTTGTAATTTCAGACACTGACAATAAACCTTCAATTTTTTGTCCAACATCAACTAAAACTCTCTCAGCATTTATATCAACAATTACACCATCAACCACAGAGTTGTTCTCTGATTGCTCAAAAGACTCATTTAGCATTTGCTCAAAGTCAAAGTCTTCACCTAAATCTATATCTTCCATACGCATTTTGTACCTTCTTTGTTTACCAGTTTATTTAAAATAGCAAGATTGTACAAAAAAATCACTTAAATTATGGTTTAAAGCCTTTGATTTTATCACATACTTTTTGAATAACCCAGTCAGGTGTGCTCGCACCTGCAGTGATTCCACAAAATTTTTTATCTTTAAACCAAGATTTTTCTAACTCTTGTTCATTTTCTATTAAATATGAATTTTCACAATTTTCAAGACAAATCGAGTGTAGTTGTTTTGTATTCGATGAGCTTTTTCCACCAATTACAATCATAATATCAGCTTTTCTTGAAATATCTCTTGCTGCATCTTGGTTTTCAAAAGTTGCATCACAAATTGTATTAAAAACTCGTACTTCTTTATTTTTTAGAATTAGCTCATTTATGATTTCTAAGTAAGTCTCTTTTTTCTTTGTAGTTTGAGCAACACAAGCAATTTTATTATTTTTGAATTTTATATTTTTCAGATCTTTTGGAGATAATATTATATGAACATCATCTAAATCACAAGCGTAAGATTTAACACCTTTTACTTCAGGATGCTCAATATCTCCAAAAATAAGAATAGAGTAACCTTCTTTTGACATATTTTTTACTATATTTTGGGGAGTTGTTACAAATGGACAAGTAGCATTTATAACTTTTTTAACACCCTTTTTAAGATCTCTTAAATCATTTTTTGGAATACCATGAGTTCTAATAATTACAGTATCATCTGGTTTTACATCACTTAATTGTGAATACAATCCGACATTAAAATCTTTTTTTAATCTATTTATCTCATCTTCATTGTGAATAAGTGGTCCCATAGTTGCACTATTTTCATATTTTTGTGCAATTTCAATAGCTCTTTTTACACCAAAACAAAAACCATAGCTACTTGCTAGTTCTATTTTCAAAATTCATCCTTAATACAAAGAGTCTAAAATCTCTTTAAAGTTTGGAAAAGATGAGTTTATGCACTCCACATCATCTATTTTCATATCACAATTTAACCCAGCTATTGCAAAACTCATAGCAATTCTATGATCACCATAAGAGTCAATAGTTGCACTTTTTAATTTTCCACCTCTTATTTCATAACCATCTTCAAACTCTGTAAAATCAACTCCGCAAAGTTCTAAATTATCTACAACAGCTTTTATTCGGTCACTCTCTTTTACTCTTAGCTCTTTTGCATTTCTTACTGTAGATTTTCCTTTTGCTAAGCTCATAGCAATACTAAGTGCTGGAAGCTCATCTATTAGCCAAGATATATTTTCACTTACTTCAACACCATTTAATTCATCTCCGATAATTTCAATATCACCAATTGGTTCATAAATATTCTCTTTTTCAATAAAATTTACTATTGCTCCCATTTTTTTTAAAACAACATAAGCTTCAACTCTTGTTGGGTTTAAAGATGCATTTTTTATTACAACCCTAGAGCCTTTTGAAATTGCAGCTGCAACAGCAAAGAAAAATCCACTAGAAGGATCAGCTGGAACAGTTATATTTAAAGGCTTTAAGTGAGATGTTAGAGGTTTTATATTAATAAAGCCTTCATTATCTGTAAAAATTTCTGCTCCCATACCTTTTAGCATTCGCTCAGTATGATCACGAGTTAGCTCATTTTCTTTATATTTACTAACATTAGTAGCTCTAAGAGCTGCCAAAATCATAGCTGATTTAACTTGAGCTGAGTCTACTGGTGAGATGTAAGAGAAAGGTTTTAAATATTTTTCTCCTCTTATAAATAGAGGTGCTTTGTTTCCATTTTCTCTTCCATCAATATTTGCTCCAATATTTCTTAAAGGATCTGCAACTCTTTTCATTGGTCTGCTTCGTAAGTATTTATCCCCACTTAAAACAAAAGAGCCATCGACACTTGCTAATAATCCACAAAAAAGTCTCATAGCAGTTCCAGAATTTCCGCAATCAAGTACATCATCAGGTTCGATTAAATTATCAACTGGAGTAATTTCAACACTACTTCCATCTCTTTTTATTTTTGCACCTAATTGTTCTACAATTTTTAGAGTATTTAAAGTATCTTCTGCAGTTAAATAGTTTTTAATATATGAAGTTTTATTTGAAAATAGTGAAAACATAGCACATCTGTGAGATATTGATTTATCGCTTGCAATATTTTCTATAACAACATCAAAAGGCTTATTTAATCTTTTTATATTAAAACTTGACATCTTTTTCCCTTATCTTAAAGTAATATTTAATTTCTCTTTTAAAGCATCTAAAATTGAGTTTATAACTTGATTTATATCTTCATCTTCAAGTGTTTTGTCATCACTTTGAAGAGTAAATCTAATAGTTAAACTCTCATTTTCCCCAAGTTTATCATCACTATATATATCGATTAAGTTATATTGTTTAATCAGGTTATTATTTAGTGAATTTATAACTTTTTTAATCTCTTTAAACTCTAAAGTTTTTGGAGCAATTATGCTTAAATCTTTTCTTGAAGCTTGAAACTTAGAGTAAGAAGATGCTTTTATTAGACTATCTTCTAAACTATCAAAATCTATTTGTGCAAAAAAAGTGTCACTTAAATCAAAATGAGCGGCAACACTTGGGTGAAGTTTAGAGATAAATCCTGATATTTTTCCATCTATTAAAATATTTGCACTTTGATATGGATGAATAAATTTATTATCAATATTTGTCATAGGTTCAAGCTCAAACTCACCAATAGTATTTAAAACTTTTTTTGCAAATGAGAAGAAATCTATATTTTTTGGTTTTCCAGCATTGCTTACATCTTCTAGCGATGAAGCTCCACTATGAACAAATGCAATCTTTTTACTTTCAACTCTATTTTCATCAAAAATAGTTCCAATTTCAAAAAAACTAGCACTTCTTGCACCTATTTTGAAATTATTTGAACAAGCTTCAACAATATTTAAAAGTAGTGTAGTTCTGTAAGTATTTAACTCTTTAACAATAGGATTAATAATATCTAGCTCATCTTTTACAGTTTTAAAACCATATTTTTCTAAATTTTCTTTTGAAGAAAAAACATATGTTAGTGTTTCAAAAAATCCATTTTCGATAGCTTTGTATCTTAATTTATTCTTTTTTTGTAAATCTAAACTAGTTTTGTTTACTCTATTTACTTCATCAATAGCCAAAGGTTTTGAAATAATATTATCAATCCCAACCATTCTTATAACTTCTTCAGCAATATCAGCAATATTTTTAATATCATGTCTATAATGTGGAACTTTAATCAATAAAATATCATCAACAGACTCTTTTATTTCAAATTCTAAAGAAGTTAAAATTCTCTCTATCTCAATTTTTTCTATATTTTGTCCAATAATAGAGTTTATATTTTTTACACTAATACTAAGAGTTATTTTTTCAATATCTTCTAAAAACTCTTTTGCTCCAGAGTATATAGTCGCTCCCATTTTAGAAGCAAAACTAGAAAAATAATTAACTCCATAATTTAAATCAGGGTTACTACCTCTTGATGCTTTGTAAAATATATCACCTGTTTTTATCTTTGCATCAAAAACTCTTTTTGATATAACTTCAGGATTTATATAAGATGCTTCAAGTAAAAAATCACTTGAATTTTCACTAAAATCTTTTTGTTCTATACAGATTTGACTTAGACAGTTTGTACTTGAATAAGAGCAATCAAATCCTTTTTCATTTTTTCTTAAATCCAAAACACTAAGTTCATTTTTCAAAACAAAATCTTCTCTAGGATAAGCATTTAAAATAACACCAACGCAGTGAGTTGCATAGAAAAGTGAGTTCTTAATATTACTATTTTCTTTAAACTTACCAATTAAAGCTACTCTTAGATTTGTTACTAAATCTAGTTTGAAATCTGAAAAATCTATTGCTTTGTATGCTAAAAAAGTGTCAATGTTTGAACTATTTATCTCAAATATTTGACCAATACTAAGCTCGTGATCATTTATATTTTTATCTAATTCTATCAAAGGTAAATCATAAAAAGCTGCTAACTCTCTAGCAACTCCTAAAATACTTAAGCAATCACCTCTATTTGGAGTAAGACCAATTTCTATAATATCATCATTTAAAATAGGGTAATCTTTTAACTCTTTTCCTAAAATAAGCTCTCCTATAGAGTTATCTAAAACCATAATTCCATCATTTAATTTTGGAAGTCCTAATTCTGTTGAAGAGCATATCATTCCATTTGATTCTACTCCTCTTAGTTTGGCTGCCTTTATTTTAAAGTCATCTCCTAAAATAGCTCCAATAGTAGCAACTGCAACAGTTTGTCCAGCTTCTACATTTGATGCTCCACAAACAATTTGAGTAACTTCATCTCCTAAATCAACTTGACAAACATTTAATTTATCGGCATCTGGATGTTTCTCTTTGCTTAAAACTTTTGCAACAACAACTTTTGAAGCAATACTATTTTTTTCTACACTATCAACTTCTAAACCAATGCTATTTAATGTTTTGCAAATTTCATCTGTGCTTATATTTGATATATTTATAAACTCTTCTAGCCATCTTCTTGTAATTATCATTTAAATTGTCCTAATAGTCTTGTATCACTTTCAAATAGAGATCTTAAATCACCAATACTATGAATTAGCATAGCAAATCTTTCTATTCCTAAACCAAATGCATAACCTGATTTATTTTCATATCCAACTGCATCAAAAACATTTTGATCTACAACTCCACATCCTAAAACTTCAAGCCAACCTGTTTGCGAGCATACACGACAACCATTTCCTTTACAAAATACACATGAAATATCAACTTCAGCTGATGGTTCTGTAAATGGGAAATATGAAGGTCTAAATCTAACTTCAACTTCTCCAAACATGTGCTGTAAAAACTCAACTAAAACATGTTTTAAGTTTGCAAATGAGATTTTATCAGCATCATCTACAACTAAAGCTTCAATTTGATGAAACATTGGAGTGTGAGTAATATCAAAATCTCTTCTAAAAACAGTTCCTGGTGCAATCATTCTAATAGGAGCTTTTTGGCTTAACATTGTTCTTATTTGAACAGGTGAAGTATGAGTTCTTAGAAGTGTATAATCTTTGTTATAAAAAGTATCAGCCATATCACGTGCTGGATGATATTCAGGAAGATTTAGTGCTTGGAAGTTATGAAAGTCATCTTCAACTAGCGGACCTTCTTCAACTGTAAAATTAAGGTTCAAAAAGTAGTTAATAATTCTATTCATAGTTTCTGCAACTGGGTGAGCAGCACCACAGCTAAGTTCGTTATTAAACTTTGTAACATCAATTTTTTCAAATTGTAATTTTTTATCCAAAGCAATTATTTCTAGCTCTGATTTTTTGCTATCTAAAGCCTTTGTTATTTGCTCTTTTTGTCTATTTAGATTTTCTGCAAATGATTTTTTATCATCAGCAGGAATATCTTTCATTTTTGCAAATTCTATAGTCAAAACTCCCTTTTTTCCAAGGGTATCAACTCTTAAACTCTCCAGTTCTTCAAGTGTTGAAGCAGATTCGATTTTCTTTATCCAAAGTTCCAATTTTTATTCCTAATCTCTAATTTATTTTTACAAAATATATATTTATAATCTCTCAAAGTTGCGATTATACCTAATTTTTTATTAGAGTTTGGTTATAATTTATTATAAAAAATCAAGGAGAAAATATGTGCATTTTTTGCAAAATTGTAAATAAAGAGATACCTAGCAATATTGTATTAGAAGATGATAATTTTTTGGCTTTTCATGATATAAACCCTACAAGAAAGGTGCATGTTTTGGTTATTCCGAAATCTCATTATGATTCATTTGAAGATGCTCCATCTGATATTATGTGTGATTTAAGTAACTTTATAAAAAAAGTTACAAAAGAGTTACAAATAGATAAAAGTGGATATAGAATGATTACAAATATTGGAAATGATGGAGGACAAGAAGTTCCACATTTACATTTTCATTTGATTGGCGGTGAAAAAGTTGGAAGATTAGTTCGAGACAAAAATGATTTATAAGATAAACTTTTTTAGTTTATCTTACTTATTACTCAGAAAAAGATCCTAAACTCATAATTTTTTGATATTTTTTCTCTTGTCTTTCTTGTGGAGTTAGTTTTTTAAGCTCTTCAACAGAGTTTAAAAAATACTCTTTTAAAGCCATATATGCATCATCTTTATTTCTATGAGCACCAATTAAAGGCTCATTTACAACATCATCTATTAGATTTTGTTGCTTTAAATTTTCAGCTGTAATTTTAAGTGCTTGAGCTGCTGTTTCAACTTTTGATGGGTCATTCCATAAAATAGCACTACATCCCTCAGGTGAAATAACAGCGTATACAGAATATCTCATCATGGCAAGTTTATCAGCAATAGATATAGCCAAAGCTCCACCACTTCCACCTTCTCCAATTACAACTGAAACAGTTGGAGTTGTAAGGTTTGCAAATTCATAAAGATTTTTTGCAATTGCTTCACTTTGATTTCTCTCTTCAGCCCCAAGTCCTGGATATGCACCTGGAGTATCAACTAACATAAGAATCGGGATTTGAAATTTTTCTGCTATCATGGCTGCTCTTAATGCTTTTCTATAACCTTCAGGGCTAGGCATTCCAAAGTTTCTTTTTAGTTTCTCTTTTGTTCCTCTACCTTTTTGTTCACCAATTATTAAAGTTTTTTGAGTTCCAATAAAACCAAAATAACAAACAATTGCATTATCATCTACGAAGTGTCTATCTCCATGAATTTCATAAGCATTTGATAAAATAGCATTAATATAATCAAGTGCATAAGGACGGTCTGGATGTCGTGCTAGTTGAAGTTTTTGATAGTCATTTAAATTTTTGAAAGTTTTTTCAACTTCTTTATCTAATTTTTTATTTAATATTTCAACAGCAGGTTCATCTGCTTTTGTTTTTGCAATTATTATATCTTCTTCAATTTTTTTTATTTTTTCTTCAAATTCTAAGTAAGTAGCCAATGTTTTTCCTTAATAAAAAGGGTAATAATACCCTTTAAGGTTTAGATTTATTTTGTAAATTTTTTAAAAATTACTGAACCGTTTGTTCCACCAAAACCAAAATTGTTACTCATAACAGTTGTTAAATCAACTTTTCTAGCAACATTTGGAACAACATCCAAATCACATTCTGGATCTTGATTTTCAACATTTATTGTAGGAGGAATAATACCTTCATTTAAAGCTTTGATTGCAATAATCGCTTCAATCGCTCCAGCAGCACCTAAACAGTGACCAATTTGACCTTTTGTAGATGACACAGGAGGACAATTTTCTTTTCCATTAAAAAGTTCTTTGATTGCAGCTGTCTCATTTTTATCTCCAACTGGAGTTGAAGTTCCATGAGTATTTATATAGTCAATTTTTGGATATTCTCCAGTTAAATCTTTTGCCATTTCAAATGCAGCTCTCATAGCTCTTAATGGACCATCCATTACAGGTGAAGTGATATGATTTGCATCACCACTTTCTCCAAATCCAATAATCTCACAATAAATTTTTGCATTTCTTGCTAATGCACTATCAAGAGTTTCAACAACTAAAGCACCAGCACCCTCTCCCATTACAAAACCATCTCTATCTATATCAAAAGGTCTTGAAGCTTTTTTAGGATCATCATTTCTAGTAGATAGTGCTTTCATAGCAGCAAATCCACCAACCCCAGCACCACAAACGGCACTTTCAGCACCAACAACTAAAATTCTATCGGCACCACCTAAAACTATTGTTTTCATAGCGTCATTTAATGCATGAGTTGAAGCAGCACAAGCAGTAACATGACCCAAAGATGGACCTTTTAAGTTATGCTCAATAGATATAAATCCACTTAGCATATTTGCTAAAGATGATGGTATGAAAAATGGAGATATTTTTCTTGAACCTTTTGTATCACAAATAGTAGAATTTCTTTGAATTGTACTTAATCCACCAATTCCAGAACCTGAGATTATTCCAAATCTATTTGCTATAGAATCATCTACTTTTTTATTTTCACTTGTAACAAAACCGCTATCAATCATAGCCTCTAAAGCCGCTTTTATACCTAATTGAATAAATCTATCAGCTTTTTTCACCTCTTTTTTATCCATAACAGTTTCTGGGTCGAAATTTTTCACCTCACCTGCAATTTGCACTGAAAAATCAGTTGTATCAAACAGTGTAATTTTATCAATCCCGCAAACACCGTTTACAACGGCATCAAAAGATTCGTTTACACTATGTCCAGTAGAATTTATAGTACCTAATCCTGTAATAACAACTCTTTTCATCTAATAATGCTCCAATATTTTATTTAAACTATTCAATTTTTAAACCAAAAACTCAATAACAAAAACAGATAGATAAAAGAGAAACTCTTTTATCTAAAAAAAGAAAAAACTATTTATTGTTTTCAATGTATGATATTGCATCACCAACAGTTAATATTTTTTCAGCTTCTTCATCAGGGATTTCGATATCAAATTTCTCTTCTAAAGCCATTACAAGCTCCACAACATCTAGTGAATCTGCTCCTAAGTCTTCAATGAACTTTGAATCTTCTTTAACTTCAGCTGGATCGCAATCTAATTGATCAACAACAACAGCTTTTACATCATCTAATAATGCCATTTTAATTCCTTTAATAAAATTGTCCCAAAATTATAGCAAAAAAGTTTTAAAAACTTTTTAATTTGAAGAAATTATAGTTTAAAGATAAACTTTAAACGTATAATCCACCATTTACTTTTAGTATTTCACCTGTAATATAAGATGAGTGGTCACTTAATAAAAATGCTACTGCATCAGCTATTTCACTTGGATTTCCAAATCTTGAAAGAGGAATATTTTTTTCGTAATCAGCTTTGACTTCAGCTTTTAATAAATCTGTCATATCAGTTTGAATAAATCCTGGAGTTATAGCATTGTATCTTATATTTCTACTTGCAGCTTCTTTTGCAAATGATTTTGTCATAGCATTTAATCCACCTTTACTAGCACTATAGTTTGCTTGACCAGGATTTCCCATCTCACCAACAATTGAAGATATATTTACAACAGAACCAAAGCCTTTTTTTCCTCTTTGTTTAAAAAATTCTCTACAACCAATAAATGCTGAAGTAAGATTTGCATCAATTACAGATGTAAAATCTTCAACACTCATTTTAAGAGCTAGTTTATCTTTTGTAATTCCAGCATTGTTTACTAAATATGCTAACTCTCCATCACTTTCAATTATTGTTTTAATAGCTGCTATAAATTGTTCTTCTACTGATACATCAGCTTTTATAATTGCTGCTGTTCCTCCAGATTTCTCAATTTGTTCTTTTATAGCTTCTGCTTCTTCAATCTTACTTCTATAGTTTATCCAAACTTTTAAACCATAACTTGCTAGATTTTTTGCAATTTCTGCTCCTATACCTTTACTAGCTCCTGTTATTAAAACATTTTTTCCACTAAATTTCATATTTTACCTTTTTATTTTTTTACATAATTGTTTATTATAACAATATTTTAATTATATTAAACTCCTCTTTTATTGTCCCATAATCTAATATGTAATCTGTCGGAGTATTTAAATCCATATTTAATTGCTAGATTTACAACCTCTTTTGAGTTATCATCAATAGTTTTTGAATTATCTCCAAGAGGCATTAAATAGACTTCACACTTTGGAATATCTTTTAATATATCTTCAATTTCATTTATGGCATTTTCTAAAAAATCATCACCAATTACAAATTTAAGATAAGACTCTTTTGAATTTTTTAAAATTTTTGTTAAACTAATTTTATTTACTCTTTTTTTTAGTGGTTCTAAAGAGTTGCTTAGTTTTACACTCATTGAAAATAGAATATTTTTTTGATACTCTTCTTGAAAATCTATATTTAAAGAGGCATTTGTTTCGATTGTAAGTTTATGATTTTTATTAATATAATGTTTTATTAAATTTTGAAACTCTTTATTATTCCAATATAAAAGCGGTTCCCCACCTGTTATTACAATATCGACTATATTTTTATAGCTATAATTTTCAAGAAGTTTATCAACTTCATTTACTATATCAAGATGATTATCATAACTTTTCCAACTATCTTTAAACTCTATATCAACAGCATAATAAGAGTCACAAGCACACTTTTTTTTACCACTTGGAGTTTCATACTCTACATTAAATCCAACACATTTAAAGTTACATTTTCCAAACCTAATAAAAATTGAAGGAGATCCAATTAATTTGCCTTCTCCTTGAATTGTAGGTCCAAAAATTTCATTAATCTCTAGCATAAAAAGTACTTTTACTTTTTGGAGTTTCCAAAAACTCTATTTTTGATACTTTTATATTTAATTTATCCATTTTATTTTGAACAATTTTTAAAAGCCAAGCTGAAATATTCTCACTAGTTGGGACAAAATCTACAATAATATAACTCTCATAAAGCTCTAGCAGTTCATTTCTAAAATTTTTGAGATCTACTGTTTTGTAATCTTCTTTAAAGCTAATCAAATCTTTTTTATCTACATTTGGAATAAGTGTTGAAAAAAGTGGATCATTTATATCAATAATAAATTTGTGATCAATTACATCATCTAAAAACTTTTTAAACCAATTTAAGTGTTTAAAATCTGTAACCATTCCACTTTTTAAGTTATCAGATTTTAAATATACAATTGTTTTTCCTTGATGACCGTGAAGATGCCTACACATAAGACAGCTATCAAGTGAAAATTCAACATTTAATGATTGTGACCAAACTCTATGTCCATAACAAAAATCAAACTCTTTTGAAATTTCCCACATTTCAACTCTCCTTGTAAGGTATTAAATCTTTTTGATTTGCTTCTTTAAATCCATTTAATCTAAGCCTACAAGAGTCACAAACTCCACAAGCTTCAATCTCCTCTTTATAGCAAGACCAAGTAAGTTGTAATGGAACATTTAATTTTATTGCTTCTGTTACAATTTCAGCTTTACTTAAATGAACAAGAGGAGTTATAATCTCTATTTTTGTATCCTCTTTTGTACCTTCATTTATAGCTTTTTGCATATTTTGAATAAAACTATCGCTACAATCTGGATAACCTGAACTATCTTCTTGTACAACTCCAATATACATAGCGTTTGCATCCTCTTTTTCAGCAATTGCACTTGCAATACTTAAAAAAATACCATTTCTAAAAGGAACATAAGTTATAGGTACACTACCTTTTTCAACACCATCTACTGGAACATCTATGTTTTTGTCAGTTAAAGCACTAGCTCCAATTTGGGTAAAAAATGGAATATCTATCTCATATTTATTTAAAACATTTAACTCTTTACAAATTTCTCTAAATGCCTTCAACTCTCTATCTTGAGTTCTTTGTCCATAGTTAAAGTGAACGGCTATTAGTTCATAACCACTGTTTTTCGCGATATAAGAGCTTAAAGTAGAATCCATTCCACCGCTTAATATTACCACTGCTTTTTTATTAAAATCTTTATTCATAAACTAAAAAATCCTTATATTATATAAAAATGTATGAAAATATTGAAAAATATAAACTTATTATAAGTTGGATATAATAGCAAAAATTTTTAAAAGTGAGATAAACTTAATATGGAACTAATGCAAAGTGCGATAACAACACATATTTATGCGATATATGTTTTTTTAGGAATTATGTTATTTAATTTATACTCTGTTGCTACAAAAAAGGAATTTATATCTTTGGCAAAAAGATTAAAATTTATGACACCAATATATCATTTGAGTAATGCTGTGGTAATTTATACAGGAACAATAGTTGCTTTTTATGCTCAACAATTTAGCTTTACAATTGCTTTGATGATCCCAGCTTCAATATTTTTACTTGTAATTGAAATAAAAAGATATAAAAAACAAAGAGTTATAAAAGTTTCTGATACAAAACTCCAAGATGATTTTTATATTTATGCAAAGAAGATTTATATTATTGAAATTACAGTTTTATTAGCTGTTTACATAATTAGTAAAGTATTTTAATGCAGTTTATATATGACAAAAATTCTAAAAATGAACAACTAAAAATTGAAGATGAAAATTATAACTATATAATAAAAGCAAGACGACATAAGCTTGATGATATTTTAGATTTTAGGAATTTAGAAGATAATTTTTTGTATTCATATAAAATATCTCAAATCGATAAAAAGAGTTTATTTTTAAATCTTATAAAAAAAGAGCAAAAAATTATTGAAAATAGTAAGAAAATTCATCTTGCTTGGTGTATTGTTGATTCAAAAACTATTTATGAAAATATCTCTAGTTTAAATGAACTAGGAGTTGATAAAATCACTTTTGTTTATAGTGATTTTTCACAAAAGAATTTTAAAGTAAATTTTGAAAAATTAGAAAAGATATTGATAAACTCATCATCTCAATGTGGAAGAAGTAGTATTGTAAAATTTGATCTTTGTAAAAATATTGATACTTTTATAAAAGATAATCCAGATACATATTTTTTAGATTTCTCCCAAACTTCTATAGAGAGTAAAGTAATAGATATTAAGACTTTAATGATTGGAACAGAGGGTGGGTTTTCAAAAAGAGAGAGAGAACTTTTTAATAAAGATTTCATTGTTGGTTTCAGTTCAAACCTTATTTTAAAATCACAAACAGCTATAATATCTGCTACTTCTAAAATAATCTTATAAAAAATATAAATAAAAAAAGCTAGAAGCAAAAACTCCTAGCTTTTTAAGTTTGAAAAGATGTTCTTAGTGAACATCTCTCCATTTACTTGCTTTCCATAAGAATGCGAAGATTGCAAAAATTACTAGATAGATTAGGAATTTAGGACCTAACTCTTCTCTTTGTACTTTTTTAGAAGCTCCTATTTCTTCAAGATATTTTATAACTTGTTCTTGTGACTCTTGATTTAAACCAACTCTAGGCATCGCAGTACCTTCAAGTAGTTTTTGTGGGTCATTTATAAATTTACCTAAATAATCAGGACCTCTACTAATAATATATTGAGATAAATCTGGAGGAAGTTTTCCCATATATTTTGTAATATCAGCATTAGGTGAGAATGAACCCATTGTTCCTTGTTGCATATCAGCATATTTTAAACCATGACATCTTTGACAAGCATCGTGGAAAACTTCTTTATTAGTCATCTCTTTTGGAGCGATTGATTGTAAATATGCAACCATATCCGCAATTTCTTGTGGAGTATTCATTAACTCATAACTAGGCATTGGATGAGCTCTTCCATCTGTAAATTTATGAGAAACTTTTGAAGCTAAAGCTGGATTTTTAATAAAAGCAATTAAATAATCTTTAGAATAAAGCTTACCTGCACTTCCTAAATCAGGAGTTGCAACACCATAAGCTCCAGCTGTAGTTGCATCATCCATTAATTTTGGAAAACCTTTCGATTCAATACTATGACAAGCTGTACAGTTTGCAGTTACTAAAGCTTCACCATTTGCAACATTAGGAGTCGCAGCTATTGCAGCTTTATTTGCATCCCAAAACTCATTTATAGTTTTTTCAAAAGTTTGAGCTGCTTCTAAATCAGCTTTTGCACCTTTAATAGCTTTTTCATCTGCTGTTTTCTCAGCTTCAGTTAAAGCTTTTTGTGCTTTTTCAACTCCTTCTTTTGAAGTAGTTCTATCAGATTCTTCAAAGTTGTAGTTTACAGGATCAACATGTGGATGCATTTGTGAGTGAGCAAAAGGCTCAACTCCCCAGTAAGTAATAAGAGTTAATACTACTACTACTGCTAAAATTTTTAATTCTCTCATCTTTTACCCTCTTCTTTTTTGATCAAGTTTTGTAATAACTGGAAGTAGAACAAATAGTAGTATAAATGCTACTGCTGCAAAGAAACCTACCCAAGCATTTGTACCTGTTGGAGGAAGTTTTCCATAAACAGTTAGTACTATTAAATCTACAACTAATAACCAGAACCAGATAAAAAATAGTGGTCTTTTATGAGCTGGTAAAATTTTATTATCTCTATCTAGCCATGGTAGAACAAAGAAGATACCATTTGCAAATGCAAATGCAATTAAACCAATATCAAATGCTTTAATTCCAGCAATATCAAAGAAGAATCCTCTTAAAACTTCATAAGACCATAAGAAATACCACTCTGGATATATGTGAGCTGGTGTTACCATTGGATCAGCTGGGTCAAAGTTAACTGGATCCATAGCAAAACTATAGTGGAAGAACACTAAATAGAAATAGAATATTAAAAATACTCCAAGAACTGCTAAATCTTTTGAGATAAATACAGGCCAGAAAGGAATAACTTTTGACTCTTTTTTATTGCCACTTAAATATTTTTCAGCTTCAGCATCAAAATCAATATCTTCAGAAGATTGATTATTTACGTGAGGAATTCTTAATGTATAGAAGTGTAAACCAATTAAACCCATAATAGCTATTGGTAATAAGAATACATGTAACATAAAGAATCTTGTAAGTGTTGCATCAGCAACGTTAAAGTCTCCTCTAATCCAAACAACTAGTGCATCTCCAATAACAGGAACTCCACCAAATAAGTTTGTAATAACCATTGCAGCCCAGTAAGACATTTGTCCCCAAGGAAGCATATATCCAGAGAAGCCAGCAGCACTAAATGTAACAAATAGTAGCATTCCTGATATCCAAATCATCTCTCTACCTTGTTTGTATGAACCATAGTAGATACCTGTAAGCATATGAATATATATAATTAGGAATATAACAGAAGCTGCAACACCATGAATATGTCTAAATAACCAACCAAATGCAACTTCTTGCATAATTGTATAGTTAACTGAATCAAATGCCAAATTGATATCAGGTTTGTAATACATCATTAAGAATAATCCAGATATAACCAAAATAGTAAATGTAGTAGCTAATAGTACTCCCATTGCCCATAAGAAGTTAATATCTTTTGGAATCCAATACTCAGTCATCATAACTTTGTTAAGTGCTTTTATATTAAGCCTTTGCTCTAACCACTCACCAACAGAGTTAGCTTTTTCAAATTTTGCCATCTATTGCCTCCTTATGCTCTCATCGCTTCTGCGATTTTTTGACACTCTGGTCCTTCGTTTCCAAGAACTATCGTATTACCTTTTACTTCAAATGGAGGTAAATCAAGTGGTCTAGGTGGTGGTCCAAAAGTTTGGTGACCACTCGCATTAAATTCTCCACCGTGACATGCACATTTCCATTTATCTTTTTTCCATGCTGGAATACATCCAAGATGAGTACAAAGTCCAATCGCAACAGTGTATCTGTCACTACCTATAGTTAAGTCTCTTGTACTATTTTCCATATCAGCAGTCTTTTTTAAAACAAAAATAGGCTTCCCTCTCCAAGTAAAAGTTCCTGGCTCACCTGCTTTTAAAGCAGTTAAATCAATCGTTGTAAATCCACCAGCTAAAACGCTAGGAAGTGGATCCCATACCTGTTTCATACCATACAAAGATGCGGCTCCTCCAACTGCAGCAACTGCAGCAAATGAGTAGCCAATAAAATCTCGTCTATTTGTATCTTTAGACATATTTGGCTTCCTTTTTTTAAAATTAGAATCGGCCTAGATTTTAATATAAAGATACTTAAGAAAGATTGATTTTGGTCAATTTTATAAACGAATGATTAATGAAATGAGTAAAAATAGAATATTTAAAAATAGTTCAATTTATTGTTTATTAGAAAATCTTATGATTTTCTAATAAATTTTATGATTTCAGCTTCAATATTTTCTTTCTCTATTACGGAAGAGTGATTGATTTTCGCATTAAAAAGATTTTTAATAGACTGAGGTAAGTTAGCACCAAATTTTGTACTAATCTCTTCTAAAGCCTCTTTATCACTATATTTTTTAGAGTCTTGATTTAAAGCATTTAAAACAGTTGGCGAGAATTTTGTCCACTCTGCTGTTGAGTAGATTACAGTTTTTAGAGGCTTTTCCTTTAAGTCATTGTAAGCTTTTATACAAGTTGCAGTATGAGGATCCATAAGGTATCCTTTATCCAAAAACTCTTTTATTGTAGTGTTACCAAATGAATCATTACTAAAAGTAGCACTAAAATATTTTTGTAACTCTTTTGTCTCTTTTTCAGTCATTTCAAAAATATTATTTTTGTTTAAATCTTCCATTAACTCTTTTGTTCTACTACTTCCAAATAGATCAAAAATTACTCTTTCTATATTTGAAGATTTTAATATATCCATAGCTGGTGATTTTGTTAATTTTAGAGCTTTATCTCTGATATCATAAATTCCTGTGTTTATCCATTGTGTTAAAATATTATTTTCATTTGAAGCAACTAAAAGTTTTTCAATACAAAGACCCATTTTTTGAGCATAATAAGCTCCAAGAACATTTCCAAAGTTTCCACTAGGAACAACTAAATATATATTTTCATCATTTTTAATTGCATTTTGACGAATAAGTTCTAAGTATGACCAGAAGTGATATATAATTTGGAAAATAATTCTTCCAAAATTAACACTATTTGCAGCACTTAATTTGATCTTGTCTTTTTCTAATTCAGCTTTGAAACTATTTGAAGCTAAAAGAGTTTTTAGAGCATTTTGTGCATCATCAAAGTTTCCTCTTATTCCTAAAACTTTTAGATTTTCTCCATCTTCACAAACCATTTGAAGTCTTTGCACATCGCTAGTTCCTCCATCTGGATATAGACAAACAACCTGAATGTTCTTTTTATTTCTAAAAGTATTTAGCGCAGCTGGTCCTGTATCTCCAGATGTTGCTGCTAAAATTAGGTAGTTTTCATCTTTTTTTTGTGCAATAGAGCTAAAAATTGATCCAAAAGGTTGAAGTGCCATATCTTTAAAAGCACGTGTAGGACCATGATATTGCTCATTTACATACAAATCATCTTTAACTTTTACAACTGGACTTGGGTTTGTTGGATTATCAAAATTATCGTATAAATCTAATGCTTTTTGTATTTCATTATCATCAATATCAATCTCAAAAGCTTTTAAAATATCAAATGCAAGCTCTTTATAGCTTTTGTTAATATGATTTTCAATAAAATTTTCACCTAAATTTGGTAATTTTTTTGGCACATAAAGTCCACCAAAAGAGCTACTTGGATTTAAAATAGCTTCGCTAAAACTTACTTCTTTTTCTCTTTTTCCATCATTTCCTCTTGTTTCAATAAATCCCATACCATCTTCCTTTTAACTATTTAATAATTTTTCTATATCAATACCATTATTTGGATTATCAACTCTTATAAACTGAGTTCCTATTCCATCACTTGTAAACAGCTCAAGTAAGATTGAATGCTCAACTCTGCCATCTATAATATGAGCTTTATTTACACCATTATGAATAGATTCTATGCATGAATCAACTTTTGGAATCATTCCACCAGCAATTGTTCCATCTTTTTTGAACATTTCAACATTTGCCTTATCTAAAGTTTGGATTAATTCTCCACTTTTATTTAAAACACCAACTGTATCAGTCAAAAATATAACTTTTTGAGCTTTTACAGCCATCGCAATTTCACAAGCTGCTACATCTGCATTTATGTTATAACCTGGATGATTTGGTTCATCCCCATTTGCAATAGGAGCAATCACTGGAATAAATCCATCCTTTATAAGGTTATTTATTATCTCTCCATTTACAAAAGTTATATCTCCAGTGTAACCAAATTTCCCACCATCTTTTGGAACGGCTTTAATTATGCCACTATCTTTTCCAGATATTCCAATAGCTTTTGCACCGTGATGATTTAAAAGTGAAGCAAGATTTTTATTTATTTCTCCACTTAAAACCATCTCAACAACTCTCATACTCTCTTTACAAGTAACTCTATAACCATCTACAAAATGTGAAGGAATTTCAAGTTTTGTTAAAAGTTCTGTGATTCTTGCTCCTCCACCATGAACAACTATAGGTTTTATTCCCAAAAGAGTTAGCAAAACTATATCTTGAGCAAATTTCTCTTTTAAATCATCACTTGTTTGTGCGCTTCCACCATATTTTATAACTATTGTTTTTCCATAAAATTTTTTGAAATATGGAATAGCATCTATTAGAGTTTGAACTTTTGGATTTGTTTTTGTCATAAAAAATATCCTTGTAAATTTTAAAGTCTTGATTGTATCTAAAAATCTCTTTTAAAATGAAATATAGTAAAATGAAAATATGGAAAAATATTTAGCATTAAAAGCCAGTGCAGGCAGTGGAAAAACTTTTGCATTAACCGTAAGATACATTAGTTTACTTCTTTTAGGAGCAAAACCTAGTGAAATTTTAACTCTAACTTTTACAAATAAAGCAGCAGCTGAGATGAGTCAAAGAGTTTTTAATACACTTCAAACATTAGGTGATGATGAAGCATATTTAAATGAGATTATAAGAGTATCAAATTTTACAAAAGAGGAAGTTTTAGGTAAAAAGTCACTACTTATAAAACTATTTATAAATGATAGTTCAAGTATTTTTACTATTGATAAGTTTGTAAATAAAATTTTACGAGAGTTTTGTGGATATATTGGAATAGGGGATGATTTTAAAATTTCAAATGATGATATGGAAATTTTGAGTTATAAATTTTTACAAAGTTTAGATGAGAATAGCTTCAAAGAGTTAGTTGAGTTCTCTTTATATGAGAAGAAAAAATTTTCCTCTATTTTTGAACTATTTAAAATCTTAATTGAAAAAAATGAAAAGATAAATTCTATAGAAATAGATGCAAAATTAATTAATCTCATAAAAAATGATATTTTAGAAAAAGCTTTTAAGATAAAAGAGCATATTTTAAATTGTAAAGCTGCAAGTGCAAGTGCAATAAAAGCTGTATCTTTTACAAATTTTGATGAGCTTTTTTCAAATACTTGGATAGAAAAAGATACTATTTATGACTATTCATATTTTAAAAAATGTGCAAATGAAGAGATAAATAGTCTATTTTTAGAACTTAAAGATAGTTTTTTAAATTACTATAAATTAAGAACTTCATATAGTTTAAATAAAATTTTTAAGCTTTATATAAATTTCAAAGAGTTTAAAAAAAGTTTTAATATAGAAAAAAACTATTTTGAGTTTAATGATATTTCAAATTTGGTATTTGAGCTTTTAAATAATAAAATCAATAAAGATTTTTTATATTTTAGACTAGATAGTAACTATAACCATATTTTAATTGATGAGTTTCAAGATACTTCTATTTTACAGTATAAAATTTTAAAGCCTTTGATTGATGAGGTAATTGCTGGAGATAGTGAGAAATTCAAAACATTTTTTTATGTTGGTGATCCAAAGCAGAGTATTTATAGATTTCGTGGAGGTAAAAGAGAGTTATTTGATTTTGTTTTGAGTGAAAATAGTAATATCAAACTTGAAAATCTAAATACAAACTATAGGTCTAGTAAAAATATTATTGATTTTGTAAATAATACTTTTTTAAGTCTTCCAAATTATGATTATTTAGCTCAAAAAAGTATTAGAAAAGATGGATTTGTAGAAGTTATAGAAGATTCAAGTTTACAAAGTGAGGATAAATTTTCAGCTATTTTAAATAAAATAAATGAGCTATTAGATAATGGAATAAACGCAAATGATATTGCAATTTTGTGTTATACAAATAGTGATGTTTTAGGACTTTTTTACTATATAAAAGAAAAATTACCAAATCTTAAAATTAGAACTGATATGAGTTCTAAATTAATTAATCAACAAAATGTAAAAGCACTTATAAATGCTATAAAATATATATATTTTAAAGAAAATATTTATAAAGAAAATTTTAATGCTCTTGTAGGAAAGAATATAAATAGTGAGTTTTTGATTGATATTAATTTAAATGAATTAAGTGTAGAAAAAGTTTTATATTTTGTTGCAAGTTATTTTGATATTATTGATGAAAATATTATAAAACTAATAGAGCAATCAGGTATTTATTTCAATATTGTTGATTTTATTTATGAAATTGATAAATTAGATATTAGTATTGAAAATAGTGAAAATTCTGGGTTACAAATACTTACTATTTTTAAATCAAAAGGTTTAGAGTTTCACACAACAATCTTAATCGATAGAATAAAAAGAAAAAATCATGATAAAAGTTCTCTTTTGTTTGATTATGAGAATATTAACTTAAATAATATATATTATAAGGTTTCTGGTTATGAAAATTTTGATTTAGAGTATAAAAAAGCTTTAGAAAAAGAGAAAAATCTAAATCTTGATGATGAAAAAAATGTTCTTTATGTTGCACTAACTCGTGCTAAAAATAATCTAATTGTATTTAAAAAAGAGAAAAGTAGTGTATTTGATATTTTAGATATAACACCTTTTAAATTTGGAAATTTAATTTTAAGTGAAGTTGTACAGACAAAAAGTATTAATAAAAAGGTTACTTATGAACCATTAAATTTAGGAAAACAAGATATAAAATCTTCAAAAGATAATAATGGTGTCAATGTAGATATTTTAAAATCAAAATATTTTGGACTTGCTACGCACTATACTTTAGAAATGATGAGTAACTTTGATGAAAAAGCTTTAAATCATGGTTTAAATTTATCAAAAACAAAATATTTTAACTATTTAGATGAGTTTGATTTTGTATCTATAAAAAAGATTATTCAAAATTTAATTAAAAATGATAAATTTCAAAATTTAATTAAAGATGCACAAATAGTACAAGAACAAGCTTTGGTTTACAATGAAGAGATAAAGGTTATAGATCTACTTTTATATAAAGATGATAGATTTATTATTGTTGATTATAAAACTACAACAGAGTTTTTATCTTCTCATAAAACACAAATAGAATACTATAAAAAAGCAGTTTGTGAGATTTTTAATACAAAAAGTGTAGAAGGGTATCTAGTTTACTTGAAAGAGCATAGCGTAGAATTTTTAGAGGCTTAAATAAAATATCTAATAGATGCAAAACCATAAGCTTTGGTTTTTTCTATATCTTTTATCTGTTCATCCTTTATTATTCCTCCAAGTGCAAATATCTTTAGATTTGGAAAGTTTTTTGTAGCTTCATTTAATTGTTCTACTCCTTTTGATTCTCCTTTGTTTGGTGTATCAAAAATAGGAGAGTATGTTGCAAAATCTATATTTTTCTTCATTGAATTTTCTAACTCTTCTAAAGTGTGGCAAGATATAATTGTAATAAGATTTGATTTTTTTGCATTTTCGATTTTATCAAATTGTTGTGAATTTAGATGAACTCCATCAAAGCCTAGCTTGGTTGCTAAAGTTATATTTGAGTTAATAAAAATATTTTCTATTTTAAACTCTTTACAAATTTGTAAAAATATTTTAGCTAACTCTTCAATATTTTGTGAACTTTTATCTCTAAAACAAGCGAAATCAATTTTATGGTTTTTTAAAACAGTTCTTAATTTTTCTTCAAATTTTTCTGGATTATTTGAAAAATAGTTTGGATCAGTTATTAGATAAGATTTTATATTTTTCATATTTTTTTCCAATAAAAAAGGGAATAAGTGAAACTTACTCCCTTTTGTGATTTATTATACTAAGAAGTTCTTAGTGATGCTCTTCTTCCATCATAATAGAACCTGCTATATAAACATATGTTAGGATACTAAAAATAAATGCTTGTAAAACACCAAATGCAGTTAATAGGAAAAACCCTGGTAGTGGTAAAATCCATGGAACTAACATTAAAAGTACCATTAAGAACATATCATCACCTCTAATAGAACCAAATAACCTAAAAGATAGAGATATTATTCTTGATAAGTGTGAGATAATCTCAATTGGGAACATTAAAGGAGCTAATACTGGCATTGGTCCCATAAAATGTTTAAAATAGTTTACAAAACCATTTTTCTTAATTCCTAAATAGTTGTAATATACAAAAACTATGATAGCTAAAGATGCAGTAAAGTTTATATTACTTGTTGGTGCTTCAAAACCTGGAATTACTCCTATCATATTACTAACAAATATAACTAAAGCTAAAGATCCAATTAATGGCATATAAACTCTAGCATTTTTTTCACCCATAGTATCGCTACCCATAGCAATAATACCACCTACAAATGCCTCTAAAACATTTTGGCTTCCTGTTGGAACTAGTTGCATTTTTCTTGTAGCCATTCTAGAAACTAGAAAAATAATTCCAATTACTAAAACAAAGTGAGATAAAATTATCCACTCTTGTCCGTGACCACCAATAGTTCCTAAGAATGTAAACAATCTTCCTTCCATTTTCTTCCTTTTTTCTTTTCTACGATTACTAAATTATGCGCAGATTATAATATTTGTTTTCTAAAATCTTTATAAATATAAAAAATTAATCTAAATTTGTTTAAATCTATATCCATTTTGTTTCAAATTTTCTCTTATTTGCTCTTGATGCTCTTCACCCTTTGTTGCTAAAGCAATAGTTACATAAGCTTCTCCAAATTCTAATTTAACAGAATTTCTATCAAAATCAATTTCTACAATATTTGCTGAACATTGAGTGAAAACATCTGTTAAATGCATTAAAGCTCCTGGTTTATCCATTAATGTTACTATTAAATTCATCTTTCTATGAGATTTTATTAGACCTTTTTCAATAATTATTGAAAGCATTGTAACATCTATATTTCCACCACTTACAACTGCACATACTTTTTTATTTTCTATATTTACTTTATCGTGCATAATAGCTGCAACACTAACAGCCCCAGCTCCTTCAACCATAAGTTTATGTTTTTCTAGTAAAAAAAGAATTGCATTTGCTGTTTCATTATCACTTACTTCAACAATTTCATCAACATATTCCAAAATAATATCTAGTAACTTTGGATTAACATCACGAACTGCAATTCCATCTGCAATAGTTCTAACACTAGATGAGTCTATTGGCATTCTTGCTTCAAAACTCTCTTTCATACCTTTTGCACCACTTGCTACAACACCAATTATTTTTATATTTGGATTTATACTTTTTGCTGCAATTGCAACTCCAGAAATTAATCCACCACCGCCAATTGGTACGATTATTTCGTCAATATTGTCAATTTTTTCTAAAATTTCTAAAGCAATAGTTCCTTGACCTGCTATTACTTCATCATCAGCAAATGGATGAACAAACTCTTTGTTGTTATCTTTTGCAAATTTTATTGCACTTGCATATGCTTCATCGAAGTTTTCACCAGTTAAAACAACATTAGCACCATAAGATTTTACCCCTAAAACTTTTGTAAGGGGTGTAGCTTCTGGCATAAAAATAGTTGCTTCGCATTTGAAATAAGAAGCAGCAAAAGCTAAACCTTGAGCATGATTTCCAGCACTTGCTGCTACAACTCCAGCAGCTTTTTTTTCATCATCAAGCATTGCAACTTTATTAAAAGCTCCTCTTAATTTAAAACTTCCTGTTAGTTGTAGATTGTCTTCTTTGAAGAAAATTTCAGCATTCTTTTGTATACTTAAAAAAGGAGCTTTCATAAGTGGAGTTTTGTAAACTGTACCATCTAGCCTTTTTTTAGCATCTTTTATATCATTTAATGTAATCATTTTGTATCTTTTTTTGAGAAATTTTTGAAGATTTTAGCAAAAATTGATTAAAAACTAGGTTTTAATCAATTTTTATTTATGTTTTAGTTTTTGTTTAGAGCTAATAAATCAGTAAATGCAGTTTCAAGTCTAGCTATCATAGTTTCTTGTCCTGCTCTTAACCATTTTCGTGGGTCGTAGTAGTTTTTGTTTGGTTTATCTTCACCTTCAGGATTTCCAATTTGCCCTTGTAGATATCCGTGATATTTAGCTTCATAAGCTCTTACTCCATCCCAAGTTGCCCATTGAGTATCTGTATCAATATTCATCTTAATAACACCGTATGAAATAGCTTCTCTAATTTCACTTAAAAGTGAACCACTTCCACCGTGGAATACAAAATCAACTGGATTTTTAGAAGTTTTATACTTATCTTCTATAAATTTTTGAGAGTTATCTAGTATTTTTGGACTAAGTACAACATTTCCTGGTTTATAAACACCATGAACATTACCAAAGCTAGCAGCTATTGTAAAATTTTCTCCAACTTTACTTAAGCTTTCATAAGCAAATGCTACTTCACTTGGTTGTGTATATAAAAGTGAATTATCAACATCAGAGTTATCTACTCCATCTTCTTCTCCACCTGTAATTCCAAGTTCAATTTCAATCATCATATCAATGTCTTTCATTCTTTTAAAATAATCAACACTAATTGCAATATTTTCTTCTAAACTCTCTTCGCTAAGATCAAGCATATGAGAAGTAAAAAGAGGTCTTCCATGTTTTTTGAAAAAATCAAAACCAGCTTCTAAAAGTCCATCTATCCAAGGAAGAAGTTTTTTTGCAGCATGGTCTGTATGTAAGATTACTGGAATTCCATAAGCTTTTGCCATAGAGTGAACGTGGTTTGCTCCACTAATTGCTCCTAAAATTGCTGCATCACTAGATTTTAAACCTTTTCCAGCATAAAAACTAGCTCCCCCATTTGAAAATTGAATAATCACAGGAGATTTTACTTTTGATGCTGCTTCTAAAACAGCATTTATAGAGTCAGTTCCTACAACATTAACAGCAGGAATTGCAAAACCTTCCTTTTTTGCATAAGCAAATAGTTTTTTAGCTTCACTTCCTGTTAGAACTCCAGCATCTACTACGTCTAAAACACCCATTTTATTTCCTTATTTAATTACTATTTTAGAATCTTTTCTTAACTCTTTTGTTAGCTCATCAATTTTTTTATTGAATTTTTCAGCTATCATTGCTTGATTTATATTATCTTTTACTTCATCGAAAGCTAATTGTTTTGCAGGGAAAATCTCTTTAACAAATATTACATGATAACCAAATTGAGTTTTTGTAGGATTTTTAGAATAACCACCTTTTGGAAGAGCTTTTACAGCCATTGCAAATTCTGGAACCATTTGTTCAGCAGCAAATTTTCCTAAGTATCCACCATTTTTAGCAGTTGCATCTTTTGATTTTGAATTTGCTAATTCTTTAAATTTTGTCTCTTTAGAATTTGCAGCAGCTTTTTCTAAATCTTTTATAACAGCATTTGCTTCAGCTTCTGTATTTACTAAAATATGGAATGCTTCAAACGTCTCTGGAATATTAAATTTTGATTTGTTTGCATCATAAAAAGCTCTTTTTTCTGTATCACTAAATTTGATTTTATCAATTTCATTTTTTTGCCAAACTTGAAGAGCTAAATCTTCTTTGATTTTTGTGATAGCTTCTACATATTGAGCATCTTTTTCAATTCCATCTTTTATTGCTTTTTTAGCAATTAATTTTCTATTGATTGCGCCTTCAAGAATTTGAGACTTTGCTTCTTGTGGAAGTTTATCAAAATCAACTCTTGGATCTTGCAAAAGAACA
Organism: Aliarcobacter cryaerophilus ATCC 43158; assembly: GCF_003660105.1. Lineage (NCBI taxonomy): Bacteria > Pseudomonadati > Campylobacterota > Epsilonproteobacteria > Campylobacterales > Arcobacteraceae > Aliarcobacter > Aliarcobacter cryaerophilus. The sequence goes on from NZ_CP032823.1 coordinate 264,860, forward strand.
TTAATATCATCTTTTGTAATTTTATCCCCATCAACAGTAGCATAAAAATCAGCTGCGTTTAATGTTGAAATTAAAGCAATTGAAGCAATAAAGCTCATAACTATTTTTTTCATTTTTTTCCTTAAAATTAAATTGCAATATTTTATCCATTTCGAGTTAATAAATAGTTTATTTTTATATAATTTTATAATTTTTTTAAAAAAGATTTACGATTTTTAACATTTACCTTAATAAAGCTTTAAATTTTGAAAATTTTGTGATATACTTGCAGGCAATTTTAAGATTAAATTTAACTTAAGGATTTTTATGAGAATTTTAATTATTGAAGATGAAATTACATTAAACAGAACATTACAAGAGGGATTAATAGATTTTGGTTATCAAGTTGATACTGCTGAAAACTATAAAGATGCTGAGTATTTTATCGATATTAGAAACTATGATTTAGTTTTAACAGACTGGATGTTACCAGATGGAGATGGAATTGAACTTTGCAAAATTGTAAAAAATAGAAGTTCAAGAACTGCTGTTGTTATTATCTCTGCAAGAGATGATAAAGAGAGCGAAATAGAGGCTCTAAAATCAGGAGCAGATGATTTTATTAAAAAACCATTTGATTTTGATATATTACTTGCAAGAATTGAAGCAAGATTAAGATTTGGTGGAACAAACATTATAGAGATTGATGATTTAATTATCAATCCAGATGAAGAAAAAATTGAGTATGCTGGAGTAGAGATAGAATTAAAAGGTAAACCTTTTGAAGTTTTAACTCACCTTGCACGTCATAGAGACCAAATTGTTTCAAAAGAACAACTTCTTGATGCTATTTGGGAAGAGCCTGAGCTTGTAACTCCAAATGTTATTGAAGTTGCAATTAATCAAATTAGACAAAAAATGGATAAACCTTTAAATATCTCAACTATTGAGACTATTAGAAGAAGAGGTTATAGATTTTGTTACCCAAATCAAGTAGAAGTAAAGTAATCTTTAGCTGATTTATTATGGAGAGTAGAAGTATTTATAAGCAGTTTTATCTAAAGCTTATATTTGCAACTTCTCTTTTTGTTATCATTCTCTCTTTTATTTTTTTTGAATATACAAAAAACTCATTTTATGACAACATTCAAGATAATTTACTATTTCAAGCAAAACAGATAGAAAAAGGCTATATAAGCTTTGATAAGTTTCAAAATGTAATATCTTCTTCTCAAATTATTGAATTAATAGAAAATAATAAAAATACAAAACAAATAGAGTTTTCAAAATTCTCAAAGGGTGATAAATCTTTTATTAGATTAGAGTTTTTAATGCATGATAATGCAATTTTGCAAATTACAAAAGATATAAGCTTGGAAAAAGATATTCTTTATTTAATAATATTTAAAAACTTTTTTGCTCTTGCAATTCCAGGTTTTATTTTTATGCTAATTTATGCATTAATAGTTGCAAAATCACTTTTAAAACCTATTGTACAAATAAATAAAAAACTATCAAACATGGATGAAAATTCACTATCTCAAATTGACAAAAAAGATTTACCAGAAGAGTTTTTAACTCTAGCAAACTCTATAAACTCTCTTACAAATAGAATAGGAACTTATTTAAAGTTTAAAAAAGAGCTTTTTATAGGAATAGCTCATGAGCTTAAAACTCCACTTGCTGTAATGAAGCTAAAAAATGAGTTAATGCTTAAAAAACCTAGAGAAATTTCTCAATATGAAGATGCTATTAAGCTTACAATTAAAGAGATAGATGGTATGAATATTATGATTAGTTCTATTTTGGATATTGGAAGAACTGAGGGTGCACAATTTGAACAACCAAAAAATATTGATTTAGTTGAATTTATAAAATATAAAACAAATGATTACAATATGCTTGCATCTAAAAAGAGCATTACAATAAAATTTAGCTCAAATGTATCTAGTTTTAATATAATTATTCAAGAGACACTTTTTAATCAGATTTTACAAAATTTTGTACAAAATGCTATAAAGTTTACTCCAAATGGTAAAACTATAAAAATTAAACTAAAAAAAATAGATGATAAAGTTATATTAAATGTAATTGATGAAGGTATTGGAATAGATGAAAATATAGATGTTTTTGCACCATTTAAAAAAGTTGGAAAAGAAAATGGTGTAGGATTAGGATTGTATTTAGCAAAAATTGCAAGTGATGCGCTAAATGCAAAAATTTCTATAAAAAATAGAGAAGATGGAAAAAATGGTGCTATTGCAAAACTTGAATTAACTTTGTAGTATTTGATTTTAAAATATAAGCTATTTGATATTATAAAAGTATATAAAAATAGGAAAAATCATGGCAAATTGTAAATTTGGTTTAAATGACCATAAGCCCTTCATATCAGAAAAATCAAATCATCACCATAATGATAAGAAGCATAATCATAATTTCATTTCTAATATAAAAAAAGAGGAGCATATTGATTCTGCTCATCATAGAGATGATGGACATACTCATCAAGATCACAGAAAAATAGATAAAAAAGTTTTAAAATGGGCATTAGGAATTACTCTAATAACAATGTTTTTAGAGTTCTTTTATGGATTTTTATCAAACTCTTTAGCACTTATTTCAGATGCAATTCATATGTTTACTCACTCTTTTGCATTGATTATTTCACTTTTAGCAATAATAGTAGCTAGTAAAACAGCACCAATTTCTAAGACGTTTGGATATTATAGGATTGAAGTAATAGCTGCTTTTATAAATGGAATTACGATTATTTTATCAATCATTTGGATAGTTTATGAAGCTTATCAAAGATTTGTAGAACCCCAAACTATAGATATAAAAACAGCTATTATAGTTGCAATAATTGGACTTTTTGTAAATATAACTACAGGTATTATTTTGATGCAAGGAGATAAAAATAATATAAACTTAAAATCAGCATTCGTCCATATGTTAAGTGATGCTTTATCTTCTGTTGCAATTATAATAGGTTATATAGTTATCTACTTTACTTCATGGTATTTTATAGACATTATTTTAGCTGTTATTGTAGCTCTTGTAATTTTAAAATGGGCAATTGATATTTTGAAAAATTCAACAAATACTTTACTTGAAAGTTCTCCTGTTGATGTAAAAGAAGTTAAAGAGTATATTGAAAGAAATGAAAAAGTTTTGGAATTACACGATATTCATATTTGGGAGATAACTGCTGATATGTATAATATGACGGCTCATGTAAAAATAGATAAAAAAGATTTAGAAAATTATGAAGATATTTTATATCAAATAAATCATAATTTAAAAGAAAAATTTAAAATAGTTCATACAACTTTTCAGTTTGAGTGGTAAGTTTTTTTAGGGTAAACTTGGATATAATCAGCAAAAAATTAAAAAAAGAGTTAATATGATTGATATAAAACTATTACAAAATGACTTTGAAAAAACTAGTCTTTCTTTACAAAAAAAAGGTGTTTCAATTGAGGTTTTAGAAAACTTAAAAACTTTGGCACAAAATACAAAACAAAAAAGACAAATTATGGAAGAGGTAACAGCAGAACAAAATCTTCTTTCAAAAGAGTTTCCTAGATACAAAAAAGAGAATCTTGATGTTGCAGAACTTCAAGAAAAAATAAATAACTTAAAAAATAGAAAACAAGAGTTAGAAGATGAGGTTAGAGTTTTAGAAGAAGAGCTATCTTCTATTGCTTTAGGAATTCCAAATCTTCCAGATGAAAATGTACCATTTGGTGCAGATGAAGATGAAAATGTAGTTCTAGAAGTTATTGGGACTAAACCAACTTTTGATTTTACACCAAAAGAGCATTGGGAATTAGAGTGTGATTGGTTAGATTTCCAAAGAGGTGTAAAGTTAGCAAAATCAAGATTTACAGCACTTAAAGGTGATGGGGCAAGACTAGAGAGAGCTTTGATAAACTATATGTTAGATTTTAATAGAGCAAGAGGATTTAACGAGTGGTATGTACCTTTTATGGCAAATTCAAACTCTCTTTTAGGAACAGGGCAACTTCCAAAATTTGAAGATGATTTGTTTAAAATAGAGGGAGAAGATTTATATCTTATTCCAACAGCAGAAGTTAGCCTTACAAATTTATATAATGATGAGATTTTAGATAAAAATGAACTTCCGCTTCTTCTTACATCATATACTCCTTGCTTTAGAAAGGAAGCTGGAAGTGCTGGACGTGATACAAGAGGACTTATAAGACAACATCAATTTGATAAGGTTGAAATGGTAGCAATAACTTCACAAGAGCAATCAGATGAAATATTTCTTAAGATGGTTAATTGCGCTAGTGATTTATTAACTTCACTAGGTCTTGCTCATCAAAAAGTACAACTTTGTACGGGAGATTTAGGATTTGGAGCAGCTGTTACAATCGATTTAGAAGTTTGGCTTCCTGGTCAAAATAGATTTAGAGAGATATCTTCAATCTCAAATACAAGAGATTTTCAAGCAAGAAGAGCAAAAATAAGATATAAAGATGATAAGAAAAATATATTTGCACACACTTTAAATGGTTCAAGTCTAGCAGTTGGAAGAACTCTTTTGGCAATTATGGAGAACTATCAAGAAGCTGATGGAAGTGTTAAAATTCCAGAAGTTTTAAAACCATATATGAAATAAACAAAATCATAAAAAATTATAAAATTTGACATAAAAAAAGGTGGGGAAAACCCACCTTTTAATTATTAAGGGAGAAAAAAAGGGGTTGAGAGAAACCCCTTTTATATTAAGCTTTAAATAATAAAATAAATTCTTTTCATAAACTTAATATTTTACAGAACGACCTTTGAAAGAGGTTTTATCCAAAATTGCTACATTTTAACTAAGGAGAGATAAGTCGTAGATAAAACCTCTTGATCAATGAAATTTTACAATTTATAAACTTAAAGTTTGCTATTTTAATGCTATGCTTCTAGATAAATTTCTAATTTTGGTAAAATTTATTTTACAAAAACCTTTGTATCATATAATTTTCCATCTATAAAAACTTCAAAATAACCTTTTTCAACATCTAAATGCCTAAATGTTAGTTCATATCCATATATTTTTTTTGTTAAACTATTGTAAAGAGCTTCTTTATTTATTAATTTTCCATTTGATTTATTTATTTTTGTTATCACATTTACATCTTTATTGTAATTTCCTATTATGGCAACTTTGAAAAAAACTTCACCTTTATATTGAAAATCTGTTTTAATTTTATGTTGTACATTTTCAACTCTATTTTCATCATAAATAGCTACTAAAAATGCCTTTTGTATATCATTTGCGTTTAAAAATATAAAACTAAAAAAAATGAATAATAATTTTTTCATACTAAAGTTTCTGGTTTTCCTATGTGATAACCTTGAGCACAACTAATCCCTATCTCTTTTATAGTTTGTAATATTTTTTCATCACTTACAAACTCAGCAACTGTTTTAATTCCAATTCTTTTTGCAAAACTAACTATTGTTTCAACAATTAATCTATGCTTATCATCGGTAACTATATTTTTTATTAAAGAACCATCAATTTTAATATAATCAACATCTAATCTTAAAAGGTGCTCAAAATTTGAATAACCTGTTCCAAAATCATCTATTGCAATTCTTGCACCCAAAGATTTTATTTGATTTATAAAAGAGATAACTTCTTGATAGTTTTCTATACCTTCTGACTCTAAAATCTCAAAAGTTACTCTAGAAGATGTGTTTGTCTCTTTTATAGTTTTTAATATAAAATCAACAGTTTCTAAATCTTTTATATCATCAACACTTAGATTTATAGAGAAGTTTTCATCTCTATTTTGGAATGTTTTACAAGCTTGGGCTACAACTATTTTTGTGATACTTGAGTATAATTTTATTTTTTTAGAAAAATCTAAAAATTTATATGGAGCAAGAGAGTTTCCTTTATTATCTATTAGTCTTACTAAACTTTCATAAGAGTAAATTTCACTATTTTCTATATTTAAAAGAGGTTGATAATGACAAATAATTCTATTTTCTAAAATTGCCTCTTTTATTTGAGTTGCAAGTTCTATATTTTCTTTATATCTCTCTTCTATATTTTTACTCTCTTCATAAATACAAATATGATTATTTGAAGTTTTTGCATTATTTACAGCAATATCTACTTTTGTCAAAAGTTTTTCATTGCTTTTTGCAATACCAACAGAAAAGGTAATTAAAATTGTTTTATCGTCTATATAAAAAGGTTCACTATCTAGTAAATTTATAATCTTAATTGCTTCATTTTGTAACTCTTCTTCTGTTTTTTCATCAAAAAATAAAATAGCAAATTCATCACCATCTATTCTATATGCAGTGTATTCATATTTTATAAATCTTAAAGCTATATCTTTTAAGATTTTATCAGCATTATTTGTACCAAAAAAATCATTTACCTCTTTGAAATCGTCAATGTTAAAAACAATAGAAGATTTAGGCTTTTTATTTTCAATATCTAAAATGATTTTTTGTCTATTTGGAAGTGATGTTAGATGATCAAAATACATAAGATATTCATTTCTCTCTTTTAAGAGTATCTGTTCTGTAATATCTCTTGCTGTTCCTATAACTCCAATTAAATTTTTGTTTTCATCAAAAAATGGAGCTTTATCAACTTCAAGATATCTCATTTTTCCTTGAATATTTCCATTTTCTAAAAACCTTAATGGCTTCATAGATTTTATAGTTTCTAAATCAGTATTTGTGCATAATTCTCCAAATGTATGCCAATTTTTATTATCTTTATATTTTTCTCTTTCTCTCAAAGCAAAAAAGATATCAGTTTTTCCAATAACTTCATCAGGAGTTGCAATTAGTAAACCACTACAAATAGCATTATTTGCATATAAGTAACGACCATTTAAATCTTTTATCCATAACATATCAGGAGAGTGTTTAGAAATTAAGTTAAGAAGAGTATCCGAGTTTATATTATTTTTTTTCATAATCCCTCAAGTTTCATAGTTGAAGGATTATATCTTAAGTTATTAAAAATAACTTTAAGGAATATTTAATAATTATTTTCTTTTAAGTATTATTTTTGAGTATTGTCAAACTCTTTTGCAAAACCTATTAAATCTTTTCGTTTTAAATCACCTCTATAAATCATATCTTCAACTTTTATATCTTTGTCATTTAAAACTTTTGGAACCAAATCAGCATTTTCTAAAACTTCCATATGATTTGCTAGCTCTTCTTCACTGTAGCTCATCTGCATATCAGCACTACTTACATAAGGAATTGCTTCAATTACTTTTAGTTTTTTTAGCTCCTCTTCTACATTTTTACCTTCAATTGTAATAATAATTCTTCCTTTTTCATCGTGCATATGATAATCACAAACACCAGATTTCTTAAGATTTTCTATTACACTATCAAGATATTTTGGTAGAGTTTGTACAACAATACTTGAAATATTCATTTTTAATCCTTTTTTAAATTATATATATTTACTTTTTTATCATCACTTGCCACAACTAAACTATTTTCATCTAAAAATAAAATAGATGTAATAAGTGCTTTATTTCCTTTTAGGATAAAAAGCTCCTCTTTTGTATCTACATCAAAAACTAAAACATCATTATCTTCATTTAGTGAAATTGCTGCTTTTTTTGCTTTTTCATCTAAAGCTCCTGCATATACCAAAAAATCTATTGATTTATAGTATGGTTTTTTTTGATTTTTGTAATAAATAGATGCTCTTCTATCTTGTCCACAAGCTAGAAGAGTATTTTCTTTGAAATCAACTTGAAAAACTCTATCTACATTTTGACCTTTAAATTGTCCAATTTTTTCTAAGTTTGAAGTGTTGAGTTCTGAAACAATTCCACTTTCATCGGCTATAAAAATAGATTTTTTATCACTACTTAAAACAAAATGAGAAAAAGATGATTGAGAAACTTGAGTTGATTTTAAGATTTTTTTATTTTTGAAATCATATATAAAAATCTGATTTGATAAAAGAGCATAGACTATTTTATTATCATCTAAGAATTTTGCATAAGCTATGAAAAGTCTATCATCTGAGCTAATTATATTTTCTAAAATACCATCTTTTGATATAAAAATATCTCTTCCACCGCTTTGTCCTTGAGATAAAATTAAAATCTTATCATCAATTATATCGGTACTGAAAATTTTTGCACTTATCTCTTTATTTGTAAAATCTTTTATATTTTTAATCTTTATTGAAGAGATAATCTCTCTTTTTTCAAGGTTAAAAACATCAACAAAGCCATCATTTGTTGCTAAATATAGGTTCTGTTTATCTTTTGCAATATTTGTAACTCCACTTGATGCAAAAAAAGAGAAATTCGCTTCTAACTCTTTTGCATATAAAAAAGATGAGCTAAAAATAAATATAAGTGTAAAAATTAAATTTTTCAAAACAAATCCTAAACTATTTTTATTGCATTTGTTGGGCATACTTTTATACAAAAGCCACAAGAAGTACAATTTTTATTTATATTTGGTCTAAACATTCCTAAAAAATCTATTGCATTTTCTAAGCAAGGATCTTTGCAAGAAAAACACATAGTATTTTGCCAAGATAGGCAAGTTAGAATATCAATTTCTATTTTAGCTTCTATTTGCTTTTTATCTTCAATATTTAAAACACCATTTTGACAAGAAATTGCACATAAATCACAATAAGTACAACCAGAATTTGAAAAATTTATCTTTGGAGTACCATCTTCTAAAATCTCTATAATATTTTCTTTACAAGCAGTTAAGCAAGGTTTTTCTAAACATTCCACACATTTTGTAAAAAAAAGATTTATATCATTAAAGTAGGGTGGTCTTATAGCTTTTTCTTGCAAACTTCTATTTTTGAAAGGTTTTGCAAGAGAGCCAAAAAGCTCTCTTCTTTGCATACTTATTTTACACCCTCATTTATATTGTCTATAAGATTTGATTTATCATTTAAATCGCTACTTCTAAACTCTGTTTGGAAGTTATTTTTAGGGACAATTTTACTATCAGATTGTGGTGCATGACAAGCAGAACAGTTAAATCTAGCATTTGATAAGTGATCAAGAGGTTTTATAATAGTTTTTAAATCACTACTATTTGCTACAATTTTTCCATCTCTTTCAAGTTCACCTTTTTTATCTATTTTTACATCTTCTCTAAAACTTGTAAAGTGAGATTTTGGAATAGGAGTTGCACCCATAGATTCTGCTACCATTGGATCATGACATGAAGCACATTGGTTATTATCTATTGTAATAGGTAACATTCCTTCTGTATCATGTGGAATCATAGGTGGAGCATTTTCAAATGCTCTTTTGATTTTTGTACTAGTTCCAGCAGGTTCTGTAGCATATTTTGTCTCATCACTTACAACTTTATCTTCTGAAAATAGATTATCTTGTCTAATTCCAAGAGATTCTTCTTTGATACTTTTATTTGCAGCATAAGCAAAAGTAAAAAGAGTTGCAATGGCAACTAGACTTAAAGCTAATTTTGTTAATTTCATTTTTTCTCCTTCATATAATTTCTTAATTCGAAATTTAGTGCATCATCTTCACAAACTTCAATACATCTAGCACATAAAGTACACTCTTGTAAAACAGGTTCGCTACTTTTATCTATCATATGTAAAACTTGAATTTCAGGGCAAACAACTTTGCATTTCATACAAGCAGTACATTTTTCACTATTATGATGAACTCTTAATAGACTAAATCTTCCAATTAGTGAATAAAATCCACCAAGAGGACAAATATGTCCACACCAACCATTTTTTAAAACAAACAGATCAAACAAAAATATTACAATCATTGTTGCAAGTCCAAATCCAAGCCCAAAGATTAAACCTCGGTGAACCATTGATACAGGAGATATTAACTCAAAAGCTGCAACCCCCATAAAATATGAGATTATAAAACTAATTAAAATTAGCCAATATCTTAAATTTCTAGTTACTGGTTGTTTTTTTTGTACTTCATCAAATTTAAAAACTCTTCTTAGGTAATTTGCACAGTCTGTAATTATATTTACAGGGCAAACCCAAGAGCAAAAAGCTCTTCCACCAAGAATAAGATAAAAAATTGAAATAATTAAAGCACCTAAAGCTATATCAAAAGAGATTATAGCTCCTGCAAAAATCATTTGTAAAACTGCAAAAGGGTCGCTTAGTGTAACAGTTTGTAAAACCAAAGAGCTACTTAAATTACCCATTAAAATATTTATTCCATAAATATTTGCTAAAATATATAAAGCTATAATAGAGACTTGTGTAAATCTTCTAGCAATTAAAAATCTATATTTTTTCATTCTAGTAAATCCTTCATATCGCTATTTAGTGACTCTATTGCACCTTTTTTATTTATTTTAGTTTTACCTAATTCAATGTTTGAATCTTTAACTCTTTGTTCATCTGCTTCATCCCAACCTTTTATGTAGTGATCACCAACTTTTCCAAGTGCAATTTCTCGTGGAAGCACAAAAATTGCTGGTTTTTCAGTAATACAGGCTTTTTCACAAAGTCCACAACCTGTACAAATATCACTATTTACAACAGGTTTTAAAAATGCATGTTTACCTGTTCTTTCATTTTTTTCATATACTATATCAATAGCTTCTCCTAAAAGAGGACAAGCTCTATAGCAAGCATCGCATTGAATTCCCCAAAAAGCTACACAAGATTTTATGTCTACAACTGCAACTCCCATCTCCATTTGTCTTATCTCAAAAGCATTTTCACTATTTTTGACCTTTTTTTCATCTAATGCTTTTGTTGGACAAATTGGAACACATGGAATATCAACACACATATAACAAGGAATATCTCTTGGTACAAAATATGGAGTTCCCAAAGGTAAATTATCACCTGGTTTTGCCAATTTTAGTGTATCAAAAGGGCATGCCTCTACACAAAGTCCACATTTTATACAAGTAGCCAAAAAGTCATCTTCTTTTAAGGCTGCTGGTGGTCGAAGTATCAAGTTACTAGCTTTTACTTCGCTTAAATATGCACTCCATGTTAAACTACCAAGTACTACTAAACCAATAGTTCTAGCACTTTTTAGAAGAAATTTTCTTCTATTTTCTTGATAGTTTTCTACTATATTCATCTATTTTTACCTTATGCTTTATAAACTTTTACAGCACATTTTTTGAAGTCTGTTTGTCCTGATTGTGGACAAGTTGCATCTAAACAAACTTTGTTTATAAATACCTTTTCATCAAACCAAGGAACATATACTAAACCACGACTTGGTCTATTTCTTCCTCTTGTTTCAACTCTTGCTTTTACTTTTCCACGTCTAGACTCTATCCAAGCTAACTCACCTTGTTTTACACCATATTTATTTGCATCTTCAGGGTGAATATAACAAAGTGCTTCAGGAACTGCTCGATAAAGTTCAGGAACTCTCATAGTCATAGTTCCACTATGCCAGTGTTCTAAAACTCTTCCTGTGCTTAACCAAACTGGATATTGTTCATCTGGCATTTCAGGTGGATCCATATAAGGTCGTGCAAAGATTTTAGCTTTATTTTTTAGAGATTTTTTAGTTTGATCTTTAACCCCTAATAAATCACCTTGAGCTAACTCTTTTGCTAATGTTCCATAGAAAGCAAAATCACTATTTGGATTTGCCATTTTTGCATAAGGGTCATATTTTGTATTAAATCTCCAAGAAGTCTCTTTCCCATCAACAACTGGCCATTTAAGACCTCTAACTCTATGATAAGTGTCAAAATCTGCTAAATCGTGAGCATGTCCTCTTCCAAAATCTGCATACTCTTCAAATAGATATTTTTGTATAAAGAATCCATAACCTTTCCATGGTTTTCCATCACTTCCTAAAACATTTCTATTATCACCAAATGCTTCACTATTATCATATCCAGCTTGAATCTCATCTTTTAGGTCTACTTTATATGATTTTGCTCTATCATTTGCAAATAGGATTTCATACATAGTCGTATTTTCATTATATCCCATAGCTTTTGCAGCTTCTATCATACTAGGAAGTTTTACTTCATTGTTTGTGCTAAGAAGAGCCTGCTCTCCCCAAACATCTTTTACCGTAAATCTTTTTGAAAGCTCAACCCATTGCCATGTATCACTCATAGCATCTCCAACTGGAATAACTTGTTGTCTCCAAAGTTGCGTTCTTCTTTCAGCATTTCCATATCCACCCCATTTTTCATAAATCATAGCAGATGGTAGAATTAAATCAGAAACTTTTGCTGAAATTCCAGGATATCCATCACTTGTAACAATGAAGTTATCCATCTCTCTTGCTGCTTTTATCCAGTGAGTTGCATTTGCTGTATCTTGATATGGATTACAAACATTTACCCAAGCAAATTTTATATTTCCATCTTCAATATCTCTATGGATTTTCATAATATGTTGGTGACCTTTTGGATTAATTGTTCCAAGTGGTACATTCCATGCTTTTTCAGTAATTTCTCTATGTTTTGGATTTTCATTCATCATATCAGCTGGAAGTCTGTGTGTAAATGTTCCAACTTCTCTTGCTGTTCCACAAGCGCTTGGTTGTCCTGTAAGTGAAAATGCTCCACTTCCTGGTTTTGCTTGTTTATTTAGTAAAAAGTGAACGTTGTATGAAAGTGTATTTACCCAAGTTCCACGTGTATGTTGATTCATCCCCATAGTCCAGAAACTTACAACTTTTCTATCTTTTTCAATATACCAAGCTGCTAATTCTTGAAGTTTTTTCTTAAACTCTTCAATATCCTCATCAGGATTTCCTTTTGAGATTTTTGCAACATAATCTAAAGTATAAGGTTCTAAAGATTTTTTATACTCTTCAAAACTAATCTCCCAGTGAGCAAGACCACTGTTTTTGTTAGTCATTTTATCTCCAGCTTTATATCCATAAGGAGCAAGAGCAGGAGCCTCAGTTTCAGAAACAACTTTCTCCATCTCTTTAGAGATTATTTCCATTTCAGCTTTAGAGTATTTTCCATCTTTGATTGATTTTTCATCAGATTTTCTCATCCCATAACCAATATTAACAGGACTTGCTGCAAATACGATATGTTCTTTTACAAAATCCCAATCAATAGCTTCTGGTTTATTATAAACAATCTCTCTTGCAATATAGTTCCATAAAGCTAAATCTGTATTTGGAGTAAAGATAATTTCTAAATCAGCAATATCTGACGTTCTATGTCTATAAGTTGAAAGATTTATTATTTTTACTTTCTCTGGATTGCTAAGTTTTCTATCCGTTACTCTTGACCATAAAATTGGGTGCATCTCTGCCATATTTGAACCCCAACAAACAACAGTATCAGTAAGTTCAATATCATCATAACAACCACTTGGTTCATCAATCCCAAATGTTTGATAAAATCCAACAACCGCACTTGCCATACAGTGTCTTGCATTTGGATCAATTGCATTTGATCTAAATCCAGCTTTCATCATTTTTAAAGCAGCATAACCTTCCATAATAGTATATTGACCACTTGCAAATACACCAATCCCTTCAGGACCTTTCTCTTTTAGAGCTTTTTTGATATGAACTTCCATCTCATCGAAGGCTCTTTTCCAAGAAATAGGAGCGAAATCACCTTTTTTATCAAATTCACCTTTTTTATTTACTCTTAAAAGTGGAGTTTTAAGTCTATCTGCTCCATACATAATTTTTGCATTAAAATATCCTTTTATGCAATTAAGTCCTCTGTTAACTGGAGCTGCTGGATCTCCCTTAACTGCAACAATTTTTCCCTCTTTTGTTGCAAGCATAATTCCACAACCTGTTCCACAAAACCTACAGGCTGCTTTATCCCAACGCCAACCACTTTCAGCAGTGTTTGCTTGTGCTTTTAAGTCTGTTGGTACACTCATACCAATAGCTGCTGCTGCACTTGCTGCTGCTGAACTTTTTAGAAAATCTCTTCGTGAAAGTGACATTTCTACTCCTTTTGAAATAAATTTATAAACAATAAGATAGTACTAGGATGTAGATATAAAAAGTTTGACCGATGTCAAACCTTTTTAGTATTTAAGTCAAGATTAAAACTTTTTAATTAAATTTTAACTCTTTTTTTCTGCAAAAAGGATAATTTTTTCAAGTTCATTTTTAAGTTCATTTAATCTTTTACTAGAGTGTAGAAGTTGTTCTTGTGTTTGTATTGCAATATCTTCACTTTTGTTTAGCTGTTTTGATATTTCACTTTTATTTTGAAGTTCATTAATGATTTCATCAAACTCATTTGTAATCTCTTCTAGTTTATATGAAGCATTTTTTGATTGTTCTAACGCACTATTTGAGTCAATTATTGCACTATTTATTTTGTTTAAAAATCTATTAAATATATTTGAAGCCTCTATTAGTTCACCTTCAGCTTCGATTTTTATAGGCTTTAGAGGCTCTTCGAAATTTTGTTCCATAACTTTTTTTGACTCTTCTATAAATTTTAGAGCATTTTTTTCCATAATTTTTAATTCAAGAAAACTATAAATAATTAAAAATAGAATTAAAATTGCAAAAAAGTATTGGCTATTTTTTAGGAATCTTATCTTTTGTTCACTGTTTATAGTGTGAAGACTAACTAGTGCATCTACTTCATAAAGAAGTTCTGGATTGGTTTCATATATTACATTTACAATATTTTGTAGCTCTTGTTGGTTACTATTATTTTGGATTAACTCTTTAAATTTAACTATATTTTGATAAAAAATTGACCATAAATATTCTATTTGCAACATTTGTCTATCTATTTGCATATTTGGAGCTTCTTTTAATTTTGATAAACTATTTCCACCTTTTAAACTTTCAAGATTGTATATAAACTCTTCAACACTAGAATCTAACTCATTTTGTGAAGATTTTGGATTTGAATATAAGTAGAAGATATTTTTTGAAATATTTTGTGTAAGCATTCTTTGTTTACCAGCAATATTTACAATCATTGCATCTTTTTCATTTTTATTATTTAAATAAATAGTTGTTGCAATAATGCTTGTCATTAGAAGAGCAAAAAGTATTCCAATTACTTTTATTTTTGTACTAATATTACTTTTTTTCATACTGCTACCCCTTTAAAAATAGAATTTAATGCGATCTCATCTTTTATTATAACTTGTTGATTTTCAACTTCAATGATATTATCCCTTGATAATTTTTTTAAAACTCTTGATAGAGTTTCAGGTTGAATATGTAGTATAAAACTAACATCTTGTCTTTTTAATTTATTAAACATTTTTAAATCACTAACTAGCATGTAGGCAACTTTTGCAGTTGCATCAAAAACCAACTCCCTATTAACTAAAGATTGAAGTTGATTGGTTTTTTTTAACAAAGAGTTCATGAGCTCTTTTACTAGAAGATTGTTGTTTAAAAAATACTCTTGAAGTTTTAAAAAATCTATTGATAATACAATAGAATTTTCTATAAAAGATGCATTTGAGAAACAGTATATTTCATTTGTATTGATATTACTTAATTCACTTATCAAAGAGTTTGAATAAATGTGATATAGAAATATTTCATTATCAAATTTATCATATTTATAAATTTTTATTAAACCACTTACTAAAAAAAGAAGACTTGTTTGTAAATCTGTTTCATAAAATAAAATAGAATCTTTTTCATATTTTGAGATAAAAGAGAAGTTACTTAAAACATCAATTTGTTCATCACTTAAATTTTCAAAAAAATCCAAACTTCTAATACTTTGGGTTAGTGTCATAAAATATCCTACAAATGTTTTATTTAAGCAAGTATATATTAAGCTTGTAAAAAAAAGAATTAAAACGATATAAAATAGGATATATAATGAATTTCAAAACATTTATAAAAGCAGTTGGAACAGGACCAAAAGGAAATAGAGATTTAAGCTTTGATGAGAGTTTTGAAGCCGTTTGCCAAATTTTAAAACAAGAAGCAACTCAGGCACAAATTGGTGCTTTTTTAATAGCTTGGAGAGTAAAACTTGAAACAAATGAAGAGTTTAAAGGAGCAATAAAAGCTCTAAATAGTTTTATAAAATATAAAGAAGTTCCAGACTCTTTGAAGCTCGGATATAATTTTGATGGAAGAGATACAAATCCATACTTATTTCCTTTATATGAAAATATTTTGGATAATTTTTTCAAAAAAAACAGTGATGTTAGAAAATTAAATCTTGTAATTAGTGGAGATTTTGTACAGCCTACAAAAAATGGAATTTCAACAAAAGATATATTTACAAAATTTGACAAGGGTCAATATTTACACTATTTTGATAGAGTAGAATACCTACAAGAGTTGAGTAATATTACAAATTTACGAAATGAGTTTGGATTAAGAACAGCTTTTAATACAGTTGAAAAACTTTTAAACCCATCTTTGAGTGAGTATGGAGTTTGTGGAGCTTTTCATAAACCATATGTTTCAAAATATCTAGAAATGTTTAAAGATGATTTTAAAAATATTACGGTGGTTAGAGGAAATGAGGGCGATATTGAAGTGTTTAAAGATTCAAAATTTTGGCAAAAAAAAGACGGTGAGATAAAAGAGTATGATTTTTGTCTAAAAGATTATGGAGTTAGCTATTCAAAAGTTTTTGAAAATATAACTTTGGAAGAGAATTTAAATATTTTAAGAAATTATGATGATGAGATATTAAACTTGGCAAGGTTTAATGTAGCTTTGTATCTTCTTTTTGCTAAAAGAGTTGACTCATTAGACGAAGCTTGGCAAAGGTTAAATTAAAAAAGGAATAAGATGTTAATTGATGGATTTGGAAGAAAACATGACTATTTAAGAGTTTCTGTAACTGAAAGATGTAACTTTAGATGTCACTATTGTATGCCTGAAAAACCTTTTTCTTGGGTTCCTAAAGAGAATTTATTATCTTATGAAGATTTGTTTAAGTTTATAAAAATAGGTATTGATGAGGGTATAAAAAAAGTTAGAATTACTGGAGGAGAACCACTTTTAAGAGATAATTTGGACTATTTTATAAAACTAATAAGTGATTATAAAAATGACATAGATTTGGCTCTTACTACAAATGGTTTTTTACTTCCTCAAATGGCACAAAAATTAAAAAATGCTGGACTCAAAAGAATAAACATCTCTCTTGATACATTAAATCAAGAAAGAGCTATGAAAATAGCTCAAAAAGATGTTTTATCTACTGTTTTAGAAGGAATTTATAAAGCAAAAGATGTTGGACTTAAAATTAAAATAAATTGTGTTCCACTGAAAAATATAAATGATATTGATATTTTAGATGTTTTGGAATTTTGTAAAAAAGAGGATTTTTCTGTAAGGTATATTGAATTTATGGAAAATAGTTTTGCAAAAAATGGTGCAAAAGGTTTAAACTCCGATGAGATTTTAGAGGTTATTTCAAAAAAATATAAAAATATAACAAAAGTTCCAAGAGATAATAGCTCACCAGCTCAATATTATAGATTAGAAGATGGATATGAGTTTGGAATTATTGAACCGCATAAAGATGATTTTTGCTCCTCTTGTAATCGTATAAGATTAACAGCTGAAGGGTTTTTAATCCCTTGTTTATATTTTGAAGATGCTCTTAGTATAAAAGATGCAATAAAAAATAATAAAATTGATGAAGCAACTCTTATACTTAAAAAAGTTCTTGAAAATAAACCAGAAAAGAATAAATGGTCAAATAAAGATGATAATAAAGTATCAAGTAGAGCTTTTTATGAAACTGGTGGATAATAAAATATAACTTTAAAGTAAATATAAAGCAAACTTTATATAGAATTCGCGCCTATTTTAAATAGAACAAAAAAATAAATATACCTATTAGGAGGTCAAAATGGCTTTAGATCAGGAAGTAAAAGCAAGTATTATAGCAAAATATGGAAGAAAAGACGGAGATACAGGTTCAGCTGAGGTTCAAATCGCAATATTAAGTGAGCAAATTAAAATTTTAACAGAACACTTAAAAGTATTTAAAAAAGATCACTCTTCAAGATTAGGTCTTTTAAAAATGGTAGGAAAAAGAAAAAAACTTTTATCATACTTAAAAAAATCAGACTATGCAAGATTTACATCTGTAGTTGCAAGTTTAGGAATTAGAGCTAAATAATTTTAGACTTTAAACTTTAAAAAGGGATTATGGTTTTTCCATAATCCCTTTTTTTATGGGCAACTTAAAATTAATCAGAACTTTTGTACAATATAAATAAAATATTATATTGGATAAAAAATGTTATTAACAAAAAAGAGTGAATATGCATTGCTATCTTTGATATCTATATCAAAGCAGAAAGAACCTATAAATGTGGATATTCTATCAAAAGAGTTACAAATTTCAAAATCATTTTTAGCAAAAATTATGCAAAACTTAGCAAAAGCAAATTTAGTAATATCACACAGGGGCGTAAATGGTGGTTTTGTTTTAAATAAACAAATAGACGAGCTTACAATTTTAGAAATTGTTGTTGCTGCTGAAGAGAAAAATCCTATGGTTTTTGAATGTTCAGATGCAATAAGTTCTTGCCCAAATAATAAAGCAAAGATTTGTACTATTTGGCCGCTTTTAAATAATCTACAATTCAAAGTAAATGACCTTTTAGCAAAATTAACATTGAAAGATATAGAACATGAATAATATAAGACTTTTTCATATTTCTCACACAGATTTAGATGGATATGCTTGTCAATTTTTAACAAATGAGGTATTTTCTAAAAAACATTTTTACAATGCAAACTACGGTTTAGAGGTAAAACAAGCTTTAAAACAGGTTATTGCAGAAATTAAAAATTACCAAGAGGAAAAGTTACTACTTCTAATAAGTGATTTAAACTTAAATCAACAAGAAAGCGATGAACTTGATAAAGAGATAAAATCTTTAAAAGATAGTGGTTATGATATAACTTTACAACTTTTGGATCATCACATAACTGGAAAGGTAAGTGCTACAAAATATGATTGGTATTTTCTAGATGATAAAAGATGTGCTACAAAAATAGTTTTTGATTATCTTTTAAGAGAGTTTAAAGCACCTTTAAATGATTATAAAGAGTGGGTTGATACTGTAAATGCTGTAGATATTTGGCTTGAAAAAGAAAAAGAAAATTTTGAATTTGGAAAAGTTTTAATGTCAATGGTTACAAAAGCAAGAGAGATAAACTCTATACTTTTTAACTCTCTTGATAGAGATTTTAAATTTTATTTACTAAAAAATTCTATAGGATTTTTATCTCTTGCCAATGCTCCTATTGTTTTGGATAATAGTGTACACTTTTTGAAAAAAGAGTTTCTAAAAGATGGATTTGATGATACTTTGGATAACTTAAGTGCAAAATATTTAGTTAAATCATTAGATAAGATAAAAGATGATTTAACAGTATATTATAATGGTCAAAAAGGTCTTATGACATATTGTCTTGGAGCTATTTCAATTCCTGCAAATAGCTTTTTAAGAGCAAATAGTGATTATGATTTTTTTATAGATGTAAGTAGAAAAGGAAATGCCTCTTTTAGAGCAGATGGTAAACTTGATGTTTCTCAACTAGCTTCAAAATTAGGAAATGGTGGTGGGCATGTAAATGCAAGTGGTTGTAAATTTGATGATTTTATAGATACCATAAACTTGCAAGAAGTAAGAGCTTATATTCAAAATAAGCTAAATAATCTAAAATAAGGAGAAAAAATGGAGTGTGAATTTCCAACAGTAAATTCAAATAAAGATGAGATAAAAGCAATTTTTGAAGAGACAAAAACTATTGCAATAGTAGGACTCTCTCCTGATAATGAAAAAGCTTCTTATAGAGTTGCTCAGTATTTGAAAAATGCTGGTTTTAAAATAGTTCCAATTTATCCAAAAGAAGATGAGATTTTGGGTGAAAAAGTTTACAGAAGTTTGGCTGAAATACCTTTTGATATTGATATTGTCGATATTTTTAGAAAGCCTGATGCTATAGCAAAAGTTGTAGATGAAGTTTTGGTTTTAAAAAATGATAAAAATATAAAAACTGTGTGGTTTCAATTAGGACTTTCAAATAATGAAGCTGCGCAAAAAGCTCTTGATAATGGATTAAAAGTTGTTCAAAATAAGTGTACTAAAATAGAGCATAAGTCAATTTATGAGTAGGCTAATTAGAAGTTCTAAAAACTTCTAATTATTACTTTATAGTTTATCTTTCACTTCTTCGCATCTCTTCATATAATTTTTCAGCTTTTTCTATCTCTTTACTAGAAGGTTTTCTTCTACAAGATAGATAACCTTTTGAACCATCACAACTTTCAAATGGATAAACAGTTGCAAAAACCCAATAATATCCACCATTTTTTGTTGCATTTTTTACATATCCTGTCCAAATCTCACCTTTTTGAACAGTATCCCATAAAGATTTAAATGCAGCCTTTGGCATATCATTATGTCTAACCATATTATGTGGTTTTCCAAGCATTTCAGCAAGAGAGTATCCAGCTACATTGCAAAAATCGTCATTTGCAAATCTTATTATTCCTTTTTCATCTGTTTCACTTACTAAAAATGCATTTTTATCTAGTACTGTTTCTTTTGACATTTTATTTTCCTCTTAGTTAAACTTTTTACTTTTTGCATCTGTTAATAATTCTTGTGCTAATTTAGAAACACTTTGAGATATCTCTTTTATCTGATTTGACTCAAATGCGTTTTCTTGAGTAACTCTATCTAGCATATTTACAGTTTGGTTTATTTGTTCAATTCCAAGCATCTGCTCTTTTGATGCTCCTGATACATCTTCAATTATATTTATAGTTTCAGATATATTTTTATTTAGTTCTTTATATCCTTCTATCATATCAGATGAGATTAATTTTCCATCATTTGCTTTTATTGTTGCTTCTTCTACTAAATTTTTTATCTCTTTTGCAGCTTCAGCACTTCTATTTGCTAGATTTCTTACTTCTTGTGCAACAACAGCAAACCCTTTTCCTGCTTCTCCTGCAGTTGCAGCTTCAACAGCTGCATTTAATGAAAGAATATTTGTTTGAAATGCAATTTGGTCAATTACTGTAATTGCACTATTTATAGCTTTTACTTTTTCATTTATTTCATCCATAGATAGAGTTGTTTTAGAGGCTAACTCTTCACCTGTTAGAACAGATTTTTTTACAATTTGTCCCAAACTAGCCATTTTAGTAGCATTTTGAGTGTTATTTCTAGTAATACTAGTTATCTCTTCAAGGGCAGCAGCTGTTTGTTCAAGAGATGCTGCTTGTTCATTTGCTTTTTCTGCAAGATTGTTCATAGAATTTGTCATAGTTGAAGAACTCTCTTCTAAAGTCTCTCCATTTTCAAAATTATTTTTTGCACTATTTCCTAAAGCTTTTCCAAGTAGATTAATACTATCCATAAGTAGTCTCATATCATCTTTATAATTATCAACAACTTTTATATAGTCAGTAAAATCATCATTCTTATAACTATCTACAACTCTTAAAATTCTTGAAGTAGCATCATCAATACTAGTTAGCATTTTGTTTAAAGTATTTCTTAAAGTTGAAATTGTTGGGTTTTCACTATTTCCTTTAATTCTGCATTTATAAATACCTTGTTCAACTTTGTCAGCAGTTAATACAATCTCTCCAAGAACTCTCATATCATCTTTTGTTCTCTTATCAAAACTTTTTATTTTTTGATTCCAACTTTTAAACATCATATCAACTTTTTTGTTGCCTGTTGATTCTATATATTCAAATTCACTTTTTTCATAAGATAAAAATTCAATTAATTGTTGAAAATATTTATCAATATTCTCTAAATCTTTATTTGATACTGATCCAAACATATAAACACCTTTTTGATTAATATTGTAATTTTAGTTTAATAGAAAATATTTTTGTAGCTTAAAAATGTTATTTCATAATATAAGTTTAATAAAATAGAATAACAAAGTTTAGTAACAAAATGGTTTCAATTAATAAAAAGCAATAAAAAATATATTTACTCTTGACTAAAATCATTATCCTAAAATTTTAAATAGGATAAACTTTATCCTATATTTATAAAAGGAATTTAAGATGTTAAGTGATTTATCAAATAATATTGAAATATTTAAAAAAGGTCATCCAGTAAGAGTATATTTAGAAGAGAATATATTAATAAAAAAGCTATTTTCCGAACTTTTTAATACAGATATAAAAAAAGATTATCAAAAATTTTATAATATTTTTAACCAAATTTGTGAAGTAGAAAAGCACTTTGCAAGAAAAGAGAACCAGCTTTTTCCTTATCTTGAAAAATATGGTTGGACTGGTCCTTCTCAAGGAATGTGGTCTTTTCATGATGATATTAGAGCAATAATAAAAGATGCAAGAGCTAGTATTGAAGCAAAAGATTTTGACTCAATACTAGAAAAATGCACAAATGTATATAATAATTTGATTCATTTAATAAATGTAGAAGAGAATAGGCTTCTTCCAAATGCTTTACAACTATTAAAAGAGGAAGATTGGGAAGAGTTTTATGAAGGAGATAGCGAAATTGGTTGGATGTTTACAACTCCTCCTCCTAGATATCCAGAGATTCTAAATAAAGAGACAAGCAATGCAGAACAAGAGTATATTCATCCAAGTATGGATAAGAAAAGAAGAGAATTACCATTCACTCTTGAGGGAAGAACTCATTATGATGAAGGTTATTTAACACCTGAACAAGTAAATTTTATATTTAAGTTCTTACCTGTAGATATTACTTATGTAGATGAAAATGATAGAGTTGTTTTTTATAATCGTGGAGATGAGAGAATTTTCCCAAGAAGTGCTGGAATAATCGGAAGAGAGGTTAAATTTTGTCACCCTCCAAAAAGTGTTGATCAGGTTCTAAAAATTCTTGAAGAGTTTAAAGCAGGGAGTCAAGATATTGCTGATTTCTGGATTACATTTAAAGGAAAGTTTGTGCATATAAGATATTTTGCTGTAAGAGATGAGCAAAAAAACTATAAAGGTGTAATTGAAATGTCGCAAGATGTTACAGATATAAGAGCATTACAAGGAGAGAAAAGACTTTTAGCTTGGGAGTAGCAGATTTTAAAAATCTGCTATTTATTATTTTGAATAAAATCTATTTTACAATTTGGTGTAGCTTTGAACATTGTCCTAAATATATATCCATTCCACACATATCATTCATAATATCTTGAAAACTATGAGCATGGGCATTGTAAACATATACAAAAATCTCATCACCTTTTTTTAAGAAGTTTTTCTTTCCAAAATCTGTATATGCTGTTGCACCTGCCGCTATTAAAATACCTTTTGAATTGTGCGCATATTTTAAAAACTGTCCTAACTCTTCAAGTGGTCCACAATCTTCTTGGCAATTTAAAATATCAATCATCCAATCTTTTAACTTTTCAAAAAAATAGCTATATGATTTTACAGCACTAGTTGTTCCATAATCGCAAACAATTCCATCTCTTTTTATAAATGAAGAGATATGATATTTTCCTAAAATTCCTTTTTCACTAAAATCATCTATAGGAATAATATCTTGAGAAATACCTTTTGTTTTAGAACCCCAGTTTTTTTTAGTACTTAGTTTATTCCCATCTTGAATACGAATAGAGCAGTCATTAAATGCTGTAAAATATTTTGGAACAATATCTATTACTTTTTCATTTTCATAGACAAAATCACAAATTAAAGCAACTTCTGCTTCAACTTGAAGTTTGTCTTCTTCTCTTCCATGAGTTAATATAACTTCATCACAAATAGGATAAGTTCCTAAAAAACTGTCATGACCTTTTATGTAAAAAGGAAACATCCCTTTTGGTGCATCTTTTTCTTTTGTTTCAATTACAGAAAACTCATCAGCTTCTCCAGCTTCTCCTAAGTGATTTGCAAAGTTTCCAGCAACTGCAAAACCTAAATAATCTTTTAAATCTTCTATTAAATTCATAATTATAAAATCCTAAAATATTTTGAATTGCAATTGTATCCAAAAAAATTGTTTTAAAAGTCAAAAACGAAATATAATTTGTTAATTTAAGAGTAATTTAAGATAGATATTTACAAAGAGCCTAGAGTATTTGTGGCTCTTTGTATAATAAGGATTACTTATTAATAGTTCTCCATTTAGCAGGTCCTGTTGTATGAATAGAGTTTCCAAGAGTATCAACAGCAACAGTTACAGGCATATCTTTTACTTCAAATTCGTAAATAGCTTCCATCCCAAGCTCTTCAAATGCTAAAGTTTTTGCTCCTTTTATTGATTGAGCAATTAAATATGCTGCACCTCCTGTTGCAATTAGATAGATAGATTTGTACTCTTTTATTAAATCGATTGTTGGTTGTTTTCTCTCACCTTTTCCAATCATTCCCATAATTCCAATTTCCATCATATCTTTTGTAAATTTATCCATTCTTGTAGATGTTGTTGGTCCTGCAGGTCCTACAACTTCACCTTTTACAGGATCAACTGGTCCAACATAGTATATAAATTTATCTTTTAAATCAACACCATTTGGAAGAGGAATTCCTGCATTTTTGTACTCAACTATTTTTTTGTGAGCAGCATCACGTGCAGTTAAAATTTTTCCAGATAATAAAAGTGTATCACCAGATTTAAATTGAGATAAATTCTCTTTTGTTAAATCTTCAATATTTACTCTTTTAATAGTATCCATTGGAAGTTCAATATCTGGCCAAAGATCTAAATCAGGTTTTTTAAATTTAGCAGGTCCATTTCCATCTAATTCAAAGTGAATATGTCTAGTTGCTGCACAGTTTGGAATCATAGCAACAGGAAGTGAAGCAGCATGACATGGGTAATCTAAGATTTTAACATCTAAAACAGTTGTTAGACCTCCTAAGCCTTGAGCCCCAATTCCTAACTTATTTATATCTTCATATAATTTTAATCTTAATTCTTCAAGTGGAGTTTGAGCCCCTCTAGCTTTTAGTTCATGAATATCAACATGTCCCATTAAAGACTCTTTTGCAAGCAACATTGATTTTTCAGGATTTCCACCAATTCCAATTCCTAAAATCCCAGGAGGACACCATCCAGCACCCATCTCTTTTACATTTGACATAACCCAATCATATATACTATCGCTTGGATTTAAAACAGCAAATTTAGATTTATTTTCACTTCCTCCACCTTTTGCTGCAACTGTAATATCAAGTTTATCAGAGTTATCAACACTTACATGAATAACAGCAGGAGTATTATTTTTTGTATTTGTTCTTTTTCCAGCAGGATCAGCTACAACTGAATATCTTAGAGTATTATCAGGGTCTGTATAACCTTTTGCTACACCTTCATTTAATAAATCTTCTAAATTTTTTGTAATATCTAGGTTTGCTTTTAACCCAACTTTTACAAAAATATTAACACTTCCTGTATCTTGACAAAGAGGTCTATGCCCTAAAGCACACATTTTTGAGTTTATTAGGATTTGTCCAATTGCATTTTTTGCTGCATCACTTTTTTCATTTTCATAAGCTTCAACCATACCTTTTACAAAGTCTTCTGGATGATAAAAAGATATAAATTGACACGCAGAGGCAACTGAATCAATAATATCTTGTTCTGTGATTTTTTTACTCATTAATTTTTCCTTTTTTGGTTTTAGAAATCTTTTAATTATATCAATGCACCATATAAAATTGGCTTTTACAAAACATATTTTATATGAAAATTTTTAAATATATTAAAAATTTATGAATTAAAAAAAAGCTACCCTTAAAAAAGGGTAGCTTTTTAAATCATTTAAAAATTAGGCAAAAAATCTTTTTTCTGCTTCATCTTGTAATTTAACACCAGAATATTTAGCTCTTTGAACTAATTCCCAGAAGTATCTGTAAGTTGCTCTATCATGTAATTCACCATCATACTGAATTGGTCCCCACTCAGCATCTTGCGCTTTGATTAAAATATTTTGTGCAGCTTCAAGCTCTGTAAAATCAGGTTTCATAGCATCAACGATTGCTTGAACTTGTGTTGGGTAAATTGACCACATTCTCATAAATCCAAACTCATTTCTTGCTCTTTCCGCATCTTTAAATGTTTGATATGGATTTTTTAAATCTAAAGTTACATTATGGCAAGGAATTACACAATTTTGAATAGCAGCTTGTGCAACTCTTGCTTTTGCAGCACCAATAAGTCTATGTTCAAATTGACCTGGACTTCTCATATTTATTGCTGGAATTGCTCCTTGGTATCCAGAAACAAAGTCCATTAAACCAAAATCAAGTACTTGTAACCAAGGTAAAGTTGCAAGTTTTTCAACATCTTGTAAAGCACCATGAGTTTCAATTAAAATGTGAATTGGAATCTCTTTTTTAATTCCAGCTTTTTTTGCAACAGCTTGAATATACTCAATTTGAGTTTTTGCATCTTCATAACAAGTTGATTTAGGAAGTGTTATATATGCTAAATTTTCTCCAGCACCAGTTACAAGAATATCAACATCTTGTCTCCAATCAGGGTGAGAATGGTCATGAATTCTTGTTCCTGCCATTTTATATGGGTTTTCAGCAGAGTTTACAACTCTAACAATCATTTGAGCATGCTCAACTTCTTTACCAGTTTCAGCACCATCTTCACAGTCACAAGTAATATCAAATACAGGACCTAGTTTTTTTTGCATTTCAAAACCTTTTAGGATTAGCTTTTCGCTTCCTGCAAAGTGTTCACAAGTTGGAATAATTGGTAAAGATTTACCAGATTCAAATAAAGCTTCTTTTGGGTGTGTCATGTTTTTTCCTTTTTATTAAATTTAATTTTTTATTTTTTTGTTGATTTTTTTGGGATTATAATTGTGTAATCCAAATCAAGTACAACATTTGGAAGATATTTTCCATCTTCTGCTTTTGCATTTTCAATATCTTTTGGATTTTGGTTTTTAAGTGCAACGGTTCTAACTCTTAAAAGTCCAATATCCTCTCTTTTATGTTCAATTTTTTCCAAAATTTCACTATAAGCATAAATTGTATCTCCAGCATAAGTTGGATTACAGTGATTTCCACTATTTATTGCATATACCCATTGAGCATTTTGTAGCCCATTAAATGATATTGCTCTTGCCATTGATATTATAATTCCACCATACATAAGTCTTTGACCCATTGGTGTAGTTTTCATCATATGGTCGTTGAAATGTACTTTTGCATTATTTTGATATAACTTTGTTGCAAGTGTATGGTCACTATTATCAATAGTTATTCCTTCTGGATGGTTTAGTCTTTCACCAACTTCATAATCTTCGAAGAAGTAAACTCCTCCACTCGCATTTGTATCAACACATTTTATAGTTGGGATATTAATCTTATCTAAAATTGGAGTTGCTTTTTCAAAAGTTGGAACTTCATTTATACCACTTAAGTTTGAGTGGTCTTTTTTATGAACCATTACCCATCTTTTAAAATTTAAAACTTCATTCCCATTTTGATTTATCCCAATTGAGTGAACGTATACAACCCCACTTTTTCCATTTGAGTTCTCTTTTAATCCAATAACTTTTGAAGTCATTGATACAGTATCACCTATAAAAACTGGATTTGGGAAAGATATTTCAGCATACCCTAAATTTGCAATAGCATTTAAAGATATATCTTGAACAGATTTTCCAAATGTTAAATGAAACATTAAAATATCATCAATTGGTCTTTTGTCATATCCAATTTCCTTTGCTACAACATCACTTGAGTGCAAAGAAAATCTAGAACCTGTAAAAGCAATATATAAAGATACATCACCTTCACTTATAGTTCTAGGAAGTGGATGAACTATTTTTTGACCAATACTAAAATCTTCAAAATAGTTACCAAAGTTTATTTTGTTGCTAATTTTTGACAATTTTTCTCCTTATTTTCCAAATAGATTTTGACCTAAAGCTTTATAAGTTTCGTACAACTTAATCATTTTTCTAGCCCATGCAATTCTTGAAGAATCAACTAGTCTATTGTTATGTAAAATAACCTCTTTACCTTGCTTGTTAGCCTCTTCATATTTGCTAATCATCTCTTCATAATCTTCAACTTCACTTTGTTTTGGAGTGAATATATCATTTATATACTCAATTTGTATTGGATGTACAAGAGATTTTCCATCAAATCCTAGATTAAATGCATCTTTTGTAGAATCTTCACAAGCAAACTCATCTTTTACATCAAAGTGTGGACCATCTATTACCGTTTTTCCATAAGCTTTTGCTGCAAGTGCAATGTGTGCTAAGTATGTAACAATAGCTTTCGAGCCTCTTTTTATATCAATTTGAAGTCTATTTGCAAGTTTATTTGAACCAACAACAACCACTTCAACTTTTGAACTAGCTGCACAAATTTCTTGAATATTTAAAACAGATATAGGTGTTTCAATCATAATCATAAGTGTAAGATTTTGATTTATCCCTTCTATTAATTTAACAGCTTCTAAAACATCCTCTTTAGTATCAATTTTAGAGAATAATAATGAATCAAGCTCAATCTCACGAACTAGTTCTAAATCTTTTTTTAGATCTTCACTTCCTAGATTATTTACTCTTAAAACTCTTTCACTCTCACCAAATTTAGCTCCACCTTTTTTATAAACCTCTTTTAAAGTCTCTCTTGCTAGCTCTCTTTGGTCTTCTAATATAGCTTCTAAATCGAAAATAACAGTATCAGCTAAAACAGTTCTAGCTTTTTCAACATTATGTTCATTGTAAGCAGGAACTAATAACATTGATCTTCTAGCTTTATACTCAACTATCTCTTCACCTTTTGTTATTGCAAAATATTTTTCATGTAAATCTTTTACTAGTTGTTTTCTAAGAACTTTTCCATTTTTTGTTCTTGGATAAT
This sequence comes from Aliarcobacter cryaerophilus ATCC 43158, assembly GCF_003660105.1. Classification (NCBI taxonomy): domain Bacteria; kingdom Pseudomonadati; phylum Campylobacterota; class Epsilonproteobacteria; order Campylobacterales; family Arcobacteraceae; genus Aliarcobacter; species Aliarcobacter cryaerophilus. The sequence continues at coordinate 293,603 of NZ_CP032823.1, forward strand.
CAGACATTATAAAAATCTCTTTAGGAGCTTTATATTTTGCAAGATTATTTTGAGCAAATTTTAAAATCTCAGCTTCTTTTTCTTTACTCAAAGTTGAATGTCCAACAACAGCAATAGCAACAATAGTTTTCTCTTTTTCAATATCAAGACCAAAAGCAACACAATCAGCTACATCAGCGTGAGTTTTTACAACTCTTTCAATCTCATGTGGACTTACTCTAAATCCAAAAGTATTGATAATATCATCTTTTCTACCAATAAACCAGATATATCCATCTTTATCTTTTCTTGCATAATCTCCTGTAAAGAAGTAACCATCATGTCTTGATTTTAAAGTCTCTTCTTCTAGTTGCCAATACTCTAAAAATAATCCTGGATCATCCTCTCCAATACAAATCATTCCCTCTTCTTCAACTCCAACTTCTTCTAAAGTTTCAGGATCTAAAAGTTTTACAATATGTCCTGGTTGTGGGAAACCTGCACTTCCTGGTCTTATAGGATTATTTTTTGAGTGTGAAATATAGTATGAGCACTCACTCATTCCAATAGCTTCATAGATATCTTGTTCAAATCTATCTCTCCAAAGTCCTAACATCTCATCACTTAAATGCTCTCCCGCACTCATACAATATCTTAAACTTGGACAATCATCAAGTTTAAAATCTGTTTTTTGAATAATTTGTCTATAGATTGTTGGAACCCCAATAAATATTGTACATTCGTGTTTTTTGATTAAATTAATCCAAGTTGACGCATCATTTGCACCTTCATAAGCAATAACTGTGTGACCATTAAATAGTGGATCCATAAGTGCTGAACCTAAAACATAAGTCCAGTTAAATTTCCCCGAGTGCATAATTCTATCATTTTCTTTAAAATCAAACCAAAAATCTGTTGCTGGTTTTCTTCCTATTAGCGAACGGTGAGAGTGTAAAACACCTTTTGGATAACCAGTTGTTCCAGATGTATATACTAAATATGCAGGTTCACCTGATTTTGAATTATAATGATTTGGTGTTTTGCTTGTACTATTAAATATTTGATTTAGAGCAAATATTTCAATACCTTCTGGTTTTTTAAGACCTTCAGTGCTATCAACTCCAGCAATTATTATAGTTCTTAAGTTATCAAGATTTAATAAATATGGAACCAAATTTTCATACATAGAAGCTGATAATACTATAGCTTTTGCTTGAGAATCTTCAGCTAAATATTTAACTTCACTACCACTTAATAAAGTTGAAGTAGGAACGGCAATCATTCCACCTTTCATTACTCCAAAAAAAGATATTGGATATGCAAGTGAATTTTTAAGACAAACCAATACTCTATCTCGTGGTTTTAAACCTATTTCTTGAGTAAGAAAGTTTGAAACTTGATCTGATTTTATAGCTAACTCTTTGTATGTAACTTGATCAGTTCCTAGTTTATCATCTTCAATAATCATAGCAACATTGTTCTCTTTTGCTGTACCAACCCAAGCTGATGTACAAGCAATACCTATATTTAAAAACTCAGGTATATCTAATTTTACTGTTTGACTCATTTTAATCTCCTATAATTATTACAATTGACCATATGGCCAGTTTTCTTTAAATGTATGCAGAGGCATTTTATTTAATACTGAAAGTGCAAATAACTCATCTTCTTTTGTTAAGCTTTTTAGAGCATAAGCTCTTAAAATATTTTGTAAAGATTTACCAAACATTGGAGGATCAAGCATTTCACCTTCATATCTAATTGCACCACTTAAAAGAGCATCTGCTTCAAGAGCTGCTTTTAAGATAGAAACATCTTTTGCAATCTCATTTGGTGATGGTGTAAATGCAACTTTACAGATATTTATATGGTTTGGAGTAATTACTTGTTTTCCAGTAAGTCCCATAGAACTCTCTCTTAAAGCATGAGAGTAAACATATTTACTAGCTTCATCTCCATGTAAATCTAACCATCTTCTAATATCTTTTTTTTCAACACAATTACTTGGTAATGAGTGTGGTGTAAGCATAACTTCAACTCCACCAATTACACCTTTTCCTTTAATTCTAGCTTCTAAAGTTAGCATATCAAAGTAAGTTTCAAGCTCGTCAATCCAACCTTTTGGAGTGATTTTATATGCCATAGCTTTTGAAAAATCGTGAATTCCAAATACTATATGTTTTACAGTTGAATACTCCATTAATCTATCAGCTATTTGAAGTGATTTTGGATGCTCAACGATTGGTTGAATTGTAAGATTACTTCCAATAGAGATTAACCAAGAAGATAAATCTCTAATTTCAGCACTTCCATAAACTTCTCCAGCTTTTGCTAAAACTATTACATCAATATATTGATGAATTTGTTTAAGCATTTTTAAATCCTCTTCATACTCTTCAGTTCTAAATGGATTTATTCTAATAGCTATTTGAAAATCTTTTTCAGGAAATTTTGGTAACTCTTGAATTAAAAGCTCTCTACTCATAGCTTTTTGTCTACATCCATCTTCTAAGTCAAATAAAACTGTATGTGCTCTTGTATTATAAGCGTGTTTTTGAAGTCTTAATTTCGCTTGTTCTATACTCTCATAAGAACCATCTAGCGGGTTAAACTTTATAGGGGGATAATAAATTTGAATCCCTGGCCAATAACCACCAAGAACTGGAGTTAAATCATCTTTTGCTGTAAGTTTTGATAAATCTATCGCAGAAGTCATCATATTTTCAACCTTTCTTTAAATTTCTTTTTATTTTTTAAGAAATCGTATTATTCCATAAAAAACTAATAGTGAAGTTATACACAATTTAAAATGAAATCAATTTATATCTTTTAATATAGAAAATATTTTTAAGCTTATTATAATAATTGAGGTTTTATTAAAATAATAAACTATTTGCTAGAATGTTTGGAAAAATTTTGGAAATATTAAAATAGGGATTAAAATGGAAGAGTTATTTAAACAGTGGTTAAAAAATAATAAAAATTTAAAAGATAATACGATTACAAACTATACAAATAGATTGAAAAATATAATACCATTAAAATTGGTTGAAGTAAATTTTAAAGAAGAAAATATAAGTTTATATGATTTAAGAATTTAAGAATTAAAAAATATTAATGAACTATTTGAAAAAAATATTTATGAGTTGCAAGAATGGAATAGAACTCGAACCATTGGTGGTGAAGCTTGGAGTGCACTCAAATATTTAATAGAATTTTTACACATACAAAGTAATGATTTAATACAAACAGATTTTTTTATAGGAAAAAATATGCGAAAATCTAAACAAAAACAAGCACTAAACCAAATATTATATGGAAGTCCAGGGACTGGAAAAACTTATAATACTATAAACAAAGCTATTGAAATTATTGAAAATAGATTTATAGAAGATAATGAAAAAAGAGAAGATTTAAAAACAAAGTTTGAAGAGTATAAAAAATCTGGACAGATAGAGTTTATAACATTTCATCAAAGTTTTTCTTATGAAGAGTTTGTAGAGGGAATAAAAGCAATTCCAGCTGGAAAAGATGGAAATGAAAATGGCGAAGATATGATTTATGATGTTGTCGATGGAATTTTTAAAAAGTTATCAAATAAAGCGAAAATAGATTTCTTTGAAAACAATTCAATAAAAAAAAATATAACTAAAAGAAAATTTATTTTAAATGCAAAAGCTTTAAATATTCAAGCTGAAATGATTGAAGATGATGAAAATAATTTTAGAGTTTTGAAAGGTTCAAAAGTAAGAAAAGGAGAAGCAGAATCATTTAAAAATTATAATTATAGTTCTTTAAAAAATAAAGTATTAGAAACTGCAAAATATATTGAACAAGATGAGTTTTATATTTTAGAAGAAGATTTTGCATTTCAAAGCATGAGTGCTGCCTCTTCTGTAATTTTAGGAAGACAATCTAATGGTTATAATGATTGGAAAGAAGTCTTAGATGATAACTTACCAATAAAAGACAAAAAAAATATAAAAAACTACATTCTAATAATAGATGAAATAAACAGAGGAAATATCTCAAAAATATTTGGAGAGCTTATAACTTTAATTGAGCCATCAAAAAGAGTAGGAGCAGATGAAGAGATTAAATTAAAACTTCCATATAGTGCAGATGATTTTGGAGTACCTTTAAATTTATACATAATTGGCACTATGAACACAGCTGATAGAAGTATCGCTTTAATGGATACGGCACTTAGAAGAAGATTTCATTTTGAGGAGATGATGCCAAATTCTAGTTTGCTTGAAAATTTAGTAGTTGATGGAATAAAAATAGATAAACTTCTTGAAAAAATAAATGAAAGAGTAGAGTATTTATACGACAGAGACCACACTATAGGTCATGCTTATTTTATGAGTTTACAAAATTTAGAAACAGCAAAAGATAAAAAAGCTGAACTAGAAAATATCTTTAGAAATAAAATAATTCCACTTTTACAAGAGTATTTTTATGATGATTGGGAAAAAGTAAGATTAGTTTTAGGAGATGGGTTTGTGGAGAAAATAGAAGTAAAATCAGATATTTTTGATGAAGAATTAAGAAATGATAGTGAATATTTAGAAGAAGAGAAATTTATTTATAACATAAAAAAAGAGTTTGATTTTACAAAATTTAAAGACTAAAAATGAAAAAAGAGTTGATTTTAAAAGAGTTTGAATATCTTCAATATAAAAATGATACAAAAGATAATTTTATAAAAAAAGATACTTTTGACTCTTTAGAAAAATTTATATTAGAAAATGAACAAACAGCACAATATTTAAAAATAACTACAAAAAAAGGTTTTGGTAAAGTTTTACAAACTCAAAATTATGTAGGACTAATACAAACAAAAGATGGAACTATAATAGAGATTTTGCCAAAAATTAAAAATGTAACAAAAGAAAAATCAAAAGATATTTTAATAAAAATGTTAAAAACTCTAAAAAATTCTCCATTTAAAAATCTTAGTGTTGCAAATTTAAAATCTTCAAAAATGCCACTTCTTGAGATTTTTATCTCAATGTTTTTAGAAGAGTTGGCCGCATTAGTTAGAAATGGAATAAAAAGTGATTACATAAGCAAAGAAGAGAATCTAAAATTTTTAAAAGGTAAACTAAAAATTTCTGAACAAATAAAATATAACACAATTCACAAAGAGAGATTTTTTGTTCAATACGAAGAGTTTATGAGCAATAGAGTTGAAAATAGGCTTATTAAAACTACTCTTCAATATTTGTATAAAAAATCAAAATTAAATAAAAATCAACAAAGAATTAGAGAATTTTTATTTGTTTTTGATGATATAAAAGTTTCACAAAATATAAAATCAGATTTTTCAAATTTAAAATTAAATAGACAAATGAAAGATTATGAGCAAGTTTTATTGTGGTGTAAAACTTTTTTATTTGAAAACTCATTTTCTCCATATAAGGGGAATGATGTAGCTTTTGCACTTTTATTTGATATGAATTTACTTTTTGAAAGTTTTGTTTATAGTTATTTAAAGAAGAGTTCAAATTTTCAATATATTAAATCACAAGATAGAACTCATCACTTAGCTTATGAAAATGGAAGTGGAAGATTTAGACTAAAACCTGATATTGTAATAAATGGTGGAGAGATTATAGCAGATACAAAATGGAAAATCTTAAATGAAGAAAAATCTTACAATGGAGTTTCACAAGATGATATGTATCAACTTTATGCTTATGGTACAAAATATGAAAATTGTCAAAAAATGTATCTAATTTATCCTTTTGATGAATTATTTATAAAAAATTCATACAACTATTTCAAAGATAAAGAGCTAAAACTAGATATTTTATTTTTTGATGTAGATAAAAAAATGTTTGTAGGAAAAAATATAGAGGCTTAAACTCTATATTATATAATCTTGTAAAAACTTCAATTCACCAAAATAATCTTTTAAAAATGGCTTTGAAATCTCTTCAAAACTATCTTTATCTTCATACAAATTTATAAAAAAGTCAAAATCTATTTGTCTATTTTTTAAGGCTTCATGTGAGAGTAAAGTATCATTTATACTTCCTAATTTTGAAGAAGTTATTAAAAAAGTTTTAACTCTTAGCTCTTTTATAAAATCAATCATAAATAAATCTTTTTTAATAGGTACAAATAATCCACCAGCTCCTTCAATTATCAAAACATCACAAAAAGTTTGTAAATACTCTTTTTTCTCTATTAAAAAATCAATATCTAAAAAAGTGTTTCCTTTTGCAACATAAGGAGAAGCAGGAAGAGTAAATTGATAAGGCACAATATCATTTATAGTTAGTTTCAAAAAATTAGGATTTAGTTCTTTTACAAGTTCAAACATTTTCATACCATCAAGCGGATAGTTATTTATAACCCCTGTTTCAATTGGTTTAAAATATCCAACTTTTAACCCTTGTTTTGCAAAATATTTTAAAAAAACTTCACTAGCAAATGTTTTACCTACATTTGTATTTGTTGCAGTTATAAATATTGTTTTTCCTATATAATCTTTTGGGTTAATCTTCATAATAATCTCTTTTTTGTTATAATTTTAAGCTTTTTAAAAAGCGATATTAACATATTAAAATATGGTTTACAATTAAGGGTTTTAAGTGAGTAATGAGATAGAAATTGAATTAAACGAAGATTTAGAAGTAGAAGAGCCAAAGAAGTACAATGTTTTTTTATTAAATGATGACTATTCTACTATGGATTTTGTAATAGATATTTTGGTAAAAGTATTTAGAAAAAATCAAAATGAAGCAGAAGCAATAATGCTAGAAGTTCACAATAATCAAAAAGGTCTTTGTGGAGTTTATAGTTTTGAGATTGCTTCTACAAAAGTTGCACAAGTAAAAAGCCTAGCAAGAGAAAAAGGGTTTCCCTTAAAAGCCATAATGGAAGAAGAGTAAAAATGATAAGTAAAGATTTAAGGCATATTTTTGCACAAGCAATAAACTATGCAAAAGCAAATAAGCATGAATATTTAACACTAGAGCATATTTTTTTAATGCTAATAAACAATTCAACAATAGAAGATATGTTTTTTGATTTAGGTGTTGATACAAAGATTTTATTTGATGATTTAAAAACATATATAGAAGCAAATACCCCAAAATTTAAGGATGATATAAAAGACGATCCAATAGAAACAATAGCTTTATCGTCAACTATTGAGTATATGGTAGCACATACTCAAAGTAGCGGAAAAACAAAAGCCAATGTTGAAGATATGTTTGTAGCAATTTTAAAAGATGAAAAAGCATACTCTACATATTTATTAAAAAAATTGGGAATTCAAAGAGTAGATATTTTAGAGGAGATTTCTCACAAAATGGATGATGAAAATTTTGAGCAAAAAGATGAACAAAGTGATAAAAATGAAAAAGTTTTAGAGCAAAATTCAAGTGAGCTTGTAAGTATCGCAAAAAAATCTAAAATAGACCCAGTTATTGGAAGAGATAAAGAGTTAGAGAGAGTTATTGAGATTTTAGGAAGAAGAAAGAAAAATAATCCACTTTTAGTTGGAGAACCAGGAGTTGGAAAAACTGCAATTGCAGAAGGTTTAGCTTTAAAAATAGCAAATAATGAAATACCAGATTTTTTAAAAGACTCTAAAATATTCTCACTAGACATGGGATCTATGCTAGCTGGAACAAAATATAGAGGAGATTTTGAAAAAAAACTAAAATCACTTTTAAAAGAGATATCAAAAATTCCAAAAGCAATACTATTTATAGATGAAATTCATACAATTGTAGGAGCTGGAAGCGTTGGTGGAAGTGCTATGGATGCTTCAAATATATTAAAACCACTTTTGGCAAATGGTAGTATAAAATGTATTGGAGCTACTACTTTTTCAGAGTTTAGAAATGATTTTGCAAAAGATAAAGCTCTTAGTAGAAGATTTGCAAAAGTTGATATAGATGAACCAAGTATTGAAGACTCTATTTTGATTTTAGAAGGGTTAAAAACAAAATATGAAGAGTTTCATGGTGTTAAATATTCAAAAAGTTCAATTATAAGTGCAGTAGAACTTAGTAAAAAATATATTCAAGATAGGTTTTTACCAGACTGCGCAATTGATGTAATAGATGAGGTAGGTGCTTCAAAAAAAATTGAGTTATCAAAAACTTTAAAAACAAAAAATGAAGCAAATATCACAATAGTTTCAAAAGATGTAGAAGATGTTGTTTCAAAAATGGCACATATTCCAGCAAGAAGTGCTACAAAATCAGATTTATCACTACTTAAAAACTTAGAAAAAAATATGCAAAAAAGAGTTTTTGGACAAGATAAGGCTATAAATTCAATAGTTCAAGCAATAAAAATAAACAAAGCTGGATTGGGAATTGATAAAAAACCAATAGGAAGTTTTCTTTTTACAGGACCAACAGGAGTTGGGAAAACAGAAGTAGCTAAGGAATTGGCACTTCAAATGGGAATTCATTTTGAAAGATTTGATATGAGTGAATATATGGAAGCTCATGCAGTTTCAAGACTAATTGGAGCACCAGCTGGGTATGTTGGTTTTGAGCAAGGTGGACTTTTGACTGAAGCTATTAGAAAACATCCTCACACAGTTTTGCTTTTAGATGAGATTGAAAAGGCACATCCAGATTTGATGTCAATTTTACTTCAAGTTATGGACAATGCAGAATTAACAGACAATAGTGGAAATAAAGCAGATTTTCAAAATGTTGTTTTGATAATGACTTCAAATTTGGGAGTATCTGAAGCAAATGTTATGGGATTTGCTAAAAATGATAAATTAAATGAAAATAGGGCAATAAATAAGTTTTTTGCACCAGAATTTAGAAATAGACTTGATTGTGTTGTTAGTTTTGATAGTTTAAGTTTGGATATTGTTTCAAAAGTTGCAGGAAAGTTTATAGATGATTTAGAAAAACAGCTTGAAAACAAGAAAATACAAATAGAAATTAGTAAAAAAGCAAAAGATGAATTAGCAAAACTTGGTTACGACAAAACAATGGGAGCAAGACCTCTAAATAGGGTAATTTCTGAAAAAATAAAAAAACCTTTAACAGATGAGATTTTGTTTGGAAAACTTAAAAAAGGTGGAGTAGTTAAAATTGATTTCAAAGATGATTTTGTTTTTATTTATGAATAACACAATTATTTTACAATCAATTTGATACAATTCCAAAAAAATATTTATAAAAAGGGATAAAATGAAAAAAGGCATTGCAATTGTAGCAACTTCACTATTACTATTTGTTGGTTGTACAGAAGACAAAAAAGAGACACAAGAACAAACAGCACCAAAGCAAGAAGTTACTCAAAATGTTGAAGAAAAAGCTAAAGAAGTTAAAACAGAAGTAAAAGTTGAAGAAAAAAAAGCTGAAGAGCCAAAAGTAGCAAATGAAACTGCTTCAAATGAGTTAAATGCTGAGGCTTTATTTAAAACATGTGCATCATGTCATGGCTTAAAAGGTGAAAAAGAAGCTTTAGGAAAATCTCAAGTAATTACAGGTTGGGATAAGAATAGAGTTATAAAAGCTTTAAATGGTTATAAAGATGGAAGTTACGGTGGAGTTATGAAAAATCTTATGAAAACTCACGTTGAAACAAAAACTCCAGAACAAATTGAAGTTTTAGCAGATTATATTTCAAAACTTTAAATAAATTTGGACAAAAAGTCCAAATTTATTACAAATATTAATTAAACCAAGCATATACTTTTTTTACAAATCCCTAAAATACGACTTTTATAGAACATAAACTCAAAAAAAGTGACAAATTTCAAAATTTAACCAAACTTTAAGAGTAATCTCTTGACAAAAGGAAAAAAAGGCACTATAATTCCCGTCCAATTTGACCGAAGGGTTTAAAATTAGAGTTCTTTAAAATAGATATGAAGTTTAAGAAGTAATCTTTGTAAACTAAATATAATGATTGTTAAAAGTAAAAAAAATGAAACAAGATATAAATAGTAAAATATTTATTACTTGTCTATAAATTTGAGTGATAATTTTGTAATTAAGTAATTAAAAACAAAAATGTCAGTTTCAACACTACATAAAGATTAGAGTAAGATTTAATCAAAAATTTATGGAGAGTTTGATCCTGGCTCAGAGTGAACGCTGGCGGCGTGCTTAACACATGCAAGTCGAACGAGAACGGATTATAGCTTGCTATAATTGTCAGCTAAGTGGCGCACGGGTGAGTAATGTATAGGTAATATGCCTCTTACTAAGGGATAACAATTGGAAACGATTGCTAATACCTTATACTCCTTGTTAACTTAAGTTAATAAGGGAAAGATTTATTGGTAAGAGATTAGCCTGTATTGTATCAGTTAGTTGGTGGGGTAATGGCCTACCAAGACAATGACACATAACTGGTTTGAGAGGATGATCAGTCACACTGGAACTGAGACACGGTCCAGACTCCTACGGGAGGCAGCAGTGGGGAATATTGCACAATGGACGAAAGTCTGATGCAGCAACGCCGCGTGGAGGATGACACATTTCGGTGCGTAAACTCCTTTTATATGAGAAGATAATGACGGTATTATATGAATAAGCACCGGCTAACTCCGTGCCAGCAGCCGCGGTAATACGGGGGGTGCAAGCGTTACTCGGAATCACTGGGCGTAAAGAGCATGTAGGCGGATTGATAAGTTTGAAGTGAAATCCTATAGCTTAACTATAGAACTGCTTTGAAAACTGTTAATCTAGAATGTGGGAGAGGTAGATGGAATTTCTGGTGTAGGGGTAAAATCCGTAGAGATCAGAAGGAATACCGATTGCGAAGGCGATCTACTGGAACATTATTGACGCTGAGATGCGAAAGCGTGGGGAGCAAACAGGATTAGATACCCTGGTAGTCCACGCCCTAAACGATGTACACTAGTTGTTGTGAGACTTGATCTTGCAGTAATGCAGTTAACACATTAAGTGTACCGCCTGGGGAGTACGGTCGCAAGATTAAAACTCAAAGGAATAGACGGGGACCCGCACAAGCGGTGGAGCATGTGGTTTAATTCGACGATACACGAAGAACCTTACCTGGACTTGACATAGTAAGAACTTTCTAGAGATAGATTGGTGTCTGCTTGCAGAAACTTATATACAGGTGCTGCACGGCTGTCGTCAGCTCGTGTCGTGAGATGTTGGGTTAAGTCCCGCAACGAGCGCAACCCTCGTGTTTAGTTGCTAACAGTTCGGCTGAGAACTCTAAACAGACTGCCTACGCAAGTAGGAGGAAGGTGAGGACGACGTCAAGTCATCATGGCCCTTACGTCCAGGGCTACACACGTGCTACAATGGGATATACAAAGAGCCGCAATACGGTGACGTGGAGCAAATCTTATAAAATATCTCCCAGTTCGGATTGTAGTCTGCAACTCGACTACATGAAGTTGGAATCGCTAGTAATCGTAGATCAGCTATGCTACGGTGAATACGTTCCCGGGTCTTGTACTCACCGCCCGTCACACCATGGGAGTCGAACTCATTCGAAGCGGGGATGCTAAAATAGCTACCTTCCACAGTGGATTTGGCGACTGGGGTGAAGTCGTAACAAAGTAACCGTAGGAGAACCTGCGGTTGGATCACCTCCTTTCAAAGAAAAAGTATTAAGATTTGTTTCTTAATATAAATAAAAAAGAAAAAAACTACTTTTAACAACATATATTTAGTTTGTAAAGATTATTTGGAAGAACAACAGATAATTTATAGGTAAATATGGGCCTATAGCTCAGCTGGCTAGAGCGCTCGACTGATAATCGTGAGGTCTCAGGTTCAAGTCCTGATAGGCCCACCATTATGGGGAATTAGCTCAGCTGGGAGAGCGCCTGCTTTGCACGCAGGAGGTCAGCGGTTCGATCCCGCTATTCTCCACCATATGTATATAAAGAATAAGAGATTAGATATAAGCTTTTAAATAAATAAGAGTTTATATCTGGTTTTAATCAGAAACGTTACGTTGAATAACTTTAGTTATTTAAAGTAGTATGATATTTAAAAATATAATGTTAAAGTCTTTAAAATTTTTTCGTAAAGTTAAATAGAAATATTTAATTTTAAATAAAAAATTTCATATCTAAAATTTAATAGAGATATTAAAAACTATAGATAACACAACTATATTGTTAAACTATATGTTTAATAAGATAGTAGCCAAAGAATATTATCAAATTTAGAGTAATTTTAATTAATTACTCTAGGCAAAAAAAGTAGATCTAAATTTATTTAGATTTAATAATAAGCTATTAAGGGCTAATGGTGGATGCCTTGACTGTAAGAGGCGATGAAGGACGTATTAGGCTGCGATAAGCCTCGGGGAGTTGCCAAAGAGCTTTGATCCGAGGATTTCCGAATGGGGCAACCCAGCATAGTGAGAACTATGTTACCCTACGGGGAGCGAACCTGGTGAAGTGAAACATCTCAGTAGCCAGAGGAAGAGAAATCAAATGAGATTCCCATAGTAGCGGCGAGCGAACTGGGATTAGGACAAACCCAATGCTTGCATTGGGGGTTGTAGGACTATAATGTGTAATTAAAGAGAATAGATGAATTAGTTGGAAAACTAGAGCATAGAAGGTGATACTCCTGTAATTAAAATTCTCAATAATACTAATAGTATCCTGAGTAGGTCGGAACACGTGATATTTTGACTGAAGCTGGGGGGACCACCCTCCAATCCTAAATACTACTTACAGATCGATAGTGAACAAGTACCGTGAGGGAAAGGTGAAAAGTACTGCAGCGAGCAGAGTGAAATAGAACCTGAAACCATTAGCTTACAATCATTCAGAGCCCTATGATTTATCAGGGTGATGGACTGCCTTTTGCATAATGAGCCTGCGAGTTGTGGTGTCTGGCAAGGTTAAGCCAAGTGCGAAGCCGTAGCGAAAGCGAGTCTTAATAGGGCGACATAGTCAGATGCTGCAGACCCGAAACGAAGTGATCTATCCATGAGCAGGTTGAAGCTGGTGTAAGAGCCAGTGGAGGACCGAACCCATTGACGTTGAAAAGTCTCGGGATGACTTGTGGATAGGGGTGAAAGGCCAATCAAACTTCGTGATAGCTGGTTCTCTCCGAAATATATTTAGGTATAGCCTTGTGTTGTAGCATATAGGGGTAAAGCACTGAATGGGCTAGGGCTGCTTACCGCGGTACCAAACCCTATCAAACTATGAATACTATATGTGGAATCACAGGAGTCAGGCGGTGGGTGATAAAATCCGTCGTCGAGAGGGGAACAACCCAGACTAACAGCTAAGGTCCCTAAGTTACATCTAAGTGGAAAACGATGTGGAGTTACTGTGACAACCAGGAGGTTGGCTTAGAAGCAGCCATCCTTTAAAGAAAGCGTAACAGCTCACTGGTCTAGTGATTCTGCGCGGAAAATATAACGGGGCTAAGATGTACACCGAAGCTTTAGATTCGAATTTATTCGAGTGGTAGGAGAGCGTTCTATTCAGCGTTGAAGGTATACCGGTAAGGAGTGCTGGAGCGGATAGAAGTGAGCATGCAGGCATGAGTAGCGATAATTAAGGTGAGAATCCTTAACGCCGAAAACCCAAGGTTTCCTACGCGATGCTCGTCATCGTAGGGTTAGTCGGGTCCTAAGTCGAGACTGAAAAGTGTAGACGATGGCAAATTGGTTAATATTCCAATACCAACATATAAGCGCGATGTGGGGACGCATAGAGTTAATCGAGCTCACTGATGGAATAGTGGGTCGAAGGACGTAGGTTGTTAAGTAGGCAAATCCGCTTAACGTTAGACCGAGATCTTACAGGCTCTTGACACTCTTCGGAGGAGATGGAGAATCGATGATACTGTCGTGCCAAGAAAAGCCACTAAGTTTATTATATGTTGCCCGTACCGTAAACCGACACAGGTGGGTGGGATGAGTATTCTAAGGCGCGTGGAAGAACCCTCTTTAAGGAACTCTGCAAAATAGCACCGTATCTTCGGTATAAGGTGTGCCTACTTTGGTATATGGACTTGCTCCAAAAAGCTAGAGAGGTTGCAACAAAGAGTCCCTCCCGACTGTTTACCAAAAACACAGCACTTTGCTAACACGTAAGTGGATGTATAAGGTGTGACGCCTGCCCGGTGCTCGAAGGTTAACTGATGATGTCAGCGCAAGCGAAGCATTTGATTGAAGCCCGAGTAAACGGCGGCCGTAACTATAACGGTCCTAAGGTAGCGAAATTCCTTGTCAGTTAAATACTGACCTGCATGAATGGCGTAACGAGATGGGAGCTGTCTCAAAGAGGGATCCAGTGAAATTGTAGTGGAGGTGAAAATTCCTCCTACCCGCGGAAAGACGGAAAGACCCCGTGCACCTTTACTACAGCTTGACACTGTAGCTTGGATATTCATGTGCAGGATAGGTGGGAGGCTATGATGACTAGACGCAAGTAGAGTCGGAGCCATCCTTGAGATACCACCCTTGAATATTTGAGTTACTAACTGCGATGAGTTATCCTCATTCAGGACAATGTCTGGTGGGTAGTTTGACTGGGGCGGTCGCCTCCTAAATAGTAACGGAGGCTTACAAAGGTTAGTTCAAAGCGGTTGGAAATCGCTTGTTGAGTATAATGGCATAAACTAGCTTGACTGTGAGACCTACAAGTCGAACAGAGACGAAAGTCGGTCATAGTGATCCGGTGGTTCTGCGTGGAAGGGCCATCGCTCAAAGGATAAAAGGTACGCCGGGGATAACAGGCTGATCTCCCCCAAGAGCTCACATCGACGGGGAGGTTTGGCACCTCGATGTCGGCTCATCGCATCCTGGGGCTGTAGTCGGTCCCAAGGGTATGGCTGTTCGCCATTTAAAGCGGTACGCGAGCTGGGTTCAGAACGTCGTGAGACAGTTCGGTCCCTATCTTCCGTGGGCGTAGGAAAGTTGAAGAGATTTGTCCCTAGTACGAGAGGACCGGGATGAACCAACCACTGGTGTACCAATTGTTCTGCCAAGAGCATCGTTGGGTAGCCACGTTGGGATGTGATAAGAGCTGAAAGCATCTAAGCTCGAAGCCAACTCTAAGATGAACTTTCCCTGAAGTTCCCAGCAAGACTAGCTGGTTGATAGGCTGGGTGTGTAATGGGTGTAAGCCCTTTAGCTGACCAGTACTAATAGAACGTTTGGCTTATTTTTAACAATTTTCTTTGGTTTACTATCTTATTAAGCATATTTACTTATGTTTAATTTGTGTTGATTATATATAGTTATACAAATATGAAATTAGCTTTTTTAGCTATAAAGACTTTAGCATTAAATTTCTCAAATCACAATTTGAGTGTTAAGAGTTTATTACAAGCTTTTATCACTCAAATTTGCTGGTGGTCAAAGAGAAGTGGAAATACCCAGCCCCATTCCGAACCTGGTAGTCAAGCACTTCATCGCCGATAATACTGCAGGGTCCCCTTGTGGAAACGTAGGTCGCTGCCAGCTCATTGAGTTTTTTAAACACCCAACCCACCAAGAGCTTATCTTGTCTTACTCTATTTAAGTAGGTCAAGGTAAGCTTTTTTATTGCTTTTTAAATACTTATTATTTTTTATCCTATCTAATCAAGTAAGCTTTTCCTTATTCTTTTTCTTACAACTTATTGTTTGTCTTATTTTAAATAACTTACTTATACTTTTTTATCAATTATTTTTATATATAAAAGCTAAAGCCAAATTTTTTTTAGATATAATCTTTCTAAAATATTCAAAACTAGGAGACCCAAGTGGTATTTATTGATAATGTTTATGCTGATGAAGTTATGGATTCAAGAGGAAATCCTACAGTAAGAGCAACAGTTATTTTGAGTGATGGTACAAAGTCTAGTGCAATAGTTCCTAGTGGAGCAAGTACTGGTAAAAGAGAAGCACTTGAGTTAAGAGATGCTGATAACAGGTTTTTAGGAAAAGGTGTTTTAAAAGCAGTAGAAAATGTAAATACACAAATTGCAGATGAGCTAATAGGTCAAAGTCCTTTTAATCAAGCTGAGATAGATGCAATTATGAAAGAATTAGATGGTACAAGTAACTATTCAAATCTTGGTGCAAATGCAGTTCTAGGTGTATCAATGGCAACAGCAAGAGCAGCAGCAGCTTCACTTAATATTCCATTATATAGATATTTAGGAGGAGCAAATGCTATGACTATGCCTGTTCCTATGTTTAATATCATAAATGGTGGAGAGCATGCGAATAACTCTGTAGATTTTCAAGAGTATATGATTATGCCAACAGGAATTGAAAACTTTAATGAAGGCTTAAGAGCAGTTGCAGAAATTTACCAGCATCTTAAAAAAATAATTGATGGTATGGGTGAAAGTACAGCAGTTGGTGATGAAGGTGGATTTGCACCAAATTTAAAATCAAATGAAGAGCCAATATCTGTTATCATGGAAGCTATAGAAAAAGCTGGTTATAAGGCTGGAAAGCAGATATCTATTGCTCTTGATGTTGCTGCTAGTGAGTTAATAAATAGTTCAGGAAAATATGTATTAAAAGGGGAGAATAGAGAGTTAACTTCAGTTCAACTTGTAGATTATTATGCTGATTTATGCTCAAAATATCCTATTGTTTCTATTGAAGATGGTTTAAGTGAAGACGATTGGGATGGATGGAAAATTTTAACTGAAAAGTTAGGAAATAAAGTTCAGCTTGTTGGTGATGATTTATTTGTAACAAATGCAAGTATAGTTGCTGAGGGTATAAAAAAAGGCATTGCAAATGCAGTTTTAATCAAACCAAATCAAATTGGAACTATAAGTGAAACTATGCAAACTATAAGATTGGCTCAAAGAAACAATTATAACTGTATAATGAGTCATAGAAGTGGAGAGAGTGAAGATGCATTTATTGCTGATTTTGCTGTTGCTTTAAATTGTGGACAGATAAAAACAGGAAGTACAGCAAGAAGTGATAGAATTGCAAAATATAACAGACTTCTTGAAATTGGAACAGAGATTGGTTATAGCGAATATTTAGGAAAAGAGCCTTTTTCTAAAAAATAATGTCTAATAAAGCAAGTAATATTTTTGGATTTATGTTAATAGTGATTTTTTCACTATTGGCTACTATTTATTTTGCTTATCATTGGGTAAATCTTCTTTTTGGAGATAATTCAATACAAGTTTATAGCTCTTTAAAGCATAAAAAAGAGTATTTAGAAGATGAAATTTCGAGATTGCAAAAAGAGAATGCTTATTTACAAAAAGAGTATTTTGAATTAAAAAATTTGGAGCCAGAAGAATGAAAAAAGTAATTTTAGGAATAGCTATAATATTTTGTGTAACACTTAGTGGTAGAGATAACCCATTTGCAAAATACGAAGAAGAGACAGGAAGAATGTATGAGTTAAATGAAACTCCAAAAACTCTTGAAGAGATTCAAGAAGCACAGTATATTCAAAAAGTACAAAATCAAATGAATACTCAAAATGAACCAGTTTCATCTGCACCAAAAACTAATACACAAAAAGCACCAGAAAAAACATATACTAAAAAAGAGCTAGAAGCTATTGTACAAAAAGCAAATAAACAAAATGAACAAAAAACTAAAGAGATTGTTAAAAAAGAGCTTGCAAATGTAAAAAAAGATCCAGAACAAGTAATTTATGTAAAACCTAGAGCTGATGTAGATAGTGATAAAATAAGTACTACAGTAAATCCTAATTCAAATTCATTAAAACAAAAAAATATTTTGCCATTTTTAAAGATTGAAAGTAGTGATAATGAGTTGATTATTCGAAGCGAACATAAAATGTTTAAAAAGTTTTCTATAGACAAAGAAAATAAATTAGCTTTTGATTATAAAGCAAAAGTAAGTTTTAATACAAAAAAAGAGCTTTTGTCAGGAAATAATTTTAAAAATATAACAGTTGGGAATCATCAAAAAGGTGGTTATTATAGAGTTGCTGTTGAACTTGGTTCTAAAGTAGCAAAGTATAGTGTTGATGTTAAAGACCAAGAGATTGTAATTAAATTAAAATAGTTTTTAGATTTATATTTATGAAAAGAGAAGACTATATCTTCTCTTTTGAATATTTTGTATAATAAAGTATACATAGTAAAAGTCCCAAAAATGCCATAAAAGCACCAACTAGTGCAGGATATTCAAAACCTAATCCATACAAAAGTGGTATTCCACCAAACAGGGCTCCTAAAGAGTTTGCTACATTAAAAGCAGCTTGCATAAATGCAGCTCCTAGCATTTCAGAGCTTTTTGCACTTTTAACCATTACCATATTTATTGGAGTTCCAACACTCATGGCAAAAACACCACAAACAAAAGTTAAAACAATAGATAAAATCTTATTTTCAGATAATAAAAATACCAATATTAAAAAAATCACCATAAAGCTTAAGAGATATATAGCTACTTTTATTGGGTCTTTTTTATCTGCTAAATATCCACCTAAAATATTTCCAACAACCATTCCAACTCCAGCAACAAGCATCAAATAAGAGATTGAGCTAGGTGAAAATTTAGAAACATTTATTAAAAGTGGTGCAATATAGCTAAACCATGCAAAAAGTCCTCCAAATCCAATAGAAACTATTAAAATAATATGCCAAGCTTTAAAAGTTAGAAAAAACTCAAGTTCTTCTTTAAAAGTTACTGTTTTAAGTGATTTTAGTTTTGGCATAAATTTAATTAAAGCTAAAATAGTAAATATACCTAAAAAAGAAACAATTAAAAAAGCCCATTTGTAACTGGTGTTGTGTCCTACGTATGTTAAAAGTGGTACCAATAGTAAAATTGCTAATGTAAGCCCTGTAAACATAGAAGATACGGCTTGAGCTTCTTTTCCTTTTTTTGAAAGTTTAATGGCAACAATTGTTCCAACTCCAAAAAATGCACCATGAGGAAGTCCTGCTAGAAATCTTGACATTAAAAGAGTATTGTAATCAGGAGCCACGATTGATAAGGCATTAAATAAAGTAAATAAAATCATATAAACTATTAAAATATTTTTTGGTGGAAATTTTGAACTCAAAGCTACTAAAATTGGAGCTCCAACTACAACACCAAAAGCATAAGCAGATATTAAATGTCCAGCAATTGGAATAGAAACTCCTAAATCTTTTGCAACATCTGGTAAAAGCCCCATAATAATAAATTCAGTTGTTCCAATGGCTAAACCACCTAAAGCAAGAGGAAATAATTGTTTTGTCATATATTTTTTGCCCAAAATTCAATTTTTGAAGCAAAAAGTACTGGACATTCAATCATAGGATAGTGTCCCGCTTCTTCAAATTCTATAATTTCAACATTGTTAAACTCTTGAAAATATTTTTCTACTTCATTTTTTGAGAAAACTGGAAAATCATATTTTCCAGTGATAATTTTAATAGGAATATCAATTTTAATATTTTCAAAATTATTTTCATAATCTATATTTAAATACATACTCATGTAAGCAATTTTAGCTTCTAAAATAGAACAATTGTAAGCTAAATTTATACGATAATTTTTCCAAGTTTGATTATATCTTTGGCTAGACTGTTCTATTATTTCCTCTATTTTTCCACTATTTTTTTCCATTTGATATAGTAAATTTTCTTTTGCTTTTTGTGTACTTTTTACTCCTTTATATGATATCGGAGTTATTAAAATAAGTTTATTTACCCTTTTATCTTTTGAAGCAATTTGTTGAGCTATCATTGAAGACATAGAGTGAGCTACTAAAATATAATCAGTTAATTTTAAATTTGATACTAGGTTTATAACATCATTGGTAGCTTCATCTAAATTGTATTTTCCTAAAATATTTTTTGATAAGCCATATCCTCTTAAATCAACCATAAAAAGAGTAAAAAGATTTTTATCAAAATAGTTTAAACAGTTTTCATAATTTGTACAATCTCCCATTAATTCGTGTAAAAAAATAAGTTTTTTTTCACCATTTCCAAAATTTTTGTAGTTTAATATTGTCATTGCTTTTGCCTTTTAAAAAAAAATTCTAGTATAAAATGAATAATATTATGATAAAGAAAAGTTTAAGAGCATTTAGGTATAATGCGAAACTTTTTTAGAAAACACTACAACAGTTTCCTAGAATGGTAGTATCGCTTCAAAGTATTTTGAAGATTACGAGAAGCATGAGTAGGGCTATAACTACTCAAACCAAATATTATAAAGGAAAGAAATGCCTACGATACAACAGCTTGTAAGAAAAGAGCGAAAAAAAGTGGTTGAGAAATCAAAATCTCCAGCACTTAAAAAATGTCCACAAAGAAGAGGAGTATGTACAAGAGTATATACAACAACTCCAAAAAAACCTAACTCGGCTTTAAGAAAAGTTGCAAAAGTTAGATTAACAACTGGATTTGAAGTTATTTCATATATCGGTGGAGAAGGACACAACCTTCAAGAGCACTCAATTGTGCTTGTACGTGGTGGAAGAGTAAAAGATTTACCTGGGGTTAAATACCACATTGTAAGAGGTGCCTTAGATTCAGCTGGTGTAAATAACAGAACTGTATCTAGATCTAAGTATGGTACAAAAAGACCAAAAGCTAAAAAATAAGTAGAAGGATAGAAAATGAGAAGAAGAAAAGCTCCAGTTAGAGAGATAATGGCTGATCCTATCTACAATAGTAAAGTGATCACAAAATTTGTTAATGCAATTATGCTAGATGGTAAAAAATCTGTTGCTGAAAAAATCCTTTATGGTGCAATAGATAACCTTGATAAAAGAGGTGAAGAAAAAGGTTTTGATCTGTTTGAAAAAGCAGTTGAAAATGTTAAACCACTTTTAGAAGTTAGAAGTAGAAGAGTTGGAGGAGCTACATATCAAGTTCCTGTTGAAGTTAGAGCCGTAAGAAGACAAACTTTGGCACTTAGATGGTTAATCGATGCTTCAAGAAAAAGAAATGAAAGAACAATGGTTGAAAGATTAGCAAATGAGCTATTCGAAGCAGCAAACGAAAGAGGATCATCTTTTAAGAAAAAAGAAGATGTACATAGAATGGCAGAGGCTAACAAAGCATTTGCACACTACAGATGGTAGGATAAATTATTATGGCAAGAAAAGTACCTTTAAACAGAGTTAGAAATATTGGTATTGCTGCACACATTGATGCAGGAAAAACAACAAGTACTGAAAGAATTTTATTCTACACGGGAGTTTCTCATAAAATTGGAGAAGTTCATGAAGGTGCAGCAACAATGGACTGGATGGAACAAGAGCAAGAAAGAGGTATTACAATTACTTCTGCAGCTACTACTTGTTTTTGGAATCATCCAAAAACAAATGAGCAGTTACAAATAAATATCATTGACACTCCAGGTCACGTTGACTTTACTATTGAAGTTGAGAGATCTATGAGAGTTCTTGATGGTGCTGTTGCAGTATTTTGTTCAGTTGGAGGAGTTCAACCACAATCTGAAACTGTTTGGAGACAAGCAAATAAGTATGGAGTTCCAAGAATTATCTATGTAAATAAAATGGATAGAACAGGTGCAAATTTCTTTAATGTTATGAATCAAGTTAGAGATAGATTAAAAGCAAATCCAGTTCCACTTCAAATTCCAATTGGTGCAGAAGACCAATTTAGAGGAATGGTTGATTTAGTTAAAATGAAAGCTTACACATACACTCTTGATGCTCAAGCTGGAGAGATGTATAAAATTGAAGAAATTCCTGCTGATTTAGTAGATACTGCTAATGAATATAGAGAAAAATTAATTGAAGCTGCTTCTGAGTCAAGCGAAGAGTTAATGGAAAAATATCTTGAAGGTATTGAATTAACTGAAGAAGAGATTACTGCTGGAATTAAAAAAAGATGTTTAGCTATGGAAATTACTCCAATGGTTTGTGGAACTTCATTTAAAAATAAAGGTATTCAACCACTTCTTGATGCAGTTGCTATGTATTTACCAGCACCAACTGAAGTTGCTGATATTAAAGGTGAAACTCAAGATGGTGAAGCTGTAATTGTTCCTTCAACTGATAAAGGTGAAGTAGCTGCCCTTGCATTTAAAATTATGACTGACCCATTTGTTGGACAATTAACATTTGCAAGAGTTTATAGAGGAGTTCTAGAGTCTGGAACTTACGTATTAAACTCTACAAAAATGAAAAAAGAGAGAATCGGAAGATTACTTAAAATGCATGCAAACTCAAGAGAAGAAGTTAAAGAACTTTACGCTGGAGAAATTGGTGCAGTTGTTGGTCTTAAAGATACAATTACAGGTGATACACTAGCAAGCGAAAAAGATCCAGTAATTTTAGAAAGAATGGAATTCCCTGAACCAGTTATCTCTGTTGCGGTTGAGCCAAAAACAAAAGCTGACCAAGAAAAAATGGGAATTGCTTTAGGAAAACTAGCTGAAGAAGATCCATCATTTAGAGTATGGACTGATGAAGAAACAGGACAAACTATTATTGCTGGAATGGGTGAATTACACCTTGAAATTCTTGTAGATAGAATGAAAAGAGAGTTCAAAGTTGAAGCAGAAGTTGGAGCTCCTCAAGTTGCATATAGAGAGACTATTAAAAATGCTGTTAAGCAAGAGTACAAATATGCAAAACAATCAGGTGGTAAAGGTCAATATGGACATGTTTACTTAGAGATTAAACCTATGCCAGCTGGAAGCGAACCAACATTCAAATTTAATAATGATATTAAAGGTGGGGTTGTACCAAAAGAGTATATTCCTGCTGTTGAAAAAGGTTGTAACGAAGCAATGCAAGGTGGAATTCTTGCTGGTTATCCAATGGTTGATATTGAAGTTACACTTTATGATGGAAGTTACCACGAAGTGGATTCATCTGAGATGGCATTTAAATTAGCTGCTTCAATGGGATTCAAACAAGGTTGTAGAAGTGCAGCAGCAGGTGCTGTTTTACTTGAGCCAATCATGAAAGTTGAAATAGAAACTCCTGAAGATTATATGGGAGATGTTATTGGAGATTGTAACAAAAGAAGAGGACAAGTTCAGTCTATGGATGACAGAGCTGGTATCAAACTTGTTACTGCAATGATTCCATTATCTGAAATGTTCGGTTACTCTACAGATTTAAGATCTATGTCTCAAGGAAGAGCAACATATTCTATGATTTTTGATGCTTATCAAGAAGTTCCTAGAAATGTTTCTGAAGAGATTATGAAAAAAAGAAATGGGTAATTAAGTTTACATTTTATTAAAAAGAGGGGTGTGCTTTTTGCATATCCCTTTTTTTATTTGTTTTATATGAGTAATTTACTAGAATTACAAATTATTTATATAAAATTAAAAACAAAAGATTTAAAATTGAGATTAGATAAAAGCTATAAATTACTAAAAAAAATTGAAAATATTGGAATTATTTTAAAACCTAATAGTCCAGAATTAAAAGATGTATATTTAAAAATAAAATGTCTATTTGAAAATAAAAATATAAATATTTTTCTTGAAGAACAATCTGCAAAAATGATAGATGATAGTGGATTTTGTTTTGAAGAGTTGTGTTTAAAAGTCGATTTTTTAGTAAGTGTTGGTGGAGATGGTACTCTTTTGGGAGTTGTAAGAAGAGCTTTTAAGTATGAGCTACCAGTTTTGGGTATTAATTTAGGAACTTTAGGATTTTTAACTGATTTAAATATGAATGAACTTCCACAGTTTATTGAAGATTTATTAAAAAATAATTATAAAATTAACCAAAGAATGATAATAAAAGGTTCAATAAAAAGTAAAAAATTTATAGCTTTTAATGATATTGTAATTTCTAGAAAAAATTTATCATCAATGCTAGAGGTTAAAGCTAAAATAGATGGAAAATCTTTTAATACATATTTTGGTGATGGTTTAATTTTATCTACACCAAGTGGTTCAACAGCTTATAATTTATCTGTTGGTGGACCAATAGTTTATCCATTAACTGAAGCTTTTATAATAACTCCTATAGCTCCGCACTCACTGACACAAAGACCAATAGTTGTACCAGCTGATTTTGAAATAGAGTTTAAAGTTACACAAGATAGTGGAGCGGTTGTTATAATTGATGGTCAAGAGTTATATGATTTAAAAAAAGATGAAATAATAAAAATAAAGATTGCAGCTAAAAAAGCAAAAATGCTTCATAGAAGTAGTAGAGATTTTTTTAAAGTTTTAAGTGAAAAACTAAGATGGGGTAACTAAAAGTGATAACTAGATTATATATAAAAAATTGTCTATCTTTTAAAGAAGTAGATTTAGAGTTTAATAGTGGATTAAATATTTTTACAGGTCCAAGTGGAGCTGGAAAATCAATACTAATGAGAGAGATACTTGCTACTTTTGGACTTGAAGATGTAAAATCTGAAATAGTAGAAGTTAACTTAAATAATTCAAGAGTTAAAAATGAAGAGTTTGATATAAATTTTGAAGAAGATATTGTAATAAAATGTCTTAAGAAAGAGAAAGCAAGATATTTTTTAAATAGCCAATCTTTATCTAAAAAAACTTTGAGTGAAATATCAAATAATTTGATTAAATATTTAAGTCTTAGAGATACAAGTGATTTTAAAAGTGAAACTTTAATCGATTTTTTAGATAGATATGCAAATAAAAATTTTAAAGAATTTAAAAAAATAAAAATAGATTTTGATACTAAATATAAAGAATTTATAGATATTGAAAAAAGATTAACAAAAATAAAAGAGGATGAAAAAAATCTTGAAGATTTAAAAGAGTTTGCAAAATTTGAAATTGCAAAAATAGAAGAGATTAATCCAAAAGAGAATGAATATGAAGAGTTAAATAGTCTAAAAAAATCTTTGGCAAAAAAAGAAAAAATAGAAGTTGCTAGTAAAAAAGCATCAATTATTTTTGAAAATGCAAGAGCCGTTAATGAGTTACTTGAGCTTTTGGAGCTTGATTCAAGCTTTTTTGATGAAGCAATAAATGAATTTACAAATATTTTAGAAAAAGCAAATGATACACTTAGTGAACTTGAAGATATAAATATAGAAGATACTTTAAATAGAATAGAGAAAATATCTTCACTACTAAAAAGATTTGGGAGTATAAAAGAGTGCTTAGAATATAAAGAACAAAAACAAAAAGAGCTTGAAAATTACAATAATATAAGTTATGAAAAGAATGAGTTGGAGCAAAAGTATAATCAGTTAAATGAGATAATCTTAAATTTAGCAGATGAAATATCAATTTATCGTCAAAAAAGTGTAGAAAGTTTAGAAAAAAGTGTTAACTATTATTTGGATTTTTTATATTTAAATAGTGCAAAAATTACCATAACAAAGAAAAAACTAGATTCTAGTGGTATTGATTTTGTAGAGTTTAAACTAAATGGGGTTGCTATATCAACTATTAGCTCAGGTGAATACAATAGGTTAAGACTTGCTCTTTTAAGTTCAATTAGTGAGTTTGATATAGCAGATAATGGAGTACTTTTTTTAGATGAAATAGATGCAAACTTAAGTGGAAAAGAGAGTGATGCAATATCGAAAGTTTTAATAAAACTAAGCAAAAATTATCAAATTTTTGCAATTTCTCATCAAATACAGTTAGCATCACAGGCAAATCAGCACTTTTTAGTAGAAAAAATAGAGAATAATTCAATTGTTACTATTTTGGATAATACTCAAAGAGCAAAAGAGCTAGCAAGAATGATAAGTGGAGAAAATGTTACAAATGAGGCTCTAGATTTTGTAAAAAATTTATTAAAAGAATAAAAAACATAGATTTTTTTAAAATAATGATACAATAATGGCATTTAATTGCATTGGAGCTATAAAATGTCAAAAAATATATCAATAAAAGCAAAGTTATTAATATTATCAATTGCGACAATTGTCTTAATATCAATAATTATAGCTATTGACTCAATATATTCGCTTAAATCTTTTTCGACTGAAACAATAGAGAAGTACAAAGAAGAAGCATATGCAAAAAAAGAGGAAGAGCTTAAAAACTATGTTTCACTAGCTATGAAAACAGTTGAAGCTTATCATCAAAGAACTTCTGTAGAAAAAGTTAAGATTGAAGTGGAAGAAGAGCTTCAAAAGCAAACTATGTTTCTTTTTTCTATTTTAGAAGCTGAGTATGAAAAAAATAAAAATATTTTATCTAAAGATGCTTTACAAGAAAGATTAAAAGATATTGTAAATGCTACTAGATATAGCAAGACTGGCTATTTTTGGATAAATGATTTAGATGCAGTTGTTTTAATTCACCCAATTAATCCAAAGTTAAATAATAAAGATATGCATGAATATAAAGATCCAAATGGTAAACAAATATTCAAAGAGTTTGCAGATATTGCAAAAAAAGATAAAGAGGGATTTCTTGATTATGTTTGGCCAAAACCAGGTTTTGACAAACCACAACTTAAAGTATCTTTTGTAAAATTATTTACTCCTTATAACTGGGTTATTGGAACTGGTGAGTATGTTGAAAATGCAACAGCTAAAATTCAAGCAGAAGCTTTAAAAACTATTTCAGAGATGAGATATGCTAATAATGACTATTTTTGGATAAATGACTCACACCCTAAAATGATTAATCATCCGACAAATAGTAAATTAAATGGAGCAGATTTAAGTAATTATGCTGATCCTTATGGAACAAAATTATTTGTGGAGATGGCAAGAATTACAAATGAGAAAAAAGAGGGCGGACTTGTAAAATATTATTGGGATAAACCAGATAAGAAAAATGATCCAAAAGAGAAGTTCTCATATGTTCAAAGGTTTGAGCCTTGGGATTGGATAATAGGAACAGGTGCTTATGTTGATGATATTGAAGCAGAAGTTGCATTGATGCAAGAAAATACAAATGATAAAATAGAGTCAATCATAGCTAGTATTGCACTGTTTTCTTTTATTTCAGTAATAATAGCAATACTAATATATAACTATTTTGTAAATAAAGCTATTATAAGACCACTTGACGAGCTTGATATTGCTATAAAAGATATAGCTAGCGGAAATGAGCAAGCAGATAGAATAAATAAAAAATCAGATGATGAGATAGGAAAGATAGTTGATAGTTTCAATCAATATATTTCTAAACTTAAAAAAGGTTATATTGAAGATGGCAAAGTTATAGAAAATGTTGATGAAGTTATAGATAAAATTGCACAAGGATTTTACGTTTATAAGATTGAAAAAACATCTTCAAGTCCACAAATTCAAAGATTAAGAGATTCAATTAACCACATGATTGAAAGAACAAATGAAAATTTGGTGAGTTTAAATAATACTTTAATAGAGTATGGAAACTCAAATTTTAAAGGACTTGATTCAAAAATTGATACAACAAAAGTAAATGGAGTTATGTCATCATTAGCAACTAGTACTCAATTAATAGGTCATACAGTTTCAGAGTTTTTATCAATGATAGTAGCAACTGGTACAAAGTTAAATAATGATACAGCAGTTTTATCTAAATCTGCAAAAGAGTTATCAGCTTCAGCAAATGAGCAAGCAGCATCATTAGAACAAACAGCAGCAGCAGTTGAGCAGATAACTGGAATTATAAAGCAAAGTGTTCAAAAAACATCTCAAATGTCAGTTTTAGCTTTAGATCTTCAAAAATCTTCAAAAGAGGGTGAAACGCTAGCAAGTAAAACAAATCAGGCAATGGATGAGATAAATAAAGAGGTTAGCTCAATAAATGAAGCTATTGAAGTAATTGATCAAATAGCATTTCAAACAAATATTCTAAGTCTAAATGCTGCAGTTGAAGCTGCAACTGCAGGAGAAGCAGGAAAAGGATTTGCAGTTGTTGCTCAAGAGGTTAGGAATTTGGCAAGTAGAAGTGCAGAAGCTGCAAAAGAGATAAAAAATATAGTTGAAATTGCAACTTCAAAAGCGAATGAAGGAAAAAGTATAGCAAATAGTATGAAAGATGGCTACACAGATTTAAATAAAAAGATAAATGAGACAATAACTTTAATTGAAGATGTTTCAAAAGGAAGTAAAGAGGAAGAAGTTGGAATTTTACAAATAAATGACACAATAAATGTCTTAGATAGCGTGACTCAAGTAAATGCTAACTCTTCTAGAATAATTAGTAATCTTGCAACAGAAGCTTCAAGTTTGTCAAATAATCTTCTAAAAATTGCAGACCGTGCTAAGTTTAAACAAGTAGAACCAAAAATTATTGAAGATATAGATTTAGTATTTAAAGTTTCAAAACTTAAAAATGACCATATTAAATTTAAGCTTGTAAATTTTGATAAGATAGGACAAAGTAAAACTCCTTGGAGTGTTACTTTACCAACTGATTGTGATTTGGGAAAATGGATTAGTGAACAAGAGCAAAAGGGTATTAATTTTACAAAAAATCAAAGCTGGAAACATTTAAAAGAGCATCATGAATTAGTTCATAACAGTGTACAAAATTACATAAATGAAGATTGTAAAAATGAACCAAATAGAGATTTATTAAAAAAACTATCTGAGCAGCTAGATATTTCAACTATAGAAGTATTTAAATCTTTAGATCAAGTAAAGATTGATAATATAGAAAATACAAGTGAAGCAAATATTCATGAATTACAAATTTTACCAAGTAAAAATGAATTTAAGCCTAAAGAAATTAGTCAAACTGTTAGTAAAAAAGAGTTTAAATCATCTGCAAAAGATGATGAGTGGGAGAGCTTTTAGGCTCTCTTGCTTTACTTTAAATGACTCTTCCAATCTAAATATTTATTAAAAAATAGATATAATCTAGACTTAATTTCAATTAAAAAAATTTATTAAAAACAATCAAAGGAATTTTATGAGTAAGCAAAAAGTTGAGTTACTCTCACCTGCTGGAAATTTAGAAAAATTAAAAATAGCTATAAAATACGGAGCAGATGCGGTTTATGGTGGAGTTAGTCATTTTAGTTTAAGAATAAGAGCTAGCAAAGAGTTCACGTATGAAACTTTTAAAGAAGCAATAGATTATGCTCACGAAAGAGGAAAAAAAGTATATGCAACAATTAATGGATTCCCATTTAACTCTCAAATTGAGCTTTTAAAAACACATATTAAAAAAATGGCAGAGTTAAAACCAGATGCTTTTATTGTTGCAGCTCCTGGTGTTGTAAGACTTTGTAGAGAAATCGCTCCTGAGATTGAGATTCATCTATCAACTCAAGCAAATGTTTTAAACTATCTTGATGCTCAAGTTTTTTGGGATATGGGAGTAAAAAGAATAGTTGTTGCCAGAGAAATTTCACTAAAAGATGTAATGGAGATAAAAAAACATCTTCCAGATATGGAAATAGAGATTTTTGTTCATGGCTCTATGTGTTTTGCCTATAGTGGTAGATGTTTAATTAGTGCTGTTCAAATGGGAAGAGTTCCAAATAGAGGAAGTTGTGCAAATGATTGTAGATTTGAATACACTTTATATGCTGGAAACGATGAGCATGGAAGTCTTTTTAGACTGGAAGAAGAGCCAGGAGTTGGAACATATATATTTAACTCAAAAGATATGAACTTAGCTTCTCATATTCAAGAGATACTTGATAGCAAAGCGGTGGATAGTTTAAAAATAGAAGGAAGAACAAAATCTCCATACTATGCTGCAGTTACAGCAAAAGCATATAGAGAAGCTATCGATGACTACTATGCTGGTAAATTTGAACCTGAAAAATATCAAAAAGAGCTATATACTACAAAAAATAGAGGCTTTACAGATGCATATTTAATTCACAGACCATTTGAGAAAATAGATTCTCAAAATCACGATTATGCATTAAGCAAAGGTTCATTTGAAGTAACTGGACTTGTAACAGAAGATGAACAACACTTCTTGTGTAAATATAAAGTCTATCCAAATGAAGATATAGAGATATTTACTCCACATAATACAGTTTTGGATACTTGTGAAAATGAAATAGGTAAAGTTTTTAAAAAAGAAGATGGTTTGTATTATATAAACTTTAAAAAGATTTTAACAGATACAAACAAAGAGCTTGAAAGTGTTCATAGTGGAAATGTAAATAAAATACAACTTCCTTGCAAACTACCATACCTTACAATGTTTAGAGTAGAAAATATTGGTGAAAATATAGAATAAAATGATTTTTTTTAGAGCCACAAATAGCATTAATATTAAAATAACTGATGGAACAATTTTAAAGTACAATAGGTTTAAAGCGCCTATTGGAATAGAGAATGAGACAATATATCTTACAACTTACGATGATTTTAATGACTTAAAAGATATCTTTGCAAAAGTTGATAAAAGTAAATATAATGCAAAAATTATAAACGAACAAAGTGTACTAAAAAATCCATCATTTCCTACACAATTGGGTGTAATTATAGAAAATGAGAGTATAGAGAGATTGGAGCTTAAAGATTTAAGATTTTTGGAGTTAAAAGAGCAGAATTTTTTAAATCAACTAAAAAGTTTTCATAAAACTAGTATAAAAGTTGCTATTATTGGAACTTTGGGAAGTAGTATTAGCCAAATGATAAGCGGAATGGCTGCCCTTAGAATTTTTTATAATAAATTAAAAGAGATATACAAAGTTGTAAAACTTGATGTATACATAAAAGCTTCAAATAATAGTTATTACAATAGAGATAAAAGTATATATTCAACTCAAGATTATATAAATGAGATTTTACCACTTGCAATAAATAGTAAAACTATTTGTGAATATGACTATTTTGTTGACAACAGTATTGATATTACAAAAATCTTAGATATAAATCCAGTTGATGCTTGGCTTTTTAAATTTGGGATAGATTATAAAAAAATATCAGATTTAGAAAAATTTTCACAGTTAAAAACAGACCATTTTGAACTAACAAAAGGTTTAAAACAAAAGATACAAGAGCGTAAAGAAAGAGGAAAACTTTTACTTTTTCATCCTTATAGTGCAAATATAAATAAATCTATTCCTCAAAACTTTGCTATTGAGATTTTAAAAAATTTGATAGACAAGTTAGATGATTATACAATCGTTTCAACTCTTTTGATTGATAATAAAATAAAAGCAGATAACTTTTTGGATTTATCATCTTATTCAAAAACAATTGAAGACTTTATGTATATAGTTTCATCTTGTGATAAGCTAATTACTGCTTATACATCAGCACTTCACATAGCAGATTGTTTTATGATACCAACAGTTTGCATAGCAACTTTTAAAGAGTATGAAGAGCAGCTTAAATATTACAAATGTACAAAAACAATTTTTGTAAAAGATAGCTCTAAAAATCTATCAAAATTTATATATGAGAATGATAGTTTGACTATAAATAAATTTGAAGAGTGGAAAAAACTCAAGATAGATAAGATTGTAAAAGTCTTAGAAAGTTTTTGATATAATAAGACTTTTAAAATTAAATAAATAGGAATATAAATGAAATTTGTATCAATCATTATGGGTAGTAAGTCAGATTATGAAATTATGAAAAACTGTGCAGATACTTTTGAACAGTTCAAAGTAAAATATGAGTTAATTATCTCTTCTGCTCATAGAAGTCCTGAAAGAACAAAAGAGTATGTAAAAGAAGCTGAGGAAAAAGGTGCGATTGCATTTATTGCAGCAGCTGGAATGGCAGCACACCTTGCTGGAGCTTTGGCAGCTACTACAACAAAACCAATTATTGGAGTTCCTATGAAAGGTGGTGCAATGGATGGTATGGATGCTATGCTTTCAACTGTTCAAATGCCAGCTGGTATGCCAGTTGCTACTGTTGCTTTAGGAAAAGCAGGTGCAATTAATGCTGCTTATTTAGCAATGCAAATTTTAGCAATTAGTGATAAAGATTTAGCAATAAAACTAAAAGAAGACAGAATTGTAAAAGCAAAAGCTGTTGAGACTGATTCAAAAGATATTGAAGTGATTTTATAATATTGAAGCCAATTGCACTATTTACTTTACCAAACTGTAAATGGTGCCAAGAGGCTATTAACTACTTAAAAAGTCGAAAACTGAAATTTAATCAAATTGACTTAACAAAAAATAAAAAAGCCTTATATGATTGTCAAAAAAGATGTAAAGGTGCTCCAGTTTTTTTAGTTGGAGATGTTTGGATATGCGGTTTTGACAAAGAGAAATTAAATAAAGAGTTAGGAATAAAATAAGATGCTTACTTTTTCACAAATGTTATTAAAACTTCAAGAGTTTTGGGCAAATGAAGGTTGCAATATTGTTCAGCCTTATGATATTGCAGCTGGTGCTGGAACTTTTCATCCAGCAACACTTTTAAGAAGCTTAGACTCAACTCCTTGGAGTGTTGCTTATGTAGCACCTAGCAGGCGTCCAACAGATGGAAGATATGGAGAAAATCCGAATAGATTAGGTGCATACTATCAGTTTCAAGTTTTAATAAAACCAAGTTTAGAGAATATTCAAGATTTATATTTAAAATCGTTAGAATATTTAGGGCTTGATTTAAGTAAACATGATGTTAGATTTGTAGAAGATAACTGGGAATCACCAACTTTAGGAGCTTGGGGACTTGGGTGGGAAGTTTGGCTTGATGGTATGGAAGTTACACAATTTACATATTTTCAACAAGTTGGAGGACTTTCATGTGATCCTGTTGCTGTTGAAATTACTTATGGTACAGAAAGACTTGCTATGTATCTTCAGGGTGTTGATTCTGTTTTTGATATTGTTTGGAATAAAAATAAACATGGCATTACAACTTATGCAGATGTTCACAAAGAAGGTGAATATCAATTTTCAAAATATAATTTTGAAGTAGCAAATACAACAAAACTATTTAGAGATTTTGAAGAGGCGTTTAATGAGTGTAAGGCTTGTTTGGAAGCGCAACTTCCGCTTCCTGCTTATGATCAATGTATGATAGCAAGCCATGCATTTAATACTTTAGATGCACGAAAAGCAATAAGTGTTACAGAAAGACAAAATTATATTTTAAAAGTTAGAGAGCTTGCACAAGCATGCGCAGTTATGTATAAAGAGCAAGAGAATCAGAGACTAAAAAGAGTTGGAAGAGCATAAGGGTGAAAATAAGAGATATTTATGAATTTTTAAACACAATTAGCCCTTTTGAACTTCAAGAAAAATGGGATAATTCAGGACTTCTTGTAGGAAACTTTGAAGATGAGTTTGAAACTTTATATCTTAGTATGGATTTGGATTTAGATTTAGTAGAAACTTTAAAGCCAAACTCTTTGGTTATAACTCACCATCCACTTATTTTTAGTGGTTTAAAAAGATTAAATTATGATACATACTCTTCAAAAATATTAAAAGAGCTTATAAAAAAAGATATATCACTTATTTCTATGCATACGAATATAGATAAAACACACTTAAATAGGTTTGTGGTTGAGAAGATTTTAGATTTTAAAATTGAAAATCAAAATGAGTTTATTGCAACTTGCAATATAGATATGAGTTTTAGTGAGCTTCTAAAACATTTAAGCAAAAAGTTAAATTTAAAAAATATAAAATTTGTAAAAACAAAAGATAATATTAAAACATTGGCTATTTGTACAGGTTCAGCTATGAGTTTGATAGATGAGGTAAAAGCAGATTGCTTTATAACAGGTGATATAAAATATCATGATGCTATGGAAGCAAAAGCTAGAGGATTGTCTTTAATTGATATAAGACACTATGAGAGTGAAAATCATTTTAATATACTTTTGGAAGAACTTCTAGAAGTATATTTGAAAAAAAATAAATTAAAAGCTATAATAACAGCTTCAAAAAATCCATTTGAGTTTTTTTAAGGAGAAAACATTGAATAAATATTTACAAGATTTAATTGCTTTGTCAAAATTTGATACAAGTATTAGTCAATTTGACCCAAAAATTGAAAATCAAAAAGCAAAATTAGCCGTTTTTGTAGAAACAGCAGAGGCACTAAAAGTTTCTATAAATAGTGTTTATTTAGAGATTGATGAGTTAAAATCTAAACGAACAAAAAATAATATTCATTTAGCAGAACTAAAAACAAAACTAGATCAAATCGCTAAAAAGAATAAAGAAGTAACAAATGAAAAAGAGTTAAAAGCTCTTCAGTTAGAAGAAGAGATTGCAAAAGAACAAGTAAGCTTTGCAAATGAAGAGATAGAAAGATTTGATAAATTAACAGTTGCAAAAGAAGAGAAACTAAAAGAACTCCAAGAAAAACTAAAAACTGAAGAAGAAGATATTAAAGAAATTAGAATTTCTGTTGATAATGAAATTGAAGCAATCAACAAAGAAAGAAATGTAATTTATGACAAAAGAAATGAACTTTTGGATCAATTCGATAAAAAAATATTAACTTTCTACGAAAAAATTAAAAGATGGGCAAAAGATACAGCAGTAGTTCCTGTAAAACAACAAGCTTGTTATGGTTGTTTTATTAAGATAAATGACAAAACTTATGCTGAAGTTTTAAAAGGTGAAGAGATTGTAAATTGCCTTCATTGTGGAAGAATTCTTTATAAAGGTGAAGAAGAAACAGATGTAACAGAGGCTTAATTTGAGCCTTTTTACGCTTTTTTATAATTTTATTTTACTTGTAGTTTATATTGTTTTAATTCCATATTTATTCTACAAGTCAAAAAGTAAAAAATATAAACTTGCAATTCCTGCAAAATTTTTCTTAAAAAACAATCCAAAATTTGAAAAATCTGGTGTTTGGTTTCACTCTTGTTCTATGGGTGAAGTAAGAGCTATAAAACCTCTTATAAAAGAGTTTGAAGAGGAATCAAACATTACGGTTATTACAAATACTGGATTTGATGAAGCAAAAGCTATTTGTAAAAATGTTAGATTTTTACCTTTTGAGATTTTTTTGCCTTTTTGGATAATAAGACAAAAAGTTTTAGTAGTTATGGAAGCAGAACTTTGGTATATGCTTTTTTTAATTGCCAAAAAAAAAGGTGCAAAAACTTTACTTATAA
Organism: Aliarcobacter cryaerophilus ATCC 43158; assembly: GCF_003660105.1. Lineage (NCBI taxonomy): Bacteria > Pseudomonadati > Campylobacterota > Epsilonproteobacteria > Campylobacterales > Arcobacteraceae > Aliarcobacter > Aliarcobacter cryaerophilus. The sequence goes on from NZ_CP032823.1 coordinate 328,369, forward strand.
ATGCTAGAATTTCTGATAAATCATATAAATCTTATCTTAGGTTTAGATTTTTTTATAAAAAAATTTTTAAAAATATAGATAAAGTTTTTGCACAAAGCGAAATTGATAAACAAAGATTACAAGAGCTTGGAGCTTCAAATGTTGAAGTAATTGGAAATATAAAACTAGCACAGCTTCCTCAAAAGAAAGCTTTGTTTGAAAAACAAAATATTACAACAATAGTTGCAGCAAGTACGCATGAAGGTGAAGAAGAGCTTGTTTTAAATGCTTATAATAAAGAGTTTGGAAAACTTATTATTGTTCCTAGGCATCCTGAGAGATTTTTAAAAGTTGAAGAATTAATTAAAAATTATGTGAAAGATAAGAATATTAGTTTTCATAAATTTAGTAATAAAGAGGATTTTCATAGTGATATAGTTTTAGTAGATATCATGGGAATTTTAAATGATATTTACGAAATAAGTGATATTACAATTTTAGGTGGAGCATTTGCCAAAATTGGAGGACATAATCCTATTGAGCCTGCTTTTTTTGGAAATGTGATTATTAGTGGAAAAAATATTTTTAATCAAAAATCACTTTTTGAGTGTATAAAAAACTATTATTTAATAGAAAACAGTGAGTTAAAAGAGTATTTAGAAAAAGCAAATACTCTTTTAAAACCAGAATTAACAAAAGAAGGTTCATTTGAACCTATAATAAAGGAGATAAAAAAATGGCAGTAGGATATGATAAAGCATATAAGCTTCTAGCAATTCAAGAAAGAATATCAAATGCAAAAGCAAAAGATTTAATTGATAGAGGTTTGGTAAAAGTTGGTGATAAAAAAGTAATGATTGCTAGAGGTGAGATAAAAGAAGACACAAAATTTAGTGTAAAAGAACTAGCAAAAACAAAAGTTATTTTTGAAGATGATGATATTTTGGTAGTTGACAAACCAGCATTTTTAACAGCAGATGAAATTGCAAAAACTTTTAAAAATGCAATACTTCTAAATAGACTTGATAAAGAGACAAGTGGTGTTATGATGTTTGCAAAAAACGAAGAGTTTCAAAAAAAAGCTATAAAAGAGTTTGCACAAAATAGAGTATATAAAGAGTATGTGGCTATTGTTGAAGGAAAAGTTATAGAAGAGATTGTAATAGATAAACCAATTTTAACAACAAAAGATAGAGGAGTTGCTAAATCAAAAGTTGATAAAAATGGAAAAAGTGCAAAAACAACGGTTTATCCACTTTTAGTAGAAGGAAATAAGTCAAAGATAAAACTGGTAATTGAAAGTGGAAGAACTCATCAAATTAGAGTTCACTTAAATTTTGTTGGATTACCAATTATTGGAGATGCAATATATGGAAGAACAGCTTCAAATGTAAATAGAGTTTTACTTCATTCAAAAATTACAAAAATCTTTGATTACACTTTTGAGGCACGCGAGCCAAAAGAGTTTAAAGTGTATGATTTTAGCTAAAATTAAGCTTTTAAAAAATAAAAAGCCTAAGATATAGGCTTTTTAAAAAAGTATAAACTAAAAAAAGACTTAAATTTAATTTAATTTTAAACTATATTAAAGTAAAAATTAAATAAAATTTCAAAATAAAAAATATGGGAGTTATGTTTTGTTTGATTCAATAACAGGTTCGTTAAAAGGAATAATAGGGAAGATTAGACATCAAGACGATGTTGCATCATTAAATCGTGCTACACTTGAGTTAAAAAAAGCTTTCTTAAAAGCTGATGTTCATCATAAAACTACAAAAGATTTATTAAATTCTATTGAAATCGAGACAAAAAAATTAGGAATTGGACAAGATAACTTCATAAAAGTATTAAAGCAAGAACTTGAAAAAACTCTAACAGCAAATGGAAATCAAGGTTTCGTATTCTCTTCAACTCCTCCAACTGTTGTTTTAATGACTGGTCTTCAAGGAAGTGGAAAAACAACAACAACAGGAAAACTTGCAAATTATCTTAAAGTAAGAAATAAAAAAGTTTTAGTTGTTGCTTGTGATTTACAAAGACTTGCAGCAGTTGAGCAACTAAAACAAATTGCTGCTTCAATAGAAGTTGATATATATTTTGATGATACAGAAAAAAATCCTGTAAAAATTGCAAAAAGTGCTATTGAAAAAGCAAAAAAAGAGCATTATGATGTTGTTTTATTGGATACTGCTGGAAGACTTGCTATTGACGAAGAGCTTATGAATGAGCTAAAAGAGATTAAGAATGCAGTAAATCCAAATGAAATTTTTTATGTTGCAGATTCATTAACAGGACACGATGCAACTAAAACAGCTATTACATTTAAAGAGAAAATTGGAATAGATGGGGTTATTTTATCAAAATATGATGGTGATACAAAAGGTGGAGTTGCTTTAAGTATTGCAAGTCAAGTTGAAGTTCCTTTGAGATTTATTGGTATTGGTGAAAAAATGCCAGATTTGGAAGTTTTTATTCCAGATAGAATAGTTTCAAGACTTTTAGGACTTGGTGATATTGCTGGGCTTGCTGAAAAAACATCAACAATTTTTGATGAGAAAAAAGCAAAAGAAGTTAGTAAAAAAATCAAAAAAGGTGAATTCAACTTTAATGACTTTTTAGAGCAGCTACAAATGATGAGTAAGTTAGGTAGTTTAAAGTCAATTATTGGAATGATTCCTGGATTAAGTAGTGCTATGCCTGCTTTAAAAGATATGGATTTTGAAAATTCTGTAGAGATAAAAAGAATTAAAGCTTTAATTGGTTCTATGACTCCAAAAGAGAGAGAAAATCCAGATTTACTAAATCCTAGTAGAAAAAAAAGAATTTCTACTGGAGCGGGGCTTGGTGAAGTTCAAGTAAATAAGATTTTAAAACAGTTTAAAAGTGCATCAAAGATGGCAAAACAGCTTTCAAGTAAAGGTGGAATGAAAGGTTTACATAACATGCTTTCTCAAGTAGGAGCAAATGGAATGCCAAAAATTCCAAGATAATATCAAATAAATAGTGTTGAGCTATAAACTTTTTTGGAGTTTAAAGCTCAATACTATAAATAAAAAAAGGATAAAACATGACAGTGATTAGATTAACAAGAATGGGAAGAAATAAAAAACCATTTTATAGAATAGTTGTAACAGACTCAAGAAAAAGAAGAGATTCAGGTTGGATTGAATCAATTGGTTACTTCAATCCAGTTGTAGAGCCTCAAGTTCTTAAAATTGATGAAGAGAGATATAACTATTGGTTAAGTGTTGGTGCGAAACCATCTGAAAAAGTTAAAAAATTAGCTTCAAGATAATAGTTTAAAATAAAATGATAATAAATTTTATAGAAAACTATGCAAAACTAGTTGTTGCAGTTCCAGAGGATATTGTTGTAACAAAAGAGCAAATTGATGAAAATTTCGTTGAAATTACAATAAGCGTAAATAGTGTTGATATAGGAAAACTTATTGGAAAAAATGGAAATATGATAAATGCTCTAAAAACAATTGCAAATGGTTGTAAAGCAAAAGATGGAATATCTTATAAAATACAAGTAGTTACAAAATAGATGAATAAAGTTTATGTTGCAAAATTAGGAAAAGCAGTTGGTTTACAAGGTCATTTAAGGCTTTTTATAGACTCTGACTTTCCTATGCAGTTTAAAAAAGGTGCTGTTTTTACAACAAATAGAAATTTGACTTTGACAATTTTGGAGTATAATCCAAATAAAGAGCTAGTTTTATTCGAAAACTATTTAGATGTAGATTTAGCAAGAAAACTTACAAATAGTGAACTATTTACTACTCAAGAAGCTACTAAAGAGTTTTGTGTATTAAAAGAAAATGAATTTTTTTGGTTTGACTTAATCTCTTGTGAGATTTTTGAAAATGATTTACTTTTAGGAAAAGTAAAAGATATTCATAGATACCCATTAAATGACTATTTAGAAGTTCAAACTTCTAGTGAACTTGTATCAAAAGAACTTCCAAAAGTATTCTTAATACCGCATATTTTTGATAAATTTATAGAAAAAATAGATATAGAAAACAAAAAAATATTTGTAAAAAATGCTTTTGATATTTTAGAAAATTCTTAGTAATTACATCTTTTATCAAACTCTTCTTTTGTCATCTCCAAAGAATAAGACTCTTTAAATCCATTTTTAATCAATTTAGAAAGTAAATCATCTCTTAGGCTATCTTCTAGAAATGGACCATAATATAGCTCTATTATATTTTCATCATCTCTACAAAGCAATATATTTGCATTTACTTCAACTACTTTATCAAGATACTTTTTATTTAAACTTCCTTTTATTTTGGCAACATTTATAAGCTTTACAAAATTTAAAGATTCTGTTATTTTAGTAGGTTCGTCTATTAAGTTGGAATTTTTTTCTTGATTATTATCTTTAGTTTTAGTTTCACTGTTTACTGCTAATGATATTCCATTTTTATCGCTAATTACTTCTTCTTTCTTTTCTTCTTTTATCTCTTCGGTTTTTGATATTTCTTCTTTTTTAATTTCTTTTATATTAGTATCTTCCAAAGGAGTTTTAGTAATTTCTTCTTTTTTATTCTCTTCTTTGTCTTTTAGATTATTTACAAGATTAAAAATAGGTGATAGCTTTTTCTCTTCTTCAAGAATTTTTTGCTCTTTCTCTTTTTGGTACTCCATATTTTTATTTGTTAGTAATTCTAGCTGTTCATTTAATTTTTCAGGCTCTAGATTATTAAAATCAAATTTTGTTTCTTTTATTTCTGGTTCAGGAGGAACGCTTTCAGTGCTATTTTCATTTATTTGAGTAGATTTTTCAACAGGAGGTGAAGATTCAGTAGATTCTTTTGTTTCCTCGCTTTTAAAAATAAAGATAGTAGCTAATACTATTAAAAAAAGTAGTAAAACACCAATAGTAATAAATAAAACTCTTTTTATAAGAAGTGTTTTGTCTTTTTTATCTTCTTCTTGTTGCTCTTGATTTTCACTTATTTTATCTTCTGGATTTGAATTAGTTGTTTCCATTTTTCTCTTCTTCTAGTTTTTTCTCTTTTTGCTTCTCGTAATATTTTTGCCTATACTCTTTTAGTTGCTCTTTTTTTCTCTCTCTATACTCTTTATCATATTCAAGTCTCTTTTCTTTATTTTGCTCATAGTAATCTCTTTTTAGAATTTGATACTCTTCTACTTTCTTCTTAATTGTCTCTTGTCTGCTATCCATGTAGAGTCTTTGGCTTTTTACAATCTCTTGCATTTTTTTTAAAAAGCCATCATCTTTTAATTCATCTTCGTAATCTATCTCTTTTTTTATTTTACTTTTTAGATAGTAGGCTCTTTTTTTTTGTTTATGCTTTGAGAAATTTTTTTCTCTTAATTTTTTTAACTCTTCTAAATTCATAATGGACTAAAAACTATAATTAATTTTTTAACCTATTTACAGTGTCAAGCATACTATCCGCAGTTGTAATTGCTTTTGAGTTTGCTTCATAGGCTCTTTGTGCTGTAATTAAATCAACCATCTCGTTTACAAGTTTAACATTTGAACTTTCTACCATGCCTTGTCTTAACCCACCAAACTGCTCTGTAGTTGGATCTCCTTCAACAACATCACCACTGGCATCTGTTTGCATAAATAAAGAATCACCTAAAGGAGCTAGCCCTGCTGGATTTATAAAATCTGCCAAAATAATCTGACCTAAATCTATAGTATCTCCAGTTTGAGGATCTCTTGCTGTTACAAAACCATCATTTCCAATACTTAAGTCTTTTGCATTTTGAGGAACAACTATTTGAGGTTCAAGCGCATATCCATTTCCGTTTACAATAGTTCCTTCAGCATCAAGCTTAAAGTTACCATTTCTACTATATGCTATTTCACCACTAGGAAGTGTAATTTGAAAAAACCCTTTTCCCACGATTGCAACATCAAGAGGGTTTCCAGTGGGCTTTAAATCACCTTCTGTAAAGTTTTTTTGAATATTTGCAAGCCTAACTCCAAGACCAACATCAATTCCCGTTGGATTTCTAGTGTCTTGTGTAGTTTGACCAGCTGTATAGTTTAAAGTTTCATAAATCAAATCTTGAAATTCAGCTCTATCTTGTTTGAATCCAGTTGTATTAACATTCGCAATATTGTGTGAAGTTACATCAATTTGACTCTGCATTGCATTCATTCCAGTTGCAGCTGTATAAAGTCCTCTAATCATAAGAAATCTCCTTTATCAATAATCATATATTATATTTTAAGATGGATTAATTTTAGATAAATCTAAATCCCTATAAATCCAATTTTAAGTAAAAATTTAAAACAAATTAAATATAATGCATACTTTATTGGAATAATTTTAATACAAAGAGGAAAAAATGAGAATTCTAATAGTTGATGATAGTTCAACAATGAGAAGAATTATTGGTAATGTAGTTATGCAATTAGGATTTAGCAAAGAGAGTTTTGATGAAGCTGAAGATGGATTGAAAGCTTGGAAACTTCTTACAGAGGGGCATTACGATATTATTTTAACAGACTGGAATATGCCAAATATGAATGGTTTAGAGCTTGTTAAAAAAGTAAGAAGCGAAGGAACGCATCAAAAAACACCTATTATTATGATTACAACTGAAGGTGGTAAAGGTGAAGTTATTACAGCTTTGAAAGCAGGAGTTAATAACTACATTGTAAAACCTTTTAATGCAGAAGTTTTAAAAGAGAAACTAGATGGTGTTATTAAAAAATAGATAAAAAAGGTTTATTATGAGTATGAGTCAAGAAGATATTGAAGCCTTAATGAACGGTTTGGATATACCAGCTCAAGATAGTGTTGAAACTATTAAAGAAGAGTCTATTCCTGAAGAAAAAGTAAATACAAAAGAGATAGAAGCACTTTTATCTCAAGTAGAAAAAAATGAGGATAAAGATAGCCTTGTTTCTCCAGCAAGTGAGAAGAAAATAAGTGAGATAGGTGAACTTTTAAATGATATTGAAGATGATGCTTTATCAGAAGATGCTATTTTAGGAAATCATTCACCTTTAAATACGCAAATTGAAGAACCTGTTACAAAATCTAATAAATCAGATGATGATATTGTAAAAGAGTGGTCATCTTCAAAAATAAGTGAAGGAGTATTTCCTTTTCCTGCTGAAAATGACACAAAAGTTGTAAGCCAACTTAGTCAAGTAGCAAATGATTCAGAAGAGAAAGTTTCACAAATTTTTGATGTATTAAGTTTGACTTTGGACAATAACAGTGATCTACGAAGAAGAGTAAAAGAGTATGAAGAGTTTGTTTTATCTCAAAATAAACTTTTAAGTTCTTTAAGTAATAAATTTCCAAAAATAGAGTTATTTAAACAACAGCTAGAAAAAGTAAAAAGTTTTGAAAGCTCACTAAAAGATTTAAAAACTTCTATAGATGAAGAGGATATGCATATTTTTCAAGGAATGGAACTTATGCAATTTAATGATATAAATAGACAAAAAATAGAAAGAGTTATGTCAGTTATTCGAAAACTATCTAGTTATTTAAATAATCTTTTTGAAGATAATAATCCAAGAGAACTTCCAATGGCTAAACATATTCATGGAGATAAAGATACTCAAGATTTAGTAGGTGATGATTTAGATAAGCTTATAGCTGAATTTAACAAGTAAGGAAATATAATGAACCAAGGTGTTTATCCACTAACAGCCTCAATGGTAAATCAAATAAATAGACTTGATCAAATAAGTAATAACCTTGCTAATGCAGATACTTTTGGTTTTAAGCAAGAGGGAACTTCTGAAACTACATTTAATTGGTATTTACAAAGAATGCAAGAGGAACAACAAAACCCACTTGTAGAGTCAATTACAATAAATAATATTCCAAAAATTGATACAAGATATACAGACCCTTTAATGGGACCTATGAAAATGACTGGTAATCCTCTTGATTTTGCTTTAAATGCACCAGATAGTTTTTTTAAAATTCAAAATGAAAATGGTGATATAGTATATACAAGAGATGGATCATTTAAAAATTTAGATGGGTTTTTAGTAGATGGAAATGGAAATAATGTTTTGAATGCAGACAATGAAGCTATAGTTGTGGAAGATGGCTTTGAGTTGCAAATTGGAGTTGCTAAAACATCTTTTAAAAATCTTGAAAAAATAGGAGATAATACTTACAAAGCTTTAGCTCTAGATGATGTTGAAAATTTTGAAAACAATGATAATAGGATTTTAAATGGAACGGTTGAGCAATCAAATGTAAATAGAGTAAGTACTATGGTTGAGCTAATAGATGCTCATAGAAGATTTGATCAATCTCAAAGAGCAATTAAAACAATAGATGAATTAAACGCTGGTTTAATAGAGAAAATTGGAGGAAATACTAGATAATGCATGCAAGTGAAGTATCAGGAAAACTTTTTGAACAACTAAATTTTAGAGGTGAAAGACAAAAAGTAATATCTAGTAATATTGCAAATGTTAACACTCCAGAGTATAAAACGAAAGATTTAGTATTTTCAGAAGAGTTAAAAGAGCAAAATATTTTAAAATTAAAAAGAACAACAACTAACCATATGCAAAATCTTGATTATAGAGGTTCTAGCAATCCAAGATTGATTCAAGTTCCAAATTTAATAGAACAAAATGATGGAAATAATGTAAACTTAGATAGTCAAATGAGTGAGCAATCAAAAAATAAAGTTCTTTTTGATGCAATACAATCATCTATAAAAAAAGATTCAAGGCTTTTTAGATCAGTGATTGATGCTTCAGGTAAAAGTTAATAGGATGATTTTTTAATGGATCAACTTCTAAAATTTATAAATAATTTAAATAAAGCACAAAGAATAGCAATTGTTGGTGGTTTTGCTCTTTTGCTATTATTGGTTATTGGTTTTTTGATATATTCAAATATCAAAGCTGAAGATAAAAAATTAAGCTACACAATAGCTTCAAATCTTACTCAAGCTGATGTTATGAGAGCGTCTGAAGAGCTTGAAAGTGCTGGAATTACATTTATAGTAACAGGAAGTGGAAGTAATTTAACTCTTAAAACTTCAAAAGAGTTTATAAATATTGCAAAAATTAAACTTGTAACTAGTGAAGCTTCAACAAACAAGCATGTTGGGTGGGAAATTTTTGAAAAATCATCTATTGGTACAACAAATTTTGAAAATAAAGTAAAATATTTAAGAGCTTTAGAGGGGGAACTTAGTAAAAGTTTAGAGTCTTTAAGTGGAGTTTTAAAAGCAAATGTAAAAATAGCAATTCCAAAAGAGACAATATTTACTGAGAAAAAGAGTAATACAACAGCCTCTGCTGTTTTGACACTAAAACAAGGTATTTTTTTAACTCAAAAACAACTAGATGGTATTAAAAACTTCATAGCTTCTGCTGTTCCTGATTTAAAACAAGAGCATATACAACTAATAGATCAAGATGGAAATTTACTTGAAGTATCTGCCGAAGATATGAATACTCAAAGATCTACAGTTCAAACAAAGTATAAAGATAAAATTGAAGAGGATTATGAGCAAAAAATTATTTCACTTTTAGAACCAGTTGTTGGAGCTGGAAGAGTTATGGCAAAAGTAAATGTGATTTTGGATTTCACTAAAAAAGATATTGAAGAGGAAATTTATAGTCCAGAAGGAAGTATTAGATCTCAACAAGTTATTGAAAATACAGCAAATGCTTCAGGGCTTGGAAATAATACAGGTGGAATAGCTGGAGCTGATAATAACATTCAACCTCCACAACAGCTAAATGATGGAAGTAAACTATCTTCAAATAGTGAAAGCTCAAATACTGTTACAAACTATGAGATTTCAAGAAAACTAATATCTCAAAAAGATAGTAATTTTACAAATATTCGAAGAATTTCAGCTTCTGTTACTTTTGATTCAGGTGTTTTAAAAGATCATCCAGATAAAGCCGATTTTTTAGCATCTTTAGAATCATTATCTGCAGATGCTATTGGATATGATAAAGGAAGAGGAGATACAATTACTGTAAAAGATTTTAAATTTGTTGGAATTAAATCTTTGAACGAAAAAGGTGAACTTGTAGATGAGTTTGGAAATGTAATTGGTGGTAGTGGGTATTTAGAGAGTATGAGTATAAAAAGTATACTAGATGAGTATAAAGATTATATTCAATATTTAGTAGTTGGGCTTTTACTTTTTATTTTTTATAGAAAATTTATAGCAAGCAATGATTTAGTAATCTTAGGAGATGCTAAGAAAAAAGAGATAGGTGTTGATGATGAAGATTTGGTAAAAGATATGTTGGCTGGACTTGATGATGTACTAGATCAAAATACAGCTCATGGAAGATTAAAAACCAAAGTAAAAAGTCAAATTTTAAACAATATTGATGGGCTTGATGAAGAATCAGCAGCTAAGTATGAAGTATTTATTGAAGAGCTCGATAGAGAGATAAATAATAATCCAGCTGATATTGCAAGAATGATTGAGTTGTTATTAAGTGAAGGTAATGTTAATTTTAAATAGGAATAATAAATGGCAGTAGATATTTATAGTGATATTGATATTTTAAAAGGTATGTCTATGTTAGAAAAAATCGCAAGATTTTTTGTACTAATAGGTGAAGACTCAACAGTTAAAATATTTCAATATTTAGATAAAGCTTATGTTGAACAAATTTCAACTGCTATTACACAAATACAATCTATAAACAAAGAGGTCTCTTTAGCGATTTTAGAGGAGTTTCACTTATATACTAGAACAAAAGGGTTTATTAGTTCTGGTGGGTATGATTTTGCAAAAGAGATTTTATATAAATCTATTGGACAAGACGCAGCTGAAGAGGTACTTGAGAAGTTATCAAGAATGAAGCTAGCAAATCAAGCTTTTTCTTATCTTGATGGTGTAAATCCAAAACAGTTAAGTGACTTTATAAAAGATGAATCACCTCATACAATTGCTGTTATTTTAGCACATATGGATCCTTCTAAATCAGCAGATGTTTTAATGGAGCTTGATGAAGAGATTCGTGTAAAAGTAAGTATTCAAATAGCAACTATTAAAGACGTTTCTCCTGATGTTGTAAGAACTATTTCAGCTGTTTTAGAAAAAAAGCTAGAGTCTTTATTGTCATCAATTGTAGATGTTGGTGGTGTTAAAGTTGTTGCAGATATGCTAAATAAAATGGGACCAAAAGCAGTTGATATTCTTAAAAATATAAACGGGATTGATACGTCTCTGGCGACTAGAATAAAAGATAATATGTTTGTATTTGAAGATTTACTTAACCTTGATAGTGAGTATATTATGAAGATTATTCAAAGTGTTGAGTCTGCAGATGTTGTTGTTGCAATGAAAAATACTACACAAGAGCAAATAGAAAAAGTTACAGGTGCAATGTCTCAAAGAGTTAAAGATAGATTTTATGAAGAGAGTGAAATGCTTACAAAAGTTAAAATTAAAGATATTGAGGCTGCACAAAGAAGAATGTTGGCTGTTGCTCAAAAGATGATGGACGATGGAGTCATTGAAAGAGAGAATAGCTAATGGCTGAAAATGTTTACTCGAGTGCAAGAGTACTAAAAGATGATAAAAAAGTAGAGAAATTTGAGCTATCTAATTTTTTAAAAAATAAAGTAGTACCAAAAGAAGATACTCATGAGTTTGTTGAGTTAAAACTAGAAAATGAAAATGGCTTAAATCTAGAAAAAACAGAATCAAAAACTCCTGTTGAAACTATGAACATTGTTGATAATTCTGCTGTTTTGGAGAAAATAGAGCCTATTTTTGCTGAATTTGAGAAAATGATAAAAAAGATTGAAGAAGTGTCACAAAAAGTTACAACTATCGAACAAGATGCCATAATCAAAGGTAAAGATTTTGATACTCAAGTTATAAAAGCAATAAAAGATTTGAAGCAGTGTGCAACGTTTTTTGAGCAGGCTGCTTTTGGTTTTGAGAGTAAATTATTGAAAACTTCTATATCTATTGCTCAAAAAATTATAAATATTGAAGTAGGAGAAAACTCTTCTAAAATAGCTAAACAGACTATAAATCAGCTTTTACTAAAACTAAAAAATGCAACAAAAGTAAAAATTCATTTAAATCCAAAAGATTATTATGTTTTAAAACAAGAGTTAGAACTAGAACCTTTTATTGAACTTTTTGAGGATGCAAATGTAGTTGCTGGAGGTGTTGTAATTGCTAGCAACTTGGGAAATTTTGATGGAAGTATTGAAGCAAAAATATCTTCAATGCTTGAATCTTTAGATTTAGTGATATAAAATCAGATTTATGATACAATCATTAAATAACATTAAAAAGTATTAAATATGGAAATAAGTGAAAGAGTTTACGATTTATTAGTAGATACCGAAATTGTTGTTGATGTTATGCTTGGAAGCACTAGTATATCAGTTGGTGAGTTTTTAAAATTAACCGAAGGAGATATTATATCATTGCATAAACCAGCTGGTAGTGGTGGCGAGATTTATGTAAATTCAAGAATAATTGGAACAGGTGATATAATTGTTATGGAAGAGAAATTAGCAGTTAGAGTCCAAGATGCTATGGATTCAGATAATGTTGTTCAATATTTCTTTGAAGAGCATATGATTTAATAATCTTAAACAAGGAGTTTAATATGGCAGATGTAAGCAGTACAAATAGTGTAACAGGTACAGATAGTTTTGGAAATAAATATACACAAAGTGTAAGTAATGACGCACTAACAACAAATGATTTTTTAAAGCTAATGATTGAAGAGTTAAAGCTTCAAGATCCAACAAAACCTATGGATTCAGCAAAAATGCTATCAACTCAAATGCAAATGAGTACATTAAATGCGAATATGGAGATGATAAAAGCACTTCAATCTATTCAAACAGCCTTTTCTCAATCTTCGCTTTCAACAGCAACAGGTGTAATTGGTAAAAATATTGAAAATGGAAGTACAAATAAAGATGGAGCCTTAAAAGCATTTACAGTTGAATCTATTGAAAATGTAGATGGTGAAATACAAGTTATAGCAAGAGAGTGGTTATATCTTCACAATGGAATATCTTTGAAAGATGGAGATGAACTTAAAGCAGCTAACTATGATGAAACAGGAAACCTATACGATGAAAAAGGTGAAAAAACTGGACAAACTTTAGTTTTGGAGAGTTTAGGAAAGCCTTTGGTTAAAGATGGAAAACTAGTAGTAAAAGACGCAGATGGAAATGAAGTAACTGACCATAAATATGTAGCAAATGGTAAAAGTACTGTTGTTGTTTCTGATGAAACTGTTAGTATGCCATTTTCTTCAATAACAAAAATTTTCTAAAAAGGCTTTAATATGATAGGAGCTATGTGGAATGGAATTGCTGGAATTTGGCAACATGACAAAGGAATAGCTGTTGAGTCAAATAATTTGGCAAACTCAAATACTGTTGGGCATAAAAAAGACCAAATAAGTTTTTCAGATGTATTATACAGTCAAGCAGGATTTGGAAAAGGCGTACAAACTCAAAGTATTTCAAAACAGTTTGAGCAAGGAAATATTGTTCAAAGTGGTGTTGGAATAGATGTTGCAATAGATGGTAAAGGTTTTTTTGTAGTAAAAAGTAGAGAAAATCCAAATGAAATTTATTATACAAGAGCTGGAAATTTAGTTCAAGCAAAAGATGGTTTTTTGACAACACAAGATGATTATAAAATACAAGGATTAGTGCCTCAAAGTAAAATTACTACAACTACAAATCCATCTGATACACTTTTCACAGATAGCTACATACAAAGTATAGTATCTACAAATATAAACAATGGAAGTGGTACAATTTATAACATAAATGCAAAAGCTAGTGATTATGTGAGTTCTTCAAAAGATGATGATATATTAAAAAAAGGTGACGGATACAAAACTTCACAAAATAAGATAAATGATATTGAAGCATTAAAAGCTGATTATATAGAGAAGTTAAATAAATTTTTGATGGATCAAACAACAACAAATAGTTCATCTGTTAGTCAAAAATCTCAAATAGATTTTTCATCAAATTTATCATCTTTACAAGCTACAGATAATACTATTAGTGTAACAATTGATAATAAAACATATAGTGTGAAATTTGATGTAAACTCAACTATAAATGATGAAGAGATGCAAAAATTATATAATTTTTTAGATACAAATGGAAAATCAAAGTATAATTTAGTTGATCCTAACACTATACAAAGTCAAGCAAATATAGATGCAATGCCAGCAACAACTCCTCAAGAGATTTTGGATAAAGCAACAGCACAAACTTTAAGGGATAATCAAATAAATTCATACACAAATGCAAATAGTGTTATAAATGCTATGAAAGACTTATCTGATAAAATTTCTTCAAAAGATGGTATGAGTGCTAGTGCAAAAGATGGAACTTTGGTTATTGATACTTTAATTGCTGGTGCTAGCTTTAATATATCTGATATAAAACTTAATGATACAAACTTTAATTCTATAAAATTACAAGAAGCAGTAAAAGGTTCTGGTCTTGCGATGGTTGATAGTGCAAGAGATGCTTTAAAAAATGCAGTTGAAAATGCAGATGGAAAGTTTTTACAAATTACAAATGTATTGGAGTATGGAAACTTAGGAGTTATTGGAGAAAATGATATAAATGTAAGGCTTGATGCATTAGGAATCTCTGATAAAAGTACAGCGGAAATAAATATATCAGATGATGGGTTTGTATTTGTAAAAAGTCAAGGACATAGTTTTTTAGTAGGAAGACTTAGTACTGCTGGATTTAGAAATGAGCAAGGATTAGAGCCTATGGGAGGAAATTTGTTTCAACAGTCACAATATAGTGGAAATCCTTTTAATTCAGATACTATGAATATAATAAGAGGTGGTGCTCTTGAAAGAGCTAATATAGATTATGGTTCTACTTTAGCACAAATTATGGTATTTCAAAAAGCTTTTGAAGCAAGTTCAAAATCTATTACAACAGCAGATGAGTTTTTACAAACGGCAATAGAAATGAAGAGATAACAAAAATAAAGTATAAACAATTTGTTTATACTTTTGTATAAATTTCATATAAATTTTATGCAAAAGTATGAACATTTATGTTCATTTACCTTAATATAAAGGATTAGTCATGATAGGTGCATTATGGACTGGAATATCAGGATTAGCAGCACATCAAACAGCATTGGATAATGAATCAAATAACATTGCCAATGTAAACACTGTTGGTTATAAAGCAGGAAGAATTTCTTTTGCGGATCAAATTTACCAAGGACAAATTGGTAAAGGATCATTTGTACAAGATGCAGAGAAGATTTTCGTAACAGGTGGTTCAAAAATCACAGGAGTTGAGTATGATGTTGCTTTACAAGGTGATGGATTTTTCACTGTAATAAATAAAAATACACTTGGAACTGCAGAGACATTTTATACAAGAGCTGGAAATTTCCGTATGGGACAAAGTGGTACTTTACAAAATCCAGATGGATATGAGGTTCAAGGTTGGGCAATGAGTTCAATTGACCAAAAAAATGATGTAAAGAGTACAAATCAAAATGCTACAAGGTTTACAGATTCTTATATTAAAAATCTGGGAAATAGTATTATTAGACATGGAGATTTTATTGAAACAATTGCAGCAAAGGCTACAAATTTTGATGAGACTGCAAAATCAGACGCTACGTCTGTATTTAGTGGAGCTGGAGCAAAAACAAAAGCCGCAAAGCTAAAAGATATAGACCTTGCGATGGCTGATTATAATGCTTGGCTTCAAAAGTATAAAGATGATCCAACTTTACCATCAGCTGGTTCTATTGCACAAGTTTCTCAGGTAAACTTTAGAACAGGAGTTCCTCCTACTTCAATTATTGGGAAAGATGGTGACTCTATAAGAGTAGTTATTGATGGACAAAATTACGATGTAGATTTTATTCCAACTAAAACAACGGATGATTATAGACAACAGCTTTGGACACAGCTTACTGCATCTGGAGAAGTTGCAACATACGGTATTGTAAATCCTACTAACCTTATTGCTCCTTTTCCAAATGGACCAATAGCAACGCAAGAGATAGCAGATACAGAAATTGCAAAATATGACCAATTAGCTGGTAAAATAAATACTTATAAAGCTATGGCTGATAAAATTTCTAATTCAAATGCTGGTGGAATGGTTGCTTATATGGCAAAAGATAGTTTAGCGCCAACTGCTGATACATTAAATCCAAATGGTATGTATGAAGAGAGTACAAAATTAGCAGATATGTTAAGAGGAGTTATTCAAATAAAATCTTTAATTCCTGGAAAAGATTTTAAAATAACAGAAGTATCAGAACACTCAGGAGCAAATCAAAATGTATCTGTAAAAGGATCACACCAAACAACAGCTGCCGCAGTCTCAGGTTCTGGAAAAGCTGCTATAGAATCAGCTAGAGAAGCACTTTCAAGACTTGTAACTGGAAATCAACAAAGTGTTTATACTACTCAAGAGCTATATGGAAATGCAACTTCAGCAACTTCTACAAGAGATTATAAATTTAACATAGAAATTTTTGATAAAGATTTAGGTTATGTAATTCCAGTTCCAAATAATGGAGGAACTCCACCACAGCCTGTAAATATTACTTTTGGTACAGGAGCAACAGCACCGTATGATGATATGACAATAGATGGTATAGTAAACTCAATAAATAATTTAAGAACAGCTTCTGGACCACAATTAGGTGATTATATTATTGCAAAAAATGTAAATGGAAACTTGGTATTAGAAACAAAGGATTCTAGTTATGATTTAGAGTTTGATGCTAAACTAACATATGATGATCCTAATCCAGCACCAGGTGTTAATGATGTATTTATAGAGATAAATGCTGATTACTCTGGAAGAAGAGGTGCAGGAGGTGAGTTTATGGAGATAACTACAAGAGTTGATCAAACTTCTACTCAAAATAGTCTTCAACTAAGATTAGATGTTTTAAATATCTCTGATAGTAAATTTGGACAATTTAGTATAGATGACACAGGACTTGTAACTATAAAAGAAGGTGGAGTTGAGTATGCTGTTGGTCAAGTTTCAATTGCAAGATTTACAAACAACAGAGGACTTGAAGCTGCTGGAAATAACAACTTTCAAAGAACTCAGGAGTCTGGAAATGCAATTTATAGTATAAACAACAATAATACAGCAGGTGTAAAAGGACAAGCACTAGAACTTAGTAAAGCAGATTTAAGTGAAAGCTTAGTAAACTTAATGGTATTTCAAAGAGCTTTTGAAGCAAATGCGAAATCTATAACAACATCAGATGAGCTTTTAAGTACACTTATTAACTTAAAAAGATAGTATTACAAATAGAGCGAGATTTTTTCTTGCTCTATTTAAATATATTAATTATAGGAAAGAAATTGGATTTTTTAATATCAACAGTTTTATCTATCGTTTTGCTTTACTTTATTTCAAGTACAAGTGCCTATAAATCAATGTATAAAAAAATGAAAGAAGAAAAAGAGATTATAGATGAAGAGGTTACAAAGCTTGAAACTTTAATTCAAAGATATGAAAAGCAGGTAAAAATAGGTACAAGTAGTCTTAAAAATAATCAAGAAAATCTACAAGTTGCACGTGACGATTTACAAAATCTTAGACTTGAAAATATCACTTTAAAAAATAAAATCAATGATTTACAAAGAAGAAATGAAGAGTTATTTGCTCAGGTAAATGCAATTATTTAGGAATAATTTGAAAGAATCTATATACAAAATAGTTATAATTTTTTTTATACTAAATAATTTTTTATATGCAAATATTATAGAATCTCAACCACAAATAATTTTTGAATTAGAAAAACTAGAAGCTTCAAATGAAAATTTGGAGATACAAGTTGATTTTAATAAAGCAGTTTTACACTTTAGAAAAGGTGAATACAAAGATGCTTTAAGACTTTTTGAAAGAACTTCAAAAGTTTTTGAAGCACCATCACTTTTGAATATGGGAATAATATATTACAAACAAAAAAATGAAGAAAAAGCAAAAGAGTTTTTTAATAAAATCTATTCAAAAAAGACAAATCTAATAAATCAACCATACTCATTTATATCATCTTGTTACTATCTTTTTGAAATAACTAAAGATGATAAATATATGCTAGATTTAGTAACAATTTTTCAAAATAGCAAAAAATTAAGTGAATACAACGAGCTTATTACAGATATTAAAGATGCTATTTTGAAAGAGTTGGCAAATAGATATTTGATGATAGAGGATTATGAAAATGCTCTAGGAGCTTTAAATGCGATGAGCTACTCTTTGGATTTGAAAAAAGCTATGATTTTAATAAAACTAAATAATTTTAAAAAAGCTTCAACAATTTTGAAGAAAGTAAGAGAAGAAGAGAAAGATAGTGAAACTTTAAATAAAATATTGTGGATTTCATCATATTCAAGCTTGAAACAAAATAATTTTGAAGATGCACAAGAGATACTTGATTTAATTAATGATAGAAAAAAAGATTTTAATGTAAATATACAAATGCCATTAGAGATATTTTTTAATAAAGATTTATATACATATAAAGATTACTATAAAAGTATTATGAAATTTGATGAAGATAGAATGTATGATTTTATATATTATTTTGCTCCTTTTGTCTTTTCAGATTCAAAAGAGATAATATATGACTCCGTAAAAGGTTTTATATATGGAAAAGCACAAAGTGTAGAGAATTTAGAAAATATGGTTGAATATAATACAAAATTTATTCGTTTGGTAAAACAAGATCCAATAAAACGGGTAAATGAATTAAAAAATATTATAAAAACAGATTCTAAAGCCTATATTTATTATAACTTAGGTCTATCTTATGCTCAAATAAATGATTTTACAAATGCTTATAAAAATTTTGAAAAAGCTTATAAACTAAGTCCTGGTAATAAGTTATATTCAGTTATGTATCTAATTACTGCAAATAAAACATTTGCTGATATGCCGGATAAGCAAAGAGCTATTTTAGATAAAAATATAAGAGATAGTGGTGGATTATATAGTTATTTTGCAAAAGAGTTATATAAATTATTTATAAATAGTGGTTACAATGTTGTTGAAACAGCACAATCTTATGAAAAAACAGTTTTCTATAAAGCAATAGATTTTTTAAAGAAGATGAACAACAATGAAGATTTAAGTAATCATCAACTTCTTGAAGATTATGAAAGAGATCCTTTTATATATCTTTTAAAACTTGTTCAAAAAAATAGAAGTGAAAATGAGTACAGCTATTCTGCAAGAGTTCAAGATGCAGTAACTTTGAAATACAACAATAATTTTTTAGATAGCTCTCTTATTACTTCAAAATATTATATTGATATACTAAAAGCATTTGGTGTTTTTACAAGAGTAGATTTTAATATAGATGGAAACAACAACCCAAGTTATTTAGTAACAAAAGCATATAGTGATTTATATTTGGGAAAACCACTTAATTCTATTGAGACATTAAAAAGGCTAAAAGATGAGTTTGGATATGAGAATAGATTTACAATGTATCTTTCAACTGCATCATTTTTAGAATCTTTAAGACCAGAAGAAGCATCTATTCAAATATCTTTAATAAAAGCATTTTATAAAGATAAAGATACAGATTTTTTAACTGCGATTCAACTTTTACAAAATATGAATATTTCAAGTGCAAAGCAATTCTTATTAAATAAGTATGATAATCCATATATAGATTTTAGAATTGTTGGTTTTGAAGAGTTTATGCTTTCTTTATAATACTATTTAATTTTTTTTTGTTATAATGTTTTAAAATTCTTACAAAGGAGTCTCTTATGGAAGTTGGAAGAGTAGCACAAATTGATAATGCAAAACAAAACTATGAAATTAAGACAAAACAAGTAAGTAATGTTGAAGAAAAAGTTAAAACAATACAAGAAGATGAGTATAAAAAAAATGCTTCAAAGGATCCAGCAAGTGAGTTGAATGAAGTTATTTTAGATAATATTCAATTTGGATACAACAAAAAATCAAGAGATTTTTTTGTAAAAATAACAAGAGGCGATATTGAAAATAAATATCCAACAGAAGATATGATGAAAATAAAAGCTTTTTTGATTGAAGAGCTAGAAAAAAGTATTAAAAATTAAAAAAAGGTAACATATTTTGGCATCAGATTTATCAAATGTATTTAAAAACGAGCTATCAAATACGCTAGAACAGTTACTAGGTAAGAAAGCAAAAATTTCTGAAACAAAAAAAATAGATGATAGTTTTGAATCTTCAAGTTTTATAGAAGCAGATGTAAAATTCGATATAAAAGGTTTAAGTTCAGGTATAGTCTTTTATGTTCCTAGTATTAGTGCTACAAAGTTTGAGTATTTAATGCTAGGTGGAATGGGTGATTTAAAAGCAGATATTGATGATGAAACAACAGATGCTGTAAATGAAATAGTTTCAAATATTTGTGGTAGCTTTTGTACTGCTTCAAATGCTCAAGGCATGCCAGATATTGTAGGTATGAAATCTGAGATTAAAGGAACAAAAAAAGTAGAAAAAAGTGCATTAAGTGGAAAAGATATATATATTTTTAATATATCTTTGGATGAAGATGAAACTCCTATTTTAATTAGTTTTGATAAATCATTTTCTACTTTTTTCTCTTTAATTACAGGAGTAAAGGATGAAAAACCAGCAGTTTCTATTCCTGTTTCAGCTCCAGTTACTGTTGCTCCAACTCAAGCAATAGTAGGAGTTCCAAATCCATCTAAAAATCTTGAACTTTTGTACAATGTTAGATTAAAACTAAGCGTAAGATTAGGTACAAAAATAGTTCTTTTAAAAGATATTTTAAGATGGGATGTTGGTGAAATTATTGAACTTGAACAGATGGTAAATGAGCCACTTGAAATTCTTATAAATGGTGTTAAAATAGGTGAGGGTGAAGCTGTAATTGTAGAAGGAAAATTTGGATTAAAGATTAAGAAAATTATAAATGAAGATTTTAAATTAGATAAAATAGGATTGTAAAATGGAGATAAATAGTAGCAATTTATATAACAATGATATTCTAAAAACAAATAAATTTGAAAATTTAAATAGTAGTAGTCTCAAGAATGTTGAAGATAAAGAGTTACGAGAGGTAAGTAATAATTTTGAAGCATTTTTTATAAATCAAATATTGGAAACTTCTTTAAAATCAACTAGTATAGCAGGAGAAGAAGCTGGTAGCGATATTATAAAAGGTATGTATTTGCAATCAATTTCTGATAGTTCTAGTGGTAATTTTGGAATTAGTGATATGCTGTATAACTTTTTATCACAAAATAATAAGAAAGAACAAGGTTAAAATATGGTTGATAAAATAGTCGATAATATGCAACAACTAATACTTGAGTTAAAAAATGCAATAACTCAAGATATAGAAGATATAAAAGCCTCAAAACATGAAGAACTTTTTGGAAGAAATGATAGAAAAAATTCAATTATAAATGAGATTATGAGTCAAAAAGTTGAATTAAACAAAGAGTTATCAACACTTATTCAAAATAATTTTGATGTAAATGTTTATAGAGATAAAGTAAACGAACTTGAAGATGGATTAAGAACTTTGTATGAGTTAAATAAAAAATTAGCAAACATTGTTTTACCAATAAAACAGATGTATAAAGAGCTCTTAGATGAGATAAGTGAGCAATCTGGAGGACAGATTTTTGATATTAAAGCTTAGTTTTTTATCCTTAGTTTTTTCTTCATATCTATTTGCAATTTCTGTTTTTGTAACAAAAGAAGCAATAAAATATGAAGAGAAAATAGATATTTCTAAACTAGAACAAAAAGAGCTTGAGACAATTCCTAGAACTTGTACTCCTTTGACTTTGGAAGATTTACAAAATGGTGAATTTATAACAATACATCATATAAATAAAAACAGTATAGTTTGTCAAAAAAATGTAAAATCTAGTGAAAACAATGAGATAGTCTTTAATTTTGGTGGACTCAAAATAGTAAAAAAAGGAAAAATTATTTATGAAAATGAAGAGTTTATAAGATTTAAGAATTTAGATGGAACTATTGAACAAATATATAAAGATGGAAGACAAAAATGAATAGACTCTCTTTTTTAGGGGAAACACCAACAGAAGCCTTAAGAAATGCTCAAATAGAGTGTGGTGAAGAAGCTATTGTAATCTCTACAAAAAAAATTGCAAATGCAAATGGTTATAATAAAGATATGTATGAGATAGTTGTTGCTGTTGAAGATGATGAGATTCAAAAAAATATGGAGTTTACAAAAACAGCAATTGCAAAAGCGATAGTTGAATCTGAGCCTATAAAAGCACAAATTTATGACTATAAAGAGGAGATTTTAAAAATGCAATCTCTTCTTGAGCAAGTTCAAAAAACTCTTTGGAAGCCAAAAAGCCAACTATATGACTTACTTATTCCTCCTGAATTTATAGATGTTTATACTATTTTTGAAAAAAATGAATTTGATAGTGAGATGACATACACTATTATGAAAAAAACAATAAAAGAGCTTCCTGTTTCACTAAAATCAAACCAAAAAAAAGTAAATGATTTTTTTAAATTAGTTTTAAGAAGAGTTATTCCTATTAAAATGGAGCAACCTTTAAGAAAAGAGCAGAGAAAAATTATGATGATGGTAGGTCCTACAGGAGTTGGTAAAACTACAACTATTTCAAAGCTAGCTGCAAGATTTGCTTATAAAATGGAACAAAATCATAAAGTTGGTGTTATTACTTTAGACTCCTTTAGAGTTGGTGCAATAGAACAGTTACAAGCATATACAAATATTATGAGACTTCCTTTGGAAATAGTTAAAAAACCTGAAGATTTAACAGAAGCACTTTTAAGGCTTAAAAATTGTAGTTATATATTTATTGATACAGCAGGTTCTAGCCAATATGATATTGATAAAATAGAACTTATAAATGAGTACAGAAAGCATGTATATGAGCTTCCTATTGAAAAAACTTTGGTTCTTCCTTCAAATGTAAAGCATAGCGATTTGATGGAGATTTATAAAAATTATTCAATACTTGATATTGATAACCTTATTTTTACAAAATTAGATGAGACAAAAAGTTTTGGAAATGTTATATCTTTTTCACATAAAACAAAAAAATCAATAACATATTTCTCTATTGGACAAAATGTACCAGATGATTTAATAGCAGCAGATGCTTCTTTTTTAATAGATTGTTTTATGAATAATGAGTGCAGTAAGGAGATATAATGCTTGATGTTAAGTTCTCTCAGGCTGAAAAATTAATAAATCTTACTTCAAAAGTAAATAGTGAAGTAAAAAGTTCAAAAACAAAACTTTTGACAATAACATCAGGAAAAGGTGGAGTTGGAAAATCCACTTTTACAGCAAATTTTGCTTATATATTATCTCAAAAAAATCTACGAGTATTGGTTTTGGATGCAGATATAGGCTTAGCAAATATGCAAGTACTTTTTGATGTAAAACCAGTAGTTACTCTATTTGATTATATTAATGGGCATAAAAGATTGCAAGATGTAATAATAGAAACAAAATATCCAAATTTATCTTTAATTGCTGGAAAAAGTGGTTATCAATATGTAACGAATAGTAGTAGTTTTATATTCTCTAGATTAGTGCAAGATATATTAGATTTAGATTTTTATGATATTTTAATTGTTGATACTGGAGCTGGATTAAATGACTATGTAAAAGAGTTTTTAAAAGTATCAACAAATATTTTGGCTATAACTTCAACAGATCCTAGCGCTTTAACTGATGTGTACTCTTTGATAAAAATGTTAGCAATTGATAAAAAGAGTTTAATGCTTTGTTTTAATCACACAAAAAATGAGCTAGTTGGTGAGACAATTTCAAACTCTTTGATAAATTTAGCTAAAAAAAACAGATTAAAAAGTGAATTTGTGATAAAATATATAGGAAGTGTACCAAGTAGTGAAAACATTACAAAAATAGCTAGATCTAGAAAGATATTTGTAAATGAGTTTCCACAAGAAGAAGCAGCTATTAAGTTGCACAATATTGTAAATGGTGTTTTAAGAAATATTTAAAAATCGGAGTTTAAGTGGTAGTAGAAAGATTTTCACAAAATCTAATAAATACTGGAATATTTAGAATATATATAGCAATTGGTTTTTTTGCTACAATAATATTTTTTACATTCAACGCAGAACTTTTTTCACCCCTTCAAATGCTTTTTGGGGCTATTTTAGTTACTGTTACTTTAAAAGGTTTTAGTAACTTAATGCTATCTTTTATAGTTAACAATTTTAGCTTAGACCAAAAACGAATGGATTTTGACAATAGATATAATGAAGATAAAATAAGCTTACTTTTAAATCAACTTGCTACAAAAGATATGAGAGAACATAAAGAAAATGAAGATTTATCGAATGAACAATTACCGCAAGAGGTAGTTAATGAAGATAAAAAAGAAGAAGCTACAAGCTAAAATAGGAGAATAGAAAATGAGTATAGTAGGTGCTATAAACTATTTAAATCCATTACAAGGTATTGATAGTGCAAATGTAAAACAAAGTGAAACTTTAGGTGAAAGTCAATATGCCGATAAATCTTTTAAAGATTTATTAAATGGAGCTGTAAAAGAGGTAAATAATTCTCAAATAGAGGGTTATAACTCTATGAAAGAGATTGCAACAGGAAAAGTTGTAAATCTTCAAGAAGCTGTTCAAAAAATTGAAGAAGCAGAGTTAAGCCTTAAATTGGGATTAGAAGTTAAAAATAAAGCAATAAATGCTTATAGAGAAATTATGAGAATGCAAATTTAGTAAAAGGAGCAAGTTATGGGTTTTTTTGATGGATATAATGTATCAACTTCAGGAATGAGTGCACAAAGAACAAGAATAAATGTAGTAAGTGCAAATATTGCAAATGCAAAAACAACTCATACTCAAGAGGGTGGACCATATAAAAAGCAACAAGTTATTTTTGAAGATGTTTTAGTAGCAAATAAAACTAGAAGAACAAATTCAAATGATATTGAAATAAACAATTCACCGCAATCAGATTTAGCTCTAAGAGCTGTTGGAGTAAAAAAGATAATTCATACAGATGCGCAACCTGTATTAAGATATGACCCAACTCATCCAGATGCAAATGAAAAGGGTTATGTAGCATATCCTGATATAAATCCTGTTATTGAAATGGTTGATTTAATAGAAGCTATGAGATCTTATGAAGCAAATGTTACTGCATTTAATACTCATAGAGGAATTGATACAAAAACTCTAGATATTTTAGCTGGAAATTAAGGACTAAAAAATGGCAAATCTAGTTGATATTTTTACACAAACAAGCGGTTTAAAAGGTGAAACAACAGTTTTAAGCACAAGTGAAGATTTACCAAAAGATAAGCCATCTTTATTTGATTCTCTTTTAAAAACTTCAATAGAAGATATTGAAAATAATTCAACACAAAACACAAATTCAAAAATAATACCTCAAAATAATATTTCCAATTTAGAAAACAACTCTTTAGAGAGTGAAGTTTTAGAGATCAATACAAAATTGAGTGCTGAAACTTCTGATTTTGAAACTATCAATTTAGATGAAAATTCAAATAGTGAAGAAGTTATAAAAGATTTATCAAAAAATATAACAAATGATCCAAATATAGATAATATCAAAAAAGATGAGATAAAAGAACCTACAAAAAATATTCAAAATAGTATAAGTAGTAAGAACTCATTATTAGATAGGTTAGTTTTGGAAGTAAAAAATAGTAATTTAGAGCAAGTACATAAAGTTGAGCAAATTTTAAGTGAACCTTTGAAGAGTTTAGAAAATGTTCATATTTTAAATAATGATAAAACTTTTATAAAATCTTTAGATGAAGTAATTGAAGATTTAAAAAGTCAAAATAATTTAGAAGAAAAGTTAGATAGTGACAAAATTATAATTTCTAAAGATGATAAATTAGTAGAGAATATAGAGCAAGAAGTCCTTATAAAAGATATAAATACAAATAATTTGCAAATAAAAGATGAAAACAGTCAAAATCTTGATGTTGTAACTTCAGAAACAACTAAAAACATATCTCAAATAATAGTAAATAGTGATAATACTAAAGAGTTAGAAAATCAAATTCAAACTTCTACAATTTTGAAAGATAATTTAAATTCTGAAAATATTTTAATTGTTGAAGATGAAGTTGTCAAAAATGACGCTATCAAAAATGAAACTGTAAAAAATGAAAATAACTTAAATTCACAAAATATTTTAATTGTTGAAAATGAAGTTATAAAAACTGAAAATAGTACGAAAGTAGATCAAAAATTGTCTCTTATGGATCAGTTAATTCAATCAAATAGTAAAAAAGATATTACAAGAAAAATAGAAGAAGTAACTACTTCAAATCCTCAAAATATAGAACAAACTAATAAAAATTCAAAAGAGATATCTTCAAATATTTTTTTAGCTGACCAAAAAAATAGTTTGAATAATCAACTACTTTTTAATAAAAATGAAGCAATAAATATTCTAAAAAATGCTTCAAGTGTTGAAGATATAGAAAAAAGTGCGAATATATTAGATTTAGATGCAAATAATTTGGAAGTTGAGCAAAATATCTCTAGTGAGAGTTTAAATAATTTAAGCGTAGATGAAAAAGAGGTTTTAGATAGAAAGAATATTTTAAATAGTATTTTAAATGAAAAAGATGTAAGAAGTGTAGATGTTAGAAATCTTATAACAAACTCAATAGAGGCTTCAAAAGCTCTTTTAGAAGATACTATAAATATTGTAGATGATAAAATTTTGGATATTCAACCAAATTTGGTAAATTCAATTCAATCAAGAATTGTTGGTGCAAAACAACAAATGGCCTCTATGATGTCAGATGTTGCAAGGCAGATGTATGAAAACTATAAGCCACCAGTTACTGTTTTTAGAATGAATTTAAATCCAGGAGATTTGGGAACTATTTCAGTTTTAATGAAACAAGATAGATCAAGTGGGTTAACTATTAATATGAGTGTTTCTAATATTGCAACATTAGAGCTTTTGATGGAAAATCAAAATATGTTAAGAAACTCTTTGGCAAAAACATTTAATGACAATGCAAACTTCAATCTTGATTTCTCAAAAGGTGAAGGTGGTCAAAGTCAAGGAGACTCTTCAAGTAATCAAAATCAAAGAGATAAAAGAGATTCAAATACTCAAGAGATATTAAGGATTAAAAAAGAAAACAAAGATTACGAAGAAAAAAACGATTATATGTAATGGAAGAGTTTTTCTCACTTTTAAATGAAGATGTACTGGTTAAGTTTCTTCTTCTTTTTGCAAGGGTAGTATCTTTTGTAGCATTTATGCCAGTTTTTGGGCATACAGCGATAAGTGTTACTATAAGAGTAGCTTTTGCTTTTTATTTAGTAATTTTTCTTTTTCCATTTATTGGCGATATCAAATATATAAATGAATCTTCTTTTATAGTCTCTTTATTATCTGAAATAACTTTGGGATTAGTTGCTGCGATGCTTGTAAATATAATATTTTCATCTGTTAAAATTATAGGTGAATTTGTTGAGTATTCAACTGCTTTGTCTATGGCTATGATGTTTGATCCAACAACAGGTTCTCAAGAAGGATTAATAGCAAAACTACTATTTTGGGTATCATTAATGCTATTTTTCCAAACAGGAATGTATGAAATGACATTGGTTTTATTAGCAAAAAGCTTCTCTATGATACATTTAGGAACTTTTGATATATTCTCTATTAATGGTATAAAACTTGCTATTGGTGAGATTAATAGAATGTTTGCATTTGCATTTACTTTTGCTTTACCTCTATTTTTTATAGGATTTATTTTGGATGTTTATTATGGTTATGGTACAAAATCAATGCCAGCATTTTCTCCATTTATTATCACTTTTCAGTTGAAATTTGCTTTAATATTTTTATTTTTAATATTTGGTTTAGAAATATTTTTTGAAGCATTTACAAACTATTTTATTAGTAAATTTGAGTAGGAAATTTTATGGCTGATGATGAAGAAAAAACTGAAGAACCCACATCCAAAAAGATAGAAGATGCCAGAAATGAAGGAAATGTAGGTAAATCTGCTGAGGTAGCTGGTGCTGTTATTTTAACTTTGGGTTCTGTTTATTTAATATTTCTTTCAGGATTTACATTTTTAGAGATAAAAAAAGTAATGTTATATATATATGGCTTTATTGGACAAGAGATAGACGAAAGCACATATTTTACAATTACAGTTACAGTTGCAACAACACTTGTGAAAGCTTTGGCTCCTATATATTTGTTAGTATTTGTTTTAGCTCTTGCTAGTAACTGGATGCAGTTTGGGTTTATTGCAACTCCTTTGAAACTTGATTTACAAAAACTAGATCCAATAAAGGGTATGGGAAATATTTTTAGTTTAAAAAAATTAATGGAGGCGCTTAAATTAACTCTGAAATTATCTGTAATAGTTTGGGTTATGTTTTTACTTTTTGCATTGACATATCAAGATTTTTTGATAATGATGAATAAAGAGTTAAATGCAACTATTGAAGCTATGATAGATTTGATTATTATATTTGTTTTTACTATTTTGTTTATTATCATTATTTTTGCTATAATAGATTTCTATTTTTCTAAACATTATTATATGAAATCTTTGAAAATGAGTAAACAAGAGATTAAAGATGAGTATAAAAATATGGAAGGAGACCCTCAAGTTAAGGGAAGAATTCGTAGAATTCAAATGCAAATGGCACAAAAAAGAATGATGAGTAGTGTTCCTGATGCCGATGTTGTTATTACAAATCCAACACACTATGCTGTTGCTTTAAAATATGATAGTTCAAAAAATCAAGCTCCTTTACTTGTTGCAAAAGGTATAGATTTTTTAGCTTTAAGAATAAAAGAGATAGCAAAAGAAAATAGTGTAACTATAATAGAAAATCCAAGTCTTGCAAGAGCTTTGTATGATCAAATTGAGTTAGAAAGAGAAGTTCCTTCAGAGTTTTATAAAGCAATTGCAGAGATTTTCTCTTATGTTTATGAATTAAAGAAAAAAAGGTAAAATTTGAGATTTTTAACTATATTTATACTTCTTATTTCTCTTCTAAATGCTAAAGATAGAGATTTTTATTATAGTTTTATAGATTCAAATGGAAAACAAATTCCAACAAAAACAAAAGAGACAATAATAAATACTTTAAATCAATTAGATGATGTTAAAGCAATAGCACTTGATGGAAAACTTTTTGAGGCTTTTGAAAAATTAAAAATTATAAAAGATAACAATAAGGTATCACTTTTAAATTCAGATATTTTAATACTTTACTCTGAATTAGTTTTAAAAACAAACTCAAAACAGCATATAAGTAGCGCTGCAAATGAGTTGGAAGTAGCTATAAATTCATCACTTATAGATCAAGAAGATTTATTAAAAGCTTATTTGATTTTGATAGATTTAAAGATAAATATAAATAAAGTAGAAGATGCAAGATATTATGCTCAAACAGTAGTAGATATCTTTGATGATGAAGAGGCAAAAGCAAAAGGAAAAATATCTTTAGCAAAGATTTTTAAATATCAAAAAGACTATAAAAAGGCTTCAAAATCAATTTTTGAAGTCTTAAGCGATACACAAGATAAAAATATTGCTTCAATTGCTGCAAATGAACTTTTTGATATATATTTACTTGAGGGAAGAAAAGAAGAAGCAAGTGAGCTTATGCGACAACTTTTGTTGACAAATCCATCTTTTTACTCTAGTGATTATATATTAGCTAATCAAAGAGTGGATTTACTTTTAAAGCTAGATATGAAAACTTTTGCTATAGATATATTAAAAAACTTAATAATAACTTCAAAAAAAGATGATATTTTAGAACAAACAAAGTATAAATTAGCAAATTTATATATGAGTTTATACGACAAAACCGATAACTACTTAAATCTTGCAAAGATTCTATATAAAAATATTATTGATAACTATCCAAAAAGTGAAAATTTTGATAATTCATCTATGTTTTATGATGAAATAAAAATGAGGCAAAAGGCTATTTTACCAAATGTAGTAGCTGATAAATATCCAGAAAATGAGGCTATGCAAAATAAAGCACTTCTTCAAGAGTTGGTTAATAATAATTTTAATAAAAAATATGAAGATGTAATAAAAATGAAAAGAATTTATAAAGATATTCCAAAAGATATATTAAAGAGATTTGGTTATGAAAATGTTGATGAACTTTTAGATATAGCACATTTAGGGCTTATAAAAGAGTATTTAAAAGAGCAAGATTGCATCAAATTAAGTTATATTTTAAAAGATTTAAAAACAGATCTTTTTAAAGATATAGTTAGCGATGATAGTTTAAAAAATGAGTTTATTAAATGTATTAGAGAAGTTCCATCTATTGAGAACTATAAGCAAATTAAAAATATCTTTAAAGATTCAAAAGATTTAGATATTTATCTTATTTTGGAAGCTATGGCTCTCGATGTTGAAGAGATAGATGATGCTTTGTATTACTCATCAAAAATAGAAAAATCAAAACATAAAGAGATTTTAAAAGAAGAGTTTTTGTATAAATATCAGATTTTAAAAATTGATAATAATTCAGTAAAATTAGACAAGTTTTTTAAGAATAGTTTGGAAAATAATGATTTAATTGAAGCAAATATAGAAAAACCAATAATTATTGATTTTTATTATGATTTATATCTATATTTAATAAAAGAGGGAAAAGAGGAAGAGGCATTTAAGATTTTAAATTCTTTAAATAATAAGCAAAATGAGTTTAAAGCTTTTGTTTATTCTCCTTTTGTAGAGAGCGAATTATCAAGATTATTAAAAAAACAAAATAATTTTCAAGATGCAGTAAACTATCTTATACAAGCTTTACAACATGCTAAAAATATAAAACCAGATGTTGAGATAAAACTTTACTATGATATTTTAACTTTATATGATAATTTAGGGCAAAAAGAACAAAAAGTGATATATTTAGAAAAATGTAAAAATGTAAATATAGAAGATAATTTTTATAAAAATATGTGTAACGGAATGAATCCATGAATATAGATGATATTATTGATAGCATAGATTCAAACAATTTAAATATAGCTTTTGGAAGAGTTGTAAATATTTCAGCTGTTACTTTAACTGCTATTGGTTTAGATGTTGCTGTTGGAGATATTGTAAGAATTGAATCTGTACAAAAACTATATACAGTTTTAGGAATGGTTACAGTTTTAAATGATAGCTTGTTTGTTATAGTTCCATTTTCATTTATTGATGGTTTTAAGATAAATGATAAAGTATTTTTACAAAGAGATGGACTTACTATAAAGTGTGGGAATGGTCTTTTAGGAAGAGTTCTAAATGCCTTAGGAGAGCCTATTGATGATTTAGGAAAAATAAGAGATTTAGATACAAATGCTCCTATAAATAAAGAGAGTATGTCACCACTTGATAGGGGAATTATTGATCAAAAGTTTGCAACAGGCGTAAAAGCTATTGATTCTATGCTTACGTGTGGAAAAGGTCAAAAAGTAGGTATTTTTGCTGGAAGTGGAGTTGGAAAATCAACTCTTATGGGAATGATAGTTCAAGGATGTGAAGCAACTATTAAAGTAATTGCACTTGTTGGAGAAAGAGGAAGAGAAATACCTGAATTTATTCACTACAATTTAAACAACAATTTAGAAAATACTGTAATTGTGACTGCAACTTCAGATGAATCACCATTAATGCGAAAGTATGCTGCTTTTACAGCTATGAGTGTAGCTGAATACTTTAGAGATAAAGGTCATGATGTACTTCTTATGATGGATAGTGTTACTAGATTTGCAATGGCTCAAAGAGAAATAGGTTTAAGTACAGGAGAACCACCAGTAAGTAGGGGATATCCACCATCAGTTTTTGCTCTTTTGCCACAACTTATGGAGAGAGCTGGAAATAGTAAAAAAGGCTCTATTACAGCATTTTTTACAGTTTTAGTTGATGGTGATGATTTAAATGATCCAATTGCAGATCAAAGTAGGTCTATACTTGATGGACATATAGTGCTAACAAGAGATTTAACAGAACAGGGGTTTTATCCACCAATAAATATATTAAAATCAGCTTCAAGGGTAATAGATAAGGTTGTAACAAAAGAGCATTATAATGATTTTTTAAAGTTAAAAAGAGTATTATCGCTAATAAAAGAGAATGAAGTTTTAATTAGAGTTGGTGCATACAAAAAAGGTATGGATCTTGAGTTGGATAATGCAATAGCAAAAAAAGAGAAGGCAAGAGAGTTCCTTACTCAAGGAACTTTGGAAAAGTACTCTTTTGATGAGATTATTGCAAATTTAAGAAAGGTGTTAATATGATATCATTAAATTCTACAACATACAGATTAGGAAATCTAGATAATTATCAAGCAAAACTTAATTTTCAAATGGGTGGAAGTAAACTTCAATTTGGAAGCGACGATTCTGTTACTTTTGGAAGATTAACTCATACAGAGGATAAAATAAAAACTCAAAAAGGAATTATAGAGCAAATAGAAAGAGCTGATGTTTTAAATAATACATCAGATACTGCAATGAAAGAGGTTAAACTTCTTTTAGAAAAGATAAAAGCAGAAGAGCTAATAAAAGCAAATACTTCTACAACTAGTATAGAAGGTCTTGAGGCAATTGCTGGAGTTATTGAAGGTTATAAACAAAATTTATTTAATCTAGCAAATACTCAAACAGAAGGTCAATATGTTTTTGCAGGAAGCGATGCTTCTGTTAAGCCTTTTTCTATGGATGCATCTGGAAAAGTAACATACAATGGAGATGCAGATTTAAGAAAAGTTGCAGTTGATGAGGGCTCTTACAGAGAAAGAGGAATAAATGGTATAGATGCTTTCTTTTATGTTGCCGATAGTGCTTCAAAAGGTGGTACATTAACTTTTAAAGATGGTGATAGAATTACAGACCAAGATGGAAAAGAGTGGGTTTTTGATAATGTTGCAAACACACTTACAAAAACAAACTGGGATGGTTCAACTCAAACATTAGCAGCTACTCCTCCCGTTGCTCCAGCAACTGAGTATACAACTACTGTGCCAAATACCGATGGTACAAAATTTGAAGCAAGAAGAAATATGTTTGACATGTTAGATGAAGCAATTAGTAGTTTAAGAGGTCTTGATAGTTTAGGAAATCCTACTTTAACTTATGAAGATAGAAGAGCTGGTATCTCAAAAGCTATTGATGAATCTACAAAAGCTTATGATACAACTATTATTGCACATTCAGAGTTGGGAGCAAAAAATAAAACTTTTGAAGTATCAAAAGAGAGAGCTGAATCTAAAATTACGCAACTAAGTATTCTTGAAAAAGAGCTTGGAAATTCAAATTTGACAGAAGTTGCTACAGAGCTAAAGGCTCTTGAAATCTCTTATACAGCACTTTACTCAACAATAAATAGAACATTTGAGTTATCTTTAACTAATTTCTTGAAATAAATTAGTTTTTTTATTATATGAAGTTTATTAAAAATATTTTCTCTAGGGATTTAATAGCAGTAGCATTGTTTTTATCAATGCTTGCTATTATTATAATACCTTTAAATCAAGTTGCTATCGACTTTTTTATATCTATATCTTTAGCACTATCTTTTTTGATTTTATTAATTTCACTTTATATTCAAAAGCCAGCAGATTTAACAACTTTTCCTACGCTTTTATTAATTTTGGTTATATTTAGACTAGCCCTTAGTATTGCAACAACAAGATCTATTTTAGCAGATGGACACAATGGACCAGATGCTGTAAGTACAATTATTTCAGCTTTTGGAGAGTTTGTTGTTGGTGGGAATATGGTTATTGGGGTTGTTATTTTTATCATTTTAGTTTTGATAAACTTTATGGTTGTAACAAAAGGTGCTACAAGGGTTGCTGAGGTAACTGCTAGATTTACACTTGACTCAATGCCTGGTAAACAAATGGCTATTGATGCCGATTTAAATGCTGGATTTATTGATGATAAAGAAGCACAAGAAAGAAGAAAAGCACTTATAACTGAAGCAAACTTCTATGGAGCGATGGATGGATCATCTAAGTTTGTAAAAGGTGATGCAATTGCTGGTATTATTATTACGATTGTAAATATTATTGGTGGGCTTTTGGTTGGTATTTTTCAACATGATTTACCAGCTAGTGAAGCTGCAAGTATATATACAATTTTAACTATTGGTGATGGACTTGTTGCACAAATTCCAGCTCTTTTAACATCAACTGCAACTGCTATTATAATAACAAGATCAAATACAGATGATGAGAGATTTGCAACAAGAGCTGTAAATCAACTTATGAAAGATACAAAATCTCTTATTTTAGTTGGTATTGGTCTAATGCTTTTTGGATTAGTTCCAGGTTTCCCTACAGGAATTTTGATGACGATGGGACTTATGATAGCAGCTTTGGGTTATACTATTATTATGATTGACAAAGGTGATGATAATATTGTTACTAGATTTTTTAAACCACAAGTTGCTAAAAAAATTGAAAAACCTGAAGATTTAAAAGAGAAAAAAAGAGCAGCAGCTGTTCCTGATGAGAGTCAAAGTATAGAAACTGTAATGAAACTTGAAGTTTTAGAATTAAAGCTAGGAATTAGGCTTTTACAACTTGTTCAGGGTAACTCAGAACTTCTTGATAAAATAAAAGCGATAAGAAAAAATATAGCATCTGAGTTAGGATTTATAATACCTCAAATAAGAATCTCTGATGATACAAGTTTAGGGGCAAATGAATATCAATTTTATCTAAAAAGAATTCCAATAGTAAAAGGAAGAATAGAAGTAGATAAACTTCTTGCAATGGGTGGATTATCAAGTGAACATCTTGACGGAATAAAAGTAAAAGAACCTGTATTTAATCTAGATGCTGTTTGGATTTCAAAAGATTTAAAAGAAGATGCTTTGATGAAAGGATTTACAGTTGTAGATGCTCCAACAATTATATCAACTCATATATCAGAAATTATTAGAAAATATGCAGAAGATATTATTACAAGACAAGATGTTGTTGATATTATTGATAGACTTAAAAAAGATTTCCCAATTGTTGTTGAAGAGGCTATGAAAGTTGCTTCATATGGAAGTTTACTAAAAGTTTGTAAAGATTTGCTTCATGAGAAAATTCCAATTATCGATATGCTTACAATAATTGAAGCAGTAGCAGATATTGCTGAGTTTACAAAAGCTCCAGAGATACTCTTAGAGCATGTAAGAGCGAAACTTTTTAGGCTTATTACTCAAAAATATAAAGATACAGATGGAGTTTTACATATAGTTACAATTAAACCAGAACTAGAACAACAGTTTATAGGAAAACTTCAAGATCATCACGGTGCAAGCCAGTTGATGCTTAGTATTGCTGAGATAAATAATCTTGTAACAAAAACAAAACAACTATTAGATGATATTGAGAAAAAAGGTTTTTCAAAAGTTGCAATGGTTGTTGATCCTGTTTTAAGAAAAAGAGTATCAGAAATTTATGAGAAATTTGGTCTTTCTATTCCTGTTTTATCTCACGCAGAACTTGATTCAAAAGCAAATTTTGCTATTGAAGGAACTTTAGAGTTCTGATTTTTTTTCATTTTTTTAAGGATTTTTTTGAAATATTATATTAATTTTTTAAGAGATAAACCAATTATTAGAAGTTTATCTTTGGTGAACTTTATTGCATCTTTTGGTGCATGGTTTTCTACTGTTGCAATTTATACTATGGTTGTAGAGTTTGGTTCAAGCGAACTTGCTATTGCAATTGTTACGGCTATGCATTTTATTCCTGCAATCTTAATAGCTCCTTTTAGTGGAAGTTTAATAGATAGATTAAGAATAAAACCACTTATGGTAACTTTACTTTTTATAGAGTTATCTATGACTGCTTGTTTTTTATTAATTGAAACAGCTTCGCAAATTTGGTTACTTTTGATATTTATTTTTATACGAATGAGTGCTGCTTCAATGTTTTTTTCAAGTGAAATGTCACTTTTAGCAAAAATTACTACTGGAAAAGATCTTCAAACAGCAAATGAAATACAATCAATTATTTGGTCATTTACTTATGCTGTTGGAATGGCGGTTAGTGGTTTTATAGTGAATTTATATGGTGTAAAAGCTGCTATATTAATAGATGTTGCTATTTTTGTATTAGCTTTTTTTGTTTTTCTTAATATAAAAATAAATATAGAATACAAAAAAGTTGAAGAGAAAATTTTGGAACTTATGATTGATGGGTTAAGATATATTAAAAACAATAAAATTATCTTACATTTAATCTTTTTACATGCAAGTGTAGGGCTTACTAGTTATGATGCTTTGATTACTATTTTGGCAAAAAATGAGTATAAAGAGATTATAGCTGTTCCTCTTGCTATTGGGCTTTCAAATGCAGTAAGAGCAGTTGCACTTATGATTGGACCACTATTTTTAAATAAGATTATAAAAAAAGAGAATCTTCAGTACCTTTTAGTTTTTCAAGGTATTACAATAATAATTTGGGCATTTGCTCAAGGTGATTTTTATGCATCTTTAGTTGCTCTATTTTTTGTAGGATTTAGTACAGCTTTTTTATGGTCTTATACTTATGCTCTTTTACAAAATCATTGCGACAAAAGGTATATAGGAAGAGTGATATCATATAATGATATGTTTTTTATGCTTGCAAATGTTCTAACAACTCTGTTTATTGGAACTATGGCACACGTTACAACAACTTCAATTATTACAATATGTTTAGGAGTTGCATTTTTATTTTATGCTTACTACTATACAAAGATTTATTCAAAAATTTAATTGTATAATCATTAAAAGGAGAAAATTATGATTTTAGATTACAAAAATGTAAATGATTTAGATAGATATAAAATAATGTCAGGAAGTATAGTTCCAAGACCAATTGCTTGGATAGTTACAGATGATGATGGAGTTTTAAATGCAGCTCCTTTTTCTTATTTTATACCAATTTCAACAAATCCAGCTTTGGTTATAGTTGCTATTGGAAAAAAAGATGATGGAAGTCCAAAAGATAGTTTAGCAAATATTTTGAAAACAAAAAAAGCAACTATTTGTTTTCCAAATAAAGATAATGTTGAACAGCTACAAAAATGTGCTACACCTTTGTGTAAAACTCAAAGCGAAATAGAAATATATGAGATAGATGTAAAAAAAGAGTTGAATGACTATCCACCAATGATAAGCTCTACTCAAACAGCACTTTTTTGTGAATATTATGATACTTATAAAGTTGATGGAGATACAACACCAGTTGTTTTAAAGATAAATTTTCAATATATACAAGATGGTAGAATAAATGAGAGAAATCATACAAAAATTGAGAGTATAGGAAGATGTGGAGTTACTTTTAAAGCTATGGTAGATTTATAGTTTTTTATCTATCATTTTGATAATAGTTCAAAATGATAGATAAATTTATTAGTTTTTAATAACTCATAGAACCAGCATTTAAAAGACCAATACAAATTGATAAAAATGCCATTAAAATACCAACAGAAACTACACCTTCATTTATTTTTTCATTAAAAGAGTATTTTCCACTAATTCTTGTAACTACAAAAGCATAAGCTAACTGAATAGCAATAGCAATAGCTCCCCAAATAGCAAAGTCAAAATAAGAAACAGAGTTTTCCAAAGCACTATAAAGAGGTATAGAAACACCAATAATTGCACCACCAAAACCTAAAGCTGCTGCAATATTGTTTTTTTCAAAAATAAGTGTGTAATCATCATATGGTGTAACAATAGCGTACAAATATAAAAAAGCAACTACTAAAATAACTGCTGTAAAGAAAAATCCTAAAAAGCTTAAAAATAAACCAAATTCCATCAAAAATCCTTTTTTTTTTACTCATTTTATCCAAAAGTTGTTATATAAAGCTTATATTTTAAGCTTTACATAGAATATAGCGATTTTTTAATAATAAAAATATAAGTCAAAAGTTACAAGTAAATTACCGTTTAGTTACAACTTAATTACATCTTAAAATATATAAACTCCTATTTAAACAATAAAGAATATATTACAAAAAATATTATATTAGGAAATAAAATGAATAACCTAAGGCTTAGAAATAAAATTTTTTTAATCTTGGTTCTACCTCTTTTGGCAATTTTTATGTTGTCATCTATATTGATTTTTGAAAAAGTTGAAAAAGTATTAAATATGGATAAAACATCAAGTTATATAGATTTCACAGTTGAAATTTCTAAATTGCTGGTAAATCTTCAAAAAGAGAGAGAATTGTCTATATCTTATATAAATAGTTATGCTCAAACAAAAAAAGATGATTTAGAAAATCAAATAAAATTAAGTAGATTATCACATGAAAAGTTAGATATTTTTATAAATAGTTTTTATCTAATTAAAAAAGACCACAAACTTTTTGATAAATATGAGATTTTTAAAACTAACATATCTTTACTAGATGAAAAACGAATAGATGTAAAAGAGTTATCAAAAAGTAGTAAAGATATAGAGCAGTATTACGACCAACTTATTTCAAATTTATTATCTTTTTTTGATGAACTTTTAATATATTCAAATAGTAAAGAGTTGCTAAAAGCTTCAAAAACTTATATTTCGATAACAAATATTATAGAAAAGACATATAAAGAAAATGCTTTGATAAAAAATATTTTTGATAATAATCTTATTTCAAATTCAAATTATAATAATTTTATATCTTTAATAATTTTTCAAGACTCTGATATTAATGAATTAAGAAAAAACTTAACACAAGAGCAGTTAGATTTTTTTAATCAAAAACTGCAAAGTACAATTTTTACAAATATAGATGATTTTAGAAGAGCTATTTTTTTAAAAAGTGAAAAGGATAATATTTTAAATACTATAAAAGAGTCTTTAGGATACGGCGGATTAATCCATAACTATAAAGACTTTATATTAACAAATAATGAAGATATACTAAATAAAATACAAAAAGAGCATACGAAAATTTTAAGAGCAATAAAAGATTACAAAAGGCTTGAATACACAAAAGAGGAAGAAAAGTTTTTAAATGATATCCAATTTGTAGCAGATTCATATATGTCAAAGTCTTATAATAATGAATATTTAGAAGATACAAAAGATTTAGATTTGAGGATTTTAGGAGCATTAAACAGTTTAACAAAAAATATTTATGGAGTAGATAATCAAAAATGGGAAAAATTATCTTCTAGTAAAATAGAGATCTTTGAAGATATTAAAAATAAAATAGTTGAAGATACGCTTTTATATATAAAAACAAATACAAAAGATTTAGATAATCAAATTTTGTTTTTCTTGCTTTTTCTTGTACTACTTATGATTTTTATTTTTTTAGTAATTATAATAATGACAAGTAAAGTTACAAAATCCATCAAAAAATTTGAAAATAATCTAAATCAGTTCTTTTTATACTCAATGAAAGAGAAAGATAATATAAAATTAAACCAAATAGATGGTAAAGATGAGTTTGCTTTGATGACTAAAAATATGAATATTCAAGTCGCAAAGATAGAACAAATTATTGAAAATGATAAAAATGTAATATTAGAGATAACAGATATTATGGAAAAGGTAAACAATGGATTTTTTGAATACACTATAAAAACAAAATCATCTACAAAAGAGTTACAAACATTAGTTGATATTATAAATAAAATGATAGATAGAACTAGATTAAAAATTGATAGTTTAAATCTTTTATTAAATAACTATGCACAAGGTGATTACACATTTAAGTCAGATGAAAACCATATAAAAGGTATGTATGGAGATTTTGGAATATTATCAAACTCGACTATTATTTTGGGGCAATCATCTTCACAGTTAATTGCAATGATTACAAATGCTGGAAAAAAACTTGAACAAAATACAAAAATATTAACAAACTCTTCAAATGAATTGTCTGTTTCATCTTCAAATCAGGCACTATCTTTAAAGCAATCTTCTGTTGCACTAGAGCAGATAACTCAAAATATAAAAAATAACAATGAAAATATGAATCAAATGTTAGAAATCTCAGATGAACTAAATACAGATGCAATAACAGGAAGTAAATTTGCGGCTCAAACCTTTTCATCTATGGATGAAATTAGTAAAAAAGTTAAAGCTATAAATGAAGCAATAACAGTAATTGACCAAATAGCATTTCAAACAAATATTTTAAGTTTAAATGCAGCAGTTGAAGCAGCAACCGCTGGAGATGCTGGTATTGGTTTTGCAGTTGTTGCAGGAGAAGTTAGAAATTTAGCAACAAGAAGTGCTAAAGCTGCAAAAGAGATTAAAGAGTTGGTTGAGAGTGCAAATTTTGAGACTTTGGATGGTAAAAACAATGTCGATACTATGATAAAAGGTTATGAAAATTTAGCTTTAAAAATTTCGCAGACAAAAGATATAATCCACAATGTAACAATTTTTAGTAAAGAGCAAGAGTTAGGAATAGTTCAGATAAATGAGACAGTTTCAAAACTTGATTTTACAACACAGAAAAATGCTAAAACAGCTTTAAATATAGATAGATTATCAAATGAAGTATCAGATTTATCTAATAAATTACTTCAAATTACATCTGCTTCTAAAATAGATGAAAAGTATTATGATATGGTTGAAAATGTTGATTTGATAAAAGAGTTATCTGTTTATAAAAATGAACATTTGAATTTTAAAAAAAGATATTTTAAACTTTTAAATAAATATGAAAATTGTAAGGTAGATGATTGCAAAAGTTGTAATATGGGAAAATGGATAATCTCTTGTGAAAGTAAAAATGAGATTTTTATAAAAGATGAAAAGTGGAATATTTTGAAAAATCATCATGAAAATCTACATGAAAAAATGCAAGAGTATATAACACAAAATTCAAATAAAAGTGAGAATAAAGTTCTAAAAAATACTGCAAATCAAATAGAAGAGATAACTATAAAGATATTTGATAGTTTAAATGATATTTTATATTTAAATTCAAAGAATAATAGAGTGTAGTTTTTATTATTTTTATTTTTAAATTACATAAAAAAAGTATAAAAAGTCATTTTATATATATTAAATGACATTAAATTATCATTAATAGAAATTATTTGTTTCATATTGTATCAATTAGAAATATTTTATAATAAATATTATCTTTATGTAAAATTATTAATATAAATAATTGTAATATTTGGCCTATTTATACAAAGGATACAAATCATGTTAAAAAGTTTAGATACAAGAAAGAAGTTGTACTTTTTTCCAATATTGTTTATATTAATAGCTGTTATTTCAAGTATTATTTATTTATATTTTATCGATATAGCACATAAAAGAAATGCAGCAGCATTAACAAGTGAAAAATTTGTTTTGGATATAGCAAAAACTAGAATATCAGTTTATCAATTTTTAAGAGCAGCAACTCCAAATAATGAAAATGTTGTGATTGAAAATATTGAATTCTTAAAAAATAGTTTAGCAGAGAGTTCAAAAAGTTTCGTAGATGTAAAAAATAAAGAGTTGGCATCTAAAACTCTCTCTTTAATTGATAAGTATGTTGAACTTTTCAAAGTTTATTCAAAGAATAAGATTGAAGATTATAATAATAATATTTTAGAAGAGAATGATACTTTAAAACAAAATATCTCTTCTATGGCAAAAATTGGTTTAGATATGGAAGAGAATATTCATCAAATAAATAAATCTGCTGTTAAATTAAGAGATGAAGCTTATGTGGCTTTAGATACAAATTTGATGATAATAATAACAATAGCAACAATTTTATTTATAGGTATCTCTATATTAGTAGCAAATAATATAATTGGCTCTTTAAATAGTTTTAAAGATGGACTTTTAGGATTTTTTGCATATTTAAATAGAGAAGCTTCAGATACAACTCTTTTGGATGAGAGTAATAAAGATGAATTTGGTCAAATGTCAAAAGTAGTAAATGTAAATATTTTAAAAACAAAAGCAGGAATAGAAGAAGATAGAAGATTAATTGATGAAACTATTTCAGTTTTAGGAGAGTTTGAACAAGGAGATTTATGTCAAAGATTAAATACAAAAGTTTCAAATCCAGCCTTAATGCAACTTTCAAGAGTTATAAATGGGATGGGAGATGTATTAGAGAAAAATATTGAAAATATTTTAGATGTTTTAGAAAAATACTCTTCTTATAACTACTTAAATAAAGTATCTACAAATGGTTTAAAAGAACAACTTTTGGCTTTGGCAAATGGTGTAAACAGTTTGGGTGATTCAGTTACTTCAATGTTAAAAGAGAATAAAGCAAATGGTTTAACTCTTGATGAAAGCTCTATTATTCTTTTATCAAATGTAAACAAATTAAACCTAAGCTCAAATGAAGCAGCAGCTTCTTTAGAAGAGACAGCAGCAGCACTAGAAGAGATAACTAGTAATATTAGAAATAATACAGAGAGTATTGCAAAAATGTCTATGCTTTCAAATGGTGTTACAAAAGCAGTAAATGAAGGTCAAGCTATGGCAAATCAAACAACAACTGCAATGGATGAGATAAATGTTCAAGTAAATCTTGTAAATGAAGCAATAAGTGTAATTGATCAAATAGCATTCCAAACAAATATTCTTTCTCTTAATGCAGCAGTTGAAGCTGCAACTGC
The DNA here is from genome assembly GCF_003660105.1 of Aliarcobacter cryaerophilus ATCC 43158. Lineage (NCBI taxonomy): Bacteria > Pseudomonadati > Campylobacterota > Epsilonproteobacteria > Campylobacterales > Arcobacteraceae > Aliarcobacter > Aliarcobacter cryaerophilus. The sequence goes on from NZ_CP032823.1 coordinate 370,954, forward strand.
AGGAGAAGCAGGAAAAGGGTTTGCAGTTGTTGCACAAGAAGTAAGAAATCTAGCAACAAGAAGCGCAGAAGCAGCACGTGAGATAAAAACAATAGTTGAAAGAGCAACAGTAAAAGCAAATGAAGGAAAAACTATAGCTACAAATATGATTGATGGATATAAAAATCTAAATAATAATATATCTTCAACAATGAACCTAATATCTGATATTGAAAATGCTTCTAAAGAACAACTTCTTGGAATTGAACAAATAAATGATGCAGTAAATCAACTTGATCAACAAACACAACAAAATGCAATGGTAGCTAGTCAATCACATGATATTGCTTTAAGTACAGATGAAATAGCAAAACTAATAGTAGAAGATGCAAACCAAAAAGAGTTTGAAGGTAAAAATGAAGTAAAAGCAAAAGATATAGGAATAAAAAAAGAGGTAAAAGAACATATAATAGCCTCAATACCTAAAAAAATAATTAAAACTTCAAAACCAAATATTAACTCTACAAAAGAGATAACAAGTAGTTCTAGTAACGACGAATGGGAAAGTTTCTAAATTTATTCACTCATAGAAAAAAGCGGTGATTAATATTTCAAAATAAAACATATAAAGAAGCTAGTTTTTAATCATTAAAACTAGCTTCACTACACAAGAAAATAAGGGGAAATATGAAAGAGATGAGTTTAGAAAAGAATACAATTATTGTTTCTCAAACAAATGAAAAGGGAGAAATCCTTTTTGCAAATAAGGACTTCTGTAAAATAGCAGGATTTTCTCTAGAAGAACTTCTTGGAAAAGCCCATAATACTGTAAGACATTCTGATATGCCAAAATGGGCTTTTGAAGATTTATGGAAAACATTAAAATCTGGAAAAACTTGGAAAGGTATTGTAAAAAATAGAACAAAAGATGGTGGATACTATTGGGTAAATGCAACAGCTTTTCCATCAAGAAGTTCAGATGGAACGATTAGATATGTTTCAGTAAGAGTAAAACCAACAAAAGAAGAGATAGAAATTGCAAAAAAACTATATAAACTAGGCTAATTTTTATGTTTTTTAAAAATAATTCAAACAATGATGTTTTGCAAACTCTAGATCAAATTGAGAAGTATCTTAACAATGAGATAAACTATATAAAAATAAATCCACCTAAAAAAAATAATAAAATCAGTCAAAAAATAGCAAATATTTGTGAACTAATGAATAAAAAAAATGATGAAGAGTTACAAATTTTTGGTGAGATTATGCTAATTTCAGAAAAACTTGCAAATGGAATTACGCATGATAGAATAAATTTTACGGATAGTTCAAATTTTAAACTAAATTATATTGCAAAAACTATAAATAATTTGGCAAATGATTTAGAAAAAATTATTAAACTAGTAAAAGAGACTCTTTTAATGTATGGAACTTATAACTATTTGCCAAAATTAGATGAAAGTTTAGTTGAAAATGATTATAAAGTTTTATTTCAAGAGATAAATACCCTAAGACAGACTATAACTGAAATGTTAGTAGAAAATAAATCGAATGGTTTGACTCTTCAATATAGTTCAAAAATTCTTTTAGAAAATGTTGATAGTTTAAATCTATCATCAGGAAAAGCAGCTGCAAGCCTTGAAGAGACATCTGCTGCATTAGATGAAGTTACATCAAATATTAGAAAGAATACAAATAATATTTTAAAAGTTGCATCTTTGTCTGATAACATAATATCTCATGCAAATAAAGGAGAAGAGTTAGCAGAACAAACATCTAGTGCAATGTTAGAAATTTCTAAAGAGGTTAATTTAGTAAATGAGGCAATAAGTGTAATAGATCAAATAGCTTTTCAAACAAATATTTTAAGCCTAAATGCTGCCGTAGAAGCTGCAACTGCTGGAGAAGCAGGGAAAGGGTTTGCAGTTGTTGCTGGTGAAGTAAGAAACTTAGCTGCTAGAAGTGCTCAAGCTGCAAAAGAGATAAAAAATATAGTTGAAAGTGCAAATAAAAAAGCAAATATAGGAAGAGATATTTCATCTTATATGATAGATGGATACAAAGAGTTATATTTAAGCATAAATGAGACAAAAAATCTAATAAATGAAGTTCAATTTTCAAGCCAAGAACAACTAAAAGCTGTTGAACAGATAAATAGTGCAATCTCAGCACTAGACCAACAAACACAACAAAATGCAAATATAGCTTCACAATCTCATGAAGTAGCTGTTACAACAGATTTAATCTCAAACCTAATTGTAAAAAATGCAAATGATAAAGAGTTTGATGGCAAAAGCAGTGTTAGTAAAAAGAGTATTAGAGTAAATAATAAGAATTAAATTATAAATAAAGGGGAGTTTTATGATTAGAGTTATTTTAGTAAGCTTAATGTCTATTATATTTTTAACATCTTGTGTTAGCCATAAAAAAGATAAATTAAGAATTGTTACATCAAATTGGATAGGTTATACACCTTTATTTTATGCAAAAGAAAAAGGTCTTTTGGATAAATTAAATATTGAACTTTTAAGTGTAGTTTCTTTAAGTGAAAGTTTACATACATACAAATCAAATCATGCAGATATATTTCTTGGAACACAATATGAATACCAAGAAACTTTTAAAAGAAATAACCAAGTAGTTCCTATAATGCTTCTAAATAAATCTGATGGTGGTGATGTTATTATGTCAAATAAAACATTAGAAGAGATAAAAAAAGAAGATAAACAAATTGATGTTTTTTTAGAGTTAAGTTCAATAAACTCTTTAGTTTTTGATGATTTTATAACGAAGTACGATATAAAAAATAAAAATTTTAACTATATAAATAAAGACCAATCTTTTATAGCACAACAAAAAGAGTTTAAAAACCCAACAATTGCTATTAGTTACAATCCATATAATATAACTTTAGAAAAAAATGGTTTAAAAACTTTAGAGACTACAAAAGATAATATAGATATTTTAATAGTTGATGCTATGTTTACAACAAATGATATTTTAATAAAATACAAAGATGAACTAAAAGAGTTAAAAAAGATTATAGATATTGCTATAGATGAGTTAGAAAAAGATGAAAAAGCTTATTATGATTTAATACAAGATTACTTATATGATACAAGCTTTGAAGAGTTCCAACAAAGTCTTTCAAACATAAAATGGATAAATAAAAATATTGATCAAAATATTTTAGACTCTTTAAAAGAAAATGATTTCCCAACAAAAGGCTTACTATGATTTTTGGAATTCAAAGATTTGTTTTATTTTTTATAGCTTTACTTTTTTTGTTATTGTCAATACTGTTTTATTACTATTTTAAAAATCAAGAAGAACAAACTTCAAAAGTAATATATACAACAATACAACAAGAAATAGAAGAGAAATCTTATACTATTTCTAAAATGATGGAGAAAAAAGATGATATTTTACTTTTTAGATCACTTTTAGGAAATGTAGTTGCAAATAGTTATTTTTTAAAAGCAATTTTAGTTTTTGATGATGGTAAACTTCTTCTTACAACTGATCCAAAAGTTAAGAGTATAAATGAAGATTTAATTTTAAGTGATATAAAAACTTATAATGAAAAACTATCAAAAATTACATATTTAAAACAGGATATTATATTTTTTGAACAAAATAGACAAAAAACTTTGGATTTAATATTCTTACTTGATAAGGAAGATATCAATCAATATTTTATAAAAAATAGGGAAGAGTTTTTTATATACTTTGGAGTTTTACCAATAGTTGGATTTTTACTTTTTTATATTATTTTTAGAAAATATATTACTATTCCATTAGAAAAACTAAGACAATTGGCATACTACAATAATAAAATACCCAAAGCTTTTAAAATACGGGAATTAGAATCTATTAGACACTCAATGGTTGACTCTTTTTCTAGATTAGAAAATGAAAAAAAAGAGTTTTTTTTAATGGCAAGAACTGATTCTTTAAGTGGTTTAGCAAATAGAAATTCTCTACAAGAATTTTTAGATAGATTAATTCCAACTGCAAAAAGAAAACAAGAAGAGTTTGCCTTTTTATTTTTAGATTTAGACCATTTTAAAACTATAAATGATTCTTTGGGGCATAATATTGGAGATGAACTACTTCAAAAAATATCAGGTATGTTAAAACAAGTATTAAGACCAAATGATTTTATTGCAAGAGTTGGTGGAGATGAGTTTGTATTAATAATTCAAGATTTTAAATCTAGTGTTGAACTTACAAATATAATAAAAAGAATACAAAAGCAACTAGCTAAACCTTGGGTTATACAAACTCATCCTGTAGATACAACTTGTAGTATTGGAATAGCTATTTTTCCACAAGATGGAGAAGATCATATATCATTAATGAAAAGTGCAGATATAGCTATGTACGAAGCTAAAAAACATGGAAGAAATCAGTATCATTTTTTTACAAAAGAGTTAAATGATATGATTTTAAAAACAATAAATCTAAATAAACAAATGAGAACTGCTCTTAAAAATGGTGATTATCAACTATTTTATCAACCAAAAGTTTGCTTAAAAGACTCAAAAATAATAGGAGTAGAAGCACTAATTAGATGGATAGATAAAGAAAAAGGATTTATTCCTCCTTGCGATTTCATTCCTCTTGCTGAAGAGAATGATTTTATAATTGAATTGGGAGATTGGATTGTAGAAGAGGCACTAAATCAATATGTAGATTGGAAAAGTAAAGGTATAGATATAGTAATGTCTATAAATATTTCTGCTAAACAGTTTTTGCAAAATAATTTTGCAAAAAATTTAATAGGTAAAATAAATAGTAAAAAAATAGAACCAAATAGAATTATTTTAGAGCTAACAGAGTATATTTTAATTGACCAAAATAATAGTGTATATTCAACTCTTAGAAAATTAAATAAATTTGGAGTAAGTATTTCCTTAGATGATTTTGGAACAGGATATTCATCTTTATCATATCTTAAAAAATATCCTATTGATTATTTAAAAATAGATAAATCTTTTATAGATGATTCTTTTAATAGTCAAGGTAAAGTATTTATTGAAACAATAGTAAAAATGGGACAAACACTAAATATGAAAATAGTAGCTGAAGGAGTTGAGACACAAGAACAAGTTGAGTATTTAAAATCTATTTCTTGTAATTTATACCAAGGATATTATTTTTCTAAACCTATAAAAGCAAAAGAGTTTGAAGAGTTTTATAAATCTTTATAATCTATTAAAAGATAGCCTTTTTTAAGGCTATCTTTTTTTATCTGTTTTGTTTTACAATTTGTACAGCTTCAACCATATTTTTTAGGCTCTCTTTTACTTCTGGCCATTTTCTAGTTTTCAAACCACAATCAGGATTTATCCATAATTGCTCTTTTGGTAAAACTTCAGTTAAAGCATTTATTTGAGCTACCATCTCCTCAACACTTGGAACTCTAGGACTATGAATATCATAAATTCCAGGTCCAATTTCTTGTTTATAGTTTACATCTTTAAATATTTTTAAAAGTCTATTTCCACTTCTTGCTGTTTCAATAGAGATAACATCTGCATCCATAGCTTCAATAGTTTTTATAATATCATTAAACTCACTATAACACATGTGAGTATGAATTTGAGTATCTGCTTTTGCACAACTTACGCTTAATTTAAAATTCTCTACAGCCCAATTTTCATAAGCTTTTATATTTTCAGCTCTTAAAGGATAACCCTCTTTAAATGCAGCTTCATCAACTTGAATCATTTTTATTCCACTATTTTGTAAATCATCAACTTCTTTGTTTATTGCAAGTGCAATTTGTTTTGTTACCTCATTTCTTGGTAAATCATCTCTTACAAATGACCAGTTAAGAATTGTAACTGGACCTGTTAGCATTCCTTTAACTACTTTTTTAGTTCTGCTTTGAGCATATTTTATCCAATCAACTGTCATAGCTTTTGGTCGTGAAACATCTCCAAAAATCAAAGGTGGTTTTACACATCTACTTCCATAAGATTGAACCCAAGCATTAGAAGTAAATGCAAAACCATCCAATAACTGTCCAAAATATTCAACCATATCATTTCTTTCAGGCTCTCCATGAACTAGTACATCAAGATTAATCTCTTCTTGAAATGCAATACAATCATCAATGTATTTTTTGATTTCATTTTCATATTGCTCTTTTGAAATAGCATTTGATTTATATTGTTTTCTATTCTCTCTTATAAGAGGTGTTTGAGGAAATGAACCAATTGTTGTGGTTGTAAGTGCATCATATTTAAAAAACTCTCTTTGAATTTTTATTCTATCTTCAAACTTATCTGCTCTTTGACAAATTTTTAGATTTTTAATCTCTTCTTGAATACTGTTATTATGAACTCTAGTAGATATTTTTCTTAAAGTATTATCTTTTTTGTTTTTTTCAATATTTGCAATATCTTCTAAAGATAGTTTTGAGCCAAAAAACTTTTTTGAAACAAGATTTAACTCTTTTAATTTCTCATTTGCAAATGAAAGCCAAGATTTAATCTCTTTATCTAAATTATCTTCATAACTTAGAGTAAAAGGAACATGTAAAAGCGAGCAAGAAGTTCCTACTACGATATTTTCTTTTGAAACTACATTTGATATTGTATTTAGAAGATTTAATTTATCTTCAAAATTACTTTTCCAAATGTTTCTAGCATCAATAACTCCAGCTATTAAAACTTTATTTGAATTTTTAATAAATTCTAAACTCTCTAAATTTTTAATTCCATGAATAAAATCTAATCCTAAAGCCCAAATAGGAGTGTTTACTAAAATTTTTGTAGCTTCATTTGAGTGCTCAAAATAAGTTGTAACAACTATTTTTATATTTGATGAAACAGATGAAAGCTCATCATAAACTGGTTTTAAAAGAGATAAAATTTTTGGTTCTAAATCTTTTACAAATAAAGGCTCATCAAATTGAACAACAATATTCTCATTTAGTTTTGAAATTTCTTCTAAAAGCTCTTTATAAACTTTTACAACACTAGAAATATGAGCAAAAATATCACTATTATCAACACTTTTAGAGAGTCCTAAATAAGTAATTGCACCGATTAAATTTATTTTTGTATTAATTCCAAGCTCTAATGCTTCTTTATACTCTTCTATAACTTTTTTAGAGTTTAGTTTAAATGTTGTATCTTTAGATATTTCTGGAACAATATAGTGATAGTTTGTATTAAACCATTTTGTCATCTCCATTGCAACGCAATTATCATTGCCTCTAGCCATTGCAAAATATAACTCTTCATTTCTTAGGTGTTGAAATCTTTGTGGAATAGCTCCTAGTAAAATAGAACTGTCTAACATATTATCATATAGTGAAAAATCATTTGAAGCTATGAAATCTATTTTTGCCTCTTTTTGATAATTCCAGTGTCTTTTTCGCAAATTTTCTGCCACATATTTTACTTCACTAAAATCAACTCTTTTTGCCCAAAAATCTTCTAAAACTTTTTTAAGCTCTCTTTTTTCTCCAATTCGTGGAAATCCTATTACATAATTTTTTGACATATTATTAATCCTTTTAATAAAAATATTTAATTCTCTACAAAATGTAGATAACAATTTTGAAATATTTAAAGCTTATTAAAATCGTTTTTAAGTCCGAAAAAGACAATTTTGTCCTTTTGGTCAAAATCTATGATTTTGGGTTACCAAAAGTGGCAAACTCTTGTAGCAAGAGGATTTAAAATAAGATTTATAAACTTTTTGATTATTAAAATGATAATTGTGGTGGATGAACGCCAGTTCTTCTAAATGCAAAATATGTTGTATAGTATGGACATCTAGGAATAAATTGAAAAAGTCTTACAGCAAGTGCTGCTTTTCTTCTAAATAGACAATCACAGTGACAAGGTTTAGAATTTATTAGATTACAAGCTAATAAATTTTGCTCAATATCTTTGGATAATTCATTTTCATCATCACTGTTTGAAGAGATTTTTAGTTTTTCATTTATATTAGTTTTTATTGAAGTAAATATTGCATGCAATTTTGGTGCCGTTGCATACGCTTGAATTGAAGCTAGTGTAAAATATTTTTTTCCAAAGCCTTTAATTTTCAAAAACTTACTCCTTATAATATTAGATGCGAAATCTATACTATTTATACTTAATAATATATAAAAAAAATTATGATAACATTCCAAACAAAAAATTGATTGGAATTTTATTTTGAAGTTTACTTTTGTTACACTTTTCCCAAATTTAATTGAACCATACTTAAAAGACTCTATATTAAATAGAGCAGTTGAATCAAACTTAATAAGTTATGAATTTTATAATCCTAGAGATTTTACAACAAACAAACACAAAAAAGTAGATGATGCTATGGTTGGTGGAGGCGCAGGAATGCTTCTATCTTGTCAGCCACTTTTTGATTGTCTAGATGATATAAAAAGAAAAGATGAAGATGCTTATATAATTTTTCCACTTGCAGCTGCTAAACCATTTAGGCAAAGTGATGCAAAAAGATTATCAAATAAGAAAAATATTGTAATGGTGAGTGGAAGATATGAAGGAATTGATGAGCGAGTTATTGAAAAATATGCTTGTGAGGTTTTTTCTATCGGAGAGTATATTTTAACAGGTGGTGAACTTCCATCTTTGGTTATGGCGGATGCAATATCTAGAAATGTTCAAGGAGTTCTTGGAAATGATGCTTCTTTAGATGTTGAGAGTTATGAAAATAATCTTTTAGAAGCACCATCTTTTACAAAACCAGAAAATTATAAAAATTTATTTGTCGTTAAAGAATATTTAAAGGGAAACCATAGTAAAATTTGCGACTTAAAATTTCATATGTCCATTTGTAGGACGAAATACTATAGACCCAATAAGGAAAGACGATGAAGAACAGATATATAGCAAGTTTTGAAGCAGCTCAAATAGCTTCTAAAGAAGTTCCAGCATTTAGAGCGGGAGATACATTAAGACTTGGTGTTGAGATTAAAGAGGGTGAGAAAAAAAGAGTTCAAACTTTCGAAGGTGTAGTAATTGGAAGAAGCGGAAACGGTGTTGATGCTACATTTACTATTAGAAAACTTGGAGCAAATAATATTGGTGTTGAGAGAATTTTTCCACTATATTGTGAATCTTTACAAGCTATTGAAGTGTTAAGAAGAGGTGATGTAAGAAGAGCTAAACTTAACTACTTAAGAGCACTAAAAGGTAAAGCTGCGAAAATAAGAGAGCTAAAAAGATAATTAAGGCACTCGCCTTAATATCTTTTATTTAAAATAAATTCTCTAAAAACTTCATAAAAAATTCTATTTTTATTTTTAAACATCTACAAAAAGGAAAAATTTGCTTTCTGAAATTATAAATTTTATAGTTGAAACTGTTGGTCAGTTTGGATATGCAGGTATTTTTATAATGATGTTTTTAGAGAGTTCTTTTTTCCCATTTCCATCAGAAGTTGTAATGATTCCAGCTGGATATTTAGCCTATAAAGGTGAAATGAATATCTATGCAGTAATTCTTTTTGGAATTTTAGGTTCACTTGCAGGGGCAATATTTAATTACTATTTTGCTTTAAAACTTGGAAGAAGATTTTTAATGAGATATGGAAAATATTTCTTGATTAGTGAAGATACAATATTAAAAATGGAAGACTTTTTTAATAAACATGGTCATATTTCTACTTTTTTTGGAAGATTAATTCCAGTTGTAAGACAATATATCTCTTTGCCAGCAGGACTTGCAAGAATGAATCTTTTTGTATTTTCAGTTTTTACAAGTTTAGGTGCTGGAATTTGGGTTGTGATACTAGCATTTCTTGGATATTTCTTAGGTGGAAATGAAGAGTTAATAAAAGAGTATTTACATCAAATAATAATTATATTGCTAGTATTAATTGTAATATTTAGTTATGTATATTATAAATTTACAAAAAGAAGAAACAAAAGAAAAATTTAAAGTTGTCTATTTTATAGACAACTTTTTATTAGTTTAAGACCTTTTTCAATCTGCTCAAAATTTGAGTGGGTATAGTTGAATCTTATCTCACCATTTGGTATTTTGTCTATATAAAACTGATTTCCTGGAACATAAACAACCTTTTTCTTTAAACACTCTTGAACTAGAGCAAAAGTGTCAATCTTATCTTCAAAACCACCATATAAAAACATTCCACCTTTTGGTGTTTGATGTTTAAATTCAGGCATTATAGCTTTTAAAGATTTTGAAAAAAATTGTGCTTTTGCTTTATAGTCATCTCTTATTTCTTGAAGATGTTTTTCATATTTTTGTTCATCTTTTAAATACTCAGCTAAGATATATTGTGAAAGACCGCAAGAGTGTAAATCAATACTCTCTTTTATTATCAACAGAGATTTTATTTTTTCTTCATTTGCTCTTATCCAACCAATTCTTAGACTTGGAACTAAAGTTTTAGAAAAACTTCCTAAATGAAAAGAGTGGTTTGGTACTGATGCACTTATATATTTACTTTTTTTCTCAAAGTATAGTTCGCTGTATGGACTATCTTCTATTAAAATTCCATTATATTTTTTTACTATATTTGAAACTTCTTCTCTCTTTTTATTACTATAAGTAGTAGCACTTGGATTTTGGAAATCAGGAATTAAATAAGTTAATTTTGTATTTTTAAAACTATTTTCAAACTCATCTATATTTAAGCCATCATCTTCTAATTTTACACCTTGCATTTTTAAATAATTTAATCTAAAAATATTCATAGCACCCAAATACGAAGGTTCTTCAATAGTGATATCTTTGTTCTCAAAAAACTTTGCCAAAATATACATTGCTTGTTGGCTTCCTGTTGTGATTAAGATATTTTCTTTTGTTGTAGGAAAACCTTCATTTGTATATCTTTGTGCAATTTGCTCTCTTAGTTCATTTATTCCATTGCTAATTGTGTATTGATAAACTTTTGGATTCTCAATTGCTTTTAGTGTTGCTATTTTTAAATCTTCCTTTGGAAATAGATTTTCGCTTGGAAGTCCTCCTGCAAATGAGATAGTCTCTTCATCTATTGCTTCAAGAATCTCTCTAATAAATGATCTTTTCATAAATTCTCCTTTTAAATGGTTTCCCATTTTAAAGGGTACCATTAAATTTTATATAATTTTACAGCAATAAAAATATTAATACTTTACATAAAATGCTTTTATTATTATCAATTATTGCTAAATTTATATACATTTATTGATATAATAGTTTTATGAAAAAATCTACTTATGAAAAAAGAGCAAAAATTGCAAATGATGTTATGAATTATATTTATAAATATATTGATACAAACATAAATATAGATGAGTTAAGTTGTCAACTAAATATTAGTAAATTCCATCTTCATAGAATTTTTAAAGAAGAGTTTGGAAAAAATATTTATGAAAGTATTAAATCAATAAGACTTGAAAAAGCTGCAAATTTACTTATTACAAACAAGTTTTCAACTATTTCAACTATTTCTTCAATGATAGGATATAGTTCGCAAACTTCATTTATAAGAAGTTTTAAACAAAGATTTAACATGACACCAAAAGAGTGGAAAAATGGTGGTTATAAAGAGTATTCAAATAAAATAGTTGAAGAGTTTTCACAAGATATTAAAACTAAAGATTTTTTCAATATTGAACCAACAATTGAAAAAATGCCACAAATGAAAGGTTATTATATTAGGCATAAAGGTTATGATAAAACTATTAAACAAACTTGGGCAAAGCTTCAAACTTGGATATATACAAATGAGATAAAATCTTATAAACAAATGGCTTTGCATCACGATAATCCAATAATAACTCCACTTAATGAGTGCCAATATATTGCAATTGCTGTTTTAGATGAGAATGAAGAATTAAAAGATTTATCACTTCCAACCTTGGATATTCCAAAAGGAATTTATGCAAAGTTTAGTTTAAATGGAAAATATGGAGATGTAATAAAGCTAATTCAGTGGGTTTATCATGTTTGGCTAATAAAAAGTGGTTATGAAACAACAACAAATCCATCGTATACAATTTATGAGAAAAATCATTTTTTAAGTTCAGATAATGAGTTTATTTTAGATTTTTATCTACCAATAAAATATGCTTAAGACTTGTTCTCAAGGCTATTTATGTTTTTATTCTACTTTTTTAGTGGATATTTCTCAAAGATAGAGCCAAAGGCACAAGAATCTGCGCTATAAAAAGTAGTTATTAAATAAAAAGGAAATTATTATGAATAGTAGTATTGAATATATATCAAATTTTAAAACAAGCCTTGATCCATACAATGGAATAACAATTTTAAGTGAAGATTTACCAGAAGATATTTTGGATTTTGAACAAAACTTAAAAGATTTAATAGAAAAAGTAAAAGATAATAAAAATTTAATTTGGATTTATATAGACATAAAAAAATCAAACTTTATTCCAATAGCTACAAAATTTGGTTTTACATTTCACTCTTGTAATAGTGATTATATATTGCTTGTAAAAGTTTTAAAACAAAATGCGATAGTTCCAACTTTAGCAAATCATACTTTAGGTGTTGGAGCTGTTGTTATAAATAGTAAAAATGAGATTTTACTTATAAAAGAGATAGTTAGAAATGAGTATTATAAACTTCCAGGTGGTCATATTGATGATGCTGAGATGATTTCACAAGCTTTGAGTCGTGAAGTTTTTGAGGAGACTGGAGTTGTAGTAGATTTTGAAAAGATTGTATCTATTGGTCATTTTTACCCACATCAATTTCATAAATCAAACTTGTATGTTTTATGTCTTGCGAAGCCTAAAAGTTTAAAAATAGATGTAAAAGATAAAGAGGAGATAAGTGAAGCTATATGGCTAGATATAGATGAGATGTTTAGAAGAGATGATATTCATGATTACACAAAAACTATTGTAAAATCAGCGATTAGTAATTGTGGATTGTATAAAAGTGAAACTCCGATTTTAGGTCATCTTAAAAATGAATTTGAACTGTTTTTTGTAAAAGAAAGCAAAAACTAAATATAATAAATTTTTTAAAAGTTAAAGGATAAAAATGAAAAAAATAATAAGTACGACAAAAGCTCCAAGTGCTATTGGACCATATAATCAAGCAACTAGTTTTGAAAAATTAGTTTTTACTTCTGGACAAATTGCACTAGATCCAAAAAATATGGAGATTTTAAATGGTGGAGTTCAAGAGCAGACAAAACAAGTTATGGAAAATTTAAAAGCAGTTTTAGAAGAAGCTGGAAGCTCTTTTGAAAATGTATTAAAAACAACTTGTTATCTATCAGATATGGATAATTTTGTAGCTTTCAACGAAATCTATGGACAATATTTTAAAGCCGAAACTGCTCCTGCAAGAAGCACGGTTGCCGTTAAAACTTTACCAAAAAATGTTTTAGTTGAAGTGGATGTAATAGCATTTAAAAACTAATATTTTTTATAAAATAATCGCCTAAACAATAGGGCGATTAAGTCTTAAAAAATATAAAGATGGAAGAACTAAACCAAAAGTGATAGCTATTAAAACAGCAATAGCTTTAAGCCCGTTGTGAACAAATAGCTCTATTAATTCAATACTTGCACCAAATCTATTAATATCTATTAAAGCAATCATCGCTCCAAAAGCATAAGTCCCTGGTAAAATAGGAATAATAGAAGCAACAGTATATACAGGTCTTGGTATTTTGTATTTTCTTGACCAATATAAAGCTATTATCCCAATTACTGCAGAAGCTAAAAATGTAGATATTTCAATTCCGAAATTTAAGTGTAAAAATATAGTTCTTAAATCATAAACAATTGCTCCACCTAAGGCGCAATATTTTAAAGTATATTTTGGAACATTAAAAACCATCCCAAATCCCAAAGATGCAGTTGCAGCAAAAGTAGCATCTATGAGTAATTGTAATAAAAATTCCATATTAAGCCTTTAGTCCTAAAATAGCAATAGCCAATATAATTCCAACAGATGTAGCAAGTGTTAAAATCATACCATCCATCCATCGTCCCCAACCCATCATCATATAACCTTTGAATGAGTCTAAAAAAGAGTTTACAAAAGCAAATCCAGGTGCCAAAAGTAGTACACTAGCTGCCATTGCAATATTTGGAGTATCTGTAAAGCCATATATTTTTGATAATCCAGAAATAATTGTAGCTACAAAAGCAGTTATCCCAAAAACTATAATCATCACAAATCTTCTTTTTGATAACTCTTGTCTTGTAAACATAGCAATACCTGAAGCTAAAAAAGTGATAACAAGAGACATAAAATCACCACCTTGTAAATATGCAAAAGATGCACAACTAAGAGCAACCATAAGAACAACCAACCATCTATTGTAGTAATTTGGCTCAATTTGTTTTAAAATAGTGTATAAATATCTAATATCATAGTTTACTTCATTGTCTGATTTTTCCATATCTAAAACTATTTTTTGAATTTCACAAACTATACTCATATTTATAGGTTTATGGTGGACTCTTCTTGTAGTTGTTACAGATTGTCCATGATGAAGAGTTGTTAAAACTATTGCAGATGGTATCAAAGATATTTCAACACTTGAAGCACCTAAAACTTTTCCTAATCTTTGAGCTGTTTGCTCTATTAAAATACTTTCAGCTCCATATTCGCTCATTAAAACAGCAGCTTTTACAATACCTCTTGTGATTATCGATTGTTCTTCGTAAGATAGCATTTTAATTTTTCTCTTTTTAATTTTTAAATTTTGCAATTATACAAGTTTTGATATAATAAACGCTTTTAAGGATAACAATGAAAGATACAAGTCAATACTTTGCAAAAAAAAATATACTTTTTAAAGAGTTAAAAGAGATTTTACCAAAAGAGTTAAAGAGTAAAAAGAAGATAAGAATCTTTGTAGGTTCAAGCACAGATTTAAAATTTTATGCAATATTTGTATTGTCAAGTAAAAGCAGATTTATCAAAAAAAGTTCAGATGAGCTAGAAAATTTGTATAATCTTTTGGTAAATCATCAAAACCATAACTTCAAAGTAAAAACACTATTTATACAAAGTGAAATTTGTAGTAAAACAAAACAACATTTAAAAGATACTGGTTGGACAATAGTAGAGCAAAAGTAGTTTTTTATATAGAGTCTAAATAGTTTGAAAATTTAAATTTATATCTTTCAAGCATCGTTTTATTTCCTAAAACTCCACCTTGATGAATATATAAAAATACGAAATCATCTTTATTTTCTAAATTTTTTACAAAATCTTCAAAAACAATCCATCCTAAACTATCATAAAGTAGGTCAAACTCTATATTTGTTTGTTTTAAAAGTTCTATATGTTTAAAATAAAACTCTTTATAAAGTTTTCCAAAATGATATTTTTTCTCTTTTTTTAAAATTTTTGGATGATTTTTTTCTTCTAAAGCTAAAAACTGCTCTTTTAAGTACTTATCATCACCTACGCAAGAGCAAGTAAAAACTTCAAAAGGCAAAAATTTTTGTAAATATAGTGCAGTTGTTCCCGTACCGCTTGGTAAAAATATTTTCAGTTTCTTATCTTCAAAATTTTGTTCTTTTGCCCAATATTTTATTTCGTTTGCTAATATTTCTATTCCAAAGCTAGCCTCTTTTACTGCTCCGCCTTCACTTATGAATAACTCATTTTCTTTAAAATTTTGTGGAACTTCAGCAATAATTAAATTCATACCATTTTTAATTGATTCTTTGTAATTTCCATTTGGATTTTTACTTAAAATATCTGGTAAATGTGATACATAGTAGTCAAAATTTAGATTTTTTAATTTGCACAAAACAGATAAAGAGTACATTGCATTTGATTGATTTGAGCCATGAGATATTATTTTTTCAATACCTTGTAAATTATTTTTTAAAAAGTAGTAAAATTTTCTAGCTTTATTTCCACTAAAATCACTATGTAGCAAATCATCTCTTTTTACAAAATATTTTTGATTGTTTAAAAAAATTTTAGATGTTTTTGAGTTTATAAATTGCATAAATACCTATTTGTAAATAATTTTTCAATATAATATCTAAAAATTTCAAAAGGCTTTCATATGAACTTATTAGAATTTATAGACAAGGGTGGGATTATAGTCTATATTTTAATTTTCTTAAATATTATTGGGTTTACAATAATTATTTGGAAATTTACAACTCTTCCTCAGGTCAATAAAACAATAGCAAAAATAGCTTCAAGATTGGATTTTAATCACTCAACAAATGCACAAATTGAGTATGAAGTAAAAAAATTAGAATCAGGTCTTGTAATTATAAAAAATATTGCAATAATCTCTCCACTCCTTGGACTTTTAGGAACTGTTGTTGGAATTTATAGTTCATTTGAAGAGATAACGATAAAAGGTTTAGGTGATCCTACAATATTTTCAGGTGGAATTGCAGTTGCTCTTATTACAACAATTGCTGGGATAATTGTATCAATTCCTCATCAAATAGCCTACAATCACTTCATAAGCCTTGTTGATAAAATCGAAATAAAAGCTAAAAAAGAGCTAGTAAAAGAAGAAAATAGATGAAACGAAGAGAGCATTTGGGACTTGATTTAACACCAATTATTGATGTTGTTTTTATTCTTTTAATCTTTTTTATAGTTACAAGTGTTTTTAAAAAAGAGGAACTTGCTCTTATGCTTGAACTTCCTAGCTCAAATGCAAAAAGTATGCAAGTAAAATCTGAACAAATTTTTATAGAGTTAAGTGTAGATAAACTAGCTATTAGAGGTATTGAAGTCTCATTTTCTTCACTAGAAGATAATCTAAAAAGTATAAAAAACAAAGAAGAACCTGTAATTGTTAGAATTGATAAAAAAGTACCATATGAAAAAGTTGTAAAAGTTCTTGATTTACTTCAAAAATATAGTTTGAATAATTTGGCTTTGGTTACGAATGAAGAGAAAAAATGACAAAAGCAGTAGTAAGAGAAAAAACTTTTCAACCATTTGTAAAATGGGTAGGTGGAAAAAGAGGATTACTATCTCAAATAATTCCACTATTGCCAAAAAAATTTAATAACTATTTTGAGCCATTTGTTGGTGGTGGAGCTTTGTTTTTTGAATTAAAGAATTTAGGATTACTTGATAATAAAGAGATTTTTTTGTTTGATATAAACTCTGAACTTATAAATGCCTATAATGTAGTAAAAAACTATCCAAATCAGCTTATAAATGAACTTGAAACTTTTAAACAAAAACATACTAAAGAGTTTTATTATGAGATTAGAGCTTGGGATAGACAAAATAATTTTTTACAAAGAAGCGAAATACAAAGAGCTTCAAGATTTATATATCTAAACAAAACTTGTTTTAATGGGCTTTATAGAGTAAATAAAAAGAATCAAAATAATGTTCCAATAGGAAATTATAAAAATCCAAATATTTGTGATTATGGTGTGATTTTGAGTGCTAGTAATGCTTTGCAAAATGTAAATATTTTAAATGATAGTTATAAAGAAGTTTTAAAATATGCTTCAAAAGATGATTTGGTTTATTTTGATCCACCGTATTATCCACTTACACAAACTTCTAGTTTTACTTCATATAGTGAATTTGAGTTTTTAGAAAAAGAGCAAATTGAACTTTTTGATATTTTTAGAAGTTTGAGTGAAAAGAGATGTAAAGTTGCACAAAGTAATTCAAATAGTAAATTTATAAATAATGTGTATAATGAATATAAAATATATGAAATTATTTTTGCAAATAGAAATATTAATAGTAAAATATCTCAAAGAGGAAAAATTCAAGAACTTTTAATTAGGAGTTATAAAAATGAGTGAAATTATTACATGCGAACAAAATAATAAAATGCCAAAAAATTTAATAGAATCATTAAATTTTAATCAAGGTGGAATAGGAAGGCACAGATGTGTTTTATGTGCATATCAAAATGGTATAAAAGATGGAGAAAGTAAAGCTTTAGATTTTACAAATGAAGATGAAATTGAAGAGTGTCAGCATGGTAGAAAAGCTTTAAAATCTAGTATTAAAATTATTCATATAAATCAAAAACCAACTCAAGGAAGACATAAATGCGCAATTTGTGCATATAATTTAGGTTATGAAATAGGTGTTGGTGATAGAGAAAATGATTTTGATGAGTTTAACGAAGATGAAAATGAAGATGAAAGTCCAATTTATGATATTACTACTTTTGGAACATCCGCTGATGTAAGAACTATATATAATAGGCTATCTAAAAATAAATATTATATCCCATCTTTTCAAAGAGATTATGTTTGGAAAGTTCCTCAAGCTTCAAAATTAATAGAATCATTGGTGATGGGACTTCCTATTCCATCGATATTTATGGCAAAAGATGAAGGGAAAGATGAAAACTATTATATCATTGATGGACAACAAAGATTAAAATCAATTGAAAAATTTTATAATGGAGAGTTTGCTTTAGAAAGTGTTGCTAAAAAACTTTATGGATTAGATTTCAATGGTAAAACTTATAATGAACTTGAGGAGAAATTAAAAGATAGAATAGATGAATATGCTATTCAGTTGATAATTATCAAACAAGATAAGCCAGATGATAATAATGATAGCATATACAAAATTTTTGAAAGAATAAATACTGAGGGCACAAAGCTTTTACCTCAAGAAATAAGAGCTTCTTCATATCATGGTAAATTTAATGAATTGTTATCAGAATTAGCAAATAAACAAAAATGGATTGATTTTATTCAAATGAAAAATACTAGAAAATCACATGAAGAATTAATCCTGAGATTTTTTGCTCTTTACTTTGATTTAGAAAATTATAAATCACCAATGAAGCACTTTTTAAATGTTTATATGAGTAAAAATAGACATTTAAAATATAATCAAAAACAAGATATTGAAAATATTTTTGAAAAAACTATAAATATTTGTTCACAATTTCTTACAAAAGAAGATATTTGTTTAATAGGAAGTAATAGAGTAAATACTCAATTATTAGACTCAATTTTAGTTGGTATAGCAAAAAATATAGATAATCAAAAATTAGTAAATAGTGGATATATAAAAAATAAGTTGGATGATTTAAAAGCTAATATAGAAAAAGAAGATTATAAACAAAGAGAATATTGGGAGTCAAGAAATTCTAAAACGGAATTTGTAAAAGGAAGATGTGAAATTACTATTCAGCTTTTTGGAGAATAATTTATGAAAAATAAAATTGAAAACTTATTAAACAAAGATTATTCTCAGTTAGATGAAGAGATAACCTCTCATTTACAGAATTATGTATGCATTTTAATATCAAGTTATTTAGAAATAGAAATTAATAATCAACTAACAGAATATAAAAAGACACAGCATTTTAAAACACATGAATGTATGAAAAAATTAAGTGGTGAAAAGTTACAAAATGCAACTTGGTGTAAAATAAAACCTATTTTAGGAACTATTGAAGATGATTTTCCATATAATTTGAAAAATGCTATTAGTGATTTTGAACTTACAATTCAAGCTATTCAAAGTATTATTGATAATAGAAATAATATAGCTCATGGTAAAAATATAAATGTATTAACTATTCAAGTGTTAAATCAAAATTTTATTAAAATTGATAATTTTGTTTCGGAATTAAAAAAAATATTTTCTATGTTATGATTTTTTGTAAATAAAAGCAAAGAAGCAAACTTTTTATTGATTATGCATGAGCATCTGTTTGTATTTCAAAAATGAAAATAGAGGCTAAAAAAGCCTCTATTATCTTAAGATATTAAAAAAATCCTAAAGCTTTTGTATTAAATGAAGTTAAAATATTTTTTGTATGTCTATAGTTATTTAACATCATCATATGAGTTTCTCTTCCAATTCCAGATTTTTTATATCCACCAAAAGAGGCATGAGCTGGATAAACATGATAACAATTTACCCAAATTCTTCCAGCTTGAATAGCTCTTGATGCTCTATGAATTTGATGAGCATCTCTTGACCAAACTCCAGCACCCAATCCATAAATAGTATCATTTGCAATTTCAATAGCCTCTTTCTCATCTTTGAAAGTAGTTACAGATAAAACAGGTCCAAAAATCTCCTCTTGGAAAATTCTCATTTTATTGTGACCTTTAAAAATTGTTGGCTCTATATAAAATCCATCTGGATTTATAGAAGAGTGATAAATATCTCCACCAACTAAACACTGAGCACCATCTTCTTTTGCAATATTTAAATATTTTGCAATTTTCTCTTTTTGGTTAAAAGAGTTTTGAGCTCCCATTGTATTTTCTGTATCAAGAGGATTTCCAAGCTTAATAGCTTTTACCCTTTCTATAACTCTTTTCATAAATGGCTCATAAATTGACTCTTGTATCAATGCTCTTGATGGACAAGTACAAACCTCTCCACTATTAAATGCAAATAGAACTAAACCTTCTATTGCTTTGTCAAAAAACTCATCATCCTCTTGCATAATTGATTCAAAAAAGACATTTGGAGATTTCCCACCAAGCTCTAGAGTTGATGGAATAATATTTTCAGTTGCATATCTCATAATCTCTTGACCTGTGCTTGTCTCTCCTGTAAATGCAACTTTTTTAACATCAGGATGAGTTACAAGATGTTTACCTATTTTTCCACCCGCACCATTTACTACATTTATAACACCTTTTGGTAAAACATCTTTGATTAAATCCAAAAATAGAAGTATTGAAAGTGGAGTTGAACTAGCTGGTTTTAAAACAACACAATTTCCAGCAGCAATTGCAGGTGCTAGTTTCCAAGCTGCCATTAAAAGTGGGAAGTTCCAAGGGATAATTTGAGCAACAACACCATAAGGTTCATAAATCTCTTGAGAAATTGTATTTTCATCTAAATCAGAGATAGTTCCAGATTCAGCTCTTATAACAGATGCAAAATATCTAAAATGGTCTATAAATAAAGGTAAATCTGCATTTAATGTCTCTCTTACAGCTTTTCCATTATCAAGAGTTTCAGCAATTGCCAACATTTCAAGATTTGCCTCTACAATATCTGCAATTTTGTTTAATAAAGCACTTCTTTGAGTAACAGATGTGTGCTTAAACACTTCAAAACCTTTTTTTGCAGCCTCAACTGCTAAATCAACATCTTTTTCATTTGATCTTGGAATTTTTGTAAGCAATTTTCCATCAACTGGAGAAATATTTTCAATATACTCACCACTATTTGGAACAATCCACTCTCCACCTATAAAATTCTCATACTGATTTTTATATTTTGGTCTTTCATAAATCATAATAACTCCTTAATGATATTTGATATCAAAACACTAGCATATATAAATGGCATTTTAGTGACAATAATAAAAAGAGCTCTTTTTCATAAAAAAATCTATATATTTGTTACAATTTGTTACAAATATATATCAAAAAAGAGATTTTAAACTTTTATCTAATTTGGTTATAATTTCGGCTTTATATTTAAAAAAAGGGATTATGTATATGTTAGAAGTTTTGATATTGGCGTTTGCTTTAAGTATGGATGCATTTGCAGTTTCTATTGGTCTTGGAATAAAAAATAAGCAAGATATAAAAACTATGGCTTTAAAAGCTGGGTTATTTTTTGGAATTTTTCAAGCTTTTATGCCATTTTTAGGATTCTTAGGTGGTATTGGTTTAAGAGAGTATATTCAAGGATATGACAAAATTGTGGCATTTGTTTTACTTTTACTTATAGGTGGAAAGATGCTATATGAAGCATTTAATGAAAATGTAGAAGAAGAGATAGCACAAGTAACAAACAAACTATTATTAACTTTAGCAATTGCAACAAGTCTTGATGCTATGGCTGCTGGATATAGCTTACATCTGTTTTCTGTAAATATATATTTATCAATTTTTATTATTGGATTTGTTACATTTATTATTAGTTATATTGGAGTTTATGTAGGAAGTCGTGGTGGAGAAAAATATGAGAGTAAAGCTGAAATTTTGGGTGGAGTTGTTTTGATTCTAATTGGATTTAAAATTTTACTTTTTTAAGTAGTTAAAAAAAAGAAGCTTAAAACTTCTCCTTTTTATCTAAACAATAATAATGGAACTTTTGATTTTAAAATCATATTTGTTGTAAAACTTCCAAAAATTGCACTTCTAAATCTATTATGACTATAAGCTCCCATAGCTATAATATCAGCGTTTATACTTTGTTGATAATTCAAAATAGCTTCTAATTTATCTCCACTTAAAGATGAAGTTTCAACATCTATATTTGCATTTTTGAATATCAAACTAGCTTCGTTTAAAACTCTATATGACTCATTTTTATCGTTATTTATATTTACAATATATCTTTTTGTATTTGGAAATATTGGATTTTTTACTGCAATATCAATTGATTTTTTTGCATAAGAGCTTCCATCATAAGCCATTAATATAGAATTTACCTCTTTAAACTCACTATTTACAAGTAAAATTGGAATATTTAGTGTTCTAATTAACTCTTCAACATTTGCTCCTATATCTTTACTATTTTCACCATTTAAGCCAATAATTGCAATTTTTAAATCACTTCCTAACTCATCTAAAGTCTCATACAAAGTTCCATGTCTTTGAAGAGTTGTGAAGTTTGTGAACTCTTTTGATTTAACATACTCTTGCATCTGTTTTAAAATAGCTTTTCCTTTTGAAATTTGTTCTTGACTTCTTTTAGCATCTTCATCAACCAAAATCTCAAGTAGTACATCTTTTGCACCAAGACCAATATTTCCAGAAAAATCAACTACATTTGAAATTTTTGAATGCTCAATTACATTTAGTAAAACAAGAGGTAAATCAAGATTTTTGGCTATAAAAACTCCATAATCACAAACTGCTTTTGAAAAATTCGAGCCATCAAGGCAAACTAATACTTTATTCATTTTAATCTCCTTTGATTACTTTTTCTATCATTTCAGGTTTGTCATGAACACCAAATCTATCAATTATAGTTTTACTTGCTTCATTTTGTCCAATAACTTCAACAATAGCACCTTCTCTTCTTAATTTTATAACCACTTTATCAAGTGCATAAACAGCAGAAATATCCCAAAAATGAGCTCTTGAAACATCTATAATTACTCTATCTAAAACCTCTTTAAAATTTATGCTATCATAAAATTTATCTGCACTATTAAAAAATACCTGTCCTATAAACTTATAAGTTTTGATACTTTTATTCTCATTATATGAAGTTTCACAAGACATAAAGTGTGAAATCTTATTTGCAAAAAATAAAGAAGCAAACAGAACTCCTGTTATTACTCCAAGGGCTAAATTATGAGTATAAACAGTTACAACAACAGTTGAAAGCATTACAATATTTGTAGAAAGTGGTAGAGTTTTTAGATTCTTTATTGAAGCCCAATCAAATGTTCCAATAGATACCATAATCATAACAGCAACCAAAGCGGCCATAGGAATAATTGAGATAATATCAGATAAAAATACGACCATAATTAAAAGATAAAAACCTGCCAAAAAAGTAGATAATCTTCCTCTCCCTCCTGATTTTACATTTATTATTGACTGTCCAATCATCGCGCATCCAGCCATTCCACCAATACATCCAGAAGCTATATTTGCAACTCCTTGCCCTTTTGCTTCTCTTGTTTTATCACTTGAAGTATCTGTTAGTTCATCAACTATTGTTGTTGTCATAAATGATTCAAGTAATCCAACAACTGCTAAAGCAAGAGAATAAGGTAAAATAATCCATAAAGTCTCTAAAGTTAATGGAACTTCTGGCCACAAAAATATAGGTAAAGTATCAGGAAGTTCTCCCATATCTGCTACATTTCTTACATCCCAACCCACAAAATATACAAAAATAGTTAAAACAATAATTGTAACAAGTGGTGATGGAAGCATTTTTCCTATTTTTGGAATATAAGGAAATAAATAGATTATTCCAAGTCCCACAGCAGTTAGTGCATAAACATGCCAAGTTACATCTGTAAGTTCTGGAAGTTGTGCCATAAAAATCAAAATAGCCAAAGCATTTACAAATCCAATTACAACAGCTCGTGCTACAAAACTCATAAGTTTAGCAACTCCAAGATAGCCTAAAATTATTTGAATAACACCTGTTAAAATAGTGGCTGCAAGTAAATATTGAAGCCCATGCTCTTTTACAAGTGTAACCATTAAAAGAGCCATAGCTCCAGTTGCAGCACTAATCATTGCAGGTCTTCCACCCACAAAAGAGATTACAACTGCAATACAAAAAGATGCATAAAGACCAATTTTTGGATCAACTCCCGCAATAATTGAAAAAGCTATTGCTTCAGGTATTAGTGCAAGAGCTACTACAAGACCTGAAATTGAATCTGCTTTTATATTTGAGAACCATTCATCTTTTTTAAAGTATTTTTGTACCATCTAGTTCCTTATTGATTTATATATTTTAAGTTTAAATAGAGTTAATTTTATTGTTAAATAAAAGGTGAAGATTATACTTAAAAAAATTTAAGCCCTCTTTAATAGATTTACTAATGCTTTTAGCTACTTTTGATATAATCCAAACAAAAAAATATAGGAGAATTTGGTTTTGAGAATTTTATCAGGTATTCAACCATCAGGAACAATTCATATAGGAAACTACTTTGGTATGGTAAAAAAGATGATAGAGTCACAAAATGATGGTGAACTATTTGCTTTTATAGCTTCATATCATGCACTAACAAGTGTAAAAGATAAAGAGTTTTTAGAGAAAAACTCTTATGAAGCAGCTATAAATTTTTTGGCTCTTGGAATGGATATTGAGAAATCAACTTTTTGGATACAACACGATGTTAAAGAGGTTTTAGAGTTATACTGGATATTATCAAACCACACTTCTATGGGGCTATTAGAACGTGCTCACTCATACAAAGATAAAACTTCAAGAGGAATTAGTGCAAGTCATGGGCTTTTTTCATATCCAGTTTTAATGGCTGCTGATATTTTACTTTTTGATTCAAATATAGTTCCAGTTGGACGTGACCAAATACAACACGTTGAGATGACAAGAGATATTGCAATCTCATTTAATCATGCATATAAAAAAGATATTTTTGTTTTACCAACTGCAAAAGTAGATGAAAATGTTGCAACAGTTTTAGGAACTGATGGAGCTAAAATGAGTAAATCTTATAACAATACAATAGATATGTTTACAAGTACTAAAGAGCGAAAAAAACAAGTTATGAAAATAGTAACTGATTCAAAAGAGCTTGATGAGCCAAAAGAGTGGGAAAATTGCAATATTTACAATATCTCAAAACTATTTATGAGTGATGTTGAGTTAAAAGATTTACAAAAAAGATATGAAACAGCAGGTGAGGGTTATGGTCACTTTAAACTTACACTTCTTGAAAAAATAGAAGATTTTTTTGCACCTTATGAAGAAAAAAGAGCAAAACTTTTAGAAAATCCAATAAAGGTGCGAGAAATGCTCTCTTTTGGAGCTAGTAAAGCAAGAAAAATAGCAAGTGAAAAAATAAGAGAAATTAGAGATATAGTAGGCTTAATTTAAATCTATAGTTTTTTAATCTATTATTTCAAAATTTTTTAAAAGGAGTTTTATGTATCATAAAATTAAAAATATCGTGGATAGTGCATTTTTTTCAAAAATAATTATCTATTTGATAGTTTTAAATGGTATTACAATGGGTTTAGAGACTTCAAAAACTTTTATGCAAAGTTATGGAGTTTACACAACATTATTTAATCAAATTGTTATTACGATTTTTACAATTGAGATTGCTTTGCGAATTTATGTTCACAGAGTATCTTTTTTCAAAGATCCTTGGAGTTTGTTTGATTTTTTTGTTGTAGCAATATCTTTAGTTCCTACAAGTTCAGGATTTGAAATACTAAGAGTCTTAAGAGTTTTAAGGCTATTTAGACTTATAACTGCTGTTCCTCAAATGAGAAAAATAGTTTCAGCACTAATTAGCGTAATTCCAGGAATGTTATCTGTAATTGCTTTAATGACACTGTTTTTTTATATTTTCGCAATTATGTCAACACAACTTTTTGGTGAGAAATTCCCCCTATGGTTTGGAACATTAGGTGAGTCGTTTTATACTCTATTTCAAATTATGACTTTAGAGTCTTGGTCTATGGGAATTGTAAGACCTGTAATGGATGTTTATCCTTATGCTTGGGTTTTCTTTGTTCCATTTATATTTGTAGTAACTTTTGTAATGATAAATTTAGTTGTAGCAATAATTGTTGATGCTATGGCTATTTTAAACAAAGAGGAAGAGCAAAATATAATAGATGAGATACAATTACAAGATAATAGTCTAAATAAAGAGATAAAAGAGCTAAGAAATGAGATTAGTGAGCTAAAACATTTACTAAAAAATCATTTAGAAAAATAGAAAAAGGATAAACAGATGATGGATGCAATAAATTTAAAAAACTATTTTTTCTATTTTGCTAGTTTTGTAGTAATTATTGCTGGAGTTAAAATGGCAAGTGAAGTGGTAGTTATACTATTTTTAGCTATTTTTATATCTTCTATATTCTCATCTGTTTTAAATCTACTAAAAAAGAGAAAAATTCCAAAAATAATTTCATATTTACTTCTAGCTTTAATTGTTTTAATAGTTGGATTTATGTTTGTTTATGTAATAAATATCTCTTTAAAAGATTTTTTAACAAATCTTCCACTTTATGAAGAGAAACTAAAAAATTTGGTTTTAAACTCTATTCACCTTGTTCAAAATTATGGATTCGAGATTGAAATTGACAGAGCAAAAATTATGGAAGTTTTAAATTTCGGTTCTTTTTTTGGTGTAACTAAAAATATTATTGGAAGTATTGGAGCATTTTTATCTCAATTTTTATTGGTAATTATTGGAGTTGCATTTATTCTTGCTGAATCAAAATCTTTTCAAACAAAACTAAAAGTAATCTTTAGAAATAACTCAAAAAAACTAGAACATTTTAATCTATTCTCATATAACATTCAAAAATATTTTGTAGTTAAATCTTTTACAAGTTTTCTAACAGGATTTATAGTTACTTTGATGTTAATGCTTTTTGATGTTGATTATCCAGTTTTGTGGGGAGTTATAGCAATGCTATTTAACTTTGTTCCAGTAATTGGTTCAATAGTAGCTTCTATTCCTGCAATACTTTTAGCACTAATGAATCTTGATATTGGTTCTGCTATTTGGGTAATTGTGCTTTATATGGTAATTAATATATCTATTAGTAACATCTTAGAACCAAAGCTAATGGGAAGAGAGCTTGGCTTATCACCTTTAGTAATATTTTTCTCTTTGATATTTTGGGGTTATATTTTAGGAATTGTTGGAATGTTTTTGGCAGTTCCAATAACTATGACTTTAAAAATAGCTTTTGATTCAAACTCAAATAGCCGTTGGCTTGGTATTTTAATGTCTGATTTATCAAGAAAAAAACTAAAAAGAAGAGTTTAATTATTATAAATATTTTTTACAAATAAATATTAATTTATCTGCACACTCATTTGTGTGAAGAAAAAACTCTTTTATCTCAACAATCTCAAAACCAGAGTTTTTTATAATCTTTTCTAAAAACTCTTTTTTATGGTACTCTTGTACTATTTTGTCTTGTTCTTTTGTATATTTTCCACTCTCTTCTTTTTCAAAAAGTGTAATATTTGTTTGAAGTTTATCATTTTCAAAAAAAGCATCAATCGCTATAAACTTATCTTCAATATCAATATTTATAGTCCCTTGAGCTACTTCATCAAAACCAAAATATGTGTTTACATCAAATATAAAATAAGCATTTCGATTTAAAACTTTATTAACTTGTAAAATAAATTTTTCTAGCTCAATTTTTGGAATATAGTTTAAAACATCAAAAATTGCAGTTGCACAATCAAATTTTTCTTCTAGTTTTTCAACATCTTCAAGAGATATTGCTTTTGCATTTAAGCCTTTTTCTTGACATATTTTTATCTGTTCAATACTTAAATCAATACCAAAAGCTTTTTTTTTGTTTACTTTTAAATTATTTAAAAAATAGCCTTGACCACAACCAATATCGATGATATTGTCCAAATCATTTACCATAATAAACTTCAAAAACTCTTTGTGAAGAGAGTAAATCTCCTCTTCAAAATCTAAATAAGGCTCTATTCTTGCATATAAATCAAGCCCCATTATAAAAATTTCTCTAGCTTATCTTTTAAATCAAAAATCAAATCTTTTTTTGCATAAAATGAGTTTTTATTTGCTATTAAGTGAGCTGTTGTTTCCATTATTGTTGGTCCTACTTCTAAACCATTTTGTTTCATAGTTTCACCAGTTTCTACAATATCAACAATACAGTCACAAAGCCCAACCAAAGGTGCTAGCTCAATAGAGCCATAAAGTTTTATGATCTCTACTGCCATAGCTTTTTGTTCAAAATATTTTTTGGCTATTTTTTCATGTTTTGTAGCTATTGTTATTTTACTTTTATCAAAATTTAGTTTCTCTCCAGCTCTTAAACCAAAAGCAACTTTACAACGGCCAAGTTTTAAATCCAAAAGCTTTATTAAGTCGTACTCTTTCTCTTCTAAAACATCAAGCCCAACAACTCCTAAATCAGCAGCTCCATGCATAACATAAGTTGGTACATCTTGATTTCTTACATTTAAAAATTTAAAACCACTTTTTTCTAAGATTAGTTTTCTATCTTCAAAAACAAACTTCTCTCCAAAAGCTTTTTCAAATCTATCAAGAGTTTCATCTGCAATTCTTCCTTTAGGAAGGGCGATTGTTAGCATCTATTATCCTTTTCATATTTTCAAATATTAAATTTTTTTTATATATACTATTTTCAAAAAATTGGCTCAAAAACTCTCCATCTCCACCTGTAAATATTATATTTTTATTTTTACAAATCTCAATTATAGGTAAAATGATAGATTTTATTAAAGCAAAAAAAACAGCATCTTTTGTTTGAAGCGGTATTTTATCTAAATTAATATTTTTTTCAAAATCACTTTTTGATATTTCTAGCTTTTTTGATATATTTTTATAACTTTTTAAAAAACTATTTAATCCCAAAAATATAAATCCACCCATGTGTTTTTTGTTTTCAATTATATCTACAGTTATTGCACTTCCTGCATCAATGATAACTGCATTTTCTTCAAAACTACATGCAACTGCTCTATCTATTCCTAAACCTAAATAATCAGTTTTAAAATTTATAAAACTAGATAAATTTTTTGCATGAGGATTTTTTTTAAGAAGTTTTTTTGTAGCTTTTTCATTTACACTTATATAAAAAATATCATCTTCAAACTTTGGGATTTTATCATTTTTGTAGTAATTTTTTATATTTTTATCTATTAAAAACTTTGTACTTGTATTTCCAATATCACATAAAATCAAATTTTGCCTTTGTTCTTTTTAAAATTTTGATTTTATTATATCAAATTAAGAAGTAAAAAGGCAAAAAAAAAGGTTGGACAAAAGCCCAACCTTTTAGAAAGAAAGTCTTAACTTCTAAAAAAATTAGAATGTATAAGCAACTTGTAATCTTCCAGCATCTTGATCAATACTTTTTGCACCATCAAATTTTTGCTCAAAGTTACCATATCTTAAATATGTACTTAAGTTTTTAGACATTTTATATGTTAATTGTCCATAAACTTCTTGTTGTTTTAATTCATCACCTCTAGTTGTAACACTTCTAGCGTAAGCATGATTATTGAATGTTGTTTTACCAGCTTCAGTTTTATCAGCTTTTAAGTATCCATAGTGAGCTGTTAGGTTTAGGTTATCTAAAATATCAACACCTAAAGCACCTTGGAAATATTTAGCATCTGCTATACCATTTGAAGTAATGAACCATCCAAGAGATGTATTTTTTGCATCTTGATCAAGTGCAGTTAAACCACCATCTTTATCAGTCATAGTATATGCAAGTCTAGCATTAACGATAGAGAACTTACCATCAACAGCAAGTCTAATCATTGAGTTATCATCACTTGTTAAACCTGTGTCTTGTAATACTTTACTGTTTAATTGTAAATTTACATATCTAGCTTCTAAACCTAATTTTGCATTTTCTGCTAAATCAAGATTTGAAGTAGCTGCTAAAGTGTATGAACCAAAAGTGTTTTGCATACCAGCATACCAAGCCTCAAGTTTAACAAAATCTAAATCACCTTGAACAGTAGCAACATACATGTCATTACCATTTTTTATAACTTCTTTGTGATCTACAGTAACACCACTTTTATTACTATTAAATGCACCATTTCCTGAATCATGTAAGTTAGTTGCATTGAAGTAACCAGCACCCGCAGTAATTGGCCCAAATGTTGAAAGAGCTAAAATACCAGTTCCAGTTTGCTCATTTCCATTGATATCAACAGCAACTGTATATGGAGTTGTTAAACCTTGTTTACCAATATTTACAACAGTATTTGGAATAGCAGTTAAACCAAAATATGCATTTGATAAAGTTACATCTGCTTGTGCATCACCAGTTTGATCTTTTTTAGAATCTAATTTTGCAAAATCAGCACTTTTTGAATCACCTACAATAAATCTTGAGTTAAATTTAACATAGTCATTTACTTTTGAAGATAAGTTAAGACCTATTTTGTAGTTATTGTTTTCTGTTTGACCACCAGTTCTATTTAAACTATTATCATAGTTATTATATCTGTAAACTACCGATCCAGATACATCTACACCTTTGATAGCTTCTTCTAATGGTTGAGCATTAGCAGTACTAAAACCAGCAACTGCAACAGCTGCTACTAAACTAATTTTTGAGATTTTTCTCATGTTTTTTTCTCCTAAAATTTCGAAATTAAAGTCGATTTACAAGAATAATTTTTATTCCTTGTGAACCTTGGCGACCATTTTATAAGATTAATTTTTAAAGTTTTCTTAAATTTGTTAATTATCTGTTTATTTATTGTTAATTTAAGCCAAAAAGTAAGCATTTGTTTTCTTATTTTAGGATTTTTTACTAATATTTTTGATACAATCTTTTCCTATGAAAAAGAATAATATTATACTAATTGGTTTTATGGGTGTTGGAAAAGGAACTGTGGCAAGAGCTATGGTAAAAGAGTTCGCAATGGTGGGTCTTGCGTCCCAATTCCCAGAAGAAGAAGAGGTGGGAGTAAAGTTCCATTTCCAGTATTCGATTGATACAGATGATTTAATCGAAAGTATGGAAAATAGAGCTATAAAAAAGATTTTTAAATTTGATGGTGAGCAATATTTTAGAAATTTAGAAAAAAAGACGGCACTTTGGCTTGAAAAAAGTGTAGAAAATACAATTATTTCAACTGGTGGTGGTTTTTATCGTCAAGAAAATATTAAAAATATAGGAACTATAATCTATCTTAAGTCATCATTTGATGGAATTTTAAAAAGAATAAAAAAAGCACCAAATGCAAAAAATAAACTAAAAAAACGACCACTTTTACAAAATAAAAAAGAGGCTATAAAACTTTATAATACAAGAGTAAAAGAGTATGAAAAAGTTGCAGATATTATTGTTGATGTTGAAAACAGAGATTTAAAAGTTATAGTAAAAGAGATTTTAGGACAGATAAAATGAAAATAATATATACAAAAGATAAAGAGTTTAAAACAGAGTTTGAAAATATTTTAAAAAGAGCAAAAAGTGATATAAAAGGTGTTTCAAAAATAGTTGAAAATATTATTGATGAGATTATAGAAGATGGAAATGAGGCTTTAAAAAGACATATAGAGAAGTTTGATAAATGGATTGTAAAAAGTGATGATGAACTTTTAATATCTCAAGATAGTATGAAAAAAGCTTATGAAACTCTTGATGAAAATTTAAAAAACTCTTTGCACAAAGCTTATGATAGAATAAAAGCATATCACGAAAAACAGCTTCCAAAATCATGGATTGATTTTGAAGAAAATGGAACAATTTTGGGACAAAAGGTAACTGCTGTAGATAGAGCAGGGCTTTATATTCCAGGTGGTAAAGCTGCGTATCCAAGTAGTTTATTAATGAATGCAATTCCAGCAAAGGTTGCAGGAGTTAAAGAGATAGTTGTTTGTACACCAACTCCAAATAATGAAGTAAATGAGCTACTTCTTGCAGCTTGTCACCTTTGTAATGTTTCAAAAGTTTACAAAGTTGGAGGAGCAAGTGCAATTGCTGCTATGGCATATGGAACTAAAACAATTCCTAAGGTTGATGTAATAACAGGACCTGGAAATATCTTTGTGGCAACTGCCAAAAAAATGGTTTTTGGTGAAGTAAATATTGATATGATTGCAGGTCCTAGTGAGATTGGGATTTTAGCAGATGAGAGTGCAAAAGCAAACTTTGTAGCAATAGATTTACTATCTCAAGCAGAGCACGATGAGATGGCTAGTTCGATTTTAATAACTACTTGTGAAGATTTGGCAAAAAATACAAGTGTTGAAGTAGATAATTTTTTGGCAAATTTAAGCAGATATGAGATTGCTAAAAAATCAATAGATGAAAGAGGAGTTATAATTGTTGCTTCTAATATGGAAGAGTCAATTGAACTTATGAATGAAATAGCACCTGAACACCTTGAAGTTATGACAAAAAATCCATTTGAGCTACTTCCTTTTATAAAACATGCTGGTGCTATATTTTTAGGTGAGAATACTCCTGAGCCAATAGGAGATTATATAGCTGGTCCAAATCATACTCTACCAACAGGCGGAACTGCCAAATTTTATAGTCCTTTAAATGTAGAGAATTTTCTTAAAAAAAGCTCAATAATAAGTTTTTCAAAAAAAGCTATAAATGATTTAGGAGAGCCTTGTGCACTCTTAGCAGATACAGAAGGATTAACAGCACATGCAAAAAGTGTTCGCGTGCGATTGGAAGATAAATAATGAGTAAATTTAAAGATTGGTTTACAGAAGATGACGATGATATATTTTTTGGAAGTCCAAAGTCTAAGTTTTTTGATATTATGGAACAAACTCACAGAGATTTAGTTGAAGATGAGATTGATAAAGTTATTGAAAAGTTAGCAATTTTGGAGCTTATTGTAAGTCAAGATAAAGATGAGGATTTTGATATAAACTCATATTTAGAAGATTTTAAAGAAAAAAATCAAGAAGATGTAAACTCAATGAAAAAAGGGCTTTATATGGAATTTTCTGGAGAGATTATTAGTAGGTTGGATAGCTAGGTGGAAGTTTTAGAAAAAGTAAAAAATCAAATAAGAGATTTTGTAGAAGTTTGCCAATATCCAAAGGCTTTGGATTTGCTTGAAAAGTTGGCAACTGGAAAGATGCTAAGAAGTAAATTGATACTTAAAATTGCTAAAGAGAGCGATGAGAGTATAAAGCTTTGTGCTGTTGTTGAGATGATTCATGCGGCTTCACTACTTCACGATGATGTTATAGATGAATCAGATACAAGAAGAGGAAAACCATCTATTAATGCTTTGTATGATAATAAAACTTCTATAATGTTTGGAGATATTTTATACTCAAGAGCCTTTACAGAACTATCACAAATGGATAAGAGAGTTGCATATCATGTTTCAAATGCTGTAACGCAACTTAGCATTGGAGAGATGATGGATGTTGATTTGACTGAATCATTTAACAGTTCACATGATAAATACATAACAATGATATATAAAAAAACAGCATCACTAATAGAAGCTAGTGCGAGAAGTGCTGCAATAATAGCAGGTCTTGATGATGAAAAATATGCCTCTTATGGAAAGAATTTAGGTCTTGCTTTTCAGATGGTTGATGATATTTTAGATATTACACAAAGTAGCCAAACTCTTGGAAAACCTTCTATGCTTGATTTTAAAGAGGGAAAAGTAACTATTCCATATCTATATTTATATGAAAGAGTTGAAGATAAAGAGTATTTAAAATCTTTGTATAAAAAAGAATTAAAACAAGAAGAGTTGGAGTATCTAAAAGAGAAACTAAATAGTACAAATGCTTTGAGTGATGCTATAAAAGAGGCAAAAAATAGAGGGCTTGAAGCAATAAACTCTATAGAAGATGAAATAAATAGTGAAGATTTAATAAATATTATGAAAGCTATGATAGAAAGAGATTTTTAAGATGAGTTATTTAGTAATCAGTTTTTCGCATAAAAATTTAGATATAAAACAGAGAGAAAAATTAGCTTTTAATAGCGATGAAGAGAAAGCAAGATTTATAAAAAAACTTTTAGAAGCACCTACAACAAGTGAGTTGGTTTTACTTTCTACTTGCAATAGGGTTGAAATTATTGCAAAAAGTTCAAATATAAAACAAAGTAGTAAAAATATTATTGAAAATTTAGCTAGTTATTCATCTTTGGATTTTGATTTTTTATATGATAGGGCTGATATTTATGATGGAGATGTTGCTGTGCATCATCTTTTTTCCGTTGCTTCTGCACTTGATAGTTTAGTTATTGGTGAAACTCAAATTGTTGGACAGCTAAAAGATGCTTTTAGATTTTCCCAAAGTTTTGGTTTTTGTGGAGAGTCTATTAGTAAAGTTATGCACTATGCTTTTAAATGTGCTGCACAAGTGAGAACTGCTACAAGTTTGGGAACAGGTTCTGTTTCAGTTGCATCTACTGCTGTTGCAAAAGCAAAAGAGCTAGTAGGAAATACAAAAGGTGTAAATGCTTTGGTTATAGGCGCTGGGCTTATGAGTGAATTGGCAGTTAAGCACCTAATAAGCTCTGGTTTTGATGTAACGATAACTAGCCGTGATATGAAAAAAGCTCAAAATCTAGCAGATAGTTTTGAGGCTTCTATAAAAGTAGAGCCATATTCTAAACTTGAAGAGTTGCTTGAAATTATTCCTGTAATGATAACGGCAACATCTGCTCCATATCCAATAATTACACAAGAAAATACTCCTAGTTCATCTATTTCAAGATATTGGTTTGATATAGCAGTTCCAAGAGATATTGATGAGAATATATCAATGTTTGATTTAGATATTTACTCTGTAGATGATTTACAAGAGATTGTAAATTCAAATATGACACAAAGGTCAGCACAAGCAAAAGAGGCTTACACAATAGTTGGTCGCTCTACTTTGGAATTTTTTGATTGGTTAAAAAGTCTTGATATTGAACCAATTATTAAGAATTTGTATCTAAAAGGCGATAGTATAATAGAGAAAAAACTTCAAAATGCTATAAAAAAAGGTTTTATACCAAAAGAGCATGAAGATAATATCAAAAAACTTTGCCAAACTATAATGAGTGAATATCTTCATAATCCATCAAAACAACTTAAAAATATTTCAAGAAATATGGAGTGTGATTTGGTTGTAAGCTCTGTTCAAAGTATGTTTACAAAACAAAATAGCGATACAAACTTTAAATGTGAGCATTTATCAAAAAATTAGAAAATCAAAAATTATTTTAAAAATATAGGAAAAATATATGAAATTTAGTAAACTTTTTATTCCAACAACAAAAGAGATGCCAAGTGATGCCTCTTTACCTTCTCATCAATTTTTAGTTCGTGGTGGATTTGTAGCACAAACTGGTGCTGGAATTTATGATTTTATGCCTTTGGGAAAAATTGTTTTAGAAAAAATTAGAGCTATTGTAAAAAAAGAGATGGATGAAGCTGGAGCAAATGAAGTTCAATTTGGATTTGTTACACCTCTTAGTCTTTGGCAAGAATCTGGACGAGCCTTAACTATGGGAAATGAGCTTCTAAGATTTAAAGATAGAAAAAATGGTGAATTTGTTTTAAGTCCTACAAACGAAGAAGCTGTTGTAAATATGGTAAAAAATAGAGTTACTTCATATAAAGATTTACCACTTCATTTATATCAAATAAATACAAAGTTTAGAGATGAAGCACGACCTAGATTTGGACTTATGAGAGGAAGAGAGTTTTTGATGAAAGATGGATACTCTTTTCACTCTAACGAAGAGGATTTAGTAAGAGAATTTAATCTTATGGAAGCTACTTACAAAAAAATATATACAAAACTAGGGCTTGATTTTAGGGTTGTTGAAGCTGATAGTGGAGCAATTGGAGGAAGTGGAAGTAAAGAGTTTCATGTTTTAGCAACTAGCGGAGAGGATACAATTGTTGTTTGTGATAGTTGCTCTTATGCTGCAAATATTGAAGCTGCAAAAAGAGAAGCAAAGATTTATAATTTTGAAGCAGGAGATTTAAAAAAAATAGAGACTCCAAATTGTAAAACAATAGAAGAAGTTGCAAATTTTTTAAAAGTAAAAAAAGAACAAACTATAAAAGCAGTTATAAAAAAAGCTATTTTTAAAGATGCTTCTAAAATTGTAGTATTTTTTGTACGAGGAAGTGATGAACTTGAAGAGACTAAAGCTGTAAATAGTATAGATGCTTTAGAAATTATTGATGCAACTTTTGATGAGATAAAAGATGCAGAAATAGTTGCTGGATATTGTGGAGTTTTAAATTTACCAAAAGATATTTTAGTAGTTATCGATAGTGAGTTAGAAAATTCAAAAGCTTTGGTTTGTGGTGCAAATGAAGAGAATTTTCACTTTGTAAATGTTGATTTAAAAGCTATTGAAAATATTAAATACTTTGATTTGGTTGCTGTCAAAGAGGGTGATATTTGTACTTGTTGTGGTGGAAAACTTTCACATACAAAAGGAATTGAAGCTGGACATATTTTTCAGTTAGGTGATAAATACTCAAAAGCAATGAATGCTACATTTTTAGATGAAAATGGGAAAGCAAAACCATTTATTATGGGATGTTATGGAGTTGGAGTATCAAGACTTGTTGCTGCTGTAATTGAGCAAAACCATGATGAAAAAGGTTGTATCTGGACAAAATCAACTGCTCCTTTTATGGTTGATATTATTGTTTCAAATTTAAAAAATGAAGATGAAAAAAATATGGGTGAAAAAATCTATGAAGAGCTAAAAGCTTCAAATGTGGAAGTTATTTTAGATGATAGAATAAATGCTAGATTTGGATTTAAAATTGGAGATTTTGAGCTTTTAGGTTTTCCTTATGCGATAATTATTGGGAAAAAACTAACAGATGGAATAGTTGAAATAGTTGATAGAAAAACTCTTATTAAAACAGAAGTAAAAGTACAAGATGTTGTTGTTGAAATTTTAAATTTAATCAAATAAAAAGGCGAAAATATGAGTATTGAAAAAAATATTGAAAAAGTTGTTGATCAAAATGTTGATCAAATAACAAGAGATTTTAAATCGTTTATTCCAGATAATATTGTGGAGATAGCTATAGGATACTCTATGTCTTTTATTGTTGCACTTCTAATATTTTTTGTAGGAAAGTGGATATCAAAAAATATAGTTAAACTTTTAGGTAAAGCTTTAAGAAAAGTTGGTGGAGTTGATGAAACTTTGGTTAAGTTTTTGGAAAATATTGTTTATTATGCCTTATTAACTGTTGTTATAATTGCTGCATTAAACAAATTAGGAATTGCTACAACTTCATTTTTAGCTATTTTAGGAGCAGCTGGTTTAGCTATTGGTTTAGCTTTGAAAGACTCTTTAGGAAATTTTGCTTCAGGTGTTATGATAGTTTTATTTAAACCATTTAAAGCAGGGGACAGTGTAGTTGCTGGTGGTGTTAGTGGAACTGTTACTGAAGTTACAATTTTTAATACGGTATTTTTAACTGCTGATAATCAAAAAATAATTGTACCAAACTCTTCAATTACAAGTGGAAGTATAACAAATGTGAATGCTAACAATACAAGAAGAGTTGATATTGTTGTAGCTATCTCTTATGAAGATAATATCAAAAATGTAAAAGAGGTTTTGACAAATATTATAAATTCAAATCCAAAGGTTTTAAAAGATAAAGGATTTGGGATATTGGTTACTGATTTAGCTCTTGATAGTGTAAAATTAGGTGTTAATGTTTGGGCAAAATCATCTGATTATGGTTCTTTAAAAGCTGAACTTTTAGAAGAGATTAAAACAAAATTTGATGAGGTTGGAATTACAATTCCATATCCAAAGAATGTGTATCAACAAATCAAAAATTAATATACCAAAACTACTTATTGATATTTTGAAAACATTGCAAGATAGTGGCTATAAGCCATATCTTGTTGGTGGTTGTGTTAGAGATTTTCTTCTGAGTAAACCAGTTAAAGATTTTGATATTGAAGTATTTGGTATAGAAAATTTAGAAAAATTAAAAACAATTTTAGAAAAATATACAAAAGTTCATGATATTGGAAAATCTTTTGGTGTTTTAAAAGTCAATATCGATGATTTAGATATTGACTTTTCTATTCCTAGAGTAGAGAAAAAAGTAGGAAAAACTCACAAAAGTTTTGAGATAAAACTTCTTTCAAATATAAATATAAAAAAAGCTGCAAAAAGACGAGATTTTACTATAAATTCTATATATTACGACTATTTTAAAGATAGTTTTATAGACCCTTTTTTAGGGATAAAAGATTTAAAAAAAAGAAAAATTAAATATATAGATAAAAAAAGTTTTATAGAGGATAGTTTAAGAGTTTTTAGAGCTTTTGGATTTGCTTCAAGATTTAATTTTAAAATAACAAAAAAGACAAAACAACTTTTAAAAACTATTATCAAAAGTGGAGAATTAAATAATTTATCAAAAGAGAGAGTTTTTGAAGAGTTAAAAAAACTTCTTTTGAAATCGAAAAAACCAAGTGTTGGTTTAAAACTTTTTGATGAGTTTAAAATATTTAAAATATCTTTTTTAAAAAAATATAAAGCCATAGATAAGTTATCAAAAATTTTGAAAAATAGAGATATAGATTTAAAAAGAGTATTAATTTTATACTTTGTTGTTTTGCTAAAAGATGAAAAAGAGGATGATATTCTTGAATTTTTATCAAAAATAAGTAGTGATAAAAAGTTTATAAACTCTATAATATCTTTGTGTAAAGAGAGTTTGGAAGATGATATTGTAAGCTTAAAAAAACAATCTTTAAATATAGTTTTGGAAGATTTAATTTTAGTTGAGATTGCATTTGGAAATAAAGATATTGAAGCTATTATAAAAAAATGTGAAGAGTCTGATATTTTAAGCAAAGGATTAAAACCACATATTATGGGAGTTGATTTACTTGATTTAGGTTTTACTCCTAGTGGTGATTTTAGAAATATGTTAAATTTTGCAATGGATTTACAAATAAAAGAAAATCTTTCAAAAGATGATTTAAAACAAAGACTTAAGAAGAATTTTTAAAATAATATTTATATAATCTTCTTATGGTCGATATACTCTATTTTCACTTCCATTTACAACATGAAATATTGTAACTCCATATTTTTTTGAGTAATATTTTAAAAGCAGATGCTGTAAAGTTGGCTCTATTGATGGTGTAAACCAAGCATTGTTTGAAATCATAATCATATATTTAGTATCACCTAAATTTTCAAATATTTTATCCGTTGTTCCTTCATAGCAAATTGCATTTCTATATTTTTCTCCTTGAATTATAAAATCTGTTGGAGAGCTTGCTTTTGAGTAATCACTAGCTCCATTATAAAAAATATCATTAATCAAATCAACAAAGAATTTAGGAAGAGGTATCTCTTCTCCAAAAGGAACTAAAACAACTTTTTTTGCAACAGTAACACTATTTTTAGTATAAAAATATGAAGCATTAAAAATTTGATTATCTTCAACATATAAAGCTCCAGTTACTATATCTATCTTATTTGATAGTTCTAAAAGCATATTGTTTAAACTAGGGTATTTATTTAGAGCAACTGAAAATGAAGTTTCAGGTAAAACAACCAAACTATAGCCTTTGTCTATGGCGTCAAAAATTTGTTTAAAGTTTTCATCGTTTAATATTTTTAAATACTCTTTATCCCACTTTAAAGATTGATTTATATACATTTGTGGCATATAAATTTTTGCTTTTGGAGTATCTATAAATTCACCTTTTTCACTATGAAAAGCAAATAATAGTGGTAAAATAGCTAGTATCTTTGCTCTTTTTAGTTTTATTACAAGATAAAGTGATATAAGAATTAAGCCAAATGCAAATTTTGTAGTGCTTAAATATGAATCAATAAATATAAGCTCTAGTTTTAACCAATTAAAACCAAATGGAGCAATAAATAAAAATCCAAAAATCATTAAAATTCTAAAAGATAGTTTATTTATAACTGCAAAAAGAGCAAAAATAGTTCCAAAAACAAGACCAATTCCTAAAAGTAAAAATGGAGCTATATAACTAATATCGTAGTATTGTAAACTAACACTCATCCAATAGCACCAAAAAATTCCTGTGAAAAATCCTGCATAAAATAGTGAAATCCTTGGAATTGTTAGTAAAAGATATATTCCACCTAGTCCAAATATTGTATTTATTAATTTAAACTCAAATCCAAAATATGATAAATATATAAAAGAGCTAAGTAAACAAGCAGTAATCAAGCCTTTTATTATTAAATTTTTGTTAAAATGTTGAGTTTTTAACAAAAACATATTAAACCCCCAATAAAAAGGAAATTCGATGCAAAGCGATTTATTGACTTCATTACTACCTCTTGTTGCACTTTTTGCAATATTCTATTTTTTAATAATTAGACCACAACAAAAACAAGCAAAAGCTCATAAAGAGATGATCATAAACCTTAAAAAAGGTGATAAGATTGTAACAAATGGTGGCTTAATGGTAGAAGTAGTAAAAGTTGAAGATGCATTTTTTGTAGTAAAAAATAGCGATAACTCTGAGATGAAATTAGCTAAAGAGTTTGTTACTAGACTTATTACTGAATAATTTATTATTTAAGATATGATTTTCATATCTTAAATTCTCCCCCTACAAATAAGGATTTATATTGAAAATTTTTAATTTTAAACTCACAATTTTTTTAATCAGTGTTATATTTGGTGTTGTTTTTGCTATTCCATCTTTAATGCAAACAGATTATGGTAAAAAAGTAAATTTGGGTCTTGACCTTCAAGGCGGACTTCATATGCTTTTGGGTGTAAACACTGAAGAAGCTGTAACTTCAAAAATAAAATCAATCGCAACTGCTATTAAATATTTTAGTGATGATGAAGAACTACTTATTGATGGATTAACTGTGAGTAATAACTCTATTTATTTTTCAATTTTAGATATTGATGAAATGGCTAAAATGGATAAAATGCTCTCAGAAATAAAGGGTTTAGATATAGTTAAAGAAGATTTAGAGTATAAAGTTTCTCTAAATAGTGAAGAGATAATAAAAACAAAAGATTACTCTGTTGCTCAAGCTGTTGAGACTATTAGAAATAGACTTGACCAATTTGGACTTAGTGAACCAACAGTTGTAAGACAAGGTGATAGTGATATAGTTGTTCAACTTCCAGGAATTAAAACAGCTAGTGATGAAAAAGCAGCAAGAGATTTAATCTCAAAAGCTGCAAAGCTTGAGCTTATGGCGGTTGATGAAGAAAGAATGGATAGAGTTCATCAAATGACAAGTAAAGAGGCTGCTTCATTTGGTGATGTTATCTTAGAAGATACAAATGATTCAAATAAAAAATATCTTGTAAAAGAGATACCAATTTTAGATGGAAGCCAAGTTGTAGATGCTCAAGTTGCTTTTAGTCAATCAAATCAACCCATTATTAATTTTACATTAAATAG
This sequence comes from Aliarcobacter cryaerophilus ATCC 43158, assembly GCF_003660105.1. Lineage (NCBI taxonomy): Bacteria > Pseudomonadati > Campylobacterota > Epsilonproteobacteria > Campylobacterales > Arcobacteraceae > Aliarcobacter > Aliarcobacter cryaerophilus. The sequence goes on from NZ_CP032823.1 coordinate 412,414, forward strand.
TGCAGGAGCTAGAATTTTTGGTGATTTTACTGCTAAAAGTGTAGGAAAAAGGTTAGCAATTGTTTTAGATGGAAAAGTTTATTCAGCTCCAAATATAAATGAAAGAATTGGTGGAGGAAGTGGGCAAATTTCTGGAGGATTTACAGTGCAAGAAGCTGGAAATGTTGCTATTGCTTTAAGAAGTGGAGCACTTTTAGCAAGTGTAACTCTCTTAGAAAAAAGAAGTGTTGGACCATCTTTGGGAGCTGATAGTATTAAAGCTTCAATGATAGCTTTGGTTTCTGGAACAGCTTTAATTTTTATATTTATGATGTTTTATTATAGAAGAGCTGGGATTATTGCAAATATAGCTTTAGTTGCAAATGTATTTATTCTTTTGGCAGTAATTGCTCTTTTTGGTGCAACTTTAACACTTCCTGGTATGGCTGGAATTATTCTTACATTAGGTATGGCAATTGATGCAAATGTTATTATAAATGAGAGAATTAGAGAAGTTTTAAGAACAGGAGCAAGTGTTCAAAAAGCTATAGAAGATGGTTATTCAAATGCTATTAGAGCTATTATGGATGGAAATATTACAACTTTCTTAGTTGCTATTGTATTATATGCTTATGGAAGCGGAGCTATCAAAGGTTTTGCAGTAACAATTTCAATTGGAATATTAACTTCAATGCTTACATCAATAGTTGGAACTCATGGTATTTATAAAGCAATAATGCCAAAAATTGCAAAAGATAAAAACAATAAAAAATGGTTTGGAGTAGCATAATGGAGATTTTTAACAACAATAAAACTTATGATTTTATGGGTAAAAAGGTTCCTTTTTTAAGTATATCTGGAATTTTAATTATAGCTTCACTTGTTTTACTATTTACAAGAGGTTTAAACTATGGTATTGATTTTGTTGGAGGAACAATTGTTCAAGTAAAATATGAACAAGCTGCCCCTTTGGATAAGATAAGAGAAGTTTTAGAAAATAGTAAATATGCTGGTTCAAATGTAACAGAGTTTGGAAGTGCTGATGAGATAACTATAAGATTTACAGGTACTTCAAGTAGTGTAACAAATGATGCTAGTGATGATATGAACAAAATATTAGTACCAACTGGAAATTTTGAGATAAGAAAGATAGATATGGTTGGTGCAAAAGTTGGAGCTGAACTACGAGAAAAAGGTATTATGGCTTTAACGATGGCTTTGTTAGCTATGCTTATTTACATTGGAATAAGATTTGAGTGGAGATTTGCTGTTGCTTCTATTATTGGACTTATCCACGATGTTATTATTACTTTGGGGATTATTAGTCTATTTAAAATTGATGTAAACCTCGATATGATTGCTGCAATTTTAACTCTAGTTGGATATACAATAAATGATACTATTATTGTAAATGATAGAATTAGAGAGAGTTTACAAACAACAAAAGAGAGAGACCTAGATGCTCTTATAAACGATTCAGTAAGTAAAACTCTTTCAAGAACAATTCTTACATCTTCAACTACTCAATTTGCAGTACTTACTATGCTTTTATTTGGTGGAGAGATTATTTATGCATTTTCATTTACACTATTTGTTGGAATTATAATAGGAACTTACTCTTCTATTTTCGTGGTTTCTCCATTTATTAAATTCTTAGGATTTAGTACAGATAGTTATAGAAGTAAACAAGCTATAAAAGAGGCAAATAGAAAAGAGAAAGAGAAATTAAGAGCTATGTATGAACAAGGAAGAGTTTAAAAGGTAATTTAAAATGGATTCTTCAATAAAAGTCTTAATTTCTATAATAGTGGTTTTATTTATTGCTGTTTATATACTTTTTAATGTAGTCTTAGAAAATGATACAAAAGAGGAAAAAAAGATAAATGAAAACCCTAGCTCTATTCAAGAAAGAAGAGATGCATTAAAAGGGATGTTTAAGTGATATCCTCTTTTCTTAAAAGTAAAAATATAAAATATGCACCAAAAAGATTTATAGGTGCATATATATAAGAATAAACTGAATTATTAATAAAAAGATATAAGAAAGAGTTTAAAATATATATAAATATTAAAAACTGTAAAGAACTTTTTATATAAATATTCAAAAAATCAATTTTTATCATCTCTAGTTTTTGTAAAATAATTAATAGAAAAAATAGATTAAAAAATAGTGAAAAAGTACTTAATATTAAGTTTTTATTTTGAATGATATTTGAAGATTGAATAAAAATTGATAGTAAGATTATAAATATTGAACCATATTTTACTATTGGTTCAAAATCTATAAACTTTAAAAAACAGCATCTCTTTTTTAAAGTAGGAAGAAGAGTATTAAACTTTTTTTTACTTTGCATTACTCTTTCATTCTATTAAAAATTGTCTCTAAATTTAAGTCTTCTTCACTTGCAATTTCACCATTTGAATGTAGTTCAAATACAACAACACTTTTATCTTTTAGAGTTGATTCTTTATTACTTCCAAAACCGCTAGAGTATAATCTTGAAGGTTTTACATTGTATTTTACTAACTCTCTTATTACGTTGTTTGCTCTTGCTGTTGAAAGTTCTAAAGCATCTTTGTGTTTAGAGTTTTTAACTTCACTTTCTTGTGCATAACCTTTTACATTTATTTCAGTTTCTTCAGGCATTGCATTTATTAATTGAGCTAAATTACTTAAAAAATCATTTGCAAAAACAGATGTAATCTCTGATTTTCCACTCTCAAAAGCTAAATGTGCTGGAACACTCATTAAAGAACCATTTGGAAGCTCTATTAAATTTGCACCTTTATTTTTATTTTGTTCTTGTTCCTCTTTATTTTCTAGAGTATGAACTATAACTTTTTTACCCTCAACATTATCATCAATAGGTTCATCTGTCATAGCTTTTTCTTGTTTTGTTTGCTCTTCAACTATATTTGCAGATGGGAATTTATAAATTTTTATAAACTCTTCCTTTAAAGCTTTTTGCTTCTCTATATTTACAGATGCCAAAGCGTATAAAGCAATAAAAAGTGCTAAAAGAAGACTTAAAAAATCTGCATATGGAACTGCCCATTTCTCACCAGCTGGGCACTCACATTTCTTTTTTTTAGACATCTAAAAAAAATCCTATAAAGGCATAGGAGTTATCATTTTTGATAACTTCAATTTAAGTTCACCTGGTGCATCACCTCTTGCCATTCCTTTACAAGCAGCAAGAATAAGGTATTGCTCTTTTACAACTAAATGTCCTTTTGCTTTTAATTTAACCCCCCAAGGTCCTAAGAAAATATATGAACCAGCAATTCCCATAACAGTTGCTGTAAATGCTCCAGCAATTCCAGCTGCCATAGCGGGAGGATCATCTAATTTTTGTAAAGCTAAAATTAAACCAAAAACAGCACCAACAAGTCCAATAGTAGGAGATGTTTCACCTGCATGCAACCAAAAGTGGCTAGCCCCATGATAGTACTCCTCTGTTGCCTCAATTACAGGTTCTAGTTGCTCTTCGATTTGTTCTTCTTTGCTTCCATCAACAACCATGCTTAAAGCCTCTTTTAAAAATTGATGATTTAAACCTTGAACATCTTTTTCCAAAGCCAAAACCCCTTGTTTTTTTACAGTTATTGCATATTCAACAAGTTCATCAATCCTTGCTTCAAAATTTACAGGTGATTTTTTGAATATATTTTTAAACTCTTTAAAAGCTGCTTTTACATATTTGGAATCAGTTGCTACTACCGCTGCTAGTATTGCAGTTGGTATAACAATAATAAATGAAGAGATGTGAAGAACTCCAGCGGGATTTCCACCCTCTAAAATAACCCCCACAGAAATAGATGTTATAGCACCTATTAATCCTAACAGTACAGATAAATCCATTTGTTTTCCTAAAAAAAAATTAGTTTATAGTATCTAAAGTAAATTAAAAAAGTGCTGTAATATTTACAGAAAGATTCTAATATGCTTAAAATTAGTTTTTTATACAATTTTAGCTAATATGCAAACTTTATATTAAATACTTAAAAGGAAAAAAATGGACTGGGGTAAGGTAACCTATATTTTCTTAACATTGATGTCTTTAACAACAACAGCGGGTTTTTTATATGAACCAAATATTATAGCCCTTTTTATAGCAGCTGGAGTTAATGTTATCTCTACAATTTTAAAAATTGGTGTAAAAAATCTTTTAGCAGCTGAACTACTAGCTAGTTCTTTAGTGGCTGATTTACACTTGATTCCTGCGTTTTTGGTATTTGTTTTTACAGGAAATATTAACTTAGTTATTGCTCTTGCAATTGGTGCTGTAATTGCAAATATTGTATCAATGATACTTTCTATGATAGAGAGTGCAAAAAATAAAGAAAAGGAAGATTATTAATGGAGTATTTGGCAAAAGATATTGAAAAAAAATGGCAAAAATTTTGGGTAGATAATAAATCTTTTGAACCAAGTTACGATTTTTCAAAACCAAAGAAATATATATTAAGTATGTTTCCTTATCCTAGTGGAAGAATTCACATGGGACATGTTAGAAACTACTGTTTAGGTGATGCTTTTGCTAGACATTTTAGAAAAAATGATTTTAATGTACTTCATCCAATTGGTTGGGATAGTTTTGGAATGCCTGCTGAAAATGCAGCTATTAAAAACAAACTTCATCCAAAAAAATGGACTTATGAGAATATAGATTACATGAGAGAAGAGCTTAGAAGCTTAGGTCTTTCTTTTAGTGAAAATCAAGAGTTTGCAACAAGTGATGAGCTTTATACAAAATATGAACAAGAGTTTATAATAAAAATGTACGAAGCTGGAATTTTGTATAGAAAAAGTGCAACTGTAAATTGGTGTAATGATTGTCAAACAGTTTTAGCAAACGAGCAAGTTGTTGAGGGTTGTTGCTGGAGATGTGATAATGAAATTATACAAAAAGAGATGCCAGGATACTATGTAGCTATCACAAAATATGCACAAACTTTGCTTGATGATTTAAAAACACTTGAAAATTCATGGCCTTCTCAAGTTTTAACAATGCAAGAAAATTGGATTGGAAGAAGCGAAGGATTAGAGTTTAAATTTGATGTAACAAAAGAGACAAGAGCAAAACTTGATAAAATGTTTGCAAGTTTTAGCGTATTTACAACAAGACCTGATACTATTTATGGAGTTTCATATACAGCACTTTCTCCAGAACATCCAATTGTAAAATATATATTAGAAAAAGAGTTATTGCCAAAAAATAAGTTAAATGCTATTAAAAATATGCAAAAAGTAGCACAAAAAGATAGAGCAATACAAGAAAAAGAGGGAATTGATTTAGAAATTGAAGCAATTCATCCATTAACTGGGCAAAAAGTACCAGTTTGGGTTGCAAATTTTGTATTAAGTTCTTATGGTGAAGGTGCTGTTATGGCAGTTCCTGCACATGACCAAAGAGATTTTGAGTTTGCAAAAAAGTATGATTTACCAATAAAACAAGTTATTGTTGGAGATGATGGCTTAATAGAAAAACAGACAGTTGCTTATACTGATGATGGAATTTTAATAAATAGTGAAAGTTTTACTGGATTAAAAAATAGTGATGCAAAAAATGCAATAATCTACCATTTTGAACAAAATTCAAATGGAAGTAAAAAAGTAAATTTTAAACTTAGAGATTGGGGAGTTTCAAGACAGAGATATTGGGGTGCTCCTATTCCATTTGTTCATTGTAAAACTTGTGGTTTAGTTCCTGAAAAATTAGAAAATCTTCCTGTAGCTCTTCCAGATGATGTAGAAATTACAGGAGAGGGAAATCCTCTTGATATTCATCCTACTTGGAAACATTGCTCTTGTCCAAAATGTGATCAAGATGCAATAAGAGAAACAGATACTTTGGATACTTTTGTGCAATCATCTTGGTATTTTTTAAGATACGCAACAAATTATAAAAAGTGGCAAACTGAAGGAATTTCAAAAGAAGATAGTGATTATTGGATGGATGTTGATCAATATATTGGCGGAATAGAACATGCTATTTTACACCTTTTATATGCAAGATTTTTTACAAAAGTTTTAAAAGATTTAGGTTATACAAACTCAAATGAACCATTTAAAAGGCTTTTAACACAAGGTATGGTTTTAAAAGATGGTGCAAAAATGAGTAAAAGTAAAGGGAATGTTGTAGATCCTGATATTTTAATTGAAAAATATGGAGCAGATACAGCAAGAATGTTTATACTTTTTGCAGCACCACCAACAAAAGAGTTAGAGTGGAATGATAGTGCAGTTGAAGGAGCTTATAAATTTATAAAAAGATTTTATGAAAGAGCTATTAATATAACTTCAAATGGATTAAAAGAGTTTAAAAATATATCTCAAGATAGTTTAAGCAAAGATGAAAAAGAGGCTAGAAAAAAAGTTTATGAAGCTTTAAATAAATCAAATGAAGTTTTAACAAAAACATATGCTTTTAATACTTTAATTGCTTCTTGTATGGAAGCTATGAATTATTTATCATCTCAAAAAAATGAGGCTATTTGGGCAGAAGCTTACTATATTTTAACAAATATTTTAGAGCCAATTATCCCTCATACTTGTTGGGATATCTCAAACAAATATTTTGAACTTCAAAACTTTAAAAAACCTCTAGAGATAAAAAATGAAGTTTTTGAAAAAGATAGTATAGTTTTAGCTGTTACAGTAAATGGTAAAAAAAGATGCGAAATAGAGGTAGCTTTAAATGCTTCAAATGAAGAGGTTTTATCATTAGCTAAACAAAGTGCAAAAAAATGGTTAGAAAATTCTACAATTATAAAAGAGATAGTTGTACCAAATAAACTTGTAAATATTGTAATTAAGGTATAAAATGAGACTTTTAAAATCAATTTCTTTACTTTTAATAGCTATTTTATTTTTTGCATCTTGTGGATATAGACCATCTGCATATTATGCAAATAAAGAGTTAGGAAAAGATTTATTTGTAAGATTAGATGTAGCACCATCTGATCCTAAAAACTCTGTTTTAGTAAAAGATGCAGTAACAAAGATATTAATTCAAAGAGTTGGTTCTAATCTTGTTAATAGTGAAGCACAAGCTGATATTATAATGGATTTAAGAATTGCAAGTGTTAGTTTCTCTACTTTACAATATGATAAAGATGGTTACAATAAATTGTATAAGGCAAATGTTAAAATAGGCGTTAAGTATTTTGATAAATCTACATCAAAAACAAAGAGTTTTACAGTTGATGGTGAGTATGATTTTGCTGTTGATATTGGAAGTACTATTAATGATACACAAAGATTCGAAGCTATTTCAAAAGCTAGTGATATGGCAATTACTGATCTTCTTTCAAGAGTTGCTGTTGGTTATTTTAAATAAAAATGAGTTTAAAAACAAAATCTTTAAGTAGTTTTTTAGAACATAAAACTATGTACTATGACAAAATAGATTTTAGCTTTGTAAATAAAGCTTTCTCTATTTTGGAAAAAGAGATAAAAATACCTTTTGTTATTCATATTGTTGGAACAAATGGAAAAGGAAGTACGGGAAGATTTTTATCTCATTATTTATATAAGACTGGCTTTAAAACTCTTCATTATAGCTCTCCTCATATCAAAAAATTTAATGAGAGAATTTGGATAAATGGAGCTGATGTTTGTGATAATTTATTACAAAATGCTCATGATTTTCTTCTTGGTATTTATGATGAAGAGTTACTTCAAAAACTAACATATTTTGAATATACAACTCTCTTAGCTCTTTATTTAAGTAAAGATTGTGAATATTTAGTTCTTGAAGCAGGATTAGGTGGAGAGTTTGATGCTACAAATGTGGTAAAAAATGATATAAGTTTAATCACAACTATAGGGCTTGACCATATCTCATTTTTGGGAAATAGTATAGAAAAAATTGCAAGAACAAAAATGAGAGCAACAAACAGAAAAATGATAATAGGTTATCAAGAGTTTAAAGAAGTTTTTGAAGTTGCACAAAAAGTAAAAGAAGAGTTAAAAAAAGAGTTTAATACAGATATTGAAATTTTAAAAGTTGAAAAATTTGATATAGATTATGATTTTGTTTTTGCTTCATATTTAAAAAGAAATTTGGCACTTAGTATTAGATGTTTAGAAGAGTTACCATTTTTTAAAAATAATCCTATAAATCTTGATATTTTTAATACAACTCCACTATTTGGAAGATGTCAAAAAATAGCAAAAAACTTATATATAGATGTTGGACACAACTCTTTGGCTGCTAAAGTTATAAAAGAAGAGTTTAAAGATAAAAAAATAACTTTAATTTATAACTCTTATGAAGATAAAGATTATGTTGAAGTTTTAAAAGTTTTAAAACCTATCATAAAAGAGATTTTTATATTGCCTTTAGATGATAAACGAATTGTGAAAAAAGATATTTTGAAAAAGTGTATAAAAGAGTTAGAACTTATCGAGATTGAAAAACTAGCAATGGATTTAGAAAATGATTATTTGGTCTTTGGATCTTTTTTAGTTGTTGAGAATTTTTTGGGACTAATAGGCTATGAAAACAGTTGAGCTAGAGTTAGAAGAGTTATACTTTCAAAAACAAAAGCTTGAAGAAAAAATAAAAGAGTTAGAAAACTCTTTAAAAAATGAAAAATTAAAAGATAAAAAAGAGTTTTCAAAAGATGAGAAAATAGAGCTTTTTAAAGAACTTTTTATAAGTAGAGCCGATATTTATTCTAAAAAGTGGAAGAGTAAAGATGGAAGTAAAGAGGGTTTTTCTGCTGTTAGTAAAACATTTATGGGTGATGATTTTTTGCCTCTTACAAACAAAGATTTAGAAGAACATTTAAGAGGAAATCTTTTTTTAGCTTCATATTTAATAGATAAAAATCAAGAGTGTAAATATGTTGTTTTAGAGTTAAACAGTGAAGATGTTTTTAAGCTTCAAAGAGCTTTGCTAGAGTTAAATATAGGGGCTTCTTACAGTCTAAGCTCATATAATAGTATTTTTGCTTGGATATTTTTTAAAGAAAAAATTTCATCAAATATATCTTTTTCATTTTTATATTTTTTACAAAAAAAAGCAAATATTAGTGTAAAACTCTATCCAAATAGTGAGTTTTCAACACAAGAAAAATTAGGCTCTTATATAGAACTTCCTTTACAACTTTTTTATAGAAACAAAAACCGTACAGTTTTTTTGGATATTAATACAAAAAAAGTTTTTCATGATCAGTGGAATTATTTAGCAAATATAAAAAAAGCAAGTAAGGAACAAATCTATAGTTTTGCACAAGTTTTAAAACCACAAAATATACAAAGAGATTTAAAAACTGTGGATTTCCCACAAAATAGTATAGATATAGTTTTAGATAGTGGGATTAATTTTCCAATACAAAGCCTATCAAAAAGTTTTATAAGTAAACTAAAATCATTTGCTAGTTTTGAAAATCCTCAAATAAAACTACTGCTTAGTCTTAGAAAACCACTATACAATACTCCAAAATATCTAAAAGGTTATGAAGAGAGTAGTGAGTTTTTAACACTTCCCAGAGGATTAAAAGAGAAACTATTTGAATATTTAAATTATAATTTGGTTAAATATAAAATAATAGATAATAGAGTTTTTGAAAAAATAGCGACAAATGAAATTTTGTTTACTCTAAGAGCTGAACAAGAAGATGCTATAAAAGAGATTTTAAAGTATGATAGCTCTATTTGTGTAGCACCTCCAGGATTTGGAAAAACTTTAATAGGTGCAAAAATATTTGAACAAAGAGCTGTAAAAACTCTTATTATCGTAAATAAAAATATGTTACTTGACCAATGGATTAGTCGTTTTGTAGACTATTTTGGATATAAAAAAAGTGATATTGGATTTTTTGGAAAAAGTCAAAATAGGCTTAATGGAAATATAGATATAGCTACAATGCAAAGTTTGAATAATAGTCCTGAATTAGTAAAAAATTACACACAAGTAATAGTTGATGAGTGTCACCATATTCCAGCACTTACATTTGAACAGATTGTGAAAAACTTTAAAGGAAAGTATATCTTAGGACTTAGTGCAACACCAAATAGAAAAGATGAACTTGATCCTATACTTTATCAGCAATTAGGAAATATATCTTACGAGTACAAAAAGCCAAGAACTCATACAAATAGACTTCTTGTAATAAAAACTCAATTTACAAGTAGTGCTGATAATTATGCAACAATTATAAATGAGTTGGTTTCAAACGAAGATAGAAATAGACAAATAGTTGAAACTATAAAAGATAATATAAATAGAAAAATCTTACTTTTAAGCGATAGAATAGAACACTTGAATCTTTTAGAAAATATTTTAAAAGAAGAAAAAATAGATTTTGTTAGTGTTCATGGAAGCCAAAATAAAAAAGAGCAAGTAGAAAATATGCAAAAAGTTAAAACTAGTTCACTTATACTTGCTACTAGCTCATTTTTTGGAGAAGGCATAGATTTTCCTCATTTAAACACAATTATTTTTGCAACTCCTATATCTTTTTATGGAAGATTAATTCAATATTTAGGACGAATTGGAAGAGGAAATCAAGAGTGTTTAGCTATAGATTTTCTTGATAGTAAAAATGCTATGCTAAATTCAACTTATAAAAAAAGAGTTGAAGGATACAAAAATATGCACTATAAGTGATAATAAAATTATTTTTTAGTAGTTTATGAATAAAACTCAACAGATTTTGATATGTTTTTGGCTCTTATTTCATCTTTATTTTTTACAATTTCACCATCTTCATCAATTCTTATTTTTTGTCTTTGATGGTTTGATTCTTGTTTCTCTTCTTCTTTTGCTAATAATTTTTCTTCTAGTTTTTTTAGTCTGCTTTCAAGTATAATAATCTCATCTAAAAGAAGGTTTTTTTCTATAATTAAGCCATTTGCCTCATTCTTGATTTGCCCCATTCTTTCTTTATAGGCATTTCTCTCTTTTTCGATAATATTGTTAAAATCTTTTAAATTTTTATTCTCTTGCTCAAGAAGAACAATTTTTTTTACCAAAATAAGATTTTCACTCTTTAGCCTTTCTGAATCTTGCATAGCAAGACGGCTTAGAAGTTCATAGTTCATCAAAAATCCTTTAATAAAGATTAATATTATATTGTTTGGCATAATCATAGCAAAAAAATAGGTAATTTAGCATAAAAGTATATTATGCTAAAATCTTGCAATTTTTTTTCAAGGTTTATGATGATTACAATTGATGTTTTAGTTTTGTTAGCTGTTGTTGGTTTAGAAGATAGAGATAAGTTTGAAAAGCATGTAAAAAAAGAGGGTTTTATAAGAGTTCCTAATGAAGATTTTGTATATACAGGAAACTCTACAACTACAACTTTTGCTACAAAATCTTATATTTTGGAAGTTTTTAAAAAAGGTTTACAAAAAAGTGGTTTTGAAGCTGCCTCTTTAGTTTTTTTACTAAATGAAACTCCATATCCAACATATATTTATGATAAAAATACAAATGATTTTGAATTAAGTGAAGCTAATAAATAGTGAAAAATATATATGAATTTTTAAAAAATCTAAAAGATCAAAAGAGTTTAAAAAGGTGTCAACTTCTAATAGTAAATGATGACTCACAAGCTCAAATAGCTTCAAATATAGTATCTTTTCTAGGTTTTAAACCATTTGTTTTAGCTGATTTTAGAGCAAATTTTAAGGATGATTTACTCTCTTTTAGTGATGAGTTGCAAGATATTACAAAATCTTTACAAGATTTCTACTCATATAAAAAAGAGGACAAAATACTTATTTCACCTCTTAGAACAATATCATTTCCTATGCCAAAAAAAGAGTGTTTTGATGAATTGAAAATTAGTTTTGCTGATAATCTTGATTTAGCTTTGTTTAAAGATAAACTTTATAATTGGGGATACTATTTTGTAGATATTGTTACAAGTTCTGGAGAGGTTTCTTTAAGAGGAGATATTTTTGATATTGCACCACTTGGAAGTGATTTTGGATATAGAGTAAGTTTGTTTGATAATGAAGTTGAAAGTATTAGAAAGTTTGATATTGAAGATCAAAAATCACAAAAAGAGGAGCTTGAAAGTTTTACAATAACACCTGCTTTTTTGGCTTTAAACGAAGATAGTTTTGAAGAACTAAGTTCTAAAATAGAACTCTCTTCAAGTGATGCTTTTGTAAAAGATATTCACTCTTTAGGATTTTGGTATTTAGATGATTTAGCACACTATTTACCACAAAATATGGATTCATTTATTACACAAGAGGCATTAAATGAACTAGATGAAGCATATATTTTTGAAGAAAGAAGATTAAATAAAGATAAGTTTTTAACTATCCCACAAATATATTCAAGTAAAGAGTATAAAGAGATAAGCCCTTCAAATATAAAAGAGTTTATCTCTTTTCATAAAGATAAAAAGATTACTTTAATAACTACAAGTGAAGCAAGAGTAAAAGCTCTTGATTTGCCACTTGATGATAAAGCTATAAAGTATCATTTTAGTGATGAGATAATAAATCTTTTAGGTAACAATGAATTAATAATTTCTTTAAATAAAGAGATAAAGAAAAAGAGAAAAAAAAGAGTAAAACTAGTTGTTGATGAGTTGGTTCTTAATGATTTTGTAGTTCATGAAAAACATGGAATTGGAGTTTACAAAGGAATTGAGCCAGTTACTATAATGGGGGCAAAAAGAGATTTTGTAGTAATAAATTATCAAGGCGAAGATAGACTTTTAATTCCTGTTGAAAATATTGATACTATTGATAGATATATTGCAGATGGTGAGAGTTATGCGATAGTTGATAAACTTGGTCGTGGAAGTTTTGCAAAATTAAAAGAGAAAGTAAAAGATAGACTTTTTGAAATTGCAAATGATATTATAAGACTCGCAGCGGCACGTGAACTTGTAAATGGAATAAAAATCTTTGTAGATGACTATTTGATAAAAGATTTTCAAGCATCTGCTGGATTTAAATATACAAAAGATCAAACTAGAAGTATAAATGAGATATTAGCTGATTTAAGTAGTGGAAAAGTTATGGATAGGCTTTTAAGTGGAGATGTTGGATTTGGGAAAACAGAAGTCGCTATGAATGCATTACTTGCTGTTATAAATAGTGGATATCAAACAGTTTTTGTATGTCCAACTACACTTTTATCAACTCAACACTATCACTCAATTTCAAAAAGATTTAAAGAGTTTGGAATAGATGTTTATAAACTAGACGGAAAAACTAGTGCAAAAGATAAAAACAGTATAAGAAATGGTTTAGAAGATGGTTCTATAAAACTTGTAATTGGAACTCACTCTTTACTTGATGTAAAAACTTCTAATCTTGCACTTGTAATAATTGATGAAGAGCATAAGTTTGGAGTAAAGCAAAAAGAGAAACTAAAAGCTTTAAGAGAAGATGTACATATTTTCTCAATGAGTGCAACACCAATTCCAAGAACTTTAAATCTAGCCTTATCAAAACTAAAAGGAATGAGTACTCTTTTGACACCTCCTAGTGAAAGATTGGGAGTGAGAACTTTTGTAAAAGAGTATAGTGATGCTTTAATCAAAGAGGTTATTTTAAGAGAAAAAAGAAGAGGTGGACAACTTTTTTATGTTCACAACAATATAGCTTCTATAGAAGCTAAGAAAAAAGATTTACTTCAAATTGTCCCAAATATAAAAATAGAGATTATTCACTCTCAAATAAAAGCAGATGCTACAGAAAAAATAATTGAAGCTTTTGAAAACAAAGAGTTTGATATTTTACTTGCAACTTCAATAGTTGAAAGTGGAATTCACCTACCAAATGCAAACTCAATAATAATTGATGGAGCAGATAGATTTGGAATTGCTGATTTACATCAACTAAGAGGAAGGGTTGGACGAAGTAACAAAGAAGGTTTTTGTTACTATGTAGTTGAAGATAAGAGCAAAATAACACCTGAAGCTATAAAAAGGCTTGTTGCTTTGGAGTCTAACTCATATTTGGGAAGTGGAACTGCACTTGCTCATCAAGATTTGGAAATAAGGGGCGGTGGAAATATTATAGGTGCTGAGCAAAGTGGACATATAAAACAGATTGGTTATGGTTTATATCTTAAAATGCTTGAAGATACCTTGGCAGTTTTAAGTGGAGAAATAAAAACAAATGAGCAAAATATTGATATAAAACTAGCAATTTCTGCATATATTAGTGAAGATTATATTAGTGAAGATAGAATAAGACTTGAACTTTATAGAAGACTAAGTCGTGCTATAAGTAAAGAGACTTTATATGAAATTGAAGAAGAGATGGAAGATAGATTTGGTAAACTAGATATTCCAACAAAACAGTTTTTAGAGTTAATTTTAATAAAAATTCTAGCTATTGCTAAAGAAATAAATCAAATAAGCTCTTATGAGATGAATATAACTTTTGTCAAATCCAATGGTGTAAAAGAGACAATCAAATCTAGAAGCAAAGATGATGATGATATTATAAGTGCCACTTTGGAGTATTTAAGAAAATAGATTTCTAGGGAAAAATTGTGTTTAAAAATAGTATTGAAACAAAAATAAATATTGATTCTAATACAAAAAGTATTTGGCAAGAACTAATAAATTTTGAAGAGTATAAAAACTGGAATCCAGCTATGAATGAAGAGTTGAAAAAAAGAGTTGAAAATAAAAACACAAATATTAAAAATAAGAACTCTTCAAAATAGTGATTTAAATGATGTTTTTGCTATAAATTTAGCTTGTACTTTAGATGATGTAGTAATTGGAGAGATAAATTTTGGAATATACAGATTAAAGAGTGTGTTGAAATAGGTTATTACTTTAATACTAAGTATGGCAATAAAGTTTATGCAATGAAAGCTTTAAAAACTGTTGTAAAATATCTATTTAGAAACAAAAATATTCATAGAATACAAGCAAATATGGATGCAAGAAATTTACTATCAGCTAAGTTTTGTGAAAAAATAGGAATGAGAAGAGAAGCTCATTTTATAAAAGATTTTTATAGTAAAGGTTAATGGACAGATAGTTTTATTTATGGAATGCTTTTTTGGATTTAGATTATAAATAAAACTTTTCAAATATTATATAAACACATTTTTTGGATAAAACATTCTAATTAAAGTTAATATTAAACAAATAATAATGTTTATTTTAAAATCAAACTCAAAATTAAAAAATAATGTTACAGAATAGTATATGCATGATGCTAGAGAATACCAAAAAATAATTAAAATGGACATTACAAAAAATCCTCTAATTATTGTACCTGTTGAACTATTCATTGTTACTCTTTTTCAAATTTAATATTATTTCTTGAATTTGCCTTCTATGAATAAATGTGTGCATGTACATAAAAATACTCCAATCAAAATTATTGAAATTCACAAACCAAGGGTGTTTTTTTGTTGATATTGATTGTTTTTTCTCTAAATTATTAATCATATTATAATAAGAGTCATAAAACTTAAAGAAGCTCTCTAGTATCTCTTTATCATTTTTAAAAGGTTTTACATCTTCTATTTTAATATCATTTTGAGGGATATTTTCTTTACTTAATGATTCTATAGTGCTTTTAACTAAAGAACCAGCTATTATAAGATGTTCTAAAACCATGGAAATTGAAAATTGCCTACTATCATCTTCAATAGCAAAAGTTCTATTTATGATAATCTGTTTTTGTAATTCATTTTGTGATAATTCTTTTGTTAATTTTCTAATTATTGATACTTCTCTTTTTAATAAAAATAGTGCAATATTCCATGTAAAAAATGTTCTTAAGGCTGGAACAAAAAAAATTTTTATAAAAAGTCTTTCAATGTTAGGAAGCCCAGAACCAGGTTTTTGTAATTTCATTTTAATCCTTTTTTAAATTATAATTTTATAAATATTAACTATAGCTTAATTTTAGAGTATTTACTCTAAAATTAATATGATATAATTTTCTTATGAATAAGAAAAAAGTATCTTTATTAAAAGAAAAAATTAAAAGTATCTCTTTAGAACTTTTTAATTCAAATGAAACATTAAGCATAACAACTAATCATATTGCAAAATCTTTGGGAATTTCAGTTGGTAATTTATATTATCATTATAAAAACAAAGAGGACATAATTAAAGATATATATTTGCAAATGTCATCAGAATTTGAAGATTTAAATATATTTGATAATGTAATGAAAAGTAAAACTCCTTTTACTGAATTATCATTGATGTTTGATTTAATTGGTGAGCTTTTTTGGAAATATAGATTTTTGATGAGAGACTCTACTTTATTAATATCTCTTGACAAAAATTTGAAAGATTTATTTATAAAAAATCAAGAAAAAAGAATAAAACAAATAGAAATTCTTGTTGAATTTTTAATTTCAAAAAATATTATCAGAAGCATATCAAACGAAGAAATTAAAATGATTTCAAAAGTAAGTTGGTTTATTTCAGCCTATTGGCAAACATATATTTCTACAAATGGAGAACTTAGTAAAAATTCTATTAAAGAAGCAAAAGATTTAATTTTTAAGTTACATTTAGAGCCATTATTGGTAAATGAAAATTAAATATACAATTCAATAAATAGTTAAATTTATCATGAAAATAAATATAAGGATAAAAATTGAAACTAAATGAAATATAGTAAAATATTATAAATATAAAATAAGAAAAAGACTAACTCAATAAGAATTATAAAAAATTTGTAGAATAAGTATAATAAATCTTAGCTATAAAATAAAATTTCTAGTTATTAAACTCAGATTAGAAAAAAGGATAAAATATGGCATTTTAAAAAGAAGAAAAAGAAGAACTTTTAAAAGTCAAGTTTTTAGGTGAAACTGTAATAAAAAGATTTGAACAAATAGGAATTGACTCTTTAGAAAACTCCCGTTAAGCTAAAAAAGCTGTTTTAAATGCTATTTAGTTTGCAAGAGAAAAAATCTAAACTCTTAAAATATAAAAATGATAAAATTTCTTTACATTTTTACTAAAAAACTTTATAATGATAAGTAAATTTATCATTATGAGTTAAAGATGAAAAAAATATATGTAAATATAGATAATACAAATGTAGGTGAGTTATTTTTTGAAAAAGATAAAAATAAATATGGATTTAATTATTTAGCCAACTATAAACCAATCTCATTGATTATGCCTTATAAAAGCTCTTCTTATATTTGGAAATATAAACTTCACCCAATCTTTGATATGAATATGCCAGAAGGTTATCTTTTTGAATTTTTTAAAAACTATTTAACAAAAGAGTATGGATATATTGATGATTTTTTAGTTTTTTCTCATATTTGTTCAAATATTCAAAGTAGATTAACATACAAAAATGAGTTTGAAAAAAAAGAGTTTTTTTCTTTTGATTTGGATGAAGTTTTGCAAAATGATACACAAGAGACATTTTATAAAATCGTTACAACTTTTTTAAATAAAAATGCAATCTCAGGAATACAGCCAAAATCTTTGGTGATTTTAGAAGATAAAGAGAGTTTAATCTTAAAAGAATATATCATAAAAACTTGGGCAG
The DNA here is from genome assembly GCF_003660105.1 of Aliarcobacter cryaerophilus ATCC 43158. Lineage (NCBI taxonomy): Bacteria > Pseudomonadati > Campylobacterota > Epsilonproteobacteria > Campylobacterales > Arcobacteraceae > Aliarcobacter > Aliarcobacter cryaerophilus. The sequence continues at coordinate 429,878 of NZ_CP032823.1, forward strand.
ATGAATATCCACAACTTGCACTAAATGAATATTTTTGTCTAAAAGCTATTGTTAAAACTGGAGTGAAAATCCCAAATATAAAAGTTTCTAAAAATGGTAAGTTTTTATTGGTAGAGCGATTTAATTATGATAAACAAACTGATAGTTTTTTAGGCTTTGAAGAGATACTTTGTTTACTTGGAAAAAATAAAGATGAAAAATATAGTGGAAGTTATGAACAAATATCAAAAGTGATTTATAGTGTTAGTACTCAAAAACTTGAAGATATGAAAAGCTTTTATAAACTAATAATCATGAATTATTTACTTAAAAATGGTGATGCTCATCTAAAGAATTTTGGAATACTTTATAATAGTGATTTTTCAAAAATATATTTTGCACCAGCTTATGATGTGGTAAATACAGTTGTATATTTTCATAAAGATAGACCAGCTTTAAGTATGTTTGGTAAAAAAGTTTGGTTTGGAAAAAAAGAGCTTGTTAAGTTTGGGATACAAAGCTGTTATTTAAATCAAAATGAAGCAAATGAAATATATGAACTTTGTATCAAATCTTTTAGAAATTCTATATTTGAACTTGAAGAGTATTTAAAAAGTGATAAAAATTTTGAAGAGATTGGAACAAAAATGTTAAATATTTGGAAGCTATCTCTTGATGAAAAAACGTATAAGGAGATACCAAATGAAACTGTATGAAATAGGGCAAAAAATTAAAGTTTTAAGAGAAGAAAGAAAACTAACACAAGAAGAATTATCAAATATTTGTGGAATAAGTAGAGTAACTTTAGGCAAAATTGAAAAGGGTGAACTTGGTAATACAAGTGTTAAAACTTTGGATTTGATTTTAGATAGTTTAGGTTTTGAAATAGAGTTTAAAACTAAACAAAACTTTGGACTTCCTAGTTTGGATGAGTTGTAGATGATAAATAAACAATTGTTTTGATAAAATAATTTATTATTTAAAAAATTGGAAACACAATGCGACTACTTTTGATCTACTTTTACAAAGATTTTGGAACTTTTGAAAAAGGTTCGATAATTCATCTATCAAAAAAATATAAATTTAGCATTGATAAAGAAAAATCTACGCTAAATGAATTTTATTTTAATAAAGAAGAAAATCCAAATTTTATTGATGATTTTTATTCAGAAAATAAAAATATTGATATTGGTGTACTTATTGGTGAAAATGGTACAGGGAAAAGTGTACTTTTAAACTCTATTAGAGATAAAAAAAATGATTATTCAATAGTAGTTTATGAAGAAAATAATAGTTTTTATATGATAGAAAATGATTTGTTTAAAATTGAAAAGAATGAAGTATGTAAAAGATTAGATATTCCTTTTAATGAAGATAATCATTTTACAGTTGAGATAAATAATAAAAAAGTAAATAAATGTAGAGCTTTTAAGTCAATTTATTATAGTTCAATACTAGAAAAAATAAATAAAAATCTAAATGATGATTTTGATATTTCAAATATGTATTTACTCAATAAAATAGAAGAAAATAGTTTAGAAAAAAAATTAGAATCATTAGAAATCAATGATTTACATAAGATGAATAATTTTAAATATGATATTAAAACAGATTTATCAGAAACATTTTTTGAAGATGCAAAAGAATTTATAAAAAATTCATATATTTTACTTTTTGAAAGAACAATGGATGAAATAAGAAATAAAAAAGATTCTGAAAAATTTGAACAGATTTATCATCAATTATCTGATTTTATTAGAAAAGATATCATTGAATTTTATTTGAATGAAAAAAATTTACATATAAATGAATTTAAAAATGATGAAGTATTACTAAATGAATATTTAGAAAAATATGAAAAAGAATTTGAGCGTTTTTTTATTATTGAGAATAAAGATAAAAATGAGATATTTCTAGAAGTAGAACAAAGAATGAAAATTCATAAAAATCAATTATTTGATGATGAATTTATAAATAAACTCTTAAAAATTGATTTTAATATTTCTAAGAAAAGTAATGAAGAAATAAAAATAATTTTAGATGAAATAAAGAAATTATTTAAAATATTTCATTCTCCATTTAAAGATAAAGATAAAGATGAAGAAACAATATTTAGGTATTTTAATATCAAAAAAAATCTCGAAACATGTATTGAAATAATAGAGTTTAAAACAAGAAATATCAAAGAAATAAAGAAAACATTTAATTTATATAAAATTTATTATTTATCTATAGAATTTGGTATTTTAGATGAGTTTATTAAAAAATTATTTATGGAAAATAAGATAAATGATTTAGTATTTCTTAATCACAAGGATAAAAAAGCTGTTATTAAATTAGACCGTATTGAATACCCTAAAGAAAAAACAATAAATGAAATTAAGCAAATTATTGAAAATAAGTATTCTTTGTTTTATGATGAAGTTATAAATGATTTTGAAAATTTGGATGTTGAGATACTTAAATTATTAATATTAAAAAAAGTAGAAAAATTCCTAAGAGAAAATAAAGATAAAAAAGATAATAGTTATATGACAATTTATGTTTATTTATCATACCTTTTAAAAAGTAAATTTCTTGAAAATTATGAAAAAGAATTTTTACATAAGAAACTAGAAAAAGAAAGAGATTTAATATTTGAATTATTAGTATTACATAATCAAAAATGTAAAGATATTAGTCCTATAATTAAACTAAATCCATCACCTAAAATAGATTTTGTTACATACTATGAATTTATAAAAAAAACAATTCCTCCTTTTAGTTTTACCTATCATCCTCCAATTTCTTCTGGTCAAAAAGCAAAAGAAGTTATAAATTCAAGAATAAATGATGCAATACAAAAAATTAATCAAGAAAACTCAAATAAAAATATTTTAATACTTTTAGATGAAGCAGATTTAAAACTTCATTTAGAGTGGCAAAGACAGTTTTTATATGATTTAATAGAGTTTTTAAATAGTTATTCAAATAATAAGTTTTATGTACTTTATGCCACACATTCACCGATGATATTATCAGATATTACAAATGATAGAGTTGTATTTTTGAAAAAAAGAGAAGATAATGCAAATTTTTCAGAAGATAAACAAGATTTTACAAAAAGCACTTTTGGTTCAAATATTTATGATATTTATAGTGATAGTTTTTTTGTAAATAATTTTATGGGTGAATTTGCACAAAATAAAATAAATGAAGTTATAAAAATAATTTATGAATATAAAGAGAAAAAAGGAAAAAATCCTGATGAATTTATGCCTAATGAAAAAGCTTTGAATAATTTAAAAATAATAAAGAATATTGGAGAACCACTTTTAAGAAATAAATTAGAAGATGAAATAAAATCTTTAGTTAAAGATGACATAATGGAGATTGTAAATAATTTAAAATATATGAAAAATGAAGAAATTGAAAAAGAGTTAGAGAAGTATTCTCAATTTACTCAAACAAAAGTATTGATGAAATTATTGGAAATTAGAATATGATTAGTGTCGAAAATAGTGTAGAAAAAAGAATTTTTCATTTATCAGGAAAAGAAAATGAGCCAAATTTTATAAAATTTAAAAATGAAATTATTGAAAGTATAAGAAATAATGATTATTCTAATTTACATACATTAAAAGATAATGAATATGCAAAGCAATTTTCAGTTTTTATTTTTTATGAAAAAATTCAAAGTCAAATATCAAAAATTTCAAATCACATAATTAAAAACCAATTAGAAAATTTAGAATGGTTCAAAGTATTAGTTGGAAATTTTGAAGAGATTAAAGAACTAATACAAAATAATGAATATATTTTAGCCCAAAGGAATCCTGAATTACCTGATTTTAAAAAATATAAAGATATTTTTGAAGATTTATATGAAAAGCAATTAAGTGGAAATGAAAAGTTAAAAAAACAATTTTTCAATTTATTTGAAAATTTAAACGTTTGTCCATATTGTAATAGAAATTTTGTAAGTCCAATTTATAAAGAAAATAGTATAGGTACAGATAATAAAAATCAATCACCTGATATTGAACATTTTTTTCCAAAATCAATTTATCCCTTTTTATCACTTAGTATTTCAAATCTTTTGCCATCTTGTGCATTTTGTAATAAAATAAAAAGTGATGTTGATACATACAAACATAATTGTTTAAGTCCTTATGAGATAAAAAATAGTGATTTTAGATTTGATTTTTGTTTAGAATTAAATCAGGTAAAAAAAGTGAAACTAATATCAAAAACTGATTGTAAAAACTCAGAAATTCTACATCTTGAATCTTTATATAATGAAGTTCATAGTAGATATATAAATGATATTTTTGAAAATGATTTAAAATATACACGAAAAAATAAAGAATTTTTAGATACATTTAAAATATTAACCGAAGATGATTATAAAAAAGTATTTAGAAATTATTATAAAGAAGAAGATTTTAATAAAAATCCATTATCAAAAATGACAAAAGACTTATATAATCAAATAAAAAATTTAAAAGGAGATAAAAGTTGAATTTTTATGAAAAAGAACAGAATATGCAAAACCTAAAATTTTCAATATTAAAAAAAGATGATATAAATGCTGTTGTAGAGATTATAAACAAAGCATATAGAGGGGAAATTTCTGGAAAGGCTTGGACAAGTGAAGGCAAAATCTTAAGTGGAATTAGAGTAAATGAAGATATGATAAAAGAGATTTTAGAAGAAAAAAATTCTAAAATTTATATTACAAAATTTGAAGATAAAATTGTAGGAACTATTCAAGCAAAATTAGAAAACAATTCTATTTATATAGGTTTGTTTGCTGTAAATCCTTATTTTCAAGGAAGTGGAGTTGGAAAAAAGCTTTTAGAATTTACTGAAAAATCTTCTATGAAGTTATACAATGCAGATAAATTTATAATGCAAGTAATCTCAATAAGAACTGATTTAATAGAGTTTTATAAAAGAAGAGGCTACAAAGTTACTAACTCTTTTTTGGAGTTTCCAAAATCTGAACTTTGGGATTTTAGAACTAATGAAGAGTTAAAATTTGTAGTTTTAGAAAAAGATATTTTAAGGTAGATAGTATTGTTTAAAATATTTCTAATTATCTCAATACTATTTTTAAACTCTTTTGCAAATGATATAAAAACTATTGACTATAAAGGCGATGTAGATTTAGTTTTAGGGGATTTTTCTAAATCAAATCTTGATACTATTTGTGGTTTTTCATATCCAGAGATTTATAAAATTTGGAAAAAGAATCCAACTTTTACTCCTAAAGATATAGAAAATTGTAGTGAATTATTAAAAGAGTATTCACAAAGCTTAGGTTTTTATAGAGCCAAAATTGATTATGAGATTAAAAATGATATTGCGACAATAAATATATTTAGAAATGAAGCTATAAAAGTTTCATCTATAAAAGTAGAAAATGAGTATAAAAAATTTGTAAATTTTACAAAAGATGAGGTTTTTATCTCTTCAAAGTTTACTGAATCAAAAAAAAATATAAGAAAGTATTTAAATGAAAATGGTTATTCAAAAGCAGATATAAATGCTAAAGCTTATGTAAATTTGGATGAGTATAAAGTTGAATTAATTTATATAATAACAAAAAACAAACTTCAATACTTTGGTGAGATAAATATTCAAAACAGTGCAAATATTAGTCAAGAGTTTTTACAAAAAAATATTGAGTTTAAAAAAGGAGCTATATATAACTCAAAACTTATTGATAAAACTTATGAAAACCTATATAACTTTGGCATTTATAAAACTATAATAGTTGAGCCAAATCTTAATTCAAATAGTGATTTTATTCCTATAGATATAAAATTAGAAGAAGGCTTTTTCAAAGAAAATATGTTTGGTTTTGGATACGACAGTGATAAAAAATTTAGATTTAAAGCTCAACATAAAAATGAGAACTTTTTAGGAGATTTAAAACAATTTACAGTAGGAACAAAGGTAAATAGTGAAGGCTATGAACTTTACAATAATATCTTTGATCCATATTTTATAAAAGATAATATCTCGTTAAATAACGATATTTCATATGAAAATATGAATTATACAAGTTATTCACAAAAGAAGATAGAAGATAGATTGACTTTTTCAAAAGAGATTTTCACTTTACCAAATAGTGTTGGATTTTTAGCTGAGCACTCTACAATTAAATCAGATTTAAAAGAGTATCAAAGTGGAACTTATCTTTTGAACTCTTTGTTTTATGAGATTAAATTAGATAGAAGAGATGATAGTTTAAATCCTAAAGATGGGTATTTTTTATCTTTTTATATTGAAGATGGATCAAAATTTATAGGAAGTGAGTATGATTATTTAAAAACTGTTTCTGATTTAAAATATATTAAAACTTTTGATAATCTTACTGCGTCTTTTAAAACAAAAATAGGGACTCTTGATAGAGATTTGCCTATTTTTAAACACTTTTTTGCTGGAGGTGCATATAGCAATAGAGGATATGCTTATGAAAAAGTTGGTGTAAAAGATAGTGATGATAACCCATATGGTGGGCTTAGTATGATAGATAGTAGTTTGGAGTTTGAGTATAATATTTATAAAAATATTGGTATTGTTACTTTTTTTGATTCTACAATGCTTAGTTTAGAATCAAATAATTTTAATGATAAATTCTACAACTCTTTTGGGTTTGGTGGTAGATATTACACTCCAATTGGTCCGTTTAGAGTTGATTTTGGTTTTCCAAAAGATGATGGTGGATTTGTATTTCATATAGGAATAGGGCAAGTATTTTGATAATTTTAAAAGCTTTAAAGTATATACTTTTTACAATAATATCTTTATTTTTAGTAACATTTTTATATCTTATTACATCAAAAGATGTTACACAAAAGATATTTAACTATCTTAGTGTTGAATTTCCTATAAAATATAGTAAAGTTGAAGGAACCATATATGAAGGGTTTAAAATATATGATTTAAACTACGATGATATGGTAAAAGCAAAAAGTATATATATAAAACCTAATATTATTTCACTTTTAGTAAAAGAGATAAATATTTCTGATTTAAAAGTAGAAAGTATAGGAATAGAAGATAAATTAATCTCTTTTATAAAAGAGATTAATCAAAATGAAAATAAAAATGAAAATAGTAGTTTTGAGTCTCCTTTTTCTCTGTTTATAAAAAATCTTGAACTCTCAATGTATGATTTTTCATACGAAAATCAAAAAATAGATGAGATAGTTTTAAATGCTAAAAATATCAACTCAAATTTTAAAGATAAAATAAGTGCCGATGTATTTGCAAAAATCAAATCAAACTTAGTAAATCTTGAAGCAAAAGTAGAGATAGAAAATAATTTCTATAAACTTAACTCAAATATTGATTTAAAAGAGTATGCAAAATCAAAAATCTATTTAGATGCAACTGGGGATTTAGAAAAAGTTAGTTTTTCTATAAAAAGTGATGATTTAAAAGTTTTAAACTTAAAAGAGAACATTGAGATAAAAGATATAAAACTTATAGGAAATTATGATATTAAAAATTCTAATCTTGATATTTCAAGTTTAACATCTATTTTAAATTATGAGCAAATTTTTACAAAACTAGATGCAAAAGCGAATCTTTTAAACAATGATTTAGATAGTTTAAAATTTCAAGCAAATTTTTACACAACAATAAAAAAGAGTATTTATAAATCTTTAGATAAAGATTTAAATATAAAATCAAATTTCATTGGAGATTTAAAGCAGATAGAATTTAAAAATATTTTAGAAGCAAATTTGCTAAAAATAGATGATTTTATTTTAAAAATAGATAGTTCAAATTTAAATGGAGTTGCAAAAATAGATAATAAAAATATAGAGATTATTTCTACTTTTGATATTTTTACTAATTATGCAAATAAAAAATCTAATTTGGATTTAAAGTTAAATTTAGATGATTTAGAAAATTTATCTTTAAATTCAAAATCTATTATTGAAAGTTTAAGATATGATAATTTTAATTTAAAAGAATTGGGAAATATTAATATAAACTCTAGTTACAAAAAAAACTTTTTGAATGTGGATTTAAACTCAAAGTATATAAATATGAATTTAAATACAAAAAATCTCAAAAAGATTATGTTTGATTTTAATATAAAAAATTTAAATCCAAATACTATTTATAAATTAGATAAAAATATAAAAATTTCAAAGATAAGCTCAAATATAAAAGGAGAGTTTGAAGATAATCTTATTTTAAAATCAAATACTATTTTAAATGATAGTTTTGATATAGATATTGAACTAAAAAATAAAAACAATAATCTTGAAGCAAAGTTTCAAAATATCTCTTTTAAATCAATTTTAAATAAAAACGGTGAAATTTTAGATATAAAAACAGAGATAAGAGAGCTTAATATATTCGAAAAAGAGTTAAAAAAGATTTTAGAAATTCCAGATTTAAATCTTTTTGGTTTGGCAAATATTAATTTAGAAATATTAAAAAATAGAGTTAATTTTGATATTTTAACTCCTAAAATTTCTTTTGAAAATCAAAATATAGAAAATATAGATATAAAAGGAAATTTTGAAGAAGAGAGGGTTAGTTTTGATAAGATAGATTTTCATATAAAAAAAGCATATGATATAAATTTTAATAAAAAATTTACACTATTAAAAAAGGCTTTTTTTAATATATCAAATCTTTCTTCAAACTTTGAGTTTGAAAATATTTCTTTAAATAGTTCAAAAAGTAATCAAGATTTGATTTTAAAAATAGCTACAAAAGATTTCTTTATAGAGCACCTTGTGTATGGAAAAGGATTTATAGATTCTAATGTTGATATTAATTTTAAAGAAAATAGTAAAATCTATATATCTGGAGTTGTAAATCCAAATAAATTAGTAAGTTCTTATAATATTCCGGCTTTAAATATTAGTAATGATAAAGATATAATTATTGTAAGTAATGGAAATAATGAGATAAAAAAAGATTTTTTTACTAAAAATATTGCACTTGATTTAAAATTTATCTCAAAAGAGATTAAATATATTACAAAAAATATAGAACTAAAACTAGATGCCGATTTACAAATCAAAAAAGAGTTTGAAGAGGATTTAAGAATTTTTGGAAGAGTTTCAAATATAAATGGAGTTTTTAGTGAACTTGGAAAAAAATATAAAGTAGAGAATTCAAATTTGCAATTTAGAGGTTTAGAAAGTATAAATCCTATTTTAGATATTAAAGCAAATACAAAAATTGATAATGTAGAGATTTTTATTGATATTACAGGTTCTATGGAAAATCCTAGATTAAACTTAAAATCAAATCCATCTATGAGTTCAAAAGATATTTTGTCTTATTTGATTTTTGGAACAAAATTTTCAAATAGTTCAATGAATGAACAAAATAAAGAGGCTCAAGCTTCTTTATTTATATTAAATGAGTTATCAAAAGATTATGTAAAAGAGTTAGGAATTGATATATTACACTTTGATTATGACCCAAAAACTCAATATATAGAGACAACAGTTGGTAAAAAAATAGGTGAGAAAAATCAAATTATGCTTAAAGATAAAGCTACAAATGGAGAGTTGATTTTTTTAAGAGAGCTTACAAAACTTTGGAATTTGGAGTTGGGTCTTATGGAAAAGACCCAAAGCATAGATTTGATTTACAAAAAAAGATATTAAAATTCCATACTATTTCCATCAGGAGATGTTTGGTCTATAATGATTTGAGAATCTATATCAGGAAGTGGTGATACATCTGTATAAAGTTCTTCTTTACCCATAAATTCGCCACTATAAACATTGTTTGGTTTTGTAAAAGTTCTTGGTATTTCAGGATGAATTTCAAGATACTTTTTGAAAAAATATGAAAATGCAGGAGCAGCTATTGTGCTTCCTGTTTCTGCTCTTCTCATTGGCGTATTATTATCATTTCCAAACCAAACAATAGTTTGAATAGATGGAGAATAACCACAAAACCAAGCATCTATATTATCATTTGTTGTACCTGTTTTTCCAACTAGTTCTATCCCATCAACTGCTGCTCTTCTTCCTGTCCCTTTTGTTACAACATCTTTTAAAATAGAAGTTATTAAATATGATTGCTCAGGAGAGTTAAGCTCTTTTCTTTGTGGTTCAAAAGTTACACTTTTTCCATCTTTATTTACAATTTGTTCTACAATATATGGTTTTACTTGTACTCCATTGTTTGAAAAAATTGTATAAGCTTGACTAAACTCTATTAAATTTACACTCATTGAACCTAAAGTTACAGATAAATTATCAACAATATCTTTAAATCCATATCTTTTTAAATCATCTGTAGTAGTATTTACTCCAACATCTGTTACTAAATTTAAAGTTGAAAGATTTCTTGATTGTACTAATGAATCTCTAAGACTTACAATTCCTTGAAAGTTTCCACCATAATTTTTTGGTTGCCATTTTTTTTGAACACCACCAACTGTATATGTGTAAGTTCTACCTATATCAAAAAGTTGTGAAGCTGGATTGTATCCTTCATTTAAAGCAGTTTGATATAAAAATGGTTTTATTGCACTTCCTGCTTGTCTTTTTGATTGGAATGCTCTGTTAAATACTGATTGATTATAATCAACTCCACCAACCATTGCCAAAATTCTTCCAGTGCTACTTTCTAAAGTTAACATAGCGGCATTTAGTTCTTTTGTAAATGCATCGTTATCTGGATTTTTTGAACCATCTCTTATATTTTTATCTCTTTGCATAGCTTCGTCGTATGCTTTTTTTATAGCAGCATTTGCAATTTCTTGAGTCTCTAAATCTATTGTTAAATATACTTTGTATCCACCATATAAAATATCTGGAATATCATTTACAAGCTCGCTAACAGCATAATCAATAGCATATGGAGCAATATTTTGAGTCAAAGTCTGGTTATAAATAGTCGGAGTTTCGTTTATTGACTCTTCAAATTGTTCATTATTAATCCAACCTAAAGTATGCATTCTTGTTACAACTTGATTTGCACGTGCAAGTGAAACTTGAAGATTTTTTGTTGGGTCATAAAAACTAGGAGCTCTAGGAAGTCCTACTAAAATAGCTATCTCTTTTAGAGTTAATTCATATAGATTCTTTTTAAAATAACCTTTTGCAGCAGTTTTTACACCATAATATCCATGACCAAAATATACATGGTTTAAATATCTTTCTAAAATCTCCTCTTTTGTAAGAATTGTTTCAAGTCTTACAGCCAATAAAGCCTCTTTTACTTTTCTTATAATCTTTTTTTCTCTGCTTAAAAGTAAAACTTTTATAAGTTGCTGAGTAAGAGTACTAGCACCTTCACTATATCCGCCTGATTGAATATTTTTTATAACAGCTCTACTAATAGCATCTGGATTTACTCCAAAATGTTCAAAAAACTGTGTATCTTCAATAGCAACAAGTCCTTCTATTACACGTGCTGGAATATCATCATAGTTTACATACTCTCTATTTTCATCTTTAAAAGTATTTGCCAAAAGTTTTCCATTTTTATCAAAAAATTGTGTACTTTGTTTTGGATTGTAGTTTACAACACTATCTATATCGTCTTTTATCTCTTGATATAAATCGTATAGATATACAAATGTAATAGCTCCAAGAACTACTCCTAAAAATATTATCGCTTTTGTTAAAAATTTTAACATCTTAATTCCTAAATTTTTTGTTTTTAAAGCTTGAGTTTAAAAGCTTTTTAGTATATTCATTTTGTGGGTTATTTAGAACTTCCTGTGTTTTCCCAAACTCAGCAATATACCCGTTTTTTATAATCACAATATCATCACAAATATCTTTGATTGATTCAATATCATGAGTTACAAAAAGTATTTTAATATTTAGCTTATCTTTTAAATCTTTTACAATATTTATAATATTTGTTTTATTTTCAAAATCAAGTGCAGTTGTTGGTTCATCAAGTAAAAGAAGTTTTATATCACGGCTTAGCGCTATTGCAATTACAACTCTTTGAGTTTGCCCACCACTAATTTGTGAAGGATATTTTTCTAAGATTTCTAAAGGTAAATCTAAAAGTTTAAAAACCTCTTCTTTTTTCTTATCACTACAGAAAATTTGATTTTTTATCTTTGTCATAGATGATAGAGATGTAAAAGGATTTTGTGGAATAAATCCAATAGTATCAAAACTCAATTCAAAATCACTAATTATATTCTTTTTTACATCTAACGAACTAGAGAGTAAATTTAAAATAGCTTTTAGTGTAAGTGATTTACCACTTCCACTCTCTCCTATTAAAGCTGTTGAACTTTTTATAGTAAATGCAATATCAACTAAGTTTTTACTATTTAAACTAATTTTTAACTCTTTTATATCTATCAAATTAATGGTTCATCCATCTCTTTTGGAATAGGAAGTTGCATTAGTTTTAAAACAGTTGGTGCAATATTATTTAGGCTTCCCTCTTTTACTTTTGTAACATTTTGTGCAATAATGAAACAGTAAACATCTCCAACTGTATGATTTGTAAGAGTATTACCCTCTTCATCTTTCATCATTTCACAATTTCCATGATCAGATGTTAAAACTATATTATAGTCCTCTTTTTTTGCCTCTTCTAAAATAAGCCCAAGTTCATAATCAACTGCCTCAACAGCTTTTACAGCTGCTTCATAAACTCCAGTATGTCCTACCATATCACCATTTGCAAAGTTTACAACTATAAAATCAGTTTGATTTTTCATAGCAAGTTTTACAGCTTTTCCAACAGCAGGAGCTGACATTTGTGGTTGTAAATCATATGTTGCTACATTTGGAGATGGAACTAAAACTCTAGTTTCATTTAAAAATGGCTCTTCAACTCCACCATTAAAGAAAAATGTAACATGAGCATATTTTTCAGTTTCTGCTGTATGAAGTTGAGATAAACCAGCATCTGAAATAACTTGTGCTAAAGTATTTGTTGGATTGTCTTTTGGAAAAATTACAGGAATTGGAATATTTTTATCATATTGAGTCATACTTGCTAATTGAAGTTTTAGCTCTTTTCTTGCAAACTCTTTAAAATTATCTTTTGCAAAAACACTTGAAAGTTCTCTTGCTCTATCGCTTCTAAAATTACAAAAAATAACTCCATCTTTATCTCTTATTCCATCATAACCATCTAATGCAGTTGGTATTAAAAATTCATCAAATATTTCACTTTTATAAGAACTATCTATGAAATCTAAAATATTATCTTTAGTTTTTGGAGTCGCATTTGCTATTGCATTATAAGCAAGTTCTACTCTATCCCATCTATTATCTCTATCCATTCCATAATATCTTCCACCAATTGTTGCAATTTTGATATTATCATTACAAATATCTATAACTTGTTTGATATAAATTTTTGCACAATCAGGGGCTACATCTCTTCCATCTGTTATTAAGTGAAGCCAAACTTTTTTTCCATAGTTTTCACATATCTTTGCAAGAGCAATAATATGTTCTATATGAGAGTGAACTCCACCATCACTTAAAAGTCCTACTAAATGTATATTATTTGAGTTTGATATTGTATTTTTTACAACATCATTATCTTTTAAACTGTTATTTTTAATAGCTAAATGAATTTTTACTAAATCTTGATATAAAACTCTTCCACTTCCAATAGTCATATGTCCAACTTCACTATTTCCCATCTGATTTTCTGGTAATCCAACATGCTCTCCATAAGTATGGATTAAACTATAAGGCACATTTGAAAAAAGGTAGTCATATGTTGGTTTTTTTGCATTACAAAAGGCATTAAAAGTACAAGAACTATTATGTCCAATACCATCTGTTATAATTAAAACTGTTTTTTTACTCATCTTGTTTAAACCTTTTAAAAACTTAAATATTATATAATCTCACAATATTTTATCAAATCTAAGGTTTAATTTTGTTTTATTGGCTCTACAGACATTTAGAAATAAACATTTTTCAATATATTTCAGTTCGCGCAGGAATTAGCTTTTTTTTAGCTTTTGTTTTTACAATGTATTTAATGCCAAAATTTATAAGTTGGGCAAAAAGCAAAAAAGCTTCACAACCTATATATGAGTTAGCACCACAAGCACATCAAGCAAAAGCAGGAACTCCTACTATGGGTGGAGTAGTTTTTATATTTTCTACAATTATTGCAACAATTCTAACAGCAAAATTAAACAATTTTTATATTGTAGGCGGGCTTTTGACTCTTGCTTTATTTTCACTAATTGGTATAAAAGATGATTTATCAAAAATTCTAAAAGCAAAAAATAGTGCAGGGCTTAGTGCAAGAATGAAACTTCTTTTACAGTTTTTGAGTGCAGGATTTGTTGTAGCAATACTATTTTATCTTGGACATACAAGTGATTTATACATACCATTTTACAAATTTCCTATATTTGAAATGGGAATTTTAGCTATTATTTTTTGGATGTTTATAATTGTTGGATCATCAAATGCAGTAAATCTTACAGATGGGCTTGATGGTTTAGCAACTGTTCCTTCAATCTTAGCATTTTCAACTTTATCAATTTTGGTTTATGTTGTTGGTCACATTGGTTTTGCGAACTATTTATTAATGCCAAGTATTAGCATAGCTGGAGAGTTAGCAATTATGGGAGCTGCAATTATTGGTGCTTTGATTGGGTTTTTGTGGTTTAATGCTTATCCTGCTGAAGTTTTTATGGGAGATAGTGGTTCTTTACCTTTGGGTGCATTTATGGGGTATTTGGCAATTGTTGCAAAATCTGAAATTTTACTGATAGCTATTGGGTTTATTTTTGTGTTGGAGACAGTTTCAGTTATGTTACAAGTTGGTTCATATAAATTAAGACAAAAAAGAGTTTTTTTAATGGCACCTATTCATCACCATTTTGAACAAAAAGGTTGGAAAGAAAATAAAATAATTGTGCGATTTTGGATAATATCTTTTATGGCAAATCTTGTTGCACTATTAAGTTTAAAGTTGAGATAAAAATGCAAAATTTAAGAATTTTAGGAAAAGGGAAAACAGCACTTGCTTTGAAAAAAAGATTCCCAAATGCTGATTTATATGATGACAATGATTTTGAATCTTTTGATAAAAATTCAAATGATTTAACTATTGTAAGCCCTGGAATGCCACCACATAATAAACTTGTGCTTGCTTCAAAAAATATCATTAGTGATTATGACTTATTTTATGATGAAATGCCTTTTACTATTTGGATTAGTGGAACAAATGGTAAAACTACAACAACTCAAATGTGCCAGTATCTACTTGAGAAATTTGATTCTTGTTATGGTGGTAATATTGGTGTTCCTTTGAGTGGATTAAATAAAGATAAAAAAATTTGGATACTTGAAACATCTTCATTTACACTTCACTATACAAAAAAAGCAAAACCAAATATCTATATTCTTTTACCAATAACAGAAGATCATATAACTTGGCATGGAAGTTTTGATGAATATAAAAAAGCAAAATTAAAACCTTTAGAACTTATGAGTGAAACTGATATTGCTATTATACCGGCTTTATATAAAGATTTTAAAACATCTGCTCATACAATATATTATAATTCAAGTGATGATTTGTGTAATCATTTTAAAATTGACAAAACTAAAATAAAGTTTAATGAACCATTTTTACTAGATGCTATAATGGCAATTATTTCAAGAAAGATAATATTTGATGATGTTGATTATGATTTAATAAACTCTTATAAAATTGATAAGCACAAAGTTGAAGAGTTTAGAGATAGTAAAAATAGATTATGGATTGATGATAGTAAAGCTACAAATTATGATGCAACAATAAATGCATTAGTTCCATATAAAGATAAAAATATACATATTATTATTGGTGGAGATGATAAGGGTGCAAGTTTAAAACCACTTTTTAATAATATAAAAGATTTCGACATTATTATTTATGCAATAGGAAGTAATACTCAAAGAGTTTTAAATTATTGTGAAGAGTTTAAAATATCTTGTGTTAAGTGCGAATATTTAGAACAAGCAGTTAAAAATATAGATAAAAACTTAAAAGAGAATAGTATAGGAATACTATCACCCGCAGCAGCATCGCTTGATCAATTTAAATCTTATGCTCACAGAGGCGATGAATTTAAGAAATTTGTAAAAAATTTAAGTTGAAATTAATAAACTACTCTGTATAATCTCACTCCAATTTATAGTGGTTCGATAGCTCAGTCGGTAGAGCAAAGGATTGAAAATCCTTGTGTCGACAGTTCGATTCTGTCTCGAACCACCATTTATTTATGGCGCTGGTGTAGCTCAGTTGGCTAGAGCAGCTGATTTGTAATCAGCAGGTCGGGGGTTCAACTCCCTTCACCAGCTCCATTTTTTTAGTCGTGCGTAAGTTTTAAAAAACAGCGCTTGACCAGAGCAATACTTTTATATGGTGAGGTTGGAGAGTGGTCAAATCCTGCGGACTGTAAATCCGCCGCCTACGGCTTCGAAGGTTCAAATCCTTCTCTCACCACCACGCAAATGTTGCGGGAGTAGCTCAGTTGGCTAGAGCTTCTGCCTTCCAAGCAGACTGTCGCGAGTTCGAGTCTCGTCTCCCGCTCCATTTTTTTATTGATTACTGGGAGCTGAGTTATAATTGCACATTATTTTTATAACTCTACAATTTATACTCCCAATTAATTTAATTTTTAGTATTTTATTAATATAATACTCATCACAATTTGTGAAAACAAATCCCCTCTGAATAGAGAAGCCCTTATTGGCTTATCTACTCAGAGGGCAATTAAGCAAAAATAAAAATAAATTTAGAAGGGGAAATTCCTATGGCAAAAGAAAAGTTTTCAAGAAATAAACCGCACGTAAATATCGGTACAATTGGTCACGTTGACCACGGTAAAACTACTACAACAGCAGCAATATCTGCAGTTTTAGCTGTAAAATATGGTGGAGAGATGAAAGATTACGATCAAATCGATAACGCTCCAGAAGAAAGAGAAAGAGGAATTACTATTGCTACTTCTCATATTGAGTATGAAACTGCTAAAAGACATTATGCTCACGTAGATTGTCCAGGTCACGCCGATTATGTTAAAAACATGATTACTGGTGCTGCTCAAATGGATGGAGCTATTTTAGTTATCGCTTCAACAGATGGACCAATGGCACAAACTAGAGAGCATATCTTACTTTCTAAACAAGTTGGAGTTCCTTATATAGTTGTATTCTTAAATAAAGAAGATCAGTTAGATCCATCTGATAAAGATGAGATGTTAGAATTAGTTGAAATGGAAATTAGAGAATTACTTTCTACTTATGATTTCCCAGGTGATGATACTCCAATCGTTGCTGGTTCTGCATTTAAAGCATTAGAAGAAGCAAAAGCTGGTGCTGTTGGACCATGGGCTGAAAAAATCGTTGCATTAATGGATGCAGTTGATTCTTATATCCCAACTCCAGAAAGAGATACAGAAAAACCATTCTTAATGCCTGTTGAAGATGTATTCTCAATTTCAGGAAGAGGAACAGTTGTTACTGGAAGAATTGAGCTTGGAACTATTAAAGTTGGTGAAGAGATCGAAATCGTTGGATTTGGAGATACTAGAAAAACTACAGTTACTGGTGTTGAGATGTTCAGAAAAGAGATGGATCAGGGTCAAGCTGGAGATAACTGTGGAGTTCTTTTAAGAGGTGTTAAAAAAGAAGAGGTTGAAAGAGGACAAGTTCTTTGTAAGCCAGGAACAATTAAACCTCATACAGAATTTAAATGCGAAGTTTATATTCTTTCAAAAGAAGAAGGTGGAAGACATACTCCATTCTTTAGTGGATATAGACCACAATTCTATGTTAGAACAACAGACGTTACAGGTTCTTGTGTATTAAATGAAGGTACTGAAATGGTTATGCCAGGTGATAATGTTGAGATGACTGTTACTTTGGTTGCTCCAATCGCTCTTGAAAAAGGAACAAAGTTCGCTATTAGAGAAGGTGGAAGAACTGTTGGTGCTGGAGTTATTTCAGAAATCATCAAATAAGGATTCTTTATGGCAGCTGTAAGAATTAAAATAGGATTAAAATGTCAAGAGAGTGGAGATATTAACTACACTACTTGGAAAAATCCAAAAACTCATACTGAAAAGTTTGAAGTTAGAAAATATTGTCCAAGATTGAAAAAACACACTACTCATAAAGAAGTGAAGTTAAAATCTTAAGAACAATTTTGCTTGAGAGAGTTTCTCTCAAGCTTTTGTAGGCTAGTAGCTCCAATGGTAGAGCATCGGATTCCAAATCCGAGTGCTGGGGGTTCGAGTCCCTCCTGGCCTGCCACTATTAAAGTTTTTTAAAGAGATTTTATTAAAGTTTTTTTAAAAAATTTAGTTTAAAATTTGAAATGGAGAAAGATGTGAGCAAAGCTAGTAACTATATAAATAATGTAAAATCAGAATTAGCTAAGGTTATATTTCCAGTGAAATCACAAATAAAAACAGCTTATATATCTGTTTTTATTGTTGTTACGGTGATAGCTTTGTATCTTGCTATGATTGATGGAGCAATGTCTTTTACTCTATCTTCAGTAATTAAATAAGGAATAAAAAATGGCACATAAATGGTATGCAATTCAGACATATTCGGGAAGTGAATTATCTGTTAAGAAAGCTATGTTAAAACTAGCAGATGAGATGGCTGATGATAGAATTGCTGAAGTATTAGTACCAACTGAAGACCTAATTGAAGTAAAAAAAGGTAAAAAGACTATTATAGAAAGACCTTTGTATCCAGCTTATGCTTTTGCAAAAATTGATTTAGATACTGCTTTATGGCATAGAATCCAATCAATGCCAAAAGTTGGAAGGTTCATTGGTGAGTCAAAAAAACCAACAGCTTTAAGTGATAAAGATATAAATCTTATTTTAGAAAAAGCTAAAAATAAAGCAGCAGCAAAACCAAAAATCTCTTTTGATGAAGGAGAGATGGTAAGAATAAATGAAGGACCATTTGCAAACTTCAACGGAATAGTTGAGAATTTTGATTTAGTTTCTGGAGTATTAAAATTAAATGTATCTATATTTGGAAGAAATACTCCAGTTGAAATCTCTTATACGCAAGTAGAGAGAATAGTTTAAATTTTAATTTAGGCATTAGGCAAAGAAACTTGCTTCAACTTAGTTTTTTTGCCTAATGTCTAATCATTAAAATCATTATAATTTTTAAAGGAATAGCAATATGGCTAAAAAAGTTCAAGGATATTTAAAACTACAAATACCTGCAGGTGCAGCAAACCCATCACCTCCAGTTGGACCAGCTCTTGGGCAAAGAGGTGTTAACATTATGGAATTTTGTAAAGCATTTAACGAAAAAACTAAAGATAAAGCTGGATATAGATTACCAGTTGTTCTTACAATTTATACAGATAAAAGCTTTACTTTTGAAGTAAAACAACCACCAATGACTGAACTTATTAAAAAAATTTCAGGAATCAAAAAAGGAAGTAGTAATCCACTTAAACAAAAAATTGGAAAACTATCAAAAGATCAAATTATGGAAATCGTTGATATGAAAATCAAAGATTTAAATACTGATGATAGAGAAGTTGCTGCAAAAATTGTAGCTGGAAGTGCAAGATCTATAGGAATTGATACAGAATTATAATTCTGTTTTTATGTTAAGGTATAACCACTAACCTTTATTAATATTAGTGGAAGCAAAAAAAATAAAATTGCGGAGAATAAAATGGCAAAAGTTTCAAAAAGATATAAAGCGTTAAGTGCAAAAGTTGAAGAGAGAAAATACTCTTTAGCTGATGCTTGTAATTTAGTAAAAGATTTAAAATCTGCTAAATTTGATGAGAGTGTTGAAATTGCACTTAACTTAAATGTAGATCCAAGACATGCAGATCAAATGATTAGAGGAGCAGTTGTTCTTCCGAATGGTACAGGAAAAACTGTAAGAGTTGCTGTTTTTGCAAAAGGTGTAAAAATGGATGAAGCAAAAGCTGCAGGTGCTGATATTGTTGGTAATGATGATTTAGCTGATGATATTCAAGCTGGGAAAATTAATTTTGATGTTTTAATTGCAACTCCTGATTGTATGGGAATTGTAGGTAAAGTTGGAAGAATACTTGGGCCAAAAGGTTTAATGCCAAATCCAAAAACTGGAACAGTTACTATGGATGTTACAAAAGCAGTAAACGATGCTAAAGGTGGTCAAGTTACATATAGAGTTGATAAAAAAGGTAATATGCAAGCTGCTATTGGAAAAGTTTCTTTTAGTGTAGAAGCTATCAAAGAGAATGCTGAAGCATTTATTGGAGCTATTAACAAAGCTAAACCTTCAACTGCAAAAGGAAGATATATTGCTAATGCAGCAATTAGCTTAACAATGAGTCCATCTGTTATTTTAGATAATATGGAATTATTAGAGATTAGATAAGGTTATCCTTATCTAATTTTTTTGCATTCAAAAATATTGAAATTGTTCAATATTTTTGAGTGTTCAAAGCACTGAAATAAAACTGAAGACAGCTGGTAAAAGAACTCCTCGTTCTTTTGTAAGTCCCGCCTAGGATGATGTTTTGAAAGGAGGAAAATATAATGACTAGACAAGAAAAATCAGAAATTATAAATTTTTTATCTGCTGAATTTAAAAACTCTTTAGCTGTTGTTGTTTGTGACTACAAAGGTCTTACTCATAAAGAGTTAGAAGTTTTAAGAAAAGATGCAAGAGAAAATGGAACTAAAGTTCAAGTTGTAAAAAATACTTTAGTTTCTAAAGCTGTTAAATCAGCTGATTTAGGAGATATTGATTTAAGCGGAACAAATATTTATTTGTGGTCTGATGATCAAATTTCAGCTTGTAAAGTAGCTGATAAATTTGCAACTACTACAAAAGATAAATTCTCTATTAAATCAGGAATTATTGAAGGTCAAATTTGCGATGCTGCAAGAGTTAATGCGTTTGCTAAATTACCATCAAGAGAAGAACTTCTTGGAATGCTTGCATCTGTATGGATGGGACCTGTTAGAAACTTTACTATTGGTCTTGATGCTCTTAGAAGAAAAAAAGAAGAAGAGGCTGCTTAATTTTAAGCTAAAAATATATTAAATTAAAAAAAATAAAAAGGATAGAAAATGGCAATTTCTAAAGAAGACGTTTTAGAATTTATTTCTGGTTTATCTGTATTAGAGTTATCAGAATTAGTAAAAGAATTTGAAGAAAAATTTGGAGTATCTGCACAACCTGTTGCAGTTGCTGGTGCTGCAGTTGCTGTTGAAGCTGCTGAAGAAAAAACTGAATTTGATGTTATCATTCTTGATTCAGGAGACAAAAAAATCAATGTAATTAAAGAAATTAGAGCAATTACTGGTTTAGGATTAAAAGAAGCAAAAGATGCTGCAGAGCAAACTCCTTCAACAATTAAAGAAGGAATTTCTAAAGCTGATGCTGAAGCATTCAAAGCTCAACTTGAAGCTGCTGGTGCAAAAGTAGAAGTTAAATAAGTTTTATAACTTATCGTATATAGGGATTTTCCCTATATAAGTTTGGCATCTTTGAGGGCTAAGGTTAAGATTTTTTTATAAATTTTAACCTTATCCTTTATGGATGCTTTTGTGCTTTATAAGAAAATAAAGCAAACATAACCAAATTTTATAACAAGGTGTAAGATGTTAAACTCTTTAAAATCTGGTAATAGACTAAGAATAGATTTCGCAAAAAACCCACAAAAAATTGAAATTCCAAATTTATTACAACTGCAACAAACTTCGTATGATACTTTCTTGATGATTGATCAAAAAGATAGATCTGGTGCTGGTATAGAAAAAGTATTTAAAGCAATTTTTCCAATTCATGATGCTCAAAATAGAGTAACTCTTGATTATTTAGGAAGTGAAGTTGGAAAACCTAGATATGATGTTAGAGAATCAATGGTTAGAGGATTGACATATTCAATCCCTCTTAAAATAAATGTAAGATTAACTCTTTGGGATTTAGATGAAAAAACTGGAGAGAAAATTGGTGTAAAAGATATTAAAGAGCAATCTTTATTTATTAGAGAAATTCCACTTATGACAGAAAGAACTTCATTTATTGTAAATGGTGTTGAAAGAGTTGTTGTAAACCAACTACATAGAAGTCCAGGTGTTATTTTTAAAGAAGACGAATCAAATACTACAAACAATAAACTTCTTTACACTGGACAAATTATCCCAGATAGAGGTTCTTGGTTATATTTTGAGTATGATGCAAAAGATGTATTATATGTAAGAATTAATAAAAGAAGAAAAGTTCCAATTACTATACTATTTAGAGCATTAGGATACTCAAAAGAGGATATTGTTAAACTATTTTATCCTGTAATTAGTATTAAAATTAAAAATAATAAATTTTTAACAGAGTTTAATCCTGATGACTTTATGGGAAGAATTGACTATGATATAAAAGATGACAAAGGAAATTTAGTTATTCAAGCTGGAAAGAGATTGACTGCTAGAAAAGCTAAAGCTTTAATTGAAGGTGGATTAAAACTAATTGAATATCCACTTGAGCTTTTAATGGATAGACACACAGCTGGTTCTATTTATGATCCGCAATCAGGAGAAGTTTTATTTGATGCTTTAACAAGTCTTGATGAGTTAAAACTTAAAAAATTATTAGATTTAGGATTCGAAACATTTGATATTGCAAATGATTTATCAAGTGGAGCAGATGCTTCAATTATAAATGCATTTAAAGCAGATGCTGAAAGTTTAAAATTATTAAAACAAACTGAACAAATTGAAGATGAAAATGATTTAGCTGCAATTAGAATTTACAAAGTAATGAGACCAGGTGAGCCTGTAACAAAAGAGGCAGCAAAAGAGTTTATTAAAAAACTATTCTTTGATCCTGAAAGATATGATTTAACAAAAGTTGGAAGAATGAAGATGAATCATAAGTTAGGTGTAAATGTACCTGAGTATGTTACAACTTTAACTTATGAAGATGTTATTAAAACTGTTCAATACTTAATCAAAGTTAAAGCAGGACATGGTCATATAGATGATAGAGATCACTTAGGAAATAGAAGAATTAGAGCAATTGGTGAGTTACTTGCAAATGAATTACATGCAGGTTTAATCAAAATGCAAAAAACTATTAGAGATAAAATGACAACTCTATCAGGAACTTTAGAAGATATCATGCCTCATGATTTAATCAACTCAAAAATGATTACATCAACAATTACTGAGTTCTTTACAAGTGGACAATTATCACAATTTATGGATCAAACAAATCCATTATCAGAAGTTACTCATAAAAGAAGATTATCAGCTCTTGGAGAGGGTGGTCTTGTTAAAGAAAGAGCGGGATTTGAAGTAAGGGACGTTCATCCAACTCACTATGGAAGAATTTGTCCAGTTGAGACTCCAGAGGGTCAAAATATCGGTCTTATAAATACTCTTTCAACTTATTCAAAAGTAAATGAGCTAGGATTTATTGAAGCTCCTTATAAAAAAGTAGTTGATGGTGTTGTTACAAATGAAATTTCATACTACACTGCAACTCAAGAAGAGGGTCTTGTAATTGCTCCTGGTTCAACAAAACTTGATGAAAATGGAAAAATTATTGAACCACTTGTAGAAGTAAGATTAAATGGTGAAATCATTTTAATGGATAAAAATAAAGTTGATTTAATAGATATATCATCTCAAATGGTAATGGGGGTTGCGGCTTCTTTAATTCCATTTTTAGAACACAACGATGCAAATAGAGCATTAATGGGTTCAAATATGATGAGACAAGCTGTTCCATTGATTAAACCAACAGCTCCAATAGTTGGAACTGGTTTAGAAAAAACAGTTGCAAGAGATGCTTGGGAGGCTATAAAAGCTTCAAGAGGCGGAGTAGTAGAAAAAGCAGATTCAAAAAATATCTATATTAGTGGTGAAGATGAAAATGGACCATTTATTGATTATTACGATGTAAATAAAAATGTAAAAACAAACAATAATACATCTTTTGGGCAAAGAGTTGCAATTAAAGAGGGTGATATTATTGAAAAAGGTCAAGTAATTGCAGATGGTCCATCTATGGATAAAGGTGAACTTGCAGTTGGAATTAATGCTATGGTTGCATTTATGCCATGGAATGGATACAACTATGAGGATGCTATTATTTTAAGTGAAAGACTTATTAAAAAAGACGCATTTACATCTGTACATATTTATGAAAAAGAGATTGAGTGTAGAGAGTTAAAACATGGTAATGAAGAGATAACTAGAGATTTACCAGGTGTTAAAGAGGAAAATTTATCACATCTTGATAGCTCTGGAATTGTAAAAGTTGGAACTTATGTAACTTCTGGAATGATTTTAGTAGGAAAAGTAACTCCAAAAGGTGAGATTAAACCAACTCCTGAAGAGAGACTTTTAAGAGCAATTTTTGGTGATAAAGCTGGACATGTTATAAATAAATCTTTATATTGTCCAACATCAATGGAAGGAACAGTTGTTGATGTTAAGGTTTTCACTAAAAAAGGTTATGAGAAGTGCGAAAGAGCTAAAGCTGAAATTGAGCTAGAAAAAAATGAATTAAATCAAAAACATCTTGATAAACTTCTAATGCTAGACAGAGAAGAGGCTTTAAAAATAAATAATCTTCTAACAAAATCAAAACTAGATAAAGAGCTTGAGTTAGATGGAACTGTATATAAAAAAGGTGATACATTAACTGTTGATACTCTTTTAAGTGTAAATAGATTTGCTATGAAAAAAGTAGTATCTTCTTATTCAAAAGAGGTTGAAAAAGCTTATAATGATACAAAAGAGTACTTTATTAGACAAAAAGCTGAATTAAGAAAAGATCATGAAGAGAAATTGAATGTTCTAGAACATGATGATATTTTATCAAGTGGTGTTATTAAACAAGTTAAAGTTTATATTGCAACTAAGAGAAAAATTAAAGTTGGTGATAAAATGGCTGGACGACATGGAAACAAAGGTATTGTTTCAAATATCGTTCCAAAAGTTGATATGCCATATTTAGAAGATGGAACAACTGTTGATATTATTTTAAATCCACTTGGGGTTCCTTCAAGGATGAATATTGGTCAAATTATGGAAGTTCACTTAGGACTTGTAGGAAGAAGACTTGGAAAACAAATTCAACAAATCTATGATGCAAAAAAAGATGAGTATATTGCTGATTTAAGAGCAAAAATGATTGAAGTTGCTGGAGTTGCAAAACTTATGAATGCTAAATCTTTTATTGAAAAATTAAGTGATGATGAACTTCTTGACTATGCTAGAGATTGGTCAAAAGGTGTTAAATTTGCAACACAAATCTTTGATGGTGTTGAAGCTTATGACTTTGAAAAACTGTTTGAAATGGCGAAAATAGATAGCGATGGAAAATCTATTTTATACGATGGAAAAACAGGTCAGAAAATGAAAGAAAGAGTAAACGTTGGGTATATGTATATGCTTAAACTTCACCACTTAGTTGATGAAAAAGTTCATGCTAGAAGTACAGGACCATACTCTTTAGTAACTCAACAACCAGTTGGTGGAAAAGCTCTATTTGGTGGGCAAAGATTTGGAGAGATGGAGGTTTGGGCATTAGAAGCTTATGGTGCAACTGCTGTACTAAAAGAGATGCTTACAACTAAATCAGATGATGTTGAAGGAAGAACAAGAGCTTATAGAGCAATTGCAAATGGTGAAAATGTTCCGCCTTCAGGAGTTCCTGAAACATTCTTTGTTTTAACAAAAGAGTTAAAAGCCTTAGCTTTAGATGTAGAGATTTTTGAAGAGGTAGAAAACAATGAGTAATAATGAAAAAGTACTATCACCAATTGATATAAAAGAGCTTGAAAGACCAAGAGATTTTGCTGCTTTCCAATTAAAATTAGCAAGTCCAGAGAAAATTCTATCTTGGTCTTGTGGAGAGGTTAAAAAACCTGAAACTATAAACTATAGAACATTAAAACCAGAGAGAGATGGACTATTTTGTGCAAAAATTTTTGGACCTGTAAAAGATTATGAGTGTCTTTGTGGTAAATACAAAAAGATGAGATACAAAGGTGTTGTTTGTGAAAAATGTGGAGTTGAAGTAACTTCTTCAAAAGTTAGACGACACAGAATGGGGCATATAGAGTTAGTATCTCCAGTTGCTCATATTTGGATGGTATCTTCTCTTCCATCAAGAATTGGAACTATTTTAGGTGTTAAATTAAAAGATTTAGAGAGAGTTTTATATTATGAAGCATATATAGTAATGAACTCTGGAGATGCTTTTTATGATGGTGAGAAAACTAAAAAAATCAACAAGTATGATATTTTAAATGAGGAACAATACAGAACAGTTTCTGATTTATTTGAGCATACTGGTTTTGAAGCAAAAATGGGTGGAGAAACTATTAGAGAACTTTTAGAAAATCTTGATTTATTTGAGCTTTTAACACTTTTAAAAGATGAAATGCAAACAACTAAAAGTGAAGCAAAAAGAAAAACTATTATTAAAAGATTAAAAGTAGTTGAAAATTTTATAAATAGTGGAAATAAACCTGAGTGGATGATGCTTACTATGCTTCCAGTTCTTCCGCCTGATTTAAGACCTCTTGTTTCTCTTGATGGTGGAAAATTTGCTGTTTCAGACGTTAATGACCTTTATAGAAGAGTTATAAATAGAAATAACAGACTTAAAAGATTAACAGAACTTGATGCTCCTGAAATTATTATTAGAAATGAAAAAAGAATGCTTCAAGAAGCAGTTGATGCTTTATTTGACAACGGTAAAACAGCAAATGCAGTAAAAGGTGCGAACAAAAGACCTCTTAAATCTTTAAGTGAAATTATTAAAGGTAAGCAAGGACGATTCAGACAAAACTTACTTGGAAAAAGAGTTGACTTCTCAGGAAGATCTGTTATTGTTGTTGGACCAAATTTGAATATGGATCAATGTGGTATTCCTAAAAAAATGGCACTTGAACTATTTAAACCACACTTAATGGCAAAACTTGAAGAGAAAGGTTATGCAACAACTCTTAAAGCTGCAAAAAGATTAATTGAATCTGAGACAAATGAAGTTTGGGAGTGCTTAAGTGAAATTGTTGATGAATATCCAATTTTATTAAATAGAGCACCAACTCTTCATAAATTATCTATTCAAGCATTTCACCCTGTATTAATTGATGGAAAAGCAATAAGACTTCATCCTCTTGTTTGTGCTGCCTTCAATGCGGATTTCGATGGGGATCAAATGGCTGTACACGTACCACTTTCTCAAGAAGCAGTTGCTGAAGCGAAAGTTTTAATGATGAGTTCTATGAATATTTTATTACCTGCAAGTGGTAGAGCAATCGCAGTTCCTTCACAAGATATGATTTTGGGAATTTACTATTTATCACTTGTAAAAGAGGGTGTAAAAGGGGAACATAAGTTGTTTACTGATGTAAATGAAGTTAAAATTGCTCTTGATATGGGTAAAATTGATTTACATGCAAAAATTAGAACAAAACTTGAAGAAAGAGTTGTATCTACAACTGTTGGAAGATTAATTATACATGAGATACTTCCATCTTTTGTACCAATGAGTTTATGGAATAAAGTTCTTAAGAAAAAAGATATTGGAGCTTTAGTTGATTATATTTATAAAGAAGCTGGATATGAAGTAACTCCTAGATTTTTGGATAACCTTAAAAATTTAGGTTTTAAATATGCAACATCTGCTGGAATGTCTATATCAATTGATGATATTATTATTCCAGAAAGTAAAGCAGGACATATTGCAAAATCTAAAAAAGATGTTATTGAAGTTCAAAAACAGTTCTCTCAAGGACTTTTAACTGAGCAAGAAAGATACAATAAAACTATTGATATTTGGACAGAAACTAACAATAAATTAGGTTCTGAAATGATGGAAATTGTAAAAACAGATAAAAATGGGTTTAACTCTATTTTTATGATGGCAGATTCAGGGGCAAGAGGTAGTGCTACACAAATTAGACAGCTTTCAGGTATGAGGGGTCTTATGGCAAAACCTGATGGAAGTATTATTGAAACACCAATTATCTCTAACTTTAAAGAAGGATTAAATGTTCTTGAGTACTTTATTTCTACTCACGGAGCTAGAAAAGGACTTGCGGATACAGCACTTAAAACAGCAAATGCTGGATATTTGACAAGAAAACTAATTGACGTTTCGCAAAATGTAAGAATTACTGATGAAGATTGTGGAACGCATGAAGGTATTGAAATTACAGATATTACTTCTGGAAATGAATTAATTGAGTCTTTAGAAGAGAGAATTACAGGAAGAGTTATTGCTGAAGATATAATTGACCCAATTTCAAATGAGATATTATTTACAGAAGGTACTTTAATAACTGAAGAGTTTGCAAGAGTTGTAAAAGATAGTGAAGTTAAATCAGTAGTAATTAGAACACCACTAACTTGTAAAACTGAAAATGGACTATGTTCTAAATGTTATGGTCTAAATCTTGGTGAACAAAGAAAAGCAAAACCAGGTGAAGCAGTAGGAGTTGTTGCTGCTCAATCGATTGGTGAGCCTGGAACTCAGCTAACTCTAAGAACTTTCCACGTTGGAGGAACTGCAAGTGCAACTCAAACTGAAAGAGAGTTAAAAGCTGATAAAGAAGGGTTTATTAGATACTATAATATCAAAAAATATGATACTCAAGATGGAAAAGCTATTGTAGCAAATAGAAGAAATGCTGGAGTATTACTAGTTGAGCCAAAAATAAATGCACCATTTAAAGGTAAAGTTACAATTGAAACTATTCACGAAGAGGTTGTTTTAACTATTGCAAATTCAAAAGAGAAAAAACAGTATTTCTTAAGAAAGAGTGATGTTGCAAAAGTAAACGAATTAGCTGGAATTTCTGGAAAAATTGAAGGTAAACTTTATATTCCACACAAAGATGGTGAAGAGGTTGAAAATAACGACTCTATTGTTGAGATAATTAAAGACGGATGGAATGTACCAAATAGGATTCCATATGCATCTGAATTAAAAGTTTCAGATGGTGCTCCTGTTACTTCTCAAGTGTTATCAGGTGCAAAAGGAATAGTTAAGTACTATAAATTAACTGGTGATTATTTAGAAAGAAGACATGATATAAAAGCAGGTGATGAAGTTGTTGAAAAAGGACTTTTTGCTGTTATTGCAGACGCTGATGATAGAGAAGCTATAAGACACTATATTTCAAGAGGTTCTTCAATAGTTTTAAATGATAATAGTGAAGTTGAAAAAGGTACACAAATTTCAGCACCAACAACTAAGGAGCAAATTGTTATTGCTGAGTGGGATCCATATGCAAATCCTACAATAGCAGAGCAAGCAGGTATTGTAACATTTGAAGATATTATCCCAGGTGTTACTGTTTCAGAGCAGTTTGATGAGCTAACAGGAACTTCAAAGCTAGTTGTAAATGAGTATATTCCAGCTGGATATAAACCAACAGTTTTATTAGCAACTGCTTCAAATGAAATTATAAGATATGCCTTAGATCCAAAAGCATCTTTAAATATTCAAGAGGGTAAAAAACTAGAAATTGCAGATATTATTGCAAAAACACCAAAAGCAACTCAAAAATCAAAAGATATTACTGGGGGTCTTCCTAGAGTATCTGAGTTATTTGAAGCTAGACGACCAAAAAATATTGCGATTTTAGCTTCATTTGATGGAATAATAACTTTTGGAAAACCACTTAGAAATAAGCAAAAACTAGTTATTACAGATATTGCAGGAAATCAAACTGAATATTTAGTAGAAAAAGGTAAACAAATTTTAGTTCATGAAGGTGAATTTGTTCATGCTGGTGAATCTTTGACAGATGGTCAAGTTTCTCCTCATGATGTTTTAAAAATATTAGGTGAAAAAGCTCTACACTACTTTATTGTATCTGAAGTACAACAAGTATATAGATCTCAAGGGGTAAATATTGCGGATAAACATATTGAGGTAATTACATCTCAAATGTTAAGACAAATTTCAATTATCGATGGTGGAGATACAAAATTCATCATGGGAGATATGATTTCTAAAAAGAGATTTAAAATTGAAAATGAAAAAATAATAAGAATGGGTGGGAAACCAGCTATTGCAGAACCTGTACTTTTAGGAATTACAAGAGCTGCAGTTACATCTGATAGTATTATTTCAGCTGCATCATTCCAAGAGACTACAAAAGTATTAACAGAAGCAGCAATTAGTGCAAAAATGGATATGCTTGAGGATTTAAAAGAGAATGTTGTAATAGGAAGAACAATTCCTGTTGGAACAGGGCTTTATAAAGACCAAAAAATTATCTTTTCTGAAGAGAAATAAATAGGGCTTTGCCCTATTTATGTAAATGGAAATAGTTCACTTTTTTTTTATCTTTATTGCTATTGAACTTTTTGAGTCAAATTGGCAAAAATCTTCTACTCTTTATGGAATGCTAGAAAATAATTTTTTAGTATACAAGAAAAATATCTTTCTTTATTTTATTTTACATATATCATTTTTTTATTCAATTTATATATCTATCTCTTCAAATAATTTTGGTTTCTGGATGAGTTCAATTTTAGCTTTAAAATTTTTTGATATTATTTTTAAACTTTCTATTATGAAAAAACTTTCTGATGGTATAAATATAAATGAAATAATACCTTTTGACGCAAATATCACTCCAATTCTTAGATATTTAAATGTACTAATTTATCCACTACTTTTTATTTTTGCTACTACTTTATAAATTTTGTGATAAAATTAATAAAAATTTAAAGGGATAAAAATGCAATTTTTAATAATAGCTTATGACTACGATGATGCTTTTGATAGAAGAATGGAATCAAGAGATCAGCATTTAATTAATGTAAAAAAAATGATGGAAAGTGGGAATATTGTATCTGCTGGAGCTTTAATTGAAGATGATAAAATGGTTGGTTCATCTTTATTTGTCGATTTTGATACTGATGAAGAACTTGATTTATGGCTTGAAGATGAACCTTATGTTACAAATAAAGTTTGGAATATGGATGAAATACAGATAGTTCCTGTAAAACTACTTCCAAAAAACTAAAAACTAATTCAAACAAGCCCTTTTTATAGGGCTTGTTTCTACTTCTTAATCTCACATTACATCATATTAAATCATAATAAATTAGACTAATTCAAGTTTTTTTCAGGTAATATTTCAGGTATTATAAGAATTATTAAAAGATGAGTACCTTAAAAATGCCAAAAATATCAAAACCTCTTAGTGATACAGAGATTAAAAATGCCAAATATACAACTGATGAAGAATTTGAAGTACTAAAAAAGAAATTAGAAGAATCAAATTCAAATGAAAAAGCAATAAAGAAAAATAAGTTAGCAGATGGAAAAGGTTTGTATCTTATTATTAAAGCTAATAGCTCTAAAGTATGGAGATTTGATTTTAGATATGGAAATAAAAATCTTAGTATGTCTTTTGGTGTTTATCCAGAAGTAACTTTAAAAGAAGCTCGAGAAAAGAGAGAAGAAGCTAGACAGTTATTAGCTAATAATATTAATCCAATTTCAGCTAAACGAATTAAAAAAGCTTCTGAATCTTTGACTTTACAAAATGTAGTTGATGAATGGATAGAGTTAAGAAAAAAAAGTTCAAGTGAAGCAACAATAATCCAAAATAGAAGAATGTTAAATAATATTACAAATTGGTTAGGTAATATTGCAATCAAAGATATTAAAAGAGTTGATACTATAAATATTTTAGAAAAAATACAAAATAAAGGTGTTATAGAAACTGCTCATAGACTTTTATCGTTAATGAATAAAATATATATGTTTGCTGTTACTAAAGAGTATATAGAGCATAATATAATTGCTGATATTGATAAAAAATCTGTATTAATTCCAAGTAATAAAAATATTCACCATCCAGCAATAACATCTCCAAATGAAATACAAGAACTACTTAAAGACATTAATTCTATAGGAGAAAAATATAAATGTGATATTAGTGTTATGTTTATATTTAAAATAATTCCTTATGTTTTTGTAAGAAGCGAGAATATAAGGCTTATGAGATGGAATGAGGTAGATTTAGAAAAAGGAATTTGGGAAATACCTAAAGAAAAGATGAAAACTCATATTGATTTTGTTTGTCCTTTATCAAGACAAGCAGTAGATATTATAAAACAAATAGAACCATATTCTAGACATAGAAGTGAATTTGTATTTCCATCACCTTTTAAATCTGATAGAGGAATTTCTGGAGCTACATTATCAGATACATTAAATAAATTAGGTTATCAAAATAAGCATACCTTTCATGGATTTAGAAGTATGTTCTCAACAATAGCTTATGAATATTATAAAGAACATGGACTTCATAGTGATATTATAGAATCTTGTTTGGCACATAAAGAAAAAAATAAAGTGAAAGCAGCTTATAATAGAGAATCAAAATATAAATATTTTGAAGAAAAAAAAGAGTTAATGCAATGGTGGGCTGATTGGTTAGATAAATTAGTAAAATAAATAGATTAAGTTCCCTATAAAGGAACAAAGGATAGTATTCCAAATGAACATAATAAGTAAAAGAACATTAATACAATTTTATGAAAAACATACACAAGCTAAAACTGCTTTAGAAGTTTGGCATCAAGATGCAAAAAAAGCAGAGTGGAAAACTCCTGATGATATTAAAAAAATTTATTCTAGTGCCTCTTTTTTAGAAGACAATAGAGTTGTTTTTAATATCAAAGGCAATGATTATAGGCTTATAGTTCATATTGATTATTTAAGAAAAATAGTAAGAGTTAAGTTTATTGGTACTCATGCAGAATATAACAAAATAAATGCAAAGGAAATCTAAAATGCAATTAAAAATTTTAAAAACTGAAAAAGATTATGATAAAGCTCTAAATAGGATTGATGAGTTAATGGAACTAAATCCAAAAATAGGAACTCCACAAAGTGATGAACTTGAAATATTAGCTTTATTGGTTGAAAAATATGAAGAGATAAACTGGACTATTGAAACTCCAGACCCAATAGAAGCTATAAAATATAGAATGGAAGAGATGAATTTAAAACAAAAAGATTTAATACCTTATATTGGAAATAAAAGTAAAGTATCTGAGCTTTTAAATAGAAAAATATCTCTTTCTTTAACTATGGTTCGAAATTTATCTCAAGCTTTACATATTTCTGTAGAAACTTTAGTTAAGATTGTATAATTATATAGCTCGACTTTTTAGGATTTTTAGAAAAATCCGTTTCAAAAAGTGAGCAAACAACTGGCTAGGTAAAATATTAGCAAAAAGGTGTTAATCCAGTTGTTACAAGACACTTTCTTTATAATATTAATTTATTATAAAATATAAAAGTTAATTTATAAATTTAAGTTTATTTGTCTATCTTTCGAATAATTATTTCTCAAATCAAATCAAGAAAAATCAAACTAAAATAAACTTTTAATAAAATCTCTTTATTTACAAAGCCTATAAAATCTTATATACTAGCTTTATAAATATTTAGAGCTTTGGCAAGCTTACACTGCTTAGTTAGATTTATCGCCCGATAAATTTGCCTAAGCTCTAAGTATTTAAATTGAGTGTAAGATTGCCAAAAAGCACTCTAATTTTTTATTAATCTTAAAATAATTCAATTGTTAAATTAAAAAATATAAAAGCCACTTAATTGTTGGAGAATATTTTGAAGTTTAAAAAGGAGGTTCCTAGCAATTCTTTCCATGTTAGTTTGGCGACTACAAGAATTGCTAAAAAAGTGAAAGCATAATAACATAAATCACAAATAAAATCAACCTTATTCTAATTTAAAAAAGCAACTTAAATGTTGAGAATAAAATATTGTCTAAATAAAACTATTATTAAGCGGTAGAATGTAAGGACTGCACTGTAAGGCGAAATCCTACAATAAATGGAATACTTGCATGAGGTGAGAATGAACTCA
Organism: Aliarcobacter cryaerophilus ATCC 43158; assembly: GCF_003660105.1. Classification (NCBI taxonomy): domain Bacteria; kingdom Pseudomonadati; phylum Campylobacterota; class Epsilonproteobacteria; order Campylobacterales; family Arcobacteraceae; genus Aliarcobacter; species Aliarcobacter cryaerophilus. The sequence continues at coordinate 463,714 of NZ_CP032823.1, forward strand.
CTGAAAATAATCATAGCCAAATAAGAGACCAAATCAGCAAGGTGTGAGGATGTGTATGTGGTACGATTCACCTTGGAGATGCCCGTTCTACTATTTTAATATAGTAGTAAGAACACTCCTATAGATTTACCAGTTAAGATATAAAACAGAGGTTTTTAAATTAGTAAAATACTAATACTGGATTGATAAAGATATAGGTTACTAGATAAGGGGAACCGTCTAGTGTAATTGTGTTGTAGATTAAGAGCTGAACAATAATCTACTTAAGTCGAAGCGACTGACCGAAAAAGTCGAGTCATAACTTAACTTGCCCTTGTAACAAAGTGTTAAATTCATTTTGTTGCAAGGGCAAGTTGTCTCCGCTTCCCTCTCTCCCCTATCAAATCATCTTCCTTCTCTTCTTTCTTTTCACTTAAAAATTAGATTAAAAAAGGAGACAACGATGACAAAAAAGGTGGTTAAGATTTATATTATGAAATTAAATTTTCTAAAATTTTTTCTCCAAATTTATTTCTCTCAAATTCTTCTATTTCTTTATTTATTTTTTCTAACTTTTTAGGTTCTAAAATTATTTTGTATATTTCTTCTTTAGATAATTCTTTATTTATCTTTTTTAAATATTCACTAATTCTTTTGTAATTTTTAAACTCATCTAATTTCTCAAACTCTAATGATATTTCTTTTATTAGTTCTTTATTTATTTCATTTTTATTTTCACTAAAATATCCATAAATTTCATTTACAACAGATACTTTATTGTCATATAAAATATCTTCCTCTTTAAAGTTATTATTTGAATAAACTAAAAAACCTATTGCATGATATAACAATTCATCATTATTTGAATTTATGAATAATTCAAAATCAGTTTTAATCAAATAATTAATAAAGAAGTACATATCATTATCCCAATATTGTATGAATGATAAGTGATTGTATATGTGTTCAAATTGCTTTTGAGAATGCTCAATTATTTCTTTAATTAAATTTTGCTTCTCTTTTTTTTCATTAAAATTAAAATTATCAGTTTTTGATTTAGCATTATCTTCATTTGAAAAGTTTTCATCTGTAAATTCTATAAAGTTTGTATGTTCTTTTTCTAATTTTTCTTTTAAATATAATAACCTTTTATCAAAGTTACCTTTTTCGAACTCTTTTTCTTGATTTTTGAATATATAATCACTTAGTGCTTTATTGAAGTCATATTTTTCAATCAAATTTGATTCATACTCATAATCTGTTGAAGAAAAGAAATTCTTTTTATTTTTTAAATTGCTTAAAAAGTAAAAATAAAAGTCTTTAATATATTCTTCATAAATACTTCTTAGTGATGAACTAGTACTTTTAAAGCTTTGAATATATTTATTTTTATTTATTTTCATAAAATTATTTTTTATATAATTTGTTGCTTCAAAATTAATAATTTCACCAGTTTGTAAAAACTCTTCAATTTCAGAATCTGTAAAATATTTGTGAAGAAGTTCTATTATTGGTCTATTTTGATTTTTCCAGTTATAGTATGTTTTATCTGAAATATCTAAAATTTTTTTTATATTTTCTTTCATTTTTATACCTATATTTTTATTTTGATTTTAGATTATATCAAAATAATGTAAATAGTACAATATATTATCAATTAATATCAAAATAATGTAAAAAACATTGACACTACTTAAAATATTGTATATAATACATTTTATACATTTATTTATAAAATAAATGTATATATTACAATAAGGAGTTAATAAATGGAAGACAAATTTATTCAAAGTGGTGAGATAGAGAAATATATAAGTATAGGTAAAACAAAAATAACTGAAATAATAAAAAATGGTAAATTTGTGAAGCCTATTCTTATTGATGGTTTTAGTTATCCACTATATAGTGTTGAAGAAATTAAAAACTGGATGGAGGAACAAAAACAAAAAAGACATATATAAAAAACTCCCTCTTTAAAAAACTTTTCGACGAGTGACAAAAGAGAGAGGTAGGTAAAACCATAAATATTAGTTTTTAACCATTGCAATTATATCATAACTCATAATAGTAATGATTATTCAACCTTTTTTTAAATTAAAGAGGATTAAAAATGAAAAATCAAAAAATAGTAACGGCAAACACAAAAGGTGGTTCATCTAAATCAACAAGTTCAATGCAATCTATTGCTACATATTTTCTTGCCCGAGGACAAGAAGTAGAGTTGCTTGAGTTAGATAATCAAAACCAAGATGCAAAAATATTTTCAAAATCAAGAATAAAAACAAAACAAATAAATGTTGAATCTAATGCAAAAGACCTAAATCAAACTGTAAGGGATTTGTTTTTGAGCGAAGATAAAAATAATAAAGTAATGGACATCGGGGGTAATGCCACTACCTCTAATTTTTTATCAGCACTAAAATCAACACATATGTATAATATGGTTGATTTGTTTGTAATCCCTATGTCTGGTGGTTCACAAGATTTGCTCAATGGTGTTAATACCCTTAAAATTATTTTAGATATGGATAAAAACGCAAAAGTATTATTTGCTTTATCTCGGGTGAGAAATCCAAAAAGAATTCAATTTCAATACGGTGATTTTTTGAATGACGATGAGTTAAAAAAATATCCATATATTATATTGCCAGAGAGCGATTGTATAGATTTGAGCCGTAAACTTAAAAAAACTGTGTACGAGCTTGCTCAAGATGAGCAAGAAAAAGAAAATATAAATAAAAAATTATTAGAATCCTTCAATAAAAATGATAAAAACTCAATATATTCATACAGTCTTATTTTGGAGATTTTTGAAGATTCTCAAAATTATAAAAAAGAAATTATTGATGTAGCTCATCAAACACTGGACGAGGTACTCAATGGAAAAAAATGATGAGGTAACTATAAGTGAGGCAAAAAGAGTTACCGCCGAATTAAAAGCATCAATATTAAAACTTGATGTTTTAAATCAAGATGTTATTAATAACATTACTCAACTGCAAGATTTAAATTCAAAAATGAAAGATTATACATCTATTATAAGCAAGTTTGAATCAAAAGATGAAAAAGAGATGGTTCGAAATTACTCTCTTTATTTATCTTTTCTTGCCCAAAAAATCGAAGATTTAGGAAAAAATCAAGATTTAAAAAAAATAGAAAGAATCATAAACATAAGCAACAAGATAGTTAGTTTATCAGTGGTTAAGATATCAGTAATTGTCGCAGTTGTTACAACTGCATTGAATTTCATAATTTTAAAATAGAGGTCTAAAAATGAAAAATAAAGTTGAATTCTTATCGAAAATTATTATTGAAAATACAAGAATAGATGAAATAGAACTAAGCGAAGAATATATTCTAACTATTGAGATTAATTCATTAAATGGAAAAGAGACAGAAGATATTATTTTTTTAAATGATTTTTCTAGAAAAAAAGTAGTTATAGATGGTTTTTTTTTAGATATAAAATGTGTATTAGATACAACTAATATCGAAAAAATAGGTGTTGCAATTTCAAAAAAATTAAAAATAGATTTTGTAGAAGAGTGGGAGTTCATTTTTATCACAAAAAATAAACCTTGTCTTTTTGAACAGATTTCAATCAGAACATTTTCTTCCCAATTTAAATTAAATCCAAAGCAAGAAAATTATAAATGGAGTAAAAAATGAAAAATATATTATTAAATAAATTTCAAGCTCTTAAAAAATGGAGCTTGAAAAATGAAGTTGAATTACAAAAGGTGTCAGAAAAAATTGAACTTCAAGAGCAAAAAATCAAAGATTTAAAATCTAATCAATTTCAAAAAAAAGATAAAGATATAAAAATCGAATTAGAAAAAGAAAAAGATAATACCGATTTTTTAAAAAAGGTTTATAAAGTAAAATCAGATTTAAGCCCAAATATTGGGTTTGATAATGATAATTTTTCAGAAAAAATAAAAGAAGCTGAAAAAATTGAAACTGATATAGGAGATGTAAGAAATGAAAGTAAAAAGATTGATTTAAAAATCGATGATTTATCAACTAATAATTTGACTCAAACACAAAAAGACAAACTATTTGAAGAAATTGAAAAAGATATTTTAAATTTAAAATCAGCAGTCGAAAAACTAAGAGATGAGAACCAAAATCTAAAAATAGAGCTTGAATTACTGATTGAAAAAAATAAAATTGAGAGACAAAAATCAGGACTTGAAAAAGAAAATTCTAATTTAAAAGATAAGCTTGAATCCCTAAAAAATAAGACTCAAAATTCAAAAAATGAATTTGAATCAGATTCAAAAAATAAAATCACTTATTCAAATTCAAAAGATACTAAAAAAATCCAAGAGTATCAAACACTCGAAAATAAAAACGAAAAGGAGCGATAAATGGAACTTATGACGGATAGAGTAATTTTTTATTACATATTTTTTTCATCAATAATTATTTTACTTACCATGCTTTGGGGCTTAACAAAGTATAAAAAACTTACTAATTTTCAAAGAAGTAACAGAAATAATTTTGTTATAAAACAAGGAATTATATTAGTTGTTTTAATTGCCATTTCTATGGGGTTAAATCACATCTTAACTTTTACTTTTGAACATTTTCAAAACAATATAAGTCAAACAGAGAGTATATTTAAGTTTCAAGTTTTTGCCACTATAGGCTTAGTTTTTTTAGTTGTAAATTATTTTTATAATCGTAAATTAGAGTTGGTAGATGAGCGAGTGGTAAAACTTAATCAAGAGACTCCATTATTCAACTTTTCTTCTGTTCAAAAAATTGTAAAAAAGATAAAAGACTACTCTCATTTTTATAGTGGGATAACATATGATTATAGTCCAAAAGATTTTACTATCCAAAATGTAACAATTAACATCTCAAAGGCTGATATGGAAGAGTTTAATGAGTTACAAGATAAACAAGTTCAAATAAATCAATTTTACTCAAAATTAATAGAGTATATTAATTTAAAATCTGAAACTTTTGATTATAAAAAAATCTCTGATGAAGATTTACAACAAATAAAAACAGTAAAAACTCTAAAGTTTCTAATTATTACAAAATTTGAAATCTTTAAAGAAAACCAATACTTTCCAAGTATTTCACAACTTTTTCAGATAGCCAATCCAGAAGAAACAGAGTTTTTAAATTTCTTGCGAGATTACTCTCATGACAAGTACTCTAGTCTAAGCCTAAAACATGCAATTTTTTATATAAAAGAGGTATAAAATGGAAAACAATATAAACGATAAAATAAGGGTTAATACCTATACAAAACTTGATGATAATGAGGAGAAATTAATTGATGATGTTTTTTGGTCTTCGTATCTTTGGATAATTCTATTTTTTGTTTTTTCAATAAGTTTAAAAATACATTTTTTTGCTTTTGCACTTTTTATCTATTTTTTCTCTTTTAAATTTCAAAAAAATTTACTAAGAAATAAAACTAAAGATGCCAAAATAAAGGAGTTATCCCCCCCCTTTTAAATAATGATAACTTAAAGAGTAAATATAGTGTTCACTTAGGAACGATTGTAAAAAGGCATAAAAAGGATTTAGATATTTTAAGTATTTACAATCAAGCTAGAAAATTTTTAGGTCTTGATTATGAGACAGAAACAACAATTCCATCTCAAAAAAGAACTTCAAGTAAAGAGAATGCAATAGCTCCAGTATTAATTGATGATTCAATTTTAAAAGAGCATTGTGCTTTAATGGCTACAAGTGGAGGTGGAAAAACTGAATTACTTTTAAATGCTTACATTGAATCAAGTATATCAAGAGGAGCAGGAGTATTTGCAATTTTTGGAAAAGCTGACAACTCAATGCTTCAAAGAGTTCAAAGCCTTTGTGCAACTTACAATAGGTTATCAGACTTATTAATTTTTGACTTTAATCCAGATAAAAGAGGTAAATTTAACTCAAATACAATTAATTTGTTTGAGCTAGGAGCTTCAAAAGACATTATTACTATGCTAACTAGTATTGCTGATTTAGAGGGAAATGATGACGGGGGGTGGAATGGAAAAGCAAAGCTTTATTTATCTTCACTTTTAAAAGTAATATTAACTTTAAGAGATGCAAATTTCTTTTTAGACATTTCAAAAATTGATAAAGTTTTTAATTCATGTAATAAAGTTGATGAGTATCAAAAACATTTAGTGAAACTTGATTATTTCTCATTTAATAGACTTCTTAGCGAAACAGATTTATTAATCAAATTTTTACTAATTTTTGATGATATTTATGAGACAAATAAAAATGAGATTAATGCTAAGTTGTATTCAAACTTTATTAAGATTATTGAAGATGAAAGTAAAAATAATAGCTCATTATCTCATCTTGATAATAGTGTAAAAAATCAATTTCATAATGAGTTAAAGAATGTTGTAATTATGCTTTCAAATGTTCCAGATTGGCAAAAGCTAAAAGAATCATATCTAAATGGAGTAACAACAGAGGGTGGAACTACTATTAAGGGCATTGAAGCAGTAAGCTTGAGATTTCCACAAAGAAGTGGAACTTTCTATGACCTTTCAGTTGCTCAAGGATTGATGGATAGTTTAGTTAATTTCTTTGACTCTTTTGCACCAATTCTAAAAAATGTAAATAGTGATTTAAACATTTTGGATGCAATTGATTCAAACAAAATAGTTATTGTAAATCTTCCTGGACAAAATAAAATCTATAGTCCAATTTTAGCGGAACTTCTTGTATCAACTTTGAATCTACTAGCCGAAAGAAGAGGTAAGGACTTTATCCCTGATACTACAACACTTGTAATTTTGGATGAGATTAATTCATGGTTAAAAACAAAAAACAATCAAAGCTATCAAATTGGAGATTTACTCTCAGTTATTAGAGGTTTGTATATGGGAGCAGTACTATCTTTTCAAAGTGATTTAAAAGAGACAATGGGAAGTATTGATAACTCGCAAATAATAGCTAATGTAAAAACAATCATATCTTTAAAATTAGAAGATGTAGAACTTATAAAACTTCTCAACTCTAAGGTGCAAAAAGTAGAAAAAATTACACTTGAAGAGAGTATGAAAAGAGATAAAACTCTAAAAAAATCTCAAAATAATGAAGATTCAAAACTCTCAAAAAGCGAAGAAGACTTTTTTAAACCAGAAATGTTAAGCAACATTAAAAATGGGGAAGGGTACATAATTAGAAACTCTATAGCTTCACCATTTATGGCTAAGTATATGGTGCAAAAAAACTTATACAAAACTGCCAAAGATGATGTTGTCCTAAACAGATATGTAGATGTTGATGTTATTAGAAAAAAACAAATGGAACTAGGAGCTTAAATGCAAAAAGAAACACTTAATTTAACTGCTTGGGAGCAAATCAAAGAAAAAGTTAAAAGATGGTTTGGAAAAGGTGAGTATGGAACTTCAAGAGATTTTCTTAATTTACATAAAATGAGGGAAAACTCTACAGATTTAGAGTTTTTACTTATAACAAAAGAGTTTAAAGAGAATGGTTTAAAAAAAGATGTTTATGGAACTCAATACGATTTAAAACAGGAATTTAAAGATTTTGAAGAGAGAAAAGCTAAAGGTGAATTTGTAGGTGAGAATGAACAAAAAGCTTTAGATTTTTTAGAGAAATATAAATTAAAACTTTCAGCTCTTGACTCAAAAGTTGATGAGTTGGCAAATTTAAAAAAAGAGATTGCAACCATTAAAAGTGTAATTAATGGCAATGATTTAGATGTAAAAAAAGAAGAAGAGCTACAAAGCTATAAAACTTATCAAGAAGCAGAAGATGAAAAAGAACGAGCTAGACGACAAAGATGGCGAGAGAAAGGATTGTAAAATGGTAACAAATGCTAGAAAAATAGATTTTATTCAAAAAATAAAAGATATGCAAGAAAGAACAAGAGCTTCAAAAACGGAGCTTTTGAAAAAATTAGATTTAAAAGATGAAGAGTATAAAACTTTTTCATCTAAATTAAGAGAGATTCAAAACTCTAATCACGATATTTTAGGGCTTATGGCTTTAGTTGATATTTATTATTTAACAAAAAAAGAGTTAGCAAAAAAAGAGTTAAATCGACTAGAAAATCAAAATGATACTACTACTCAAAAAGATAAATTAATCAATGATTTTTTTGAGCAAGTAGGGGAGAGAATTAATATTATTGAAAAAGCTGAAAGTCTTGATTTAAAAGAGTTCTTAAATAGTAATACTTTGTATGAAATTTTTGATGATAAGAAATTTGAGAAATATATTAATCCTCAAAGTTCTGAAAATATAGCAGAAAATATAAAAGGAAATGAGCATGAGTACTCAAGAGAAAACGAAAGGTAATTTAGAAGTTTTACACGAAGCTTTAGGCGATGAGATAATTAAACAAGTTGTCTCAAAGCTTGATATTTACGAATCAAAAATCAAAGATATATTTGAGATTATGGAAGAGCTTCAAGAAATTATTCTTTTACAAGCAAGTGAACAAAAAGCAAAATTAAACTCTCAAAGTGAACTTGAAATTAATGCTCGTATCTCAAAATCAATGGAAGAGTTTGAATTACAGTTTGAAAAAATGTTGAATGATAAAAAAACAAAAAACAATAATAAATTTGTCTATTTGATGATAGTTATTGCATTTTTACTTTTTGCATTGTTCTTTAAATAACAAATAAAGGATGTGAAATGGATGATTTATGTTTATTGACTCCACCAGAAATAGCTAAAAAGATTGGAGCAAAAAAAACTACGGATTTAACGAGTGGTGTAAAGAATCTTTCAGCTTCAAGTCTGAATAACTTAAAAATATCAAATCCAAGTAAGTATGAAATAGTTATGTTAGGTTTAATCGTAAAAAAACTTCATATTAATTTTAATGATTTGATATTTTTTTCAGAAGCTTTGAAATTTAAAAATATTAAAAATGAAAATTTTGATATAAATGATTTATTATTTATAAATCTTCTTAGCAATTATCAAAAGAGCTAATATGAAGAAGTATATATTACATATATTTTTATTTACTATTTTATTTTTAACAAATAGTATTGGTGCAGAGATAATAAGGTATCAAACAGAAAATAGAAGCTCTTTGCTAGATGATAAAATGGCAGCTACTATAATTAGAGGTGCAACATCAAATTCTTTAAACTTTAATACTAGTACTTCAATATGTAAAGATTTATATAAATTCGTTTATGATGAAAATGAAAATATAAAATCAAAAACAAGAGTTGAAGCTCAAAAATATCTAATAGATTTTAACTTTAAAGAAGGAACTTTTACTTGCTCATACATAAATGAACAAGAATTTGGAGATGCTAGTAAATCAATAACTCTTTCAATTCCAAACTGGACTTTGCTGTTAGGGTACATTGATGGCACAAAATCAGGTTCAAGTCTTGTTAATATTCCATTAGAGATAGATAATATATATAATCTGTTTGATGCTGAATATAAGCCTTCAAATCTTAGTGTAATGCCTGATTATGGTCATTATGAGACAACTTGGGAAGCAATTAAAAAACTAGGTAAGAAAATATTTACAATTGGAAATAGTACAGACGATACAAATAGTTTGAGTACAAACTCCTATAATGTTGAAAAAAGAGCAAAAGATTTAGGGCTACAATACCTTAATTACAACAAAGATAAAGAGAATTTTACGGTATCGCAATTTGTAACTGGTCTAGTAACTTTAAATGGTAATGTTGTATCAGGAGTAAGTCAAACGGGAGATATAATCATAAATCCTGAAATTGAAAAAAAGATGACAATTCTTGATTCTGTTGAATATTCTAAAGGAATATGGGAAACATTTAAAGATAAAGTGTCAGAAGTTTATACTAATATGACTGGTGGTCAAGTTGATAATGTAAACTATACTAGTGTATTTAGTTTTGAACAATATTTTGATAAAAAAATATTTGGACTTTACTATGAGTTTATGTCTTTTGGTTGGCAGGCTGTTTTTGATTATGCAGGAATTTTAATTCTTGCTATGGTTTTTTTATATACAGGTGGAATTATTGGATATAAATATTTAATGTTTAAATTAAATAGTAGCAATGAAAATAAAGAGTGGGATTTCCCTTTCTCAAATAGATTGACTGCTATTGTAATTATGTTAGTAGTATTTTTTATTCATTTTCCAAGTGGGAATTCCGAATCAATAGTTTCTTCTAATAATAATCAAAGTGATAAAGTATTTGAGATAACTACCACAAATAATAATCAAGCTACACAATTAGATTCTCAAACAACTATGTTTAAGATTGGAATTGGATTTTTAGGTAATATTGGAGCAACCATAGCTGATATTACAGCTACAAATGCAACAGTTTTTTATATGAGATATTTATTTAATGCAACACATACAAGAAGCTATGAAGATACATTAAATATTCTTAATCAAACTAGAAGAGAAATTGTTGAACAAGCTGTACTTCAATCATTCTTTAAGGACAATTGTATAGCGTCTCATGAAGTAAGTTATAAAAAATATAATGGTTTTCAAATGGCAGATTCTCATATTGATTTACTTTGGAATCTAGATAATGGAAGTAGTAAAATTTTTGATGGCAAAGGCACAATTTCTCCTTTAATGTGTAAGAATCTTGAAACATCTTTAATGATAGGCAGAGAATATTTGAAGAAAACTAAGGCTGTTAGCGAGAAAACAATTACCAATTTATCTAAAAACTCAAATTTTAATGTTACAACTAATAATAGTTCATATACTACAATGAGTCAATTATATGTAGATACTCAGTTATTGGGTGTAAAAAATGTTGGTTGGTTTATGGCTTCAACTCTTCCAGTAAGTCATGTTTTTATGCTAAATTCAAATATTATTAACAATGCTTATGATGGATTATCAAGAACAACAAATGGTGAAGCAGTAACAACAATGTTAGTGAATAAAGCTAATGATTTATATACAAAAGAAGATGAAAATTTATCTAAGCAAACACTTGATACTGAAATTTTAGGCTCTGTTACAAGCAACTGGATTAAAAATACTTTTTCTACATTAACATCATATCAAATATATAATATGTTGCCATATTTTGGTGAAATTAGACAATTTTTTGAAAAAGCAGTTGAAGGAGCAGGTGAATCTTTGTTTGAAGTTGCAGGTATATTTATGCCACAAGGTAAACTATTATCTTTCGCTAAATCATCATTAGATAAATTCACAAAAGAAGCAAACGAACAAAAAACTAAAAAAAGCTTGAAAGATAATAGTAAAGTTTCTCAAAGTATAGATTTTTTAAGTTCTGGATTTAAGTCATTTATGATTTATGTTACGGCATTTTCATTAGCAGTTATTTTCTATAAACTTATGATACAAGGTATTTTTGCAGCTATTATAACACTATTAGCCATATTAAAAATAGGGCTATATTTTTGGGATTGTTTCATGCACTTTTTTGTATCACCATTTATGATTCTTTGGCAAATGACAATCAAGGAAAAAACAGATAGGGTTAATTCTTATATGGTGGATGGTTTTATACTTTACGTGATTAAGCCTACACTAATTGTGAGTTCTTTTTTTATGTTTATTATTAGCTTTGAAATTATTACTGGAGTTTACTCATTAATATTTGATATTTGTTTTTCAACACTAAATTTATCAAATTCATTATATGAAGATTCAAGTATTTCTTTATCTTTTGTGACACAAAGTGTTATAACTGGATTTTCGGATATTTTTATCTATTTTATAGGAATGATATTAGCTTATTTTATTATTCTAAAAGGTGATGATATGATATTAGCTAAATTCAAATATAAAGATGAAACAGAGAGTGGATTATTACATCAATTAGGTGAAAGAGTTCAAGCATTAGGTGGAGCAAGAATTTAATTCTTGCTTCAATATTTAAAAGGAGTTAAAATGAGAAAAAAAATAAAAAATAGTTTAGATAAAACAATTCAATATTTAGATTTTGAGTTAAAAAACGATACACAAAATCTAAAAAAAACAAGAAGATTTTGGTTAAAGATTTTAACAAAAATAAATTCTTATTTATAAATTTAGAATAAGCTAATATTGATTTGTATAGAATTTACTTTTAATGTATTGAGTAATTTATTTAATACAAATATACACAAGGAAAATAAAGAATGAGATTTAACACAACTGATTTAATCACTAAGAAAACAATCAAAGATAGTTTTTTTGAGGAATGGAATGACTTAATAACTAAAATTTTATTTTGGACTATAATTTTTTCTCCTTATCTAATAGTCTTAAATGATATTTATCAAAATAAATTAATGCACGATGCTAAATTTTGGATTAAAAGAGCAGGATTATATTTTGCTTTTATTGTTTTTACCTATTTTTTTATTGGAGTATTTTCACAAGCTAATGCACAATATTTAATCGCAATTAACTTGTTCCTAATATATGTAATGATGTTTGCAATTTTAAAAGCTCAATCAAAATATGGATATTTACTTAAAGCAAAATGCGATGAGTATAAACCATCTATTGAAGAAATTGAAAATATTATTAAAGTTCAAAATAGCGATGAAAATGAAGAAAATATAAATAAAAAGAAAAAGTTTAGAATTATGTTTGGATTAGTTGGAACTTTGTTCTATCTTATTGTTCTTTTTAATATACCTATCGCAAGTGCTTTTATTATGTCAATTTTAATAATAGGGTATGATATTTTTGAACAAAAATATTTTAAAAGAGATATCACTGAATTATTTTGGAAGAAAAGAATAACTTACTATATCCTAGTTTTGTTACCTATTTTATTTATTATAAATTATATTATTTATGATGGCTTTTAAAGAAGTGGTGGAAGATTAAATTCTTCCACCATATCGATTATTTCCTTCTTGTATTTTGTCTTATAGAAACTATTAATTGATAAATTAGATATGCAATAGCTATTTTATAACATAATCCTAAAATAGTAATTTTTTCAGATCCAGTCATTAGCGAAAATGGATTTAATGAATTTGCAAAAGATTTTAAATATAAATCAGATGAAAAATACACATAAAGCATATAAAAGCTAACCAATAAATAAATAAGTATAGGATGAATGATTACGTTGTCTTTTTCTAATATTAAATAAGAAAGATAGGCTAATATAATACAATTAATAATGAATGTAATTGTAACAACACCTGTAGTGTCAAATGTTAATTCAATTAAATCTAAAATAATTTTATTATTAATAGAATTATTAGTAAAATCACAAGCAAAAAGTGAATATCCAAAAGTAAGTGATACAATCCAGAAAAAAGGCAAGAACCAATTTTGTGAATGATTAGAACTCCATTCATGTAGTATGAATATTAATCTTTCAAATGTTCTATAATCACTTTTTTTCAAAGAATTATATTCTTCCATTCTTTTTTTCATTTCCAATTTATAAAATCTATTAGCCTCAATAATATTATTTGAATTATCATAAAAATTCTTAATAATTCTTGCTGTCTCTCTATTGGCAACATTTATATCAGTTGGTTCTCCAATAAATTTATAATCATTTGTTATTTCATCATACTTCTTTCTTGATTTCGATGTAATATCTAAAAAATTTGCTTCGGCATCAAAAATAGAATTTCTTAAATCAAACTTTCCAGAAACTATAGTATCCCTAAATATTGCTTTTCCCAAAAACTTTGTGTACTTAAAATCTAGGTCACAATTAAATTCTGATTCACTAAAAACTGATATTTTTTCAAAATCAGTTCTCTCAAAATTAACTTTTTCAAATTTACTTTGATAAAAATCAGCTAAATCTTTAAATTTAGTATTATAGAATATTGCATCATTTACATCACAGAATTGGATTTTTACTTTTGTATTTTCTTCAAATATGGAATTAGTTAAATCTAATTTAGTAATTTTGAATCGCTTAGAATCATTTTCCTTTTTTCTTTCTGATGAATCTATTATGAAATTTTTTTCTATTGAACAATTTTTTAATATCAGAGACTTAATCTCTTTAAATTTTTCTTTTATATTATTGTTATTTTTTATAAGTTGTTCTTTAAGAACAACTCCTTCTAATTCTAAATTATCTATTTTTGAATTAAAAAATAATAAATCTTTTATTTTAATTTTATCTTCTGAAGGATTATTAAAATAATACTTCTCAATTTCAGAATCTTTAAAAATAATTGATTCACAAAATATGTGTCTAAATTCTCCTTTAATAGTACATTTTTCAAAAATCACCTCACAATTTTTATTTATTATTAAATTATCTGAAAAGCAATTAGTAAAAGTACAATTAATAAATTTAATTTTTTCAACTTTAGTTAAATCATCTTTTATTTCATTTTTAAAATTAGAAAATTTTTTATTTTTGAACGTTATATTTTTTTTTATAATTTTTAGCATATTACCTTTTTTCTAATTTAAAAATATCTTATTAATTATATCAAAAAATATTATCTTTCTTTTTCAAATTCGTCTTTAATTTTGTTAATAAACTCTTTACTAGATTCATTAAAGTTAACTTTCTTAATATCAGTCCATCCTTTTTGAATCATCAATTTAGCAATTAATTTTGCATCTTCATCTGTTATATTTTCAGTTGATAATATCTCTTCAATTCTATCTTCAATCTCAATATTTTTATCTTTACTTTTAAATTTAACATTATCATTTTCTTGAGAAATATAATATCTTGATAAATCAATATCACTTTCAAGATTGTAAATATCTTTGAATATCTTATTTTGGTATGAGTTAAAGAACTTTAGATTTTCAATATTTGATTTTTTACTATAATCTAAATCATTTACAATGTTAGCTTTTGCATTGTTTTGTAAGTGAAATAAGATAGTACTATCATCAAGTCCTATTTGATTAAAATATACGGTATAGCTTTTATCTTCATAGCTAAATTTTAATCCAGTCTTTTTTCTTTTACCTTGAATATTTTGATTTCTAAATCCTAAATCTTTGTATCCAAAGTTTGAAAGTATATCTTTTAGTTCAACTTCATTTTTTGCATATTTTAAAGCTTCTAATATATCATTTTTAACAGCATTGTTAAAAGATAGATATTTATTATCACTTTTTACATTAGATGATGATTTACTTCTACCTTTCATATTTTCCATTACTAAATCATTTGATGAAATCAAAGGAAAGATATAATCTCTTTGCTTTAGCTCTTCAATTATTGTAGATTGAAAGCCATTTGTATATTTAATATAATCTCTTGCTAGAAAGTTATCTCTAGTCATAAGCTCTTTTAATTTTACTTTATCTTTATTTGCTATTGCAATTAAAGTCTCATTTGTAATCTCATCAATTGGAATAGGGTAGATATCTTTTATATTATTACTTCTAAACTCAAAGTTCAAATTTAATCTATCTAATCTTTTTTTTATATTGTTCATAGCTTTAATATAAAACTGTAAATTACCAGTTGCAGTTGCATAATCATATAAAAGCTCTAAGTTCTTTGTTAAATCATCACCTTTTGAATTAACATAGTTAATTACTTGCTTATCTGTCATCTTTTGAGTGAACCAAGAGAATCTACTACATTTTTCCATTAAACCTTGAAACTTATTTACACTTCTATCTTTCTCTTCATCAAAGTGAAATACTAAATTGTATTTACTTGCTATATTAGATAAATGCTTTTTTAAATGATAATAGTTTAATCCAGTATGTTTTGTAGAATTAAATAAAAGATGAAAGTGTGGCTCAATATTATCAAAATCTATATCACTGTTAAAAGCTCTATTGTGATAAGCAGCTAAAGTATCACTACTTAATTCAAAACTCTTATTTGAAAAGTACTCTTTTTTATTTCCATTTTTATCTATGTATTCTCTAGTTTTTACTCTAAAAGTATATTTTGTATTGATTATCTCATCAAGCATTAATTTCATTACATTGTTAATTTTATCTTTTGAATTAAATCCATTTGCAATTAATTGGCTTGTATCAATAGAGCATTTAAAATGAGCTTTGTGTTTTAAAGGATTATATTCATCAATACTATTATAAATAGTTTCTGCATGGTCTAAAATATGTAAATCAACTCTATATGATGATTCATTCTTGCTCATAATACTCCTTTAAAAGAAAGCTTGACGATAGTTAAGCATATAGCTTAGACATTAAAATATTGTAGCAATTTATTGCTTAAATATTTTATGTCATTACCTGATTAATATAATTACATTCAAAATAGTTAATAGATAGTTTATATATTAGTTATATTTGGTGTACATATAGAATAATATAGTTAATATATTAGTTAAAGATAGATTTATATAATTTATTATATAGTTTTATATTAGTAAAATATATAGTTAGGATATATGTATATGTCAATTTCAAAACAAGCTTTAGCTTTGGCAAAAAATAAAGAAAAAGAACAAATAAATAGTAAAAAATCTAAATATCAAGATTATGAAGCTGATATATTGTTTCTAAAAAAAGAGGGCTTTTCTGTTTCAAGAATTGCACAATTTTTAGAAGATACTTATAATTTAAAAAATGATAAAAGTTTAACTGCTTTGCAAAGTTTTATAAAAGTTAGAGAAAAAAAAGTTGAAAATGTAGAACAATTTAATACAGTAAATAAAATTGAAAATAAAGAAAGTAATATGTATTCAACAGAACAGGATTTATTGAATCTTGTTAGTGGATTTAGAAAATGATTGGTAAAATAAAATGAAAAAAAGTTTTTTAAATAAAATAAACAAAGGTGGTATTAGCCATCCCTTTCATAAAAGTTTTAAGATTGAAAAATGGATTGAAGATTTTCAAAAATATTTAGAGGAGGAATCAAAAAAATTAACCATTTTTGAAGATGAAAAAGATATTGAATCTGAAGGCTCTTATTTTGATCAGGATTTGAATATTTTTATTGCGGGATTAATATTTGGTATTTTTTTAGAAGAGATAAGAGAAGAGTTGAAAAATTTATATAATAATGAAAATCCATTTTTAGCTTATGAAGAAATAATAAAATTTTATTTTTCAATTTCTAATAGAGAGAAAAAAATATTGTTAGAAAAATTTAAAAACTCTGAAACAAATTTAATTAATATAACATTTAATAATAATTTTATGAAAAATGAACTAATAGCAGAAGATATAGTTCACGGTTCTGTTGATAGCATATCGAATGCAATACACAACTGTATCATTAAAATGAATGAGAATATTAAATTAAAGATTTCAGATAAACCTATTTCAAAACTCTCTTTTGTAAAAAAAGAAGCTTATTTATCAGGAATGTATAGTGCATTAGAAAATTATTGGAATTTAATTATTTTATTAGATTATCAATTCTTTAGAAAAAAAAGTGAAAATGGAGAAACTTATTATATTGTATTCCAAGCAGAATCGGAATATGAAAAAATTTCTCTTATAAGTAATCAACGAAGAGAAAAAATAGTTACTCAACGGGCATTTTTTGCAATAGGAGATGATTATTTATATACAAAAATAAAAAAAGAATTTAAATACATTAAAAATTCTAAAGCTTTTCAAGTAGTTAAATTTAGTGAAAATAATAAAATTATGAGTACTTATTTATCTTTATTATCCCAAGAAGCATATTTAAGTGATTTTATTCCTACTGAGATTATGAAAAATTACTATAATAATCAATTCAACATTTTAGATATTTTAAAGGTTTTTAAACAATTAGTGCTATTAGCTCTACAATTTGAAGATAATTATGTAGATGAAAATATTGAAGAAAATGAATTTGAAAAACTTCTTCAATTCTGTCCAATAATAAAAAAAAGAAAATTAATTAAATCTTTATGTGAACTTACAGGATATAAATTCTTAAAAATTGAAATAATATTAAAATTTTTAGAATATGAAGGAAATAAAAATGATGATTTATGGGTAAATCCAATAATTTCAATATCAAAAGATGAATACATTTTATTAACAGGAGCGATTGACTCACCTAATTTATTACGAACAGTTGAGAAATGGCTTGTAAAGCTAGATATTCCATTGGATAAAAGAGGTGATTACTATGAAACATTAATTGTAAAAGATTTTAATAAAGTAATAGAAAATAACAAAGAAATTAAAGATTTTAATAAATCAGTTAGTAAAAGAATCAAATTAAATAATAATAAAGAAGAACAAATAGATTTTCTTTGTAGAATAGGTAATAAAATATTATTAGCTGAAACAAAATGTATTATTACATCAGATTCTCCTCAGAGAGAATTTAATACCTATAAAAGATTAAAGGATGAGGCTTCAATTCAAGTTAATAGAAAAAAAGAGTTTATATTACAAGATTTGAGAAAAGTTTTTGAGATTTTAAAGTGGGATTTTAATCCTAATGTTGAATATGAAATTATAACATTTATTATTAATAGCAATAGAACTTTAGTAGGTTTAAGTATTAATGATATACCTATAATTGATAAAGAAATATTGTTAAATTATTTTAGAAAAAATAAATTCCCAATTTTATCAATGGAAAAAAATGAACAAATTATCCACATAGCATATTTTATTCTTTACAATAATTTAGAAGAAATGTATAAAAATTTTATGATTTATTTGAAAAATCCACCACCAATAATTTTGCATAAACATTCTTTTGAAAGAAAATTAGTTCAAATGCCTAGGTTAAGTGAAAAATCACCAATAATTATTCTTTCTCGATTAATTCCTATTAAAATACATCCAAAAGAAATTTTAGAAAAAGATTACCCTTTTAAAATCGAAAAAGAAAAAGAATTTGATGAATATATTAATAAAGTTGATTTTATTATTTAAAAAATATGTAAAGTTAGGTAAAATGATACATAACCACTTTTTAGCTGGCTTAAATCTAATTTTGATTAAAGCTTGTGCCTGATGATTAATCAGGTCGAATTATATTGATGGTATTGGCTGCAGAAATTTAAATAAATTCTCAGCTCCATCCGAATCAGAGAATTTATTTAAATTTCTGCATCTTAAAAGTATTAAGTGGTTAACTTTTTATAATAGGTAGATATGAGTTTTTATATTAGTGATGATGAATTAGTCAATTATTTTTCTAAAATTTCATTTGTATTTAATAATATTAAGTTAATAAGAGAGCATTTAGATATTATTTTTGTTTTTGGAAGTGCTGATAATTCTCTAAATTCAGGAAGAAGTTTATTTATGAATTATATTAACGAGAAAGATACCCCATTCAAATTTATTACTATAGAAAAACTATATAAAGATTTGAGAACATTTGCATTTAAGACAAAAGGGATTAGTTCAGAAAAAATCAAATTGGCTCATCTTGAGTACATAGCAATAAAAAATGCTTTTTCTATTTTAATATTTCCAGAAAGCCCAGGTTCTTTTGCTGAATTAGGTTACTTTTCAGCTAAAGAAGATACGAGAAAAAAAATTATTGTTTCAAATAAATTAAAATATAATATTAAGTCAACATATGTTAACTCAATAATTGAAATTATCCATCAAGATAAAGAAATAAAGGAAATATTATATACAGATATTGAAAGTACATTATATTTTAATCAATATATAGAAAGGTTATTAGATAATTATACTGATTATAATGAAGAGATTTTTAAAGCTAAAGATAAGGTTAGTAATGAAATGTATCAATTATCTGTTTTATATGAAATCATAAGATTATTTCCAGGTTTAATTTATACAGAGCTTTTATTTACAGTAAGATATTTTTTTGATAAATTATCAATAAAGATTGATGATGTAGAAACATATTTAAAATCTATGATATCTTTATTAGTTATATCAAATTTAATTGAGAGAGAAGAATTTAGATACAATCAAAAAACAAACAATTTATTTAAAGTAGTTGATGATAATTTTTCTTGCTTCAAATTTGAGCATTCAGAAGATGATTATTTAAAAATACTGAAGCATACAAGTGAATTTTCTAAAAGGAAAAATCTAAAATGATATTTTTAGAATCTATATGTAAAAGATTTGAAAAAAATTTAAATCAGATTGTTGATTTTTCGACTACAGCAAATAAAAGATATAAGACATATAAAATAAAAAAAAGAACTTCAGGTACAAGAACAATTGAGCAACCATCACAAGAATTAAAATTATATCAAAAATTTATAAGTGAAAAGATATTTCTCAATTTACCTGTACATGAAGCAGTTTTTTCATATAAAAAAAATATTTCAATTAAGAATTTAGCAGATAAACATAAAAATAATAGATATTTATTAAGAATAGATTTTAAAGACTTTTTTCCATCAATAAAGGGAGATAATATAAGATTATTTTTGAAAAATTCTAATTTAAAATTAAGTGATTTAGAAATAACTTTGATAAATTTGTTTGTTTGCAAAAATAATAAACTAACAATAGGAGCATCTTCCTCTCCATCGATAACAAATGCAATATTATTTAGTTTTGATGATGATGTTTATAAATTTTGCTTAGAACAAAATATTATATATTCTAGATATGCTGATGATTTATATTTCTCAACAAATGAGGAAGGAATACTTTCATCTATTTTGGAGTATGTAAAGAATTATATATTTTCATATAAAATAGATTTACATATTAATTATGATAAAAATATTTATACTTCTAAAAAACATAGAAGAATAATTACAGGTTTAACAATAACTACTGATGGTAATATTTCTGTAGGTAGAAAACAGAAACAATATATAAAAAGTTTAATTAATTCATATAAATATAAATGTTTAGAAGATGAACAAATTAATTATCTTAAAGGGTATTTAAATTTTTTGGTTTATATAGAACCTACTTATATTGATAATTTAAAAAACAAATATGGAGAAGTTATAATTAATGAATTGTTTATTAATAAGTTTAACAATAAATGTAATTGATATTAAATTATTACGGTAAAATATACGGTAATCAATATTTTTTTTTGATAAAAGTTCTATTTTATAGTATTTATAATATCTAATTGAGATACAGATAGTTCCTGTAAAGCTACTTCCAAAAAACTAAAAACTAATTCAAATAAGCCCTTTTTATAGGGCTTGTTACTATAATATGTACTTAAATAAAAACAGACTAAAACATATAAATTTAAATAAAATCAAATAATTTAACGGGATAATTTACAGTAACTTTTAAACTATAAAAAGGAATTACCGCTAAAAATGGCAAGATTAGTAAAACCACTAACAGATAAAGATATTAGTACAGTACAACCTAGAGAAAAGGACTATAAATTAAATGATGGAAAAGGTTTATTTGTTATTGTAAAAATTGATGGTACAAAGTATTTCAGATTTGATTTTTCATATGGTGGAAAAAGAAAATCTACTAGCTTTTGAGTTTATCCAAAAACTACACTAAAAAAAGCCAGAGAAAAAAGAGAAGATGCTAGAGAGTTATTATCAAAAAATATTAATCCTATATCAGCAAAAAGTATAAAAAGAGCTTCAGATGGAATGACCCCAAGTTGGTAGACACTTTTTTATTCAGTTAACACCTTGGGGTGAGTAACATTTTAATTCCTCGTATAAAATATATTTTGATTTAAGCTCTTTAATTTAATCTATAATCTGGATTCCATTCAAGCTCAGTTTTTGCTCTTTGGATAGAAATCCTACTATCTACATCAGAAATATTATAAATATTATTTGTAATACAGTTTATTGCTAAAAATGCTGCATGTGCTGCTGCTTCCACATGAACTGGAGGTACAAAATCTACAGGATTTTCAAAACCAGTTCCATTGCCGTATAACAATCCATTTCTAAGAACTATTCCTACAAAAGGAGCATTTAAAACTTGCTCTTCCAAGCTAGCTACTGCTTTGGAAGTACTTCCATATACTGGATCTTCAAAATTCAATAAAGCAGATTCTTCTGTATGAGGTAAAGATGAAGGCTCATATACAAAAGCAATACTTTGAGCAATCATTTTTTTCACACCTGCTTTAATAGATGAATTAACTAAATTTTTTGTTCCAACTTCTCTTAGCCTTGCATTACTTTCTAATGCTTCTTCAATCTTAGTTGGATCAAGACCTGCTGGTAAATCTGTTAATTGATGAAATACAATTTTAGGTTTAATAGAACCTAAAACTTCTTCAAGTTTTTTTTCATCATAAACATCAACAATAACTGGCTCCACACCAATTTGCTTAAGTATCTCTATTTTATTTTCACTTCTTGTTGTTCCATATACTGTCCAGCCATTTTTTACTAACATCTTACATAATGATCTACCAATTACACCAGTTGCTCCTGCTACAAATATTTTTTTGTTACAAGCCATCATAATTCTCCATTTATATCTATTGCAGATATTAAATATCTATAATATGATTATTCTCTAAACATAATTAAATATTACTTAGATAAAGAAAAAATAGAATCTGTATTTTCAATTAACTGGAGCAGTAACATAAATTCATACCTAAAATTTAAAAGTATAAGTTCAACAACCTGTTCATTAGTTTAAAGAATCAACAATAAATTTAATTACATTAAAAACACTTGCTTTTATATTTTTATTCAGTTATAATTTTTGTCTTGAAGATGATTTAGGGTTTTTGACTACATCTTTTGTTTGCTTTTATTGATAACTACAAAGAATTGATACTAACTTACTTAATACAAATTAAAACTCCACTTAAACTTTATAGATTACTTTTTAATTAAAGTAGAAAAATAAATTAAAAGGAAATGCCATGGCAGATCAAAATATCGGAACAGTAAAATGGTTCAATTCGGAAAAAGGTTTTGGATTTATCCAAATAGAAAATGGAAATGATGAATTCTTCATTCACCACAGTGAAATTCAAAGTTCTGGATACGGTAGAGTATCTTTAGATGAAGGGCAAAGAGTATCTTTCGAAATTGGAAGAAATGAAAAAGGTCCTCAAGCAAAAAACGTTAGATCAATATAACTTTTTACTATAATATATTCCAGACTATATAGTTTGGAATATATTAAATTCTTTAAAATAGTATAACTACAACAAACTACAATCAAAATATAAAAGAGAGAAATGTCAATAATAAATGTAAATATAAAAATAAAACAGTCAGTTTTATTAAGACTTATAAAAAATGGAGAATCTTTAGAAGATGCTTCTTCAAAAGCTGGATTATGTATTAATCTATCAAAAACTTATTTAAAACCAAAAAATCCATTTGCAATATATTAAATAAATTTGTAAATTAAATCCTTTAAAATAGTATTAATAGAGGATGATATTTTATAAATCAGATACTAAAAAAATATTAAAAAATCAACGGTAATTTATATTTATGTTTAATGAAAATCTCATCATATAAGAGCTAAAGTATTTAGTTTACATACAGATAGTGAAGTTAAATTTACATCAAGTAGAGTTGATTTAGTATTTGGTTCGAATTCTCAGCTAAGATCCATTGCAGAGATTTATGCACAAGAAGATTCAAAAGAAATTTTTGTAAACGATTTTATTTCAGCTTGCACAAAAGCTATCAGTCTTGATAGATTTGATTTAAATAAGTAAAAGGTTTTCCTTTTACTAAAACTTTAGTTCAATTCCATAAATAATAAAAATTATCCTCTAATAAAAATATTAATTTAGTTTTAAGTAAATGATATATATAATTCTGTCACAAAATTAAAAATTAATAAATAAAAAGGATTAAATATGTTAGTAACAAAAAAAGCTCCAGATTTTACAGCAACAGCTGTATTAGCAGATGGTCAAATTTCAGAAGATTTTAACTTATATAAAAATATTGGGAAAAATGGTGCAGTATTATTTTTCTACCCATTGGATTTTACTTTTGTTTGTCCATCTGAAATAATTGCATTTTCAAACAGAATCAAAGATTTTGAAGATAGAGGAATTCAAGTAATTGGTTGTTCGGTTGATTCTCAATTCTCACACTTTGCATGGAGAGAAACTCCAGTTGAAAATGGTGGAATTGGAAGAGTTAAATTTCCATTAGTTGCAGATATTACAAAACAAATTTCAAAAGATTTTGATGTTTTATTTGGTGATTCAGTTGCATTAAGAGGTTCTTTTTTAATTGATAAAGATGGAACAGTAAGACATGCAGTTATCAACGATTTACCACTAGGAAGAAACATAGATGAGATGATTAGAATGGTTGATACTATGTTATTTACAAATGAGCATGGTGAAGTTTGTCCAGCTGGATGGTCAAAAGGTGACGAAGGAATGAAAGCTGATAAATCTGGTGTTGCTGAATATTTAGCTAAAAATCAAGATAAATTATAAAAGGAATTTAAAATGGGAAAATATATAGAACTAAATCAAAACAATATGGAAGAAACTATTAAAGAAGGTGTTGTACTAGTAGATTTCTGGGCTCCTTGGTGTGGACCTTGTAGAATGCTTGCACCTGCAATTGATCAATTAGCACAAGAGTTTGAAGGTAAAGCAAAAATTTGTAAAGTAAATACAGAAGAGGAAGCAGATTTAACTGCTAAATATGAAATAAGATCTATTCCTACTATTCTATATTTTAAAGATGGTAAGATTGTAGATCAAACAATTGGTGCTACTACAAAAGCTAAAATTGAAGAAAAATTAAATAGCTTAATATAAAAAGTGCCTAACTATAAAAGTTAGGTACTAAATATTGGTGTAAAATAATATAGTATATCAAATAGATATTATTTAAATATCTATTTTTGTATATTTTAACTACACACAAACTACTCACAAAAAAACTATAATTCCCATATAAATTAAATCAAAGGATTAACATGAAAAAAATTTCACTATTTATAATATCATTATTTATAAGTATCAACTTATATGCAAATGAATCTAGTAAATCAAAAAACGAATATGAAAATAATAATGACCATATGGGGAATCATATACATGATGGAAAAATGACTAATCATATGAATATGAATGGAATGACAGATGAAGAGATGAAAAATATGCATAAAAATATGAGTCAAGAAGAAATGAAAGAAATGCACAAAAATATGCAAAATAATAATATGAAACATATGAATCACAAGTAATATAAATAGGAAATGATCTGGCTACACAATAGGACATATAAAGAAGTATCTTAAAATTATTGAAGATATTGAATTAATATTACTTCATATAGGATTCAACTTAAAAGAAGTGATAAATAATATAGATTCAGAACATAAGATTATTAAGTTAAAGTATTTATAAAATAATTGTACTGATTTTATATTAAATTATAACGGTAAAATTTACGGTAATTTATATTTATTATTTAATAAATTAAAATAAAACTAAATAGTTTTAAAGTAATTTACAAAGATCTTTTAGAGTAAAATAAAAACTATTTTTTAAAACAATAAAAGGCTAAGAATGGAAACATTTGAAAAAACTACTTTAATCGATTGTACAGCAAAAGATTTATTTGATTTTCATCTTGATACAAATAATATAAAATTAATTACTCCTAAGCATACAAAAGTACAGTTGTTGGATTATGAAGATAATACTTACGAAGGTAAAATCATAAAAATAAAAACTACAAGAGCTTTTATTTCCATGAATTGGATAATAAAAATAGAAAAATTACAATATCCAAATCTAATGGTTGATATTGGTTTAAAATCGCCTTTTTCTTATTGGGAACACAGTCATATATTTACTCAAAAGGGTAATTTATGTGAATTAAAAGATATTATTAAATTTAAATTACCTTTTGGTATATTTGGAAAAATAATCTCACAAATAGTTAAAAAAGATATAAAAAATATGTTTGAATATAGACATCTTCAAACAAAAAAATATTTTAGTAAAAAGGATTAAGGTATGAGATTTATTTTGGGTCTATTTTTATTTATAACAACTTTATTAGGAGAGCAGAGTATGAATATATATGATATTGAAGTAAAAGATATTGATGGTAAATTATTTACTATGAAAAAGTATGAGAATAGAGTAATACTTATTGTAAATGTTGCTAGTAAATGTGGTTTTACAAACCAATACGAGGGTTTAGAAGAGTTAAATGAAAAATACTTTAACAAAGGATTATCAGTTTTAGGATTTCCTTGTAATCAGTTTTTATCACAAGAACCAGGAACTGAAGAGAATATAAAAGAGTTTTGCTCTTTAACTTATGGTGTAAAATTTGATATGTTTAGTAAAATAGATGTAAATGGAGAGAATACTCATCCTTTATATAAATATTTAAAGGAAAACTCAAAAGGAGTTTTAGGAACAGAAGCTATAAAATGGAACTTTACAAAATTTTTAGTTGATAAAAATGGTAATGTTGTAAAAAGATATGCTCCTAGTACAAAACCAAGTGAGATTGAAAAAGATATTTTAGATTTACTATAAAAATAAACTATATTTTTATCAATTAACATATTAATAATACAAAGAAACTTTTTATTGTAATAAACTATTAAAATTTTTTAAAGGTTTTTTATGGAAAAAAAAGTTTGGATTATAGGTTGTAGTGGTGCTATTGGTTTTGAACTTGTTAAACTATGGTTGAAAAGTGGTTTTAAAGTAGTTGCAAGTTCAAGGAATGTTGAAAATTCAGAACAGTTTTTGAATTTAAAATCAGAATATAGTACAAATTTAAAACTTCTAAATATTGATGTTTTAGATGAACAAAATACAAAAAAAGTTGCACATGAGGCTTTTAATAACTTTAATGGTTTAGATATCTGTTTTTATAATGCTGCTATTTATGAATCAATGAGTTATGAGCAATGGAATATAGAAAACTTTGAATCGATGATAAATAGTAATTATTTGGGAGTAATTAGAGTATTAAAGCCAATAATTAGCCACTTGGAAAATCAATTAAATATATCAAGAGTTGTTTTAAATTGTAGTTTAGCAAGTTATTTTGGTTTGCCTTATGGTGGAGCTTATAGTGCTTCAAAAGCAGCTTTATTAAACTTTGCACAGTCAATCCAGCCTGAATTAAAAAGAAAAAATATCTATCTTCAAGTTATAAACCATGGATTTGTAAGAAGCAGACTTACTGCTAAAAATGATTTTAAGATGCCACAAATTATGGAAGCAGATTTTGCTGCTAAAAAAATATTTGATGAGCTTAATAAATCTTATAGATTTGAGATAACTTTTCCAAGATTTTTATCAAACTTTTTAAAGTTCTTATCTTTTTTACCATATACAATTAGTCTAAAAATTACAAGTAAATTTCTAAAATAATGAAAAATAGTACACTATTGTTTTATGGTATTTTAGGAATTCCAATTGCTTTTTTGGGATTTCCTTTGTATATTTATTTACCGCCTTTTTATGTTCAGCATATTGGTTTAAATATCGGGCTTGTAGGAGCTCTTTTGTTAATTGCAAGATTGATTGATATGATTGCAGACCCATTTATAGGAAGATTTTGTGATATTTATAGCTCAAAATTCAAGATTATTTTAATATCATCTCTTTTTTTAACTCTTGGTCTATTTTTTCTAATAAAACCAATATCTAATAGCTACTTTTATCTATTTATTTTTTCTATAATTACATATATCTCCTACAGTTTTGTATTGATTCCATATTTAAGTTTAAATGCAATTTTAGGTAAAAATGAACTTGATAATACAAAACTTGCTTTTTCAAGAGAGATTTTTATAATATTTGGTGTTTTACTTTCACTTTTACTTCCCTATCTTTTTTTAGTATCTAATGATTCAAAAAAGAGTTTAGAGCTATTACTTTATTTTGTTTTGATTGTTTTTCCTATAGTTTTGATACTTTTTTATAATAAGCTAAAATTTTTGGAGATTAAAAACAAAAATATATCTCATAATAACTTTTTTAAGTCTTTAAAAAATCTATTTAAAAAATATCCAAATCAAAAAAAACTTTTTTTATCATTTTTGTTTAATAATTTAGCAAATGCACTTCCAGCAACTCTATTCTTATTTTTTGTTAAGTATATTTTGGTTTTAGAGCAGCATACTGGTTTATTTTTAATAATCTATTTTTTAAGTGCAATTTTTGCTTTTCCTATTTGGATAAAAATTTCAAAAAAGATATCAAAAAAATCAACTTGGATTTTGTCAATTTTTATTGCTATTAGTGCATTTATTTTTGTCCCTTTTTTAAATGAGGGTGACTTTATAACTTTTTCTATAATTTGTATAGTTACGGGAGCTTGCCTTGGTTCTGATATGGCAATTCCATC
This sequence comes from Aliarcobacter cryaerophilus ATCC 43158, assembly GCF_003660105.1. Classification (NCBI taxonomy): domain Bacteria; kingdom Pseudomonadati; phylum Campylobacterota; class Epsilonproteobacteria; order Campylobacterales; family Arcobacteraceae; genus Aliarcobacter; species Aliarcobacter cryaerophilus. The sequence continues at coordinate 491,779 of NZ_CP032823.1, forward strand.
ATCAATTCAAGCAGATGTTGCAAATTTTATAAAAAAGCAAGAGGATTTAACTTCTGTTTTATTTGGTTTTTGGGCTATGCTTACAAAACTTTCACTTGCTTTAGCACTTGCAATATCATTTATAACTTTGGAGTTTACAGGCTTTGATAAAGAAGATATAAACCAATACTCAATCGTTGCTATTATCTTTTTATACTCTACTCTTCCAATAATTTTTAAGATTTGTGCAATATTTTTTTTAAATAGATATGAAATGACAAAATAAATATACAGAATTATATTTATTTATAATAAATTTACATATTATAATTACTCAAATATTTTTATTATGAGCAGAGATTCTAGTATTTATAAAATAAAAGATTGATATCTTAAAATTAACTTTTACAAAACTTCATCAAAAAGGAATATATAGATGAGAATAGCGGTTTTAGGAGCTGGAATTAGTGGGCTTGGAAGTGCTTATATTTTAAGCAAAAAGCATGATGTTGATTTGTATGAAAAAGAGAATAGATTAGGTGGACATGCAAGAACTACTATAGTTCAACAAGATGATAACTTTTTTGGAGTTGATACTGGATTTTTAGTATTTAATTATGCAACTTATCCGCTTTTAACAAAGCTATTTAAAGAGCTTGATGTAAAAATAGAGAACTCTGATATGAGTTTTGCATTTTGGGATATAAATAAAAATATAGCTTATAATGGTTCATCTTTAAAAGGGATATTTGCTCAAAAAAGAAACCTATTTTCGTTTACTCACTATAAAATGATAAGTGATATTTTATCTTTTAATAAGAAAGCAAATAGAGATTTAATGATTGAATCAAAAGATTTAGATAAAACTTTAGGTGAGTATATAAAAGATTATTCATACGCTTTTAAAAATAGATATCTTCTTCCAATGGGAGCTTCAATTTGGTCAACTCCAAGTGAAGAGATGAATAATTTTCCAGCAAGAACATTTTTAAACTTTTTTAAAAATCATGGACTTTTAGGAGTTTCATCACATCATCAGTGGCTCACTGTTTCAAATGGGAGTATAAATTATGTTGAAAAGATAAAAGATAAAATTTCTGGAAAAATATTTTTAAATTCTGATGTTATAAAGATAAAAAGAGTTAAAAATGGTGTATATTTAATACATAAAGATGGTAGGAAAACTTTTTATGATAAGGTAGTTTTAGCTATGCATGCACCTGAAGCTTTAGAGATTTTAGAAGATGCATCACCCAAAGAAGTAGAGATTTTAAGTGCTTTTAAATATAAAGAAAATAGAGCTGTTTTACATAGTGATAATAATATCCTGCATCCAAATAGAAAAATGTATGCAGCATGGAACTATACTAGTTCAAATCTAGAGAATAAAGCTGTTACTTTAACTTATTGGATAAATGCTTTACAAAATTTAAAAACAAAAAAAGATTATTTTGTATCTTTAAATGAGACAAAAAGTATAAAAAATGTGATTGAAAATATCTCATATGAGCATCCTCAATTTGATTTAAAAGCAATTTTGATGCAAAGTAGAAAAGATGAGATATGTGGAGTTAATAACACCTATTATGCAGGAGCATATTGGAGATATGGATTTCATGAAGATGGACTTTTAAGTGCTACAAAAGTTGCTTCTAAACTTATGAGTGAGTTTTAAATGATAAATAAAAAATCAAATCACAATATTTTTGAAGGAACAATTTATCATAAAAGATATCTTCCAAAAAAATATGATTTTAAATACAATTTTTACCTTCTTGATATTGATGTTTTTGATTTAAAAAGTTTAAAAAATAAGATTTTTTCTATAAATAGATTTAATTTAATGAGTTTAAAAAGTGTTGATCACTTTGGAAGCAGTTCGGATTTTTTAACAAATATAGAGGAACTTTTAAAGAAATTTGATTTAAAAGCTACTTCAAAAATGAGATTTTTAACACTTCCACGAGTTTTAAATTTTGTTTTTAATCCAATTAGTGTTTTGGTCTTATTTGATGAACAAAATCTTCCAACTCATATTTTAGCTGAAGTTCATAACTACAATAGCGGTCGTATTGTTTATTGTGTAAAACTTGAAAAAAGGAATAACTCATATTTTGGAGTTGTAAAAAAAGATATGTATGTTTCACCTTTTTTTGAGTGCGAGGGAGTTTATGAGTTTGAGCTAAAATATGATGAGAATAAACTTTTTATTAAAATAGATTTATATGAAGACAAAGAGCATAAATTAACAGCAATTTTTAACTCAAAATCAAAGCCATATAGTTTTAAAAATATATTAAAAATATTTGTAAGATATATATTTAGCACTTTTTTAGTAGTAAGTAGAACATTTTATCATGCTTTTAGGCTTTATTTAAAGGGTTTGAAAATCTATACTCCAAGAGATAATGACAAAATAAAAAGGTATTAAAGATGAAAAAATTATGGAATAAATTTGGGGATAATCTATTTTCAAAGATTAAAATAGGAACTTTGGAAGTTATTTATAAAGATAAAACAGTAAAACTTTATGGTGAAAAAAAACTTGAAGATAAAATCACTTTAGAAATATACAATAATAGATTTTTCACAAGAACAGTTCTTTATGGAGATATTGGTTTTTGTGAAAGTTTCATAGATAAAGATTTTGAAACATCAAATCTAACAAAACTAATAGAACTTGCTCTTTTAAATTCAAAATATCTTGGAACTACAAGTGAAAATGAGAAAAGAAAACTTATAAACTTAATGCCTTTTTTTAATAGATTAAAACATACTTTAAGAAGAAATTCAAAAACAAATGCAAGAAAAAATATCTCTGCTCACTATGATTTATCAAATGATTTTTATAAACTGATGCTTGATAAAACAATGATGTACTCAAGCGCAATATTTGAAGATAAAAATCAAGATTTATATGATGCTCAAAAAAATAAGCTTGAAAAACTATCAGGAAAATTAAATATTAAAGAGGGCTCAAAAGTTCTTGAAATTGGTTCAGGGTGGGGAGCTATGGCTATTCATTTAGCAAAAGATAAAAAATGTGATGTTACAACTGTAACATTAAGTGTTGAGCAAAAAAAGCTTTGTGAAAATAGATTTAAAAAAGAAGGAGTTGAAGATAAAATTGATATTTTACTAAAAGATTATAGAGATTTAAATGGGCAATTTGATTCAATAATTGCTGTTGAGATGTTTGAAGCTGTTGGAAGTGAGTATTTTCATATATTCTTTAAAAAGTGTCAAGAGTTATTAAAACCAAGTGGAGTTTTAGTTTTACAAGTAATTACAATTCCAGACCAAAGATATAAATCTTACTCAAAAAGTAGTGATTTTATACAAAAGTATATTTTTCCAGGTGGGCATTTGCCAAGTATTTTAAAGTTGTTGCAAACAACTTCAAAATACACAAGATTGAATTTAAATCATCTTGAGGAGTTTACAGAAGATTATGCAAAAACATTAAATATCTGGCATGAAAATTTTGAAAATAATTTAGATGAAGTTAAAAAACTTGGATTTGATGAATATTTTATAAGAATGTGGAAAATGTATCTAAACTATTGTGAAGCTGGATTTATTACAAGAAATATAAATCTTCATCAACTAGTTTTTACAAGAGATCAAAATATAAATTTAAATAAAGGATTAAATAAATGAAAAATTTAGTATTGCTTTTTTTAACAACAATTTTATTAACAGGATGTACAAGTATGAAAATAGAAGATTTTAACAATACAAAACCAGAGTTTATTCCTCAAGAGTATTTTAATGGAAAATTAAGAGCATATGGAATCGTAAAAGATAGAAGTGGAAAAATAATAAGAAGCTTTAAAGGAACAATGATAGGCTCTTGGGATAAAAACGGTGTTGGAACTTTAGATGAGTTTTTTGTTTATGATGATGGTGAAGAGATGAAAAGAGTTTGGACTTTGAAACCAACTTCTGATAAAAAATTTATTGCTACAGCAGATGATATAGTTGGGGAAAGTCCTATGATAGCAAATGGAAATACAGTAATGATTGATTATGTAATGAGAACACCTTATAAAAACTCAACTATTGATTTAAGTGTGCAAGATTGGCTTCATTTACAAGATGATGGAGTTATTATAAATCACTCAAAAATGAAAAAATTTGGGTTTGTTGTTGGTGAGCTAGTAATCACAATAATAAAAGAGTAGCTTGGCTAATCTTATTTCAAAAAGCTAAATTAATAAGCCCATTTTTAGGGCTTATAATTTTAATATCTACACAGAAGTAAAGAAACTAATAAAAGCAAATAAACTTCCTATTATTAAAACTGATTCACTCATTGATATTCTCCAAATTTTAAATATTTTAAATAATATCAAGAAAATTTAAAAATATCTAAAAAAATTACAATTTGTAATGTTTTTATCTTATAAATATTTTTTACTATATTTAAACTAGTGAAATCATACAGAGAAAAATAATCTCAAAATAGTGTAAAAAAGTAACATATTTAAATAAAACTGAAATGCTTATTCACTTAGTTGTTTTTAGAACAAATTAAACTAAAAGAGTACCTGAAAATGGTAAATATTTTTTTACATTTCTTAACAAAGTTACTTAAAAATAAGCTTTTACTTTATAACTATTTATCCGAATATAAGTTTGATTACAATAATTTGTTATTAATATTTACTTTTAAGTAGGAGGAGTTAATATGAATGGTAACATTGAGCGAGTAAGAGAAGTTTTTACTCAAAAATCAACTAGAGTTGATACAAATAAAGGGGATGAGTTTTATAACTCATTATTTGAAAAATCAAAAGCTAGATTAAAACTTTTAAGAGATCAAAAACCTCTTAGAGATATAGATATGATTGAGGTTATTGAAACTGAAGGAGTAAACAGAAGAGATTTTATGAAGTGGGTTAGTGCAACAACTGCAACACTTATGCTTCCACCTATGTTTGCTCCTTTAGTTGCAGAAGCTACTGAACTAATGAATAGAGTTCCAGTAATTTGGATAGAGTTACAAGATTGTGCTGGAAATACAGAAGCTCTTTTAAGAAGTTCTGCTCCAACTGTTGATGATTTACTTTTTGATGTTTTAAGTTTAGAGTTTCATCATGCTTTAATGGCATGTGCAGGAAATGATGCAGAACATCAATTAGATGATGCTATTGAACATTTTAAAGGAAAGTATTTACTTTTTGTTGAAGGATCTATTCCAACTGCTATGAATGGAAATTATGGGACAATTGGACCATCAGGTGAAACTTTTCAAGAACATTTAGCAAGATTGTCAAAAGATGCAGCTGCTATTGTAGCTGTTGGAACATGTGCCACATTTGGTGGAGTTCCAGCTGCTGCTCCAAATCCGACTGGTGCTGTTGGAGTTATGGATTTAGTAAAAGGAAAACCAATTGTTAATATTCCAGCTTGTCCAGCGAATCCAGCAAATATGGTTGGTGTTGTTTTACATTATGTTTTAACTGGTCAAGTTCCTGAACTTGATTCACTTTTAAGACCAAAATTTGCATTTGGATATAGAATTCATGATAACTGTGAAAGAAGAGCTCATTTTGATGCAGGAGAGTTTGTAGAAGAGTGGGGAGATGAAGGAGCTAAAAACAATTGGTGTTTATATAAAGTTGGTTGTAAAGGACCAATGACATTTAATAACTGTTCAATTATTAGATATAACGATGGTGCAAACTGGCCAGTTGGTGTAGGGCGAGGATGTATTGGATGTAGTGAACCAGATTTTTGGGACAAATATGCTTATGAAAGACCAATGGCAACTGCAAGAATTAAACCACCAACAGGTGGAGTTGAAAAAACTGTTGATGAATTTGGTCTAGGACTTTTAACAGCAACTGCTGTTGGTATTGGAGTTCATGCAATTGCAAGTGTAGTTGCTGGTAAAAAATCAAATGAAAATGAGGAGAGATAATGACAAAAAAACATTTAGTAGTAGATCCAATTACAAGGATTGAAGGACATCTTAGAATTGAAGCAATTATAGATGAGAACAATGTTATCACAGATGCTTACTCTTCTTCTACAATGTTTAGAGGAATTGAAGAGATTTTAAAAGGAAGAGATCCTAGAGATTGTGGACTTCTTGCAATGAGAATTTGTGGAGTTTGTACAGGAACTCACTATCAAAGAAGTATTGAAGCTGTTGAAAATGCTTTTAGTGTAACTATTCCTAAAAATGCAAGATTGGTACGAAATCTTATCCAAGGTGCTTTATATCTTCACGACCATGTTGTTCATTTCTATCATCTACATGCACTTGATTGGGTTGATATTACAAAAGCACTTGACGCAGATCCAAAGAAAACGGTTGCTGAAGCTCAAAAATGGGCGGGGCTTTCAAATCAAAGAGCTTGGAATGCTTCTGAAGATGTATATATTCAAGTAAAAGAGAGAGTTCAAAAATATATAAAACAAGGAAGACTTGGTATTTTTGGAAATGCTTATTGGGGTAGTGAAGGTTTTAAATTAACTCCTGAACAAAATTTAATTGGTCTTTCTCACTATCTTGATGCTCTTGAATTACAAAGAGATTTAGCAAAAATGATGGCTATTTTTGGTGGTAAAAATCCTCATCCACAATCTTTTGTAGTTGGTGGAGTTACTTGTGTTCAAGATATAAAAAATCCTGCAAGAATTGCTGAATTTAAACAACTTCTTAAAAGAGGAAGAAAGTTTATTAAAGAGGCTTATTTACCAGATGTTTATATGGCTGGAACAATGTATGGTGAAGAGGCATTAAATGGAACAGGTGGTGGATTAGGAAACTATATGAGTTATGGTGGATTTAATTTAGATGATTTACCATTTTATAAATCTAAAAAATTATTCCCTGCTGGAATTGTAAAAAATAAAGATTTAAGTAAAGTTTATGAAGTAGATGAAGCAAAAATTACTGAAGATGTTACTCATGCTTGGTATAAAGGAAATACAAATCTTCATCCATTTGATGGAGTAACAGAGCCAAACTATACAGGTTTTGGTAAAAAAGAGAATAATATTGCTTATTTAGATACTCAAAATAAATACTCTTGGATTAAATCCCCACTTTATAATGATGAAAGAATGGAAGTAGGACCACTTGCTAGAATGGTTGTTGGATTTGCTAGTAATGATGAGTTAATTAAAAAATATGTTACAAATTTTTTAACTAATGCAAATCTTCCTGCAACAGTTTTATTCTCAACTGTTGGAAGAACAGCAGCACGTGCAATAGAGAGTGAACTTATGGCTGATGTTATGATGGACTGGGTGGATGAATTAGCTTTAAATGCTGCAAATGGTGATTTATCAACATGGACAGAGTTTGATTTTAATACAGTTGCAAAAGATGTAAAAGGAATTGGTCTTGAAGAAGCACCAAGAGGAGCATTAGGGCACTGGGTAAAAATTAAAGATGGTAAAGTTGTAAATTATCAAACAGTTGTTCCTTCAACTTGGAATGCAGCTCCTAGAGATTATAAAGGAAGAATGGGAGCTTATGAAGCTGCTTTAATTGGTACAAAAGTTGCAAATGTTGAGCAACCTTTAGAGATATTAAGAACTATCCATAGTTTTGATCCTTGTATTGCTTGTGCGGTTCACCTAATTGATACAAATGGTAAAGAGCTTGGTGTTTATAAAGTAAATCCAATTTAAGGAAAGTACCATGTCAAAAAATATAGAAATAAAAAGAATGACAGGAACTATGAGAATAGTTCACTGGGTTACATTTTTTAGTATGATAACAGCTGTAATCACAGGCTTATATATTGGTCATCCATATTATCAAACATTTATAGCAGATCCTGCTGTTGATAAATATGTTATGGCATGGAATAGATGGGCACACTTTATAGTTGCTATTATATTTGATGTAACAGCTATTTTGGTTGGATATTTATATTTCTTTTCAAGATTTGAGAAGCCTTATAAAAAACTAATTCCTAATAAGAAAAATATTGTTGAATTTTTTGAAGTATTATTAAATTTAATAACACTTAATAGAAGAAAAAATTTTGATTCAAGCCATAGCGATAGTTTTAATATTGTATTTTTTACAATATTTCATCTACTTTTAGTGTTTATGCTATTTACTGGACTTCAACTTTATGTTCATGGATTAGCATCTGGACATAGCTCTATTGGAGCTTGGTGGCCAGCAATGCTTCATTTGTTTACAGATTGGACTTTATATGTTTTTGGTGGAAATATGGGAGTTAGAATTGCTCATCATTATAGTATGTATTTTATACTTGTTTGGGTAATGTTTCATATTTATTATCAAATTTGGAGAACAATCTTCTGGAAAGAGGGTGATATTGCTATTGTGTTTGGTGGAAGTAAGTTTGTAAAAGAAGAGGAGAAATAGGGGTTTAAAAGGCTTTGCCTTCTAAACCTTTTAAATATTTATATGAAAGATACAATTATTATAGGCGTGGGAAATATGCTCTTTAAAGATGAGGGTATAGGAATTTATACTAGTGAGTATATCAAACAAAATTATGAGTTTGATGAAGATTTAGAGATTATTGATGGTGGAACATTAGGATTTAAACTAATGGCATATTTTCAAGAGTATAAAAATGTCATTATTTTAGATACTGTGTCTATTGATGATGAAGCTGGAAGTATATTTAGGCTTCCTAGTGATGTTTTATTAGGACTTGGTAAATATAGAAAAACAGCACATGAAGTAGAGATTGTAGAGATGCTTGAAATTGTTTCAGTTTTAGATTCTCATGCAAATGTTACAATAATTGGAATAGTTCCACAAGATATACAAAGTGTTGAAATAGGACTTACAAAACTTATGGAAGAAAGATTTCCATTTTTTATAGAAACTTCTATAAAAGAGATAGAAAGTTTAGGGTTTAAACTTACAAAAAAATCAGATATTGCTGTTCCTGATATTGTAAAAAGTTTAATTGGAAGCTACAATGGCTCTCATTTAAATAGAATCCCAAATGAAGAGGATTTTACGCATGAAGTTAATCTATAAAATAGAGTACAACTCAACTTCTTTTTATTTTAAAAGATTAATAGATGAGTTGATAAAAAACTCAAATATAGATGCAAATACAAAACAATATGTTGGATTTATTTTAATATTTATTGATGATGAGCTTGAAAATATTGAAAAGTTTTTTTTAAATTTAGAAACAAATCTTCCTTACTCTATGTTTTTGAAAAAATCATATTTAATAGATGATTTTAATGAAGAGATTAAAGAGTTAGAAGATAAAAATATAAAAGAGAATTTTGAGATTTTAACAAATACAAAAGTTAAAGATATCTTAGAAAATTCTAATTTCGATTTTTTAAGACAAATTGTTAATTTAAATAAATATTTGGTTGTTGAATTTGAAGAATTAAATCTCTTTTTACCAAATAAAAATTTAAAAGAAAACTTTGAAAAAGAAAATTATGAAGTTAAATTAATAGTTACAAACAGCCAAGTCTTAACAGATCTATTTATAGTAGAAGAGTCTGAAATAAATCTTTTATGTTCAATAGAGAGACCTTTGGTTAAATTGAAATTAAAAAATATAGATGAAAATATTTCAAATAGTGGATATATTTTTACAAGGCTTGTAAACTCTTCAAAAGAGGTTGAGCTATCAAAAGCATTAAAAGAGCAAAATATTAATTATATTTTATATGTAAATAAAAAAGATGAGTTAAAAGCTTGTAGTTTTGAGGGACTAAATCTTATTATTAGTGATGATAAAACTTTATATCCCAAATATGATTATAAAAAAGATTTGATATTTAATTCAAGTAGTGAATATTTGAACTCTTTTTTAAATGTTTATAATGCATGTTTACATGAGAATAACCTTTTAGATAAAAACTCTATTGGAGTATATTTTTCATTAAATTCTAAAAATAGTTTTGTGGATATAAAAGTTTTAAATGAAGAAGAAAAAAGAGTAATATATATTCCTGATATTGAATCTAATATGAATCAAATTTTAGAAGATATATCTTTGATCGATGAAAATTGTAAAAGATTAGTGGATAATTTTTCAAAAAAGTATCTTTATACAAAAGAGATAAAACTTTCAAATAACAATGGATTTTCAACTATTATAGAAGCTATTGCAAAACTTTTAAATATACAATCAGTAAAAGATTTTGAAGATTTGGCACTAAATAGTGGATATGTGGATGCTTTACAAATTGATATGAAATTAATTAAAATTGACAATAAAAACTATTTAGATTATAGAAAAACTATTCAATCTGTAATGTCATATAAAATGGCAAATGTTGATAATGAGACACTTAGTTTCTCTTTTTATGAATTTTTAGGAGAATTTATAATAGATTATTTAAGGGAAATAGCAAGAAAAATAGATGTAAAAGATATAGTTTTATGTGGAGATATCTTTTCAAATAGACAAGTTTTTCATAAAGTTTATAAAGAACTTAACAAAAAATATAATCTAATTTTACCAACAGAGTATGCAATGGATTACATATAAGTAAAAAAATAAAAGTTTACGGAACTGTACAAGGTGTTGGATTTCGACCTTTTGTATATAATCTAGCAATAAAATACAATCTTTATGGCTATGTAAATAATGATAATATTGGAGTAAATATAGAAGTATCTGGAAAAACTAATGATATTTCTAGTTTTTTAGAAGAGTTAAAAAATAATCCGCCACCTCTTGTAGTTATTGAAGATATCAAAATAGAAGATTCAAATAAACAATTTTTTGAATTCAAAATAGAAAATAGTAATAGTTGTGATAATAAAACAACTACAATTCCTCCTGATATAGCTATTTGTAAAGATTGTATAGATGATATTTTTGATAAAAACAATTTTAGATATCGTTACTCTTTGACAAATTGTACGAACTGTGGACCTAGATACTCTATAATAAAAACTGTTCCATATGATAGAATTAATACTTCTTTAAAAGATTTTTCTCTTTGTAAAAAGTGCCAAAATGAGTTTGAAAATCCAACAAATAGAAGATATCATGCACAAGCAATATCTTGTGAAGATTGTGGACCAACAACTTTTTTATATGATAGTAAACAAACCTTAATTGCTTCAAAAATAGACGCCATAAATTTAGCTTCAAAATATATAAATGATGGAAAAATTTTAGCTATAAAAAGTATGGGGGGATTTCACATAATTTGTGATGCCTCAAACGATAAAACTATAATTAAATTAAGAGAGTTTAAAAAAAGAGCTACAAAACCTTTTGCTGTTATGTTTAAAGATACAAATATTTTAAAAGAATATACAAAATATTCACAAATAGAAGAAAATATTCTAACTTCAAAACAAAGACCAATAGTTTTATTAGAAAAAAAAGAAAATCAAAATATATCAAATTTTGTAGCACCAAATATAAAAAAAATTGGTTGTTTTTTACCAAATAGTGCTTTACACTATCTTTTATTTGAAAACTTATCTAAGCCAATTATCGCAACTAGCGCAAATTTAAATGGTGAACCAATAATTACAACAAAAGAGGATATTTTTTTAAAACTAAATAATTTAGTTGATTTTATACTTGATTATAATAGAGAAATATTAAATAGTTGTGATGATTCAATAGTACAGGTTGTAAATGAAAAAATTATAAAACTTAGAAATAGTAGAGGATATGCTCCTAATAGTTTAAAAGTTGCTGGAAAATTTAGTAAAAAAATTTTAAGTTTAGGAGCAAATCAAAAATCAACTTTTAGTATAGCTTTTGATAATAAGATTATTACAACTCCATATTTAGGAGATTTAGACTCTATTGCTTCTATAGAAAACTATAAAAAAACAGTAGAAAATTTGCTCTCTTTTTATGATTTTGTACCTGAAATTATAGTTTGTGATAAGCATCCAAAATATGAGAGTACTAAATTCGCTTTTTGGCTTTTGGATAAAAATCCAAATTTAGAGTTAGTTCAAATTCAACATCACTATGCCCATGTTTTAGCAGTTTTAGCAGAAAATTCTTTAAAAGATGATGTTTTGGCATTTGTTTTTGATGGGACAGGATATGGAGATGATAAAAATATTTGGGGTGGTGAAGTTTTTATTGCAAATAAAAAAGAGTACAAAAGAGCTTATCACCTAAAATATTTTAAACTTTTAGGGGCAGAATTAGCAATAAAAGAGCCCAAAAGAGTTGCTTTATCTTTACTTTTTGATAATTTTACTCTAGAAGAGATTTTAGATTTACCTTTAGATTTTTTAAACTCATTTGAAAAATCAGAGATAAAAATTCTATATACTCTTTGGCAAAAGAATTTAAATTCACCTCTTTGTAGCTCTTTTGGAAGATTATTTGATGCAGTTTGCTCACTTGCTAATATTCTTCATATTCAAGAATTTGAAGGACAAACTGGTCTTTATATAGAAAATTTATATGATGAAAATATAAAAGAGTTTTTTTCTTACGAGATTATCAATAATACTATTGATTTTTCAAAAATGATAAAAGAGATTTTAAAAGAAAAAGATAAAAGAATCGTTGCTTCAAAGTTTATAAATACAGTTGCAAATATTGTTCTTGAGATATCAAATTTACACAAAGATTTACCTATAGTTTTAAGTGGTGGAGTTTTTCAAAATAAAACTTTGGTGGAGATTTTATTAAAAAGATTTCAAAAAATTAATAGAAAGGTTTATTTAGGAGAAAAATATAGTCCAAATGATGAATCTATAAGTTTAGGTCAAGTATATTTCCAATTAGAAAATTAAATAAAAGAGGTTTTATAATGAAATGTCCAGTTTGCAAAGATATAGATTTAGTAATGAGCGAAAGACAAGGTGTTGAAATTGATTATTGTCCATCGTGTAGAGGAGTTTGGCTTGATAGAGGTGAGTTGGATAAGATTATTGAGAAAAGTTCAACTTATCAGTCACATAATCAACAATCAAATAACCATGCAAGTTATGCTAAAAATGATGATAGAAATTCATATAATAAACATAACAATTACCAACAATATAACTCTTATGATAAAAGCCAACAAGCTCCATACAAAAAGAAAAAAGAGGGATTTTTATCTGAAATTTTTGACTTTGATTTTTAATTTTTATAGAAAGCTAAGAGATTTTAAAATCTCTAGCTGTTCAGACTTTTTATAGTTAAATTTAAATTCATACTCTTTTAAATAGTAAAAAAAATTATCTTCATAAACACCTTTGTGTTTTTTTAAATTTTTCTCTAAAAACTTCCAAAATCTATTTAATTTTGTTTGATGTGCATTTTGAGAATGAATTTTATACCAACTTAAATATTGAATAAATCCATCTTCTACATCAAATGCTCGATTACCTATTTTTGGCATTAAAAGTGTGTAAACTTTCTGATTTGAATAAAAACCAATAATATTTATAGCTTCACTAAGACTCTTTTTCTTCTTTACTTTTTCTCTCTCTTTTAGGTAATAAAACTCTTCATACTCAGTATTATCTTTAATTGATGAGTTATAAATATCTTCAGAGTAAATTGCAATTTTTTGTCTTAAAACATCAAACCTATCTTTTACGGTTTTATAATTTAATTTTAATTCATTTGAAACTTCAAAAGCACTCTTATTTTCACAGAATTTTTGAATTATTAAAATATCTTTTTCAATCTTTTTTAAAGATAGTTTTTTGGCACATTTTTTACATTTTATATAATCATTTGCAAGAGTATAAAAATCTTTATTTTTACAGTTTGGGCATATCATGAATAGATTTTAACAAATTTGTTCTAAAAACATATAGGTGTTTATAATATATCAAATAGTTTTAAAAGGAAATGGGCTAGACTTGTGAAAAATAAAAGGGAAGAATAATATGTGTAAAGACTGCGGATGTACAATAGCTGGAATGGAACACAACCATAATCATAGCCATGAGCATGGACATACTCACCATAATCATGAAAACAGAACTATGTTTAAACCTATAAATGACAATTTAAAGACTAATCCTTTACTAAATGATTCAAAAACTATATCAGTAATTCAAAAGATTTTAGATAAAAATGACCATGAAGCAACACATAATAGAGCTCATTTTGATCAACACAAAGTTTTAGGAATAAATTTAATGTCAAGTCCAGGAAGTGGGAAAACTACACTTTTAGAAAATCTAGTTGATATGGTAGATTTTAAATTTGCAGTAGTTGAAGGTGATTTAGAAACTTCAAGGGATGCAGATAGATTAAAAGCAAAAGGAATAAATGCTGTTCAAATCCAAACAGGAAGTGCATGTCATTTAGATGCTTTTATGGTTCATAAAGGTTTACATGATATTAAACTTGCTGATATTGATGTTTGTTTTGTGGAAAATGTTGGAAATCTAGTTTGTCCTGCTTCTTATGATGTGGGAACTCACTTGAATATTGTTTTAGTTTCTGTTCCAGAAGGGGAGGATAAAATTGCAAAATATCCAGTTATGTTTAGATGTGCTGATTTAATCCTTATTACAAAAACAGATTTACTTCCTTATTTTGAGTATGATATTGAAAAAGAGAAAGCAGAAGCTAGAAAACTAAAACCAAATGTTGATATATTAGAAGTAAATATAAAAGATAAACAATCACTTCAAAGTGTAATTGATTGGATTAATTTCAAAAGGAGAATGAGATAATGTGTTTATCAATTCCTTCAAAAATAAAAAGTATAGACACTGAAATGAACAGTTGTGTGGTTGATACTATGGGAGTTGAAAGGAGTGCTAGTTTAGATTTAATAGACCAAGATGTAGTAGTTGGCGATTATGTATTAATTCATATTGGTTTTGCTATGAATAAAATAGATGAAGAAGATGCCTTAGAATCACTCAAAGTTTACCAAGAGATAATAGAAAAGATGGAAGAACAAGATAGATTAGAAGCAATTGAACAATCTGAAAATTGCCTAAATAGATAATACCATGGAAGAAAAACTACAACTAAAAGATTTATACGATGGTTTTAGAGATGCTAAAACTATAAAAGCATTTAAACAAATCATTGATGAAGACTTAAAAGATTATGATGGAATCATAAATATCATGGAAGTGTGTGGTGGACATACTCACACTATTATGAAGTATGGAATCCCACAACTAATAAATAAAAAAATCAATTTCATCCACGGACCTGGTTGTCCTGTTTGTGTTATGCCAAAAGAGAGAATTGATAGTGCATACGCTTTGAGTTTACAAGAGAATGTAATACTTGTAACTTTAGGAGATATGATAAAAGTTCCAGGAAGTAATGGAAGTTTACAAAATGCAAGAAGTCAAGGGGCAGATGTAAGATTTGTTTATTCTCCAATGGAGTGTATAAAAATAGCAAATGAGAATCCAAATAAAACAGTAGTATTTTTTGCCATAGGATTTGAAACAACAACGCCAATGACTTGTGCATTACTAGAGCAAGTAATCAAAAACGACATAAAAAATATATTATTTCATATAAACCATATTACAGTTCCAGAAGTAATGCAAGTTTTAGTTCAAGATGAGAACTGCAAAATTGATGCCTTTTTAGGACCATCTCATGTAAGTGTCATAAGTGGAAGTAAAATTTATGAAGAGTTTCCAAGAGATTATAATAAACCAGTAGTTGTGAGTGGATTTGAACCAGTAGATGTTATGCAATCACTTTCTATGATAGTAAAACAGTTCAAAGAAAAAAGAGCTGATTTAGAAGTAGAGTACAAACGACTTGTTTCATATGAGGGAAACCTAAAAGCCCAAGAGTTAATAAACAAATACTTCAAAAAAGTTCCTTTTAAATTTAGAGGAATAGGTGAGGTTCAAAATAGCGGATATGAACTAAAAAATGAATATGATAACTACAATGCCAAAATAGTATATAAAGAAATTCTACCAACCAAAGAAGTAAAAGATAATAAGGCATGTAGATGTCCTGAGATTTTAAAAGGAGTTGCAAAACCAACAGATTGTAAAATCTTTGGAAATGTATGTACTCCATCAAATCCTATTGGCTCTTGTATGGTAAGTAGCGAGGGTGCTTGTAGTGCTTATTATAAGTATGGGAATTTGTTGTAAAATATGAAAACTATTGTGGTTTAATAATTAATGAAATAAAGGAAAATATACTAAAAGTGGAAAGTTTAAATGTTTAGTGAGGATAATTCAATAGAATCTAAAAAAGTATATTTTTTTTGCTTTGTTTTATTTATTGTTATATTAATACAATTTACTTTTGTTCGTAATTATTCTAATTATAGTGATGTACCTCAGGGAATTATGATTGAAGCTTTTGGTGTTATAGCTGATATATTCCTTTTTGGTATAGCTATAACAATATATGAAATATTTTGGAAAAAAAAGGAAACGATAACTCGTTATTTAGAAGAATTAGAAGATTATTGTGGATGGAATGAAAAAGAAGCAAGTTATAGAGTATTTGGATTAATAAAAAGACTTCATAAATTTAATAAAACAGATATTGATTTATCAAATTGTTATTTTGAAGAAGTACCTTTTAGTAAAAATTCGTTTAATGGTTTTGATTTTAAAGAATCTTTATTATATGGTACAAAATTTAAAAAATGTAACTTACAACTTTCAGTATTTAATAACATTCACCAAAAACATATTAAAAATATTTTTGACTATGGAACTGTGATTGAAAAAGTAGTTTTTCAAAATTGTAATTTAAGAGATAGTAAGTTTATGAATAATTTAAATTTTTTGGATATACACTTCTCAGAATGTGATATGAAAAATGCTAATTTATCTAATAGTGGTTTTTTATCGTGCCATTTTAAATCAATAGATTTTCATAATGCGAATTTTGAAAAAACTAAATTTAAAAGTTGTGTATTTGAACAAATTGATTTTAATAATTTAAAATTGATTGATATGGAATGTAATACATGTAAATTTATTAGTTGTAAAAATGTTGATTTAATTAAAAATAATACTAATCCAGATCCAGAAATTATTAAAGACATAAATGAAATAAATATTGAGAGTAAAAAATGAAAAAAATAGGATTTATCGGTGTTGGAGTTATTGGAAAATTTATGGTTTCAAATTTGCTAAAAAATGGATTTGAAGTAAGCATTTATGCAAGAAATAAATCAAAAGTAGAAGAGACTATAAAGGAGGGTGCTATTTTTTGTGAAAGTATTAAAGAGTGTGTACAAAACAAAGATGCGATTATCACAATAGTTGGTTATCCAAAAGATGTAGAGGAATTATATTTTTCACAAGATGGGATTATAAACTCTGCTTCACAAAATTCATACTTAATAGATATGACAACTACAACTCCAACATTATCTGTAAAAATTCATGAAGTTGCAAAAAAGAAAAATCTAAAAGCTTTAGATGCACCAGTTTCAGGTGGAGATGTCGGAGCAAAAAATGCAACTTTATCTATTATGGTAGGAGGAGAGCAAGATGATTTTGAAGCTTGTAAAAAACTATTTGAGGCGATGGGAAAAACTATCGTTTATGCTGGAGGCTCAGGTAGTGGACAACATACTAAAATGGCAAATCAAATAGCAATTGCAGGAGTTATGGCAGGAGTTAGTGAAGCTATTGCTTATGGTAAAAAAATGGGGCTTGATATACCAACTATGTTAGCAAGTATTAGTAATGGATCAGCTCAAAGTTTTCATCTTACAAACAATGCTCCTAAAATGTATAAAAGAGAGTTTGATCCAGGTTTTTATATAAAACATATGGTAAAAGATTTAAAAATAGCATCAGAAGAGATGCCAAATTTAGAAGTATTAAAAGATGTATTACATATGTATGAAACACTCGAAAGAAATGGTGATGGTGATTTAGGAACACAAGCTATTTGTAAATATTATGAATAAAGGTTTTTGATGGATATAGAAAAAATAAAACAAAGAATACAAAAGTTTAGTGATGATAGAAATTGGGAAAGTTTTCATAATCCAAAAAATTTAGTTATGGCATTAAATGGCGAAGTAGGTGAGCTAAATGAAATTTTTCAATGGCTAAACTTTGAAGAGTCTATTAATTTACCTGATGATGTAAAAGAACATGCAAAAGAAGAGGTTGCAGATATTGCTATTTATCTTCTTAGAATCTGTATGAAACTTGACATTAACCTTGAAGAAGCCATTATGAATAAGATTATAAAAAATGAAAAAAAATATCCAGTTGAAACATCTCAAGGTGGAAGTAAAAAGTATAGTAAAAGTAGGGAAGATAAATAAATGACAAAAACAATAACACTATCACATGGAAACGGTGGAGCAGAAAATAACGAGTTGATAAAAGAGGTTTTTTATGAAGCTTTTAAAAATGAGATACTTGAAAAAAGTGAAGATGCAGCAGTTATAGAAAATGGAAAATTAGCCTTTAGTACAGACTCTTTTACCGTAAGTCCTCTTTTTTTCAATGGAGCAAATATCGGAAAACTAGCTATTTGTGGAACTTGCAATGATTTAGCAATGATGGGAGCAAAGCCAAAATATCTTACTTGTTCAGTTATTATAGAAGAAGGGTTTGAAGTTGAGCAACTTGAACTTATAGTAAACTCTATGAAAGAAGAGTTAGCTAAAAATGAAGCTATTGTTGTAAGTGGAGATACAAAGGTAGTGCCAAAGGGAAGTGTTGATAAGATTTTTATAAATACTACTGGTATTGGAGAGATACTTTATAGTGGAATAAGCTCAAACAATATTACGCAAGATGACTTGATACTTGTAAACCGTGACATTGGAGCTCATGGAGCTACTATTTTTACTGCACGAGAAGGTATGGATATGCACTCAAATTTAAAAAGTGATTGTACCTCTTTATATCCTCAAGTAAAAGCTTTAATTGACGCAAGTGTTAAAATAACAGCTCTTAGAGATGCTACAAGAGGAGGAGTAAGTGCTGTTTTAAATGAGTGGGCAAAACAATCAAATATCTGTATTGAAGTAGAAGAAGAGAATATTCCAGTAAGTGATGAGGTAAAAGGAATTTGTGAGATGTTAGGATTTGAAGCTACAAATTTAGCAAATGAAGGAACATTTCTACTTGCAATAAAAAAAGAAGATGTAGCCAAAGCGATAGAGATTTTACATAAATTTCCAGAAGCTTCAAACGCTTGTATCATAGGAAAAGTGACTCAACAATATCCACAAAAAGTTATTTTAAATAGTTCTTGGGGAACAAAAAGATTTTTAGATACACCAACTGGTGAACTGCTTCCAAGAATTTGTTGATAAACTCAGTGCAACTAGTTGCACTCTTTAGAGTTTTTGCTTCTTTTTAACAGAATTTATTTCTTTGTTAAAAAAGAAGACTTAATATTAAAAAGGAAACTAATATGCACGAATATAGTATTGTTCAATCACTGTTAGAAAGTTGTGAAGAACACGCAAGAGAAAATGATGCAAAAAAAGTTACAAAAGTAGTTGTAAAAATTGGAGTTTTAAGCGGAGTTGAGCCAGAGCTTCTTCAAACAGCTTTTGATACATTTAAAGAACAAACAGTTTGTAATGATACACAATTTATAATAAATGTTCAACAAATAGAGATTTTTTGTAATAAATGTAATACTAATTCAACTTTACAAAAAAATGAATTTGCTTGTCCAAAATGCCAAAGTGTTGATTTAAAAGTAACTGATGGAGAAGATATGTATCTTATGAGTTTAGAATTTGAATAATATGGTTCTAAATTTATATAAGAAATAGTAAATTTTATTTTACATAAACTAAAGATAATTATAATTTCACAAAATAAAATAAGGAATTTTTATGAAAAAAGTAATTTCAGCTTTAGCATTAATGGCACTTTTTGCAAATGCACATTTTTTAACTCTTCTTCCAACTAGTGATAATATTGAAGATAAAAAAAATTCAAATATCAAAATAGATGCTATGTTTATTCACCCTTTTGAACAAAGTGGTATGAATATGGAGAAGCCAAAAGGTATTTTTGTAAATAACACTAAAAACTCTCTGCCTTTAAAAGAGACAAAAAAATTT
Source organism: Aliarcobacter cryaerophilus ATCC 43158 (assembly GCF_003660105.1). Taxonomy (NCBI): domain Bacteria; kingdom Pseudomonadati; phylum Campylobacterota; class Epsilonproteobacteria; order Campylobacterales; family Arcobacteraceae; genus Aliarcobacter; species Aliarcobacter cryaerophilus. The sequence continues at coordinate 511,690 of NZ_CP032823.1, forward strand.
GATAACAAAGCTTGGGAAACTTCATATTCAATAAATAAACCTGGAGTTTATAAGTTTTTTGTACAACCAGAGCCATATTTTGAAGAGTCAGAAGGTTTATTTATAAGCCATGTACCAAAAGTTATAGTTAGTGCATTTGGTGTTGAAGATGGATGGGATGAACCAATTGGTTTAAAATATGAGATAGTTCCACTTACAAAACCTTTTGCTCTTTATTCTGGAAATATTTTTCAAGGTGTTGTTTTAAAAGATGGAAAACCACAAGCAAATGTTGAAGTAGAAGTTGAACTTTATAATGAGTTTGGTTTAGAAGCACCAAGCTCTTCACATATTACTCAAAGTGTAAAAACAGATAAAAATGGAGTTTTCTCTTTTGTGATGAATCACAAAGGTTGGTGGGGATTTGCTGCACTTATTCTTGAGGGAGAAAAAGAGCTAAATGGTAAAAAATATCCTATTGAAAATGGTGCATTATTTTGGTTAAAAGCTTACTAAAATGCATATTAGTGATGGTGTTTTAAGTTTAGAAGTTACAGTAGTTTCGACTATTGTAGCTTTTGGTTTTTTTGCTTACTCTTTTAGAAGTTTAAATAATGAAAAGATAGTTTTAGCATCGGCATTTAGTGCTCTTTTTTTTGTAGCTTCATTTATTCATATACCATTTGGACCAACACAAATTCATCTCATGCTTTTAGGATTTATTGGAATATTTTTAGGAAGTGTTGCAATATTTTCTGTATCTTTAGCACTTATTTTACAAGCTTTACTTTTAGGATTTGGTGGAGTTAGTTCTATTGGAGTAAATATATTAATTATGGGATTAGCTTCATATTTGGTATATATTATTTTTAAATTAAATTTTTTAAGAGCTTTAAATGAAAAGATAAAGTTTTTTTTAATTGGATTTAGTGGGGTTTTTATATCCACTTTTATTTTATTTATACATCTTATATTTTCAAAAGATGAGTATGAAAAACTTTCTTATACTATTATTCTTGCAAATATACCTACTATGATTTTAGAAGGTTTAGTTACACTCTTTTTATTTTTATATATTAAAAGAACAATGCCTAGTTTATTAAAAGGATTAAATATATGAGATTTTTTTTAATTTTAGTTTTACCAATATTTTTATTTGCTCATAAAGTAAATCTATTTTTAGACTTAAAAGATGATAATCTTTATATAAATTCATATTTTGCAAATGCTAAACCATGTATGAATTGTAAATTTAAAATAGAATCAAATGAAAAAGTAATTTTTGAAGATATTTTAGATGAAAAAGGTGAGTACAGCTATAAAACATCTGTAAATGATTTAAAAGTTATTGTAGATGCTGGAAGTGGTCACAGTGTAAGTAAAAAAATAAAACTTCAAGAGCAAAAAAATGAAGAAAAAATAATACAAACAGAAAAAATAGATAAAGAGATAGAGAGATTATTAGAAGAAAATAGAGTACTTAAAAATCAAATAAATGTTTTAGAAGAACAATTAAATTACTTTGAAATTTTCAAAATAGTTTTTGGTCTAATTTTAATTATTTTAATTTTTATAGTTCTAAAAAGAGCTAAAAGTTGAGTTTAAATCCAGCTATTGGACTTATTAGTGCTATTGTTTTTAGTTTACTTTTAAGTTTTTCAAATTTAGAAGTAATTTTTATTATTCCTGTGGTTTTTTTGATATTTTTAAATCTAAAATATATTTTAATAATTTTAAAAAAACTACTATTATTAAACTTTTTTATAGTTTTTTTAGTACTCTTTTTCTATTTTGAAACAGACTTTAATCAAGCAATAAATCTATTTTTTAAGATAAATTTGATTATTTTATTTAATCTTTTATTGTTCTCTTCTTCACATGGTTTTGATATTGTAAAGGGATTTATGATACTAAGATTTCCACAAAAATTTATATCGGCTTTATATTTCACAGTAAAACTTATTTTTGAACTAAATTTAGAATTAAAGAATATTAAATTATCTTTGAAAGCGAGAAATTTTAAAGCAAAAACAGATATATTTACTTATAAAACATATGGAAATATATTTGGAATACTATTTTTGAAGATGATTTTAAAATCAAATAATTTAAAAGATACTCTTTTGCTTCGAGGTTTCAAAGAGCAGATATTTTTGAATTATGATTCTAAAATATATTTATATGATATTGTTTTACTATTTTTGATATTCTTTATTTTTATCTTAAAGGTTTTTTTATGAGTTGTTCATTAAATTTAAAAAATATTTCTTATGTAAAAGAAGAAAAACTATTATTTAAAGATATAAATATTGATTTAGGGCATAAAGAAAAAATTGCGATTGTTGGAGCAAATGGAGTTGGAAAATCAACACTTTTAAAGATTATGGCAGGATTAATTGAACCTTCATTTGGTGAAATTAAGCTATTTCATAATTTGATAAAAAGTAAAAAAGATTTTGAAAAGTTTAGAGATGATATAGGATATTTGCCACAAGATGTGAGTAGTTTTTTTCTATGTATTACTGTGATTGAAGATATAATGTTTTCGTTACAAACTTTAGGAATTGAAAAAAAAGATGCTTATACTAAAAGTAAAGAGATTTTAAAAAATCTTAATATATTACATTTAGAAAATAGGGTTATTTATGAGCTTAGTGGTGGTGAACAAAAAATTGTCGCACTTGCTGCGATTTTAGTAAAAGAGCCGAAAATTCTACTTTTAGATGAACCAACAAATGCACTAGATGAAGAGAGTGAAAATACAATTTTAGATATTTTAAGTAATATAGATAAATCTATGATAATAGTTTCTCATCATAAATCTTTCATTGAAAGAGTAGTTTCTAAGATTTATAATTTAAATTCTTTATAATTAAATTATTTAATCTTGATTAAATATCCTAAATCTTTGATTGTAGTAATAATATCTGTATTAATTTTTTTTCTAAGTCTATAAACCATATTTCTAAGAGTATTTTCATCTACACTAGCTTTAAAAACAATATTTTCTATTATATATTTTGAAATTAAATGATTTGGTTTTTCTAAAAGAAGTTCTAAAAATAAAACCTCATTTTTTGTAAGAGTAATCTCTTCTGTATTTTTTATAATATTTTTATTAACAAATGAGTAGTAAATATTTTCATCTAGTTTTATTTGTAGTAAATTATTTTCTTGCATGTATTTAATTATATTTTCAAAAACTTTTATTAAATCATCATATAAAATAGGTTTCTCAATATATTTTATTAGATTTAGCTCAATAGCATTTAGCAGTTTCTCTTTATCAGTATATGCGCTTGTGATTAAAATTGGAATTTTTTTATTATTTTCTCTAACAGTTTTTGCAGTTTCATATCCATTTAAATTTGGCATCACATAATCTAAAATTAAAATATCAATTTTTCTACTATTGTAAATTTCAATAGCCTCTTTTCCATCACTTGCAATAATTACATCTTTGAAAAACATTCTTAAAATTCTTGAAATACTATCTTGAATTACTAAATCATCTTCAGCATAAAGAACAGTTAAATTTTTTAAAATAGTTAAATTTTTAAACAATGTTTTTTCCTCTTAATTAAATTTTAGAATAATAATATATTTTCTCACTATTTTTTATAAAATATGATTTTTAAACCATTATCAATATTTTCAATACTAAAAAACCAGCTATTTTTTTCTAAAATCTTTTTAGTCATTTTAAGACCTAATCCCTCTTGTTTATTATTTTTAATCTCTTTTATAGTTTTTTCTTCTAATCCTTTACAGTTATCTGTGTAGATAATACTATTTTCATTTATAGTTATTTTTATCTTAGGAGTTATGTTTTGATTTTTTGATGCTTTTATAGTGTTTGTAATTAAATTTAGCCAAATATGCATCCATTCGTTGTTATTAGCTGTTATTTTAAGATTAAATTTTTTTATAATTTTAATATTTAAGTTTGAATTTTTTATTTCAATATCGATTAATTTTAAAACATCTTCAATATTCTCTTTAATTTCAAATTCTTTATGATTTTTTTCCTCTTTGTAGTATCCTAAAAATGTATTCATAGTTTCAACCATAAATTTTATAGAATTTTCTGTATCTTTTAATCTTTGGTAAAATTCACTATTTTGTTGTAAATTTTTATTTAATTGATACATTAAAATCATCTCTAAATTTAAAGATGATATTTGAGCTAATCCATTTCTCCATTGATGTGATATATTTCCCAAAAGCTCTCCTATTTGAGCTTTTCTTTTTTGTTCAATTAGTTTTAGTTGTTGTTCTTCATTTTTTTTGAGTTCTATTTTCACTTTTTTGTTTAAAAGATAGTTCCATAATAAAATTATAAGAATAATTATTATGAATATACCTAATACCCAAAAAGCTGTAGTAAGTGTTGTTGTTTTATTTACAACCACTGTTACATATTTATTTACAATATTATCTACATCTTTTTTGGTTATTTTTACAATTGCTTTATTTAAAATATCTTTTAAAATAGGTTCATCATTTCGTACCCCAATTCTAAGATAGTTTTCATAATCTTTTGGTTCACCAACAATTTTTAGATTAAACAATCCATTTTTTTTAATAGTATATGCTGTAATTATCAAAGAACGCAAAGTTAAATCAGCTTTATACTCTTCTACAAGTTTAAAGGCTTCATCTTCTGTTGATGTTGGAATAATTATTAGATTTGGGAAATCATTTGCAAATCTTTCACTCATTGCTGTTTGTCTAGGAAGTGCAATAGATAAATTCTCTTTTGAAATATCTTCTATATATTTTCTTTCAGCTCTTCCTATAAGTACATTTTGATCAGTAAAAATTGGTTTTGTAAAAACTAACCACTCTTTTCTTTTAGGAGTTTCATTTAAAAAACTTAAAATATCACATTTCTTATTTTTTGAAAATTCTATACTTTCATCCCAGTTTTTAGTTGGTATTAGTTCTATATTTAGATTTAGTTTATCTTTTATTATTTTTATTAAATCTGCTGAAATTCCTTCATGAACATTATCTTGATTTATTATTTCAAAGGGAAACCAATCTGGATCAACACACATTTTTATAATTTTTTTATTATTTAAATACTCTTTTTCTTCTTCCTCTAGTTCTATCTCATTTGAAAAGATAGAGCCTAATAAAACAAATATTAATAAAAATAGCACTCTTTTCATTTTGTTCCAAAATTTGATTTTTTATTATTTTACACAAATAAAATTAAAATAAAAAAATAATTAAAAAAGTTAGCAATATGATATTGAAATGATATTGGTTTTATATACTTTCATAATTTAATTTTTTTGAGGAGAAAAAATGTTTAGCAGGTATATAGATAATATTGATTATAAATCAAGATTTAGAATCTTAAAAGGTGGGAAAGTTTCATTAGTTATTAGCACAATTTTAATTGGAAGTATCGTAAATATTGCTAATGCTGCAAATGTAATATCTTCACCTTTAAATTCTACATACAATTATATTAATGGAGATGTTGAAGATACCATAATTACATCTACTGGATCAATTTCAGTTTCAGGTGGTGTGACTGCTATTAATATTAATACAAAACCTTTAGTATCTGATAAAAAACTTGACAATTATGGGACAATATCAGTTGTAAATGGATCTGGTGCAAGTGCAGTTTTTTCAAATCAAACAATTTTTGGAGCTATTAATAACTTTGGTACTATCTCAAGCACTGAAGCTAATGGTGGTGCTGCTGGTATAAATATCTCTACACTACTTGATAAAGGAACAATAGAAAATAAAGTTGGTGGAACTATCACTGCTTCATCTACTTCAGGAATGAACTCTTTTTCATGGGGAATTTACGCAAATTCATTAACAGATGGGGGAACAGCTAATTCAGCTGAAATTATAAACAATGGAGTAATCAATGCTTCTTCAATCAAAGACTCTTTTGGTATAAAAATAAATACAGATTTATTAGGCTCAAATATTAAAAACAATGGCATTTTAAATGTAAATGCAATAGATGAAGACACTGTAACAAGTAAAGGAATCTATATAGGTGGTAAATCTGAAAACTCTTTTGATGCCCCTCAGATAACCAATGATGGAACAATGACGATTCGCTCAAATGCTGTCAATGGATATTATTCTTATGCTTACTCTTATGGTATTGATATTAACCAAGCTCTTGGTTCTCATTATTCAAACACAGGTACTATTGATGTGAAAGCCCAATCAAATATAGGCGATACGGAAGCTAAATCGCTGGTTTATGGTATGAATTTTGGAACACTTATCAATAATTCACATATTACAAACGATGGAACTATTAAAGTCGTTGCAAATGCACAAGATATTGATTACTCTTTTGGTGAAGCGTATGGTATTAAAGCATCAGCATCTGATTCTACAATTACAAACAATGGTGATATTTTGGTTGAAGCTTATGGTAAAAGAGGAAATGTATCATCTACTAAAGCTGCAGGTATTTCTTTGGGATTAGAAGAAGATTGGGAGATGCCTACAAGTGTTACAAATACAGGAAAAATAAGTGCAAAAACTATCTCTTCTGCTAATTACGCAGAAGCTTATGGAGTTCAGCTAAATACAAATAGAAATAATAATTTTGAATTTATCAATGAAGCAAATGGAGTTATTGAAGCCTATCATAATGGTCAACTTGGACTCAATGCTTATTCGCTTTCTTTATATAGTTTAGGTGATGTAACAGCTATAAATAGAGGTACTTTAAAAGGAAATCTTAATGTTAGTGGAACACTAACAAACAGTGGTTTAATAGAACTTCCTCATTATAACAATGATGGAGAAGCTGGTGGATATGTCAAAAACTTCACCAATGAAGCAAATGGTATTTTAAAAATTGGAGTACTAACTGATGGAACTTTAAATAACACTACATATTCTAAATTGGAAACACAAAACGCAGTTTTTAATAGTGGTTCAACTTTAAATGTAAATGTTTTAAGTGCTTCTACAAATCAAGCATTATTAGCTGGAAAAAGACTTGAAAATGTAGTAAAAGCAAGTAATAATCTAACAATAGATGGAAAACTAAATGTAACAGATAATTCAGCACTTCTAAATTTCAATTATGTAACAAATAATAGTTGGACAAATGGAGGAAGTGGAGCAATTCATTTAGATATAGTTAAAGCTTCTGAAAATAATATAATAGATAGTACTGTTGGTGGAGGTGGAAACCAAAATTCACAAAGAGCTGCTGCTGCACTACAAAATGTTTATAATAATAATCCTGCAATACAAAGTGCTTTTAATAACCTAACAACAGATCAAGCAGTTGCTAATGCAGTTCAAAGTACAACAGCATTAACACCAACAGCAGCAGTTGGGGCTACAACACAAATATCAAATGGAATAGCAGGAATAGTAACTCAAAGACAAAATGCAAATATTTCTGGTAGTGGTTTGAATTCAGGAGATACAATGTTTTCACAAAAAAACTTCTGGTTTAAACCTTTTGGTTCATTAGGTTCTCAAAAGGATAAAGATGGAATTAGAGGATTTGATGTAAAAGCTGGTGGATTTGGTTTAGGTCTTGATGGAGAGTATAAAGATAATCAAAATATAGGATTTGGATTATTCTATACAAATGCTAAAGTAGATGTAAATAATGTAAATCAAAAAGCAGATCTTGATGTATTTACAACTTTACTATATGGAAATGTGCCAATAATTGATGATAAAATAAACTTCTTGTATCAGCTTGGTTACTCTTGGCAAAAAACAGATGGAAATAGAGAAATATTCACAGGTGATACAGCAACATCTGAATATACAAGTAAAACAGCATCTTTAGATTTAAAATTAATGAGAGATGTACAAGTAACTGATAATTTACTATTGCAACCAATAGTTGAAACAACATATAGACACTTTACAAACCCATCATATAAAGAAAATGGAGCAGGAGCATTAAATTTAAGTGTAGATAAATTTACATCAAAAGATTTAATTGTAGGATTAGGAACTATTGCTCACTATAAATTAACAGATGATTCAAAAATATTAGCAAATGTAAATGTAGGTTATGATTTAGAAGGTAAAAATCAAACAGTAACATCAGCATTTGAAGGCTCTACTGGAGTAAAATTTGATACAGATGGAATAGATAATGGAAGATGGTCTTATCAAGCTGGTATAGGATATGAATTAGATATAAATAAAACAAATAGTATAAACGTATCTTATGATTATCAAGGTCAAGGAAGTGATTTTTCAAATAATACATTATCAGCAAAATATGTGTTGAAATTCTAGAATAAAGGTTGGAGTTAAAGAGTAAATCTTTTTTTCCAACTTCTCTTTATTAAAATTATGATGTAGAAATGATATTAGTTTTATATACTTACAAGATTTTTTAATTCTATGTAGTAAAAGGTAATTTTTACAAATGAGAGTAATTTTAATTGTCTTAATATTTTTTTCAATACTCCAAGCTCAAAAAGATATAAAAGTTCAACTTCGCTGGAAACATCAATTTCAATTTGCAGGTTATTACATGGCTTTACATAAAGGTTTTTATGAAGATATTAACCTTAAAGTAAAATTATTAGAAGGTGATGAAAATATTGATGTTGTAAAAGCTGTATTATCAAAAAAAGCTGATTTTGGTATTTCAAACTCTAGTTTAATTCTTGATTATATGAAAGGATTGGATGTAGTTACTTTAGGAGCTATTTTTCAACACTCTCCAAATATTTTATTAACAAAAAAAGAATTTCAAAGTCCTGTAGATTTAGTAAGAGATGGGAAAATTGCTCTTATGGGAGGATATCAAGATATTGAACTAAAAGCAATGCTAAAAAAAGAGGGTATAGATTTATCAAAAGCAAAATTTGTAACAAATAAAAATTATATTGAAAATTTAATTGAAGGTAAAGTAGAAGCAATTAATGGTTATATCTCAAATGAGCCTTTTGTTTTGAAACAAAAAGGATTTGATTTTAGCGTTATAGAACCTCGTCATTATGGTTTAGACTTTTATGGAGATACTTTATTTACATCTAAACTATTTTATAACAATAATTATGAAACGGTTTCAGCTTTTAGAAGTGCTACTTTAAAAGGTTGGGAGTATGCTTTGGAGAATATAGAAGAGAGTGTAGATGTAATATTAAAATATTATAATACTCAAAATAAATCAAAAGAAGCCCTTCTTTATGAAGCAAATACACTAAGTAAACTTATAAATTATGATTTAGTAGAAATAGGTCATATAAATCGTGGTAGATGGGAAAATATAGCTTTAGTTTATAAAGATTTAGGATTAGTCCAAAATTTACCAGAATTTGATGATTTTTTTTATCTTGAAAATAAAAAAGTAAATTTAACATGGTTTTATATCTATTTTTTTATTTCTTCTATTTCTATTTTGATTGCATTAACTATTGTTTATTATATATACAAAATAAATAAAAAATTAGTAAAAAGTGAGAAAAGACATAAGATACTTTTTAAAAATTCAGCATCTGCTGGCTTGGTTTGGAAAAAAAATTATATTATTACAGAGTGGAATGAACAAGCTACGAAGCTTTTTGGTTGGAGTGCAAATGAAGTATTAGGAAAAAGTTTTTTAGATTTTTTAATACCACAAGATGAAAAATTTAAATTTGATGATAGACTAAAAAGTATTTTTGATGATAATAAACTTCATATTTTTATAAATAAAAATTGTAAAAAAGATAAAAGTATAATAATATGTGAATGGTACAATACAAAATTACAATCAACTACTGATAATAGTTCTGAAGTTGTTTCATTGGCTATAGATATTACAAAAAGATTTGAAGAGGAACAAACTCTTAAATTACAAGCAAATAATGATTTTTTAACAAAACTTCCTAATCGTCTATTTTTTGAAAATATACTTCAAAAAGTTTATTCATATTCAAAAAGAAATTTTTGTATGTTTGGATTAGCAATTATAGATTTAGATGGATTCAAAGCTATAAATGATATTTATGGTCACTATGCTGGGGATACTATTTTACAACAGATATCTTTAAGATTTCAAGATTGTATAAGAGCCGAAGATACAATAGCAAGAATAGGTGGTGATGAGTTTGCATTTATTTTTCATATAGGTACAATTAAAGAACCTTATGAAAAAATAATAGATAGATTGTTACAAGAAGCTGAAAAAATTGTAGTATTGGATGAGAATATTAAATTGAAAGTATCTGCAAGTATTGGAATAAGTTTTTATTCAAAAGATAATGATGTCGATACTAAAACGCTACAAAAACAAGCAGACGAAGCTATGTATTTATCAAAAACAAAAGGTAAAAACTGTTTTACAGTTTTTGATAACTCAATAATTAGGAGTAATATATTTGAAGAATAATTATATATATATAATTTTACTTAATGTGTTTATTTTATTTTTTAGCAGTTGCTCAAATAAACTTCCATCTTTAAATGATAGAAAAGAGTTAGCCTTTTCTTTGATAAATGATAAAAATATTATTCAAAAAGATATAAAGACAACTCAATTTAATCTATTCTCTTTTCAAAAAATATCAAATAGTTGTAAAGATAGTATAAAAATATATATAGAAGGAGATGGTCTATCTTGGATTTCAAGAAATATTGTATCTTCAAATCCAACACCTATAAATCCGATAGCTTTAAAATTAATGCTTTTGGATAATAGCTCTTGCAAAATTTATTTAGCAAGACCTTGCCAATACATAAGTTCAGAGTCTTGTGAAGAAAAATATTGGACAAGTCATAGATTTAATACAAAAATTATAAAAGCTTATGAAGATGCTTTAAATATGATAAAAAATGAGTATCTAAATATTAAGTTTGATTTAGTTGGATATTCTGGTGGAGGAGCAATTGTAACGCTTTTAGCATCTTTTCGAGATGATATAAATAGTATTACAACAGTAGCTGGAAATTTGAACATAGAAGAGTGGAGTAAAATAAAAAATATTTCAAAATTAGATGGTTCTTTAAATCCAGCAGATTTTAGTAAAAATTTAGAAAATATAAAACAATATCATTTAATAGGTTCAAATGACAAAATTATTCCAAAAGATATATTTTTTTCATATCAAAATAGATTTAAAAATAAAAAAAATATAAAATATTTTATTTATGAAGCTGATCATAGTTGCTGTTGGGAAAAGATTTATAAAGGGTATTAAATGTTTTTTTGCTTTAGAGGTTTTAGTTTCCTAAAGCCTCTTTTATAGCAAAAATCTCATCCATTGTTTTATAAAGTTGTTCAATATTAAGCATATTTGGTCCATCACTTTTTGCATTTTTTGGGTCAATATGTGTTTCAAAGAAAAATCCATCTACTCCAACACTAGCAGCTGCTCTTGCCATATATGGTACAAATGAGCTGTTCCCTCCAGTTGTTCCTCCAGTACTTGGAATTTGCACACTATGAGTTGCATCGAAAATCACAGGAGCATATTGTCGCAGAAGTAGTAAGTTTCTCATATCTACAACCAAAGCTCCATATCCAAAAGTGTTTCCTCTCTCACAAAGCCAAACACCAGCTTTTTTGCTACTTTCATAGCTTACTTCACTTATTCCTCTTGTGTTTAGTACTTTTTCAACAGGGTGCTTCATAGCATCAGCTGCCAAAAATTGCCCTTTTTTAATATTTATTTTTGCTTTTGTTTTAGCAGCAGCAACTAACAAATCTGTTTGACGACACAAAAAAGCAGGGATTTGAAGTATATCCATAACTTCTCCAGCAGGAGCTGCTTGATATGATTCGTGAATATCGGTAACCACTTTGTACCCAAACTCTTTTTTGATTTTTTCAAAAATTTTTAAACCCTCATCAAGTCCTGGTCCTCTAAATGAGCTTAGACTTGTTCTGTTTGCCTTGTCAAAACTAGCTTTAAAATAAAAATCAACTCTTTTATCTTCACTAAGTGGTCTTAATTTTTCTGCTATTTTTAAAACTGTATCCATATCTTCTAAAACACAAGGTCCTGTCATAACTGTCAACATAATATATTTTCCTTTTATTTAATTGGTTCCAATTAAATAAAAGGAACCATATTATATTAAACTACTTTTTAGCGGAATTTATAAAAAATTCCTAAAAGTAGCAAAACTCTAAAGGGCTTCGAGAACGAAGCCTTGAACTAATTTATTATTTCTTACTAACCATTATTCCACTAATTACAATCAAAATTATACCCAAAAGCACTATAAAAGATGGAAAAGCATCTCCCATAAAAAGTCCTAAAATTATTGAAAAAACAATATTACTATAAGAAACAGTGCTTACAATGCCTGCTTTTGCAAGAGAGTATGATTTTGTCATATATATTTGTGCATAAGTAGAAAAAATTCCCAAGAAAGCTATAAAAATCCAATCTCTACTTTGTGGAACTACAAAAGTACCCAACATAAAATCAAGGTTTGGATTTGTGTAAAACTCACTTATTATCATAAAAAACAAAGGTAAGATTGTACCAACGCCCATGAAACTCAAAACAATAGCTCTGCTATCATAATATTTTCTTAATTCTCGTATAGATGTATATGCTAAAGCTGCTCCAACACCAGATAAAATTCCTAAATAATCTGTTTTTTTAAGGCTACTTCCATCAAACTGGGCAATAAATAAAATTCCAATAAATCCTATAAAAACTCCAATCCAACCTTTAAATCCAATATGTTCTTTTAGAAAAAAATATGCTAAAAGTGCTGTAAATATTGTAGATGTTTTAGAAAAAGTCATAGCTTCTCCTAGAGGAATATTTGCAATATTATAAAAGAAGAAAAGCAAAGCAGAAAATCCTGCAATTCCTCTAAAAATAAGTAACCAAAATTTTCCACCCAACTGATTAAGCGGACTTTTGTATATAGAAAATAGTATAAAAAAGACTCCAAAGATATTTCTAAAAAATACAACCTCTATTGTAGATAAATTATCACTTAGCTCTTTTGCAGTAACTCCCATTAAAGCAAATAAAAAAGAAGCAATAATCATATATTTTATAGCTTTATTTACATTTTCTTCCAATCCAAAATCCTTTTAAAAACCAAAAGTATTGCAAAATTTGTGTTAAAGCAATATTTCGTTAAAATCTTAACCATTTTAAACATTATTTAGGAAATTTATGGATTATTTAAAAATCATAGGAAATCAAAAGCTAAGTGGAGATATATATATTTCTGGAGCAAAAAATGCGGCACTTCCTTTAATAGCATCTACTATTTTGGCAAAAAATGAAACTATCATAAACAATCTTCCAGATGTTGCTGATATAAACACTTTTTTGAAGCTTATAAAAATGCTAGGTGGTAGTTTTGAAAAAGATAAAAATAGTGCAAAAATAGATACTAGTATCATAGATAATACAACTGCAACTTATGATATAGTAAAAACTATGAGAGCTTCTATTTTGGTTCTAGGACCTTTACTTGCAAGATTTGGGCATTGTGAAGTTTCTCTTCCTGGTGGTTGTGCAATTGGTCAAAGACCTGTTGATTTACACTTAAAAGCTTTGGAAGCCATGGGTGCAAAAATTGAAATACTTCAAGGATATATAAAAGCCACAGCTCCAAATGGATTAAAAGGTGCAAAAATTGTATTTGATAAAGTTACAGTTGGTGGAACTGAAAATATAGTTATGGCAGCAGCATTAGCTTCTGGAGTTACAACTATAATAAATGCAGCTAAAGAGCCAGAAATTGTTCAATTATGTGAAGTAATAGCAAGTGCTGGAGTAAAAATAGATGGAATTGGAACATCTAAAATTATTATTGAAGGAACAGGTGGAGAGTTACTTGATATCAAACCTTTTAGCGTAATTCCTGATAGAATAGAAGCTGGAACTTATATGTGTGCAGCTGCTATTACAAACCAAAAATTAACTATAAAAAATATTGTACCTGCTCATCTTGAAGCTGTTATTTCAAAGCTAGAAGAGATGAATTTTGAAATAGATATAAAAGAAGATGAACTTACAATTTTTCCAACATCAAAAATTTTACCTGTAAATATTATTACAACAGAATATCCAGGTTTCCCAACAGATATGCAAGCTCAGTTTATGGCACTTGCAACTCAAGCAGAAGGAACTAGCACAATTGATGAGAGACTTTTTGAAAATAGATTTATGCATGCAAGTGAACTTGTTCGACTTGGAGCTGAAATTCATTTAAATGGAAATATAGCTACAATTATTGGTGAAAAAGGTAATTTAAGTGGAACAGATGTTATGGCAACAGATTTAAGAGCATCTTCAGCTCTTGTTTTAGCAGCCTTGGTTGCACAAGGAGAGACAAATATTCATAGAATTTATCATCTTGATAGAGGATATGAAGATTTAGAAGGAAAATTCTTAAAAATTGGTGCAAGTATTCAAAGATGTAAAGAAAAATAATGTATGTTTGATAATATTAAAAAACTATTTGAAACTAAAGAAGAAGAAAAAGAGTTGAAATTAAATAGATTTCAGCTCTTTTTGGATTTAGTTAATAGTTATTTAAAAAGAGAGTATCCAAATATTCATTTTGACTTAACTTTGTATGAAGACAAGGAAGAAGAAGATAATTTAAAAGTTCAAAAAGCTATGGTTATTCATGAAGTTATAAGACAATTTGCAGATTTCCACTGGGAAAAGACAACTCAAAAAAGTGTAAAAAAAGAGCTTATTTGGAGTGGTTATGGGATAAATTCTCAACCAAACAAAAAAATTCCACAAGACTTTTTACGAAGAAAAGAGTTGGTTTTTTTTAGAGAAGAGGGAATTTGCAATAGATGTGGGAATATTATGGATAAAATACAAAAAAGTTCTATAATTTTGGCCCAAGAAAGTCATGAAAATGGAGGTTATAATGTTGAAAATCTTATACTACTTTGTTCAAGTTGTTATAGTCTTATACAAAATCAAGATAAGATTTTTTCAGAAATCCCACTTAGAATCAGAGATGATTTATACGACTTGATTTAGATATCTCATATTTAATTTATGACAAATTTTTATACCATAAAGATAGATTATCCATGAAATATAAATCCATAAAATTGAGAAAAGCAAAGTTGAAAGTGAGCCATAAATTGTTGTATATGTTTTGTTGTAAACGACATAATATATAAAAAGATTTTTTGTAATACTTAAAGTTGCCAAAGTCAAAAAAGATGATATAAAAGCTGCTTTCGTAGATATAATTTTATTTACACTTACTTTAAATAAAGCAAAAAATATAAGCCAAGTAAATAAAAATAGTAGAATTTTTTTGAAAAAATTACTATCATTAAAACTAAAAAGTAAATTTAATACAATAAAAATAGCAGGAAACAGTATAAAAAAGATTGTGTATATAAAAAATGATTTATATATTGCTCTTCTAGTTGTTTGATGTATTTTATTTACAATATAGTCATAATCTTTGAAAAACATAATATAGACAAAAAGCATATAAAATATTCCTATAAAGCCTAATTTATCAGAGTTTGATATAAAATTCTTTAGGGTATTTACAATTTCGTCAGAGTGAGTAGGATTTAAAAAGTTTAGTAAAAAATTTGTAAACATATCAAGATATGAGTTGAATTCTTGAAATTGTGAAATAATAGCAATTCCAAGAGCAATTATTGGTAGTATTGAAAATATAGTAAAAAAACTAAGACTTGCAGCATAGTAGCTTGTGTCATCATTAAAAAATGTTTCAACAGCTACAAATAGCTTTTTGGAAATAGTATTTTTACTATTTTCCAATTTATAATCCCATTTTAAAAGGATTTAAAATATTATTTGGGTCAAATGCTTTTTTGATATTTCTAAATAGGTTCATTTCAGCTTCAGTAAATGCTATATTCATAAATGGTGCTTTTGATATACCAATACCGTGTTCACCACTTAGAGTTCCACCCATATCTACAACAAGCTGGAAAATTTCTTCAATAGCTTTGTGACCATCAGCCATCTCTTTTTCATTGTTTTTATCTTTAACCATAACATTTACGTGAATATTTCCATCTCCTGCATGTCCAAAACAAGGCACTTGGAAACCATATTTGTCACCGATTTTATAAATCTCATCTAAAGCCTCTGGAAGCTTACTTCTTGGAACACTTATATCTTCATTTAATTTTTTTGTTCCATAAACCATAGTTGCTGGACTTGCATTTCGTCTTGCAAACCATAGTTTTTTACTCTCTTCTTCATCTTGTGCCACAATAAAGTCTATTGAGCCATTTTCTTTAAAAGAGTTTTTCAAAATATTTAATTGGTCTTCAATTTCAGCAATACTACTTGCATCTACATCACCTATTAAAATTCCACCAGCATTTTCTGGCAATGAAACTTGAGGAAACTTTTGTTTTAAAGCTTTTATTACAAGTGAATCTAAAAACTCCATAGCAACAGGATTTGCTCCACTTGCAAGTGATTTAAAAACAGCTGTCATAGCACTATTTACATCTGAAAAAACTCCCATATAAGTTTTTTTAAATTTTGGTTTTGGAATAAGTTTTAAAGTAATCTCTGTAATAACTGCCAAAGTTCCTTCGCTAGCTATTAAAATACCAGCAACATTATAACCAGCTACGTCTTTGATAGTTTTTTTACCAGCAACTATAATATCTCCATTTGGTAAAACTGCTCTTAAAGCCATCACATAATCTTTTGTGATACCATATTTAGCAGCTCTCATACCTCCAGCATTTTCGCTTACATTTCCACCAAGAGTTGAATACTCTTCACTTGCTGGATCTGGTGGATAAAATAGACCAACTTCTTCTACTGCTTTTTGAAACTGCATATTTACAACTCCTGGTTGAACAACTCCAACCATATTTTGCATATCAATTTCAAGTAGTTTATTCATATGTCTCTCTAGTGATAGAATAATTCCACCATTTGAAGGCAATGCTCCACCTGTAAATCCACTTCCAGCACCTCGTGGAACAATTACTACTTTATTTTCATTACAATATTTTAGTATATCACTTACATCTTGTTCGTGTCTTGGAAAAACAACAGCATCTGGCTCAAAACGACTTCTTGTAGCATCGTAACAAAAAGCTATCAAATGAGCTTTGTCTGATTTTACATTCTCTTCACCAACAATAGAAATGAAGTAATCCAAATGTTTTTTATCAATCACTATTTAACTCCCAAAAGTTGTTTATAGTAGTTGTCATAGCTTGAATCATCTATACCATCTTCATTTAAACCTAAAACATCAGATACAATAGGAATATTTTTAAGGTCAATTAGTGGTCCTTTTATCTCTTCAACTCTTGTAAAGAATGGCAACTGTTTTTTTGAAGAACCAATTTGTAAACTATAACTATCTAGTAGAGTAAATGTTTTTGCATCATATATAAAGATTTTTCTATTTAATACAATAAAAATAGTTCCTAAATTTTGCTCAATTGCAAATTTTTGGAAATCTTCAATTCTAGGAAGTGGTTGATTTTGAAATTTTAAAGCAGCCCCAAATAAATCTGGATGTATAAAGTTGTTTTGAGCAAAATCATCTTTTACTGCTTTATAGTTATTAAAATCAGGAGCTATAAGTAAAGATTGGTCATACATATAGTTTAAAAGTAAAATATCACCTTTTTCAACTACTCTATTTGTATTAGGAATTGCATCTTGTTTTAAATCATCAAAAGCAAAATATTCAATAACAGAACTTTTTTCATTTGAGCTTACTACTTTTGCGTTTGAAACTATTAGTCTTCTATCGTTGTCATAAATATGCACAACAATTCCACTTTGACCTATAAGCAAATTTCCTTTTGGAATAGTTGTTTTGTTATTTTCTAAATTATCAATTTTAAATGCCATAGGTGAAATAGAGAACTCTTTTTTCCCATAATCTAATTTTGATGCATAAGTTCCACTACTTAAACCCTGTTTTGCATTTTGATAAAAGTAGTATGAGTAACTTAACTTCCCATTTTCAGTTGTTACATTTATATCTAAAATTTGCCAACCATTTTTTAACATTTCTCCAACAGTAGTTTTACCACCACAAATTCCACCTTCAAGTTTTGCAGTTTCAATTTGTGATGGTGTATCTAAACCATTTTTATAACAAACAGTTTCAACTGCTAAACTATTTGTAGCAAATAAAATAGCACCAACAAAAGCTAACTTTGTAAACATTTTTTTCATATTTTTTCCTAATATTTTGATTGTAATTCTTCTAGTTTTTCTCTAACTTCATCCACATGTAAAACTTCGATTTTATTTCCTTTTACACTCTTTGTTTTTCGTACACTCACCTTATCCCAAATTGCTGCAATTTCTCCTTTTGGATTTATAATAAAAGTTGTTCTAACAACTCCCATAAAATCTTTTCCCATAAATTTTTTTAATTGCCAAACATTGTAATCTTGACACATTTTTTTATTTTCATCTGCTAAAAGAGTAATACCTAAATCATATTTTTCTATAAATTTTCTATGTTTTGCACTATCATCAGGACTTACACCAATAATTGTTGCTTTTAAATTATCAAATTTATATAAGTTTGCTGTAAAATCACAAGCTTGAGTTGTACACCCTGGAGTTAAATCTTTTGGATAAAAGTATAAAACTATCCAATTTCCAACAATATCTCTTAGACAAATTTCTGTATCATCTTGATTAAAAGCACAAAATGCTGGTGCCATATCTCCTGTTTTTAACATATATTCTCCTTTGGTTTTACTATTTAATTGCTATAAAAGTTGCAAAGTTTACCCATTTAAAAAGAGTTTCACAATGTTTAAATCCAGCATCTTTTATCATCTTTTTATTCTCATCTTCAGTATAAGGAATAAGTACATTTTCCAAAGCCTCTCTTTTTTGAGATATTTCAAACTCACTATAACCTTGAGTTTTTTTGAAGCTATAATACTCATCTATAAACTGTTTATTCAAAGAGCTATCTTGTGAAACTAGTTTTTCACTAAAGATAAAAATTCCACCATCTTCTAAGCTATCATATATTTTTTTTACTAATTTTTCTCTATTTATTGGTCTTATAAATTGTAAAGTATAGTTTGAAATAACAAGATTTGCATTTTTTAATTCAACATCAAAAATATCACTGTTTAAAAACTCTATATCAACCCCAAATGCTTTTGCTTTTTTACTAGCTCGTTCAAGCATTGCTGTTGAGTTATCTATTCCTATTAAATCTAATTTATAAGGAGTTGTTTTACTAAGTTCAATCAAAGTTGAAGCAGTTGAACAACCTAAATCATATACCTTACTATTTTCTTTTAAAAAATTATTGGCAAAAGATATTGATAGTTTTTGCATCTGTTTATAAAAAGGAACAGAACGCTCTAACATATCATCAAATACGCTAGCTACCTCTTCATCAAACTCAAACTGTTTTGAAATTGTTTTATTAAATACTTTATCAATCATTCTAATATTCTATCTAAAAATTAATAAAAATATTTTTTAGCAATATCTATATCTTTAAAAATCTGATTTTTTAGTTCTAAAAAACTATCGAATTTTCTATTTTCTCTTATACGACTTATAAATTTTATTTGTACGTTTTCATCTTTTATTTCTATATTTTCTTGATTTAAAATATGAGTTTCAACTGCAAATTTACAATCTGTTGAACCTCTTTGCCCCAAAAAACTAATAGAGTTATATTCAATATCATTTACAATAGTTTTTGTGATATAAACTCCATTTTGTGGTAATAAAAACTCATTTACATTTAGATTTATAGTTGCTACAAACTCTTTTTTTCCAAGTCCTTGTCCAACTATATGTTTTCCAAAAATTTTATACTCTTTTCCTAAAAAGCTATTTGCTTTTTCTATATCTCCATTTAGTAAAAATTCTCTTATATATCGTGAATGAACTGGGAAATTATTTAGCTTTATTTCAGGTATTACAACTACAACTCCATCAAAAATTTTTTTCAAATCATCTGTTTTGTATGCTCTATTTTTACCAAAACAAAAATCAAAACCAACAACTATTTTATTTAAGTTTTTAAAATCATTTTTTAGCATCTTTATAAAATCGGCTCCATCAAGAGCTTTTATATCTTCTAAATCATAATAAAAAATTGGGTATCTTGTGTACTCTTGTCTATAATCTTTTGGAGTAATTGAAGCATAACCTGTTTCTATACTTATAATTGCCCCATTTTGGTTTAAGTTTTTAAATAACTCTTGATGAGCAATATGCATACCATCAAATCCACCAATTGCAATTGAATCTATAATATTTTTATTAAAATTACTATTTACTAAAGTAGAAGAACTCTTCTTCATTTCCATCTTTTCCTACAAGCTTACTAATGCTGTTATAATTTAATTTCCAGTTCAAAGAAAATGCTTTGCTTAAGAAGTTCTCTTTAGCTTTTAAAATCGCATTTTTATCTTTTACTACACCTTTTTTATCTCTTTTTACTCCAGTTCCAACTTCAAATTGTGGTTTGAAAAGTATTATTATATTTTTAAAATTTAAAGAGTTTATTGAATCAATAATTTTTAAAATAGAGATAAAAGATACATCACAAGTTACAATATCAAAACAAATATCACTTTTAAAATCTCTAATATCGCAGTTTTCAAAAAACTCTATTCTTTTATCTTTTTTTACTCTTTCGTGAAGTTGATTACTTCCAACATCAACACAAATTACTTTTTTAATATCAAATTCTAATAAAATTTGTGTAAATCCACCAGTACTACTTCCAATATCAAGAGCTGTTTTATCTTTTAAATTAATCTCATTTTTTAGCTCATCTAAAAAATATTTTAGTTTATAAGCAGCTCTTGAAACATAAAAATCTTCTTCAAGTATTTCAATAATCATATTTTCATAAACTAAAAATGAAGCTTTTGATACAATTTCACCATCTATTTTTACTTTATTTGAAAGAATTAGTTCAAGTGCTTTGTTTCTACTTTGAATATTAAAATTTTGGCTAAGGTATAAATCTAATCTCATAAGGAAAATTATAGTTGAAATTTGTTCAAAAAGAGTTTACAGCAACAGTAGAAGAGAAAAAATCAAAATTTATAGCTTTTTTAATGCCTTATAAAGATTTTGATAAAACAATGCAAAGATTAAGAGTTGAGCATCCAAAAGCTGTTCATTTTGTTTATGCATATAGATATTTAAATGAGTTTGAGCAAATTGTTGAAAATAGTAGTGATGATGGAGAACCAAGAGGAACAAGTGGAAAACCAACATTGGCTGTTTTAAGTGGTGCAGGTATTATAAATATCGCAGCAATAATAGTTCGATATTTTGGTGGAATAAAATTAGGAACTGGTGGATTAGTTCGAGCTTATGGTGGCTCTTTAAATGAAGTTATAAAAATTGCAGAATTTTTTGAGTATAAAAAACTAGAGAATCATATAATAGAGTGCGAATATAGTTCTTTAGGACAGCTTGAGTATATTTTAAATCAAAATAGTATAAAAATTATAAATAAAGATTTTTTAAATAGTATAAAAATAACAATCCAAATTACAAAAGATGAATTAGAAACTATAAAATCTTTACTTCCAAGAGAAATTAAGATAATATAAAAAACTTATCATATTATTTCTAGGGGTAGCAAATGAAATGGTTTTTAAATCTCTTTTTTCTTTTATTCTTTTCTGTACAAAGCTTTGCCAATGATTATATAGATGTAAATTTTACAAATTTAAAATTAGATGAATTTATAAAAATCGTTTCAAAAGTGAGTAATAAAAATATTCTTGTGAGTGAACCTTTGGATATAAATTTAAACTTTGTATCAAATAAAAAAATCAAGAAAGATGATTTGCTTACAATTTTAAAAACTATTTTAGATGAGCATAATTATATTTTGGAACAAAAAGGTGATTTTTTAAAAATTAGTAAAAAAATACCACCAAAAAAACAAAATTCTATCTCAAAAGTTTATGAATTAAGAAATATCGATGCAGAAAATATAGCTAAGATATTGGAAAATATTATTGAAAAAAATAGTTATGAAGAGGGTGAAAAACCAAATATTTCATTTGCACAAGAGACAAATTCAATTGTTTTAACAGGTCAAAAAGATATTTTAGAGCCACTTTTTAATCTTTTAAAAGATTTAGATAAACAAAAAGAACAAGTTTATATTCAAGCAAAAATTATAGAAGTAAACAACGAACTTGTAAATAAAATAGGTTTATCTTATGGAATTTTAAAAGCAGATAGCTCAAGTGATGGAATTATGGCAATATCAACAAACTTAAATGGTGGTTCAAAAAGTATTGAAGATGCTTCAACACTTTTAGGTATAGATGTAAAAAAATTAAATTTAAAATCAGGACTAGCTTTGGGTGCAAGTTTAAATCTTTTAAAACAGCAAGGAGCTTTGGATATTGTTTCTGAACCATCAATTTTGGCTTTAAACAACAAAGAGAGTTTTATATATGTTGGAGAAAAAATTTCAATGCAAACTTCAAGTAGTGTAACAGATGGTGGAACTTTAAGAACAAATTATGAAAGAGAAGATATTGGATTGACTTTAAAAGTAAAACCTAGAGTTTCAAGTGACACAAAACTTAGCTTAGAGATTAATACACTTTTGGAAAATTTAAAAGTAAGATCAGTTGGAACTAGTAATCCTGATACTCTTAAAAAAGAGATAAATACAACAGCAATTTTAAGTAATGGAGAGAGTGTAATAATAGGTGGATTAATTGAAAATAAAAATGAGATTGTAGAGGAAAAAGTACCAGTTTTGGGAGATATTCCAGTGTTAGGAGAACTTTTTAAAAATGAATCAAATCTAAATAGAAAAAATAATTTAGTAATAATTGTAACACCATATATTATTCAAAAAACCCAAGATATTACATATATAAGAGATAAATTAACAAAGTTAAAAGCACTAGAAGAGAGATATTTAGAAGAGAGTTTGAGTGATTTAAAAGTTGAATTAAAATCAAAAAATGAGAATAAAATAGAAGATACACAAGCTTTACAAGAAAAAAAGTTTAAAGATTTTTTTGAGCAACAGTGATTTTTAGCTTATTTTGATAAAATCAGCAAAAAATTAAGGAAAAGAGATAAAAAAGTTTAAAAAAGTTCATATAGAACTTACAAATATTTGTAATTTGAAATGCTCTTTTTGTCCACCAAAACTATTAGCAAATAAGATTATGGATTTAAATACTTTTGATAGATTAAATTTTGAGCTAAAAGATATCACAAATGAGTTAGCATACCATATTGTAGGTGACCCTTTAGTTTTGACAAATTTAAGTGAATACTTAAATATAAGTAAAAAGCATAATTTAAAGGTAAATATAACAACAACAGCAAATAATATTTCACAAAAGCATTATGAAACTTTACTAAATACTACAATCAAGCAGATAAATTTTTCACTAAACTCATATAATGCCAACTCTCATAAAAAAAGTTTTGATGAATACATAGAGCCTATTTTAGAGTTTGTAAAGTTTGCACAAAATAAAAAACATGAATATTTTATAAACTTTAGAATTTGGAATTTAGATGAGAAAAAGAGTGCAAAAGAGTTTAATCTAAAGATTTTTGATAAATTAAATCACTTTTTTTCTTCAAATTTAAATATAGATGAGATTTATGAAAATAAACCAAAAAATATAAGAGTTGCTAGAAAAATATTTATAAATTTTGATGAATATTTTGTTTGGCCAAATTTAAAAAATGAAGTTGTAAGTCAAAAAGGTTTTTGCTATGGTTTAAACTCACATTTTGGCATTTTATCAAATGGAACTGTAGTTCCTTGTTGTTTGGATTTAGATGCAAATATAAATTTGGGAAATATTGAGAAATCAACTATAAAAGAGATTTTGCAAGGACAAAGAGCAAAACAGATGATAGAGGGTTTTAAAAATAATATTTTAAAAGAAGAGCTTTGTCAAAAGTGTGAGTATAGGACAAGGTTTGATTTTTAACCATTTGTAGGTAGAATATGCAAAAATTAAATAAAAGATAAAATATGAATGAAGTAGAAATTTTACAAAGAAGTATAAGAGATTTTTTTAGTTCAAAAATGCTAAAACTGGCTCTAATTCCACTTTTTATAACAATGTTGATTTTATATATGTTATTTTTTGGAGTTGCAAGTGTTGGTATAGAAGCTCTTAAAACTGTTGCTCTTACATCACAAGCTGGTGGTGAAGTTGTTATTGATGAAAATGCACCATTTTATTTTGTTTGGCTTACATATTTTATAGTTTTTTTATTTAAGTATTCTATTACTTCTTGGATTGCTGGATTCCTATTTTATAGTATTGGAGCTATTTTTGTTTTTCATTTAAGTGTTATATTAACTTTGGTAATTATTGGTTTTTTGACACCTTTTGTTATAAAATATTTAAATGAAACTAGCTATAAAAACTTAAATTTAAAACCGTATGGAACTATTTTAGGAGCATTTGGGGTATTTTTAAAAGCATTTTTTATGATGATTTTACTATATATTTTATTTATTCCATTGTATTTTATTCCGCTTATAAATTTTATAGCTCTTTATCTTCCTTTGTACTATTTTTTTCACAAAATGTTAAATTATGATGTATCTTCAACAATTTTGAGCAAAGAAGAGTATGAAAAAATTTATTCTAAATCTTCTAGTTCATTTAGAGTTAGAACACTTTTTTTATATTTTATTACTACTATTCCTTTTGTTACACTTTTTGTTTCAATTTTTTATATTATTTTCCTATCACATGCTTATTTTATAGAGCTAGAAAATCTTGAAAAAACTAAAAATCAAGATAAAAAAGAGGATATGTAGTTTTGGAAAATATAACAAAAGCAATAATAAAATCAAATCTTGAAATAGTAGAATATATAAAAAATAGTTTAAAAGAAGACGATTTTACATATACAAAACAGATTGGATTTGGTGGGGATAATTCACTAAAAATTGATATTTTTTTTGAAGATATATTTATAAAAAATCTAAAAGATTTTGGAAATATTTTTAGTGAAGAGTGCGGATTTATAGATAACAAAAAAGATATTACATTTATAATAGACCCACTTGATGGAAGTAATAACTTTTTGTCAAATATCCCATATTTTGGTACTTCCGTTGCAGTTAAAAAGAGTGATGAAATTATTGCTGGTTTTGTAGCAAATATGGCAAATAAAACTTTAATTTATAGAAGTTTAGATGATGAGATAAAATATTTTTGTTTGGAAAATAAAAAAGAGTTTCAAAGAATCGAGCATAATAGTTCAAAAGTTGCAGTTTTTGAAAGAGGATATAAATATCCAAATATTTGTAAAAATATAGATGATAAAAATGTAAAGTTTAGAGTTCTTGGTGCAACAGCACTATCTTTGGCAAATGCAAGAGATTTTTTGTTTGTTATTTTTAAAGGAGATTTAAGAGAATTTGATGTTGAAGCTGGATTATTTATAAGTAGAGATTTATATATAAAAAAAGAAGAAGATATTATATTTGTTACAAAATATAAAGAACAATTTTCAATTTTTAAAGAAATTATTAAAGATTTTTAGGTATAACTCCAGATTAATAAAAAAATTAGGAAAATTATATGGCTTTAATAATTATGGATGAATGTATTGCATGTGATGCTTGTAGGGAAGAGTGTCCAAATATGGCTATTGAAGAGGGTGATCCAATTTATGTAATCGACGCTGATCGTTGTACAGAGTGTGTTGGGCACTATGAAGAACCTCAATGTGTTGAGGTTTGTCCAGTTGATTGTATTATTTTGGACCCAGATAACGAAGAGACATTAGAAGAGTTAAAATTTAAATATGACCAGTTAATGGAAGAAGAAAACTAAAATGTCTAAAATTACAACAGTCATCGATATTGGCTCAAATTCAATGCGGATGGTTGTTTTAGAAAAATCTAGCCGTTTTGCTTTTTCTTTAATAAATGAGACAAAAAGTAGGGTAAAAATTTCTGAAGGTTGCTATGAAAATGGTGGAAATCTTCAAGAAATTCCTATGGAAAGAGCTTACCAGTCTTTAAAATCTTTTTTAAATATTTCAAATGCTTTAAAATCAAGAAAAGTTTTGTGTGTTGCAACTTCTGCTTTAAGAGATGCTCCAAATTCAAAAGTTTTTTTAAATAGAGTTAAAAATGATTTGGGTTTGAGTATAAAAGTAATTGATGGAGAAAAAGAGTCATATTTTGGTGGTGTTGCTACTTCAAATTTACTTCATGATGACGAGTTTATAACTATTGATATTGGTGGTGGAAGTACAGAATTTTGTTTTGTAAAAGACAAAAAAATATTAAAATCAATATCTTTAAATATTGGAACTGTAAGAATAAAAGAGTTATATTTTAACAAAGACAATATAAACGGAGCAAAAGAGTATATTTTAGAGAACTTAAAAAAAGTTTTTGAACAAAATATTGATATTCCTTCAAAAGCTGTTGGAATTGGTGGAAGTATTAGAACTTTATCAAAAATGATTATGGTTAAAAATGAATACCCATTAGATGCAATTCATGGATTTACATATGATGTAAATAAAGAGAAAAAACTTTTTGAAAATATTTTAAAAGCAGATTCAAATGAAGAACTTCAAGAATTAGGAGTTAAAAAAGATAGATTTGATACCATAAAAGAGGGTACATTTATTTTTAAAACTATTCTTGATGAGTTGAATATAAAAGAAGTTGTAACTTCTGGTGTAGGTGTGAGAGAAGGTGTTTATCTTACAGATTTACTAAGGAATTCAAATCATAGATTTCCAAATAATTTTAATGTAAGTGTAAAAAGTTTACTAGATAGATTTGAGTTAAATGAGAAACAAAGTGCTTATTTTGGTAACAATGCAAAAAAAATATTTGAAGTTTTAAAACCTCTTCACAATCTTGATGATAAATTTAAAGAACTTTTGGTTGTATCTTCAAAACTTCACTCTGTTGGTTCTAGTTTGAATTTTTATAAAAAAAATGACAATGCCTTTGAGTTTATTTTGAATGGTTTAAATTATGATTTTCAACACACTTCAAGAGTTATAGTTGCTCATACTATAAAGTTTTCAAAAAAATCTTTACCAAAACAAAGTGATATAGAAGAGTATAAAGAGTTATTACCAAATTTAGAAACTATGCAATGGCTTTCATTTATGATTGCTCTAAATATTGCTGTAAATACTGATTTCTCTTGTCCAAAAGTAAACTATATTTTAGATGATGATATTTTAAAATTGGAGCTTCCAAATAGATCATTTTTAATAAATTCATATATTGAAAAACTAGAGCTGCCAAAAGATTTATCCTTAGAGATTTTATAGTGCAAAAAATAGCTATTATAAAGCTATCTGCTATGGGTGATATTATTCACTCAATGGTTGCTTTGCAGTTTATAAAAAGAAAATATCCAAATATCCAAATTGATTGGTTTGTTGAAGATTCTTTTTCTAAAATTTTAGAAAATAATCCAGATATAAATAATATAATCAAACTAAATTTAAAATCTATTAAAAACTCAAAAAAAGAGATTTTAACTCAATTAAAACTAGTAAAAAGTTTCAAAAATAGAAATTATGATTTAATTATAGATGCTCAAGGTTTAATAAAATCAGCAATAGTTGCTAGATTTTTAGGTAAAAATAGAGTTGGTTTTTGTAAAAATTCAACTAGAGAAGGATTAGCCAGTTTTTTTTATAATAAAAAAATATCAATATCTTATGATAAAAATGTTATAGATAGAAACTGTTATTTATTTTCAAAAGCACTTAATTTTGATATTTCAAAAGATGAGATTTTAGATAAAAAACCTTTCTTATTTTTTAAAAATGAAGATGAAAAAGTTTATCAATATTTAGATAAAAATAGGAAAAATATTATTCTTGTAGTTGGTGCTAGTTGGAAGAGTAAAATGTATTCTAAAGAGAAGTTTGTTAAAATAGTACAAAATTTGAAAGAGAATTTTTTTATTGCTTGGGGAAATGAAGAAGAAAAAGAGATTGCAAAATTTATTTGTGATAATTCAGATGCTATTGTTTTACCAAAAATAGATTTAAATACATTAAAAGCTTTGATTAGCAAAGTTGATTTAGTAATTGGAAATGATACTGGACCAACACACATGGCTTGGGCTTTAAATACTCCTTCAATAACAATTTTTGGAAATACACCAGCTTATAGAAATACTTATGAAACAAAAATTAATAAAAGTGTAAAGTCTTCTTCTGTTGTAAATCCCTTTAAGTTGGACAAAAAAGATTTTTCAATAAAGACGATTGATGAGAATATTATTATAGATATAGCAAAGGAGCTTTTAAGTGTACAGAAAAATTAAAGATTATTTTAGACTTTTTTTATACAACACATTTCTTTTTTTATTTTTAATAACTCCTAAAATTCTTATGAAACAGATTTTGAAATTTTTTGCATTTTTTGCATTTAAATTTAATAAAAAACATATAAAAGTAGCTCGTGCAAACTTAGATTTTGTCTATGGCAAGAGTATAAGTGAGGATAGAAAAAATGAGATTATTTATAACTCTTATAAATCTTTGGTTTTTAATATGTATGAGTTCATTGAGAATCAAAATATAGAAAAAGAGGATTTATTAAAAAAAGCAAATATTGTAAATAAACATATAATAGAAGATGCAATAAAAGAGAATAGAAAAATTATTTATATTTCTGCTCATTATGGTGGTTGGGAGCTAACTGTTCCATATATTGCACTTATGTTCGGAGATGTTGCAATAGTAAATAGAAGAATGAATAATCCTCATATTCAAAAAAAGTATGAGAAAGCAAGAAGTAAAAATCATATTACAATGCTTGAAAAAGAGAGTGCTGCAAAGGGTATGATAAAAGCTTTTAAAGAGAATAAAACAGTTTGCGTGGTAATTGACCAATATTTAAATAGCGGAATAGATATAGAGTTTTTAGGAAAAACTACAAAAGCAACAGATTCAACTTCAAGAATGGCATTGAAATTTGATGCAGTAATTATTCCAATTTTTACTATTTGTAATGATTTTAGAGATTGGACTATAAAAGTTTGTGAGCCAATTGATACTAAGAGTTTTGAGTTTAAAAGTGAAGATAAAATAAAAGAGTTAACTCAAATTCAAAATGATATTTTGTCTAAGCAAATTTTAGAAAAACCAGATTTTTGGCTATGGCAACATAAAAGATTTAAAGATTTTAAAAATGATATTTATAAAAAAGAAGATTAATTGAACAGTTTTGAAAATGTAGCAAAAAAAGAGTATGAGTTATCAAATAAGGATATTTTCCCTTTTATTTTTGATGAAAAGCAGTATTGGTTAAAAAAATCTAGAGCTACAAAACCAGATAAAATTCAGAGTTTTTTTTATAAGTTTTTTCATTTTGAACTACTTATTCCTCCTATTGTAAAAAATTCAAAAGAGGCCTTATTTTATGAAGTTTCAAAGCTTGAAAAATTTAAAGAACTAGTAATAAATGTTCCAAATATAGCTTATAAGTGTGAAGATTTTTTTGTTTTAGAAGATAGTGGAAATAGTGTAAATGCTTATTTAAGAAGCAAAGATATAAATGAAGATAAATTTTATTTTTTTGTGGATAAGTTAATATTTGAACTCTCAAAAATTCATAATTTCTCACAATTTCATGGTGGAAGTCAATTAAGAAATTTTACTTTTAAAAATGATAAAGTTTTTGTTTTAGATTTTGAAGAGAGTTTCGAGTCTAATGTAGATATCAAAACTTTACAATATAGAGATTTTTTACTATTTTTATTATCATTTATAAAGTTAAAAGAAGCTAGTTTTAAAATAGATTATGAAAAAATAATTAATAAATATTGTGAACTTTCAAATAATTTTGAATTTAAACAGAAGTTAATAAAATTTAGTAAAAAACTTGGATTCTTTTTATGGCTTTATGAAAAAGAGTTTATAAAAAAAAGAGTTGGTAGTGATGTAAAATATTTTTTTGAGTTTATAAAAGTATTAAGAAATTTATAAAATAATATTTTAAAATTAAGGGAAAAATTTGAAGAGTATAAAAAGAATATTGATAATAAGATGTGGAGCTTTAGGGGATTTAGTATATTCTACATCAGTGTTAGATGCACTAAGATTGGAGTTTGGAGAAGATGTAACTATTGACTATGTATCAACTCCAGCAGCTTCAAAACTTTTTGAATATGATAAAAGAGTAAATAAAATTTTTCATTTAAAACATAAAAAAATTCCAATAATTTTTAGTTCACAAAAAAAAGCAGTAATAAACTATTCAAAAAAAGAACCTTATGATATTTTAATAAATTTTGAAATGGGAAAACAATTTAAAAGTTTAGTTGAAAAAATTGTTGCGAATAAAAAAGTTGGTTGGTTTTGTGAAGATATTAAAATCACGAAATCTCATATGGTTGAAATTTGTAAAGAGTTTTACACAAGTATAATTTCAAAGGAAAATTTAGATAAATCATTTCCTAAAGTTTTTGGTTCAGATTTTAATCAAATTAAAACTAAATTTAGTTTACCAAATGATTATATTATTGTTAGTCCAAGTAATTCACATAATAAAAAGAAAAGATTAAATTATAGAGCCTGGCCTCATAAAAATTGGAAAGAGTTTTTAAATTTAGTTCCAAATCATAATAATATTATTTTAATTGGTGCAAAAGGAGAAGAGGATTTTTTTGAGCCTCTTAAGCCTTATAGCAAAAATATTATAGATTTAGTAGGAAAAATAACAATTCCTGAAATGGTTAGTATTATTGAAAAAGCAAAAGCTTTGGTTGTAACTGACACAGGAACAGCTCATATAGCATCTGCAGTTAATACCCCAGTTTTTTGTCTTATTGGACCAACTCCAGAGGAGCAAACAGGACCATATAAAACACCTTTTAACGAAGTGCATATTATAAATGCAGGATTATCTTGTAGTCCTTGTTATAAAACAGAAGTTATGAAAGCTTGTAAGGATAATATTTGCATGAAGAATATTAAGCCTTTAAACGTTTTGGCTTTATTAAATCAAGCTAAGATATTGTAGTATATAAGCCAAATTATTTTAGAGGGAAGATATATGAAAGGCATAATATTAGCAGGTGGAAGTGGAACAAGACTTTATCCAATCACAAAAGGTGTTTCAAAACAACTAGTTCCAATTTATGATAAACCTATGATTTATTATCCACTTTCAGTACTTATGCTTTCTGGTATTAAAGAAGTATTAATTATTACAACTCCTCAAGATCAACAAAGTTTTATAAATCTTTTAGGTGATGGAAAAGATTTAGGAATGAGATTTGAATATGTAGCACAACCTAATCCAGATGGCTTAGCACAAGCATTTATTCTCGGTGAAAAGTTTCTTGATGGTGATGATGCTTGTTTAGTTCTAGGAGATAATATATTTTATGGTCATGGTCTAACTGAATTACTAGCTAAAAGCATAAAAAATATTAAAGATGAAAATAAAGCAACAGTGTTTGGTTACTATGTAAGTGATCCTGAACGTTATGGAGTTGCAGAATTTAATGATAATGGAGATGTAATCTCTATTGAAGAGAAACCAAAAGAGCCAAAATCAAACTATGCAGTTGTTGGATTATATTTTTACCCAAATGATGTTGTAAAAAAAGCTAAAGATGTAAAACCAAGCCATAGAGGTGAATTGGAAATTACAACACTAAATCAAGATTATTTAAATGAAAATAGATTAAAAGTAGAACTAATGGGAAGAGGGTTCGCTTGGCTTGATACAGGAACTCATGAATCACTACTTGAAGCTAGTTCATTTATTCAAACTATTGAAAATAGACAAAGTCTAAAAGTAGCATGCCTTGAAGAGATAGCTTATGAGATGGGATATATAAGTAAAGAAAAACTTCTTGAACTAGCAGAGCCTTTAAAAAAGAATCAATATGGTCAATACTTAATCTCTAGAGCAAATCAACCAAGAAGAATGAAATAATGCAATTTATTAGAACTAATATTCCAGATGTTGTAATTATTGAACCAAAAGTTCATGGCGATAGTAGAGGTTATTTTGTTGAAACTTTTGTGAGCAATAAATTAGAAGAATTCCTAGGTTATAAAATAAATTTTTGTCAAGATAATGAATCAAAAAGCTCTAAAGGAGTTTTAAGAGGACTTCATTATCAATTACCACCACATGCTCAAACAAAATTAGTACGAGTTATAAAAGGACGTGTACTTGATGTTGCAGTTGATATAAGACGTAACTCTCCAACTTTTGGACAGCATGTTGCAGTTCTTTTAAGTGGCGAAAATA
Source organism: Aliarcobacter cryaerophilus ATCC 43158 (assembly GCF_003660105.1). Taxonomy (NCBI): domain Bacteria; kingdom Pseudomonadati; phylum Campylobacterota; class Epsilonproteobacteria; order Campylobacterales; family Arcobacteraceae; genus Aliarcobacter; species Aliarcobacter cryaerophilus. The sequence continues at coordinate 543,853 of NZ_CP032823.1, forward strand.
AAAAACAACTTCTAATTCCAAGAGGATTTGCTCATGGATTTGTAGTTCTTGAAGATGATACAATATTTGCATATAAAGTAGATAATTACTATAGTCCAGAATGTGATAGAGGAATAGCCTTTGATGATAAAAATCTAAATATAGATTGGTTATTAAATCATGATGAATTAAATTTATCAGCTAAAGATACAAAACAACCAAAACTTTTTGATATAAAATATAATAAAGAGATATTTGAATTTGGAGTAAACTATTATGCCTAATTTGGGAACGGGGGCTTTAGTCTCATTAAATATAAATGTTTTAGTAACAGGATCAAATGGTCAAGTTGGAAGTGAAATAAAAGAGTTAAGTAAAGATTATAACTATAACTTCTTTTTTACAACTAGAGACGATATAGATATTACTTCTAAAGATAGTCTAATAAACTTCTGTCAAACAAATAGTATAAACGTGATTATAAACTGTGCAGCTTATACAGCAGTAGATAAGGCTGAAAGTTATATTGAAAATGCAGATTTAGTAAATAGAAAAGCAGTTAAAAAACTTTCAATTGTAGCAAAAGAGTTAGATATAAAATTAATTCATATCTCAACTGATTATGTATTTGATGGAAAAAATTATAAGCCTTATTGTGAGGAGTTTCAAACAAATCCACAATCAGTTTATGGTAAAACAAAACTTGATGGTGAGCTTGAACTCTTAAATGTAAATCCATTAAACTCTATAATTATTAGAACTTCATGGGTTTATTCATACTATGGAAATAACTTTGTAAAAACAATGTTAAGACTAGGGAAAGAAAAAGAGGAACTAGGTGTAATCTTTGATCAAGTTGGAACACCAACTTATGCCGCACATTTAGCAAAGACTATTCTTGATATTGTTCCACAAATAAAAAATACTAAAGTAGAAATATATAATTACTCAAATGAGGGTGTTCTGTCTTGGTATGATTTTGCAAAAGAAATTATGAAAATGGCAAAATTAAACTGTAAAGTAAAGGCAATAGAAACATACCAATATCCAACTCCAGCAATTAGACCTCATTTCTCACTTTTAAATAAAAGTAAGATAAAATCGAAATTCAATTTAGAAATACCATATTGGAAAGATGGCTTGGATGATTGTTTAAAAAGATTAGGAGAGAGAAAATAGATGCAAAATAAAAATATACTATTAACAGGATGTGCTGGATTTATTGGTTCAAACTTTCTACCATACTTTCTTGAAAAATACCCAAATTATAATCTAGTAAATCTCGACCTTTTAACTTATGCTGGAGATTTAGAAAATCTTAAAGAGTGTGAAAATAATCCCCGATATAAATTTATCAAAGGTGATATTTGTAATAGAGAATTAATAGAATTTATTTTTAATGAATATGATATAAAAGGTGTAATTCACTTTGCAGCTGAATCTCATGTAGATAATAGTATAAAAAATCCAGGTGTATTTGTACAAACAAATGTAAATGGAACATTTACTTTGATTGATGTTGCATATAAATATTGGATGAATAAACCATTTGTTTATAAAGATGAATATAAAGATTGTAGATTCCATCATATTTCAACAGATGAAGTGTATGGAACACTAAGCCTAGATCCAAATGACCTTTTTACAGAAATTACTCCATACGCTCCAAACTCACCATACAGTGCAAGTAAAGCTTCATCTGATATGATTATTAGAGCTTATAATGAAACATATGGATTAGATACAGTTATTACAAACTGTTCTAATAACTATGGACCAAAACAACATGATGAAAAACTAATTCCAACAATTATACGAAATGCTTTAAATAATAACCCAATTCCAATATATGGTGATGGAAAAAATATAAGAGATTGGCTCTATGTTTTAGACCACTGTAAGGGAATAGATTTAGTTTACCATAATGGAAAAACTGGAGAAACATATAATATTGGTGGAAGAAATGAAAGAACAAATCTGCAAATAGTAGATAGAATTTGTACTATCTTAGACCAACAAGTTCCAAAAGATAAATCTTATAAAGATTTAATTACTTTTGTAGAAGACAGAGCAGGACATGATAGAAGATATGCAATAGATGCAACAAAGTTAGAACAAGAACTAGGTTGGAAAGCAGATGAAAACTTTGATAGTGGGATATTTAAGACTATTGAGTCGTATTTGGTGAAGTATAAGATTACTAAGGAAATAAATTGAATTATTTAAAAATTAAAACTATAAATAAAGCATTTTATGAAGATTATATAAATTATTTTATACTTTTATATGCTTTTTGTTTGCCAATTTCTAGAGCTGGAATTTCATTAGCTGTTATTTTTATATTTTTATTTTGGGTTTTGGGAACTGATTTTAAAAGAAAGTATTTTGAAATAAAGAATAATTATTTTATTTTAGCTATATTTATCTTTATATTATATAGTATTATTGCAGTTTTATGGAGTAGTGATAAATTTTTTGCTATTGAATATGTAAAAAAATATTATCATTTTTTAATAATACCTATAATTTTTACGTCATTAAAAAAAGAGTACATAGATAAAGTTTTTTCTGCATTTTTACTTGGGATGTTAATAAGTGAAATTACATCTTATGGTATATTTTTTGAACTTTGGACAAAACAAGGAGTATCTCCAAATGACCCAAGTCCATTTATGGATCATTCAAATTATAGCACATACTTAGCTTTTACTGTTTTTATTTTGATGCATAAAATTATTTATACTGATGATTTAAAATGGAAATTTTCTTATTCAATTTTTTTCTTATTTTCTACAAGTAATTTATTCTTAAATGGTGGAAGAACTGGTCAATTTTCTTTTCTTATAGCTTTATTTCTAATTGGGTTTTTAAATTTTAAAAATAAGATTAGAGCTACAATTTTATTTTTAATTTTGGGAACTACAATATTTATATCAGCATATAACATAAGTCCAGTATTTAAATATAGATTTGATTATTTTTTACATGATATTGAAGTTATGGTTTATGAAAAAGATTTTTCTAATAGTTTTTCATTAAGAGTTGCCTTATGGATAAGTGGATTAGAAGCTTCAAAAGATAATTTAATTTTTGGTTCTGGAATAGGTGATGAAAGAGATAATGCAAAGTATATGCTTCAAAAATTTAATATAAAGAATGATTCTTTTAAACAAGATACCGAAAACAGTATAGATTTCCATAATATGTTTGTTCAATATTTAGTTCAGTTAGGAATATTGGGATTGATTATTCTAATTACAATATTTTATTTTATATTTAAAGTAAAAATAAAAGATAAAACATATAAAAACTTGTTATTGATTTTTTTAATACTTTATTTTTGCCATTCAATGTTAGGAAATAGTTTTCATATAAATCAATCTATGGTTTTATTTGCATTATTTAGTAGTGTTTTTATAACTATTTCAAAATATGAAGAAATAAAATTAAAAGATTAATTTTGATTCAAGCCTAAATCACAGAAATTTTTTTTATTTTCTTGATTTTTTTTAATTTTTTCTAGCATACCTCTTTCAAATATTCCATTTTTACGTTTATGGAAAAGATGAAACTGGTTTGCTATATATTTTGCAGAAATAATTTTGTATCCAACTCCTTTAAATCTCCACTCTAAGTCTGTATCACTAGCATATGCAGAATTACCTAGTCCTTCATCAAATCCATTTATATCAATCATTGCTTGTTTATAACAAGAAAAATTACATCCCAATATAGAAACATCTTTTTTTTTATATTTTAAATGTAATATTTTATGTAAAAAACTAGAAGGTTTTATTTTAAAACCTTCTTCAGTATGTTTTTCTTCTTTTGCATCTTTTGATATATCAAAATACTTATTTATAAAGTTTTTTTCAAGCCATGCAGAAGTAATGTTTTTATTTTTTAACAAAGAAGAGTATTTAGGTCCAAGATTTACTCTTCTACCAGAAATAATATATAATGGAGAAGCTAAACTTAAGTGTTTTTCAATAAAATCACTATATAAAATACAGTCACCATCAATAAAAATCAAATATTCTCCATTAGAAGTTTTTATTCCATTATTTTGAGATCTTGATTTTCTAACACCAAGATCTTCTTGACTTATGTGTTTGATATCTAAATCTTTTATTGATTCAACAAACATTTTCATTTTCTCATCTTGCCCATCTTCTGAAATAATAACTTCAAAATTTTTATATGTTTGATTTTTTAAAGACTCTATAATAAGTTCAAGTGCTTCTACATCTTTATAAACTGCAATAATAATACTGACTTTCATATTTTCTCCAAAATATCTTTTATCTCTTCAAACTGCCTCTTACTATCAAAAACTTCATTAGCTTTATTCTTGCCATTAAAAGCTAATGTCTCTTTTAATTTTCCATCTTCTATAATCAAAGATAATTTTCCACATAAACTATCGCTATTCATACTTTCAAATAATAGTCCAGTTTTTTCATCATCGATGATTTCAAGAGGTCCGCCACTATTACTTCCTAAAACACAAACACCACATTTCATGGCTTCAATTAATACAAGCCCAAAAGTCTCTTTTTTTGTTGCTAGCACAAGACAATCAGAAATTTGCATAAAATCAGTAGGATTAGAAACAAAGCCTGTAAATATATCATTTGGATAACTGTTTTTTAGATTATTAAAGTAGTTTTCATCCATATAGTGACCAACGACTAAAGTTTTTATTTTTATACCATTTTTTCGTAAATTCTCAACTGCTTGTAAAGCTATATGTTGTCCTTTTGCTTCTTCAATTCTTCCAACAATACAGACAATAAATTCATCAGTAATATTAAAAGATTTTTTTAAACTATTTTTTTCTTCATTGCTTAAAAGTTTAGGAGTATTTGCCCCAATATAAGAAGTCTCTATTTTTGGTCTTATATCTTTTGGAATAAATTTTTCAAGTTGTTCTTTTACTAGATTTGTAACAGCGATTATCATATCAATATTTTTATACAAAAACTTATGATAAAAATCGCTTTTAAATCTTGTAATATGCATATGTCTTGTTTGAACGATTTTTGGTTTTCTTTTTGAAAGAAGTTTCGCAAATACAACCGTTGTGGTATCTTTTGTCCAATGAAGATGAACTATATCAATTTTTTCTTTATCTATGATACGAGCTAGTTTAAAAAAACTATATCTTGAAAGCTCAAAATAATCTATTTCTTCATTTTCAAATACACTTTTTAGTTTTGATTTTTTGTTTATAACAGCAGGTGAATTTAAATATTTTGTAATATTTTTCATATACAGCTCAAGTCCACCTAAATCAGGAGATAGACAAACTTCTAAAATTTTTTTCATATGACTCTTTTGTTTTTAATAACTTGATATTCTAATTTATTATCAGTTAAAAAGCTATTAAATTGTTTTTAGATATAATTATTGCTTATTATTGAAGGTTACAAAATATATGAAATTTATAGAAAAAAAAGAAAATATGAAAATATGTATTTTAATGTTAGGTTTATTAGGAGATGTTTTACTAAGAACACCTATCATAAGAAGTATTAAGCAAAACTATCCACATTCTAACATTACAGTGATTGTTGATAAAATTGGATATGATGTTCTTTACAATAATCCAAATATAAGTAATATAATAATTATGAATAGAAATAAAAGTAATATAATTAAGTACCTTTTTTCTAAGCTTTATACACAATCTAAAATTATATTTTCAAGATATGATTTAATTATTGATCTATATAATGGAAAATCTTCTAAGAATATGCTTAATTTTTCTTTTGTAAAAAACAAAGTATCAACTCAATATACAAATGATAGAATTTATAATTTTAAAAATAATATTCATTTGACAAACCAATTATTTCAATCACTTCATGTATTGGATTTTAAACAAAATACTATGTATTTAGAACCAGAGTTTTTTATTAATCAAAAAGTCGAGAAATTTATTTTGAATTCTTCATTATATTTGAAAGATAAGAATAATTATTTGATTTCTTTAGGTTCTGGAGATTTAAAAAAAATAATTGATTTAGAAAAAACATATAAATTAATAGAATATTTGTATAATAGTTATAGACTAATCCCCATAGTAGTTTTAAATCCAGGACAAGAATTTTTACAGTTAGAGTTAGTAAACAAATTTTTAATACCAACTAATATAAATTATATTAGTTTAGATAAAAAATCTATAGATGAAATGGCTGTAATTATAAAATATTCTAAATTTTTTATTGTTCCTGATACAGGATTGTTTCATATGTCATTGTCTTTAAAAGCACCAACTTTTTGTATTTTTACATATACAAATCCTAAATTAGTTCAACCAGACAATGATGATATTATATATAAGGCTTGTTATAAAATAAAAGAACCAAAAGAATATGATGTATTTGGATTAGAAAATTGTACAAAAGAAATAAGTTTTGAAGAGATAAAGAATAATTTAGATTCTTTTTTATCTTCATTAAAGAATTAATTTAAAAAGGTAAAAATTGTCAAACTATAAATTTATTTTAAATGAAGAATTCAAAAAATTTGAATTTTTTTTATGCAATATAAAACAATTTTTCAAAAAAAATTCAAATACCATACACAAAGCCAGAAATGAACTAAAAGTTATAGAGCATGAAAATAAAAAGTTAGTTGTGAAATATTTTAAAATACCTCATTTTATAAATAAAATTGTCTATACATTTTTCAAAAAATCAAAAGCACAAAAATCTTATGAATATGCATTAAAAATAAAAGATTTTACACCAAAACCCATAGGATATATAGAGTTTTACAAATTTGGATTATTAAATGAGAGCTATTTTGTAAGTGAAAAATTTGAATACGATTTTACTATTCGAGAGCCACTTTTAGACATGAATTTCCCCAATAAAAATGAGATTTTAAAAGCTTTTGCAAAATTTACATTTGATTTACACCAAGCTGGAATTTTTCATTTTGATTACAGTCCTGGAAATATATTAATCAAAAAAGAGAATAATCATTTTATTTTTAAAATAGTCGATATAAACAGAATGAAATTTTTTGATTTAGAGCTAAATGATAGACTTAAAAACTTCTCAAAACTTTGGGCAAAAGATGAAGATTTAGAAGTTGTTATAAAAGAGTATGCAAGAGTTTTACAAAAAGATGAAAAAGATTTAGTTTCTAAAGCTTTAGATTTTTCGCATAAACATAAAGCAAAAATAAATTTCAAAAAAAGATTAAAAGGAAAAAAAGTTGTTGATTAGTATTATGTATCATCATGTAAATAGTGATAGATGTTCAAATGATTTATCAATTTTTGAAGAGCATCTAAAATATATAAAAAACAATTTTAAAACTATTTTTCCAGGTGAAGAAGCAAATCAAAAAAGTGTTTGTTTGACTTTTGATGATGCTTATGCAGATTTTTATTTTTTGATTTTTCCACTTTTAAAAAAGTATAATTTAAAAGCACTTTTGGCAATTCCTTCAAAATATATTTTAGATGATACAGATGAATTACCAGAAAATAGAATGAATTTTGAGCACAATGATCTGTTTCAAAACTATAAAAAAGCAACATTTTGTACATATAAAGAATTGAATGAGATGAAAGAGAGTGGATTAGTTGTTTTTGGTTCGCATTCTCATTCACATATAAATTTACTAGAAATTGATGTTGATTTAGATTTGGAATTAAGAGTTTCAAAAGAGATTTTAGAAGAGAAGTTAAATACAAAAATAGAGAGTTTTGTATTCCCTTTTGGAAAATACAATCAAAATATTTTAAAAGAAGCAAAAAAATACTATAAATACAATTTCAGAATTGGAAATGCAATACATAAAGATTTTAGTGGAATTAATGGAGCAATTTATAGAATTGATGGTGATAGTTTAAAAACTCCTGATGAAATATTTAAAACTACAAAACTATTAAAATATAAATTTAAAGCTTTATTAAAAAGATTAGGTAAAAAATGAATATTAGTGTAGTTGTATTAGCAAAAAATAATGAAAAAACCATAGAAAATAGTTTAAAAAGTTTATTAGATTTTGATGATGTAGTAGTTTACGATAATGGCTCAACAGATGAAACTATAAATATTGCAAAAAAATTTTCAAATGTAAATTTAATACAAGGTGAGTTTAAAGGTTTTGGTTGGACTAAAAATCATGCAACTTCTTTTGCAAAAAATGATTGGATTTTAATAATTGATAGCGATGAAGTAGTTGATAGTGAGCTTTTAGGAGAGTTAAAAAATAAAAAACTTGATGAAAAAACCGTTTATAAACTTAATTTTAAAGCTTTCTACAAAGATATTCAAGTAAAACATTGTGGATGGAATAATCAAAAAATCAAAAGATTATATAATAAAAACACAACCTCTTATAACTCAAATGATGTTCATGAAGATATTATAACTGACAGCTTGAAAATAGAAGAGATAAAAGGAAATGTTGAACACTATAGCTATCATACAATTTCAGAATTTATTATAAAAGCAGATAGATACTCAAGCTTATTTGCACAAAATAATGTAGGAAAGAAAAATTCAAGTCCTACAAAAGCTTTTTTTAATGGAATGTACTCTTTTTTTAGAACATATATTTTAAAACAAGGTTTTAGAGATGGTTATGTGGGACTTGTAATTTCCTTTTCACATATGGTTACGAATTTTTATAAATATATAAAATTATATGAATTAAATAAAGAGTTAAAAAAATGAATTTACTTATAACAAGACACGATAAAATAGGGGATTTTGTAGTTACTCTACCACTTTTTAAAGCTATAAAAGAGCAGTATCCTGATACAAAAATTACAGCTTTGGTTTCAAAAATAAATTATAAATTTGCAAAAGATATTGAGTTTATAGATGAGGTTATTTTATATAATAAAAAGGATTTTCCTAGAACTCTGCAAGAGATAAAATCTAAAAATTTTGATGCAAGTATTAGTGCATATATAGATACACAATTAGGAAAAATACTTTATAAAAGTGGTATTAAGAAAAGAGTTGCTCCAGCAACAAAATTAGCACAATTTTTCTTCAATAAACGAATAAGACAAAGAAGAAGTAAAGCTATAAAAACAGAGTGGCAATATAATCTTGAATTAGCAAAGGCGATTTTTCCAGAAATTAAGCTTGATTTCACAAAACCACTTTTAAATATTAAAGAAACAAAAGAGAAAAGAGTTATTTTTCATACTGGCTTTGGTGGTAGTAGTGATGGAAATTTAAAAATTGATGATTATATAAATTTGGCTAGAAGTATTAAAAATAGTGAGTATGATATAGTTTTCTCTTTTGGTCCAGATGATGAGAAATCAAAAGATTATATTGAGGCTCATTTAGATTTTGAAGCATATATTTATGAGTCAAAAGTTACTTTGATGGATTTTGCAAAATATATAGCAAAAAGTAAAATATTTATAAGTACTTCAACAGGACCTATGCATCTTGCTGGTGCAACAAATACTATGACTTTGTCTTTTTTTGGAGATAGCCTATTTGCAAGTAGTAAAAGATGGGCAACAGTAAGTGATGAAAAATATCAAAATAATTTTATGATAAACAAAAATTATACAAAAGAGCAATATTTGCAAATAGAGAATAGATTAAAAGAGATTTTGGATGTCAAATAATCATTTTATTTGGGACAATTATTCAGATCAACCGCAAGTTATAAAAGACAAATCTTTTAAAAAAGCTATGAGAAAAAGAGAATTTAAAGACAATTTAAAACTACTTTTTACTTCTATTTTTATTCTTCCTATTTCAATAATTTTTATGAAATTTTTTAAAGGAAATGTTAAAGTTTCAAATATTGATTTTATAGGTCTTGGAGTAAATCTAGATAAAGAAAATGGCAATAATATTCAGCAAGAATTGGTTGAAGAGTTAGGTGTTAAAAATCTAATTATTAGGTTACCTCTTAGTGATATTAAAAATATTGATTTATATTTTGAGTTTGCGAATAGTTTTAATCAAAATAATAGAAAAAATATTTTAATAAATGTAATTCAAGATAGAGTAAATATTGAAAATAAAGAGCTTTTTAAAAAAAATATTAGTTTAATTTTTGATAAATTTAAAGATATATCAAATGAATTTCAAATAGGAACTACAATAAATAGATTAAAATGGGGATTTTTTAGTACATCAGAATTTATAAATTTTTATATAATAGCTCAAAAAATAAAAGAAGAAAAATATCCAAATATAAAACTTTTAGGACCATCTGTGATAGATTTTGAGTACTATTACAATGCGAGGGCTATGTTTAATCTAAAAAAAATAAAATATGATATAACTTCGTCACTTCTTTATGTAGATAGAAGGGGTGCTCCACAAAATAGCCAATATGGAATTTTTGATTTGAACAATAAAATAGATATGCTTTTTTCACTTGTAAAAATAAGTCCAAAAACTTTAAGTGATGATGTTTATATTACAGAAGTTAATTGGCCAATTTCAAATACAGCTCCATATGCACCTACTAGTGAAAAGGAGTGTGTTAGTTGTGAGGATTATACAAAATATATGTTGGATTATTTTAAAATTGCACGAGAATCTAAAAAAATAAAAAGAGTCTATTGGCATCAATTAATTTCTCCTGGATATGGTTTAGTTGATAATAGAGATGAAAAAATAGTTAAATATAGACAATTTTATGCTTTTAAGGAAATGTTGAAAAATGGTTAAAAATATATTTATAGAAATTCCTGCATGGCTAGGTGATGCTATAATGGCAACTCCAGCTATAGAAAATATAATAAAAACATATCCACAAGCAAAAATTACACTTTTGGGCTCATATGTATCTACACAAGCTTTTGCTAATTATCCAAATATTGAAAAAATGATAGTTGATAATACAAAAAAAAGTGGAAATAGATATAAAAATTTAATAGTTTTAGCAAAATCTATTGGAAAAATTGATTTAGCAATCTCTTTTAGAAGAAGTTTTTCTTCAAAATTTATGATGTTTTTTATAAAATCAAAAAAGAAATTTAACTATAAAAGACTTACAAAAAAAGAGATACATTTATGTGTAAGATACAATGATTTTATAAATAAAATTCTAAATTTAAAAAATGAAGTAGGGGATTTAAAACTCTATTTTAAGCCATTTGCATATCAAAAACCAACTTTAGGAATAAATCCAGGTGCAACTTATGGAAGTGCAAAAAGATGGTATCCCCAAGAGTTTGCAAAAGTTGCAATAAGTTTAGCTTCAAAATATGATATTGTAATTTTTGGGGGACCAACTGAAACTGATATTGCAAAAGATATTGAAGATATATTAATAAAAAATGGTATATCAAATTATCAAAATTTATCTGGACTAACAACAATCCCAGAGCTTATAGAAAAAATTGCAGGATTAGATTTGTTTATTACAAATGATAGTGGACCTATGCATATTGCAGCTGCTTATAAAGTAAAAACTGTATCAATTTTTGGACCAACAAAGTTTACTGAAACAAATCAATGGAGAAATGATAAAAATGGTTCGATTGTAACAAAAAATTTAGAGTGCGCACCATGCATGAAAAGGGAGTGTCCTCTAAAACATCACAACTGTATGAAACTAGTTACAGCAAATGATGTTTTAGAAGCAATTTTAAAATTAGCTTAATTCATTATCAATAATTTGACAAATTGTGTGTGCAAAAAGTATATGCATCTCCTGAATTCTAGGTGTATCATTTGAAGGAACAACTAAGTTTATATCACAAAGCTCATTCATAGCTCCACCATCACGACCTGTTAAGCCTAAAGTTTTACATCCCATTTCTCTTGCAACTTTTAAAGCATTTATTACATTAGAAGAGTTTCCAGAAGTTGAAATTCCAATTAGTAAATCGCCTTTAGAAGCCAAAGCTTCAACTTGTCTATCAAAAACTCTATCATATCCATAATCATTTCCAATAGCTGTTAATGCACTTGTATCAGTTGTAAGAGCAATTCCAGGAAGCCCTTTTCTTTCAGTTTTATATCTTCCTGTTAATTCAGCAGCAATATGTTGCGCATCAGCTGCACTTCCACCATTTCCACAAAGTAAAATCTTATTGCCTGTTCTTAATGTTTCAACTGCAAGTTTTGAAGCCTCTAAAAGAGGCTCTTGCATAGTTTCTATTACTTTTACTATTGTCTCTTGGTGAGCTAAAAATTCTTTAATTATTGCATTTTGCATCGTTTTGTATCCTTTTTATTGTATTTGTTGTACTTTTACCATCTACAAATTGAACAAGCTTTAACTCATCTGCTATATCTTGCCCAACAACTTCTTTACCTTCATAATCTCCACCTTTAACTAAAACATGGGGTTTTATTAGTTTTATTAACTCATAAGGTGTATTTTCATCAAAAATAACTACGTAATCAACACTTTCAAGCGAAGCTAAAATATATGCTCTATCATCTTGAGTATTTATTGGTCTACTTGGACCTTTTAATTTTCTTACACTACTATCTGCATTTAATCCTAAAATTAAAACATCACCATAACTTTTTGCAACTTCTAAGTATTTTACATGACCCGCATGTAGAATGTCAAAACAACCATTTGTAAATACTATTTTTTTACCTTGATTATGTAGTTTTGAAGCTAAAGTTCTAATCTCATCAAAAGTTTTTATATGTGAAGTAGAGTTTGATTTGTGTAAACTGTATTCATATTCATAAATTTCATCAAGTGTTGCTGTTGCACTTCCAATTTTTCCTACAACAACTCCAGCTGCTAAATTTGCAAAATATATAGCATCTTTTATATCTAAATCATTTCCTAAAGCAAAAGCAATTGAAGCAATTACTGTATCTCCAGCACCTGTTACATCATAAACTTCTCTTGCAACTGTTGGTTTAATAGTTAAATTATCATCAAAAATTGCAATACCTTGTTCACTTAAAGTTATTAGAGAAACTTCTAAAGTACATTGATTTTTTAAACTTTTTAAAGCTTCTATTAAAGAATTTTCATCTTTTATATCAATATTTGTAGCTTCCATAGCCTCTTTTTTGTTTGGAGTTAGAGTATATGAACCTTTATATTTACTATAATCTTTTCCTTTTGGATCAACCAAAACTTTTACACTGTTTTTATTTGCAATTTTTATTATATCTTTTGTTAATTTTGCAGTTAAAACACCTTTTCCGTAATCTGATAAAATTATTGAACTATATTTATTTATATTTTTCTCTAAAGTTTGAATAATTTGTTTGTGACTATTTTCATCTATATCATCAATACTTTCCATGTCATATCTTAGAACTTGCTGTTGAGATGCTATAAGACGACTTTTTTTAGAAGTTTTTCGACTATTTTCAACCACTAAGTTTGATGTTGGAACATCTATTTTCTCTAATAAACTTTTTAATTCATTTGCAACGGTGTCATTTCCAATAACACTTATAACACCAACACTACTTCCAAGTGCAACAAGATTGTTAATAACATTTCCCGCACCACCTAAAACTGAGCTCTCTTTTTTTACATTTACTACTTGTACAGGAGCTTCTGGTGAAATTCTATCACAAGACCCCCACAAATAGTGATCTATCATTAAATCACCAATTACAAGAATATTTGGTTTTTTATCTAATTTTATCATTTTACCTCTTCAGCAAACAATCTTTTAATTTCAGGAATATAAGCTTTAATTCCATCTTCTAAACTAAATCTTGGTTCATAATCTAAAAACTTTTTAGTTGTTAGAATATTTGCTTCTGTAAAAAATTGGTAAGAACCAATATAAGGATTTGGTATATACTCTTTTCCATTATCAATTTCAAGCTCTTTTTGTAAAATAGTTACAATATCTTCAAAACTTCTAGCATGTCCAGTTCCTACATTATAAACACCAGATTTTTTTGGTTTACAAGCTTTAATATTTGCTTGAATAATATCTTCAATATAGATAAAATCTCTTAAAATCTTATCGCTTCCCTCAAAAAGTTTTGGAGTAACTCCTTTTAAAATTTGGTGACCAAATTGTACTACCATTGAAGCTGTTTTATTTTTGAAAAACTCTTTTGGACCATAAACATTAAAATATTTTAGCCCAACAATAGATATTGGTAAATCTTTTTTTAAATATTCATAAGTAATGTTATCCATCATAACTTTTGAAAATCCATAAACATTATTTGGTTTTTCAAAACCAACTTCAAATCGATCACTATCTCCATAAGTTGCTGCACTAGATGCATAAATCATATTTGCTTTGTGTTTTATTGCAATTTTTAACAAATCTTCATAAGCGTTTACATTTGTTTTTATCATAATATCTTGCTCAATTGCAGTTGTATCAGAAATTGCTGCTTGATGAAAGATATAGTCGAATTTATAGTTATTTTCTAGAGATTTTAACAATTTTTTATCATTTATATCACCACTAATAACAACTCCATTAAATCCCAAAAGATTTTTAAAGTGACCAAAACTTTTTAAATTTCCATTTGAAAAAGTTTCTCCACTTCTAAAACAATCTAAAACTACTACTTTTGATTCTGGAAAGTTTTTTTGAAAATAAAAAGCTAGATTTGAACCTATAAATCCAGCACCACCAGTTATTAAAATCGTTTTTTTATTAAAATTTATATTGTTGTATTTCATATTTTCCTACTTTTTTATATATTTTACTGAATCTAGCAATGATTTTGCAAGCAAAAAATCTTTACTATCTACAATATTTTCACTTATTAAAATTCTATTTGGTATATTACCATTTTTTGCACACTCAATATCACTTATTTTATCACCAATTAGCCATGAATTATTTAAGTCTATTTCAAAATCGTTTAAAGATTGTAAAATCATTCCAGCTTTTGGTTTTCTGCAAGAGCAATCTTCATCTGGATTATGTGGACAATAATATACATTTAAAATATCTATATCTTCTTTTTTAAACTCATTTTTCATATATTTAGTAAGTTCTAAAAATTCATCTTCGCTATAATAATTTCTTCCAATACCAGATTGATTTGTAACAACAATAATCTCATATCCAAGAGTTAAAAATTCTTTACAAGCTTCAAAAACTCCATCTACAAAATTAAAATCCTCAATTTTACTAACATATCCAAAATCTTCATTTATAACTCCATCTCTGTCAAGATAGATAATCTTTTTTTGCATATAACATATCCTTACAATTTAAGTTTAAATAATATCATAAAGCACTTTTAACTATAATTACAACTTTAAAAATAGGAAAACTAAATTATGAAACAAACAACTATCTACTATAAAACAAGTAATACTCTAATAAATAAACTAAAAGTTAGAGATGATATAAAAATTTTAAAAAAATCATCTTTTATTACAAAGTTTTTTTCAAAAAAAAGATATCCAGATATATATTTTCATAGTGGAGAATTAGATGAAAATTCAATAGATTTTATAAAAAATTCCAAATTTGTAGTTACAAACTCATTTTCAAATCTAAATCTAATTTTAGCAAAAACAAAAATAAGCCATGAAAAAATAAAAGTTATTTATCCAAGTGTTGATTTAAAATATCAAAAAGCAAAAGAGTTAAAAGAAAAATATAAAGAGAGATTTTCTCTTACAGTAAACACAAAAATTATATTTTTTACAGCAAAAAATTTTAAAACAAGTGGAATAAAAGAGTTTTTACAAATAGTTTCAAATCTTTCATTTATTGATTTTAAAGTTATTATTGCAGGAACAAAACAACAATTGGCAGCTTTGGAATTTACATTACCAAAATATTCAAAATTAGAACCAAAAATTATATTGCTAGATGAAAGTAAAGAGAGATTAGATGAAATCTATCTCATAAGTGATGTTTTTTTACTTCCAAGCTATAACAAGAATATTGCGAGTAGTGTTATAAAAGCTATGTTTTGTAAATGTGTAGTTTTTTCTACTATGAATAATGATGCAAAAGAGATATTAGATGTTTATGCGACAATGGAAAATCCAAGTGACCCTAGTACATCTTTTAAAATAGATGCTATTTTATTTGATGAAAATGAACTTAAAAAAATTAAAAAACAAAATAGAAATATTGCACTTGAAATGAGTTTAGATAAAAATATTGACAAATTTAATGATATTTTAACAAAAATTTAACTCTAACTTAAGAATTTTAAGATAGAATTCTGAATTATTTTTCACTATAAAAAAGGAATACCAAAATGGCAAGAAGATGTGCAATTTCTGGAAAAGGACCTATGGTTGGAAACAACGTAAGTCATGCTAAAAACAGAACTAAAAGAAGATTTTTACCAAATATTAGAACAGTTAGAGTTACATTAGAAGATGGAACAACAACTAAGTTAAAAATTTCTGCAAAAGAGTTAAGAACTCTTAAAAAACACTCATAATTAAGCACTAGAATAAGTGCTTAAATGAGCATTTTCATAAAACTCAAAAAATATTTCAAATGGGAATATAATTCAAATATTCCACAATATGATCTAAATCCTATTATATACTCAAAACTAAAACCAATTAGATCGCCTTTGATTTTAATTCAAATCCTTATGATGGTTGGTACTTTGGCTTATGTTTATTTAGAAGACTATACCATCATGCAAGCTATTTTTCAAACATCTTATACTATTACAAATACTGGTTTTGGTGCTTTAAATGAATCAAATTTTAAAAATGAGACAATATTATTTACTGTATTTTTAATGTTAGCTGGGTTTATGAGTTTAATCTTTGCAGTTGGAGTTGTAATTGATGTTTTTACAAATGGTAATTTAAGAGAACTTTTAAGGGAGAGAAGAATGCTTTACAAAATAGCAAGATTAAGAAGACACTTTGTTTTGTGTTATCACAATGAATATACTGCACAAGTTGCAAAACAGTTTAGAGAAAATCAAATTCCTTTTGTGGTTGTTGATTCAAGTGATGATATTGAAGCTATTGCAAAAGAGCATGGTTATCCATATTTTGTAAAAGAAGAACCATATAAAGAAGAAGCTTTCTTAAAATCTCATTTAAGTTCGGCAAAAGGAGTTATTACTTTATCAAAAAATATCTCTGATAATATTACGCTTATAGCATCTGTAAGACTTTATGAAAAAGAGTTAGAAAGAAATCCATATTTGATTATAGCAAATGCTGAAACTCACAATGAAAAAGTAAGACTTAAAAAACTAGGAGCGAATAAAGTTGTTGCACCTCCTTCTTTAATGGCAAAAAGAGTAAGTGCTATGGCAATAAGCCCTGATATGGAAAATATTTTAGATGAATTTTTATACAAAAAAGATAGTCCAATAACAATGGAAGATCTTTTAATAAAAGAGAATTCTTGGATAGTTGGAAAAGAGTTACGAGAACTAAATTTAAGAGATACTCTTAGAATATCTATTATTGGAATAACTGAATCAAGTGGAGCTTTTGTTCAACTTCCAAATGGAGACAAAGTTATAAATAAAAACTCTAAACTTTTAATTGTTGGTTCACAAAAAGGTCTTTTTAAAGCAAAAAGAGTTTTAAATTTAACAAATCAACCGAAGGAATTATAATAATGTTTACAATTTTACCAATAAAAGGTTACATTGATCAAATAAATGGATTTTGTTGTGATGGAATCCATGCTGGACTTAAACCAAATGGAAATAATGATTTAGGATTTATATATACAAAAGAGGCTTGTACAGTTGCAGCAATTTTTACAGAAAATAAATTTCAAGCAGCACCATTAAAACATTTTTTGCAATATGGTGAAAATTTTAAAACAAATTTTGTTTTAATTAATTCAAAAAATGCAAATGCCTTGACTGGAAGAAAAGGAATAGAAGATATAAATACTCTTTTTTCTAAATTAGACTTTGCTAATGAAAAATTGATAAACCCACTTATGAGCAGTACAGGAGTTATAGGGAATCCATTACCAATTGAAAAATTAGTAGCTGGTTCTCAAAAGTTTGATTTAACAGCTAAAAATGGTGAAAATTTATCTAAAGCAATTATGACAACAGATGCATATCCTAAAACTTGCCTTTATGAAGTTAGACTTGAAGATGGAAGCTCATTTAAAATAGGAGCTGTTGCAAAAGGTGCTGGAATGATAAATCCAAATTTAGCAACTATGCTTTGTTTTATTTGTACGGATGCGGCTGCTTCTTATGAAGATATAAAAGAGGCATTAAATAAAAATAAAGAGACAACTTTTAATGCAATTTCTGTTGATGGAGATACTTCAACAAATGATACTGTAATGGTATTAGCAAATGGAAAATCAAATGCTTATGATAAAGAAGCATTTAGTGAAGCTTTAAGATTAGTAATGCATGATATGGCAATGTTAATGGTAGCTGATGGGGAGGGTGCAAAAAAAGTTGCAGCTTTTGAAGTAAAAAATGCAGCAACGAAAGAAGATGCAATAAAAGCAGCAAAAGCTTTATCAAATTCACTTTTAGTTAAAACAGCACTTTTTGGTGAAGACCCAAACTTTGGAAGAATTGCTTCAACAATTGGAGCTTCTCAAATAGCTTGTGATGATGAAAAACTAGTAATTTCATATAATGATGTTGTAGTATTTAATAAAGGAGAAATCTGTTTTGACTCTATTATTGAGCAAAAAGCAGCAGATGTTTTAAAAAAAGACCAATACAAAATTATTTGTGATATTGGTTTAGGAGATGAGAGTTTTACAGCTTATGGTTGTGATTTAGGATACAAGTATGTAGAAATTAATGCTGATTATAGAAGTTAATATTAAGAACTTTTTATATATAATCTCGATTAAAATTTTAAACAAGGATAGATAATGCTTCACGAACACAGAGATGTAATTGCAGAATTAAGACAAAAAGATGCACACTTTACTAAAGTTTTTGATAAACATAATGACTTAGATCATGAAATCACAAACTTAGAAAATTCACATGCTGACCAATTTACTATTGAGGCAAAGAAAAAAGAAAAATTAAAACTTAAAGATGAAATTTACTCTATGATAGTAAAATATAAAGCTGAAAAATAGTTTTAAAAGCATATTTAATATTTAAAAAAGGAAGTAGAGTTTTCTCTGCTTCCTTTTTTTTATAAAAAACTATTCCTAAGTATAAATTAGCTAAAATAAAAACAATTTTTTTAAGAAAACTTTATATTAAAGGCCTTATTTTATGGAAAACCTTTTTGAGAACCAAGATATTGTAGATATAAATATTGAAGATAGTGTAAAAGCTTCATATTTAGATTACTCTATGAGTGTTATTATTGGACGTGCATTACCAGATGCAAAAGATGGATTAAAACCAGTTCATAGAAGAATTTTGTATGCAATGCATGATTTAAATTTAACTTCAAAAGTTGCATATAAAAAATCTGCAAGGATTGTTGGAGATGTTATAGGAAAGTACCATCCTCATGGTGATACTTCTGTTTACGATGCACTTGTAAGAATGGCTCAAAGTTTCTCTATGAGAGCACCTTTGGTTGATGGGCAAGGAAACTTCGGTTCTGTTGATGGTGATAGTGCAGCTGCAATGAGATATACAGAAGCTAGAATGACTAGAATTGCAGAAGAAGTTTTAAGAGATTTAGATAAAGATACTGTAAATTTTGTACCAAACTATGATGATACGATGAAAGAACCAGCAGTTCTTCCTACACGTGTTCCAACTCTTTTATTAAATGGAAGTGAAGGTATAGCTGTAGGAATGGCAACAAAAATTCCACCTCATAATCTTGGCGAACTTTTAGATGCAATTTTACATTTAATTGATAATCCAAGTTCTGAAGCAATAGATTTAATGGAATTTATTCAAGGTCCAGATTTCCCAACTGGTGGAACAATCTTTGGAAGAAGAGGAATCATTGATGCTTATAACACTGGACGAGGACGTGTTAGAATTAGAGCAAAACATCATATAGAATCAAAAGCAAAAAAAGATGTTGTTGTTATTGATGAGTTACCATATCAAGTCAATAAAGCAAGATTAATTGAACTTATTGCAAATTTAGCAAAAGATAAGCAAATCGAAGGAATTGCAGAAGTTAGAGATGAATCTGATAGAGATGGAATTAGAGTTGTAATTGAGCTAAAAAAAGATGCAATGGCTGAAATTGTATTAAACAATCTTTATAAATCAACTCCTATGGAGACAACATTTGGAATTATATTGCTTGCAGTTTACAATAAAGAGCCAAAAGTATTTAATCTTCCAGAAATTTTAAATATTTTCTTATCACATAGAAAAACTGTAATTATTAGAAGAACAATATTTGATTTAGAAAAAGCAAAAGCAAGAGCACATATCTTAGAAGGTTTAAAAATTGCTTTAGATAATATTGATGAAGTTGTAAAAATTATTAGAGCTAGTGCAAATGATACTGAAGCAAAAGATAATTTATCTTCAAGATTTGGTCTAAGTTCAATTCAATCTCAAGCAATATTAGATATGAGATTAGGAAGATTAACAGGTCTTCAAAGAGATAAACTTGAAGCTGAATATGCTGAACTTATGTTATTAATAGCAGAATTAGAGGCAATTTTAAGAAGTGAAGAAAAATTAAACGAAATTATAAAAGAGGAGTTAAATGAGATAAAAGAAAAATTCTCAACTCCAAGAAAAACAGAAATAGAAGACTCTTATGATGAAATTGATATTGAAGATTTAATTCCAAATGAGCCAATGGTAGTTACTATTACTCATAATGGTTATGTGAAAAGAGTTCCTATCAAATCTTATGAAAGACAAAAAAGAGGTGGAAAAGGTAAAGTTGCAGTTACAACTCATGATGATGATTTCATCGAGAGATTCTTTGTAAGTAATACTCATGATACATTAATGTTTGTTACAAATATGGGACAACTTTATTGGTTAAAAGTTTATAAAATTCCAGAGGGAAGTAGAACGGCAAAAGGAAAAGCTGTTGTAAATTTAATTAATCTAAGAGCTGATGAAAAAATTATGGCAATTATTCCAACTCCAGATTTTGATGAATCTAAATCTTTAGTATTCTTTACAAGAAATGGAGTTATAAAAAGAACATCATTAAATGAGTTCTCTAATATCAGAAGTAATGGAGTAAGAGCAATAGTTCTTGATGATACAGATGAGATTGTGACAGCTAAAATTGCAGATGTACAAACTCAATATATTATGATATTTACAAGCCTTGGTCAATGTATTAGATTTGAACTTGAAAAAACAAGAGATCAAGGAAGAAGTACAAGAGGAGTTAGAGGTATTAAGTTTAAAATTGATACAGATATTGTTGTTGATGCAGATGTAATTGATAATGAAGAACAAGAGATTCTTACAGTTTCTGAAAAAGGAATTGGAAAACGAACAACAATAGAAGAGTATAGACTTACAAATAGAGCAGGTTCAGGTGTTATTGCTATGAAATTATCACCAAAAACTGGAAATATTGTTGGTGAAGTTTTAGTTGATGATACTCAAGATTTAATGCTTTTAACTTCAATTGGAAAAATGATTAGAGTTGATATGCAGACAATTAGAAAAGCTGGAAGAAATACAAGTGGTGTAATAATTGTAAATATGGATAAAGATGATAAAGTTGTATCTATAGCAAAATGTCCAAAAGAAGATGAAGAGATAGAACTTGATGAAAATGGAAATATTATTAGATATAACGAAGATGGTGAAATAATAGAGTCTTCAAAAGATGAAGAAGAAAATTTATTAGATATTATTATAGATAACAAAGAAGAGGAATAGCAAAATGAGAAAGTTTAATGTTGCAGTTGTAGGAGCAACTGGGGCTGTTGGAGAAGAAGTATTTAGAGTTATGGAAGAGTTAAAGTTTCCAGTTAATAAAGTAATTCCACTAGCAAGCGCTAGAAGTGCTGGTTCTACAATTGAATTTTTAAATAAAGATGTTACAGTTTTAGAACTTACAGAAACTGTTTTTGAAGAACAAGAAGTTGAAATTGCATTTTTTTGTGCAGGTGGAAGTGTCTCTGAGAAATTTGCAAAACATGCTGTAAAAGCAGGAGCTGTTGTAATTGATAACACAAGTCATTTTAGAATGGATCCAAAAGTTCCACTTGTTGTTCCTGAAGTTAACCCTCAAGATATAGCACTTTGGAGAGAAACTGGAATTATTGCAAATCCAAATTGTTCAACAATTCAAATGGTTCAAAGCTTAAAACCGCTTGATGATTTATATGGTATTAAAAGAGTAGATGTTTCAACTTATCAAGCAGTTTCTGGTGCTGGAAAATCTGGAATGGAAGAGCTTGTAAAACAGATGCAAGATTTTTTTGCATTTAGATTAGATGAAACAGAAATTAAAGCATTTGCACACCAAATAGCTTTAAATGTAATTCCACAAATAGATGTTGCAATGGAAAATGGATTTACAAAAGAAGAGATGAAAATGGTAAATGAAACTCAAAAAATTATGCATAAAAACTTTCAAGTTGCAGCAACTTGTGTAAGAGTTCCAGTATTAAGATCTCATAGTGAATCTTTAACAGTTACATTTAATGATGACGTTGATGTTGATGTTAATGAAGTTAGAAATGCACTAGATAATTTTGAAAATGTAAAAGTAATAGATGATTTAGAAAATAAAAAATACCCAATGCCAATAATCTCAACTGATACAGATTACACTTATGTAGGAAGAATTAGAAAAGATGTTTATGCTTCAAATATTGTTCACTACTTTAATGTTGCAGATCAAGTAAGGGTTGGAGCTGCTACAAATGCAGTTAGAATCGGTTTGAAATGGATTGAGTTAGAAAGCAATATGTAAATGTTTGAAAAATTTTTTGAAAATGCTCTTTGGAAAAGTAGATTTATAGTAATTCTTGCTGTAATTTTTGGCTTTTTTGGATCAGTAATTTTATTTATTGTTGCAAGTGTTGATGTAATTAATGTAGCAAAATTTATTTTTACAACATTTATAAATGGAACTCATCCTGAACATTTTCATGAAGATATTGTTGCTGGAATTATTGGTGCAGTTGATCTATATTTAATAGCTGTTGTTTTATTAATATTCTCTTTTGGAATTTATGAACTATTTATTTCAAAAATAGATGCAGCTTGCACTCCAGAAGATTGTAACTCTATTTTAAATATTAGCTCACTTGATCAGCTAAAAGATAAAATAGCAAAAGTTATTATTATGGTTTTAGTAGTAAATTACTTTCAAAGAGTTTTACATACAAAATATGAAACACCACTTGAGTTACTATATTTTGCATTAGCAATAGTAGCACTTGCTGTTGGACTTTACTTCACGGGTAAAGTTGGGAAAAAATAAAAAAAGGAATTAATTATGTCAAAAATTTTTGTAGATGCATGTTTTAGAAGACCAACTCCTTATACTCCAGTTTGGATGATGAGACAAGCAGGAAGATATCTAAAAGAGTATATGGAAGTTCGATCAAAAGCTGGAAATTTTTTAAATCTTTGCCATAATCCAAAACTTGCTGCTGAAGTTACTATTCAGCCTCTTGATATTGTAGGAGTTGATGCTGCAATTTTATTTAGTGATATTTTAGTAATTCCAAATGAGATGGGAATGCACCTTGAATTTTTACAAGGAGAAGGTCCTGTTTTTAAAGATCCAATTAAAACTGAAGCTGATTTGGATAAATTAATTGGTGGTGAAGAAGCTGCTAATAAATTAACTTATGTTTATGAAACTATAAAACTTTTAAAAGAACAATTGCCACAAGATAAAGCTTTAATAGGATTTACAGGAGCACCTTGGACATTAGCAACTTATATGATTGAAGGTCAAGGAACAAAAACATATAATCTTTGTAAAAAAATAATGTATTCTAATCCAGAATTTTTACATAAAATTTTAAGAAAAGTAACAGATGTTATTAAATTTTATTTAGAAAAACAAATCCAAGCTGGTGCTGATGTTGTTCAAATATTTGATTCTTGGGCATCTGCTATAGAGCCAGGTCGTTATGATGAGTTTTCTTGGAAATATATGGTTGAAATAGCTGAATATATAAAAGATAAATATCCTCATATCCCAGTTATTATGTTTCCAAAAGGAGTTGCTTCTTTTATTGAAAGAGGGCTAGTTTATGGTAACTTTGATGTATTTGGAGTAGATTGGGGAACACCAATGGCACTAGCAAAAGAGAAACTTGGAAGCAAATATGTGCTTCAAGGCAATATGGAGCCATGTAGATTATATTCAAAAGAAGAGACAACAAAATGTGTTGAAGCGATTCAGAATGTAATGTGTGGAGAAGGACATATATTTAATTTAGGACATGGTATTTTACCTGATGTTCCAGTTGAAAATGCAATTCATTTCGTAAAAGAGTGTCAAAAGGTGAGTAAAAAGTAGTAGTTGTTGCTACTTTTAATCTTATTTGTAATAAATTTTATAAAATTCTAAATTTATTACAAATACTCTTGACAATAAATTTTATTTTTACTATAATTCCACCCCATTAACGATAAAGAAAGATTCCGGCATAGCTCAGCGGTAGAGTAGATGACTGTTAATCATTTGGTCCCTGGTTCGATCCCAGGTGCCGGAGCCATTTTTTCTTTTTAATGATTTTTAATTTCCGGCATAGCTCAGCGGTAGAGTAGATGACTGTTAATCATTTGGTCCCTGGTTCGATCCCAGGTGCCGGAGCCATTTTATAATTTTATTAAAATTAGAGTTCTTTAAAATAGATATGAAGTTTAAGAAGTAATCTTTGTAAACTAAATATAATGATTGTTAAAAGTAAAAAAAATGAAACAAGATATAAATAGTAAAATATTTATTACTTGTCTATAAATTTGAGTGATAATTTTGTAATTAAGTAATTAAAAACAAAAATGTCAGTTTCAACACTACATAAAGATTAGAGTAAGATTTAATCAAAAATTTATGGAGAGTTTGATCCTGGCTCAGAGTGAACGCTGGCGGCGTGCTTAACACATGCAAGTCGAACGAGAACGGATTATAGCTTGCTATAATTGTCAGCTAAGTGGCGCACGGGTGAGTAATGTATAGGTAATATGCCTCTTACTAAGGGATAACAATTGGAAACGATTGCTAATACCTTATACTCCTTGTTAACTTAAGTTAATAAGGGAAAGATTTATTGGTAAGAGATTAGCCTGTATTGTATCAGTTAGTTGGTGGGGTAATGGCCTACCAAGACAATGACACATAACTGGTTTGAGAGGATGATCAGTCACACTGGAACTGAGACACGGTCCAGACTCCTACGGGAGGCAGCAGTGGGGAATATTGCACAATGGACGAAAGTCTGATGCAGCAACGCCGCGTGGAGGATGACACATTTCGGTGCGTAAACTCCTTTTATATGAGAAGATAATGACGGTATTATATGAATAAGCACCGGCTAACTCCGTGCCAGCAGCCGCGGTAATACGGGGGGTGCAAGCGTTACTCGGAATCACTGGGCGTAAAGAGCATGTAGGCGGATTGATAAGTTTGAAGTGAAATCCTATAGCTTAACTATAGAACTGCTTTGAAAACTGTTAATCTAGAATGTGGGAGAGGTAGATGGAATTTCTGGTGTAGGGGTAAAATCCGTAGAGATCAGAAGGAATACCGATTGCGAAGGCGATCTACTGGAACATTATTGACGCTGAGATGCGAAAGCGTGGGGAGCAAACAGGATTAGATACCCTGGTAGTCCACGCCCTAAACGATGTACACTAGTTGTTGTGAGACTTGATCTTGCAGTAATGCAGTTAACACATTAAGTGTACCGCCTGGGGAGTACGGTCGCAAGATTAAAACTCAAAGGAATAGACGGGGACCCGCACAAGCGGTGGAGCATGTGGTTTAATTCGACGATACACGAAGAACCTTACCTGGACTTGACATAGTAAGAACTTTCTAGAGATAGATTGGTGTCTGCTTGCAGAAACTTATATACAGGTGCTGCACGGCTGTCGTCAGCTCGTGTCGTGAGATGTTGGGTTAAGTCCCGCAACGAGCGCAACCCTCGTGTTTAGTTGCTAACAGTTCGGCTGAGAACTCTAAACAGACTGCCTACGCAAGTAGGAGGAAGGTGAGGACGACGTCAAGTCATCATGGCCCTTACGTCCAGGGCTACACACGTGCTACAATGGGATATACAAAGAGCCGCAATACGGTGACGTGGAGCAAATCTTATAAAATATCTCCCAGTTCGGATTGTAGTCTGCAACTCGACTACATGAAGTTGGAATCGCTAGTAATCGTAGATCAGCTATGCTACGGTGAATACGTTCCCGGGTCTTGTACTCACCGCCCGTCACACCATGGGAGTCGAACTCATTCGAAGCGGGGATGCTAAAATAGCTACCTTCCACAGTGGATTTGGCGACTGGGGTGAAGTCGTAACAAGGTAACCGTAGGAGAACCTGCGGTTGGATCACCTCCTTTCAAAGAAAAAGTATTAAGATTTGTTTCTTAATATAAATAAAAAAGAAAAAAACTACTTTTAACAACATATATTTAGTTTGTAAAGATTATTTGGAAGAACAACAGATAATTTATAGGTAAATATGGGCCTATAGCTCAGCTGGCTAGAGCGCTCGACTGATAATCGTGAGGTCTCAGGTTCAAGTCCTGATAGGCCCACCATTATGGGGAATTAGCTCAGCTGGGAGAGCGCCTGCTTTGCACGCAGGAGGTCAGCGGTTCGATCCCGCTATTCTCCACCATATGTATATAAAGAATAAGAGATTAGATATAAGCTTTTAAATAAATAAGAGTTTATATCTGGTTTTAATCAGAAACGTTACGTTGAATAACTTTAGTTATTTAAAGTAGTATGATATTTAAAAATATAATGTTAAAGTCTTTAAAATTTTTTCGTAAAGTTAAATAGAAATATTTAATTTTAAATAAAAAATTTCATATCTAAAATTTAATAGAGATATTAAAAACTATAGATAACACAACTATATTGTTAAACTATATGTTTAATAAGATAGTAGCCAAAGAATATTATCAAATTTAGAGTAATTTTAATTAATTACTCTAGGCAAAAAAAGTAGATCTAAATTTATTTAGATTTAATAATAAGCTATTAAGGGCTAATGGTGGATGCCTTGACTGTAAGAGGCGATGAAGGACGTATTAGGCTGCGATAAGCCTCGGGGAGTTGCCAAAGAGCTTTGATCCGAGGATTTCCGAATGGGGCAACCCAGCATAGTGAGAACTATGTTACCCTACGGGGAGCGAACCTGGTGAAGTGAAACATCTCAGTAGCCAGAGGAAGAGAAATCAAATGAGATTCCCATAGTAGCGGCGAGCGAACTGGGATTAGGACAAACCCAATGCTTGCATTGGGGGTTGTAGGACTATAATGTGTAATTAAAGAGAATAGATGAATTAGTTGGAAAACTAGAGCATAGAAGGTGATACTCCTGTAATTAAAATTCTCAATAATACTAATAGTATCCTGAGTAGGTCGGAACACGTGATATTTTGACTGAAGCTGGGGGGGACCACCCTCCAATCCTAAATACTACTTACAGATCGATAGTGAACAAGTACCGTGAGGGAAAGGTGAAAAGTACTGCAGCGAGCAGAGTGAAATAGAACCTGAAACCATTAGCTTACAATCATTCAGAGCCCTATGATTTATCAGGGTGATGGACTGCCTTTTGCATAATGAGCCTGCGAGTTGTGGTGTCTGGCAAGGTTAAGCCAAGTGCGAAGCCGTAGCGAAAGCGAGTCTTAATAGGGCGACATAGTCAGATGCTGCAGACCCGAAACGAAGTGATCTATCCATGAGCAGGTTGAAGCTGGTGTAAGAGCCAGTGGAGGACCGAACCCATTGACGTTGAAAAGTCTCGGGATGACTTGTGGATAGGGGTGAAAGGCCAATCAAACTTCGTGATAGCTGGTTCTCTCCGAAATATATTTAGGTATAGCCTTGTGTTGTAGCATATAGGGGTAAAGCACTGAATGGGCTAGGGCTGCTTACCGCGGTACCAAACCCTATCAAACTATGAATACTATATGTGGAATCACAGGAGTCAGGCGGTGGGTGATAAAATCCGTCGTCGAGAGGGGAACAACCCAGACTAACAGCTAAGGTCCCTAAGTTACATCTAAGTGGAAAACGATGTGGAGTTACTGTGACAACCAGGAGGTTGGCTTAGAAGCAGCCATCCTTTAAAGAAAGCGTAACAGCTCACTGGTCTAGTGATTCTGCGCGGAAAATATAACGGGGCTAAGATGTACACCGAAGCTTTAGATTCGAATTTATTCGAGTGGTAGGAGAGCGTTCTATTCAGCGTTGAAGGTATACCGGTAAGGAGTGCTGGAGCGGATAGAAGTGAGCATGCAGGCATGAGTAGCGATAATTAAGGTGAGAATCCTTAACGCCGAAAACCCAAGGTTTCCTACGCGATGCTCGTCATCGTAGGGTTAGTCGGGTCCTAAGTCGAGACTGAAAAGTGTAGACGATGGCAAATTGGTTAATATTCCAATACCAACATATAAGCGCGATGTGGGGACGCATAGAGTTAATCGAGCTCACTGATGGAATAGTGGGTCGAAGGACGTAGGTTGTTAAGTAGGCAAATCCGCTTAACGTTAGACCGAGATCTTACAGGCTCTTGACACTCTTCGGAGGAGATGGAGAATCGATGATACTGTCGTGCCAAGAAAAGCCACTAAGTTTATTATATGTTGCCCGTACCGTAAACCGACACAGGTGGGTGGGATGAGTATTCTAAGGCGCGTGGAAGAACCCTCTTTAAGGAACTCTGCAAAATAGCACCGTATCTTCGGTATAAGGTGTGCCTACTTTGGTATATGGACTTGCTCCAAAAAGCTAGAGAGGTTGCAACAAAGAGTCCCTCCCGACTGTTTACCAAAAACACAGCACTTTGCTAACACGTAAGTGGATGTATAAGGTGTGACGCCTGCCCGGTGCTCGAAGGTTAACTGATGATGTCAGCGCAAGCGAAGCATTTGATTGAAGCCCGAGTAAACGGCGGCCGTAACTATAACGGTCCTAAGGTAGCGAAATTCCTTGTCAGTTAAATACTGACCTGCATGAATGGCGTAACGAGATGGGAGCTGTCTCAAAGAGGGATCCAGTGAAATTGTAGTGGAGGTGAAAATTCCTCCTACCCGCGGAAAGACGGAAAGACCCCGTGCACCTTTACTACAGCTTGACACTGTAGCTTGGATATTCATGTGCAGGATAGGTGGGAGGCTATGATGACTAGACGCAAGTAGAGTCGGAGCCATCCTTGAGATACCACCCTTGAATATTTGAGTTACTAACTGCGATGAGTTATCCTCATTCAGGACAATGTCTGGTGGGTAGTTTGACTGGGGCGGTCGCCTCCTAAATAGTAACGGAGGCTTACAAAGGTTAGTTCAAAGCGGTTGGAAATCGCTTGTTGAGTATAATGGCATAAACTAGCTTGACTGTGAGACCTACAAGTCGAACAGAGACGAAAGTCGGTCATAGTGATCCGGTGGTTCTGCGTGGAAGGGCCATCGCTCAAAGGATAAAAGGTACGCCGGGGATAACAGGCTGATCTCCCCCAAGAGCTCACATCGACGGGGAGGTTTGGCACCTCGATGTCGGCTCATCGCATCCTGGGGCTGTAGTCGGTCCCAAGGGTATGGCTGTTCGCCATTTAAAGCGGTACGCGAGCTGGGTTCAGAACGTCGTGAGACAGTTCGGTCCCTATCTTCCGTGGGCGTAGGAAAGTTGAAGAGATTTGTCCCTAGTACGAGAGGACCGGGATGAACCAACCACTGGTGTACCAATTGTTCTGCCAAGAGCATCGTTGGGTAGCCACGTTGGGATGTGATAAGAGCTGAAAGCATCTAAGCTCGAAGCCAACTCTAAGATGAACTTTCCCTGAAGTTCCCAGCAAGACTAGCTGGTTGATAGGCTGGGTGTGTAATGGGTGTAAGCCCTTTAGCTGACCAGTACTAATAGAACGTTTGGCTTATTTTTAACAATTTTCTTTGGTTTACTATCTTATTAAGCATATTTACTTATGTTTAATTTGTGTTGATTATATATAGTTATACAAATATGAAATTAGCTTTTTTAGCTATAAAGACTTTAGCATTAAATTTCTCAAATCACAATTTGAGTGTTAAGAGTTTATTACAAGCTTTTATCACTCAAATTTGCTGGTGGTCAAAGAGAAGTGGAAATACCCAGCCCCATTCCGAACCTGGTAGTCAAGCACTTCATCGCCGATAATACTGCAGGGTCCCCTTGTGGAAACGTAGGTCGCTGCCAGCTCATTGAGTTTTTTAAACACCCAACCCACCAAGAGCTTATCTTGTCTTACTCTATTTAAGTAGGTCAAGGTAAGCTTTTTTATTGCTTTTTTATTCCAATACAAATAAATCTTTTATACACCCTTCCTTTTTTTTAACAGATAATTTAATATATATTTTTGTTTTTTTTATGATATAATTTTTTACACTACAATTTCAAGGAGGGAACATGAAAAAATTTGTTGCTATTTTAGCTATTTTTACTGCTTTATTTTTAGGGGCTATAGATCTTCAAACTGCTTCAAAAAGTGAGTTAATGCAAATTAAGGGAGTAGGAGATAAAAAAGCTGATGCTATTATTGAGTATAGAAAAACAAACACTATAAACTCTGCTGAGGACTTAAAAAACATAAAAGGGTTTGGCGATACTATTATAGACAATGTAAAAAAGGATATAAAAGAAAAGCCTATTTCATCTAAAAAAGATGAAAAATCAAAGAGTGATGACATAAAAGATTCAAAGAAAACTAAAAACTCTAAATCTGACAATTAAAATTCTGTACTCTTTCTATAACTTATGAAGAGCCTTATTATGGCTCTTCTTAATCTCTGTTTACATTTAATATATCATTATTAATAATTTTTTTAAACCATCTTTCTTTTATGAATAAATATTCATATTTAATTCATTAAAAATTCATATTCAAAGATTAAACTTGCCAAAATTAAAAGGAGAGTCTTTGATATTACATGCTTATAAAGCACTGATTGCAAATAAATTAAAAACATTTTTAATCATAATAAGTCTTATATTTTCTATTGTTTCAATATTTTTAATTAGTTCTATTTCAAATGGTGTTATCTCTATGTACTCTTCAATGTTAAAAAGTGATGGAGATATAATAGTTACTCAAGCTAAAATTTCTGATACATTTTTTTCAAATGTTGATATAAATTTGATTAAAGAAATAGAATCTTTAAAAAATGTAAAAGAAGCTGGGGCAATTATAGTTGGTGCAAGTCCTGTTGAGAAACTTCCTATTGTAGCTATTTATGGAGCAAGTCAAAATAGATTTAAAAATTATCAATTAGAAATAGGAAACTATCCTTTTGATAATCAGGCTATTGTTGGTGAATCAATTTTTAAGCAACTTGAAAATAAAAAAGAAGTTCAAATTGGAAATAAAACTTTTAAAATTTCTGGTGTTTTTAAAAGTGAAATAGGATTTGAAAATGGTGGAATAGTTTTAAATATAGTAGATGCTGGAGAGATTTTCAATAAATCTGCTTCAATTATTTTAGTAAATGCAGCTTTGAATTCAGATATTGAAGAGATTATAAAAGAGATAAAAACTTTATCAAAAGAGATTGATGTTAAATCTACACAAAATTTTGTGGATAATTATAATCAATTTAAAATAATAAAAACATCATCAAATGTTATTTCATTTATAGCTTTTTTTCTTGGATTACTTGGAATTGTAAGCCTTATGAGTATAACTGTAAATCAAAGAAAAAGTGAATTTGGAATTAAAAGAGCTTTAGGTATAAAAACTTATAAAATTGTTTATTCAATAATAATTGAAAGCTTTTTTATTGGATTATTTAGTTTTATTTGTGCATTTATTTTTTCAAATATTGTTCTATTTTTTATAAAAAATGTAAAAACTTTACAAGGGTATGTAAATGGTGAAATTAGTTTTGATTTAACTATTTATGTTTTTATAACATCTATTTTAATGGTAATTATTGGTTCAATAATACCTGCACTAAATGCAGCAAAAACAGATCCAGTTCTTTTAATCCAAGGAAATAAAATATGATAAAAATTAAAAACTTAAGTCATTATTATAATAATGACAAAGCTTTGGAAAATATAAATTTAGAGATAAATAAAGGTGATTTTATATGTTTAGTTGGGGAAAGTGGAAGTGGAAAATCTACTCTTTTATCAATAATCTCAACTCTATTAAAACCAACGAAAGGTGAACTATTTTTTGAAGATTTAAATTATAAACATATTAAAGATATTGATGATTTTAGAAGAATAAATATTGGTTTTATCTTTCAATTTCACTATTTAATAAACTATTTAACAGTTATAGAAAATATAAAACTAGCAAATGAAAAATCAACTACTGATGAAATTTATAACTTACTAAAAATTTTAGGAATAGATAATTTAGCAAATAAATATCCAAATGAAATTTCAGGAGGACAAAGACAAAGAGTTGCAATTGCTAGGGCTTTAATAAATAAACCAAAAGTAATTATTGCCGATGAACCAACTGGAAACTTAGATTCAAAAAACTCTTTAAATGTTTTTGAAATATTTAAAAAATTAAGTCAAGAGAAAGTTACTGTAATAGTAGCAACTCACGATAAAAATTTAGCACAAATTGCAAATAAAATTTATGAGGTAAAAGATGGAAAAATCAATTAATTTTGAGAATTTTATAAACAAGAATTTTAAAATATCTATTGTGTTTTTTGCAATTGGACTATTTTTTGGAATTGGATATTCATTAAATTTAATAGGATTTATTATTGATTCACAAACATTAAATCCTGCAAATTTAAGAGCTGTACATATTAGTTTGATGCTTTATGGATTTGTTCCTTTAATGCTTTCATATTTACCTTTTTTACTTATTAATAAAGAGGTTGGTATCTGTAAAGAAGGATTAAAATATCTAAATATTTACACTCAAATTTGGTATATATTTCTAATTTTTATGATATTTTCACTACTTTTAGGAAAAAATAGAGGTTTAGCATTTTATGATTTTGCATATGAATTAAATTTTTTACTAGCATTTGCAGGATTATTTTATATTCTAGCTTTATATAAATTTATAAAACTTTATAAAGTTATTCCTTTGTGGATAAAAGTATGTTTGAAAATAGTAGTTATTGCTCCTATTGCCCTTTTGATTTTAATGAATCCAACTATTGGTCAAGTTGAAAGTACAGTAAGTGGTCCTCATGGAGATAACACTTTAGGAATGAGTTTGGCTTTAATTCCTATTTACTATTTAATCATAAAACTTTTAAATATTACAGAATTTAAAGCTAGATGGAATATTTTATGGATTATTCCAACACTCTTTTATCTTGGAACAGTATTGTATAGAATATTTTTTGAACCTTTAACATACAATCAAGAGTTGTTTGCTCAATATTTAACTCTTTTATATATTCCACTTTTATACAGATGGTATAAAGATAGCAATATTTTAGCTCCTGCTAAAAAAGCTCTTCTAATTTCAATATTAGCTTTCTTATTTGTTGATATTGAAGGAAATATTTTATTTATTCCTGAAATTAGATGGTTATTTCATAGAAATGATTTAATAGTAGCACATGCACATGTTGCAATGGGAATTGGAGTGTTTTTTATGGTTATAGCTATGTTTATAAATCATATAAAGGAGCTTCACGTAGCAAAATATCTAAATATATATTTAGTTGGAATTTTAGGAATATTTTTTTCTCTTAGTATTTCAGGTTTTTCACAAGCTGGATTTATTTCAATATCTACTTATAATTTATGGATATTTAGAACAATATTTGGTCTTGTTGCTTTTGGATTTATATTTGCTTTTATCAAATTAAAAACATCTTATTCAAACTTAAGTTTTTATAATTTAATGGGTGTTTTAAGTGATGGATTAGGTGGAGTTTTTTTAATACTACTTGCTAGCTTTTTATATCCAATTTTAGGATTTAGTTTTAGTGGAATTTATGAATATGTTGTTTTTACTTTTGTAAGTATGACGGGAGTTATTCACTACTTTGCTTTAAAATACGAAGCTTATGAAACTATTCTAACAAAAATTAGTTTAGTTATTAGAATATTTGTTAGTTCTATGTTTTTTGCTTTGTATGCTTCAGGAAAACTTGGAATTGAAGCTCTTTTAATTTCACTTTTTGACCTAACATTTATTTTCGTTTACTTAATCTTTTTTCAATCAAAGGAGTATTTATGCAAAGATTAATATTAATCTTTTTTATAGCTAGCGAGTTGTGCTATTATCTACTTATAGCACAAACAGGAATTGTTGAATATTTTTCATCAGATTTATTTTTAATTGCACCACTTCCTATTGGAGGAGTTATTGGTTCTTTATTAATTTCATATATAAAATTAGATAATAAAATAACACTATTTTTAATAGCTCAATTAATTGTAAGTTTTTTATATCCAAATTATAATTTTTTAACACTTTTCTTTTTAGGTTTTATAGTTGGTAGTATCGCTCCCATGGTAATAAATGAAATTAAAAAAACTTCACTTATAGAACTTGGTTTTGCTTTAAGTTTATCTTATGTTACAGGAACTATTTTATTTAATTATGAAGTATCTCAAAGAGAAATTATTGCTGTTGTACTTACAACTATTACTTTATTTTGTTCTTTATTTTTACCTAAAAATAAAGAAGAACAAAGTTTAAATAAAGTAAATCACTCTTTAATCATAATGGTTTTATGGGTATTTTTAGATTCTTCTTTATTTGAATCTCTTTCAAGAGATTTAGCTGTTTCTATTTGGAGAGGTGGTTTTACTTTTGAAATAGCTTTATTTCATATTATTGGTTTAGTTTGTGCTTTATACTTTAAAATTGAGAAAAATCAAAATGAGTTGTTTATATTGATACTTTTTGCTCTTTCATATCTTTTATATTTTTTAAGAGAGGGGTTTATATTATCAATGATTTATCCATTTGTAATATCTTATTACAATGTTGTTATTCTTCAATCAATTAGAAATAAAGATTTTAGAACTATCTCATTTTTTATGATATTAATTGGATGGATGGCTTCTGGTTCTGGACTTTTTGTAGCGTTAACAAATATGATATTTATTGTTCCAATTGTAATTTTATTAGCAATATTTAAAGTACTTAGCAAAGAATATCCACTAAATAATAAGGAGATTAAATATGTTTAAAAAATTATTTTTTACTTTGGCTTTAGGTCTTAGTTTA
The DNA here is from genome assembly GCF_003660105.1 of Aliarcobacter cryaerophilus ATCC 43158. NCBI lineage: Bacteria > Pseudomonadati > Campylobacterota > Epsilonproteobacteria > Campylobacterales > Arcobacteraceae > Aliarcobacter > Aliarcobacter cryaerophilus. Next base: position 578,961 of record NZ_CP032823.1, read on the forward strand.
TATGCAAGTAATTTATCAGTATCAAATAGTGCTATTATGGCTCAAACTGAAGTTTTTGGAGATAGTCAAATTACTCCAATAACAAGGGATATAAAAGGTGAGCTAACTATTGAAAATAGTTTAGAATCAATAAGAGGTAATATTTATTTTAAAACAATTACTCTTATTAGTGATAAAAAAGATAGAGATGAGAATATGTATAAACTTTTAAGAGTTGATAAATTTGAAACAATATCTTTTGATATAAAAAATATCATAAAAAATGAAATTAACTATGACATAAGTGGTGTTTTAACATTAAATGGTATTTCTAAAGATATTATTGTTAAAAGTGATATAAGTGAAGAGAAGAGTAATATCTTACTTAATGGAAAATTTTCTTTTAATCTAACAGATTTTAATTTAGAACCACCTTCAATGCTATTTTTTAAAGTTAGAAATCAAATAGATATTACTTACAAAATTTATTTGAAAAGATAAGAAATGATAAAAAAAGTTCTATTATTGGTAATTATTACAAACTTTATGTTTGCGGGGAATTTAAAACTTGGTGCTAAAGTAAATAATTTTTCACTTGTAGATCAATTTGATGAAATCCATACTATTACTAGTGATATTGAAACTATAATTGTAACTTTCCAAAAAGAGACTCTTATGATGGTAAATGATTTTTTATCATCGAAGAGCTCACTATTTTTAAAAGAGCATCACGCAATTTTTATAAATAATCTCTCATCAACTCCAACAATTATTACAAAAATGTTTATAATTCCTAAATTAAGAGATTATAAATATAGTATTTTATTAATTTATGATGAAAGTAATACAAGATTTGCAAAACAAAACGATAAAATAACTACTTATTCTTTTGAAAATGGAGTAGTAAAAGATATAAAATTTATATCTTCTGCAAATGAACTAAGTAATTTATTAAAATGAATTTAGAAAATATTTTTCAAACTATAGAAATAAATGTTGAAAATAAAAAATTAAATGATTTGAGAATTCTTCATTTAAGTGATTTACACATAAATAAAAAAACTTCAAATGAAAAAATTATTAACTTAGTAGAATTTTGCAACACTTTAGATTTTGATTTTTGTGTAATAACTGGGGACATAATAGATACAAAAGTAAAATTTATAAAAGAACAACTTTGTGTTTTAAATAAGTTAAAAAATAGAGTTTTTTACATAAGTGGAAATCATGACCTATTTTATGGATTAGAAGATTTAAAAAAAGAGTTACAAAATTTTATTTTTATGGATAATAAAACATTTATGATTAATCATAAAAATGAGAATATTTATATTTCTGGACTTCCAGATAGATTTTCAAAATTTTTTAAAATCAAAAGAGAAGATGAAAAAATAAAAGATTATTTAAAACAATCGCCTTCTATTTTTATTTCTCATCAACCAAAAGATTATAAAATTGCTACAAAATCAAATGCCTCTCTTTTTCTATGTGGACACACTCACGGTGGGCAAATTTATCCATTTCACTATTTTGTAAAGCTTGTTCAACCCTTTTTAGCTGGACTTTTTTACAGAAAAAATACAGCTATTTATGTAAACAAAGGAGTTGGAACTTGGGGTATAAATTTTAGATATAAAGCAAATGCAGAGATAACTATATTGAAATTAATTTCAAAAACAGTAGAATAGCTTTATGAAGATATTAATAATAGAAGATGACTTAAAAATAATAAACTTTTTGAAAAAAGGTTTAGAAGAAGAGTGTTATGTAGTTGATTTTGCTACAAATGGAGATGAAGGTCTTTATCTTGCTAGTGTAAATGAATATGACCTAATCTTACTTGATATAATGATTCCAATTAAAGATGGAATAGAAGTTTGTAAAAGCTTAAGAGGTTCAAATATTCAAACACCAATTATTATGTTAACAGCAAAAGATTCAATTGAAGATAAAGTAAAAGGTTTGGATATTGGAGCAAATGATTATTTAGCGAAACCTTTTTCTTTTGCTGAATTATTAGCAAGAATTAGAGTTCAACTAAGAACTATAAACTCTTCATCAACAAAACTTTCAATAGCAGATTTAGAAGTTGATTTATTAAACAAAACAGCAGTTAGAGCTAATAAAAATATAACTCTAACTGCAAAAGAGTTTTCACTTTTAGAATATTTAATTAAAAATAAAAATAGAGTTTTAAGTGAAACAACAATAAATGAGGCTTTATCATCTTTTGAAGATTCAAATATAAGTAATATCGTAAATGTATATATTTATAGATTAAGAAATAAAATAGATAAAGATTTCGAAAAGAAACTTATTAAAACCATAAGAGGAATAGGATTTAAAATTAGTGAAGATTAATTTATCAATAAAAAAAAGGCTTTTAGTCTATCATTTTTTCATACAAATTATTGTTTTGGTAATTTTTTCATTCTCTTTGTATAAAGCTGTAGAAATTTCAACTATAGATAAACTTGAAGCAACTCTAAAAGTTATAATCCTTGATATTACGGATGATTTACAAGAAAAAGATAAAATTACAGAAACTCTTTTAGATGAAGAAAAAGAGTATAAATATGAGCCACTTTTTATTAGAATTTTAAATGATAAAAACTTTGAAAAAATAATTCAAACAGATAATTTTCCAAAAGATATTATAAAAAATGAAAAATATTTATCTAATTTAAAACTAAATACTATAAATTTTGAAGAACAAAATAACTATTTTATTAGTAGAATAAAGATTAATTTTCATGGAGAACAAACTGTAATTATAGAAGCTATTACAACAAAAGATGTTATAACAACAACTCTAGAAAATCTCCTTTATATATTGTATTTTATTCTTCCAATAATCTTAGTTTTTGCAGTTATTGGTGGAAATTTTATAATTTATAAATCATTTTTTCCTTTTCAAAATATTTTAGAAGAGTTAAAACAGATAAATGCAAATGATTTATCATCAAGATTAAAAATAAGTGATACTAAAGATGAAATTTCTGAATTAGTAAATGAAATAAACAATCTTTTAAGTAGACTTGAAAACTCATTTGAAAAAATTTCTCAGTTTAGTTCAGATGCTTCTCATGAATTAAAAACTCCACTTACTATAATAAAAGGCGAATTAGAAATTTCATTAAGAAAAGATAGAAATATAGATGAATATAAAGATACTATAAATAGATCTTTGTGCGAACTTTCAGGAATAGAGCAGACAATAAATGATCTGTTGTTTTTAGCTAAAAATGAAAATGAGATTATTACAGATAAAAAAGAGTTTTTTTATTTAGATGAAATTGTAGATGAATCAATAAATGAACTAAAAAATTTTGCAAAACTTCATAAAGTTCAGATAGTTTTTGAAGTTCAAGATAATTTAGAGTTTTTTGGTTTTCCAAATTTATTAAAAATTGCAATAAAAAATGTTTTGAAAAATGCTATTCAATTTAGTTTTGAAAATTCAAAAGTGATAGTGAAAATATTTAAAAAAGATAATTTATTAAATGTTTCAATTAAAGATTTTGGAATAGGAATTCCATTAAATGAACAAGAAAAAATATTTGATAAATTTTATAGAACAGATAAAAGTAGAAATAAAAACTCTGGAGGAACTGGACTTGGTATGTCAATTTTAAAGAAAATAGTAGATATTCACAAAGGAGAAATAACTATAAAAAGTGAAGAGAATAAAGAAACGACAATAACTTTATCTTTTAATTCTAAATAAAGAGCTACTATTTTTAAGTATTAAAATTTATGTATAAATAGATATTAATTCATATTTAGGTAATATTGCAACCAAGTTGCAAATAAAGGTTAATATGAATTTAATACAAATAGAGAACTTATCTTACTCGTATTCTAATACAAAAGCTTTAGATAACATAAATCTTGAAATTAAAAGTGATGATTTTTTAGCTATTATTGGACCAAATGGTGGTGGAAAATCTACACTTTTTAAACTTATATTAGAGTTACTTCCTCTTCAAAGTGGAAAATTAATAAAAAATATAAAAAATAGTCAAGTTGGTTATGTCCCACAAAATACAAATTTAAATATTGATTTTCCAATTACTTCTTTGGAAGTAGTTTTAATGGGTCATATAAGTTCTAAAAAAAGATTATTTGGTTATTCAAAAGATGAAATTTCTTGTGCATTGGAGTCTTTAAATCAAGTTGGGATGAAAGATTTTGCAAATAAAAAAATAGGTGATTTAAGTGGTGGTCAGCGACAAAGAGTCTTCATTGCAAGGGCACTTTGCTCAAATCCAAAAATTATGCTTTTGGATGAACCAACGGCAAGTATTGATGTAAAAGGGCAGCAAGAGATTTATGAACTTTTAAGAGAGTTAAATAAAACTATTTGTATTGTTGTTGTAAGTCATGATTTATCAATTCTTTTAAATTATGCAAAAAATGTAGCTCATATTAATAGAGGTTTGGTTTATCACAGTCTTGCTGAGGTTCAAAAAAATGTTACTTTAGCTGATGATCATTTGTGTGAGGTTGAACTTTTATCAGCTTTAGGTAAAACACAAATTTGTTGTAACCATGTACATTAAAAAGGTAAAAATATAATGTTTGAAATTTTACAATATGATTTTATTCAAAATGCTTTGATAGCTGGAGTTTTAATCTCAATAGCAGCTGGAATAATTGGAACTTTGGTTGTGGTAAATAAGATTACTTTTCTTACAGGTGGAATAGCTCATAGTGCTTATGGAGGAATAGGAATAGCGATATTTTTAGGAATCCCAGTTTTATTTGGAGCAACTATTTTTGCAGTTCTAACTGCAATTTTAATCGCTATTATTACTTTGAAAAATAGAAGCCGAATAGATGCAATAATAGGTATGATGTGGGCAAGTGGTATGGCAATTGGAATTATATTTGTAGATTTAACTCCAGGATACAATGTAGATTTAATGAGTTATTTATTTGGAAGTATCATTGCTGTTTCAAGCGAAGATATTATTTATATGACGCTTTTAGATATTTTTATTATTGCAATTGTTGTATATTTTTATAAAGAGATTTTATCTGTATCTTATGATAGTGAATTTGCAAGTTTACGAGGTATAAATGTAAAATTCTTTTATACACTAATTCTTATATTATCTGCTTTATGTGTAGTTGCTGCTATAAAAGCTGTAGGACTTATTTTGGTAATTGCACTTCTTACAATTCCAACATATTTAGCTGAAACTTTTGCTACAAAATTATCTTCAATGATGATTATTAGCTCAATTTTAGCTACAATGTTTACAATATCTGGTCTTGTAGTTTCATATCTTTATGATATAAGTTCAGGGGCAAGTATAATAATGGTCGCAGTTGTTGCTTTAGGAGTTGTAAAGCTAATAAAATATAAAAAATAAAAAAGAAAGAACGGAAAAACCAATGAAAAAAATAGATGAAAAAATAAAACAAGGTGTTGTAAATACTTTAAAAGTAAATAGAGTTAGTGAACCTGGAATTTATCTGATTAGTGGAGATGAAACAGAAGTTTTATTACCAAATGCTTATGTAAAAAAAGATATGACAGTAGATAGTTTACTAGATGTTTTTATTTACACAGATAGTGAAGATAGACTTGTAGCAACAACTTTAAAACCATATTTGTACTTAAATGAATTTGCAAATTTAAAGATTGTTGATAGTGCAAAATTTGGTTATTTTGTAGATATTGGTTTACCAAAAGATTTATTAGTTCCTAAAAATAGACAAAAAGGAACTTACAATATTGGTTCATATAAAGTTTTACAAATGCAATTTGATGAAAGAACAAGTAGATTAATAGCAAGTGAAAAATATATACTAGAAGAAGAGCCAAAAAATCTAAAACAAGGTGATGAAGTAGAGATTATTTTATATTCAAAAACGCCACTAGGATTTAAAGTAATAGTAAATAATCTTTTTGAAGGTATGATTTTCCATTCTGAAATTTTTGAAAATTTAAAAATAGGGGATAAAAAAAGAGCCTATATAAAAAATCTAAGAGAAGATAAAAAGCTAGATATTTCATTACAAAAAATAGGTGAGAAAGTAGATTCTAATAAAGTTTTAGAGATTTTAAAAGCAAATGGTGGAGTTTTGAATTTCACATATAAAAGTGATGCTGAAGATATAAAGAATCTATTTGCTATGAGTAAAAAAGCTTTTAAAGCGACTTTGACAAAGCTAATTGATGAGAAAAAAATAAACTTGGAAGATGATAGAATTTGTTTGATTTAAATTAAGACAAATCTTATCCTAATTGAATATAATTTCAGTTAAATATCTTAAATAAGATTTTTTAATTGATTGAAATTTATATAAAAAGGAAATAAAATGGCAACAGTAAAATTTAAAAGTGAATTAGAAGTAAATTTAAGCGGAACAGAGTTAAATGTTGGAGATATAGCTCCTGTTGTAACTGGTGTTGGAGCAGATTTAAGTGATATTACAATAGGTGGACAACGTGGAATGGCTCAAGTTATTATTGCAGTTCCATCTCTTGATACTGGTGTTTGTGCTGCAGAAGCAAGAAGATTTAATATTGAAGCTTCAAAATTAGATCACGTAGAGGTTGTTATTGTATCTATGGATTTACCATTTGCTATGAAAAGATTTTGTACAACAGAAGGGATTGAAAACCTAAAAGTTGCATCTGATTTTAGAGCAAAAGCATTTGCAAAATCTTATGGTGTTTTACAAGCAAATGGTCCCTTAGCTGGCTTGATGGCACGAGCTGTATTTATAGTAAATCCATCTGGAAAAATTACATATAAACAGATTGTTCCTGAAATAACTCAAGAGCCAAATTATGATGCTGTTTTAGCAGCAATAACTGAAGCATCTTCTACTTCTTGTTGTGGAAGTTGTCACTAAAAATAAAAAAATTTAAAGTAAGATTCTTCTTGCTTTAAATAATATTTTGTTTACTATTAACCAAAAAATTGTAATATTTTAAATACTAAAAAAAGGTTACTCTATGAAAAAAATAATTAAAACTATCTTTGTATTAATGTTAAGTTACTCTTTTTCAAATGCTTCATTAGTAGAAGATGGTTATATTGAGCTTGAAAAAGGAAATGTTTTAGAAGCTGCAAATATATTTAAAGTTTCATGTGAAAAAGGTGCATTTGCTGGATGTTATAATTTAGGTTTAATGTATTTTAAAGGTGAACATATCGCCAAAAACTATACAAAAGCAGAAGAGTATTTTTCAAAAGCTTGTAACCAAGGACATCAAAATGCTTGTTACAATTTAGCAAATATGTATGAAAAAGGTTTAGGTGTAGAAAAAGATAACTTTAAAGCTGTTGATTTATATATAAAAACTTGTAAAAATGGCGTAAGCTCTTCTTGTTTTAATTTAGCAATTATGTATAAAAATGGAAATGGAGTAGAAAAAGATGATTTTAGAGCAGTTGATTTTTATACAAAAGCTTGTGAAATGAATCATCAAAAAGCTTGTTATAACATTGGAGTTATGTATCTTGAAGGTGATTTTTTGGCTATAAATAAAATAAAAGCAAAAGAGTATTTTGAAAAATCTTGCAACCTTGGCTATAGCAATGCTTGCAAAGAGCTAGGAAAACTTTGAATTATTGTTTAAAATCAAGCTGATTTATAAAAAAAATAGTTAAAATCTCTTAATTTATATTAGGAGATTTTAATGACTTCGTGGTACAAAAAGTTTGCTTCGCAACCACATCAACCATTTTTTACAAATGGTATAATATTTTTTATACTTTTTATAACTCTATTTGCTTTTGCTTATTCAAATAGTATAAAATTAGATACAACACTTTTGAAATATCATGCATATGCTCTTATTTTTGTAGTATTTATTCAGTTTTTTTTGGGATTTTTATTTGTTGTTTTTCCAAAATTTTTGATGCAAAGTGAAATAGCTTCAAAAGATTATATGGGACAATTTTTTCTATATTTTATATCTAGTTTAGGTATTTTTCTTTCGCTTATTTTTTACTCTAAAATTACAATTTTATTCCAACTTCTAATGCTTTTTGCTCAAATTTTGAGTTTTAGACTTCTTTATAGTATTCATAAAAAAAGTATTATGAAAGATAAAAATGATACAAAATGGGTTTTAATGGCATTTAGTACAGGAATCGTTTCTCATTTTTTATATATAGTTTCAGAATTTGATTTTAATTTATCTTATTTGGTTTCAAAAATTGCTATAAATAGTGGATTTTATCTATTTTTATTTATGATTATTTTTGTAATTTCTCAAAGAATGATTCCTTTTTTTACAAGAGTTATGGTTCCTACATATATTATAAATAAGAGTCCAAAGCTTTTGGATACTATATTTTTTCTACTTCTTTTAAAAGTGATTTTACTATCTTTTGATAATCCAAAGCTAAATCTTTTTGCAGATGTTCCTATCTTCTTATTTATCGTAAAAGAGTTAGTTCGTTGGAAAATGCCAACATTTAGAACACCACCAATAGTTTGGATTTTACACCTTGGTTTATATTGGATTGTTGTAGCATTTTTTATATCTATTATTGAAGGTATTTTTTCTTTTATTTATCCAAATTTTTACTTTGAAAAAGTTGTAATTCATACTTTGGCTATTGGATATTTTGTTACTGTTTTGATAGGGTTTGGTACTAGAGTAGTGCTTGGTCACTCTGGAAGAAAAATAGAGACAAAACTTTTTGCACTTTCTATATTTATAAGTGTTCAGATTTTAGCTATAGTTAGAATATTTGCATCTATTTGTGTAAATTTTGGATTAAACTATATCTTTTTTATAGAGTTAAGTGCTATTTTATTAATAGTTGCACTAATTATTTGGTCTTATAAGTATGTTTCTATTTTATTAGAAAATGATAAAAAACCAGAAATAGTAGTTCAAAAAATAGATGAAAATAAAAAAGAGGAATTTAAGCCAAAATGGAAAGTATAAATATTTTAGTTTTCAAGGCTTTTGCCTCGAAAACAATATTTTTTATGGTTTAATCGTTGATAATCCAACACTTAACCAAGATTGCATACCACCTCTATACCATTTCATTTTTTCTTGAGGATAACCAATAGCTATTAGTTCTTTCATAGCTTCAGGAGATTGTCCACACCAAATTGCATTACAAAACATCAAAAGAGTTTTTGCATTTGTAAAGTCATATTTTCCATTTTTTTCAACTACTCCAAAAGTTTCTAAAGCCTCAGCAAACTCATCTGGATATTGAGATTTTTTTGTATAAACATATGGAACATTTATCGCTGTTGCAATAGTTTCGTGGTTGTACCAATTTTCAGTTCTACTATCAATTAAAAGAAGATTTTTATCTGTTTTTGATTTTTCTATAAACTCTAAAACTTCTAATTCCCCATAAGTCTCTATTTTATCTGATGCTTTTATTGGTGCAATTTTTCCAAAATATGTAACAAAACTTCTTTTGCAATTTTCATCTACAGTTGAAGATGCTTCGTGTTTCCCACCAAAAATATCTTTTGGGTCAAATGCAACACTTTCACACTCTTTTGGTTTTGCCTCTCTTTTTATAATTGCTTTTTTCCCATTTTCTAAAGTTACTTCAACTCCAGAACTTTGTAAATCAGCGCTAAATAGGGAAGTTGCTACAAGTAAACTTCCTAAAATTATTTTAAACATAAACTCTCCTTGTTTTAAAATTGTATCGAATTTGATTCTATCAAAAACTTTTTAAAATGGCAAACTATCAGGGACTTAAGTGAAATTTAGGTAAAATCTAAGCTATTTTAGTAACACAATTAGGATTATTTATGAGTGAAAAGTACGAGCCATCAAAGGTAGAAGATAGTTTTTATAAGATTTGGGAAGATAGAGGTTACTTTGAGATTGATGGAAACAGATCAATTCAAGAGCCAAATAAAAATTTTGCAATTATGATGCCACCTCCAAATGTAACAGGAAGTTTACATATTGGTCATGCACTTACATTTACTTTGCAAGATATAATTACAAGATACAAAAGAATGGATGGATTTAAAACTCTTTGGCAACCAGGAACTGACCACGCTGGAATTGCAACTCAAAATGTAGTTGAAAAACAACTTTTAAAAGAAGGGACTACAAAAGAAGAGTTAGGAAGAGAAGCTTTTTTGCAAAGAGTTTGGAAATGGAAAGAGTTTAGTGGTGGAACAATAGTTCACCAAATGAGAAAACTAGGAGTTAGTCCAGCTTGGTCAAGAGAGCGATTTACTATGGATGAGGGTTTAAAAGAGGCTGTAAAAGAGGCTTTTGTTAAACTTTATGATGAGGGAATGATTTCTCAAAATAACTATATGGTAAATTGGTGTACTCACGATGGTGCTTTAAGTGATATTGAAGTTGAGCATGAAGAGGTAAATGGTAAATTCTATCATATGAATTACCATTTTGTTGATGGTTGCGGATTTGTAACAGTTGCAACAACAAGACCTGAGACATATTTTGGAGATAGTGCTGTTATGGTACATCCAGATGATGAAAGATACAAAAATATAATTGGAAAAGAAGTTTTTTTACCGCTAATTAATAGAAAAATAAAAATTATTGCTGATTCTCATGTTGATATGGAGTTTGGAACAGGAGTTGTAAAAGTAACTCCAGCCCATGATACAAATGACTATGAAGTAGGGCTTAGACACAATTTAGATTTTATAAAATGCTTTGATGAAAAAGGTATTTTAAACGAAGAGTGTGGAGAGTTCAAAGGAGTTGAAAGACTAAAAGCTAGACCAATAATTGTTAAAAAACTTCAAGATGAAGGTTTTATTGTAAAGATTGAAGACCATAATCACCAAGTAGGGCACTGTTATAGATGTAAAAATATCGTTGAGCCCTATATTTCAAAACAGTGGTTTGTAAAAAAAGAGGTTGCAGCTGAGTCTATTAGAAAAACTTATGAAGGTGAAGCTAAGTTTCATCCTTCTCATTGGCTAAACTCATATAGAGCTTGGATGGACGAGTTAAGACCTTGGTGTATTTCTAGGCAACTTTGGTGGGGACATAGAATTCCAGTATTCTATTGCGATAGTTGCAATCATCAATGGGCTACAAAAGAAGATGAGCCAAAGGCGTGTCCAAAATGTGGTAAAAATCATATTCATCAAGATCCAGATGTTCTTGATACTTGGTTTAGTAGTGCTTTATGGGCATTTTCACCACTTGGTTGGGGAAATAATGGTCAAATGAAAGATACTTTTAATGATAGTGATTTAAAAGATTTTTATCCAAACTCACTATTAATTACTGGCTTTGATATTATGTTTTTCTGGGTTGCTAGAATGATGATGATGGGTGAACACTTTATGGGTCAACTTCCATTTAAAGATATTTATATGCATGCTCTTGTAAGAGATGAACATGGTGCTAAGATGTCAAAATCAAAAGGAAATGTAATTGACCCTCTTGATATGGTTGAAACACATAGTGCTGATATTATTAGATTTACTCTTGCATATTTAGCAGTTCAAGGAAGAGATATAAAACTTGGTGAAAATAATCTTGAACAGTTTAGAAACTTTACAAATAAACTTTATAATGCTTCAAACTTTTTAACTTTAAATGTTGATACATTCCCTGATTTAAAAGATATAACTATTAAAACGCCTCTTGGTCTTTATATGCAAAGCAGACTTAGTCATGCTGTTGATGAGGTAAGAAATTCACTTGAAACTTATAAATTCAATGAAGCAGCAAGCGCTTTATATAGATTTGTTTGGATGGAGTTTTGTGATTGGGGAATTGAGTACTCTAAAGCTAGTAAAGAAAGTATAGTTGAACTTGGAGCTATTTTTAAAGAGACTTTAAAGTTAGTTAGTCCATTTATGCCATTTATTTCTGACTACTTATATCATAAACTTAGTGGAACTACACTTGAAAATGGTGACTCTTTAATGATTATGAACTTCCCAAAAGATATTAAAAAAGATGAAAATATTGAAAATATGTTCTCTATAATTGAAGAGTCAATTATTGCTATACGAAGAGCAAAAACTCTAATAGATATGGGTAACTCTAAAATTGAAAAAGCATATTTGAAACTTGATGCTAAAATTGATATCAATGTTGCAAAACCATTTATAGAAAAACTTGCTAAAGTTGAAAATGTAGAGTTTGTAACTAGCAAAGTTGAAAATAGTATAACAGATGTTTCAAACAATCTTGAGGTTTATATTCCAACTTCACAAATTGATATGAAACCAATTGTTGAAAAACTAGAGAAACAAAAAGAGAAAGCTTTAAAAGAGTTTGATAAATTAAATGGAATGTTATCAAATGAAAGATTCGTTGCAAATGCACCTGCAAATGTAATAGAGGAAAATACAAAAGCTCTTGAAGATGTTAAATCTAGACTTGAAAAAATAGAGGCTGAGCTTAAAAGTTTAAGCTAAAAAAATACTTAAATAATCTTCCAATTTTGGAAGATTATTCTAGGTCTTATTTTAGCTCTTGTAGAGTTTTTATAAGTTTATTTGAAATATCAACTAAAGAGTTTGAGCTATCTTGTGTTTTTTGTGCTTCAATTAGAGTATTTTCAGTACTTAAAACAACATCTTGCATATTTTTTGTAACTTCATTTAAACTTTTAGAACCATCTTTTGCATTTTGTGAAACTATAGAAGAGTTTTGTTTTTGTTCACTCATCGATACTGAAATCTCTTTTGAAATAGTGCTAATATCAGATATTGTTTCATCTATTTCATGAATTGAATCAAGAGAATTTTTAACCAAATTTTGAATAAGTGCAATTCTTTCTGTTATATTTTTTGCAGCATCATCTGATCTTGAAGCCAAATTTCTTACTTCTTGAGCAACTACTGCAAACCCTTTTCCAGCTTCTCCTGCTGTTGCTGCTTCAACTGCTGCATTTAGACTTAAAATATTTGTTTGAAATGCTATTTGAGAAATTATATTTACTGTTTCACCTATTTTTTGGCTCTCTTCATTTAATTTTATCATTGCAGTTGCCGTATGTTTTGATTGAATATTAGCTTCTTGTGCTATTTGCTCATTTTTAGAAGTTTTTGAAGCAATATCGACTATTGCTTGTTGCATCTCATCTATTTTATTTGATAAATCTTGAATTAAAGAGTTTATATTTTGTGAAGAGTTAGTAGCATTTTGAGAATTTTCGTTTGAAAATTTTGCATCTTTTAACATATTTATTGAAGTACTTAAAAGAGTATTTAAAGAGTTTGAAAACTCTTTTATCTCTTTTTCAACTTCAAACATTGTATTTTTTCTATGTGTAATATCTGTTGCATATTTTACAACTCTAAAAGCTTTACCATCCATATCAAATATTGGATTGTAGCTTGCTTGTATCCAAATATGGTTACCATTTTTTCCAATTCTTAGGTATTCTCCACTATCAAACTCTCCACGATTTAGTTTTTTCCAAAACTCTTTGTACTCATTTGAATTTTTGTAACTCTCTTCACAAAAAATAGAGTGATGTTTCCCTATAATATCCTCTTTTTTATATCCTAAAGTATTTAAGAAGTTATCATTTGCATTTAAAATGTTTCCATTCATATCAAATTCTATAACCGCATTAGACTTATTTATAGCTTTTACTTGTCCTATAAAAAATAGATTTTTTAATCTATTTTTTGTAATATCTTGAGCCAATTTTATAACTTCTAAAACTTTGCCATTTTCTATAACTGGCATATATGAAGCTCTTAAAAATATTAAGCTTTTATCTTTTTTTACTCTTTGAAACTCTGCTGTTAAAGTTTTTCCTGCTCTTAAATTATTCCAGCCATCTTTATACTCTTGAGTATTTGTGAATTTATCTTCACAAAATATAGAGTGATGTTTTCCTACAATTTCCTCTAAAGAGTATCCCATAGTTTTCAAAAAAATTTCATTTGCTTTGATTACTGTACCATCTGGTTTAAAATAAATAACTGCATAATTATTATTTATAGCTTCACTTAAAATCTTGTCATTTTTGTTGTTAAAAAACATTTGTTAATCTCCCCTTCAAAATTTAATTATACATCAAAAAAACTTTTTATTGTTATTAAAATCCTAAGATTTTGATTTTATAACTCTATATAAAATATCAACAAATAATATAGATATAAAAGATATAAAAAACCAGAAAAAGTAGTTAAGAAACTCATTTTTTGCTTCTTTAAACAGTTCAAAATATATTTTTTCAATATTTGTATTTATATAAAATATTGCATCATTTTGTAAACTATTATTTACTTTACTTGCTTCTTCATTAAAATATATAGGAACTAATTGTTTAAACCATTTTGGGGCAATGTTTTCATTTTGATTATTTGTAAAAGAGCTAATATCTTTTTCAAAACTTATAATCGCACTTGAACTTTTTGTTTCATCAAATTGGTTTGTTGCATCAAAGTTTATTATTAAAGTCGATAAATTTCTGAAATTTTTGCTAGGAACAAATGTATAAATATCAATACTAGGAGTAATGTTTTTATTTATCTCATTTGGAATAGAACCTTCAATAGTCAAAAGCTCTTTTTGTAAATCATCACTTTGAGTAGATAGAATAATTTGTCCAAAATTATCATCTATTTTTAGATTTGATATCTCCCAAGATAAAGATTTATCTAAGTTATTTGTAAGATCTATAAGCTCTTTTTCTTTTATTGAGAAAAGAGCTTTTTGAATAGATATTGATGAAAAATTGTTATTAAAAACAGAATTTATTGTGTTTAATATCTCAATATCTTTAGTTTGTAGATATTTTTTTAAATTCTCTTGAATAAAAAGAGATGTAGTTTTTGTCTCTAATTGGTATTTTGTAAGAATTTGCTCTTTTTGTTTTTCAAAGTTGTTTAAAAATGAAAATCCAAATCCTATTAGTAAAATAGATATTAAAAAAAAGTAAACTACAAATCTTATCATTCTAAATCACTTTAAAATTGATTTAATATCATCTTCATTTATCTTATCTTGGCTATATTTTACTACTAAAATATTTTCTGTATTGTTTATATACCATTCCTCGATATTTGAATTATCGTTTAGTTTTCCACTATTTTCAAGCTTGTACTCATCTAAACTTAGATATAGATTTTTTGTTTTTGATGGATTTTTCATTAAAATTATTAAAATAGCCCACAAAATACAAATAACAGCAACTCCTAAAGTGAAACTTTCTATCTCATAAGAGTCTAGATTATCCAATAAAATACCACCAAAAACTCCACCAACAAATGTTCCTAAATATCCAAAAGAGTTAAATACTCCCAAAACACTTCCTCTTTGGTGAACCTTTGCAAATTTAGATGTAAGAGATTGCATAATTGGTTCATGCATATTAAACCCTATAAAAAATAGAACAACTCCAATACAGAATATTATAGAACTACTGCTAAATCCCATCAATAAATAAGAGATTATAAATAATAAAATTCCTATAACTAATACTTCTCTATATTTTCCTTTTTTCTCTGCTAAAATTGAAGCTGGTCCCATTGCAAGAAGCCCTAAAATCATAGATGGAATATATACTTGCCATAAATCTTTTATATCCCAGTTATATATTTTTGTAAGAATTATTGGAATAACTAAAAATGCAAAAGTCATCAACGCTTTTTGTAAAAAGTTTGTAATGTGCATTTTATTTATATTTGCATTTCCTAAAACATCTTTTATATTTAGTTTATCATTATAAGTATGAGTTATTTTTGGTGGATTTGGAACTTTTTTAATTAATACAAAAATAGCAATTAAAGATAAAACCATAGTAATATAAAAAAGTGTTGGAACCCCTGCATATCCACCAATAATTGGACCCAATCCCATAGCAAGAGCAAATGAAATACCAATAAATCCACCCATAATTGCCATAGCTTTTGATCTTTGTTCTTCTTTTACAACATCACTAATCATAGCAGTTACAACTGCTCCAATAGCTCCTGCACCTTGTAAAAGTCTTCCCAAAAGAAGAGCAAAAATATCTGTTGCTAAGGCACAAATAAGTGAACCAATAGCAAAAAGTAAAAGACCAGTTACGATTGTTCCTTTTCTTCCTAATTTGTCACTCATAATTCCAAAAGGAGTTTGAAAAATTACTTGAGTTAAGGCATAACCACCAACAACAATTCCTACAAGTGTAGCATTTGCACCTTCTAGGCTAAAAGCATAGACAGAAATAACAGGAAGAACTATAAAAAGTCCAAAAAATCTTAAAGATATAATAAAACTCAAAGGTAAAACTGATTTAATCATACATAATCCTAAATATATTATAATTTGAGTATTGATTATATACTAAGGTTCCTTTTAAATAGGAACTATTTAAAAGGCAAAAAATGAATATTATTTTAGCAAGTGCAAATAGAGGTAAAATAGAAGAGTTTAAAAAACTTCTTCCTAATAGTAATGTCTTTGCATATAGCGATATTTTAGGAAAATTTGATATAGATGAAACTGGAACTAGTTTTAAAGAAAATGCAATAATAAAAGCTAGTGAGGTAAATGAAAAATTAAAACAAATAGGAGAAAAAAATTTTATAGTAATCTCCGATGATAGTGGAATTTCTCTTCCTATTTTACAAAATGCTCCTGGGATTTTTAGTGCAAGATATGCTAAAGTTGGTGCAAGTGATAAAGAGAATAATACAAAACTAATATCAAAATTAGATGAGTTAAATTTAGAGAGAACACCAGCTTTTTATACAGCTTGCATAGCAATAATATATAATAATTTAATATATACAGTTCACGGTTTTATGCATGGAATGGCTATAAATAAAGAGTTAGGAACAAATGGTTTTGGATATGACCCACTTTTTATTCCAGATGGTTTTGATAAAACTTTAGGAGAGTTAGATTTTGAAATAAAGCAAGAGTTTTCACATAGAAATAGGGCATTAAAATTGGCAAAAAAAGTTTTAGAAGTTATTCTTTAATAATTTGTTTGGTTAATCTTATTGCAAACTTTTTATTTTGGACACTCAAAAAAAAGAGTTTGCTTTTTTCCTCTCCATATTTTGTTGCTATTATCTCAAATAAATCATTATCAATTTTGATTCTTTTTGTATCTTCTAAATCGGTCTTTAAAATATACTCTTCTAGAAATGAAATATGATTTTTTGCTTGTAAATATAGGTATTTTTGTGTAAATACCTCATTTTTTAGAGAATTTGTCTCCAACATAAAATTTGCTAAAACAGAAAAAACAACTACTAGAATCAAAGTTATAAAAAGTACATAGGATTTTTTCATAATCCAATTTTCCATACTTGTTTAGAGCTATTTTCTAAAGATATATTAATAGTTGCTACTTCATCGCTTATGTAAATATTAAATTCATTTACATTTTTTAGTAAAATATTGTTATCAAAATAGAGTATTTTATTATTTAAACCAAATTTATTTAACTCATTTTTGTTTTTTTCAATAAATATTTTTGTAGAGTTTAATTCAAGTCTTGCTAATTCTTTTGAAAGTGATGTTTTATTTAAAATAACTAAATCTTTTACAAGTAAAGTTGAGTAGATGATTATAGTTGTTGAAATTGCTAGAGTTAATATTAGTTCAAATAAAGAGAAGCTATTTTTCATATTTAAAAACATTTATTTTCTCATTTTTGAAGCTATATTTATCTACTTTTACAATTTCTTCTTTTCCATCTTTTATAATTTTTAAAAACTCTTCTTGTTTTAAAAAATATCGATAATCTTTTGTAGCAAAACTATTTTCAAGTTCATTTAATCTATTAAAAAGCTCTTCATCTTCATAGTTATTATATGGAATTTTCAAAAATCCACCTACAATTACCATGAGGATTAAAAGACTAACTATTGTCTCAAAAAGAGTTATACTACTTTTCAGCAATATTTTTTGATTTTTGAAATGAGCCTTCAATAGCTTTAATAAAAGCATCTCTAACTCTTCCTTCTTCAAGTTTTGCATATCCAGCTGCTGTTGTTCCACCTGGACTCATTACACTATCTTTTATAATAGCTGAGTGAGAGTGTTTTAAAAGCGAAGAAGTTCCACTAAAAAGCCCTTGTACTAAATGTTGAGCTAAATGTCTTTCAAGTCCAACTTTAACAGCTCCATCTGCTATAGCTTCTGCAACTAAAGCTAAAAAAGCAGGTCCAGAAGCTGTAATTGCACTAGCGATATCTAGTTGATTCTCATTATTCACCCAAATAGCTTCACCAATAGCTCCAAAAGCTTCAAGAGTTAAATCTTTTATCTCAATATCACCTGTAGCTGTTGTCATAGAGTTTTGTACACTTGCTGCTATATTTGGCATTGTTCTTGCGTAGTGTTTTGCACTAATTTGCTTTCTTAAATAATCTAATTTTGTACCAGCTAAAATGGAGATTAAAGAATTTGCAGTACCTACTAGTCTTATTGAAACACTCTCTAGTGCATAAGGTTTTACACAAAAGATTATGTTTTTTCCACTAATATCTTCTTTGTCACTTAACTCTTTTATTTGTAATTCTGGGATTTTTTCTTTGATAAGTTTTAATTTCTCTATCTCTCTTCCTATCATCTCAACTTCATGCTTTTTTACAAGCCCAATAGCTAAAGATTGAGCCATAATTCCATTTCCAATAAGTGTTAATTTCATAGTTCACCTTAAATATTTTTTTAGATTATAGCCATTTTTAATTTATAAATATAAGTATTACTTTAAAATATTATAAAAAACACTATTTTTTCTATTACAAAGCATAATCTTAAATTCTTTTAATTCAAAAATAAAGTATTTTTTAGGTAACATATTACTTTATGCTAGATAATGGAGACAAAAATGTTAAAAAACCTAAAAATCAAAAACCTTTTACTGATTTTTACAGCAGCTATTGTATTCGGTGCTTGTGCATCTAAAAGTGAGCAAGAGTACAACAAACCAGCACTTTATTGGTACAATAAAATGATGATGCAAATAGGAATGAATGATTTAGATGAAGCAGATGATACTTATACATCTCTAGAGAGTGAACATAGAAATTCACCATATATTCCAACAGCTATACTTATACTTGTAAATGCACACATGGCTGATGAGCAGTATGCTTTGGCAAATTTTTATTTAGATGAATATATTAAAAGATTTAGCTTAAGCAAAGATATTGATTATGCAAGATATATGAAAATTAAAGCAAATTTTATGGGATTCAAGCAACAATTTAGAGATCAACAGCTAATAGATGATACTTTATCACATATTATAGATTTTAAATACAAATATCCAAATTCACCATATATGCCACTTGTTGATACTATGAATGCAAGATTGTTTATGGCAAAAGCTTCTATGGATAAAGAAATAGCTGGCTTGTACGAGAGAAGAGATAAGCCAAAAGCAGCAGAGCTTTATATGGACAAAGCAAAAAATTCTTGGGTAGATCCAAGTGAAATAAAACCAGTAGAAGTACCATTCTACAGAGCAATTTTTGAATAAAAATTATATAAAAAATGTATAAAATAAGGGAGTTAGAGTAAGATATGCAATTAGAAAATTATGGTAATTTTCCACAAACAATACCATTGATTATAGAAGATGAGATTTTTTTATATCCATTTATGATTACACCTTTGTTTTTAGAAAATCAAGAGAATATAAAAGCAGTTGAAAATGCAATAGAGTTCAATAAACTTGTTATGATAGCAGTTTCTAAAGCAGGAAAAGAGGGTTCTAGAGAAAAAGATAGTTTTTATGATGTTGGAGTGGTTGGAAATGTTATGCGAAAAATATCTTTGCCAGATGGTAAGGTAAAAGTTCTTTTTCAAGGTGTTTCAAAGGCAAAAATCATAGATTTTGAACCAACTTCTAGTATATTTGCTACTGTTGATATTCTTGCTGAAGAGACGCAAAATGATATTGAATTGAAATCATTAATAAATATTTTGATTGACAATATCAAAAAATTATCAAGACTAAATAACAAATTCCCAAGCGATTTAATAAAAGCAATAGAAGAAAACGATGTACCAAGTAGAGTTGCTGATTTGGTATCTTCTGTTTTAAAAATAAAAAAAGATGAAGCATATAAGATTTTTTCAAATACGAATTTGGAACAAAGAATTATAGGTATTATTGAAATTGTAAAAAATGAGATAGAGTCATATAAAATACAAAAAGAGATAACTCAAAAAGTAAATTCAAAAATAGAAAAAAGTCATAAAGATTATTTTTTAAAAGAGCAAATTAAGGCTATTCAAAAAGAGTTAGGAGCTGATAATCAAAAAGAGGAAGATATAAAATCTTTCAAAAAGAGGTTAAAAGAGAAAAAGTGTTTTATGGGTAAAGAAGCTTATAAAGAGACAAAAAAGCAAGTAGAAAAGCTAAGCCGAATGAATACAGACTCTCCAGATGCTTCACTTCTTCAAACTTATGTTGAGATGGTTTTGGATATTCCTTTTGGAGAGTTTGCAAATTCTAAATTTTCAGTTTCTAGTGTTGAGAAACAACTAAATAAAGACCATTATTGTTTAGAAAAAGCAAAAGAGAGAATAGCAGAGTATTTTGCAGTAAAACAACTTTTAGAACAAAGAAATATTGAAGATTTAAAAGCAAAAGGTACAGTTCTTTGTTTTGTAGGACCTCCAGGAGTTGGTAAAACTTCACTAGCAAATTCAATAGCAAAAGCTCTTGCTAGACCACTTGTAAGAGTTGCTTTGGGTGGAATGGAAGATGTAAATGAATTAAGAGGTCATAGACGAACTTATGTTGGAGCAATGCCAGGAAGATTAATCAAAGGTTTGATTGATGCAAAAAAAATGAATCCAGTTATTGTTCTTGATGAGATTGATAAATTAGGAAGTAACCACAGAGGTGACCCTTCTGCTGTTATGCTAGAAATTTTAGACCCTGAACAAAACCATGAGTTTAGAGATTTATATCTTAATTTTCCAGTTGATTTGTCACAAGTTATTTTTGTTTCAACTGCAAATGATATTAGAAAAATTCCAGCACCACTTAAAGATAGAATGGAGTTTATAGAGCTAAATTCTTATACTCCAAATGAAAAATATCATATTGCAAAAGATTATTTAATTCCTCAAGAACTTGAAAAACATGGACTTAAAAAAGATGAGGTTAGTATAAATAAAGCAACTATTGAGCTAATAATTGCAAAATATACAAGAGAAGCAGGAGTTCGAAATTTACGAAGAGTATTTTCTAAAATATTTAGAAAAGTTGTAAAAAAGATATTAGAAGATGAGACTATTACAAAAGTAACAATTGGTACAAAAGATTTAAAAGAATATTTAGATAATCCAATTTTTGAGATAGAACCAGCCGATAAAATAGATGTTGTTGGAGTTTCAAATGGTTTGGCTTGGACAGCTGTTGGTGGAGATATATTAAAAATAGAAGCAATAAAACTAAAAGGAAAAGGTGACTTAAAAGTAACTGGAAACTTAGGAGATGTTATGAAAGAGTCTTCAATTATCTCATATTCTGTTGTAAAACATCTAATAGACAACAAAATTCTAAAAATAGATGAAAAAGATATTCCAAAAACTTTTAAAGAAAAAGATGAAAAAGAGTTAGTTGATTGCAGTGAAATTTATAAAAGATATGATATTCATTTACATATTCCTGAAGGTGCAACACCAAAAGATGGACCAAGTGCAGGTATAACAATGGCTTTGGCTTTGGCTTCAGTTTTAAGTAATAGAAAAATAAAAGCAGATGTTGCAATGACAGGTGAGCTTACTTTAAGTGGAAAAGTTCTTCCAATTGGTGGTTTAAAAGAGAAACTAATAGCTGCTTATAAAGCAAAAATCAAAAAAGTTTTAATCCCTAAAAAGAATTATGAGAGAGATTTGGATGATATTCCACAAGAGGTAAAAGAGTCTTTAGAAATCAAAGTAGTAGAAAAAATCGAAGATGTTTTAAAAGAGGCACTACTTTAATGAGTTTTGTATCTAAAAAAGATTTGAGTGCTACAAATGTGATAATTTTTATCACGCTTGTAGCTTATATTATTCAAATAAATATACAAAATGGCTCACTTCTTATGGGATTAAACCTATATTTTTTAGTTGGTGGATTTTATTGGCAACCACTTACATCAATATTTTCTCACGGTGGAATTGCTCATCTTGGAATGAATATGTTTGTTTTATGGCAATTTGGAAACTTTATAGAAAAAGTTAGAGGTAAAAAAAGATTTATAATACTATATTTATTTACAGGTATTTTAACTTCGCTTTTATCGTTTTTATATATTTTTTATATTGATATTCAAGTAAATTTAGTTGGAGCTAGTGGTGCTATATGCGCTATTTTAGGTTATATTGCATACTTTGATAAGTATCAAAGAAATGGAATAATAACTTGGATTTTATTAATCTCAGTTGCACCTCTTTTAATAGGGCTTCCAATTGCTTGGTATGCTCACTTTATAGGTCTTTTTATTGGTTTTGTATATGCAATTATTGAAAAAAGATTTTTCCCTTTAATATCTTATAGATAAAAAATAAATAAAAGTGATATGTTTTAAAATAGCATAAAATGAGTTTATAGATGTATTATATGAAGGTTAAAAATGATAGATAAAAAGTACGAAAGATATGTTTTTGCAGTTATTATGGGTACAATTATGAGTTTTATAATGAGCTTTATAATCTCATTTATAAATTTAGGATTTATTGATGGATTTTTCCTAAAGTGGATGGAAGCTTTTTTTAAAGCAGCTGTTTGTGCAATTCCAATAATATCTGTTGTTGCGCCATTAGTAAAAAGGGTTGTTGCAAAAGTAATAAAATAGTAGATAAATTTTAAATATAATTAAATTTAGAGGTAAGCTATGAAAATTTTGAGTTTTGATTTAAAACTTATAGGATTAGTTTTTATAGTTTTACTATTTTTTGCTTCAAATTCTATTTTAGCTAGAATGGCTATTTTCACACAAAATATTGATGCTTTTTCTTTTACTTTTGTAAGAATTATATCTGCTATGTTTGTTCTTTTAATTATATACTTTTATAAAAATAAAAATCTAAAAATAGATTTAAAAACTAACTATCTTAGCGGATTTATGTTTTTTTTATATGCAATTTGTTTTTCATACTCATATATAAATATGGCTGCTGGTATTGGAACTTTGATTTTATTTGCAGTTGTACAATTATCTATGATTATTTTAGCTCTATTTTTAAATGAAAAATTAACTTTAAATAAAATTATCGGAATAACTATAGCTTTTGGTGGATTAATATATCTTTTGTATCCAAAAAGTGATTTTGCAATATCATACTTCCATACTTTTTTGATGTTTTTATCAGGAATTGGTTGGGCAATTTTTAGTGTTCTTGGAAAAAAATCAAACAATGCAACTTTAAATGCAACTGATAGTTTTGTTAAAGCTTTTATTTTTACAATAATATTTGTTATTTTTTATCTTTTCTTTTTTGGAAATAATCTTAAAATAGATTTTTATACTTTTATTTTATCAACTCTTTCAGGCTCAATAACAACTGCTTTTGGGGTATTTATTTGGTATGCAATTTTACCAAAAATGCAGATTATGACTGCAAGTATAGTTCAGTTAATAGTACCAATAATAGCCATAGTTTTAAGTATTGTTTTTCTTAATGAAACTTTTACTTTTGAACTTTTTATTTCTACTATTATTATACTTTTAGGAATTTTTATAGCTTTATATAAAAAAAGAAAAACTTAATTCATATAAAAATATAAAACTAATGGAATATAAAAGAGTGATATAACAGTTGAGATAAACAAAGCCACGCTCATAATTTGTGGTTTTACATTTAATAAAGTTGCTACTGTTACGGTATTTCCAGCAAGTGGTACAATAGAAAATAAAAACATGACAGTGTATAAACCATCATTTAAAAATTGAATATAGTTTTTGTCTATAAATATAAAGATTAATATACAAACAGGCCACACAACAAATTTTATAAACATAGCATAAGATATAAATTTTATATCAAAAGAGCTATCAAATCTAACTTTTTCAAGTCCCATTCCTACAATCATCATACCTAAAATAGTATAAGCACCTTTTATATATTCATTATAGTTCACAAATATCTCAGGTAGTTTTATCTCACATAAATTAAATATAACTCCTAAAATAAAAGCATATAAAACTGGAAGTTTAAGCATTTTTAAGAGGCTTTGTTTTGCACTAAAATTCCCTTTAGCAGTAATATAGTATCCAACAGAATTTTGATACAAAAGTGAAGCTAAAACAGTAAATATAAAAACATCAACCATATTTGGTTCTAAAAATAGTATTGCAAGTGGAATTCCTATATTCCCTGTATTTCCTGTTGAAGTGCTAAAAGCTAGTAAATTCGCACTGTTATCGTTATAAACTCTTTTAAAATATGCTAAAAGAGTAAAACTCAAAATTGAGCTAAAAATAAAGAAAAATAGTGGTAAAGATAAAGTTGCAGCACTTAAATTTATATTTATAGTTGCTGTAAAAATTATTAATGGAGATAATAAAAAAAGTAAGATTTTTGCAACAGTTTCTTTATCGCATTTAAGTAGATATGTGCTTAAAAATCCTAAAACAATACTTATGTATAAAGGGATTATTTTTCCTAATAGAGTAAAAAAGATCGACAAAACAATAGCCTCAAAATTAATTTTTGGAATTATATATTATTGAAGCTTTAAATGTATATAGCAAGAAGCTAAAACTTCTTACTATATTTAAGTTTTTAGTGTCTTGTTGCTATATTTTTTGAGTTAATTGTAGCTATTAATTTTTTAAGATTTTCAATTTTTCCCTCTTCTTCATGAATATTATCTTTACTATTTAAAGTAAAAATATCCATTTTTTTATCAAGGTAATTTGTTGTAAATTTACCATCTTTAAAATCTTGATCTCTAACTATTTCTCTATGAAGTGGAATATTTGTTGGGAAACCTTCAATATAGAACTCATCTAAAGCTCTTTTTGCTTTTTTTACACAACCTTCCCAGTCTAAAGCCCAAACGATTAGTTTTCCAACCATTGAATCATAATTTGGTGGAACTTTATATCCTGTATAAAGTGCAGAATCTAGTCTAACTCCTGGACCATTTGGAGTAAGATACTTTTCAACTGTTCCAACAGATGGCATAAATCCTTTTAGAGGATTTTCAGCATTTATTCTAAATTCAATAGAGTAACCTCTAAAATTAATCTCTTCTTGTAAGAAAATCATTTTACTACCTTCTGCAATTTGAATCATTCTTTGAATAATATCAACTCCAGTAATAGTTTCAGTTACAGGATGCTCAACCTGAACTCTTGTATTCATCTCAATAAAGTAGATGTTGTCATCTGGATCAAGTAAGAACTCAACAGTTCCAACACTTTCATATCCTAGTTTGAACATAGCTTTTGTAGCAATTCTATATAACTCTTTTCTAGCTTCATTGTTTAATAGTGGTGATGGAGCAATTTCAATAACTTTTTGGTGTCTTCTTTGAATAGAACAATCTCTTTCACCTAGGTGCAAAACATTTCCATATTTATCAGCAATAACCTGAATTTCTATATGTCTTGGATTTTCAACATATTTTTCAATAAATGCTTCTCCTCGACCAAAATATTTTTTTGCTTCATTTGAGGCACTTTCAAATAGTTCTTTGAACTCTTTTTCTTCTCTTACTATTCTCATTCCTCTTCCACCACCACCAAATGCAGCTTTGATAATTACAGGAAAACCAATCTCTTTTGCAATTCTAGCACCCTCTTCAATATCAGTAATTGGTTCATCAGTACCTTCAAGAACTGGAACACCAACTTTTTTCATAGCTACTTTAGATGCCATTTTATCACCAAAAAGTTCTATATGTTCTGGTTTTGGACCAATAAAGATAAGTCCATTTTCTTCACAAGCTCTAGCAAAATCAGCATTTTCACTTAAAAATCCATATCCAGGGTGAATAGCATCACAATCAGATTTTTTAGCTATTGATATGATTTTTTCATAATCTAAATATGCTTGAACAACATCTCCCATAATTGGATAACACTCATCTGCTTTTCTTACCCAAATACCTTCAATATCTACTTCAGAAAATATTGCAACACTTTTAATCTCAAGCTCTTTACAGGCTCTTATTATTCGTAGTGCAATCTCTCCTCTATTTGCAATAAGTACTTTATTAATCTTTTTCATATACTCACCTTATTAAAATTTTATATCGTGATTTTAGGGTATTTTTTTGATTTATTCTTCTTAATTTTTGTTAATTTAATAGTTGGATATTGCTAATATTATTGAATAAAAAAATCTTTAGCTAACAAAACTAAAGATTTTTTATTTAATTGTGAATTTATATTACCAAGAAATAGCAGCTCCACTAGCTCCCATAACTTCTTTTGCCTCTTCACTCATCATATGCATTTCCCAAACAGGTTCGAAAACTAAATTTACTTTTGCTTCATCAACTTCATCAACAGCCATAGCAACATATCTTACTTGCTCAAGCAGACTATCAGCAACTGGGCAAGCTGGGCTTGTAAGAGTCATATCTATTTCACAAAACAGATAGTTTTCTCTCTCTTCTAGTTCTATATTGTAAATTAGCCCTAAACTATAAATATCCACAGGGATTTCAGGGTCATAAACTTTTTTTAAATTCTCTATAATTTTCTCTTTTATTGCATCTTTATTAAAATTTCCACTCATAATTTATCCTTTTGCTTAAGCTTTTAAAGCATACTCTTTTATTTTTTTAATCATTCCAATAACTCCACTTTGTCTATTTGGAGTTATAACTTCGCTTAGTCCTAGTTCTCTTACTATATCCATATCAACATTTTTTAACTCTTCTATTGTAGAGTTTGAGAAAATCTCTAAAATAATGTAAACCAAACCTTTTACAATTATCGCATCACTTGTTCCATAAAAAAAGAGCTTATCATCTTTTTTCTCACAAATTAACCAAACTTGCGAAGTACAACCATGAACTAAATTTTCAGGAATTTGGTTTTTCTCATCAAAAGATGGTAGTTTTTTACCTAAATCAATAATATATTCATATTTTGCTAACTCTTCATCAAAAAATTCTAAATCCTCTTTTATAATCTCTAATCTTTTTTCTATACTCATTTTTAATCCTTCAACATACTTAATGCTTTTTTTAGTGCAACAATAAGCTTATTTATATCTTCAAAATCATTGTAAAGTGCAAGGCTTACTCTAATAGTTCCTTTTATTCCAAGTTTTTTCATAATTGGTTGAGCACAGTGATGCCCAACTCTAAGGGCAACTTGTAATTTATCAAGAAGTATTGAAATATCATCATGCATAATACCTTTAAAATTAAAGCTTCGAGTTCCACTACAATCTTTTAAATCATTATAAAAAATTATATCAGGAAATTTTTTTAACTCATCATCTAGATATTTCAAAAGCTCATTTTTTTTCTTTGATATTTCTTCATATCCAATATTTTCAATATATTTTAATGCCTCTTTAAAAGCTATAACTCCAGCAATATTTTGTGTTCCTGCTTCAAACTTATATGGAGAGTTCAAAAAAGTAGTTCCCTCTTTAAAATCAACACTGTTTATAACAGCTCCCCCTGTTTGATAAGGTTTTACACTTTCAAAAAACTTCTCTTTTATATAAATAGCTCCAACTCCTGTTGGACCAAAAGTTTTATGTCCTGAGATTGCAAAAAAATCACAATCAAGTTCTTGTACATCTATTTTAAAACTACTTAAACTTTGAGCTCCATCAATTAGGACAACACATCCATAATCATGAGCTAAAGAGATTATTTTTTTTATATCATGAACTTTTCCAAAAGCATTTGTAACATGAGCAACACTTACAAAAGAGTTTGGGTTCTTTTTTAAAATCTCTTCAAAATGATTAAAATCAAAATCTAAGTTAAGAGTACAATTTACAACTTCAAGTCCAGAGTTTAAGAATCTTCCTTGCATATGCCAAGGTACAATATTTGCATGATGTTCAAGGCTAGAGATAATAATTGTTTTAAACATATATGCAAAAGATGAAGCTATGAAATTTATACTTTCAGTTACCCCTTTTGTAAAAATTATCTCCTCTTTTTTTTTCGCATTTATAAATTTTTGTAAAACTTCTCTTGTATTTTCAAACTCAGTTGTGGCTTTATTTGCATCTCCGAAACTACTTCTATGAGTATTTGAACAATATTTTGTGTAGTATTCAACTGTTGCATCAATTACACTTTGTGGTTTTTGAGTTGTAGCTCCACTATCCAAATATACAGTTTTTGAATTTGTAAAGTATGGAAAATCTTTTTTATACATATTAAATAAAACTCTCTTTTTTATACTCTTCTAAGAACTCTTTTATTTTTTCATCTTTGATATTATTTTTTATTGAGTTTTCAAAAGCTTCAAGTAACATTTCATATGATTTCTCTTTGCTTATTCCTCTTGCTTGAAGATATAAAAGTTGCTCTTTATTTAAAGTTCCTGTTGTTGTTCCATGACTAGCTTCAAGTTCATCTATAAATATTTCAAGAAATGGTTGAGCAAAAATAACTGCATCATCACTTAGAAGTATTGAGTTACAGTTTTGGAAAGCTTTTGAATAAAGTCCAGTTTGTGTAACTATTGATCTTATTTTTACAACTGCTCGGCTTTTGTTAAGAAGTGAATTTTTATAATTTATATTACTTCTTGAGCTTTGATTGTTGTGAGTTGTTTTTACCAAAGTTGATATATTTGCACTATTTCTTAGTTTATTTAAACCATTTAACTCATAGTTTACTTCTAAACTATCAATTTTATTTTCAAAACTATTTACACAAAATCCATCTCCAAACTCAAAGTTTGATATTTCTAAATTTGATTTATCATCTTGTTTTACTTTACAAGCGAAAATTAAAGAGTTAGAAAGACTCATATCTTGAATTTTTACGTATTCTAAAGAGCCATTTTTTTCAACTTCTATTGTTCTATTTGCTAAAATTGTTGAATTGTTTAAGCTAGAAGTAAAAATTTCAATAATAGTTGCTTTTACTCCAGATTTTACATTTATTAAAAGATTATTTGTATATAAAATTTCACTATTTTTTGTATTATTTATAATAATTAAAGGCTTTTCTAAATCTTTTGATATTGTTAAAACCTTTTTATTGTTATCAAAACTATTTGCTATAGAAAATAGTTTTGAATCGTAAATTTCATCATCTTTTATAGATTCTAAATCAAGAGCAAAATCTAAAGTTTTATGCTCTTTAAAATCAAAATCAAAAAGTGAAGTAAAATCTATTTTTAAAAACTCTTCTTCTTTTTTTTGTGGAAGATTTATATTTAGATTAGCTATTTGCATTATTTATTCCTAATGCTTCAAAACCTTTCTCATCTAGTTCTAAAGCTAAACTATAATCTCCAGTTTTAGCTATTTTCCCATCACTTAAAATATGTACAAAATCTGGTTTTATAAGCTCTAAAAGTCTGTCATAGTGAGTTATCATTAAAATAGATTTTTTACCATCAAGCATTGAGTTTATAACATTTGCAACAATTTTGATAGCATCAACATCAAGTCCACTATCTATCTCATCTAGCATTATTAAATCTGGATTTAACATTAGAAGTTGTACAAGTTCATTTCTTTTTTTCTCTCCACCACTAAATCCATCATTTAAATCTCTTTGTAATAGTTTTCTATCAATATCAAATTTATTTGTCTCTTCTTTTACAAGTTTTAAAAACTCCATTGCATCTAGTTCATCTTTACCTTCATATGCTCTTTTTGCGTTCATAGCAGTTCTTAAAAAGTAGCTATTGTTTACTCCAGCAACTTCAACAGGGCTTTGAAAACTCATAAAAATACCTTCATTTGCTCTTGTTGTTACATCCATTTGTAGTAAATCTTTCTTTTTAAATGTAACTTTTCCGCTTACGACTTCACAGTCATAATGAGCTGCAAGTGTTTTAACTAAAGTAGATTTTCCAGCTCCATTTACACCCATAAGTGCATGAATTTCACCTTCTTTAATCTCTAAATTTAATCCTTTTAAAATCTCATTCTCATTTATACTAACTTTTAAATCTTCAATTTTTAATAATGTATTTTTTGTACTCATAATTAACCCACACTTCCTTCTAATGAAATATTTAATAACTCTTTTGCTTCAGCAGCAAACTCCATTGGTAGTTCTTTTAAAACCTCTTTACAAAAACCATTTACAATCATAGCAATTGCATCTTCTTCATCTATTCCTCTTTGATTTAAATAAAATAGTTGTTCATCTGAAATTTTTGAAGTTGTTGCTTCGTGTTCTATGTTCGCACTACTATTTCTAATCTCATGATATGGATATGTATGTGCTTGACATTTATGACCAATCAAAAGAGAATCACACTCAGAGATATTTCTTGCGTTTATAGCATTTTTACCAACTCTAACTAATCCTCTATAGGCATTTATACCTTTCATAGCAGAGATACCTTTTGATATAATTGTTGATTTTGTATTTTTACCCAAATGTATCATTTTTGTACCAGTATCTGCTTGTTGTGCTCTTGATGTTAAGGCAACAGAGTAAAACTCTCCTACACTATTATCACCTTGAAGCACACAAGATGGATATTTCCAAGTGATACTTGAACCAGTTTCTACTTGCGTCCAAGATACTTTTGAGTTATCACCTTTACATAAGGCTCTTTTCGTAACAAAATTTAAGATTCCACCTTTTCCAGTTTCATCTCCTGGATACCAGTTTTGAATAGTTGAATATTTTATATGAGCATTTTTAAGTGCAACTAATTCAACAACTGCTGCATGAAGTTGTCTATCATCCCTGCTTGGAGCTGAACATCCTTCATTGTATGAAACATAGCTTCCTTCATCACAAATTATTAAAGTTCTTTCAAACTGTCCTGTATTTAAAGCATTTATTCTAAAATATGTTGAAAGCTCCATTGGGCATCTTGTATTTTTTGGAATATAAACAAAACTTCCATCTGTAAAAACAGCACTATTTAAACAAGCAAAATAGTTATCAGTTACAGGAACAACGCTTGCTAAATACTCTTTTACAAGTTCTGGAAATCTATGTGCTGCTTCGCTAATTGAGCAAAATATAATTCCTAGTTTTTCAAGTTCATCTTGATATGTAGTTTTTATTGAAACTGAATCAAAAACAGCATCAACTGCAACACCAGCAAGCATTTTTTGTTCTTCAAGTGGAATTCCAAGTTTTTCATAAGTTTTCAAAATCTCAGGATCAACTTCATCTAAAGAGTTTAAAGCCTTTTTTGGTGCTGAATAGTATGCATAATCTTGATAATCTATTTTTGGATATTGTAAATTTGTCCATGTTGGCTCTTCCATTTTTAACCATTTTTCATATGCTTTTAACCTGAAATCTAGTAAAAATTGAGGCTCATCTTTTTTTGCACTAATTGCTCTTATAACATCTTCATTTAAACCTTTTGCAAAGGTATCGCTTTGAACCAAAGTTTCAAAACCTAATTTATAATCTGTGTTTATAATGTCATGTATTTGTTGATTTTCACTCATGACTTCTCCATAAAATTTATTTGTTTAATTAAGACTAATATTGTCCGATTTGAATAATATCAAAATAAGTATATAATGTAAAGACATAAATACTAATAAAGTAAAAGTATTTAGTAAAAAAAGTAATTTATTGCCTATTAAATCGCATTTAAAATTAAGATAAAATTTATCCTATTTTAAATAAAATACAAGAAAATTTATTATAAAAATAAAAAAATATTATAAAGTATGGAATACAAATGAAAAATTATTCAAAAAAAATAGATGAAAGAGTTAACAATCCAAAGAATTTTGGAGAGATAACAAAACAAGAGGCACAAAGTTTGGGCTGTAAACTAGTTGTTGCAGACTTTGAATCAAATGCAAATGATACTTTAAGAGTATATTTTGCTATTACTAAAGATAAAACAGTTTTTAATGCAAAATTTAAATCATTTGCAACTGGTTTAATAGTTGCTTTAAACGATATGATGATTGAGTTATGTATTGGAAAGAGTATTGAAAAAGTAGCAAATTTGTTTAAAACTGATGTTGAATTTGCTTTAAGAGATGAGCCACAAATACCAGCTCTTAGTATTGAAGAGTTACATAATAGTTTTTTAAATTTTGTGATATTAAAAAAAGTTGCATTAAATTTTGAAAAAAGAGATATGAACGATTTTGATGATGATTATGTTGTTTGCGATTGTGCAAGAACAAACTTAAAAACTATAAAAGATGCTATTAGAAATCTTGATTTACTAACTATTGAGGATATTGGAAATGTTACAAAAGCTGGAATATTTTGTAAATCTTGTCAAAAAGAGGGTGGACTTGAAGAAAAAGAGATATATTTAAGTGATATTTTGGAACAAACCAGAGCTCAAATAGAAGATGAAAAACAAAAAGATGAACCATCGTATATTAATACAAGTTTTGAAGCTATGACAAAAGAGCAAAAAATAGAGTTGATAGAAGATGTTTTAGATGATGATATAAGACCAATGCTTGTTATGGACGGTGGGAATATGGAAATTTTAGATATTGTAGAATCACCACCACATCATGATTTATATATTAGATATTTAGGTGCTTGTAGTGGGTGTAGTTCTGGAAGTATGGGAACTTTATATGCTATTGAGTCTATTTTACAAAGTAAAGTAAATGAAAATATTAGAGTTTTACCAATTTAAGATAAAAGATTAGTTATTTTGATACAATAAAATAAACTTTTTTAGGAATATTGATGTTTGCTATATACAATAATGGAACAGTAGGATTTAGAAGTACAAGTGACAATTTATATGCTTTGAAAAATGTTGAGGAATTAGAATCTGCTAGGTTTGAGCCAAAAGAGGGATTGATTCAAAATTTTTCAAATGAATTAAATAAAGAGAAAAAAGATCAATTTTTAAACTCTTATAAAAAAGTTGCAACTTTAGATAATCTTGAACCAGTTTATAAAGCAAGAGATATTATGACACATGATGTGATATATGCTAGAAATGACTCTACAATTGAAGATATATACTATTTAATAAAAGAAAAAAAAGTATCACAAGTCCCAATTACTGGCTTTGGAAAAAAGATAATTGGTATTGTAAACAAAAAAATAATTTTAACTTTACTTATGAATCATTTAGATGATACACAAACTATTTTAAAAAGAAAAATCGATGATGTTTATTTACCAGAAGTTTTAACAGCTGATCCAGATTCAGATGTTAGAGATGTTGTTAAAGTAATGTTAGATTTAAAGCTAGATGCAATTCCAATAGTTGATGATAGTGATATTTTGATGGGAATTATATCAAAAACAGATATTTTAAAAGCCGTTGCAAATTTACCAAAGCTTCAGCTTTGGTCTTGAAAGATATAACTTTTTATTTATAAAACTGTTCCATCATCAAAAATAACTTTATCTCTACCTTGATTTTTTGCTTCATAAAGTAGTTCATCTGCTTTTGTTTGTGCATCTGCAATACAGTTGTAATTATTTCTAAAAGTAACACCAGCTGAAAAAGCAATATTTATTTTATTCTCTTTGTATATAAAAGTACTATTTAAAAAAGCATTTTTTACTCTTTTTATGTATCTTATTACTTCTATTTTATCTCTAAAGTTTATTAATGCAACAAACTCTTCTCCTCCATATCTAGCAACAATATCTTCTTTTCTTGTAAGTTCTTTTAAGATTTTTGCAAAAGATTTTAAAATTTCATCACCACAAGCATGACCATAACTATCATTTATCTTTTTAAAGTGGTCAATATCAAAAAAAACAATTGCAAAATTTGTTTCAAATATAAAGAATTGTTTTTCAGTCTTTTTTGCTTCAACTTCATAAGCTCTTCTATTTAATACAGAAGTTAAAAAGTCAAATAAATAATCCTCTTTTGTCATTTGAAGCTCTCTTTCAAGCTCTTCAATTTGCTTATTTAACTGTTTAAATCTATCAATATTTGAGGACAAAATTCTATTGTTTTCAAGTAAAGAGTCCTCAAGTTTGTAAATAGTATTAATCAATCTTTTTTGAACCGCAGTTAGCTCTCTTTGTGAAAAATCAGAAATTTCTAAAGATTCTAAATCCTTTTTTATTTTTTTTATATCTTCATTTGAACTATTGCTATCATTTAGTGTTTTATCATAATATCTACTCATTAAAGAAGTTAGTTTTATAATATCGTTTGTTTTCTCTTTTAAAACTCTTCTATCAGCTTCAATTCTATTTTTTGCAAAGTTTTTTATTTTTAATATAGACTCTTTTGATGTTACATTTATTGGATTTTTAAGACAATCAAGAATAAAATCTTCAATTTCTTCTTTTAGCTCAAAATTTACTGAAGGTGCCAAAAGATCACTAAAAGTACCAATGAGTGATTTTAATTCATCATTATTTGCTCTTTTTAATAAAATAGGTATTATTTCAAAGATTGACTCTGTGTGTAGAACTTTTTTTTCATCATTTGTTAGATTTGTTAATGCTTCATTTAGTATTGTTACATCACTATATTCAGTTTTAAAAATCTTAGCTTGTTCTTTAAACTCTAAAAAGTAGTTTTCAGGGGTCGTTGGAAGGTTCTTTTGTCTTAATTTCTCTAAAGTATTTTTTGTAATCTCTTTTAGATTTTCATTCATAAAAGTGCCTTAAATTTTTTGTAACTATTATATCACTTATGATATAATAAATACTTAATCTTTAAAGGAAAATTTTATGCCAAATACAAATAATCAGATTTTAAAAAATACAAATTCAAAGCTACTTGATTTGTTTAATGCTTCTATAATGTTTGATAAAAAACTCTATTCTCAAGATATAAAAGGCTCAATTGCACACTCTAAAATGTTAGCTTTACAAAATATTATTACAAATGATGAACAAAAAAGTATAGAAAAAGGTCTTTTACAAGTTTTAGAAGAGATACAAAGTGGTAAATTTGAATTTTCTTTAGAGTATGAAGATATTCATATGGCAGTTGAAAATAGACTTACTCAAATTATTGGAGAAGCTGGAAAAAAAGTTCATACAGCAAGAAGTAGAAATGACCAAGTTTGTACAGATTTTACTCTTTATGTGCAAGAAAAAACAAAATCTATTCAACTACAAATAAAAGAGTTAATCTCTACTTTTGTTGAAATTGCTTCAAAACATACATCAACAATAATGCCTGGAATGACACACTTGCAACATGCCCAACCAATTAATTTTGGTTTTCACATGATGGCATATGCAAATATGTTTAAAAGAGATTTTGAAAGATTTGAGAGCTCATATATAAGAAATAATTACTCACCTCTTGGAAGTGCTGCAATGGCAGGAACTCCACATAATATTGATAGATTTAAAACAGCAGAACTTTTAGGATTTTTTGCACCAACACAAAATGCTATGGATAGTGTTTCAAATAGAGATTTTGCTTTGGAATTGCTATTTAATATTTCTACATCAATGATGCATGTTAGCCGTATTTCAGAAGAACTTGTTTTATGGAGTTCTTATGAGTTTAGATTTATACAAATGAGTGATGAGTATGCAACAACAAGTTCAATTATGCCTCAAAAGAAAAATCCAGATGTTCCAGAACTTTTAAGAGGAAAAACAGGTCGTGTTTATGGAAATTTAATCTCACTTTTAACAATTATGAAATCACTTCCACTAGCATATAACAAAGATACTCAAGAGGATAAAGAGGGAGTTTTTGATTCTGTTGAAACTATTGAAATCTCACTTAATATTTTAAATGAAGTTATAAAAACTATGATTGTAAAAGAAGAAAATATGGAAAACGCTTCTAAAATAGGACATTTAACAGCTACTGATTTGGCTGATTATTTAGTTGCAAAGCAAAATATGCCATTTAGAACAGCTTACTATATTACAAAAGAAGTTGTACAAAAAGCAAATAGTCTAAACAAAGATATAAGTCAGTTAAATATATTTGAGATTAGAAGTTCTACAAAAGAGCTTGAAAATATAGATGAAGAGATAGTTTCTTATTTAAGCTTAGAAAACTCTATGAATAGTAGAAACTCATTTGGTGGAACATCTACAAAGCAGACGAAATTTCAAATTGATTATTTTAAAGAGTGGTTATCAAAAGTTTGATAAAAAAGTGTAGTTAATTAAGACTACACTTTTTATTGATTATATCTCTTTAATTTTTGCAATCTCATCCCTAAGTCTTATAGCCTCTTCAAAGTTTAAATCACTTGCAGCTTTTTTCATCTGTTTATTTAATTCTATTAAGATTTTTTTTCTCTCTCCTGCTGGCATTTTTTCAAGTCGCTGTTTTTTTAGAGCAACCGTATCGTACTCTTCAACTTTTAAATTCTGGTCTAGTTTTCTTGTAGTTGATTTTGGAGTTATATTATTTTCAATATTATGTTTTTTTTGAATTTCTCTTCTTCTATTTGTTTCATCTATTGCAAACTGCATAGAAGCTGTAACTCTTTTTGCAAATAATATAACTCTTCCTTCTTCATTTCTTGCAGCTCTTCCAATAGTTTGAATAAGTGAAGTTTTACTTCTTAAAAACCCCTCTTTATCTGCATCTAAAATAGCAACAAGTGAAGTTTCTGGAATATCAAGCCCTTCTCTTAAAAGATTTATTCCAATTAAAACATCAAAAGTTCCAAGTCTTAGTTCCCTTATTATTTGGTTTCGCTCAATTGCATCAATTTCACTATGCATATATTTCACTTTTATTCCTAAATCAGCATAATAACTTGCCAACTCTTCAGCCATCTTTTTAGTTAGTACTGTGACTAAAACTCTTTGATTTTTTGCAGTCACTTTTTTAATTTCGTCATGAAGTTTTTCTACTTGAAATTCACTATCTATAATATCAATAACAGGGTCAAGTAGACCTGTTGGTCGAATAATTTGTTCTGCAACAGCAGAGCTAAGTTCAAGTTCAAGCTCATTTGGAGTAGCACTTACAAATACATAATTTGGAGCTTTTTTTATAAATTCATCAAATTTTAAAGGTCTATTATCAAGTGCACTTGGAAGCCTAAATCCATACTCTACTAAAACCTCTTTTCTACTTCTATCCGCTGCATGCATTCCTCTAAATTGTGGTAATGAAACATGTGATTCATCAACAACTAGTAAAAAATCTTTGTCCATTTGAGCAAAATAATCTAGTAAAGAATATGGAGTTTCTCCTGGTTTTTGTCCTGTTAAGTGCCTTGCATAGTTCTCAATACCCTTGCACATTCCAGTTGCTTCAATCATCTCTAAATCAAATTCAACTCGCTGTTTAAGTCTTTGATACTCCACAAGTTTATTTTCACTTTTAAAATAGTTTAATCTTTTTTCAAGATCTTCTTCTATCTCTTTAACGGCACGTGCAAGATTATCTTGTGTTACAACAAAGGGATTAACAGAGTATATAATTACCTCTTTTAATTCTTTGATTTTATCATTTGTTAAATATTCGTGCTTTGATATAGTTTCAACTTCATCTCCAAAAAACTCAACTCTTATAAATTCATCTTCATAATATGCAGGAAAAATATCTATAACATCACCATTTACTCTAAAATCAGCCCTATCAAAAAATTTATCATTTCTTTTGTAACCCATCTCTATAAGTTTTAATAAAAACTCTTTTTGAGAATATGAAAAACCAACTTCAACTCTTTGCACCATTGCCTTATACTCAGTTGGGTTTCCTAAACCATAATTGGCTGAAACTGATGCAATAACTATAACATCATCAAAAGATAGTAAAGAAGCAGTTGCACTTAGTCTTAGTCTCTCTAGTTCTTCATTAATTGAGCTATCTTTTTCAATAAACAGATCGCTTCTTGGAATATAAGCTTCTGGTTGATAGTAGTCATAATAAGATATAAAATATTCAACATGATTATTTGGAAAAAATTGTTTGAATTCACTATATAATTGAGCAGCTAATGTTTTATTGTGCGTCATTATTAAGGTTGGTTTTTGAACTTTTTCAATCACTTTTGCAATAGTAAAAGTCTTTCCACTTCCAGTAACCCCTAAAAGTGTATTGTACTGGTTACCTTCTTCTATACTTTTACATAAAATTTCAATAGCCTTTGGCTGGTCTCCACTTGGAGAATATTCACTTACTACTTCAAATTTTGCCATTTTTTTTCCTATAAATTTTCATTTAAAAAAGTTTTATTTTTAAATCTTGTAAAACTTTTTTGACAACACAAAGATGGAATATTTATATATTCTTGCTTTCCTATTTTATAAGATTTTGCCTGATGATAGTGCCCTTCAATAACAATATCTTCACTATAATTCTTAACTCTTTTATTTACAAGTTCTTCAAAGTAAGTTAAATTGTGACAAATTTTTTTATTCTCTAAAGCTTTTTCTATTTTTTTACTTATAAAAAAATTTATATCTAAAAGATTTAGAAAATAAAGAAAATAGCTATTTCTTATAATCTTACAATATAGATTATAGTGCCAATTTATAAAATTATCACCATGAGATAAAGCTATTTTTTTATCTTCATATTCCAAAAGTAAAGGTTGTTTTTCTCTTTTTATAACTTTAATATTTGGAAATATTTTTGAAAGGTTGTAGTCATGATTTCCTTCTAAATAGAAAATCTCAAAACTATTTGAAAGAGTATTTAAAAGTTCTATAATATTCTTATTTCTATATTTAAAATATTTTATTTCATAAGATAAAAAGTCAAAATTATCACCCATTAAAAAAATTTGACTACAAAATATTTCACTATTTTTTATTTTCTCTAAGATAATTTTAAACTCTTGATTTTTCTTATTGTAGTGAGAATCGGCTATAAAAATAGCCTCATCTTTTAAAATAAAACTCAAATTTATAGCTCTAACTCTTTGTAATACACTTTTAAAATTTCAAAAGTTTTAGTCCCACCTGGAAGTGTTGCAATGAATTCATCTCCTTCAACTTTTCCCATAAGCTGTTTTGCTAAAGGTGAGTTAAAAGAAATTAGCCCTTTTTCTACATTTGACTCAACTCCACCAACTATTGTATAAGTAAATTCATCATCTGTTTCAACATCTACTAGCTTTATAGTTGAACCAAAACTTACTCTATCGTGTGATAAAGATGATGGATCAACTATAACTGCTTTTGAAATTGTGTTACTTAATTCTGCTATTTGAACATCTATAAGTTTTAATTTTTCTTTTGCACTGTGATACTCAGCATTCTCTTTTAAATCACCTAGTTGTCTTGCTTCATCTAGTGCAATTACAGTTTCTGGTCGCTCAACGCTTTTTAAAAACTCTAAATCATTTGTTACTTTATTGTAACCTACAAGTGTCATTGGTTCTTTGTCCATAACATCTCCCATAAATATTTTTGTGTTATAATATCCAAAAATTTGTAAAGAAGATGTAAATATGCAATACAGTAGGACTAAAATACTTTTTGGAGAAGATGCTTTTAAAAAGTTTCAAGATACAAAAATAATACTTTTTGGAGTTGGTGGAATAGGAAGCTTTGCCCTAGATGCTTTGTATAACACAGGCGTTACAAATATCACAATAGTTGATTTTGATGAATATGAAGCTTCAAATCAAAATAGACAATTAGGAAGTCATGGGAATATTGGAAGAAAAAAGGTTGAAGTTTTAAAAGAAAGATATCCAAATGTAACACCAATTTGTGTCAAAATAACACCTGAATGGATTGATAATTTTGATTTTTCATCTTATGATTATATTTTAGATGCAATAGACGATGTAAAACCAAAAGTTCATCTTATAAAAAAACACTTCACAAAAATAATAAGCACAGGAGGAGGAGCAAAAAGAATTGATCCTTTACAAATAAAATATAGTTCTATTTGGGAAACTTACAATGATAAATTTATTAAAAAAGTAAGAGAAGAGCTAAAAAAACAAGGTTTTAAAAAGAAATTTAAAGTTATATATTCAAGTGAAGCTCCTCTTTGTATAGACAAAGGTAGTTTTGAAGGAGTAACTGCAAGTTTTGGGCTTATGATGGCATCTGTGACTATTCAAAAAATTGTAAAAAAGCTAAGTTTAGTTAAAGATAGTCAAAGTTAAAAAGATATATAATAATTGACTTTACACTAAAAAAGGATTTTCATGAGCGGTATTGGTGGTAGTGTTGAACAAATGACACAGGGACATTTACGAAATGTTCAACAGTTAGCAGTATTTTACACTGGTCATAATAATATTTATGCAATAAACATAGCTAAAGTTAAAGCTTTTATAATAACTGAAGAGGTTGCTATAAATGATACTCCAAAAGATACAAATATAATTGCAGGAATTGCTACAATAAGAGGGGAACCAGTTACTTTAATAAATCTTGATGCATGGTTAGGGCTTAAACCATTTGATACTCAAGACTATAAGCTTATTATTTTTTGTGAATTTAATCATAAAAAAATAGGTTTTTTAGTAAAAGATATGCTTGATATTGTTGAAAAAACAACTCAAGAGTTAAGACATACAGAAGAAACAAACTCAAAAATAACTTACACAACATATGTAAAAGTGAACAACAAAGATGAGCTTTGTACAGTTTTTAATGCTGAGCAACTTTTAAGAGATATTAAGTGGACGGATGATGGTGGAAGAGATATTAAAAAATATGTTGAGGGGAAAATCCACTCTTCTAAAAAGATACTTGCAGCTGAAGATTCAGCAGTTGCAAGAGAAGTTTTACACAAATTTTTTAGTCAAATAGAAGTTGAGTATGAAATATATCCAAATGGTGGAGAGCTTATAGATAGAATCGAAGAGCTTGATCCTGAAAAAATAGGTTTGGTAATAACAGATATAGAAATGCCAGGAACTGATGGATATCAGGTTGCCTCTTTTATAAAAAGTAATAGTAAATATGAGCATATTCCAGTTGTTGTAAATTCTTCAATGACAACAGATGCAGTAAAAGGTAAAATGACTCAAATAGGAATAGATGGATTTGTTGGAAAAACTGATATTAATGCATTATACACTATTACAAACAAACTTCTTATTAGATAATCAAAACTCTATCAAAAAAAGCTAGAATTTCTAGCTTTTTTATTATTTAATTAAAAACTATACTTTATATTAACATATCCATATCTCCCTGGATCATTAAATAGTATTTGTTCACCACCAACTTCAACATATCTAACATCTTGATAAGTATTTGTAGAGTTATAAACTTTATCAAAAAGATTATCAACTCCTAAAGTTAGTTCAAAATGTTTAAATAACTCTTGAGTATATTTTAAGTTTGTAACAGCATATCCAGCTATTTCTTGCTCTTTTGCACTATTATCAAATTTACTCCATTTATCAACTGCTACAACTTCTGCTTTAAATTTAGATTTTTCATATTCATAACTTAAACCCAAATTTGCTTTTAAAGGCGGAATTTCAGCTAAATCTTTATCTTCAAAGTTTCCATCTTTTTTACCTCTTTGGTAAGCAACTCCATAATCAAAGGCAAAATTATCTGTAAAATAGTAGTGACCACTTATATCAAATCCATAAATTTTTGCATCAATATTTTGAAATTGTGTTCTATTAGTTCCAATTGTACTATTATAGATATAATCTTTTAAAACAGAGTAGAAAATTTTTGGTTTTATATAAAAATTACCAATAGTTTTTTCAAACCCTAAATCTACTTCATAGTTTTTTGTTTGATCTAAATTTGGATTTGAAGTAGCATTTGTTACACCAGTTGCTCCTAATTGATAAAGTTCTCTAGCATCTGGAACTCTTGAAGATTTACCAACTCCTGCAAAAACTTTACTTTGCTCATCAAAATTATAAGCTGTGAAAATATATCCATTTAAGCTATTATATTTTTTATCATCTACATTTGGTCTTTGCGTATCTATATTTGTATTGTCATATCTTAAACCAGCTTCTAAATCTAAGTTTCCAAAAGATTTTTCAACTTTTGTAAAAATTGCTTTGTTTGTAGTATCAGTATCATACATTCTATTCATTGTAGCATTTGGAGTAACTACACCTGTAGCTATGATTGTAGAGTGCATTTGACCTCTCCAGTTTCTAACACTTGTATCAAGCCCAACTGTTACTAAAGAATCTGCAACTTCTAAAGAGTTTTTAACTGTTGTTCCCCAAATAGAAGTTTTTAAATGGTTTGTCATGTATGAAGTTCCATTTCCATTTCTTAGTTTCCCACTCATAGGATGATCAACTTTTGAGTAGTAGTAATCTAAATCTAGCTGTTTTGAAAAAGCACCTAAATCTCTTATTGTATAACCTAGTGTATAAATATCACTATCATCCCAATCAGCATCCATTGGACCAGCTGGATATAAAATACCATCACTTCTATTTGCAGTGTAAGATAGTCTTAAATCTTGATCATCTGTAATATTAAATTGAAGTTTTGTTAAAACACTATTTTTTTCAAATGCATCACTGTTACTACCTCTATATTGAGTTGCAAGAGGAACTCCTCTTTTTCTTTGTTGTTCTAAAAAGTTATCACCATTTCCATCTTTATATGCTTTGCTCTCTTCTGTTGAAGCTGATATTAATGCTTTTACTTTGTCATTTCCACCTTCAATTGTTGCACTTGCTTTTTTATAGTTAAAACTTCCAGCATTTAAATTTAATTCACCATGAAATCCCTCTTTTGGATCTTTTGTTTCAACTTTTACAAGACCACTTAGAGTTCCAAAATTTTCAACATCAAAAGGTCCTTCTATAATCTTTACACTTTTAATATTATTTGTAACCACATGAGAAGTTGGTGGATCCATTCTATTTGGACAAGCTCCATATATTTTTGCATTATCTATTAAGATATTAATATTATCTTTTTTTTGACCTCGTAAAATAATATCATTTGCAATTCCATTTCTTCTTACAACTGAAATGTTAGCAGAGTTTTTAGTTAAAGCTTCAGCTAAATCAGCACTTTTTAGCTCTTCACTATTTATATCTTTTATAAGTTTTGAGTTTGATTTTTCTACTATAGTTATCTCGTTTAAAGTTGTTGCTTCATTTGCATTTAAAACTGTAGCAACAACAAATGATAATAGAGTAATTTTTTTTACATTCATAATTTTTCCCTTTTTAAAAATTTTAGAAGTATTGCAAAGATGTGTTAATTTTTTATTAATTATTTATAAATTTTGCAAAGCTTTGATATAATCGTATTTCATTACAAATTAATTAGAAAAAAAGGTTTAAAATGCAGATTATTATTACAATTTCACTTTTACTTATAATTGCTACAGTTATTATTTATAAAGTAAATGATAAATTTGAAAAAAGAGAGTTTATTATATTTTTAGCAACGATTTTTTTGGCAACAATTGCCTTTTTATATTATGAAAATAAACAAGAAAATTATCTTCCAAATATGTTTATTGAAAAATATGAGCAAGAGTACAAAACTACAATAAAAAGCTTAGATTACGAGCTTCTAAATAATAAAGTTGTAAGTAGTAAAGATAAATTTGTATATAAATTTATCTACACAGTTTTAAAAGAAGAGAATGAATTTTTATGTACTCTAAGCAATGTTGAAATTAATAAAATAAAAAATGAGTATATTTTTGTAAACTTTAATAGTTTAAAAGAGGAGTGCTTTAAAAAGTGAAAAAAGCAACAAAAGATGATATAAATATTATAAAAGAAGCATTTATAGAGCATTATAGTGATGCTGTTACAGAGCTTAATTATAAAAATGATTATGAACTTTTAATTGCTATAATTTTATCTGCTCAATGCACAGATAAAAGAGTAAATATAATAACTCCAGCTTTGTTTGAAAAATATCCAACGGTTTTTGACCTAAGCCTTGCAAATCTTGATGATGTAAAAAAACTTATAAATTCTTGTTCATTTTTTAATAATAAAGCTCAAAATATTATTAAAATGGCAAGAAGTGTTATTGAAAATTATGGTGGAAATATTCCACATGATCAAAAAGAGCTTATGAAACTTGCAGGTGTAGGAAATAAAACAGCAAATGTTTTTATGATTGAATATAAGCAAGAGAATCTTATGGCTGTTGATACACATGTTTTTAGAGTTTCTCATAGATTGGGACTTAGTGATGCAAAAAATGTAGAAAAAACTGAAGCTGATTTAGTAAAAAAACTAAAAGGTGATGATTTACATATTTTTCATCAAGCTATGGTTTTGTTTGGAAGATATATTTGTAAGGCAATTAAACCAGAGTGTGATAAATGCTACTTCCCAGAAGTTTGTAAAACAAAAAGTAGTTTTAAGCCTAGCTAAATTATAAAATCTAAATATATTTTGCAAAACTTTGATACACTTCGCCTTATGAATAAAGAAGATTTTTTTATAAAACAAATATCAAATAGCAAATACAATGGTGATGATGGAGCATTTATAGATGGGTATGTTTACTCACAAGATGCTTTCTTTGAAAATGTGCACTTCAAAAAAGATTGGATAGATAAAAATTTTATTAGCCTAAAGCAAATAGCTTATAAGTCAATGCTTGTGAATATTTCAGATGCAATAGCTATGAATGCAAAACCAAAA
This sequence comes from Aliarcobacter cryaerophilus ATCC 43158, assembly GCF_003660105.1. Lineage (NCBI taxonomy): Bacteria > Pseudomonadati > Campylobacterota > Epsilonproteobacteria > Campylobacterales > Arcobacteraceae > Aliarcobacter > Aliarcobacter cryaerophilus. The sequence goes on from NZ_CP032823.1 coordinate 623,386, forward strand.
TATGCACTTATTTCAATAGCAATTCCAAAAAGTTATACAAATAAAGATTTAGAAGAGCTTGCAAGTGGTTTTAAAAAAGCTGCAAGTGATTTTGATTTTGAAATTATTGGTGGGGATACTATTGAAAATTCAAAACTAGATATTAGTATAACAATAGTTTCAAAGACAAAAAATCCTATTTTCAGAAATGGTGTAAAAGAGGGTGATTATCTTTGTTATACTGGGAAACTTGGTTCTTGTAAAAGAGATTTAGAGACTCTTTTATCTGGAAAAAAGATAAAAAAGTCTTCAAAATTTATAAAACCAACTTTAAGATCAGATTTTTTTTATGAAGCATCAAAATATATAAATGCTTCAATGGATATTTCAGATGGTCTTTTTTTAGATTTAGAAAAACTTTCAAACTCTTCAAATGTTGGATTTGAATTTTTTAAAGAGATAAAAGAAGAAGTTGGAATTTCAGGTGAAGAGTATGAAATACTTTTTTCTTGTAATCAAAAAAATTTAAAAAAGATAGGAAATATTGCAAAAAAATATGAAATAAAATTAAATATTTTTGCAAAAGCAGTAATAGGAAGCTACAAAAGTAGTTTTTCAAACCATCATTTTAAAGATTAAAAAAAATATAAAACTTAATAAAAGGATAATAATTGAAAGCACAAAGATTTCTAAATCACTCACAAATTGATGTATATTTTAAGCAAAGTAAAGATGATTTTGTCGTAAATGAAGTACCACTTTATGATTTTAGTAATGAAGGTGAACACCTTATTTTAAAACTTAGAAAAAAAGATTTAGCTACTTGGGATGCCATAGAAATTTTGGCAAATTATTTAAAATGTAGTACTAGAGAGTTTGGATATGCTGGACTTAAAGATAAAAATGCAATGACAGTTCAACATATTTCTGTACATAGAAAATATGAAGATGCTTTGAAAAGTTTTACTCATGAAAATATTAAGATTCTTGAAACAACTTATCACAATAATAAGATAAAAATAGGGCATTTAAAAGGAAACAACTTTTTTATAAGATTAAAAAGAGTTGGACTTGTTGAAAAACAAAAAATAGAAGAGGCATTTTCGAAAATTGCAGTTTTTGGAATGCCAAACTATTTTGGCTTCCAAAGATTCGGAATAGATGGAGAGAATTATAAAAAAGGAAAAGAGATAGTTGAAGGAACTTTAAAAGAGAGAAATAGAAATTTAAAGCAGATGTTTATAAATGCTTATCAAAGTTATCTTTTTAATTCATGGTTATCAAAAAGAATAGAAATATCAAAGTTAATTGAAGCTTTTGAGCCAAAAGAGATTTGTGAAAAACTAAATTTTCCACTTGATGAGGTAAAAAGAGCTAAAAAACAACCACATCCTTTTAAAATATTAACTGGTGATTTATTAAGCCATTATCCATTTGGAAAGATTTTTATAATTGATGATTTAGAAACTGAAAGTCAAAAATTCTTTGAAAAAGATAGAGTTCCAACAGGTCTTTTATCTGGAAAAAGAGTAAAAAGATCAGAAGGTCTTGCATATGATATTGAAAAAGATTTTGAAGTACAAATGAATGAAGATGGAGCTAGAAGATTTGCTTTTGTTTTTCCAGAAAATTTGCAAAGTAATTATAAAGAGGACAAAAATCATATGGAACTCAGTTTTTATCTTCCAAAAGGTTCGTATGCTACGGAGTTAATAGCGGAGATTTTACACTAATTTTTTAAGTGCTTTTTTGCTAGTATCAAGTTTAAACTACACAAGGGGAATAAAAATGAGATACGAGGAACTGATTACGGAGCTGTGTGAGGTTATCAAAGAGACAGAAAATGATGCAGAAGGAATTTTTGATAATGCTGATGAAATCTCAAAGATTATAGATAATATTAAAATTCCAATTCATAAAAGGGAAAAGCTTAAAGATTTGTTATCAAATATCTATGGACTTTTACAAAGACAAGATTTGCATAGACAAAAAATTGAGAGAGTTGTAAATTTTGTTTGTGACAAAAATGATATAGATAAAGCTCAATATAACTTAGCACCAAGTGCAAAAATAATAGATGCTACAGAAGATTCTCTAAGTGAAGATGAGTTAGCAGCCTTAATACAAAGTATGCAAAATAACTAAAAAAGCTTATGCTTTTTTAGTTTTATTAGCTTTTTTTACTAAACTTAATATCATCTAAACTTTTAAATATTTCAGTTGTACACTTTTCAGCTGCACTTGCTTTTATATTTAAAATTTCTGGTTTATCAGCATTTGAGTTTGATATTACTAAGTCTTGAAGATTTTTATAAAATGTTGTATCTAATACTTTTATATTTTCTAAAAGTTTTTTATCTAATATTTTACTTGCATTATCGTTTGAATTTAACCAATCTTTTATAGAGTTATCATCAATAACATTAAAGTTTTTATAATCTCCTAGTTTTGAGTAAACTTCATCTTTTTTCTTTAAAAGATTTGTTTTTAGCAAAGCAGTATCATATACTAAATCAACATTATCAACTTTATCTAAACTATCTTTTATAAATGATGTTCTTGAAGAAGCAGTTACTAAATAATTTGATGTATAAGCAATAGAAGTTGCCATATTAGATATTTGCTCAGCTACTTGAGCATTTTTTTGTGTTGAAGCATCTAAAGAGCTAATTGCATCATTGATTTGTAAAATACCACTTTCTTGCTCTTTTGAAGCAGTTGCAACATTCTCTATAGTTACTAAAGTATTTGAAATACTACTATTTAACTCAGAGTAACCATCTATCATATTATTTGCAATACTTTTTCCATTGTTTGCTTTTGAACTTGCTTTTTCAACTATATCTTTTATCTCTTTTGCAGCTTGAGCACTTCTATTTGCCAAATTTCTAACTTCTCCAGCAACAACTGCAAATCCTTTTCCTGCTTCTCCCGCAGTTGCAGCTTCAACGGCTGCATTTAATGAAAGAATATTTGTTTGGAATGCTATTTGATCTATTACCTCAATAGCTTCATTTATAGAGCTAACTTCTTTATTAATATCATCCATAGATTTAGCAGTTTGATTTGCCAATTCTTGACCTTTTTGTGCTGAAACACTTAGCTCTTGAGCCAGTTTTGACATTTTTATTGTTGATTGAGTATTTGCTTGAATTGTTGCTGTTATCTCTTCAAGAGCAGCTGCAGTTTCTTCAAGACTAGCAGCTTGTTTGCTTGAAGAACTTTTAAGTTCCAAAGATGTATCTGAAAGTGTTTGAGTACTATTTTTTAAACTATTTCCAGTATTCATAACAATAGCTAAAAGTTCTGATGTATTATTTCCTACTAGATTTATTCCACTAGTAAGTGAGCCTAAATTTCCAAAAATAGTATCATCTTTTAATACATAATCATATTTTGATTCAGCATATTGTCTTAATGCTTCATTTATATTATCAAGAGTATCTTTTGTTTTTTCAATCATAACATTTAGTTTATTTTTTAAATCTTCAACATGATGATTTGAAGCTGTATTATGAACTTTATATACAAAAAACCCATTTGCAGTTTTTTCTATTACATCATTTGCTTCTTCAATTACAATTTCATCTTGTTTTAAACCTTCTCTTACTTTATCCATATAAGAGTTGAAAAGTGCTGCAACATCTCCTATCTCATCATTAGATTTTACTTTCAAAGTAATATTTGTATCATTTGAATGAAGTAGATTACTAAAACCTTCTTTTAATATCTCTATAGAGTTTGTTGCTTTTTTTACGATAAAAAATATTAAAATAATTGTAAGTAATCCTAAAATAGCAGAAGTAAAAGAGATCTCTTTTAGAAGTGATTGAATTCTTTTGTCTGTCTCTTCAAGAGAAAAAGTAAGGTCCATAACTCCAATTACATCTCCTACATTTTGATTTGCATGACAAGCCATACATTCAGGTGTAGCAATCATTGGTTTTATCATTCTTATAGTATGACCATTTTCATCATTTGTTTGAATTATTTGATTCTCTTTTGAATCAAAACTTTTTAATATTTGTGGGTCATCTGTAAATGGAGTATCAACAGAGTATAGCTCCATTAGTTCTCTACTTTTTGCGACTGTTAGATTTTTTACACCTCTTATTTCTCTTGCTTCATTTTCTGCTTTTTGGATAAGTGCTGGATCTCCAGTATTCATTGTATTTCTTAAGGTTTGAAATATGGAAGCATTTAACATTTCTAAACTATCTTTTGCATTTGCTATTGAATCTTTTGTAACTTTTGTTGTAGTAGAATAAACTATAACTAAACTGCTAATAGACATCAGTAAAAATAGTGCAAATATAATCTTGCTGCTAATCTTTTTTGTTATAAAATCAAGCATATTAAAACCCTTATTTTTTAAGTGGAATTATTATATACTTTAAAATATTTAAAAAGTATTAAATAGGAGTTTAGTTTTCTAAATTAAGCACTCTTTATAAAAATGATAATAAAAAATAAAGTGAGAACATAGTGATAGTAGGATTAGTTGGTAGAGTTGTTAAAAAAGAACCAACATCGCTTCAGCTTAATGTTGGTGGTGTTATATATGAAGTTTTTGTATCTTTAAATTGTAGTTCAAAAATTATTTCAGATGAAATAACTCTTGAAATAACGGAGATAATAAGAGAAGATGCACACAACTTATATGGTTTTTTGGATAGTAATGAGAAAAAATTATTTGATACAGTTATAAAAATAAATGGAGTTGGTCCAAAAGTAGCACTTGCAATTTGTTCAACATTTACTCCTAGTTCATTTGCCCAAATTGTTACTTCAAATGATGTAAATATGCTAAAAAGAGTTCCAGGAATTGGACCAAAGGGTGCAAGTAGAATTTTGGTTGAGCTTAGTGGTTTTATTGTAGATGGAGCAAGTAATGATGAAGCGACAAATATAAATATTGAAGCTTCGTTGGCTTTGGAAAGTTTAGGATTTAAAAAAGATATTGTGACAACAATTTTAAAATCTTGTACAAGCACTACTACAGCTGAGTTAGTTCGTGAAGCACTTAGAAAATTACAAAAATAGATAAAGGGAAATAATTATGAAAATAGCAATACTTTTTGGTGGTTTGAGTTTTGAGCATGAGATTTCAATAGTGAGTTCTATTGCTATGAAAGATGTTTTAAAAGATGAGTTGATATATTTTTATATTGATGCAAAAAGAGATATTTATGAAATTCCAACACAGAAGATAAATTCAAAACTTTTTAGTAGTGGAGAGTATAAAAAATTTGATAAAGTTTATTTCAAAAAAGGTGGTTTTTATAAAATTTCTGGATTTTTTAAAAAAGAACAAAATATAGATTTTGATGTAGTTTTAAATCTATCTCATGGTGGAGATGGAGAAGATGGAGTTTTATCATCTATTTTGGATTTCTATAATATCCCTTTTATAGCTCCAAGAACTGAAGCTTGTGTTGTTAGTTCAAATAAATTCATCACAAAAGGTTATGCAAAAAGTGTTGGAGTAAATGTATTAGATTACAAATATTTTACAAAAAAAGATAGTGTAAAAGTTGATATGTTTCCAGTTATTTTAAAACCAGTTAAACTAGGAAGTTCTATAGGTGTTTCTATTGTAAAAAGTCAAGAAGAGTTATCTTATGCACTTGATGTTGCTTTTGAATTTGATGATGCTATTATAATCGAGCCATTTATTAGTGGAGTTAAAGAGTATAATTTAGCTGGAACAAAAGTAAATGGAGAGTTTATATTCTCAATTATTGAAGAGCCACAAAAAGCTGAATTTTTAGATTTTGATAAAAAATATTTAGATTTTTCAAGAACTTCAAAAGCAAAAGAGGTTGATTTGGGTGATAAATTAAATTTAGAGATTAAAGAGAGTTTCAAGAATTTATATAACACACTTTTTGAAGGTTCAATAATAAGATGTGATTTTTTTGTAATAGATAATAAAGTTTATTTAAATGAAATAAATTCAATTCCAGGATCTATGGCAAACTATTTATTTTCTGATTTCCAAGATTTATTTACAAAAGTTGCTTCAACTCTTCCTGCAAAAAAAGAGATACCTATAAACTTTGAGTATGTAAATAAAATCCAAGTTGCAAAAGGAAAATAAATTTGGCTATTAAAAATATCGTAGTTGATGGTAAAAATTTTGATTTATCTTATGATTTAATTAATACTACAAAAACAGAAGATATTTTGTTTTTACATGGTTGGGGTTCAAATAAAGATATTATGAAAAGTGCGTTTTCAAATTATTTAAAAGATTATAGACATATTTATCTTGATATGTCAGGTTTTGGTAAAAGCCCAAACAACTACGTTTTGACTACAAATGATTACTCAAAAATTACAAAAGAGTTTTTAAACTCTATAAATTCAAATTGTAAAGTTATTTTTGGTCACTCTTTTGGTGGCAAAGTAGCTACTTTATTGGATCCAAAAAATTTAGTTCTATTAAGTAGTGCTGGAATTTTAGAAGAGAAGCCAATAAAGGTAAAAATAAAAATATTTTTTGCAAAACTTTTAAATAGTTTAGGTTTAAAAAACTTTACAAAAGTTTTTAGAAGTAAAGATGTGGATAAAATGAGTGAAAATATGTATGCTACTTTTAAAAATGTTGTAGATGAAGATTTCTCTTCATATTTTTCAAATTTCAAAAATAGTGCTTTGATTTTTTGGGGAGAAGATGATATTGCTACATCTTTAAAATCTGGAGAAAAAATAGCAAGTTTGATTAAAAAATCAGTTTTTACTTCATATAGTGGTGACCACTATTTTTTCTTAAAACACGCAAAAAATATATGTGAAAGAGTAGAAAATGGAATATCTTAGTATAGTTACTAAAATTGTTTTAAGTTTTAGTTTGGGTTGGTATTTGATTACTAACTTACAGTGGTACAACTATAAATTAAGCAGAGTTATATTTAAACACCACAAATGGCAGTGGCATTTAACATTTTTTATCTCTCCAATAGTTCTGTTTTTTCTAATTCCTAGCCCATATTTTGATATATACTTTTTTGTTTTATATTTTGTAAGCTTTATTTTATGGAATAGAAAACTTGATAGAAGTTTAGTTCTTACAAGTAGAGTAAAAAGATTTTTGACTATTTTACTAATAACACTTTTTACTCAAATTTCATTATGTTTAGATGATGATTTTTGTGCAAAAGTAACTCTGTTTTTAACTCTTATTGTGACATTAATTTTTTCAAATATTATAGAAAAGATACTGTTTTTAGCTTTTAAAAATAGAGCAAAAAAGAGATTATTAGAAAACAAAGATTTAAAAATTATTGCAATTACAGCATCTTATGGAAAAACATCTATAAAAAACTTTTTACATCATGTTTTAAAAAATCACTTCAAAACATATAAAACTCCAAGAAGTGTAAATACAATTGTAGGGCTTGTTCTTGATGTAAATAAAGATTTACCAAAAGATACACAAATATATATAGCAGAAGCAGGGGCAAGAGTAAGAGGTGATATAAAAACGATAGCAAACTTTTTAGAGCCACAAATTGCTATTATAGGAAGTGTTGGAGAACAGCATATTGAATATTTTAAAACTTTAGAAAATATTAAAAATACAAAAAAAGAGCTTTTGTTGTCTCCAAGACTACAAAAAGCATTTGTTCATAGTAGTGCAAATGTTACTCAAAGTGAAAAAATAGAGGAGTTTCCAAACAATCTTCATATAGTAAAAAGTAATCTTGATGGACTTTGGTTTGATATGGAATTAAATGGAAAAATTGAGCATTTTTATGCTCCAATTTTAGGAAGTTTCAATGCTATAAATTTAGCAGCAGTTGTTTTAGTAGCAACTCATTTAGGAATGAGTGTTTTAGAGATAAATGAAGCTTTAACAACTTTACCACAAGTAGAACACAGACTTCAAAAAATTGAAGCAAACGGAAAAATTATAATAGATGACTCTTTTAATGGAAATCTTGAAGGAATGTTAGAAGCTATTAATATTTCTTCAAACTATAATGGAAGAAAAATAATAATAACTCCAGGACTTGTAGAGTCAACTGATAGTGCAAATATTCTTTTAGCAAAACAAATAGATAAGGTTTTTGATTTTATAATAATAACTGGAACTTTAAATGCAAATATTTTAAAAGCAAATATAAATGAAGATAAAGTTTTTGTACTAAAAGATAAGACAATGCTAGAAACAACTTTAGCAAGAACTACAAAAAGTGGCGATTTAATATTATTTGCAAATGATGCACCAAATTTTATATAGGATAAAAAATGGAACACATTTATGCCCCTTGGCGATATAATTATGTAACTGATGAAAAAGTCAAAGGGTGTATTTTTTGTCATATTGCAGAAAATTTAAAAGATGAAAAACTACAAGTAATATTTAGTGATGAATATTGTTATGTAGTTATGAATAAATTTCCATATAGTCCAGGACATATTATGGTTATTCCATATTTTCATACTTGTAATGTTGAAGATTTGGATGAAACTATTTGGTTGAAAATGAGTATGAGAGTACAACAAGCAGTGAGGCTTTTAAAAGAAGTTATGCCATGTGAAGGTGTGAATATTGGTATGAATTTAGGAAAAGTAGCAGGTGCTGGAATAGAACAACATATACACTATCATTTAGTTCCAAGATGGATTGGAGATACAAATTTTATTACAACAATAGCTCAAACAAGAGTTTATCCAGCAGATTTTAATGATATTTTTGAGAAATTAAAAGCTAGTGCTTTAAAATATTTTTTATAGATTTTATTTTTAAACTCTTTTATAAATATATTAAAAACCTTACTTTTAATATATTTTAGTAGAATATTCACTTTAGAATTTAGGGGAAACTATAAAAGTGCAACAAATAAATAACTACATAGAAAACATAAATAGACTTTTTGCTACAGGAAATGCAAGAGAACACAGCTATAGAGGCGATTTACAAGATTTACTAAACAAAATCATAAATGATAAAGATATAGTTGTAACAAACGAACCAGCAAGAATAGTAAATGTTGGAGCTCCTGATTATAGTATTACAAAAAAAGATATTCCAATAGGATATATTGAAGCAAAAGATATAAACAAACCACTAAATAGCAAGGATTACACCGAGCAGTTTGATAGATATAAAAATGCTCTTGATAATCTTATAATCACAGATTATATCGATTTTTGGTTTTATAAAAGTGGCGAACTTACAAATAAAATTAAAATAGCAAAAATAGTAGATGATAAGATTATTGCTATTGAAGAAAATTTTTTGTTATTTACAAACAACATAAAAAGCTTTACAACACAAATCTCACAAACAATCACAAGTCCTAGTAAACTAGCGAAAATGATGGCTGGAAAAGCAAGACTTCTTCAAAATGTAATTGAAAGAGCGATAATAAGTGAAGATGAAAGCGATGCAAACAACTCTTTAAGAGAGCAGTTAGAAGTTTTTAAAGCTACTTTAATTCACGATATTACACCTGATAGTTTTGCAGATATTTATTCTCAAACTATTGCTTATGGAATGTTTGCAGCAAGACTTCATGATACAACTATGGATACATTTTCAAGACAAGAGGCTGTTTTTTTAATACCTAAATCAAATCCATTTTTAAGAGGATTATTTAACTATGTTTCTGGTGCTGAGTGTGATGATAGAATTATTTGGATTATAGACTCTCTTGCAGAGATATTTTTGGCAACAGATGTTAAAAAACTTTTAGATGGTTTTAGCCAAAAAAGTGGAATGAACGACCCAATAATTCACTTTTATGAAACTTTTTTAAGTGAATACAACCCAGCACTTAGAAAAAGTAGAGGAGTTTGGTACACTCCACAAGCTGTTGTAAACTTTATAGTTCGTGCTTGTGATGAAGTACTTAAAGATGAGTTTGATTTAAGTGATGGATTAAGCGATGAGACAAAAATCAAAATAAAAGTAGATGATATAAACGCAGGTTACACAAAATCAGGGCAAAAGATAAAAAAAGATATTGAAGTTCATAAAGTGCAGATTCTTGACCCAGCAACAGGAACTGGAACATTTTTGGCTGAGACTATAAAGTTTATTAAAAAAGATTTTTGGGGAGGAAGTTGGAGCTCTTATGTAGAAGAGCATCTAATTCCAAGGCTAAATGGTTTTGAACTTCTTATGGCATCTTATGCTATGGCACATTTAAAGCTAGATTTACTTCTTCTTGAAACTGGATATAAACCAACAAAAGAGCAAAAAAGGTTTAATATCTTTCTTACAAACTCACTTGAAGAGCATCATGAATCATCTGGAAATCTTTTTGCTAGTTATTTGGCAAATGAGAGTAAAGAGGCTGATAGAGTAAAAAAAGATGTGCCTGTGATGGTTGTGATGGGAAATCCACCATATAGTGGAGAGAGTTCAAATAAAAATGATTTTATTGATAAACTACTTGAAGATTATAAAAAAGAGAGTGATGGAAGAAAACTTCAAGAGAAAAACTCAAAATGGCTAAATGATGATTATGTAAAATTTATAAGATATTCTGAAAGTTATATACAAAAAAATGAAGAGGGAATTTTAGGATTTATTACAAATCATAGTTATATTGATAATCCAACTTTTAGAGGTATGAGATACCATCTTTTAAGTACATTTGATAAAATTTATATTATAGATTTACATGGAAATAGTAAGAAAAAAGAAGTAAGTTCAGATGGAAGTAAAGATGAAAATGTCTTTGATATTATGCAAGGTGTTGCAATTATAATTGGTATTAAGAAAAAAACTAAATCAAAAAAACTTGCAGAACTTTTTATGTATGATTTATATGGAAAAAGAGATTTTAAATATGAATTCTTGAATAAAAATAGTTTGAAGAGCTTAGATTTTAAACAAATAAAATATAGTGAACCTGATTTTTATTTCTTTAACAAAAACCTTGATTTGGAATATGAATATAAAAAGAATATTTATATAAAAGATTTTTTTCATTTAAACTGTGTTGGTATTGCAACTTCTAGGGATGGCTTAGTAATTGATGATAATAAAGAAAAATTAGAGTCTAAACTTCAAGAATTTTTTGATAATGATAAAGCATATGTTCAAAATATAATGAAAGTAAAAGAAAATAGTAGTTTCAAAATTGATAAAATAAAAGAAATATCAACTTTAAATTTTTCTTTTATTAAACCTTATTCGTATAGAACTTTTGATATTAGATATATTTATTATAGTAGTAGTTTTATTGAAAGAAGTAGAGAAAATGTAATGAAACATTTTACTAAAGATAATATTGGACTTATTACAAATAGACAATGTCAAACAGAAAATTATCAACATACATTTATTACAAAAGTTATGAATGATTTACATATAACAGAAACAGCAAATGCAAATCCATATACTTTCCCATTATATTTATACCCAGATGAAAACTCTCTAACAAATGAACCAATACCAAATTTCAATATGGAAATTATAAAAGATATAGAGAAGAGTTTAAATCTTAATTTCGGAAATTTGACTTTAGTCCAATCACTAGAAAAAACTGGTGGGACTGAAGTTTTACTTCCAAAAGAAAAAATAGATGGAACTGAAGATTTACTTCCAAAAAAAGAGTTTCAAGCTCTTGATTTGTTTGATTATATTTATGCAGTTTTACATAGTCCAAATTATAGAGAAAAATACAAAGAGTTTCTAAAAATAGACTTCCCAAGAGTTCCATATCCAAAGCCTGAAACTTTTTGGCAACTGGTTAGTTTGGGAGGAAAATTAAGAAGCTTACATTTACTAGAAGATACAAGTTTAGATGAAAGGATCATAGATATAAAAGGTGAGGGCGAACTACTTATCAAAAATAGTCTAAATAAAAAAGATTTTAGTGTAGAAAATTCTCAGGTAGAGCTTAGATTAAATGATGAAATTAGTATTATAAATATTCCTTTGGTTGCATGGGAGTTTTATATAGGTGGTTATCAACCTGCTCAAAAGTGGTTAAAAGATAGAGTGGGAAGAACACTAAACAGAGCCGATATGAAGCACTATAATCGCGTTATAAATGCACTTTATATGACAAACAATATTATGAAATCTATAGATAAGATTGCTCATTTATAAGCTTAATTATAGCTTGTTAAGTAGCTAATACCACTACTTTATTCCTTTATTAAAGGAAATAAATTTAATAATTTATTTCCAAAAGTCCCATAATTATTGACATTTAACCGCACTTAAGTTATAATCCGCGTCCACTTAATGTGGTTAGAGCCATTTTTTGGTGTCTAACGAGTTCTTTAAAGGAAAAAAATATATGGAAAAAATCAGATTAAAGCTAAAAGCTTATGATCATAGAGTTTTAGACAGAAGTGTTGCTTCAATAGTTGAAGCTGTTAAAAGAACTGGTGCTGATTTAAGAGGTCCTATTCCTCTTCCTACAAAAATCAGAAGATATACAGTTATCAAAGGTCCTCACGTAAACAAAGATTCAAGAGAGCAGTTTGAGATTAGAGTTCATTCAAGAATTATAGACATTATTTCAGCAACAGCTGATACAGTTGATTCATTAATGAAACTAGACTTAGCTCCAGAGGTTGATGTTGAAGTAAGATCAATGGGTCAAGAATAAGTAGAAAGGGTAATACAAGATGGAATTTATAGTTCAAAAAATCGGTATGAGTAGAACAGTATCTGTTCCTAGTACAGCGGTTACACTTTTAAAAGTTATTGATACAAAAGTATGTCAAGTAACTGATGGTGTAGCACTAGTTTCTTATAGCAGCGGTAAAAAATTTAACAAAGCTATTGAGGGACAACAAAAAAAATATAACCTATCTAAAGAGTTTAACAGATTTGCAACAATTACTGTAGCAAATAGTGAAGCTGGAGATTTAGATGTTGCTGGTTTAGGTGAAGCAAAAATCGTTAAAACAACTTTTAGAACAAAAGGTAGAGGTTTTACTGGTGTTGTAAAAAGATGGAATTTTGCTGGTGGAAGAGGTTCTCACGGACATAGAATGGGTAGAAGAACAGGTTCAATTGGTAACTGTGAGTTCCCAGGAAGAGTTCAACCAGGTAAGAAAATGCCAGGACAATACGGAAATACAAATGTATCTGTAAAAAATGAAGTTTTATCATTTGATGCGGAAGCTGGAGTTTTAGTTCTTAAAGGTTCAGTATCTGGTCCAAATGGTTCATTAGGAAAAGTAAAGGTTGCTAAATGAGTAAAGCAATAGTATTAAATACAAAATTTGAAAATAGTGGTGAAGTAGTTTTACCTGCTAATTATGAAGAGATAAATAAACACAATTTATACTTATATGTAAAATCGTATTTATCATCTTTAAGATCTAATACAGCAGCTGCAAAAACTAGAGCACAAGTAAGTGGTGGTGGTAAAAAACCTAAAGCACAAAAAGGTAGTGGAGCAGCAAGATGGGGATCTAAAAGATCACCTTTATTTGTTGGCGGTGGAGTTACTTTTGGTCCTACAAAAAGAAACTACGAGCAAAAAGTAAACAAAAAACAAAAAGCTTTAGCACTTAAATATGCTTTAAATGCACAAGCTAGTAATGGTTCACTTTTTGCTGTTGATTCAGTTAAATTAGAATCAGGTAAAACTAAAGATGCGGTTGCAGTTTTAAGTAAATTAAACAAAAGAGATACATTAATTGTAGTTGATACAATTGATGAAAAAACTTATTTAGCGTTTAGAAATATTAAAAACTGTTATATGATTGAAAAGCAAGAAGTAAATGCATACTTAATTGCTGTATATCACTCTGTACTAATTGAAAAATCAGTACTAGAAGCATTAACAAAAGAGGCTTAAGATGGCAGATATAACAGATATTAAATCAATTTTATATACAGAAAAAACAATCGAGCTTCAAGAAAATGGTGTAATCGTTGTTCAAACTAGTCCTAGAATGACTAAAACGGGTTTAAAAGAGGTTTTCAAAGAGTATTTTGGCGTTGTTCCAACAAAAATTAACTCTTTAAGACAAGAAGGAAAAGTTAAAAGATTTAAAGGAAAACTTGGAAAAAGAGTTGACTTCAAAAAATTCTATGTAACATTACCAGAAGGCGCAGCAATTGCGAACCTTTCAGCATAAGGAGTAAAAAATGGCAATTAAAAAATTTAGACCTATAACTCCTGCTAGAAGATTTATGTCAGTTATTGATAGCTCTGATATTACTTCAAAACCAACAGTTAAATCTTTACTTGTAAGAGTAAAAGCAAATGCTGGTAGAAATAATAACGGAAGAATTACTTCAAGACACAAAGAAGCAGGTGCAAAAAAACTATACAGAATTATTGATTTCAAAAGAGATAAATTCGATGTTGTTGGTACTGTTGCAACTATTGAGTATGACCCATATAGAAATTGTAGAATTAGCTTAATTTCTTATGCTGATGGAGATAAAAGATATATTATTCAACCTGCTGGATTAAAAGTAGGAGATAAAGTTCAAGCTGCTGCTTCAGGACTTGATATTTTACCAGGAAATGCAATGAGATTGGTAAATATTCCTATTGGAACAATGGTTCATAATATTGAGTTAAAACCAGGAAAAGGTGCACAATTTGCTAGATCAGCTGGTGGATATGCACAAATTATGGGAAGAGAAGATAAATATGTTATCTTAAGATTACCATCTGGTGAAATGAGAAAAATCCTTAATGTTTGTATGGCTACTATTGGTGTAGTTGGAAACGGGGATTATATAAATATGGTAATTGGTAAAGCTGGTAGAACAAGACACTTAGGAATTAGACCTCAAACAAGAGGATCTGCGATGAACCCTATTGATCACCCACACGGTGGAGGAGAAGGTAAAACGAATTCTGGAAGACATCCTGTTACTCCATGGGGTATGCCAACTAAAGGTTATAAAACTAGAAAGAAAAAAGCTAGTGATAAACTAATCATTTCAAGAAAAAAGAAGTAAGGGTTTAAGATGGCAAGATCAATAAAAAAAGGACCTTTCGTAGATGCACACTTATTAAAAAAAGTTGTGGCTGCTAATAGTTCAAAAGATAAAAAACCAATTAAAACATGGTCAAGAAGATCTACAATTCTTCCAGATATGATTGGACTAACATTTAATGTACATAATGGTAGAAACTTTGTTCCTGTAAATGTTACAGAGAACCATGTTGGATATAAATTAGGTGAGTTTGCACCAACTAGAACATTTAAGGGCCACAAAGGTTCTGTTCAAAGAAAGGCGTAATAATGGCAAGAGCGATATTAAAATTTATTAGAGTTTCTCCTATTAAAGCAAGATTAATTGCAAGAGAAGTTCAAGGAATGAATGCAGAGTATGCAATTGCATCTTTACAATTTACTCCAAACAAAGCTGCTGGAATTATATCTAAAGTAATAGCTTCTGCTGTTGCAAACTCAGGATTAGATTCAGCTGATGCAGTAATTACAAGTGCTAGAGTAGATAAAGGACCAGTTCTTAAAAGATTTACTCCAAGAGCAAGAGGTTCAGCTTCACCGAAGCATAAGCCAACTGCACATATTATGATTGAAGTAGCTGCATCTACAAAAGGAGACAAGTAATGGGTCAAAAAGTTAATCCAATAGGTTTAAGATTAGGTATTAATAGAAATTGGGAGTCTAGATGGTTTCCAAAATTTGAAACAATGCCTGCAAATGTAGCTGAAGATGACAAAATAAGAAAGTTTGTTAAAAAAGAGTTATATTATGCTGGAATTGCTCAAACTGTTATTGAAAGAACTGCAAAAAAAGTTAGAGTTACTGTTGTAGCTGCTAGACCTGGAATTATCATTGGTAAAAAAGGTGCAGATGTTGAAAAACTAAAAGACTCTTTATCTAAACTTGTAGGAAAAGAGATAGCTGTAAATATTAAAGAAGAGAGAAAACCTCAAACTTCTGCACTACTTTCAGCTGAAAATGTTGCTCAACAATTAGAAAGAAGAGTTGCATTTAGAAGAGCAATGAAAAGAGTTATGCAAAATGCACTAAAAGGTGGAGCAAAAGGTATTAAAGTATCTGTTTCAGGAAGACTTGGTGGTGCTGAAATGGCAAGAACTGAGTGGTATTTAGAAGGAAGAGTTCCTTTACATACATTAAGAGCTAGAATTGATTATGGTTTTGCAGAAGCTCATACAGCTTATGGTTGTATTGGGATTAAAGTTTGGATATTTAAAGGTGAGGTTCTTGCAAAAGGAATTCCAACTGAAAAATCTGAAACTGCTGATTCTAAACCAAAAAGAAGACCAGCAAAGAAAAGAGGTAAATAATTATGTTAATGCCTAAAAGAACAAAATTTAGAAAAATGATGAAAGGAAGAAATCGAGGTGAAGCTCACAGAGGTAACTCTTTAGCTTACGGAGATTTCGGAATTAAAGCTGTTGAGCATGGACGAGTAGATTCAAGACAAATTGAAGCTTCTAGGGTTGCCATGACAAGAAAAGTAAAAAGACAAGCGAAAGTTTGGATTATGGTATTCCCTGATAAACCACTAACTGCTAAACCTCTTGAAACAAGAATGGGTAAAGGTAAAGGAAGTGTTGATAAATGGGTAATGAACATTAAGCCAGGAAGAGTTTGTTTCGAAATGGCTGGAGTAGATGAAAGTTTAGCAAGAGAAGCTTTAGCTTTAGCTATGCATAAACTACCATTTAAAACTAAATTTGTAACAAGAGATAGCGAAAATGAACTATACTGAAATTAAAGATAAAAGCTTGAGCGAATTACAAGCGTTATTAAAAGAAAAAAAGGTGCTTCTTTTTGAATTAAAAGCTAAGCTAAAAACTATGCAGCTAACAAATACATCTGAGTTAAGAATAGCAAAAAAAGACATTGCTAAAATTCAGACTGCTATGACAGCTCTAAATGCTAACTAAGGATCTAAGTATGACACATAAAAGAGAGATTCAAGGTGTAGTAGTAAAAAGATCAGGTGATAAAACAGCTTCTGTTTTAGTAACTAGATCAGTTTTACACCCAAAGTATCATAAAACTGTAAAAAGATTTAAAAAATATTTAGTTCATGATGAAAAAAATGAGTTAAATGTTGGTGATAGTGTTATTGCCGTTGAGTGCAGACCACTATCTAAAACTAAATCTTTTAGATTAAAAACGATCCTTGCTACAGGAGTTAAATAATGATTCAAAGTTTTACAAGATTAAACGTAGCAGACAATACAGGAGCTAAAGAGATTATGTGTATCAAAGTTTTAGGTGGTTCTAAAAGAAGATATGCAACTGTTGGTGATGTTATTGTTGCGTCTGTTAAAAAAGCTCTTCCAACTGGAAAAATTAAAAAAGGTCAAGTTGTTAAAGCTGTAATTGTAAGAACTCATAAAGAAGTTCAAAGAGAAAATGGTTCATTAATTAGATTTGATGACAATGCAGCTGTTATTTTAGATGCTAAAAGAGAGCCAGTTGGAACAAGAATTTTTGGACCAGTTGCTAGAGAAGTTAGATATTCAGGATTTATGAAAATCGTTTCACTTGCACCGGAGGTACTATAATGGCTATTAAATTAAAAATAAAAAAAGGTGATACAGTTAGAATCATCGCTGGTGATGACAAAGGAAAAACTGGAGAAGTTTTACAAGTATTACCAAAAGTAAACAAAGTAATCGTAAAAGATTGTAAAGTTGCTAAAAAAACTGTTAAACCTGATCAAGAAAAAAATCCAGATGGTGGATTTGTAAACAAAGAGATGCCAATTGATATTTCAAATGTGGCAAAAGTGGAAGGGTAAAAGATGGCATCAAGATTATTAGAAAAATATAAAGCTGAAATCAAGCCAGTTCTTGAAGCAGAATTTGCAAAGAATAAAACTTTAACAGCAAAAGTTGATAAAGTTGTTATCTCTGTAGGTGCTGGTGAAGCTATGAAAGATACTAAGTTAATCCAAAATATGCAAGATACAATCTCTTTAATTGCTGGTCAAAAAGCAGTTAAAGTTATTGCTAAAAAATCTGTTGCTGGATTTAAAGTAAGAGAAGGAATGCCTGTTGGTATTAAAGTTACTTTAAGAGGTGAGCAAATGTATCACTTTTTAGATAAATTATGTAACATTGCATTACCAAGAGTAAAAGACTTCAGAGGTCTTAACAAGAATGGATTTGATGGAAGAGGAAACTTTAACTTCGGACTTGATGAGCAGTTGATGTTCCCTGAAGTAGTTTATGATAACATCATTAAAACACACGGAATGAATATCTCTATTGCTACAAGTGCAACAAGTGATGCTGAGTCATATAGATTGTTAGAGTTAATTGGAATTCCATTTACAAAAGGAAGAGCGTAATGGCAAAGAAATCTATGATCGCTAAACAACAAAGAACACCTAAGTTTGCTGTAAGAGCATATACTAGATGTTCTGTTTGTGGAAGACCTCACTCTGTTTATAAAGATTTTGGTCTATGTAGAGTTTGTTTAAGAAAAATGGCTAACGAAGGTTTATTACCTGGTGTTAGAAAAGCTAGTTGGTAGGAGAAAAAAGCTATGATGAATGATTTAATCGCAGATGCTTTAACTAGAATTAGAAATGCTGCAATGAGAAGATTAGAAGTTGCAACATTATTACACTCAAACACAGTTGTTGGAGTAATGAATGTACTTTTACAAAAAGAGTATATTGCTGGATTCAAAGTTATTGACGGACAAAATAATAAAAAGACAATTCAAGTTGAATTAAAGTATGATGATAAAGAGAAATCAGCAATTAACGAAATTGTAAGAGTTTCTAAACCAGGTAGAAGAGTTTATAAACCAGCTTCTGAAATTAAAAATTTCAAAAACGGATACGGTACTATTATTCTTTCAACTAACAAAGGTATTGTTGCAAATGATGAAGCATTTGCTGCCAATGTTGGTGGAGAAGTACTTTGTACTGTTTGGTAGGAGAGAATAATGTCTAGAATTGGAAAAAAACCTATCGCAATTCCTGCTGGAATTGAAGTAACAGTAAACGGTACACTAATTAGTGTTAAAAAAGGAAACAATGTTTCTACAGTTGAGACTCATGGAAGAGTTGGAATTGAAGTTGCAGATAGCCAAGTTGTTTTAACAAAAATTGGTGAAACAAAGGAATCTGCAGCGTTTTGGGGAACTTACAGAGCATTAACAGCAAATGCAGTTAATGGTTTACATGAAGGTTTCACAAAAACTTTAGAAATCAATGGAGTTGGATATAAAGCAGCTGTAAAAGGTGATGTTTTAGAGTTAATCTTAGGTTATTCTCATCCAATTAATTTCGAAATCCAAAAAGGATTAGATATTTCTGTTGAGAAAAACATTATTACAGTTAAAGGTGCAGATAAACAACAAGTTGGGCAAGCTGCTGCTATTATTCGAGGCTTTAGAAAACCAGAACCGTACAAAGGTAAAGGTGTTAAGTATTCTGATGAGAAAATCATTAGAAAAGCCGGAAAAACTGCTAAGAAATAAGGTGTAACTATGAGTAGAGAAAAAGATTTAGCAAAAAAAGTTGCTTTAAGAATAAAAAGAAAAAAAAGAGTTAGAGCTAATATTTTTGGTACAGCTGAAAAACCAAGAGTATCGATTTTTAAATCTAACAAATACATTAGTGCACAAGCTATCAACGATGTTGAAGGTAGAACTTTGGCAGCAATTAGCTCACAAACTATGGGTTTAGGTGGAAATAAAGAGGGTGCTGCTAAAGTTGCAGCTGAGTTTGCTTCTAAGTTAAAAGCAGCTGGTATTGAAACAGTTGTTTATGATAGAAACGGGTATCTTTATCATGGTGTTGTTGCAGCATTTGCTGACGCATTAAGAGAAAATGGTATTAAATTATAAGGATTAATGATGGCAGTAAATAGAGAAGATTTTCAAGAAGCAATCGTTAAAATCGGAAGAGTAACAAAAGTTGTAAAAGGTGGAAGAAGATTCAGATTTACAGCTTTAGTTGTTGTTGGAGATAAAAACGGTACAGTAGGTTTTGGAACAGGAAAAGCAAAAGAGGTTCCAGATGCTATTAAAAAAGCTTTAGATGATGCATTCAAAAGCTTAGTGACAGTTTCTATAAAAGGAACAACAATTGCACATGATATTGAACACAAATATAATGCAAGTAAAATTTTATTAAGACCAGCTTCTGAAGGAACTGGACTAATTGCTGGAGGAGCTGCAAGACCTGTTCTTGAGCTTTCTGGAGTTAAAGATATTATTGCAAAATCTTTAGGTTCAAATAATCCAAATAACCTTGTACAAGCTACAGTTGAAGCTTTAGCAAGAATAAAAGGATAAGAATATGATATTAGAAAATTTAAAACCAGCTTGCGGAAGCACAAAAGCTCCAAAAAGAAAAGGTAGAGGTCAAGGAAGCGGTAACGGTAAAACTGCTGGAAAAGGTAATAAAGGTCAAAAAGCTAGATCTGGATACAGTGTAAAAAGAGGTTTTGAAGGTGGTCAACAACCACTATTAAGAAGACTTCCTAAAGTTGGATTTGTATCAAGAGTAGTTAAACCATATACAATTAATGTTGAAAAAGTAACTGCAATTGCTGAATTACCAGAAATTACAGTTGAATCAATTAGATCTGTATATAAATTATCAAAAACTGTTGTAAAAGTAAAACTTATTGGTGCAACAGCTAAAAATTTAAGTGCTAAGATTAAAGACGAAAACGTTACAACTACTGGAAAATAGTTATGAGTAAAGATCTAGTAAATAAGATTCTTATTACATTAGGCTTTATTTTTCTTTACAGACTACTGGCATATGTGCCAGTACCTGGAGTTAATATTGATGTAGTTAAAGAGTTTTTTGATTCAAATGCAAATAATGCATTAGGTCTTGTAAATATGTTTAGTGGAAATGCAGTTGAAAGACTAAGTATTATCTCACTAGGAATTATGCCTTACATTACAGCTTCGATTATTATGGAGCTTCTAGCAGCAACTTTCCCAGCACTTGGTAAAATGAAAAAAGAGAGAGATGGGATGCAAAAATATATGCAAATCATCAGATATACAACTATTGTTATTACATTAATACAATCAATTGGAGTATCTATTGGACTTAATTCATTAACTGGACAAAATGGGCAAGCAGCAATTTCTATTGATATGAATACATTCATCGCAGTTTCAGCTATTTCAATGCTTACAGGAACAATGCTTTTAATGTGGATAGGTGAGCAAATAACTCAAAGAGGTATAGGAAATGGTATTTCACTGATTATCTTTGCAGGTATCGTTTCAGCAATTCCTAGTGCTATTGGTGGAACTATAGATTTAGTAAATAACGGTCAAATGCACTTCTTAACTGTAATTGGTATTTTACTTGTAATTTTTGCAACGGTTGGAGCTATTATTTATGTTGAATTAGGAGAAAGAAGAGTTCCTGTTTCATACTCAAGAAAAGTAATTATGCAAAACCAAAATAAAAGAGTTATGAACTATATTCCAATTAAAGTAAATTTAAGTGGAGTTATTCCTGCTATTTTTGCAAGTGCAATTTTAATGTTTCCAGCAACAGTTTTGCAAGGAAGTGAAAATAAATACTTAGTAATGATAGCTGATTATATGAATCCTAGTTCATATACATTTAACTTATTTATGTTTTTATTTGTAGTTTTCTTTGCATTTTTTTATGCTTCAATTACATTTAATGCAAAAGATATAAGTGAAAACTTAAAAAGACAAGGTGGATTTATCCCTGGAGTTAGACCAGGTGCTAGTACAGCTGAGTTTTTAAATACAGTTGCTGGTAGATTAACTTTCTGGGGAGCTATTTATATGGGATTAATCTCTACACTTCCTTGGTTAATTGTAAAAGCAATGGGTGTTCCTTTTTATTTTGGAGGGGTTTCAGTTTTAATTGTAGTTCAAGTTGCTATTGATACTATGAGAAAAATAGAGGCTCAGCAATATTCAAATAAATATCAAACTTTAAGTGCAGTTGGACTATAAAAATGTCTATTGCTCTTAGAAAACCTGAAGAGATTGAAAAACTTTATGTTGCAAATCAAGCTGTTGCAAAAACGCTAAAATACCTAGAAGAGAATGTAAAAGCTGGAATGACTTTAAAAGAAGTTGATGCTATGGGCGAAAAATTCATTTTAAGCCTAGGAGCTAGACCTGCTTTTAAAGGATTATATGGATTTCCAAATGCTGTTTGTACTTCACTAAATGAAGTTATAATTCATGGAATTCCAAGCAATACAATTTTAAAAGATGGTGATATTTTAGGTCTTGATATTGGAACTGAAGTTGATGGTTGGTATGGTGATAGTGCTATTACTATGCCAATTGGAGAGATTTCGAAAAAAGATGAAGAGCTGATAGCTTGTTCAAAAGATGCTTTGCATTATGCTATTGATATAATTGAAGATGGTATGAGATTTAAAGAGTTATCAAAAGCAATTGAAGATTTTATTACTTCAAGAGGTTATCAGCCATTAGTAAGATTTTGTGGACATGGAATTGGAAGAAAACCACATGAAGAACCTGAAATTCCAAACTACTTAGAACATGGTGGTACAAAATCTGGACCAAAAATAAAAAATGGAATGGTGTTTTGTATAGAACCCATGATATGTCAAAAAGATAGAAACCCTGTTATTCTTAAAAATGGTTGGGATGTTGTTTCAGCCGATGGTTTAAGAGGGAGTCATTATGAGCATACGGTTGCTGTAGTTGATGGACGAGCAGTTATTTTAAGTAATAGAGAAAATTAAGGGGCTAATGTGGCAAAAGATGATGTAATAGTTGTTGATGGAAAAGTAATAGAAGCTTTACCAAATGCAATGTTTAGAGTTCAGTTAGAAAATGGTCATGTTGTATTGTGTCATATCTCTGGAAAAATGAGAATGCACTATATAAAAATACTACCAAATGATACTGTAACAGTTGAGATAACACCTTATTCACTTGATAAGGGAAGAATTGTTCATAGAAAAAAATAATTATTAAATAGAGAATCTTCTCTATTTAATAAATCTTCTTAAAAATTGATACTAAAGCATATTTTTTGTAAAATCAAGTATGACAAATAAAGTTAAGAATCAAGTTTTAAAATACCTATATAATCAAAAACTTTTTGGAATCAAATATCATAGTGAACTAAATATAAACTTTTATAGTAGTTGTGATTTTACATTGCCAAATGGTTTAGAAGAGCTTAAAAAATCAGTTTCAAACTGCTATTTGTGTGATTTATCAAAAACTAGAAAACATACACTTTTTGGATATGGAAATCAAAATTCAAAGATTATGTTTATTTGTGATGAACCATCAAAAAGTGAAGATGATTTGGGATCTTTTTTTGTTGGAAATGCTGGTGAAATGTTAGCAAAAATGATTGAAGGTAGCTTAAAAATAAAAAAAGAGGAAGTTTATACTACTAATTTAGTAAAATGTAGAGGAACAAAAGAGGCAAGTTTTCAAAATTTTGAGAGTTGTAATTGTTATTTGTTAAAGCAAATAGATATTATAAAACCAAAGATTATTGTTGCTGTGGGAGAGAGAGTTTATGATTATTTGTTAAAAAATAGTGGTGACTTTTCCAAAAATAGAGGAAAAGTTTTGAGCTTTAATTCTACTATTTTAGTACCAATCTTTGCACCTCTTTATCTACTAAAAAATCCATCTTTAAAAAAAGATACTTATCTTGATATGTTAAAAATTAAAAATCTATATGAGGAGAGTTAAATTGAAGCATTTACTTACTTTAATTTTTATGGCTTTTTTAATTGCAGGTTGTACGCAAAAAGTTGTAAAACTGAAAATGCCAAATCAAAATATGCCAGTAAAAAAAGTTGAGGAAGATAAAAAAACAGTTGTAGAAGAGTTTATTTCAAACGATAGTGTAATCCAAGAAGAGATTATAAACAATAATGGTTCTAGCAATGAGATAACTCAAGAAGATAATAATGAAGTTTTAGCATCTAGTGAACCTGAAATAAAATTTGATAGTACAAAGGCAAATCTTAAGATTGCCTTTGTTTATCCATCGTCTTTAGTATCTAAATATGCAAAAAATTCTATAAATACAGTTGCTGGGTATTTAACATTTTTAAATGCAAATTACGATTTAATTGTAATAGATAGTCAAAATGAGAGTGCTGATAGTATAAATAATGCATTTAATAAAGTTAAAGAGCAGGGTATAACAAAAGTAATTGCACTATATACACCAAACTCAATAAATAATTTAAATACAATGGAATTAAATGATATTATGGTTTATCTTCCACTAATAGAAAAAAAAGATTCTTTAGCACAAAACGATAATTTAATTTTTGGTTCTATCTCTTATGAAGATCAACTTAAAAAATTAAGTTATTACTCTGATGGTCCAAATGTATTATTTTATCAAAATACATATTTAGGAAATAAGTTAAAAAATAGTTATGAAAATGTTGTTAGCTATACAACTGCAAGAAAAGAGATCAAAAGTAGTGAAACTAACTTTAAAAATATTGTTGTGGATTCAAGATTGAGAAATAGCTCAATATTTTTAAATCTAGATATAGTAAAAAGCTCACTTATAATGTCTCAATTAAGAGCAAATGACATTTATCCAAAGTTTATATTTTCAACACAAATAAATTTTGATCCTATGTTAATGACGCTAACTCAGGATAAAGATAGAGAAAAAATGGTTCTTGCAAACTCTATTGAAAAAATTGATAACAAATTAAGAGATGAAATTTTAAATTTTGGTGGAAATATAAATTTTGAGTGGGTTGATTACTCAACTTTGGTTGGCGCAAACTATTTAGTAAATGGAAATAATAATTTAATACCAACTAAAATAGTAGAAAATCAAGCTGTTTATACTCCAAGACTATTTAAAAGTACAGAGTATGGATTTGTAGAAATTAAGTAGATTTTGGATAAAATCACCGCTTATTTAGAAAATGGAGTTTAATTTTGAGAACACATTATAATACAAGTGTAAAAGAGAATTTAATAGGTCAAAAAGTTACAGTAGCTGGTTGGGTTAATAGTAGACGTGATCATGGTGGAATTATTTTTATAGATTTAAGAGATAAAAGTGGTTTAGTTCAGCTTGTTGCTGATCCACAAGATTGTAAAGATGCTTTAAGTGTAGCTGAAACTGTTAGAGATGAGTATGTTTTAATAGCAACTGGAACGGTAAGAGCTAGAGGTGAAGGATTAGAAAATCCAAACTTAGAGACTGGAAAAATTGAGATTATTTTAGAAAATCTTGTTATTGAAAATAGATCTAAAGCTATGCCTTTTGATATCAATGATGAAAAAGTAAATGATGAGATAAAATTAAGAAATAGATTTTTAGAGCTTAGAAGTAAAAAATCTTTTGATATTTTTCAATTAAGAAGTAAAGCTACTATTCAAGCTAGAAATTCACTTGATGAGTTAGGCTTTTTAGATGTTGAAACTCCAATTCTTACAAAATCAACTCCAGAAGGTGCAAGAGATTATTTAGTTCCAAGTAGAGTTCATGCAGGTGAGTTTTATGCGCTTCCTCAATCTCCTCAACTATTCAAACAACTTTTAATGGTTGCTGGATTTGATAGATATTTTCAAATTGCAAAATGTTTTAGAGATGAAGATTTAAGAGCAGATAGACAACCTGAATTTACTCAAATAGATGTTGAGATGAGTTTTTGTACACAAGAAGATGTTATAGCAGTTGCTGAAAAATTGATTTACGATATCTTTACAAAATGTGGTAAGAATATACCTTCAACATTTAGAAGAATGAAATACGCTGAAGCAATGGAGAGTTATGGAAGTGATAAACCTGATTTAAGATTTGATATGCCTTTAATTGATGTTATTGATATATTTGAAAAATCTTCAAATGAGATATTTACTGATATTGCAAAAGATAAAAAAGCAAATAGAATTAAAGCTTTAAGATGTCCAAATGGAGATAATATTTTCTCAAAAAGACAGATGAAAGGTTTTGAAGATTATGTAAGAAAGTTTGGAGCAAAAGGTCTTGGATACTTCCAAATGAAAGAGGATGGATTAAAAGGTCCATTAACTAAATTCTTTACAGATGCTGACTTAGAAGAGATTGTAAAAGTTACAAATCTTGAAGTTGGAGATGTAGTATTCTTTGGAGCAGGGGATAAAAAAACTGTTTGGGATTATATGGGAAGATTTAGATTATTCCTAGCAAATGAGATGAATATTATTCCAAAAGATGCTTATGAGTTCTTATGGGTTGTAGATTTCCCAATGTTTGAAGTTGAAGATGGAAGAACAAAAGCACTTCATCATCCATTTACAATGCCAAAAGATTTAAATAAAACTGATTTAGAAGAGATTGAATCAATTGCTTATGATATCGTTTTAAATGGAACAGAAATGGGTGGAGGAAGTATAAGAATCCACAAAGAAGAGATTCAATCAAAAGTATTTGAACTTATGGGAATAGGTCAAGAAGAAGCAAAAGAGAAGTTTGGATTCTTACTTGATGCTTTACAATATGGAGCACCAAGTCATGGTGGATTTGCTCTAGGACTTGATAGAATGATAATGCTTTTAGCTGGAACAGATTCAATTAGAGATGTTATAGCTTTCCCTAAAACTCAAAAAGCTCAATGTTTACTAACTCAAGCTCCATCAAGTGTTGATGAAGCTCAACTAAAAGAGTTACATATTCGTGTGCGAAAAAGTGTTGAGAGCTAGAAATAGCTCTTGCCTTTTAAATAAAACAGATACTTCATGCAAAATCAAAATATAAAAAATTCTTTAGAAAATCTTCCACAAAACAAATTTTTACCAACAACAAAAGATGAGATGAATGCCCGTGGTTGGGATGAGCTTGATGTTGTTTTAATCACTGGAGATGCTTATATAGATTCCCCTTTTATGGGAATTGCTGTTGTTGGAAGAATTTTAGAAAGTGTTGGATTAAGAGTTGGAATTATTGGACAACCAGATATTTCTAGTGATGTTGATATAAAAAGACTTGGTGAACCAAAACTATTTTGGGGAGTTAGTGGTGGAAGTATTGATTCTATGGTTTCAAATTATACTGCAACAAAAAAGTTTAGAAACGATGATGACTACACTCCAGGTGGAAAAAATAATAAGCGACCAGATAGGGCAACTTTAGTATATACAAATCTTATAAGAAGATATTTTAAAAATACAGTTCCTATTGTTTTAGGTGGGATTGAAGCAAGCCTTAGAAGACTTACTCATTATGACTATTGGTCAAATACTCTTAGAAAACCAATTTTATTTGACTCAAAAGCTGATTATATGATTTATGGAATGGGTGAACAAGCAATAATAGATTTAGGTCTTTTTCTAAAAGATGGTAAAGATGTAAGAACTATTTCTGGACTTTGTTATATCTCAAAAGAGCCTGTAAATGAATATATTAAAATTCCTTCACATAAAGAGTGTTTAAGTGACAAAGAGAAGTATATAGACCTTTTTAGAACATTTTATGACAATAATGACCCAATGTATTCAAAAGGTCTTTGTCAAGAAGTAGATGGAAGATATTTAATTCAAAATCCACCAAGCAGGCATTTAGAAGAAAATGAGATGGATAAAATTGCATCTTTTCCATATCAAAGAGATTTACATCCATATCATGCAAAAGATGGTAAAGTAAAAGCAATAGAGACTATAAAATTTTCAATTATGACTCATCATGGATGTTGGGGAGAGTGTAATTTTTGTGCAATTGCTGCTCATCAAGGAAGAACAATAAGAACAAGAAGTGAGCAAAATATTTTAAGTGAAGCCAAACATTTTACAACACTCAAAGATTTTAAAGGAATTATTTCAGATGTTGGAGGACCAACGGCAAATATGTACGGATATGAGTGCAAAAAGAAGATTAATCTTGGAACTTGTATAGATAATAAAAGATGTGTAGATGCCCATAGACTTTGTCGCACTATGAAGATAGACCATAGCAGAAATATAAAACTTTTAAGAGATATAAGAGCTATTCCAAAGGTTAAAAAAGCATTTATAGCTTCAGGTATTAGATATGACTTTATAGCTGCTGATAAAAATCATGGAAAAGAGTATTTAAAAGAGATAATAGACCATCACATTTCAGGACAGATGAAAATAGCTCCTGAGCATACAAGTGATGAAGTGCTTCACCATATGGGAAAACCAGGGAAGCAAACTCTTATTGATTTTAAAAGAATGTTTGATGAGTTAAATAAGGAAACTGGGAAAAAACAGTTTTTAACATACTATTTAATTGCAGCACATCCAGGGTGTAAAGAGAGCCATATGCACGAACTTAAACAATTTACTACCCATGAGCTTAAAATTAATCCAGAACAAGCTCAAGTTTTTACG
The DNA here is from genome assembly GCF_003660105.1 of Aliarcobacter cryaerophilus ATCC 43158. NCBI lineage: Bacteria > Pseudomonadati > Campylobacterota > Epsilonproteobacteria > Campylobacterales > Arcobacteraceae > Aliarcobacter > Aliarcobacter cryaerophilus. Next base: position 651,610 of record NZ_CP032823.1, read on the forward strand.
CCAACTCCAGGAACTTATTCTGCTGTTATGTACTATACAGAGCTTGATCCTTTTACAAAGAAGAAAATATTTGTTGAAAAAGATACACTAAAAAAAGAGAAACAAAAAGAGATAGTAGTTGCAAAAAAAAGTTTTTGTAAAACAAAACAAAACTCTACTTTTGGAATGCAAGGTTAATAACTTTATAAAAGTTTTTTTTAATAGGATTGTTCAGATTTTTTATAAATTACTAAGTAACCATTTGATGGTTACTTTTTAAAACTATTTGCTAAAATAAAAGATATAGGCTCTTTTTTTATTATCTAAGCTAATAAATATTGAGTTTCTAAATTCATCATTTAAAAGATTTATAATATTTGAAGAACTAAAAAAGTTTTGATAAGTTTTGATTAAAGAACTATTTATATTTAATTCATCTTTAAATAGTGTTGCAAAATTGTTTAAAGATATTGCATCATATTTTTGAGTATTTAAAAAATTATTTAAATCATCTATTGAATAAAAATATTTTACAAATTCTAGTTTTGCTATTGAGTTATTTGAAATATCATCAAGATATAGCCATGATGAAATATCATTTGAAATACTATTTTCAAAAGTAGATAAATCTCCTAAATATGGAAGATTTTCTAAAGAACTATCAACTTCTCCTACTAAAAAACTACTATTAATTCTATTTTTATACTCTAAAAATATTGTATATAGAGTTTTTTCAAAAGATAAAAAATCTGATGATATAGTGTAGTTATTTCCTATAGTATTTAAAGCTTTACTTATATAAAAACCCATATTATTTGTATTTATATTTAAAAAATCAAAAGGCATAACTGGATTTTGAGATTTTAACTCTTTTAATATTTTGTAAGTTTCTTGAATACAAGCAAAATTTGATGCAGCATATAGGCTTAAATCTTTTTTATACTCTTTATCTTTCAAAGTTTTAATAGCACCATAAATTGCAAGTAGGTTAAGTTTTGATATTCTTCTTACATCAAGAGTTGTAATCTCTTTTAAAAGTGCTTTGTAATCTTTTTCATTTTTTGAAGGAGTTTCATGTTTAAAACAATATTTTATATACATTTAAGACCTTTTGTTTGATAAAATAAGTGAAGCATTACTTCCACCAAATCCAACAAAATGAAATAAAATAGTGGCACTATTTACAATTTTATCTTCTAAAAGAGGTTTGAAATCTATATTTTCATATCCATTTTTAAAATTTATTGTTTTTGGCAAAGTTCCATTTTTTATACTTTCACATAAAAGAATTATTTCATTTGTACCACAAGAACCCAAAGTATGACCAATATATGGTTTTAAAACTACCACGTCACAACTATTTTTATGATGCTTAAATAGATTGTTTATTGCATTTACTTCTGAAAGATTTGAATTTTCACTTCCTGTTGCATGAGCTTTTAGACAAGTTACATCACTAATTTCTAAATTAGCATTTTTTAAAGCTTGATTTAGGCAATTAAAAGTAGCTACTGCATCTGGATTTGAACTAGTGATTGAGTAATTATCAAAGCTATTTGAATATGAAACTATTTCAAAATCATCATCTGCTTTTTTAGTATTCTCTAAGATTACACAGCTACAAGCTTCACCTAGAATCAAACCATCACTATTTTTATCAAATGGCTTATATTCACCGCTAGAACTAAGTAGCATTAAAGATTCAAATCCCTTGTATGTTGATTGATTAAAAAATTCAAAACCAATTATTATAGCTTTTTGGATATCTTCATCTTTTATCTCATTGCTAGCTTTAATAATTGCATTTGCACTAGATGTACAAGCTGTTTGAATAAATACACAAGGATATTTTGAAGAGATAATATTCTCTACAAAGTTTGAAATCTCTTCAAAATTAATAGCGTGAATACTATTTTTTGTTGAAAAACTCTCTTCTATTAAAGATATATTCATAGATGTTGAACTTAAATAAATATGTAATTTTTCTCTATCTTCTTTTGATAGTTTTGCATCATTAATAGAATCTAAAATAGTTTTTTCTAAAATAGAGAAAAATTTCTCTTTTTGAGTTTTAAAATTTTGTTTTATTTTATAATAATTTATATCTTCAAAGTTATCTTTTAGGTACTCTTTATAGTTTTTATTATTAATATTTTTAAGTTTATTTATAGACTCTTTTTTATTATTTCCCAAAGCACAAATTATTGAAGAGCCAGTAATGAAAACTTTATGCATTATTTCTTAAATACTCTTCCATAGTGTTTATCGATTCCATTATTTTTCGCAGTTCCTTACTATCTGTTGTTTTTAAACCATATTTTTTATGAATTGCCATAGATATTTGTAAAGCATCCATAGAATCTAGTTCTAAAACAGAATCAGGTCCAAAAAGTGGTTCATCATCTTTTATATCTTCGATTTTACAATCTTTTTCACACTCTTCTATTATTAATTTTTTTAGTTCATATTTTAAATCAGACATTAGTTTTTCCCTCTATTTAGTATAAAATTTGCAAAAATGAGGCATATTGTACCAAAAATTATTAAGTATAACAAATATGATTTTATATCATCAAAGTTACCATTATTAACTAAAATTTCTATGAAACTTTCAAGCCCCCAAGACATTGGAGAAAATAGACTCAAATCTTGCATAAATTGTGGCATAACAAATTTAGGAACCATTATTCCAGCAATTGCTGCAAAAATAATATTTATAACTCCACCAATTGATGTAGCTTCTTCAGTTGTTTTACTAATATTTGCAATTAAAAGTGCAAAACTAATAGCTGCAAAAGATATAGCAAAAGATATTAAAATAATTAAAAAATAGCTTCCTTCTATTTTTAAAGAGTCACCACCAAATAAAGGAACAAGATAAATTCCAATTAAAATCATAAAAATTAGCTGTATTTGGTTGATTATAAAGTAGGGTAAAATTTTCCCTAAAAGTAGAGTATAAAGTGGAATATTTATACTTTTTATTCTTTGAATTGTTCCAAAATTTTTTTCATTTATAAATGTATTTGAAATTGGAATAAGTATAAAAAACATAGAAAAAATTAGCCAAGCTGGAACACTTTGCTGTACTGAATTTATGATTGAGCTATCTTTTTCATTTTTAAAGATATATTTATTTGATATTAAATTATCAAGATTATCAAGATTTTTTGCATCAATTTGTGAATTTATAAAAAAATCTTTTGTTATTGATTTTGAAATATTTTTAACTATCTCATTTTTTAAAATTGTGTAAAACTCATATTTTATATTTGGTTTGCTAAATATTTCTATAAAAAAATCTTTACTGTTTTTATTTATCTGATTTTTAAAATCTGCATCAATTTTAATAATAAAGTCATATTTTAATTCATAAATTAAATCTTTATTTGAAATGCTATTTTCTATTTTAGCTTCAAAGTAAGGATTTTTATTTAATTGTTCTATTAAAATATCGACATCTTTGCTATTGTGGCTAATAATTGCAACTTTTAATTTTGATTCAATATTTTGTGAATATGTATTTTTAAGAGCTAAAGACATAATTAATATAAATATTGATGGCATCAAAAATAGAACTAACAAAGCATGAATATCTCTAAAAATTAATTTAAACTCTTTTTTTAAAATATAGTAAAACATCAATCTCTTAAACTCTTTTTTGTGATATCTAAAAATAACTCTTCAAGAGTTAAATTGTTATTTTGTTTTAAATTTTTTATACTATCTTTTAAAACTATATTTTTATTTTCTAAAATAGCTACTTCTTCACATAAAAATTCAATTTCATCCATATAATGTGAAGTATAAAAAATAGTTGTACTACTATTTTTATTTATATCTTTTATTATCTCCAAAATATATCTTCTTGAATGTGGGTCAATTCCAACTGTTGGTTCATCAAGATACAAAATTTTTGGCGAATTTAAAAGACCAATAGCAATATTTAGTCTTCTTTTTACACCACCACTAAAATTTAAAGCTCTTTTATCTACATATTTTTCCAATGCACAAGCATTTATAGCAATTTCTATTTTATCTTTTAATATCTTTTGTTTTAATCCATATAAAGAACCAAAAAACTCTAAGTTTTCATATGCTGTTAAATTTGGATAAAAAGCATAGGTTTGTGGAACAAAAGATGATATAGCTTTTATTTTATTTAATTCAGTGTCTAAATTATAATCATAAATAAAAACTTCTCCGCTATCCTTTTTTATCAAACTATTTAAAATAGATACTAAAGTTGTTTTTCCAGCTCCGTTTGGTCCTAAAAGTCCAAAAATAGAGCCACTTTTTATCTCTAAATTTAGATTTTCTAAAATTTTTGTATCTTTATATGTTTTATTTAAATTTTTTATAATAATTGACATTTTATTGAATAGCCAGTTTTTTACCAGTTGATGATGTTTTTATTTTATCAACTAGTTTTAGATTTATAGAAAACTTTAGATTTGAAAGCTCTTTTTTCAAAATATTTTGAATATCTTTTGTTGTAAACTCTTTTTGTGTTTCCAAAGTAATATCTAAAATTTCACCTCTTAGTGAGCTATTATTACTACTTACTAAAACTAATGCTTTAGATATATTTTCTTCTTTTTCTAGGATATTTTCTATTTGAACTGTAGAGTATCTTTTACCTGCAATTTTTAATATTTGAGAACTTCTTCCAATAAGTTTAAATTTATCATTATAAACCTCTATGTAATCAAAAGTTTGTATCTCATAATTTGTTTGTTTGAACTCTTTTTCATATATTATATTTGATACATAAGGAGAGTTTACTTTTAATTTTTTATCTTCATTTGTAGAAATTTTCACACTTTTTAGTGGTGTCCATAACTCTTCATCACTGTATTTATAAGCAATTCCACCAGTTTCAGTTGAACCAAATATTTGAATAATAGTTGAATTAAATTTCTCTTTAAACTCCTTTGCATCTTCACTTAATAGTGGAGCTGTTGAGCTTATAAAAATAGCTTTGCTTAAATCTTTTTTTGAGCCCGTTTTATTTAAAGCTTTAATATATAGTGGAGTTGTAATTACCAAAGAGTAATCTTCAATTAAATCTAATAAATCATTTGGTAAAAAATGCTCTTTTAAAATAATATCAATATTGTTATGTAGTGGATAAAAAAGTCCAAATAAAGAGCCGTAAATATGTATAAATGGAACAGTAACAATAACTTTTTTGGTAGTATAGCTACTTAAAAGAGCTGTTAAATCTTCTATTTCACTACTAATATTCTCTTTTGTTTTTAGTGCAGCTGTTGGAAATCCTGTACTTCCTGAAGTGTAATATAAAAAAGAGAAGTTATGTTCTTTAAAAATATTTTCTGAATCTTTAGTTTCATTTTTAATATCTGAAAATTTTGGAATATTTAAATCTTCCAACTCAGTTTGTAAAATCTTATTTGAATCATCAAATAGTATTGATTTTGCATCACTAAAGTATGATTTAAAAATTTTTAGTGCATTTTGTTCTTTATTTGAACTTGCTATATATGAAACACAATTTTGCAAGTTTTTATCAAAAAATAGCTCTTTTGATATTTTATATTTGCTAATTGTTTTATCATCATTATAGATTATTAGATGCACTTTCTTCCTTTTTTAAAAATATTAGTAAAAATAAAATCGATAAAACTCCAATAGTTGCTGAAATCCCTATTGAGAAAAGAGCATTAATACTAGAAAAAATTAAAACCCCAAATCCTGCAAATGTTGTAAGAATTGAGTAAAATATTGCTTTGTTGGTATTTTTATCTTTTTTGTATGAACTTATATAAATTCCATAATCAATTGAGATGGATAATATAATAAAAAGAATAAAAATATGTAAAATGTTTAATTCTATAAATAGTGTTAATGATAAAATCATAGAAAATGGGAAAAATAGAAATGATAGATAGATTAGAAGATTTTTTCTGTAACTTATTGAAATAATTGAGATTATAAAAAATATTGATAAGGCTCCATAAAATATCAACTCTTTTTCTATTTTAACTAGTTCATCTTCAAACATAGATTTAAGACTTAAGTTTATAACAAAATCAAAATTATTTAGAAGCAATATATCTTCTTTTGATACATTTATATATGAAATAAATGAGTCTTTAAACTCTATAATTTCAAAATCTAATTTTTGAAGATATTCTAAAGTATAGTTTTGCTCTTTTTGTGGAATTTTGTAAGAGTCTTTAAAATATCCATTTTTAAAGCCAAACTCTTTTGCTTTATTTTCTATTTGTAAGTTTATATCAGCTATGTTTTGATTTTTTAAAAGCTCTTGTTTTTTTAAAAACTCATCTTTACTTACAAGAGTTGATAAAGGAGCTAAACTAGATGGAAATCTCTCTTTTAAAGTTTTAGAATTTTGTATTAATTCATCAATAGTTTTTGCTTTTATTAAAAAAGGAACTTTGTCATTGTTTGCAATATCTTTATTAAAAAACTCTTGTAAAGAGTTCAATTTTTTGTTTTCAACATCTAAGTTTTTTAAATTTGAGTCAAATTTAAAGTTGTAAATAGCTAAAAATAGGATAATGAGAGTAAAAACTAATATGTATTTAGCAGATATATTGTTTATAGTTTTGATATTAAAAATATTGTTTTCTTTATATGTAAATCCTATTTTTTGATATATAAAAGAAAATTGAATATATGAAAAAATAAGAGTAAAAAATGTAAATATACTTAGTTGTTTGATTAAATTAAAAGAGATAAATGATAGTATAAAAAATGCTGTAATAGTTGTAACCATTCCTAAAAATACATCTTTGTTGAATTTAAACTCTCCTTCATACTCTTTATGAACATAATGATGAAACATATAATCAATAGCAACAGTTGATATAGATATTCCAAAAACAACTACAAATATACTTATTTCAGGAAAAATAAAAGAACAAACCAATAGTGCAAATAAAATAGAAGAACTAAGAGTTAATAAAGTATTAAAAAGAAGTTTTAAATCTCTTAAAATAATCAAATAAAGAAGTGCAAGAATAAAAGTTGCAATATAGATTATCTTATTTACATCATCTTTTATTATTTTTGAGTTCTCTACAAAATAGAATATTGATGAAAATATTTTTATATCTTTATCGTTTTTTGTTATATTTGAAATTTCATTGTATAAATTTTCATAATCATCAATAGAGTTTACACTACTTGAAATTGAAAAAATAGAAAAATATCCTCTATGCTTAACAGCTAAATGGTTGTTTTTTATAAAAAAATTACTATTTTCTTCCTCTTTTTTAAAAAGTGAAAAAGGATCGCTACTATTTACAAAATATCCAAATTGTGAGTTTATAAGATTTGATTTTAAAATCTCTAACTCTTTGTCTATATTTAATCTATTTAATTTCTCAAAGTTTAAGCTATTTTGGTATAAAAAATACTCTTTTTTATACTCATTTAAAGCTTGATTATCTTTTTGTTTATCTAAAGTTAGAGTTGGAATTTTTAGAAGTTCTCTTTCAATCTCTTTTATCTTTTTTAAAGATATATCATCTAAATTATCTACATACAAAAATAGTTTTTTGCTAATCTTAAATTCATTGAATTTTTTTAAAAGCTCTTTTTTTTCACTATTTGAAACTACGGCTTCTAAATTTGTAGATATAGTTTTAAAAGAGTTAAAGGCTAAAACTAAAGCTAATATAAAAGCAAATATTATTAAAGAGAAGTAGTTTTTAATTTTGAACAATTTGAATATAATCCTCATTTTTGAAATATATTTTTAAAAACTCTAGTTTATTTGAAACTTTTTTGAACTCAATTTTAGAAATAGAGTTTGATAAATAATCATTTGGAATTAGAACAGTTTTATTTTCAATCTCTTGTAGTTTAAAAAATTCTTCAATTCCATCTTTTTTATCTTTATAAATAAAATTTATTAATTTATAAAATAGGTTTAATTCAACTCTATCTTCATAGTTTAATCTTTGCTCTGTTTGATTATCTTTTGATATAAAATAATCATCAAAAAAAAGATAAGAGGTACTTAGATTTTTATATGAAACCTCTATATAATCTTTTTTAAAATCTATTTTTCCATCTTTATAAACACTTGTTTGCAAAGCATTTAGGAACTTCTCTTCTTTAAAAGTTATATTTTGTGCAAAAATATTTAAAATAGAAATAGATAAAAATATAAAAATTTTAAGCATAGTTTTCCTTTTTAAAGAATAGTTTTTTATGAATTATTTGGATAATCAGACCAAAAATAAAAACAAAATACCAAGCAAAACTTGAGTATATTGTCCAAATCACAATATCATTGTAGTATAAAATAAAAATGTGTAATAATAAATTTGTAAGAGCCACAAAAAACCAAAATAGAGTTGAGTTTTGAAGATAAATCTTATCTTCTATGCTTAGATTTTTTTTGAACTTCTCAATATAATAAATCACAAAAGAATTTTTTGTAAGATATGAGTATAAAACAAATGCAGTAACTATAAATGCAAGGATAGATGGTGTAATTTTAAGAAATAGGCTATCTTCTACAAAGTATGCCGCTAGAGCAAAAATCATATAAAGAAGGGAAAATCCATACTCTTTTAAACCTTTTTTTACATTTAACAAGAACCAAAAAAAGGAGAAGATAAAAATATAAATAGATGCTGTTTGTATATCAAAATATTTTAAAGAAAAAAGTACTATTGGAGCATAGATTAAAGATATGATTAAATTCATTTTATCTAATCATACCACCACTAATATTTAAAACTTCGCCACTAATATAAGTTGCATCAACTCCTACAAAATAGGCACACTTTGCTACTTCACTAGCTTTTCCAAATCGTCCTAGAGGAATTGCTTTTTTCATCTCTTTTAGGTTTGGTATATCTTTTGTCATTTCTGATTCTATGATTGCAGGTGCAAGAGCATTTACTCTAATATTATAACGACCAAGCTCAATACATAGCGTTTTTGTTAGAGCTATAATTGCACCTTTACTTGCACTATAATTTGCTTGACCAGCATTTCCACTAACTCCTGAAATAGATGCAATATTTACAATACTTCCTTTTTTATTCATCATCATATTTTTTGATATTATTTTTGTAATATAAAAATTTCCATTTAGATTTGTATTTATTACATCTTCCCACTCATCATCACTCATAAAGAAAAAAAGATTATCTTTTATTATTCCAGCATTATTTATTAAAACATCAACATCAAGATTTTCTAAAGCATTTCTAATCGAGTTTTTATCTTTAATATCAAAAGATATAAGCTCACCGTTGTTATTTATCTCTTTTAGTAAATTTTGAGCTTTTTGGTGGTTACTATTGTAATGAATATATACAAAAAAACCATTTTTTGCATACTCTTTTACAATCTCTTCGCCAATATTTCCAGTAGCACCTGTAACTAATACTTTTTTCATTTATATAAACTTTTTCATTTCAATTAGAGTGTAAATTTTTTCAATATCAAAATCCATTCTTCTATCTTCATATAAAGGTTTTGCATCTTTTCTAATATTTTCATAAATATTTGTAAGATGAGGTGAAACCAAATCTTTTCCTCTTATATCAACAGCTTGTGCCATTCCTATAAAAGCTATAGAAAGCATATTATATAAATCAGGAATCATTTTAGAAAAATCATTTGCAGCTGTTGTCCCCATAGAAACTTTATCTTGGTTTAGAGATTCTGTTGGTCTTGAAAATATTGAAGCAGCAGTTGTATTTTTCATAACATCAGCACTAAGCGAACTAAGAGTTATTTGCATAGCTTTAAAACCATGATAAAAAGGCTCAGTTGATAGTTTTAAATTTTCACCTAAACCTCGATTGAATTTATGATCAATTAAAAGTGCAAACTCTTTATCTAGTAAATCAGCTAAATTTCCAGCACAAATTTTTAGTGTATCCATAGCATGAGCAACATAACCACCATAGAAGTTTCCAGAAGTATATATTTTTTTATTTACTCCATCAATTAAAGGATTGTCATTTACAGAGTTTATCTCTTGCTCTACCCAATTTTTAGAAATTTCAAGATTGTCTCTAATTACTCCTAAAACCTGCGGAGCACATCTCATTGAGTAGTTATCTTGAATATTTAAGTCATTATCAGCAAAAAATTTATCATATCTATCATCTCTTCCATGAGTTAATTTTGAGCCTTCTATTTTTCTTTGTATATTTTTTGCACTTTGTATTTGTCCGCTAAAAGGTTTTGAAAGGTGTACAAAATCAGCAACTGGTGTGTCATCTCCCAATAAAACTTCAAACATTCCTGCAACAAATGATTCCATAGAGTCTAAAATTGTTTCAAACTCTTCAATAGCATCTAGGGCGATTGCGCTCATTATTGTTGTTCCATTCATGATTGCAAGTGCTTCTTTTGGTTTAAAAGTATAAGGTTTAATGTTTAGTTCTTTATAAACTTCCATTACATCTTTTATCTCACCTTTATAATAAACTTCTCTCTCCCCTGCAACAACACTAGCAACATATGAAAGTGGCGTTAAATCTCCACTAGCTCCTACTGAACCTTGAGATGGAATAACAGGAATAATATCTTTTTGTATCAACATCTCAAGTCTTTTAAGAAGTTCTATACTAACCCCAGATTTTGCTTTACTTAAAGAGATAGTTCTAGCAATTACAGCATATTTGCAAACTTTATAAGATAGTTTTTTACCGACTCCACATCCATGAAATCTAAAAAGATTTGTTTGTAAAATCTTACTATCTTCATAACTTACATAGTTTTTCCCACTAGCTCCATATCCTGTTGTAATACCATATATTGGCTTCCCATCTTTTATCTCATTTATTAAGAAATTATGAGTTTCATTTATATGATTTACAAAATTATTATCATTTGAAATCTCTATTTTATCACTATTTATAATCTCACTTAGAGTTATATATCTTTCATCTATTATCAATTTTAATTACCTTTCCCAAAAATTATATAAATTAAACCACTGATTTGGATGTTTTTTCACAATCTCTTCAAAATTCTTTACATACTCTTTTAAAGAGTTTGTAACAGCACTATTTTCATCTAATGAAAAATCCATTTTTATCTCTTTACTATGAACATAGTAGTTTTGTAAACCTTTATGTACTATAAAAAATAAAGTTAAAGGAGCTTTTGTTTTATATGCAACTTTAAATGGATTTGTATTAAAAGATGCTAATTCTCCTAAAAACTCTACTTTTTGTGTAAATCTTGGATCTACTGCTCTATCTGCCATAAATGCTACACACTCTTTATTAGAAATTGCATTTGCTATTTTTATAGAGACCTCTATTGGATTTAAGGATTGATCAATTACTCTAACATTTTTTAAAGGATTATTAATAGAATTTTCAATTTGCTTAATACTATTTAAAATAACCTCTTTCATTACAACATTAATAATATTATTACTTAATGTATTACAAGTAGAAGATGACCATCCTCCAAAGTGAGAAAGAAGTAAAATAGAGCCATTATCAACTCTTTCTTTTATAAAATCTTTATTTTCATAATTATAAGTATAAGAAGCACAATCATATTTTGAGATAAATCTATCTACCATGCACATAGCAAACATAAAAAGGTGATTGTAGTAAATTTTTTTTGTAAATGGAATATTTAATTTTTCATAATATATTTTTAAAGATTTATAAACATTATTTGCAAAAATAAAATAGAAAAAAGTAACAGGATACATTAAGTAGTATGTAAATTTATAACCAAGAAATTTATAAAGAGTAAAAACTAACTTTATACTCCATCCGCTTCCTCTTTGAATAGTAGACATTACTTATTTTTTCTTCTAAATAGATTTAAAAACATATTTGTCCACTTTATTGGAAGCATTTGTACATGAACCCAAACAATAGCCATAGTATCTTCAAATTTTCTAAAATGGCTAACTCTCTCTTCGGCTTTTGGATAATAGCACTCTATAACTGTTTCAACTATCTCATTTCCAGCCCAAGCATGCCTTACTAAAACTTCCATTTCCCAATCAAATTTTGAAGTTTTGTATGGAAGATTTAGTATAGAAACAGGATAAATTCTAAATCCTGATAAAGAGTCGGTTATTTTATATCCAGTATCCCAACAAGCCCAAAAATTACTAAACCATCTTCCAAATTTTGAGCCATTTGGAACATTTGCTATGTCGAAATTTCTAGCCCCAATAATTATTTGATTATTTTTTGAAATTGTATTTTGAAGCTTTTTTATTTCACTTGCCATGTGTTGTCCATCACCATCTAAACTAGCAAAATATTCATAACCTAGCTCTTTTGCTTTTTTAGCTCCACTTAATATAGCTTCACCCTTGCCTCTATTTTTTTCATGTCTAATTATAGTCACACTATCATGTTGTTTTAAAAAATTTGATACAGGATTTGTGTACCCATCATCAATTACAATAACTTTATATCCAAAAGATAAAATATCATCCACAACATTTTGAATTGTTAAATCATTGTTTAAAGTAGGGACAATAACTATAATATCTTTATATTTCATAACTAAACTCACTAATTTTTTTATTTTCTTTGTTTTTAATAATAATTTTATACGATATATTGTCTTTTGAACTAATACAATATTTAATAATATCATCTGGTTTTATTATAGATAAAAATTTTGCCTTATTTATTTTTTTAATATTGTGTTTCAAAATATCTGCAACAATATCTATTTGTAAAAATCCAGCCAAAATTTCATTTTTTGGGAAATGGGCTTTAAAAAAAAGATGACTTTTATTTGTTAATAAAACAGTTATCTCTTTTTCATTCTCATTTTTTGTTATCTCTAAAATTTTAAATAGATTTTTCAAAATATAATGTACCTAGGATAAATTTTTGGTAGGGATTATATAATAAATTCTCTTAATATTATTTTTTTAAAGCTTAAGAGTAATATCGATATAATAATTCCCTAATTTTTTGATAAGGGAATACAAAATATGGGAATTTCAATAGATAATTTTAAGCAAGTGTTAATTGATGGTTTAAAGCTAGAAGATATAACAGTTGACGATATAGATAATAATTCGGCTTTGTTTGGAGAAGAGGGGATTGGTTTAGACTCGGTTGATTCAATAGAGTTAGTTTTAATTATTGAAAAAGAGTATGGAGTAAAAATTAGTAATAGTGTTGATTATAAGACTATTTTTTCATCAGTTCAAAATTTATTAAACTATATAAATGAAAATTTAAAATAAGAAGTTGTCATGGAAGAAAATTGTGATGTACTTATAATTGGGGGAGGACCTAGCGGTTCTATTGCTGCTTGTAAACTTTTAAAAGCTGGGTTTAGTGTAACAATTTTGGAAAAATTAGAGTTTCCAAGATTTGTAATAGGTGAGTCACTTCTTCCAAAATGTAATGAAGTTTTAGAAAGTATTGGAATTTTAGATGTAATAAAAGATCAGGGTTTTATGTTAAAACCTGGAGCTATTTTTATTGATGAAGATAAAATTGAAGAGATAATTGATTTTAGAGAGAATTTAGGTCAAAAGTGTAATACAAGTTTTCAAGTAAAAAGAGAAGAATTTGACAATGTTTTACTTCAAACAGCTATTAAATTAGGGGCTGATGTAAGACATAAAGTTGAAGTTATAGATTATGATAATGAAAAAAATATTATATACGCACAAAATGAAGATGGAGTAAAAAGTAGTTTTAAAGCAAGATTTGTTTTAGATGCTTCTGGATATGGAAGAGTTTTACCGCAACTTTTAAATCTTGATGAGCCATCTGATTTAAAACTAAGAAATGCAATTCTAACAAGAATGACAGGTGAAATAAGAAGAGATAAAGAGCATGAAGGCTTCATCGATATTGTTATACATGATGATAATAAAGCTTGGTTTTGGGGAATTCCTTTTAGTGATGGAGTAACTTCTATTGGTATAGTTTGTGAAGAGAACTATTTTTTGGATACGGGACTTTCAAAAGAAGAATTTTTATTAAAAGCTATAAATAGCCATAAATATTTAAAAGAAAAATATAAAAATGCAAAACAAGTGGCACCTGTAAGAATTATAAATGGTTACTCTGCATCTATTAAAAAGATGTATGGAAAAGGTTTTGCAATGAGTGGAAATGCTACAGAGTTTTTAGATCCAGTTTTCTCTTCAGGCGTTACATTGGCATTGGAGTCATCTTCAAGAGTTGCATCTTTGATTATTGATGAGTTAAATGGAAAAGAAGTAGATTGGCAAAAAGATTATGAAGATTATATGATGATGGGCATAAATGTTTTTAGGGAGTTTGTATATGCTTGGTATAGTGGAAAACTAAGAAAAATTTTTTATGCTAAAAATAAATCTAAACAGATAAAACAATCTATTGCTTCAATACTTTCAGGCTATGTTTGGGATGAAAATAACTATTTTGTAAAAAATACAAAACAAAGAATTGATGCACTTGTTGAGATGAGTGAGAGCCAAAATTAATGAATTTTAAAAATAGGGTTTTTATAAACTATTTTGACACTATTTCTTGTGCAGGAGATAATGCGAATGAGCTTTTCTCTTCAATTTGTGAAAAAAAAGATACTATAACTTTAGATACAAATTATGTAAAACATAGAGTTGTAGCTATTGGAAAGATAAAAAAAGAGAACGCTTTAAATGATATTTTGCTTGAAAGATTAAAAGAACTCTTGAAAAACTTAAATTTAAAAGATTTTCAAGATACTCTTTTGGTTGTAGGTTCAAGTGTTGGTGGAATGAGTGAAACTGAAAATATATATTTTAAAGATAAAAACTATAAAAATATAGATTATAAAAAACATCCAATAGATTCAATAGCATATTTTTTAAAAACACACTTTACTTTTTATGATGATATATCTTTTTCAACTGCTTGTACTTCAAGTGCAAATGCTCTTGGTTATGCAAAAGAGGTAATACAAAAAGGTGTATATAAAAATGTTTTAGTTGTTGGAATTGATGATTTATCCTATACAACTGTTTGTGGATTTTCAGCTTTAAGTGTCTTATCTTCAAAGCCTTGTACCCCTTTTGATAAAAATAGAGAGGGTATGAATGTAGCTGAAGGTTTTGGTATTTTATTTTTACAAGATAAAAAACAAGATAGTTCAATAGAAATTTTAGGTGCTGGATATAGTTCAGATGCACACCATATGACACAACCACATCCTCAAGGTTTAGGAGCATTTGAAGCCATGAAAAATGCTTTAAAAGATGCTAAACTAAAACCAGATGATATTGAGTACATAAATGCTCATGGAACTGGAACTTATGCAAATGATTTTTCAGAATTAACAGCAATTAAAGAGCTTTTTAAAGATACTAAGTTTAAGCCAAAAGTTAGTTCTACAAAATCAGTTACAGGACATACTTTAGGAGCTGCTGGAGCTATTGAAGCAATTATATGTTGTATGGTTTTAAAAAATCAAACTATTTTGCCAAATAAAAGTTTAAATGAGATAGAAATAGATGGAATAAACTATCCCATGACTACTTCTAAACAAGATATAAAATATACTCTTAGTAACTCTTTTGCATTTGGTGGGAATAATACATCTTTGATTTTTGGATTGTGTAATGAAGATTAATTTAGAAATATTAGATGCTTTTTATCTTTTTGATAAAGATAGTATTGAAGAGTTAAATACAAAAGAGTTAGTACCTCAAATGGTTTTTAGAAGAAGATTAACAAAAGCTTCAAAGCTTGTAATTGAAGCCTTACATAAAATAGATGCAAAAAATAGCAGAATTATATATGGTACATCTTTTGGAGAGTTATTATCAACAGCTAATATATTAAAAGCTATTTTAGATGAAAGTATGTTATCTCCAACAGATTTTCAAAATTCTGTTTATAATACAGCAGTTTCTTATGCTTCTATTTTATTTGAAAATAAAAATGAGATACTCACTATTTCAAGTGGAGATGAAACTTCTTTAAAAGTTTTAAAAGCAGGTGCAATTAAAGCTTTGGATAAAGATGAGGTAGTTTTGATTTGTAGTGAAACTTTAAATATTCCAAATATAAAAGAAGTAAACTCTTGTATCGATTTTTTGGAATCTGTTGTTGCTTTAAAAGTAAAAATAAGTGAAGAAAATAGCACTATAAATCTTGAAAATATACCTTTAAAAGGTTTTTCTAACTCTATACAACATCTTATGTTTATTGCTCAAAATTTTGATAAAACTAAAAAAAATATCCTAAGAGTTGATATATGAAAAATTTACCTCACCAAAAACCAATAAGATTTGTAGAAGAAATTGTAAAAAAAGATGGAGATTTTATTTTTGTATCTTGCTCTTTTCCTTATTTTCCAACACTTCCAATGATATGTGAAGCGGCAGCTCAAAGTAGTATTGTTTTTTCACAAAATGAAAAACCACAAATTGGATTTTTACTTAGCCTTAAAGATGTTGAACTTTTAAAAGATTGTAATATTTTGGAGTTTCAAATAAAAATTAAAAAAGATACAAGCTTTGATTTATTAAATGAGTTTAGTTTTGAATTTATAAATCAAAATGATATTTATGCAAAAGGAACTTTTATTGTTAAGTTGCAAGATTAAATATATTTTTGTAATATTTTTTCTGTTTTCTAAGATATTTGCAGATGAGTTTTATATACAAGAACCAATTTTAAACTCTCAAGTATATATAAATGTTGATGGAAATATTGAAAATGAACCAATAGTTTTTGTACATGGTTTAGGTGATGAAGCTTCAACTATTTGGCAAGAAACTATTCTAAAATTAAAAGATAACTACTATGTAATAACTTTTGATTTACCAGGTTTTGGAAAATCATCAAAAGATAATGTTGAATATACACCAGAAAAATATGCACAAGTTTTAGATTTTTTAGTTTCTAAATTTTTAGATAATAGACAATTTTATTTAGTTGGACACTCTATGGGTGGAGCTATTAGCCTTAAATATGCCACTTTACATCAAGATAAAATTAAAAAACTTTTTGTTATTGATTCTGCTGGGATTTTACATAAAGATTCTTATGGTGAATTTATGATAAAAAATCAAGTTAGTAAAATGGTTGATGAAAATAGTAGAAGTGAATTAAATGGTCAAATATCACAATTTGCAACAAATATCACAAATAGTTTAGCAAGTATTTTACCAAAGGATTTAAGTAGCGTTGTAAGAGATGAAAGAATTAGAACCAAATTTTTAAATTCACCAACTTCAATAGCAGCATTAGGACTTATGACTGAAGATTGGTTTGAGTTACATAATATTAAAATTCCTACAATGATATTATGGGGAGAAAATGATGGAGTTACTCCTTTAAGAAGTGGATACGTTTTAAATTTTTTATTGGATAATTCAAAACTATTTATAATAAAAAATAGTGGGCATGTTCCAATACTTGATTCAAAAGAAGATTATTTTGGATATTTAGATTATTTTTTAATCGATGATATAAAAAAAGATGAAAAAATATATAAGCAAAGTAGTTTAAATAGAGAGTTAAAAAATAGTAAAGGTGAATTAAAAGATTGTAGTTATAAATACTTAAAAATTGTTAATTCAAATAATTTATATTTAAATAATTGCAATATAGAAAAACTTATAATTGAAAACTCTGATGTTTATATTATAGATTCAAATATAGGCTCAAGTTCCAACTCAATACAAGCAATAAACTCTAATATAAATATTACATCTACTATTATAAAAGGTGATACTGCAATAAATCTGTTTAATTCAAAACTTGATATTGCAGGTTCAAAAATAGAAGCTAATAGCACAGCTATTTTTAGTCAAGGAATAAATGATATAATTTTTTCTTTAACTACTATTGTAAGTCCAGTAACAAAAAAAGTATTTCATAAAAAAGTAACAATGAATAATAAAGAAAAATATTAGGAAAATATATGGAAAACAGTTTCTTTCAAGATGCGCAAAATTTATCAACGGTAGAGGCTTTATACGAAGCACAAAAAATAGCTTTTGCTCCAATAGTGTTTCAAGTTGCTAGAGTTTTAAGAGATACAAATATTTTAAATATTTTATCAAAGAATAAAAATGGTTTAAGTATTGAAGAGTTGTCTAAGCTTTCTGATTTATCTATTTATGCTATAAAAGTCTTAAGTGAAACGGCAATAAGTGCAAATATTTTATATGAGAAAGATAATAGACTTCTTATTTCAAAAATTGGTATATTTATAAATAGTGATAAGATGACAAAAGTAAATATGAATTATAATCACTATGTAAACTATCTTGGACTTTATAATTTAGAAGAGTCAATAAAAAATAAAAAACCTGAAGGTTTACAAGTCTTTGGAGATTGGGAAACTATATATCCAGCACTTTCAAGCTTACCACAAAAAGTTCAAGATAGTTGGTTTGATTTTGATCATTTTTACTCTGATTCTGGATTTCCAAAGGCAATAGAATATTTGAATAATTTAAATATCAAAACTATTTTGGATATTGGTGGAAATACAGGTAAGTTTGCTATGGAGTTATCAAGTAATTATCCACAAATCGATATTACAATAATGGATTTACCGCAACAAATAAAATTAGCAAAAAAAAATATTTATGAAAAAAATTTAACAAATGTTTCATTTATTGAGACTAATGTATTACTTAATGATATTAATATACCAGAAAATATAGATATTATCTGGATGAGCCAATTTTTAGATTGTTTTGAAGATGAACAAATAGAGCAGATTTTATTAAAAGTAAAAAACTCTATGGGTAAAAATAGTCAAGTTTGTATAATGGAGCCATTTTGGGATAGACAAAACAATGAAATAGCTTCATATTGTGTAATTAATACAAGTCCATATTTTACGGCTATTGCAAATGGATATAGTAAAATGTTTAGGTATAGTGATTTTGAGAAAGTCTTGCTAAAAGTTGGTTTTGAGATTGTTGAAATAACTGATAATATTGGATTGTGTCAAACAATTATTAGATTAAAATAAAAAATATTTTTTTATAATATCTTAAACTTTTAAGTAATACAATGGAAATATTATTATAAGGAGTTTCAAATGCAAATAAATTCTAATCCTCTTTTTAATCAAAGTTCATATTTAAATGCAAGTCAATCGCTAAATAGGATTGCAACTGGTCTTGAATTGAATAAATCAAGTGATAATGCCTCAAATTTAGCAATAGCTAATAGTCTATTGTCACAATCAAACGGATATTCACAAGCACTAGAAAATACAAATTCAGCAATTGCAGCAACTCAAATAGCTTCTGGTTCTACAAATGAACAATCAAAAATATTGGACAATGTAAAAGAAAAACTTCTTCAAGCTTCAACAGACACTACAAGTCAAGAAGGAAGAGATAATATTTTAAAAGATATAAAATCTCAACTAGAACAGTTTGATAAAATTGCAAGTAGTACAAATTACAATGGTCAAACGCTACTTCAAAAAAGTGCAACTGATAAATCAAATTCAGATGTACAACAATATCAATCAGGTTTAAAAGGTGAGGATATTATTGAAACATCTGGTATTGCTTCAAATACAACTGCATTTGGACTTAGTGGTTTAGTAAATCAAGATGCCTCAACATTTACAGCACAAACTGCTAGAGATTTTTTAGAAACAGTTGATAAGTCTATTACTAGTTTGAATAGTATTAGAGGTGAAATAGGTACTGTTCAAAATCAACTTGAAAGCTCTGGAAGAAATCTAATGACACAAAGAACAAACACTTTAAATGCAGCTTCAATGTTTGATACTGATTACGCAAAAGAATCTTCAAACTTTTCAAAAGAGAATATTTTGGCAAAAATGGGTGCTTTTGGACAAGTTCAAGCAAATTTTATAAACCAACAGATGGTTTCAAGATTACTTGTATAATCCTTTTTGATAACATTTACTTAAAGTAAGAGGGAATTTTTATATCCCTCTTATCGAGTATTTTATTTTAACCATTTAAAAGGATTTGCATCTTTAAATTGTGCTGATACTTCTCCAGAGTATGTAGGATAATCTGTAAGGTCTAGTTTTTTAACTTTTGCACCCTTTTTTAAATCAAGCTTTGAAATATCTACCCAAAAAATAGATGGTGAAGTTGCTGAATCAAAGTAGTATTGAAGTGATTTTTGATCAGATACTGTTCTCCACAAAGTTGATGCTACGTTTGGTTCACTTGGGCTACTTATTCCTCTTGGAACACTTACATTTCTAATAATACTAAATGCTGTTGAAACAGCTTCTCTTTGTGTGATAGCAGGAGTTATTGTATTTGTATAATAACTAGCTCTTGCAAATCTATCTGCTGCTCTATAGGTTCCTGGAAGCATCTGTTTTCCATCAACTAATTTCCAATATCCAGAAATTGCTAACTGTTCTTCAAAAATAGGTGAATTTGTCATAGTTTTGTACTCTTTTGAGTGATGAATTACCATTTTCCCTTCTATAAATTCTATAATTGCAGAATCTCCTTTGGCATCAGAAATTGATAAATGCAAACTTGCTTTTTCACCTTTTGGCATTGATGGAGCAACTATTTGAAAATATGGTGGTTTTTCCAAAGTTTCAACAACTTCTTTTACAGAAGCAAAATTATCTAAAACATATTGAGTAATAGCAGCTATTGACATAGTTGGATTTGTAGATGATCCATAATCAGACTCTACAAGATAAAGTAAGTTCGCAACTAATCCTTTTTCATTCATTCCATCATTTGTAGCAGCTTCATAACCAACTGTTACAACGCTTCCATATTTTGATGTCCACTTAATAGAATTTTCATCAATTCCACCATCTTTACTCATTCCTCTTGGGAAAACCCAAAGAGAAGTTGGAATGTCTTCTTTCCAATCCATACTTCTAGCTGTTATAAATCTAGAATCAGCACCTTCATATATTACACGAGAGCAAGCAAATGCTTGACTTGTAAAACTTTGAAACATTAAAAATGAAACAACTATTCCTATTTTGAATTTTGTCATATTTTTCTCCTTAATAATTTTATTTTTATAAATATAAATTTTCTACTTTTTTAATATATAACCAAAATTAGAGATATTTTCTATATTTATATTAATTAACTTTTTTTTAAGTCTTGAAACAAGATCACGTAATGTTGAATCAGAAACACTTTTATTAATCCATATAATATTTTTTAAATATTCGTAAGAGATGTTTTTGTTTATATTTTTGCACAAAATATGAAAAACTTCTAACTCTTTTTTTGTAAGAGATACAGGAGAATTTTTAAAAGTAAGAGTTTTTGAATCAAAGTAGTAAATATATTTTTCACCTAAGTTAATCTCTTTTATATTTATTTCTTCATCTTTTTTTTGTTCTTGAAGTTTTTTAATACGATTTATACTTGAAATTGCAACACTTAAAGTGGCTTCTACATCTGATATTTGAAAAGGTTTTATCAAATACCCAAAAATATTTTCATCTTTTGCTTCATCTATTGTTGCTGTATCTGCATATGCTGTTGCAAATATTATTGGAATAAAATATTTTTCATTTAGCAAAGCAGAGCATTTTATTCCATCAACTCCACCTTGAATATTTATATCCATAAAAACTAAATCTATTTGATGATTGCTTACAAGTTCAAGTGCTTCATTTGAGTTTTTTGCTTTGAAAATAGTTTCTGCTCCAAATGAGTCAAGTATTTGATATAGATATTCAGTTGCTATAAAATCATCCTCTACAATTAAGATAGAGTAATTTTTAATTTTCATTATCTTTTTCCTTAAATGATAGCTCAAATACTGTTCCATTTTCTTTATAAAAAGAGTATTTTGCATTTGGAAGTTTATT
Organism: Aliarcobacter cryaerophilus ATCC 43158; assembly: GCF_003660105.1. Lineage (NCBI taxonomy): Bacteria > Pseudomonadati > Campylobacterota > Epsilonproteobacteria > Campylobacterales > Arcobacteraceae > Aliarcobacter > Aliarcobacter cryaerophilus. The sequence continues at coordinate 673,351 of NZ_CP032823.1, forward strand.
TATAAAATCTTTTATAAGTTCAAGTCCTAATCCAGTTTTTTGAATATTTTCATCAAATCCAAGCCCATTATCAAATATAATTAAAATTACACTATCGTTCTTTTTATAGCAAGTAATATCTAAAATAATAGCTTTTTCTTTTGGGTGGTGTTTTATACTATTGCTTATTATTTCATTTACAACAACTCCCAATGACATCATATTTTCAAACTCAATATTTGTCTTTTCTATATTTGTGTTAATCTGTAAAGTAGGAATACTATATGTTTGTACAATAGTTTTTACAAGTTCATCTATATACTCTTTTAAATCAATATCTATTAAATCTTTTGAGTTGCACAAATATTCATGAATTAAAGACATAGATTTTATTCTATTTATTAGTTCTGTAAATCTATGTTTGTTATCGTTTTTTTTGCTTTCAAACCATAAAAAAGCAGTTATTACATGGAAATTATTTTTAACACGATGAAATACCTCTTTTACTAAAAGTTCTCTTTCTTTTACAAGTCTTGTTAGTTTTAAAGTCTTTTTCTCAACTTCATCTTCAAGAATTTTGTTTTGATTTATTTGTAAAGAAATTAACTCATTTTGAGTTTTTATTTGCTCATTTTTTATAATATTATAACGATTAGAAAGTATTAATGCAAAAACTATTATTTCAAGGCATAGTGAATATAAATATGAATATCTATTAAAATAGTTATATTCAAGAACCCCTGTTAAGAATAAAATAAAGATAATAACAGAAGTAAAATATATTGAAATAGCAAAAATATAGTACTTTAAAAAGTATTGGCCTTTTTTATAAATTTTTATTGATGAGATTATTAAAGTAATTAGTATTAGTGTTATTATGTGATTCATATAGTTATTCCAAGGGCTATACGAAATTACTATCATCATAAAAGCAAACACAAAAAGAAGTAATATTAATATTTTAATAATAAAAACACTGGCTTTAAAATATTTATTTGCTTCAAAATATTCAATAGAAAATAAAGCTAAAAATATAATACTTAAAGAGACTGCAAAATGTAGCTTATACATATATTGTTGTAAATCAAAATATATTAAAAATCCACTAATATTTATAAAGTAAACGAGTGCAAAAAAAGTATATCCAACATAATAAATATATACTTTTTCTTTTAAACTAAGCCATAAAAATAGATTAAACACAATAATAATAAATAAGATACCAAATTGAAATATAAAAAAAGAATCAATATTCAAAAGCTTATTTGTAAAGAAATAATCTTTTGAATAAACAGCAATATTTCCAAAATAGGGATATTTTCCTTTTAATTCTATAAATATTGTTTGTGAGTTATTTTGTTGGATTTTAAAATTAAAAGCTAGTTTAGAAGTTTGTATATCTCTTTTTTCTATTGGTGTGAAAACACCATTTTCTAATACTTTCCATGATTTTTCTAAATCATCAAAATAGTGCATATTCGCTTTTTCATAAAAGTGTTCGTTGATTGATAAAATAAAATCTTCTTTAAAGCTTTTGTTTTTTAAATCAACTTTTATCCAAATAGTATCTGGTAAATAACCCAAAGAGAACTTATTTGAATGTTTTTGAAAATAATTTGAATTTGATACTTCTTGTATATTTAATTCATTACTTGAATCTTTCAAATAAGATATTTCAAAGTTCTCATTAGAATTAAAACCATCTTCTAATATAAGTGTTGAAGAGTTTGCATATAAAAAATTAATAAATAAAAATAGAGATATAAGATATTTCAAAAATTGCCTTAATTTATAATGATAAGATTTTAACATAAAAAACAACTATAAAATCCGACAGATTTAAGATAATTTCTTAATAAAATATATAACATTAATTATACAAGTATAAAAAATTCATTTATAAAATCACTAGGGAACAAATTTGAAATTATCAAAATTTTTAACAAAATTTATATTTATTACTGCATTTACATCTTTTATATTAGCATTCTTAATCTCTATTATTTTTCAATACTTAAATTTTAAAAATGAATTTAATCACTATAAAAAAGAGTTTACAGAGCAAAAGAAGAAAGAGGTAAAAAATGAAGTTTTAATGATTTATGGATTAATAAATTATAAAGAAGAGTTATTAATAAAAAATCTTGAACAGAAATTACAAGAGAAGGTAAATCAAGATTATGATTTAGCTATGGATATTTATAAAAGTAATAAAAATATAAAAACAGAAGATGAAATAAAATATTTATTAGAACAAAATAAAGAAGAAATTTTATCATGGATTTCTTCTTTAAAATATGAAAATAGTAGTTACTCTTTTTTAAATACTACAGATGGATATACTTTAATTTTTGAAGAAAAAAAAGTTGAGCCAAAGCCTCATCCATTTCCTGAACTATTTAATCAACAACTTGAAACTGCAAAAAATCCTAATGGTGATTTTTTTGAATATAAGTTTAAAAAACCAAATAGCAATGAAGAGTTTGATAAAATTTCTTTTGTAAAAAAATATGAAAAGTATAATTGGATTATTGGTTGTGGAGTTTATTTGGATGAAATTAATGATGAATTAAAAAAGAAAGAAGAAATTTTTTATCAAAATATCAGAAATCAAATTACTTCAATGATAATTGTATTTCTACTTATTTTAATTGGTATATATTTTATATCAAAAAAAATAGGAGATTTTATAAATATTAATATAAATAATTTAGTAAAAGCTTTTTCAAAAGCATCTTTAGATAATAAAAAAATAGATACAGAAAAATTAACTTATACAGAATTTGTAATTCTTGCAAATAATTTAAATGAAACTTTGGAAAATAAAAACAATCTCGAAAAAGAGCTTCAAAATCTATCAATTACTGATGAATTAACTCAACTTTATAATAGAAGATTTTTTAATTCAAAAATTGAAGAAGAGATAAATAGAGCAAAAAGGGAGAATAAACATCTTTGTTTAATGGTTTTAGATATTGATTTTTTTAAACAATATAATGACACTTATGGGCATCAAAAAGGTGATTTTGTTTTACAAGAAATTTCAAAAGTATTAAAAAATAGAACAAACAGAGCTAGTGACTTTGCTTTTAGAATTGGTGGTGAAGAGTTTGCAATACTTGTAAACTTAGAAAAAAATAGAATTTCTGAATTTGCGGAAGCTATAAAAAATGATATTGAAAATCTTAAAATTGAACATTCAGGAAATAAAGTATCAAAATATGTAACAACTTCTATAGGTGTTAATTTTAAACAAGCTGATGAGTTAAAAAATATTGATGAACTATTTAAAGTAGCTGATGATAATCTTTACGAAGCTAAAAAAAACGGAAGAAACTGTGTGGTTATACAATAGATTTTTAAAAATTTCTATTATAAAAAAATAAGTCTTTTAATATATTTCTAACTTTTATTTTTTAACTCAACTTTTATCTAAAAAAATAAATATAAAATCCGACAGATTTAAGATAATTTCTTAATAAAATACATAAAAATATTATTAAGGATAAAAAATGAACTTTATACCTAGCTATAAAAATAGTTTCCGTATCTTAAAAGGTGGAAAGATAAGCCTAGTAGTATCATCTTTTCTAGCAAGTACAACTCTTACTTTTGCAGCCCCAAGTGGTGGAACTGTAACAAGTGGAAGTGCAAATATATCTCAAAATGGAAAAGTAACCGATATAACTCAATCTACTCAAAAAGCCTCTATAAACTGGAATAAGTTTAATATAGCAAGTGATGAAACAGTAAACTTCAAACAACCAAACTCTTCTTCAATTACACTAAATAGAGTAGTAGGAAATGAAAAGTCTATTATCAATGGTGCTTTAAATGCAAATGGACAAGTTTGGATTATAAACTCAAATGGTGTTTTATTTGGTAAAGGTGCAAGTATTAATACAAGTGGACTTCTTGCAACTACAAAAGATATAAGTGATGCAGACTTTCAAGCAGGAAACTATAAATTTACAGGTAACTCAAAAGAATCAGTTATAAACCTTGGAACCATAGATGTAGTAAATGGTGGTTCTGTAATACTTGCTGCAAACGAAGTAAGAAATGAAGGAACAATAAAAGCTATAAAAGGAAAAATACACCTTGTAGGTGCAAATGAATACTCAGTAAACCTAAATGGAAACTCACTTGTAAATCTAACAGTAAATAAAGGAGTACTAGATGCTCTTGTACAAAACTCAGGAACTATTATTGCAAATGGTGGAGAAATATATCTTACAACAAATGCTGTAAATGAACTACTAAAAGGTGTAGTTAATAATACAGGAGTTATTGAAGCAAATAGCTTAGCTGGGATAACTGGTCATGTAGAACTCTTTGCTCATGGTGGAACTGCAAATGTTGCAGGGACTATAAATGCTACTGATGGGTTTGTGGAGACTAGTGGAGATAAAGTAAAAATAGACGATAGTTTTAAAGTAAAAGCGGATAAATGGCTTATAGACCCAACAGACTTTACAATTGCAGCTAGTGGTGGAGATATAAGTGGTGCTACACTATCAAATACCTTAGCAGGTGCAAATGTAGAGATACAAAGTGTAAGTGGAGCTAAGGGAACAAAAGGAGATATAAATGTAAACGATACTATCACATGGAGTAGTGATAAAAAGCTTACTTTAAACGCTCAAAACGATATCTTCATAAATAAAGAGATTACATCATCTCATGCAAATGGAAAACTAGAACTTCTTTATGGACAAAAAGCAGTAGCAGCTGGAAATACATCAGATTATCATGTAAATGCAAAAGTAAATTTAAAAGCTGGTCAAAACTTCATCACAAAAAAAGGAAGTGATGGAACTGCTACAGACTGGATAGTAGTAAATGCTTCAAATATGAACTCAGCTATGAATACAGATAAAACAAAGAGCTATGTTTTAGGTGAAGATATAACTCTAAGTGGTACTAATAACTGGACTTCCATCGGAACATTAAGTGCCAAATTCAAAGGAAAGTTTGACGGTTTAGGTCACACTATCTCTAACTTATCTATTATAGATAATTCTTCAGATTATATAGGGCTTTTTGGTCATACAGAATATGCAACAATTCAAAATATTGGATTAGTTAATGTAGATATTAAAGGAAAAGATTATGTAGGTGGGTTAGCTGGAAAGCACTTAGGTATTATCAGAAATTCATACATCACTGGGAGCATAGAAGGAACTCAGTATGTGGGTGGATTAGTAGGACTTAATGGTACCATTTCTGTTCCTGGCTATATAAAAAATTCTTATGCTAATGCTACAGTAAAAGGAACAAAGTTTGTAGGTGGACTAGCTGGAAATGCTAATGAAGGTGGCATAGATTACTCTTATGCTTCAGGCAGTGTAACAGGTACTGAGGAAGTATATGGATTATCTCGTAATATACAAAACAATATTACTAAATCTTTTTATGACAAGGAAGCAAACACAGCTATTATGAGCGATAGTGCTACTTATGGAAGAACAAAAGCAGAGATATTAGATGCATTTTCAGGTAAGGAAGCTTGGCTAGTTGGTGGTGCAAGAGATGAAGGATACACTTTAATCGAGCTAACATTGCCAGCACTGAAAACTTTTAACACCTCTGTAACAACACTGTTTGCAGGTGGTTTTGGAACAGTAAACGATGCCTACACCATAACAAACTGGAACCAACTGCAAAATATAAACTATGCATGGTTTACTAAAAACAAAAACTACAAACTCTTAAATAACATAAGTAGCACAACAGCTGGTTATATGGGTACAGGTGAGGGTTGGAATCCTATAGGTACATTTTCTGGAAACTTTGATGGCTTAGGTCATAGCATCTCAGACTTATATATAAATAGACCCTTTAACAGGCAAAGTCTGTTTGGACAAACTGAAGATGCTAGTATTGTGAATGTAAATCTTATTAATGTGAATATTACAGGTAATAATGAAGTTGGGGCATTAGTAGGATCTGCAATTGAAACACATATAGAAAATGTAAGTTCTAGTGGAAAAGTTGTTGGAGAAGAAGAAGTTGGTGGATTAGTTGGATATATGACTGATTCGGCTATTACAGTACTAAAAAGTCATTCTAGTGCTGAAGTAACTGGAATTGAAAATGTAGGTGGACTTGTAGGACAATTAGATAATAGTGCTATAAGAGAAAGCTATTCAACTGGAAAAGTAACAGGAATAGGTACTAGTAAAAATATCGGTGGTTTAGTTGGTATGAGTTTATATTCAACAATTGAAAACTCTTATGCTACGGGAGAAGTTAGTGGCGCTACTAATGTTGGTGGTTTAGTAGGAAGGAACACTAGCAGTAGCGTAACTAAATCTTTTTGGGATACACAAACGTCAGGGCAAGCAACTTCAGCAGTTGGAGTAGGTAAAACAACAGCACAGATGCAAGATAAATCTACTTTTGATGGTTGGGATATCCAAGAAGATAGCACAATTGCTAAAGGCACACCATTTTTAGCATGGCAAACAGCAGGAAATAGTTATACAAAAACATGGGTAATAGGAACTAAAGGTGCAACACCGCCAACACCAAATCCAGTTGATCCAAAACCACAAGATACAAATAAAGGTGTAGAAAGAATAGTAAGATCAATTGCAAATCAAACAGCTACAACTGTAAATTTACCTAATATGGAAACGAGTACTACTCCAAATAATAGTGGAAGAAATACAAATATCTCTTTTTCTCAAGGTGAGAATCAAATGTTAGTTTCAAGACCAATTGAAGGACAAGCTACAAAAAGAGTAAGTTTAAGCGAAGCTAGACAAATGCAAATACAAAATGGTGGAAGCGGTGAAGAAGTAATAGTTCCTTTATCAAATAGCTCAATTATACAGCTTGTTGATGGTGGAGTTAATCTTCCAAGTGGAGTAGAACAAGAGTTTTATTTAGCAAATGCAAATACACAAGAGGGAAAATAATGAAAATTAAAAACACTATATTATTATCAAGTCTTTTAGCAAGTACAATTTATGCAAATCCAATACCACCAAAAATTGGTGATGTTTTAAAGGAGGTAACTCCTCCTAAAATAGAGCGTGAACAAAAGCAAATACCAAAAATACAACAAGAACAAATAACAACTCCAAAAGAGTTTGAAGATGATAAAAAAGTAAGGATTGAAAGATTTTTTATAAGCGGTGCAACTCATATGAGTAATGAAGAATTAAAACAAATAGTAGCTCCTTATGAAAGTCAAGATTTGAGTTTTAATCAAATTCAAGAAGTAACTACTCTTATTACAAAAGCCTATAGAAGTAAAGGTTACTTTGTCGCAAGGGCTTATATTCCTGAACAAAATATAATGACACAAGATAATAGATTAAAAATAAATGTTATTGAAGGAAACTATGGAGAGTTTAAATTAGAAAATAAATCTTTGGTTAAAGACTCTATTATTCAATCAAACCTTGATGATATAAAAGATAAAGATATTGTTTCAACCAATACACTTGAACGTGCAATGTTAATTATAAATGATACTCCAGGAGCTGTTGTTACAAAAGCAGATGTAAGACCTGGAAAAGAAGTAGGAACTAGTGATTTTTTAATTGGAACGGAAGCTACAAATAGAGTAAATGGATATTTAATAGGTGATAACTATGGTTCACAATATACAGGGAAACATAGAATTATGGCAGGAGTTGATATTAACTCTCCTTTTAATATTGGAGATAAAATATCTGCTTTTGGATTTACATCTGAAAAAGAGGGACTTTTAAGTGGAAAGCTAGCTTATGATTTTCCAATTCATGCAAATGGAACAAGAGGAGAAATTAGTTACTCAAAAACTACTTATGAACTAGGAAGTTCATATAAAGAGCTTGATGCTGTTGGAAAATCTGATAGCTTAACAGGAAGAGTTACTTATCCTATTTTAAAAACAAGAGTTGAGAATTTAGACTCATATGTAGAAGTTTCATATAATAAAATGAAAGATGAAATTCAATCTGTTGATTCAAAAGTTAAAAAAGATTCATATGTAGCAACAACTGGGCTTGATTACACAAAAGACTCACTTGTTTTTAATAAAAACTCTCAAACAAGAGCAGGAGTTTCAATTACATTTGGAAGACTAAGTTTTAATGATAGAAAGGACAAAGAAGATGATAAAAATGGAGCAAATACTCAAGGAAAATTTTCAAAAATAAATCTTGAATTAGGTAAAGATATAGATATCTTTACTAGTTTAAAATGGAGTAATACTTTACAAATGCAATACGCACTTGGAAATAAAAACTTAGATGGAAGTCAAGATTTAAGTGTTGGTGGAATAAATGGAGTTAGATTTTATCAAGATGGTGAAGAGAGTGCTGAAAATGGATATATCTATAATACAGAATTTATATATACATTTCCAATAATCGCAGGAATTGATAATAAAATATCACTGTTTTATGATATAGGTCGTGTTTATATGAGTAAAAATTTTACTCAAGAAAAATCAAGAACACTGCAAGATATAGGTCTTGGATATAAAGTTTCTTACAAAAATTTCTTTGCAAATAGTTACTTAGCTTATAATATTGGTAATGAAGTAACTTCACAAAAAAACTACAATAGTAGAGCTATGTTGCAAGTGGGTTATGTTTTTTAACTGTTTTTTTAAACTTATTATTTTTAAGAGGTTCCACAATGTTTTTGTAGAACATTAAATCTTTTATTTAGTCTGGCAAGTTTTAAAAACTTGTCCATTCTTCTGAATCTTCATTTTTTGAAGGAGTATCTTTTGATTTCTCTTTTTTTAAATTAGGTTTTTTGATATCTAAAACAGATTTATTTGTGCTATTTTCATCTAAGTTTTTAGATTTTACTTCATTTTTTCCAATAAACTCTTTTGAATTTGCATTTGAAACAATAAGTTTTGCAATAGTATCTGTTTGCATTGCAACATTATATGTTTGTGAAGCAATTTGTGCATTTTGTTGAGTTTGTTGGTCTAAAGAGTTAATTGCATGATTTATTTGTTCAATTCCAGCAAGTTGCTCTTTACTAGAAGATTCAACACCTTTGATTAAAGTAATAGTTTGAATAATATTTTCATTTAATGTTTTATACCCACTTATCATATCTTCAGAGATTTTTTTACCCAGATCTGCTTTTTTTGTAGCATTTTCAACTATTGCTTTTATCTCACGTGCTGCTTCTGCACTTCTTGTTGCTAGATTTCTCACCTCTTGAGCAACAACTGCAAAACCTTTTCCTGCTTCTCCTGCAGTTGCAGCTTCAACTGCAGCATTAAGAGAAAGAATATTTGTTTGGAATGCTATTTGATCAATTACAGTTATTGCTTCGTTTATTGAATTTACTTCTTTATCTATTTCATTCATAGATTCTGTTGTTTGATTTGCAAGAGTTTCGCCTTTTGTTACAGAATTTGTAACATTTGAAGCTAATTTTGACATTTGAATAATATTATCTGTATTATTTGAGATATTACTAGAAATTTCTTCAACTGCAGCTGCTGTTTCTTCTAATGCAGCTGCTGCTTCATTTGAATTTTTATTTAAAATATCTACATTATTTAATAAAATTCCACTACTTACATCAAGAGTCAAACCATTTGATTTATTTTCTACTAACATACTATTTATAATATCTGCTAAATTATTTAGTCCAACAGTAACTCCACTATTACAACCTTTTATTCTATGAGTAAAATCAAGTTTAGAATATTTTTCAAGAGCATAAGAGATATCATTTACATTTGTACAAATTCTAAGTTGTAAACTATATAACATCTCATTTATATGAATTCTTAATTTTTCCATACTTTGCGATTCAACTTTTTCTTCAAGTCTTTTATTTAAATAACCATTTTTTACAATTTCTACAACTTCATTTATTTGTTCTAAAAATTTATTATCAGAATCAATTGTTTTTTTTGTTTTTAGAATATTTTCATTTACAATTTTTGCCATATTTCCGAATTCATCTTCATATTTCTCATCTAACATTTCAACATTTGTATTCTCTTTATTTACATATCCAAAGAAACTTAATAAACCTTTTTGGAAGTTTTTTAATGAGTTAATTAACTGATTTGATAAAATAATAGAAAAAGTTAAAAAAATTATTATAGAAATTATTGCAATTAAGATTAAAACAGTAGTCATGGTTTTTTCTGATTTAGATTTTAGCTCTATAGTATTTTTATTCATAAGTGCCAATTTTTCTTCAAGTTCTAATCCTACACTTACCATTTGTTTTATAATAGTTGAGATTTCATCACTCTCATTTTGTATCCCACTATTATAATCACTAATTCTTTTTTGATAAAACTTATCAAAATTAGAAATATAATCCGCAGACAATTTTAAAATTTGATTACTTAAATCAATATTCTCTTTTTCTGTCAATAAAGGTTTTAAGTTTTCAACAAAGTTATCTAACTCTTTAAAGTCTCTCTTAACTTTTTGAGCATTTTGTTCTGAAGGAACTCTTAAAAATTGATATACAGAAATTCTCCCCTTTAATACTTGTTGTATAAAAATATCTGTTTGGGTCGCAGTTTTAATTCTTTGATTACTTATTTGATTAAAATAACTGAATACTAAACCACAGACAATTACAATTACTACAAATGTAATTGGTAAAAGCATCAATTTCTTTTTTGTAGAAAGATTATTTAACATAGTATGAACTCCAAAGTTTTATAAGGTTACTATTGATAATTAATATCATAATATAAATATAGTAACATAAAATAGATGCAAAGAAATAGCATTATAAATATTTAAAACATCAGAATTATTTATTTATATATTGTTATAAAATACCTAAGTGAGTAGATAAATTTATACTAATCATAATATTAAAACTTTTTGTTTAATACTTTATATTCTGCTGAAATCTTTTTCTAAAATCTTTTGGATTTAAAGATGTCTCTTGTTTAAAAAGTTTTCTAAAACTATTTTCATCAAAATACCCAAGTTCAAACGTAATATCACTAAAGCTTTTATTAGTAGAGATTAAAAGCTCTTTTGATTTTTCAACTTTTAAGATTTTCAAATATTGTAAAGGTGAGATATTAAGAGCTTTTTTAAATCTTCTATAAAATGTTTTCTCCGTAAGATTTATATTATTTGCTATTTCCAAAATAGAGAGTTGTTTATCTATATTATCTTTCATATATGATATAGAACTTTTTATATCTTCATCATCAAAAAGCAAAATTGTAGAAAATGCTTTATATGATTTTTGAGAATCTCTTCCTCTATCAATTAGCATTAAGTTTGCAAGTTGAGTTGCCGTTTTACAACTATGTATTTTTTCAATAATATATAAACACAAATCTAAATAAGCATTAACTCCACCAACAGTTATAATGTTTTTTTCATCTATTAATATTTTATCTATATCAAGATTTACAAGTGGATACTCTTTTTTAAATAGCTCTTCATAAGCCCAATGTGTAGTTGCAAATTTGCCATCTAGTAAATGAGTTTTTGCTAAGATAAAACTTCCTATACAAGCTGATGATAAAATAGCTCTATTATTATATTGATAGATTAGCCAATCAATAATTTTAGGTGATATATCAAACACTTCTTCTTTTTGTATTGGAGGAATAATAACTACATCATAAATAGTATTGCTTATAGAAGTAGTTTCAAAATACTTTGTCTCTTCATCACTTACAAATATAGTTTTAATCTCAACTTCATCTTTTGATTTACAACTAATATTATTTATATAAAACAGCTCTTCTATTCCATAAGCAGAAGATTTAAAAACATCTTTTAATATTAAAATAGCAATATTCATAATTTGTCCTAAATAACCTTTTATATGTCAAATACACCTATTTTAAATTGTAACATAATATGAAATAATTACAAAATTTAAAAAAGGATAAAAATATGTTAAAAAATATTTTAGTTTTGTTTATTGGTTTTATTTTTAGTTTAAATGCTTTTGCAATAGATTCTAATAAAACAGAGATTACGCTAATTAGAAATGCAACTGTAAAAATTACTTATGAGGGTAAAGTTTTTTTAATCGATCCACTATTTGCCCCAAAAAATAGTTATGAAGGTTTTGCTGGAACTTTAAATAGTCATATAAGATGGCCAAAAGTTGAACTACCTTTTGATATAAAAGAGATATTAAAAGATGTTGATGCTGTAATTATAACTCACACACATGAAGATCATATAGATAAAGTAGCACTTGAAACAATACCAAAAGATTTGCTAATTTTTACACAAAATAAAAAAGATAAAGAGTATTTACAAAGTTTTGGTTTTACAAATATTAAAATTATGCAAGAAAATAGTTATCTTGGAGATGTAAAATTATCTATTACCTCTGGAGAACATGCTTCAAATGAAGTAATGTTTTATGCAAAAGAGGTTCTAGGGGTTGTTAGTGGAGTTATATTTTCTTCTAAAAATAGTAAAACAATCTATTTAGCAGGAGATACAGTTTTTAATAAAAATGTAGAAGATGTGGTTAAAAAATATAATCCAGATATTATTATACTAAACTCAGGAGATGCAAAGTTAGCAAACAATGCCTCGATTCTTATGAGCAAAGAGGAAGTTTTAAAAACTCATAATATTTCTTCAACTTCAAAAATTATAGCTGTACATATGGAAGCTGTAAATCATGCGACACTTACAAGAGATGAGTTAAAATCTTTTGTAAAAGAGAAGAAGATAGAAGATTTTATAATTATTCCAAAAGATGGAGAGAGTATTAGATTTTGAGTTGATAGATAAAATATACATTCTTTAAAATTGTAAATAGTAATATTCATACACTACATCTTTGTAATACAAAAGTATAGGTGTAATAAAGCTATAAGCCAGTCATTATAAAACAATTTGACAGAGTTAATTGTGAAGTATTACATTTTTTCATTCAGTTGTAGGGCTAATTAATACAAACTCTATATCTAATTAAATAGATTTTATCTATTTCTTTGTTGTTTTCGTTTATAATACTTTTATAGAAGATACCCTATTCGTTGGTTGGAATTCTTTTGGTAGAGTACTTTAAATTGTCATTTTTAGTCCTTATTTAGTCCGTGTGATTTTATAAATATTGCTAAATATCGATAATTTATTATACTCTAACAAAACATTTAAAACAGCGATTTGATGGATATTGTATGATATTTATAAATAAAGATAAAAGGATGATTATGGGACTAGGTGTAGGAATAGTAGGGCTTCCAAATGTAGGAAAAAGTACAACTTTTAATGCTTTAACAAAAGCACAAAATGCGCAAGCGGAAAATTATCCGTTTTGTACGATTGAGCCAAATAAAGCGATAGTTCCAGTTCCTGATAAAAGATTAGACGAATTAGCAAAAATCGTTAATCCAGATAAAATTCAGCATTCTACTATTGATTTTGTTGATATTGCTGGTTTAGTGCGAGGTGCAAGTAAGGGAGAAGGGCTTGGAAATCAATTTTTATCAAATATTAGAGAAGTTGAAGTTATTTTGCATATGGTTAGATGTTTTGAAGATGGAAATATTGTTCATGTTGAGGGGGATGTAAATCCTCTAAGAGATATTGAAATAATTGAAACAGAGCTTATATATGCAGATATTTCACAACTTGAAAAAAAGATAGAAAGACTTAAAAAACAGTCAAAAGGAAGTAAAGAAGCAGCAGCTCAACTTGTAATTGCTGAAGAGTTATATGCTCACATAGGAGAACTTCAACCTGTAAAAACTTTTGAAAATAGTGATAATGAAGCATTTATAGCTTTAGATAAAGAGCTTAGATTTTTATCAAACAAAGATGTGATTTATGGAGCAAATGTAGATGAAGATACTCTAAGCTCTGGAACAAACAAATATGTAGAACTTGTAAAAGAGTATGCCCAAACAGTTAATGCAGATGTTATTGTCCTTTGTGCAAAAATAGAAGAAGAGCTTGTTGGTCTTGAAGATGACGAAGCAAGAGCATTTTTGGATGATTTAGGAGTTGCTGAGTCAGGACTAGAGCAAATTATTCAAAAAGCATTTGATAAACTAGGGCTTCAAAGCTACTTTACAGCTGGAAAGATAGAAGTTCGAGCTTGGACTATAAGAAAAAATACAAAAGCACCACAAGCAGCAGCAGTAATTCACAACGATTTTGAAAAAGGTTTTATAAAAGCTGAGGTTATATCTTATGAAGATTTTATTAAATTTGGTGGAGAATCTAAGTGTAAAGATGCTGGAAAATTAAGACTAGAAGGTAAGGATTATGTTGTTCAAGATGGTGATGTAATGCATTTTAGATTTAATGTTTAGATAAAATTCAAGGGGATATTTTGCAAATTGATGATTTATTAAGAAGAGTTGAGTCCCTTCCACCTCTTCCCCGAACAATTATTTTAATAGAAGAGTATAGAAGAAAAAATGAAAAAGAGATAAGCGAACTTCATGATATTATAAGCAAAGATGCTTTGATTGTAACAAACCTTTTAAAAATAGCAAATTCAGCTATGTTTGGTTTTAGAAGTAAAGTTGAAACTCCTCTTAGAGCAATATCTCTGCTGGGAATAAACTTTACAATATCTGTTGCTATTTCAGCTAGTAGCCAAAAGTTATTAGTTACAACTTTGGCTCCATATGGACTTACAAATGATAATTTTATGAATTCATCAAATATTGCATCTGTTTTGGCTAGTTTATGGTTAGGTAAAATAGATGAAAGTATAAGAGATGAGATTATTCTACCGGCTCTTTTACTTGATATTGGTAAATATATTATTGCAGATATGATTATGAATGAACAAAAAGAGAAAGAGTTTAAAGCAAAAATAGATGAAGGAATTTTATCTATTGAAGAGGTAGAAAAAGAGTTTTTAGGATTTTCTAGCGCATATGTAACATCACAAATTTTTAAACATTGGAAGCTTAGCCCAAATTTAATAAATAGTATTGAATTTGTAGATGATATCAAAAATGTTTCAGTAGAGTTTGAAAGAAAAGCAAAAATTTTAAGTGTAATCAAAACAGTTGCAAATATAAAAGAACCTTTAAGCGAAAAATCAATTAAAGAGGGAATTATTAAGGCAAAAGAGTATGGCTTTGATGCAAAGATATTAGCTCAAACTATAGAAAATCTTAAAACAAAAATAGATTTATATTAAGCTAATTTCAAAGTCCAAGAAGTAGAATTTCAAAAAGATTTTCTACTTCATCATCATTTAGATTTATAGTTTTTTTTGTAATAAAAAGCTCTTTTATTTTCAGATAATCAAACACTTTCCCTCTTATACAAGCTTTGTGAACAGGTAAAAAACCTCTTACTATTGATAAGTCACTATTTATTTCAACTTCACAAATAAAACACTCAAAATCAGTATGAAGTCTTCCTTCATGTTCTAAAATTGAGAGGTATGATTCTATAATAGCTCTATAAATATTTTGTTTCTCTATTTTTGAAACTAAATTTTCTAAAAGAAAAAAGTAGAATGGTTCTAACTCATGAAGCTCTTTTAAGTGAGTGTAAAAAAGTTTAAGATATCTTTGCCAAGCATACATTTTCTGGTTATTTAAAATCCAAGGAAAACCTAGTTGAATTACATCTTTAAGTCTTGAAATAGAAGACTTTGTACTTTCAAGTTCAAAGTCTATTTTATAGCCAATATTGATATTTGAGTGCCTTGCTCCATAAAATCTATATGTTGTAATCAACTCATTTTCGCATATAATAGTGACAATTAAATCATCATCTTTTACAGCTTTTATATCAATAATATAGCCTTGCACATCTTAATCTTAGAGTTAATCTTCGTTTGAACCTTCAAGCATATCAACTATTTCATCATAAATCTCTTTTGCTTCTTCATCATCAATTTCACCAGCTTCTAAATCTTTTAAAAGCTCCTCAAAATCTTTTTTCATCTCTTGCATATTTTCAAGCTCTTCTTTTAACTCAGGAGTGTCTTTCTTTGCAGCAATTATTTCAAAAATATCATCTATGTGATCTTCTATTTCAACTAAAACTTCATTATTTATTATCTCTTTAAGCTCTTCTTGGATACTCATTTTCTTACCTTCTTTAATTTTTCAAATTATATCAAAAGATTTCTAGCCTTTTGCTTCAATAATATCGTATAATTGATTTGATATAATATTGCGATAAATTTTAAGGAGACTATAATGTCATATTTTAAAGGTGTTTCTATAGCAAAAGCAGCAAATATTTTATACGATGGAAATATTACAAGCCGTGCTATTACATTTGAAGATGGAAGCAAAAAAACTTTAGGAATTATGTTAGAAGGTGAGTATGAGCTTAATACTGTAAATAAAGAAGTTATTGATATTCAAAGAGGAAAAATTGATTTATTACTTCCTGCTTCTGATTGGCAAGAGTTTGAAGGTCCAGCATCTTTTATTATTCCTGCAAATACAAAATTTAGATTAAGAGTACACAGTTTAGTTGATTATTGTTGCTCTTTTATTAAAGATTGATTTTATCAAACAATGCGAAAATCGCATTGTTTAGTGATGTTTTTTTGGTAATGTATCTAAATTTATATCTTCAAATTTCAAAACTTTTACTCCAAAATGGTCTTTTGAAAACTCATTTGCACTATTTTCATCTTTAAATGGTATTAATTCATTTCCCATAGGTCCCATAACATTTGAGCCAATTACAAAAAAAGCACTTTTTGCATCTATTTGCTCAAGAGTGTAGTAATCAGTAACGCTTATAGTTGAATTTTTTAAATCAGCATTTTTTATATATTTTGTTGGTTCAAAATAAAATTTCATCATATCTTTTACTCCATCAAAATAGTAACTCTCTTTATCTGTTTTAATAGTAGCAATCCATTTCTCATATTTTGCTACAAACATACCACAAACAGGGCATTTTTCATCTTTTTGGATAGTTAAACTACTATTTTGATTAGATACTTCATTTCTATTTTGATGTTGCATATTGTGATTAGAATGCTCCATTGCAAAAAGTGTTGTACTAAAAAGTAACATTGAAGTAAGAATTTTTTTTCTCATAATTTCCCTTTATTTTAAATTATATAAGTATATGAAAAATGAGTTAATTTTTAGTTAATTTTTTAGGTTTTTATATATCAAAAGTTTATATAATGTCTAAAAATTAAAGGTATTTTATATGTTACTAGGAAAATGTCCATATTGTGATGATGGAGAAATTGAAGTTAGAAAAAAAGAGGTAAGAGGAAAAAAAGTTGAATTATATGCTTGTAGCAATGCTTCTTGGACAACTGAAGATGGAGAATTCTTTGAATTAACATCTACTTCAAAATGTGGATTTAAAATTTGGCAAAATTCGCTTAGTCGTTATGGACATTGGCTAAAGCATAGTGAAATAAGAGAACTTTTGAGTAACAATGAAGTAGAGATAAAATTAAAAACCCAAAAAAGATTTGGGTTTAAAAATGAAAATAGAAAAGATTACTACAAAATTGCTATTTTAGATCCTGAATATGGTATTAAAATAGTGTTTTAAAACTCCACCGTTTTATAAATCATAGTTATTAAGACAAAAAGATTTAAAAGTAATACAAATTTTTTATAAGAAGTTGATTTTGTTTTTTCTTTTATTTTTATTCCAAAATATACTCCAATTAAAGAACCAATACCAATAATAGCTCCCTCATAATATAGCATATTTCCATATAATGAAGTAGATATAAATCCACCAATAGATGAAAAAATAACAAAAAACAGTCCCAAAGCAGTAGCTACTTTTAAATCATATTTTAAAAATTGAACTAATATTGGAAGAAGCATTAAAGATCCACCAATTCCGATACTCATTGCAAAAATTCCAACACAAAAACCAATAAATGCAAGTAAAAATATATTCTTATCTGCTTGTATTACTTCTTGAGAAGCAGGTGCTTTAAATAGAGTATAAATGGTATAAATAAGCACAGCAATAAAAAGATATTGAAGATAAATATCTGGAATTGAAGGTAAAAAATAACCACTAAAAAGTCCACCAACGCTAGCACCAACTCCTAAAATTATACCATCACGAAATAGACCTTTTATCTTTTTTGAGTTTAAAAAAGAGCCATAAATAGATGAAAAAACCATTTGCATTATAGATATAGCAACAGCTTCTTTCATAGCAAATCCAGCAACTAAAAGCATTGGAATTAAAATACTTCCACCACCAATTCCAAAAAAACCAGATGTAAATCCTGTAATAAGACCAAAGGCTAATAATTCAAATTCCAAAATTACTCTTTTTTATTTGATTTTAATGTATCTATGAAACAAAGATACTCTTTTTCCAAGATTTCATTTTTTTCATTTATATCACAATCGCACTCATGCTCTTTTTTTATATTATTTTCTAAAATTGTAATTCTCTCTATTAAATATTTAAACATCTCTTTATTTATATCTGGTAGCTCATTATGAGCCATTTTATCTCTTTTGCTATCTTTTTTTATAATTCTTGCTGGTACTCCAACAGCAGTTGAGTTTTCAGGAACATCAGTAACTACAACAGAGTTTGCTCCAATTTTTGAGTTAGAACCAACTGTAATATTTCCTAAAATTTTTGCTCCGCTTCCAATTACAACATTTGATTTAATCGTAGGGTGTCGTTTTCCTTTATCAAGACTCACTCCTCCCAAAGTTACACCTTGATAGATTAAAACATCATCTTCTATAATAGAAGTTGAACCAATAACAACTCCAATCGCATGGTCTAAAAATACTCTTCTTCCAATTCTTGCAGCAGGATGAATATCTGTTTTTGTAAAAAAAGATGATATCCCAGAAATAGCACGAGAAAGTTTCTCAAACCCTTTTTTATATAATCTATTTGCAATTCTATGATTTATAATTGCCCAAACTCCAGGGTAATTAAAAAATATCTCAAAGCTTGAATTAAAAGCTGGGTCATTTAGTTTCGGAACAGAAAAATCTTCTTTGATTTGACTCCACAAAGATATTTTTTCTTCTTCATTTTTTATTTCATTCGTCATCGTAATAACTCCAGATTGTTTTTAAATAACTATTGTCATCTAAATATTTTTTTAAGGTCTCATAAGTCTCACTTGGAAGATTTCTGCTTAAAATTGTTTGTATCTCTTGTGTATCGTAGTCAATATCATCTAAAATATCTATAACTTTTTGAGATTCCAAAAGTTTTTCTAAAATTACTTCTTCATCTTTAAAGACAACATTAACTTCTGTTGGATGAGAAAAAAGATTGTGTTTCATTCCCAAAGTATCCTGATATGCTCCTACATTGAAAAATCCTAAGAAATAATCTTCTTTATTTAAGTTTACATCATGTAAATATAGAGGTTTTTTCATATCAAAAGGAATTTCTCCATCGCTATCACAAGTTATATCCCAAAGACTTGCACTTCTTGTTGGTTTTTTATCCAAATGAGTTATTGGCATAATTGGAAACTCTTGGTCTATTCCCCAATAATCAGGTAAAGATTGGAAAAGTGAGAAATTAAGTAGATATTTTTCTTGAATATTTTTATCAAATCTTTTAAGCTCTTCATAATCATCAACTTGAAGAAGTGAAATGGCTTTTTTTATAATTTGATGAGTCAATATTTCAGCATTTGATCTATCTTGTAAATCTATATATCCTAAATCAAAAAGAGTTAAAAGTGATTCTAAATGGTCAATACTATCATGCATAAACTCATAGGCTTTTTTCTTTGTCATATCTTTGAAAAGTTCTCTTAACTCTTCTATTAAAGGAGGATTTACCTCTTTTAGTCTTAAGTGGTCAAGTTCATATTCAGCTGAAAATAGCTCTAAAACAGGAGTTATAAGAACAGTTGAAGCTGCACTTATAAATCTTCCTGATTCAGTAAAAATATTTGGCTCTTCAACTCCTTTTTGTCTTGCAATATCTTTTAAAGTAAATACAACATCACTTGCAAATTCAGCTAGAGAGTAAAATCTAGATTGCTCGTAAGCACTATATTCTACACTTAATCCACCACCAATATTTATAGAGTTAAGTTTTTTTGCACCCAAATTTTTAAGCTCAGCATATATATGACCTGATTCTCTAAGAGCTTTTTTTAAAGGTTTAATAGTATTCATAGCAGAACCTATGTGAAAATGAATCATTGTTAATAAATCCTCAAGTTCATTTTCTTGCATAAGCTCAAAAGCTTCTAAAATTTCTGTTGATGTAAGTCCAAATTTTGAGTCAATTCCACCACTTTTTGCCCAAACACCACTTCCTCCACTATGAAGTCGTACTCTTAAACCTATATTTGGAGCTTCCATTTTTGTCTCTTTTAAAACTTCCAAAATCATCTCTAGCTCATTTAAACCCTCTATAATAACAGTAATATCGTGTCCCATAGATTTTGCAATGAAGCATAGATGTATCATCTCTTTATCTTTAAAACCATTTACAGTTATTGGGCTTCCCATATTGTTGTAAGTCATAGCAATAATCAATTCAGCTTTACTTCCAGCTTCAAGACCATAGTTGTATTTTTTTCCAGAATTTACTAGAGGATGAATAAAGTTTGGTAACTGATTTACTTTTAGAGGAAAAACAGCATTAAATTTTCCTTTATAATCATACTCTTTTATACTCGCATTAAAAGTGTTAAAAAGTGTTTTAACTTGTTTTTTTGTAATGTGTGGAAATCTTAAAAGTAGTGGTCCTTTAAAACCTTGTTTTCTAACATCTTTTACAATTTTTATTAAAGATGGATATGGTTTGTAGTTTACTTTTACAACTCCATCTTCAATAAAAAAGTTATCATCACTCCAAATATCTATTCCATATCTGTTTTTCATATTAAAAATCCTCTAAAATTATATTATTTTCTTCTTTTGTATTTAAATTTTTTGTATAAATCATTCCATTTTCTAGCTCTTTTTCTCCAATAAGTGCAACAATATTGCATCCTATCTTTTGGGCTATTCCAAAATGCTTTGCAAAACCTCTTGGAGTATATTCTATATGAGTTTTTGTTGTTTTTCTTTTTTTAATTGCTATTTCAAAAGCTTTATTTAGACTAATTTCATCTAAAACACCAATATACAAAAACTCTTTTTCTTCTTTTTTTATTTTTACAAGCTCTAACAATCTTTCTATACCAATAGCAAAACCAATTCCAGCAGTACTTTTTCCACCTAAAAATTCAACCAATCTATCATATCTTCCACCGCCAGCAATTGCACTTTGAGCACCAATTTCATTGCTTACAAACTCAAATGCCGTTTTGTTGTAATAATCAAGCCCACGAACCAAATTTGAGTCAACTTCATAGCTTACTTTATTAAAATCTAATATCTCTTTTAGTTTTTCAAAATCACTATCACAAGAGCTACATAAACTATTTGTTATTTTTGGAGCATCTTTTAAAAGAGTTTGGCACTTCTCATTTTTACAATCTAAAACTCTAATTGGATTTGTGGTAACTCTTCTATTACAATCAACGCATAGCTCAGATTTGAAGCTATTTAGATGATTTATTAGATTCTCTTTGTATTTTGGCATACAATCACTACACCCCAAAGAGTTTAGTTTTAATGTAAATCCAATACCAAAATAGTCAAGAATCTCTTTGATTAGCATAATAATATTTGCATCTTCATAAACATTTGCTACTCCAAAAACTTCACAACCAAATTGATGAAACTCTCTAAGTCTTCCTTTTTGAGGTCTTTCATATCTAAACATAGGTCCATAGTAGTACCATTTATAAGTTCCACCAGCCTTATCTAGCTTTTTCTCAACAAAATGTCTTACAACTCCAGCAGTTCCTTCAGGTCGCAGACATACATCATTTTCACCCTTATCAATAAATTGATACATCTCTTTATTTACAATATCACTGCTTTCTCCAACGCTTCTTTTAAAAAGTGCTGTTTCTTCTAAAAGTGGAGTTTCTATGTAAGAAAAATCATATTTTTGTGCAATTTTTGAGGCATTTTCTATAAAATATGTAAAAAGTTCACTGTCACTTCCTACAATGTCTTTCATTCCTCTTAAACTTTGAATTGTGTTACTCATTTATAAAATCCTCAATCTGTTTTGCAATCTCATCTATACTTAAACTAGCATCTATAAAAATATAATCTATATCTAGTTTCAAAATAGTCTCTTTTAGTCTCGCTTGAATATCTAAAAGATAATCTAAACCTCTTTTTTCAATACTATCATTTTGTTTTTGAGACAATCTTTTTTGTAATTCATCTTTTTTAAGCTCTAGTAAGATTACTTTTTGTGGAAAACTATTTGAAGTTGCTAACCGATTTAATTCTATTAAATCTTCTATTTTTTTATCTTTTGCATATGCAATTCCAGATATAAATGAACGGTCACTAATAATTAATTTATTTTTATTTTTTAAGATTATCTCTTGAGTGTGTTCAGCTCGATCTGCAAGAAACATAAACATTTCAGCTAAACTACTATTTGCTTCTCCACTTAAAATCATCTCTCTTAGTTTTGTACCTAATGTAGTTCCTCCTGGCTCTTTTGTAAAAATTGCATTTTGAAACTTATTTTTCAAAATTTCTAACTGAGTTGATTTTCCAGCTGTATCAATTCCTTCAATAACTACATACATTCTAAAACCTCTTTAGGAACTAGATGTTCAAATTTTCCCTTAAATCTTATAATTTCTCGCACAATAGTAGAGCTTACAAATGCATGTTCTAGTGTTGGCATTAGGTAAACTGTTTCAAGATTATGATTTATTGAAGAGTTTGCATATCCCATTTGAAGTTCAAATTCAAAATCACTAACAGCTCTTAATCCCCTGATTATAGTGTTAATTTGTAAATCCTTTGCTAAATCAACCAAAAGAGTATCGAAACCAACAACTCTTACATTTTTAAGATGAGCTGTAGCAGCTTTTACAAATTCTACTCTTTTATTATGAGAAAACATAGGTTTTTTTAGTTCACTTTTTGCAACACTTATAATTACTTCATCAAAAACTTTTATTGCTCTTTCAATAATATCTAAATGGCCAATAGTAATAGGGTCAAATGTCCCACTGTATATAGCTTTTTTATATGAGCCAGTATAGTTATAATCGTTATTTTTCATATCTATTTCCATCTTTTATATAGTTTGTTATCTATTTTTAATAAATCCATCCACTTTCCAATAATAAAGTTTTCCATATCTTCTAAAGTTTGCTGAGAGCTATAATATCCCAAAATTGGAGGTGCAATTACAACTCCTAAATTTGATAGTTTTAGCATATTTTCTAGCATTATTGTATTTAGAGGTAACTCTCGTGGAGCTATTATAATCTCTCTTTTTTCTTTTAGCATTACAGAAAAAGCTCTAGTAATTAAGCTATCTGCTATTCCTATACTGCATTTTGCCAAAGTATTTGAGCTGCAAGGAAGAATAATCATTTTATCAACTTTAAATGAGCCAGATGCTAAAGAAGCTCCTATATTTTTGTCTTTAAAAAGTGTTATATTTTCATCATTTTTGAATATCTCTTTAGTTTTTATACCATTTTCAAGTTTTAAAGCCTTTTTAGAACTTTTTGAAAATACTACAAAAATCTCAATATCTTTTGGTATTTGTTTTATAAATTTCAAAGCTAGATTTACTCCACTAGCACCTGAAATTCCAACTGTTAATCTCAATATTTACCTCTTGAATTATTTAATTATAAAAAGCTTGATAGTAGCAAATAAAAGCTTCAAGTTTTATTTTATGTTAAAATATGTATAAGCTTTTATTAAATATTAAAAGGATAACATTTTGTATAAATTTATATATAAAACTATTACAAAAAGAGGTACAAGAATGTCAAAAAATTTCACATATATTAGAAAAAATAGAAATAATATGAGTTATACAGATGAGCAAAAAGAACTTATTTCAAAATATATTTTAAAAAATTCATTAACTATTTATAAAAATATTGAAATAGATATAAATAGACCTTCTCAAGAGAAAAATATTATTCAACTTTTAGAAAATTGTGAAAAAAACTCTACAATAATTGTTGCAAACTTAAATGTTTTTGGAAGAACTATTGATAGAATTTTAGAAATTGTAAAGTTTTTATTATCAAATAAGATAAGAATAATTGTTGTTGAACAAAATTTAGATTTGCTAAGTAACGATGATAAACTCACATTGATGATTTTAAATATTATAAAAATGACTATCTCCTTAGAAAAAGAGCTTCAAAGCTTAAGAACAAAAGAGGCATTAAATGCAAAAAAAGAAGATGGTATTGCTCTTGGAAAACCAAAAGGAACTATTCAAAAATCAAAATTCGATGAGCAAAGAGGCAAAATTGAAGAATTGCTAGCTATGGGTCTTAGTGTTAGAAAAATATCAAAACTTTTAGGATACAACAACCATATAGGTTTAAATAGTTATGTAAAAAAGAGAGATATTAGAGCGATTGCAGTTGATAAAAAGTAGCTTTAAAATTTTTTATATGGCTTTAAAAAAATTAATAGTAGAATGATGAGTTAAAAATTAAAGGAATAGTAAATGAAAGTATTATTAATAAAAGATGTAAAAACTTTAGGAAAAGCAGGTGAAATCAAAGAAGTAGCCGATGGGTATGGTAAAAATTTTTTAATAGGGAAAGGCTTAGCTTTACAAGCAACAAATGAAGTAATAGCAAAACATAATGCAGAGCAAAAAAAGTTAGCACTTAAAGAAGAAGAAGAGATAAAATCTGCAAAAGAATTAGCAGAAAAAATAAATTCAACAAAGCTTACAATTAGACATAAAGCTGGAGCAAATGGTCAGCTTATTGGGAGTGTTACAAATAAAGAGATAAGTGAAGAGCTTGAAAAACAATTCTCTATTATGGTTGATAAAAAAAGTATAGTTGTTGATAATAAATTAAAAAATATTGGTATTTATGAAGTATCTTGTAAATTAGGACACTCTGTAAATGCAATTTTAAAAATCGATATAATCGCTGGTTAATTATGTTTCATGCAACTACGATTTTAGCCTACAAAGGTAAAAATAAAGCTGTTATTGGTGGAGATGGACAAGTATCTTTTGGAAACACAGTTTTAAAGGGAAATGCCACAAAGATTAGAACTTTGTATAAAGGTCAAATTTTAGCAGGTTTTGCAGGAAGCACAGCAGATGCTTTTAATCTTTTTGATATGTTTGAAGCTCATCTTGAAACTTGTAAAGGTGATTTATTAAAATCTGTTATTGCATTTTCAAAAGAGTGGAGAAAAGATAAGTATTTAAGACGTCTTGAAGCCATGATGATAGTTTTAAACAAAGAAAAAATATTTATTTTAAGTGGAAATGGAGATGTTGTTGAGCCTGAAGATGGAGAAATAGCAAGTATTGGAAGTGGTGGAAATTTTGCAATATCTGCTGCACGAGCACTAGCAAAACATTCACAACTTGATGAAGAAGATCTAGTAAGAGAGTCTTTGATGATTGCTGGTGAGCTTTGTATTTATACAAATCAAAATATAAAAATATTAAAAATAGAGGAATAAAAACAATATGGATATGACACCTAGGCAGATTGTTGCTTATTTAGATGATTATATTATTGGTCAAAATGATGCAAAGAAGACCATTGCCCTTGCTTTAAGAAATCGATATAGAAGAATGAGAGTTGAGCCAAATCTACAAGAAGAGATTATGCCAAAAAATATTCTAATGATTGGAAGTACAGGAGTTGGTAAAACTGAAATTGCAAGAAGAATGGCAAAAATGATGGGACTTCCTTTTGTAAAAGTAGAAGCTAGTAAATATACAGAAGTTGGATTTGTAGGAAGAGATGTTGAGTCTATGATTAGAGACCTTCTTTATGAAAGTATAAATCTTGTTACAAAAGAGTTTGAAGAGAAAATTAAAGATAAAATTGATGATGAAGTAAATAAAAAAATAATTGAGAAATTAGTACCACCACTTCCTGAAAGTGCAAGTGAGAGTGCAAAAGAGTCATTTATAAAAACTTATAATCTAATGGAAAAGAAGTTATTAAATGGTGATTTAGATGACAAAAAAATTGAAATAGAATTACCTAAAAAAGCTCATGTTGAGATAATTGATTCTAGCTTACCATTTGATATGAGTTCTATGCAAGAGAGTCTTAATAAAATGTTAGGAAGCTTAAATAAAGAAAAAATAAAAAAAGAAGTAAGCATAAAAGATGCAAAAATTCTTTTAAGAGGTGTTGCTAGTGAGAGTTTATTAGATACTGAAGCTATTAAAATAGAAGCTTTAAAAAGAGCTGAAAACGGTGGAATTATTTTTATAGACGAGATAGATAAAATTGCAAGTGGAAAGAAAAATCAAGGACAAGATCCATCAAAAGAGGGAGTTCAAAGAGATTTACTTCCAATAGTTGAAGGTAGTAGTGTTCAAACTAAATTTGGACAAATAAAAACTGATCATATTTTATTTATAGCTGCTGGTGCATTTCATGTATCAAAACCTAGTGATTTAATACCAGAACTACAAGGAAGATTTCCTCTTAGAGTTGAGTTAGAAAGTCTTGATGAAGAAGCTCTTTATAAAATTTTAACAAATACAAAAAATTCACTTTTAAGACAATATAAGGCTCTTTTAAAAGTTGAAGATGTTGAGCTTGAATTTGATGATGATGCTATAAAAGCTTTTGCAAAATATAGTGTTGCAGCAAATGAAAAAACAGAAGATATAGGTGCAAGAAGACTTCATACTGTTATTGAAAAAGTTATTGAAGATATATCTTTTGATGCAGATGAGAAAAAAGGTTCAAAAGTAGTTGTAACGAGTAAATTAGTATCAGAAAAACTTGAGAAGATTGTTGATAATGTTGATGTTACAAGATATATATTGTAATTTAATACTATTTTGATAGAATACTAAATTATTAAAAATACGGGGGATATATGAAAATCATAACTTTTTGTCAAATTGATGAGTCGCTTTTTAATCCAGAATTCGATGTTGAGTCTTTTCACTCAAAAGGTGAAGGTAAAGCTGATATAGCAATAATAGACATAGAATCTATTTTTGAATATGAAGAAAATAAACATAGTGTTTGCAAAGAAAAATATGTATCTATTGCAATAATAGAAGATGAGAGCGATTATGATGCTTTCAAAAACTTTGGAATAGATGCTTGGATAAAATATTCAGATATTTCTCAAATCAACAATTTAATAAATCTTTTAAATAAAAGATTTTTGTCTTAAAGGTTTAAATATTATTATAGATACTCATTGCCATCTTGATAATGAAGCTTATTTAAGTGATATAGATGGTGTTATCACAAATGCAAAAGAATCTGGAGTTAATGCTTTTTTAATTCCAGGAGCAAGTTTTGAAACTATTCACAAAGCTATAGAATTAAGTGAAAAATATGATGAAGTTTTTTTTGCTGTTGGAATTCATCCTTATGATATAGATGAGTATGATGAAGCAGTAATAGAGAGATATATAAATCATCCAAAGTGTATAGCTATAGGTGAGTGTGGATTAGATTATTATAGGCTTACAGATGATGAAATTGAGAAGCAAGAGAATATAAAAAAACAAAAAGAAGTTTTTATTTCTCAAATAAATTTAGCAAAAAAGTACAAAAAACCACTAATTATTCATATTAGAGAGGCTTCAAATGATTCAAGAGAGATTTTGGAAAAATATGCCTCAAAAGATTTAGGTGGAGTTTTGCACTGTTTTAATGCAAGCCCACATCTTCTTCCTTTGGTAAATATGAATTTTTATTTCGGAATAGGTGGTGTTATTACTTTTAAAAATGCAAAAAAATTAGTAGATATTTTGCCACAAATTCCTAAAGAAAAACTCCTAATAGAAACAGATGCTCCATATTTAACACCACATCCTTACAGAGGTGTCAGAAATGAGCCATATTATACAAAATATGTAGCTCAAAAAATGGCGGAGATTTTAAATATGAGTGATGAGGAGATTCAAAGTATTACTACAAATAATGCCAAAAATCTTTTTAAAGAGTTTTCTAATATTTCTTAGGTATAATCAAAGAATTCTAAAATAAAGAGGAAACCTTGAAAAAAATTTTAGTAGCAATAATCATTTTAATTTCTTCTGTTTTTGCAAATAATCTTGAGCAAAATATGGTTATATTAGAAGAGTTAAATCTTCCAAAAGAGTTTTTGAATGAACAATCTTTTAAATCAAAATATAAAGAACTATCAACTACAAAAAAAATTCAGTATTACGATAACTTAATAAAAAAATCATCATTAAATGCAAAAATAGTAAAAGAAGAGTTAGAGTTAAAAAATCTTCCTAAGGTTCTTTTTTTCCTACCTTTAATAGAGTCAAGTTTTAAGAATTTAGTTAATAAAAATGGTCCTTCTGGACTTTGGCAAATTATGCCTTTAACTGCTAGTAATCTTAAATTAAAAAGAAATGAGTTTGTTGATGAGAGACTAGATTTAATAAAATCAACAGATGCTGCTACAAATTATTTAAGAAAATATTATAAAAAATTTGGAAAATGGTATTTGTCTGTTTTGGCTTATAATGCAGGAGAAGGAAGAATTATTCATGGAGTTGCAAGAGCTACTTTGGATAAATATTTAGATGAGCATCCAACTATGTATCATGATAAGGTTATAAAAATTTATAATTTATATATTGCGGATTATACAAAAAATAAAAAAGGTATAGACAATTTATATACGATATATAAAGATTTGGGTTTAAAATCTGGGCATTTTGACTATCTTTATCTTTTAAAGCATAATTCAAAAAGAGATTATTTGCCAAAAACTAGTGTAAATTATATAAATATGTTGGTCTCTTTTTCAATTCTTGAAAATAGTGATAGATTTAAAAACTTAGATAAAAAAACAAAGTATGATTTAGAAAAAGTCAATGCAAATAAAGGCTTAAGATTAAAAACTATTGCAGATGAACTTTCTATGAGTTATGAAGAGTTAAAAATTATAAATAAGCATCTTTTAAAAGAGATGATACCAACAGATAAAAATAGTTATAACTTATACATTCCTCATACAAAAATTGAGTTATTTAATAATAAAGTTGCAAATATGAAAGATTTACCTTATATCGAAAATAAAGTAAATTTAGAAAAAATAAAAAAAGAGTCAAATAGTAAAGAATTAGCTACAAATAAAGTTATTCATAAAGTAAAACAAGGTGATACACTAGAAGCTATTGCAAAAAAATATAAAGTTAGTGTAAAAAAACTTAAAATTGATAATAAAAAAAGTAGTAGTAAGTTGAAAATAGGAGAGAACATTGAGATTATCAAATAGAATTTATAGTATTACTTTTTTAATTTTTTGTTCGTCTTTTTTATTTACTGGTTGTTCTACTAAACAAACTTATGATTATAACTCATATCGTAAGGATACGGGTGATAAAAGTATAAATAATAGTGAAGCCATGCATAGAGCTACAATGAGACCTTACAATGTTTTTGGAATCAGATATTATCCTTTTGTTGCAAATGTTGGAGATAAATTTGATGGAATTGCCTCTTGGTATGGACCAGATTTTCATGCAAAAAAGACTTCAAATGGTGAAATTTATAATATGTATGCTATGACAGCTGCTCATAAAACTTTGCCTATGAATACAGTTGTAAGAGTTGATAACTTAGACAATGGAAGAAGTACAATAGTTAGAATAAATGATAGAGGACCTTTTGTTGCTGGAAGAATTATTGACCTATCAAATAAAGCAGCTCATGAGATAGATATGGTTAGAAAAGGTACAGCAAGGGTTAAGGTTACTGTTTTGGGTTATAATGGATTAATTGATGATAAAAATGCTCCAAGTGTAAACTCAATTGAGCAAAAACCAGAAGTTGAGAAAATTGAGGTAGTTGAAGACGATATAGTAGCTACAAATATTAATACTAATATTGGTATGGCTGCACCTGTTATATCTTCAAAAAGTAGTTCAAATCAGGGCTCAAAATCTTCTTCTGGCGGAAAATTTAGTGTTCAAGTAGGAGCATTTAGCTTACAAGCAGGAGCTTTAAAAACAGTAGATGAGTATAAAGCAAAATTTCCATCAAAAAAGATAGAGTATGTTGAAAATGGTGGAATTTATAGAGTTTATATAAGAGGTTTTTCATCTTATGATGATGGACAAAATTTTAAAGCAAAAAATAGTTTAACAAATGCAATTGTAGTTCAATAAGGATTTAAAAGATGGTAGAGATAAAAAGAGATACAAAAGAGACACAAATAAAGTGTAGTTTGACTTTAGATGGTTGTGGAAAATTTTCTATAAATACAGGTGTTGGTTTTTTTGACCATATGCTTGAAGCTTTGAGTAAACATAGCGGAATTGATATAAATTTGGAGTGTAAAGGTGATTTACACATTGATTCTCATCATACAGTTGAAGATTGTGGAATAGTTTTAGGACAAGCTTTGAAAAAAGCTATTTTTCCTATTGCTGCAATTGAGAGATATGGAAATGCTACTGTTGTTATGGACGAAGCAGCAACAACATGTGCTTTGGATTTATCAAATCGACCATTTTTAGTTTATGAAGTAAATGTTAGCGGAAAAGTTGGAGAGTTTGATGTTGAATTAGTAGAAGAGTTTTTCCATGCTTTAAGTGGAAATGCTGGAATCACACTTCACTTAATTTCTGAAAGAGGAAGAAATAAACATCATATTATTGAAGCAACATTTAAAGCTTTTGCAGTTGCTTTAAGACGTGCTTTGGTAAAAAATGAAAAACTTGGAATTCCTAGCACAAAAGGTGTTTTATGATAGAACTTTTAGTTTTTGATGTTGATGGAACTTTAACAAATGGTGATATTACATATTCAAGCAACCTTGAAGAGTTTAAAACTTTTAATGTAAATGATGGTTTTGCAATAGTTTTTTGGACAAAACATTTAGGAAAAAAAGCAGCAATTATCACAGGAAGAGAGTCAAAAATTGTTGAGTATAGAGCAAATGAGTTAAAAATAGAGTATCTATACCAAAATGTAAAAGATAAGTTACAAGTTTTAGATGAAATTTTGAAAAAAGAGGGTTTAAATTACAATGAAGTTGCTGCAATTGGAGATGATTTAAATGATCTAAAAATGTTAAAAAAAGCTGGATTATCTTTTGCTCCACAAAATGCACATGAACTTATAAAAAATAGTGTAAATGTAGTTTGCAAAAAAAGTGGTGGAAGTGGAGCTGCAAGAGAGATGATTGAGTATATCTTAAAAGAAGATGGACTTGAAGAGGAGTTTTTAAACTTATGGCTTTAAAAATATTTGTTTTTGTATCTCTTGTTTTAGCAATAATTTTTTATTTCTTGCCAGTTGATAAAATAAAAAAGGATTTTAAAAAAGAGGATATAGCTCTTTTTATATTTGAAAATCCAGTAATGTATAGTTTAGATGAAAATATGGTTAGTAAAAAAATTGTTGCAGCACAAGCCGTAAGATATGAAACTAGAGATGAGATGTATTATGGTGATATTACTTTAAATAACAATAATATTGCAAAAAATTTCAAAAGTGAAAATATTAAAGCAGATTTTATAGTAAAAAAGGGTGCTATTTATAACTTAAAAGATAATGTTAAGTATAAAAGAGATGATTTTATTAAAATAGATACAAAAGAGATGATTTATGATGATTTAAATAAAATTGCAAAAAATAGTTCTCCTTTTAAAGCAGAGTATTATGCACATAAGTACAATGGAGAAAATTTGTATTTAGAAAGTGAGAAAAATATTATAAATTCTAAAAATACACATTTTGAGATAGATATTGAAAAGAGAAAGGGAAAAGATGATAAAAAATAGTATAAAAGTTTTAGTTGGTTTGTTTTTTTGTTC
The DNA here is from genome assembly GCF_003660105.1 of Aliarcobacter cryaerophilus ATCC 43158. NCBI lineage: Bacteria > Pseudomonadati > Campylobacterota > Epsilonproteobacteria > Campylobacterales > Arcobacteraceae > Aliarcobacter > Aliarcobacter cryaerophilus. Next base: position 705,063 of record NZ_CP032823.1, read on the forward strand.
TTCACTTTTGTTTGCACAAAGTGAAACATTAGTAATAGATGCTTTAGATTTCAAAGCAGATGATAATAAAGGAATTTCTACTTTTACAGGAAATGTAAAAATAAGAATGGCAGAAGATAAGTTAAATGCACAAAAAGTTGATGTATTTTTTGAAACAGATAAAGATACAAAAAATAAAGTAGCAACTAAATATGAAGCTACTGGAGATGCTGATTTTGAAGTAATTTCAAAAGATAAACACTATGTTGGAAAAGGTGATAAAATTATTTATGTACCTTTAAAAGAGGAGTATATAATTATTGGAAATGGATATGTTCATGAGAAAAATGATGATAGAAAAATTTATGGAGATAATATTTATATCAATCAGTTAACAGGTGAAGCAAAGGTTAAAGGAAGCGAAAATAAACCTGTAAAGTTTATTATAAATATTGAACGAGGCGAAAAAAAATAGTATGAATTTAATAGATGCAAAATTTTTACAATCCGCTCAAAGTATTGAAGATTCACCACCACCATCAGTAGCTGAAGTTGCTTTTTTAGGTAGATCAAATGTTGGAAAATCTTCAGTTTTAAACTCTTTAACAAAACATAAAGGTTTAGCTAAATCGTCTTCAACTCCTGGAAAAACTCAACTTATAAACTATTTTGAGATTAAGTTTAAAACTCAAGATGTTGAAACGCCTTATGTTTATACAAGATTTGTTGATTTACCAGGTTTTGGATATGCTAAAGTTGCTAAAACATTAAAAGCAGCTTGGAATAGAAATCTTACAGAATATTTAGAACAAAGACCAAATCTTCAAATATTTGTTCATTTAATAGATTCTAGACACACTAATCTAGAAATTGATAAAAATGTTTATGAGTTTGTAAAACATATTAAAAGAGGCGATCAAATAATTATAAATGCTTTTACTAAAATAGATAAACTAAATAGTGCAGAGCTTAATAAGTTAAAAAGAGATTTTCCAGATGGAATTTTTGTTTCAAACTTAAAGAAAAAAGGTATAATTGATCTTCAAAATAAAATTACGGAGCATTTGTTTGGAAATTAGATTTTATAAGCCAACAGTTCTTGATATTCCAAAAATGCAAGAGCTAGTACGTCCAGAAGTTGAAAAAGGAATAATTCTTTTAAGAACAGAAGATGAGATGGCTACAACTATCAGATCATATATTATTGTTGAAGTAGATGGAAAGATGGCTGGTTTTACAGCTACACATATCCACTCTGCTAGAATGGCAGAAGTTAGAAGTTTGATAGTAAATGAAGAGTTTAGAGGTTTGGGCTTAGGTAAAAAGCTTGTAGATGAGTGTGTTAAAGAGGCAAAATTTTATGGAATAAAACAGGTTTTATCTCTTACTTATGAAAAAGATTTTTTCATTTCATGTGGATTTAGAGAGATTCCAAAAGAAGATATTCCTGAACAAAAAATATGGGCTGATTGCATTAAATGTAAACTTTTTCCAATTTGTAACGAAATAGCGATGGTAAAGGATATTGAGTTTTAATCTCTAGCTTCTATAACTCTTTTTAGAAGCTCTTCTTTTGTAAATATTTGGGATATTTTTTGACTAGATACACCATTTGATAGTGTTATACTTATCCCTTTATTTTCCAGATATTGTGCATTTTTTATAATAACTTTTACTCTATTTTTAAATTCATCAAAAATATAAATCTTTCTTCCTACAAAAAGTTCATATAAACTAGGCTCTTTGTAAACTCCTACTAACTCTTTATTTGAATATAGATATTTCCAAATTTTAATCTCTTGCTCATAATTTAGAAAATATTGAGTATAGTCAGAAAAAACTCTATTCCCTTTTATATAAAAATTTGTTTCAGGAAAAAAATTTGGTACGCAGTTACATAAGAACATATCTTTTTGTACTTCATTTATCTTTGAAATACAAAAATATTTAAACTTCTTTAATTTTTCTAAATAAAGAATAGTTTGTGAATTTTGATTTTCTAGTATTGCAAAAATATCAAAAAGTTCTTCAAAATCGCCTTTATTTGAAGCCAATATTTCAAGAACTTTTATACTTAAATTTGAGTTTTCCAAGCTACTTTTTGGAATTTTATACATTTTTAGATTTGAATTTTTTAAATCAACTATATTTATGCTATTTTTTATTTGATTAAGAAGATATATTTTATTTTCACTATTTTTTTCTACAATAAAAATATTATTAATATCAACTTGAAGAGTTTTGTATTTTGCCAAAATTTGTTTTTTAAAATCAGTGATTTTTTCTTCAACCATAGTGTATGAAAAGTTATGATTTTTTAAAAATTCAGTTATCTCAAATAGATTATCAAAGCTTATTTCACTACTATTTGAATACTCTTTTTTTGTGCTATTAAACTCTAAATCCAAGCCAATAAGATAGTTTTTGTGTCTATATAACTCTTTTTGGTCTTTAATTACAATTTTTTTTAAAATCATTTTTTACCTTTTGTTTGATAATTCATAAATAAATGCAAAAATTTCTGCAACAGCTTTGTACATAGAAGTTGGTATCTCTTTATCTATATCTATTTTAGACAATAATTCAACCAAATCTTCATCTTTTTTAATAGGAATTTTGTTATCTTTTGCAATTTTTATTATATTATTTGCTGTTTCACCTTTTCCTTTTGCAGTTATTTTAGGAGCATTATTTGCATTTTTATCATATTGTAAAGCTACTGCTTTTTGTACTTTTTGATTATCTTCTTGCATTTATTATGCCTTTATATCTATTTTTGAACTAGATATAAAATCGTTGTTATAGTTGTTTTGATAAACATTTGTTGGTTTTTGTTCTTTAGTTTCACTCTCTTCTTTCATATCAAGAAGTTTAATATTCATAGGAATAATATTTGCTTCATTTAGAGCTAGTTTTAATTTTTGTAAATTATCTCTTAGTGCTACTTTAAAATGCTCTCTTTGTGCATAAATTGTCATATCAAGCTTATTGTCATCATACATTGAAAGCATTAAATCTATTTTACCAAAATCTTTTAAGGTAAGTTTAATTTGACAAAAAAACTTATCTTCATCTTTTTGTTTAATCTCAACTGAGCCATCTTCTAGCATCTCCCAAAAAAATGGAATATATACAAAATTTGAATTTGAAACAAGTGAAGTTAGCTGTTGCATATCGATTTGAGTTAGAAGATTGTTTATTGTTTTTAAGCTATCTTGAGACTTTATATCTGTTTTTTGTGCAACTTCTTCTTGCATTTTAAGAAGTATTGATTTGAAATCATTATCAAGCTTTTGATTATCTTTTGGATTGTCCAAGTTATTATTTGTATATTCTTGAATAATATTTTCTACTTTTTTTATCAAAGAGTTTATCTGATTTTGTATCTCTATATTTTTTGGATTAATAGCTTGTAGGCTCTCTTTTAATGCAGTTAAAAGTGGGTTTAAGTTTGTAGCAAAATTATTTGAAAAATTTGAGATATTTGTATTTTGTACACTATTTAAAATAGCTTCACTTTTTGAAAATAGATCTGGTAGTGAGATTAATTTATCAATCAAAGGTAAGATATTTTTATTTTGTACTATATTTTGATTTTGTGTAAAGTCTTGTTTTATTTGAGATAAGAGCTCTTTTACTTGATTATTTATCAAGTTTTTAATTTGTGTATTTTCTATATTTATATCTTCAGTTTGTGGTGTTTGTATTAATGTTTTTGGTACTATATTTTCAGTTCTTGACTCTATCATTGAGCCATTTTGTATAAAATTTTTTAATTCATTTGCAAGGTTATTTAGAGTTTGTGTTTGATTTGGATTTAAAGAATTACTTAAATTTTGTAAAGAGCTTACTAAAGTTTTAATATTATTTAATAGCTCACTACTTTTAAAAGAGCTATCTTTTGGTATGTTTTTTAAAATATTATCAATTATTTGACTGCTGTTTTTTGCCTCTGGAGTATCTATTGTTTTTATAAGATTTGAGATATTTTGCAAAAGATTTTCTAGTTTTGCATTTGGATTTGAAGATAACTTATTTTCTAAGAAAATACCACTATTTTTTATTTGCTCTTTTAAATTATCAGCAGTAATATCTTTTATATTTTTTAAAAAACTCTCCAAAAGAGGTTTGAATTTTTGAAGTGATTCTTCATCTTTTATATTTTCCAATAAAGATGATAAATTTGAAGATAGAGTTCCTAAATCTTTAAAAGCAGTTGAGTTTTTTAATATATTTTCTAAACTACTATTTGATTTTGTACCATCTTTTATTGAGTTTAAAACCTCTTTTAAAATAGAACTAGCATTTGTATTTGTAGCGCTTGAAGAATTTTGGCTATCTTGTTTTAAAATATTATTTAGAGTTTTATTATCTGCTTCTTTTAAAGCATCATTTAAAACTCTATTATTGTTTGCTAAAAGTATATTTAGTGCTGATCCATTTGAAATTAACATTTTAGACCATAGTGTAATATATTTTTCTAGAGTAGATTTTATCTACTCCATAAAAGAGATATTTTTAAAAAACTCTCTATATTTTGTATCTTTTTCATCTCTAGCTTTCATAGCAGCTCTTGGATGTTCATTTAATTGCCCTGTTATCATGTATGGAATACTATATCCCCAATCAAGTTTTTTCTCTAATTCAACTATATAATTTTCAATAAACTCTAAAACAGGCATCTGTTTATATTTTGGGTTTTTTAAAAATCCTAAAAGAAGCTCTAGTGGACAATTTCCTGCTCCTCTTCCTAGTCCTGAAACAGTAACATCTAGAAAACTTGCCCCATAAATCATTGCTTCTAATGTATTTGCATATGCAAGTTGAAGATTATTGTGTGCATGAATTCCAACTTTTTTACCTGATTTTTGAGCAAAACTAAGATATTTTTCTGTTAATTTTCGTATTTGTTCAGGATAAAAAGAACCAAAACTATCAGCTATATAAATTACATCAACATTTGTTTTAGAAAGTTGTTCTAAAACTTCATCTAGCTCATCATCAAATGATTTTGAAATAGCCATTATATTTACAGTTGTTTCATAACCTTTTGCATGAGCATCTTCTATTAGCTCAATTGCTGCTGGAATTTGGTGAATATATGTTGCAATTCTAATCATATCAACAACACTTTGCTCTTTTGGTCTAAGTTCTTCTTTTAAACTTCTTCCAATATCACTCATAACAGCAATTTTTAGATTTGTATTATTTTCCCCTACGATTCTTCTTATGTCTTCTTCTTTACAAAAATTCCAAGGTCCATACTCCTCTTCACTCATTAAAGTTGGAGATACATTTTTTCCTATTTCCATATAATCAACACCACTAGCAACACACATTTCATAGTGAGCTTTTACAAACTCATCACTAAAATGGAAGTTATTTACAAGTCCACCATCTCTAATAGTACAATCAAAAACTTTTAAATCTTCTCTAACTGAAAGTATAGTTCCTTTTTTCTCTAGCATTATCTCTTTTCCTTAATTTTTTTAGTTCTAAATATTAGCCAAATGTAACAAAAATTTTTATTAATACTATTTTATTTTTAGAACTTCCTCTATTTCTTCGTATTTAAAGCTTTTATAATCGATAGATTTTTGTTTTATTGCATTTATTGCCATTCTATCTGCTAGTTCATTACCTTCAATTCCATTATGACCTTTTACATACTCTAGGTTTACTTTTGATTTTAACTTTTCAAAGAGTTCATGTGATTTTATAATTAAAGGAAGATTTTTTATCTCGCCACCTTTTTTACTCCATCCATTTTTTTTCCAAGAGTAAGCCCATGTCGAGATACAATCTATTGCATATCTAGAGTCTGTAAAAATTGATATAGCATTATTACTACTTGTTTCATTTGCTATTTGCAAAGCTTTATATAGAGCATTTAGTTCAGCTATATTGTTTGTTCCCATCTCAACAAAATCTCCATATAATAAAACTGGATTTTTGTCATCAAAATAAACTGCTATTCCACTTCCTGCATTTCCAGGATTTCCACTACAAGCTCCATCACAATATATTTTTAAAATATTATTTGGTGTTGAGATATTGTTATCTATATTTTTATATACATTTGCTTTTATTTTGTTGTGCTCTAATACTAAATGATAGTTTGAAATTATTTTCTCTTGGCATTCTAAATCAGTAATACCTTTTAGAAGCATTAGTAAATTTGAGTCATTTTTTGAGATCTCTTTTCCTAAAGCTTCATTTTCATAATTTTTCTCAAAACTAAAATCTATCTTTAATATATCAAGCTGTTTTTTATTTAAAGTACCATTGTAATCAATCTTACTTAAAAAATTTTTATCTATTTTCATATCACTTTTACTTATAATTAATTTTTATATTTGAAAATTGTACAAAAATAGGGCTTTATTGTTGTTGTAAATTAATGAAAAATAGCCAAAATTATGCTACAGTTACGCAAAAACTTAGGATTTTAAATGATTTCAAAACTATCTATAAAACAAAAACTAATAGCAATTATGCTTATTCCACTGATTATTGTGATTTTGTTAGCAGCAAAATTAGCCTATGACTCGTATCAGAGTTTGGAAAACCTTAAATCATTAGATAAAGTTGTTATCTTATCTACAAAAATTGGTGCTTTGGTTCATGAAACTCAAAAAGAGAGAGGTATGACAGCTGGATTTATTGGAAGTAAAGGTGTTAAATTTAAAGATGAATTACCAAAACAAAGAGAAGATGTAAATAAACAAATAACTTTTTTAAATGATTTTTTAACAAGTTTTGATAAATCAAAATATAGTGATGAATTTATAAAAAATCTAAATAGTGGTTTAGAAAAGTTAAAAGATTTACAAGCTGTAAGAAATAGTGTAAATAGTTTAAATATTGCAGCACCTATTGCAATAGCTTATTATACAGATGCAAATACTCTTTTACTTAATACTTTAGGAACTATTGTAAAATTTTCAAATAGCCCAAATATTACAAAAGAGCTGGGAAGTTATATGAACTTTTTACTTGCAAAAGAGCGAACTGGAATAGAAAGAGCAGTTGGTACAAATACTTTTGCACAAAATAAGTTTACAGAAGGTTTAAAAGCTAGATTTTATACTCTTATAGCTGAACAAACTGCATATTTGGATATTTTTTCAAAAATTGCTTCAAAAGATATGGTAGATTTTTACTTAAAAACAGTTGTTGGAAAAGATATAGAAGAGGTTGAAAAGATGCGAAAAATAGCACTTTTTAGTAATATCGAAGAGAACTTTGAAGTAGATCCAAATTATTGGTTTGAAACAATTACAAAAAAGATAAATCTTTTGAAAAATGTTGAAGATCATATTTCTATTCATCTTTTAAATGAGATTAATCTAGAAAAAGATGAAGCAACATTTCATCTAGTACTTTTCTCACTATTAAGTATTTTTGGTATTGGTATTACGATGATTTTGGCAAGAACTATTGCATTTACAATCTTAATAGATGTTGCTAGTGTACGATCTGGAATAGAAGAGTTTTTTGCTTTCATTAATTTTGAAAAAGATGATATTAAATTAATTGGTGTTGATTCAACAGATGAGTTAGGAATGATGTCTAAAATTATTAATAAAAATATTTCAAATACTAAAGCAAATATACAAAAAGATAGAGAGTTAATAGCAGATACAATAAGAGTTGCAAATAGTATTAATAAAGGACATTTGGACCAAAAAATTATGGTTAATTCAAATAATCCGGCATTAAATGAGCTTAAAGACATTATAAATGAGATGTTAAATACTCTAAACAGTAATATTTTAAATATTTTAAAAGTTCTAACTTCTTACTCAAAACTAGATTTTAAACCAAGATTGAAAGATAATGATCTTGAGGGAATTATTCAAGAGTTGGAAAAAGATATAAATATTTTAAGAGATGTTATTACTCAAACATTACTTGATAACAAAAAAGTTGGGTTCACTTTAAAAGATAATGCTAATATTCTAAGTTTTAATATGCAAAGTATATCAACAGCTGCAAATTCACAAGCTGCATCTTTAGAAGAAACTGCTGCTTCTTTAGAAGAGATAACATCAAATATTACAAATAATACACAAACAACTACAAAGATGGCAAGTTATGGTGAAAAAGTAAAAGAGTCAATAAAAATTGGGCAAGATTTAGCAAACAAAACTGTTAGTTCTATGGAAGATATAAATAAACAAGCATTGGCTATAAATGAAGCTATTGGTGTAATTGACCAAATAGCATTTCAAACAAATATTCTAAGTCTAAATGCTGCTGTTGAAGCTGCAACTGCGGGAGAAGCTGGAAAAGGTTTTGCTGTTGTTGCTGGAGAAGTTCGAAATCTTGCAAGTAGAAGTGCTGAAGCTGCAAATGAGATAAAAAGAATAGTACAGTTAGCTACAAGCAAAACAAAAGAGGGTAGTGAAATTGCAAATAGTATGATAGAGGGATACACATCTTTAAATGAAAATATATCTATAACTTTAGACTTAATACAAAATGTAACAACAGCTAGTAAAGAGCAATCAGTTGGAATGGTACAAATAAATGATGCTGTAAACAACCTTGATCAAATTACTCAAAGAAATGCACAAAGTGCATCTGAAGCAAATGAAATTGCAAAACAAACACTAGAAATATCAAATGAGATTATAGAACAAGTAAACTCTAAAGAGTTTGATGGAAAGTAAGAAATAATAAGAGTTATATTTATGGAATATAACTCTCTTTATTGTTTATAAATTTTGTAGTATAAAAAAGCTCTCTTAAAAATAAAATTAGTGAAACTACTAAACAACTCATAGCCAAAATAAATAAAATTGCTATTAAAAAAGTATGTTCAAAATGAAAAAATGAACTTAAAAATATTGTGATAATAACCAAAGCAATTAAAAGACCAGTAGTTGTCCCAAAAAATATTGCACGGTTCGTATTATTCATTCTCATAGTTAAAAAATCTCTTCTAGATTTTATCATATCTCTTAATTCATCATCTATTTTATTTTCCTCTTTTTTTTCACTCTCAAATTTATCTAATTTATCAACTTTATCAATGATTCTAACTAATCTTCCTGTAAAAACATTTAGAAGCCCTGCAACACCTGCTAATAAAAAAACAGGTGCAACAGAGAGTTGAATCATACTTGATACTGAATTTATTTCATTTATATTTATCACTATTTTGCTTCTTCAATTATTTTTAAAAGCCCTTCTTGTGTTTTTTGTGCAAGTTCTATTAAATCAGGGTTTATATCATCTACTAATTGAACTAAAGAGTTTAAAGTTATATTTGTCTCTCCATCTTGAGTGTAAACTGCTATTTTGCAAGGCATAATACAAGCTAAACTAATATCTTCATTTAAAAAAGTTTCAGCAACATTTGGATTACAAATATCAACTATTTGGCACTGTGCATCTAATTTTTTACCTTTTGAGTTTAAAGTCTCTTTTATATTGTGTATGTGTTGAACTCCAAAACCATGGTTTGGGGCTAACTCTTTTATGCTATCAACTACTTCTTGAACTGTTTTGTTTGATATTTCTATATATTGCATTTTTTTTTCCTTTTATATATTTTTTATTGATTGTAGCAAATTAATTTTTATAAAAACCTATTCTTTACACTTTATGAATAAAAATGAAAAAATTGTGATATAATCTCACAATTTCGGCATACTTCGGTCTATGCCTGACTTCGTTTATGTAGATTTTCTACAACTCATTTAAACTCAAATTATTCAACCTAGATCGTAACTTAAGCTAATAACTTTTGTAGGTTCATAAAACAAAAGGTACTTATGTCATTTTTAAATTTAGGATTATGTGCACAAATTCTTCGTGCAGTAAAAGAAGAGGGCTATACAACAGCAACTCCTATTCAAACAGAGTCTATTCCTGTTATATTAGCAAAAAAAGATGTTTTAGCGGCTGCTCAAACAGGAACTGGAAAAACAGCAGGTTTTACACTTCCATTATTGGAATTATTAAATAAAAACTATTCAAAAGATAAAAAAATTGTTGTAAAAGCACTTATTTTAACACCAACAAGAGAGTTAGCAACTCAAGTAGGACAAAGTGTTGAAGTTTATGGAAAATATCTTCCATTTAAATCAGCTGTTATTTTTGGAGGAGTTGGAATAAATCCTCAAAAAGCAATTTTGAAAAAAGGTGTTGATATTATTACAGCAACTCCTGGAAGATTGCTTGATTTGGTTTCTCAAGATTGTTTAGATTTATCAAAAGTAGAGTTTTTGGTTTTAGATGAAGCTGATAGAATGCTTGATATGGGATTTATTCATGATATTAAAAAGATATTATCAATTTTGCCAAAACAAAGACAAAATTTACTTTTTTCAGCTACTTTTTCACCAGAGATTAAAAAATTAGCAGATGGTTTACTAAATTCTCCAACTTTAATAGAGGCTTCAAAAGCAAATAGTACTTCACATAAAGTTGAACAAACTGTTCATCATGTTGATAAAGAGAGAAAAAAAGAGCTTTTAATTCATCTTTTGAATAAAAATAGCTGGAGACAAGTTTTAGTATTTACAAGAACAAAACATGGTGCAAATAAACTAAGTGAAGCTTTAATAAAAGATAAAATAACTTCAGCTGCAATTCATGGAAATAAATCTCAAGGTGCGAGAACAAAAGCTTTGGATGATTTTAAAGCTGGAAGCGTAAGAGTTTTGGTAGCAACTGATATAGCTGCAAGGGGAATTGATATAGACCAACTTCCTCATGTAATAAATTTTGAGTTACCAAATGTTCCTGAAGATTATGTTCATAGAATTGGTAGAACTGGACGAGCTGGAAATAGTGGAGATGCTATATCTTTGGTTTGTATTGATGAGCATGATTATTTGTTTGGAATTGAGAAATTAATTAAACAAAAAATAAATAAAATAGCAATCGAAGGCTTTAAAGTAAATCCAAATATAAAAGCAGAACCTATTTCAAATGGTAGAAACAGAGCAACACAAAGTAGAGCTTCTAAAACAGAAGATAAAACTTCTAGCTCAAAAAGAACTTTTGGTAAGAAAAGAGATGAAGAAAAATCACCATCAAGTGTAAAACCAAGAGGAAATAGCAATAGATTTGGCTCAAAAAGAGGTGAAACTTCATCTAGTAACTCAAGAAACAGAAGAGTAAGCTCAAGTTTAAAAAGTAAATAAACTCAAATGTTAAAGTAAGATATTTCAAAATATCTTACTTGCTTCATAAAATTAATATTCAATTCATAGCCATATAGATATACTTTTTTCTTTAAAAATATTGTAAAATAGAAAGAATTTATATATGAATAAAATAAAACTACAAAATCTTGATTGTGCAAATTGTGCTTTAAAAATAGAGAAAACTTTAAATAATATGCCAGAACTATCAAATGTACGACTTAATTTTTCAACTTCAACTTTAACATTTGAACAAAATACAAACAAAGATTTAACTTTTATAATAGAAAAAGAGATTCAAAAAATAGAAAAAGAAGTTTTTATAGTAAAGCAAGAGAATAAAAAGAAAAAAACATTTTGGCAAAATTTGGACAAAAAGCTTTTAATTATTACTTTAATATCACTCTTTTTAACTTATATCTCTTATAACTATATAGAAAATATACAATTACAAATAGCAGTTTTTGTTATAGCATATATGATTGTTGCTTGGGATGTTTTATATAAGGCATTTAAAAATATTATTGTTGGTAAAGTTTTTGATGAGTATTTTTTAATGTCAATTGCAACAATTGGAGCTATTGCTCTTTTTGATTTTGTTGAGGCAATTGCTGTTATGATTTTTTATCAAGTTGGTGAGATGTTTCAAAGAGTTGCTGTAAGTAATTCAAGAGATAGTATAAATGCACTTATAGATATAAAACCAGAATTTGCATTTGTAAAAGAGGGTGAAACTATAGTTCAAAAAATTCCCCAAGAGTTAAAACTAGATGATACTATTTTAGTAAAAGTAGGTGAGAAAGTTCCAGTTGATGCTATTTTGCTTGAAAACTCTTGCTCTTTTGATACAAGTGCAATAACAGGTGAGTTTAAACCAAAAACTCTAAAAGAGAAAGAAGAGGTTTTAAGTGGATATATAAATGTTTCAAATGCTGTTTATTTAAAAGTTAATTCACTTTACAAAGACTCAACAATTGCAAAGATAATTGAGTTAATTGAAAATGCAAGTTTAAAAAAAGCAAATGCTGAAAAGTTTATTACAAAATTTGCTTCAGTTTATACTCCCATAGTTGTTATTCTAGCTTTATTTTTAGCATTTTTACCACCACTTTTTATCCAAAATACTTCTTATGCTGACTGGATTGAAAGAGCTTTAGTCTTTTTGGTAATCTCTTGTCCTTGTGCTTTACTTGTGTCTGTTCCTCTATCATATTTTAGTGCTATTGGAGCTGTTTCAAAAAAAGGTGTATTAGTAAAAGGTGCAAACTATATAGAAAAACTAACTGAAATTGAAAATTTCGTTTTTGATAAAACAGGAACTTTGACAAAAGGGGTTTTTGAAGTTACAAAAATAAAAGCTTTTAATATGAGTAAAGATGAGCTTCTAAGAGTTGTTGCAATAGTTGAGAGCTTTTCAAATCATCCAATAGCAAAATCAGTTGTAAAAGAGTGTAAAGAGGAGTTAAATCTAAAAGAGCTTAGTTTTAGCCAAGAGTTTAGTGGTTTAGGTATAAAAGCTATTGTAAATGAAAAAGAGATTTTAGTAGGAAACAAAAAACTTCTTGAAAAATATGGTGTAGAAATTTCACAAAATCTAAACGATAGTTTAAATGTTGTTTATGTAGCAATAGACTCAAAATTTGCTGGATATATTGTTGTAAGTGATGTTATAAAATCTGAAGCAAAAGAGTTTTTAAAAGAGTTAAAAAAACTAAATATTTTAAAAACTTATATGCTAACAGGTGATAAAAAAGAACAAGCCTTAGAAGTTGCAAAAAATATAGGAATAGATGAAGTAAGATATGAACTTTTACCCCAAGATAAACTAAAAATTTATGAAAATATAAAAAATGAAACAAGAAAAACAACAGCTTTTGTAGGAGATGGAATAAATGATTCCCCAACACTTGCAAATTCTGATATAGGCTTTGCAATGGGTGTAATAGGAAGTGATTTGGCTATAAAATCTGCTGATGTTATAGTTTTAAATGATAATTTGAATTCAATAATTGATGCAATAAAAATAGCTAAAAAAACAAAAGTGATTGTATACCAAAATATTATATTTATTATGCTTGTAAAAATTGGTTTTTTATTTTTAGGTGCAGGTGCAGTTATTGGCATGCAAGAGGCAATTTTTGCAGATATGGGAGTAGCTTTAATAGCTATATTTAACTCTATGAGAATTTTAAAAGATATTAAAAAATAGGAAAATATTTTGAATTATGAGATAAAAAATAGTTTTGTAAAAGCAAAAATCAAATCTTTTGGAGCTGAATTAAATAGTTTACAAAAAATAGAAAATGATTTTGAATATATTTGGCAAGCAGATTCAAAATACTGGGCAAGACATTCACCTGTACTTTTCCCAATAGTTGGAAGATTAAAAGATGATAACTATTTTTATAAAGGTAAAAAATACAATTTATCTCAACACGGTTTTGCAAGAGATAAAGAGTTTGAACTTATAAAAAAAGATGAAGATTTTATTGAATTTAGCCTAAAAAATGATGAAAAAACTTTTGAAATTTATCCATTTTTGTTTGAGTTAAATATCTCTTATAAATTAGAGAAAACAAAACTAATAATTTCATATAAGGTTAAAAACAGAAGTGAAGATAGACTATATTTTTCAATTGGAGCTCATCCAGCTTTTAATATTTCAAGTGGTGATTTTTTAGATTTTGAAGATATTAGAACTTCTAAAAGGTATTTTTTAAATGATAAAGGTTTGATTTATAAAAATCAAGAGATGAATTTTATAGAAAATAAGCTCATTTTAGATAAAGAAATATTTAAAAATGATGCTTTAATTTTTAATGATGAAAATATAAATTCTATTATTCTAAGAGATAAAAACAATAACAAAATTTTAAAAGTAGAATTCAAAAATTTTCCATATTTAGGAGTTTGGTCAAAACCAAATCTTCCACCATTTGTTTGTATTGAACCTTGGTTTGGAGTTGCAAATGAGGAAAATTCAAATCAAAATCTAGAAGATAAAAGAGGAATTCAAGTTTTGCTAAAAGATGAGCTTTTTTCTTGTTTTTATAGTGTTGAAATATGAATTAAAATACTATTGCATTCTGTAATATTTATTTATATTTTTAAGTTTATCTTCTAATATAATCTAAAATATATTAAAGAGTCAAAATGAAATCAAGTGAAGTTATAAAAATATTTGAATAATTTAAAACAAAGATTAAAAGAAGAAGGAAAGTGATTGATAAGTTAGTCTTTAAATTAAGAAAACATAGTTGCCCGAAAAAATCGGACAACTAAAAATAAAATCACTTTCTCTTTACAGCTTTTGCGTTTGGTAAATCTGTTATAGATCCTTCATAAATCTCAGCAGCCATACCAATAGATTCATGTAGTGTTGGGTGAGCATGAATTGTAAGTGCCAAATCTTGCGCATCACAATCCATCTCAAGAGCAAGAGAGATTTCACCTAAAAGCTCTCCTGCATTTTCTCCAACAATCGCTCCACCAATTAATTGGTTTGTATCTTTATTGAAAATTAGTTTTGTAAGACCAGTATTTGAAACATCACTAGCTAGTGCTCTTCCACTTGCACTCCAAGGAAATGAGCTAACTTCATAGTTAATACCAGCTTTTTTAGCCTCGATTTCAGTCATACCAGCCCATGCAATCTCAGGGAATGTATATGCGATAGATGGTATTTGTTTTGGTTCAAAATATACTTTATGACCAGCAATAACTTCAGCAGCTACATGCCCTTCATGTACGGCTTTGTGAGCAAGCATAGGTTGACCAATAATATCTCCAATAGCAAATATATGAGAAACTTTTGTTCGTAGTTGATTATCAACTTTGATAAGCCCTTGTTCATCTACTTCTACATTTGTATTTTCAAGTCCTAGTTTATTTCCATTTGCACTTCTTCCAAGAGCTACTAAAACAGCATCATATAAAATTCCCTCTTTAGGTGCATTTTCACCTTTGAACTCTACATAAATTCCATCTTGTTTTGGAATTATACTTTGAGTTTGAGTTTTGCTGATAATATTAAATCTATCTTTATTTGATTTTGTATAAAGTTTTATCAAATCAGCATCAGTTCCAGTCATTAGTTGTTCACCTCTAATTGCAACATCAACTTCGCTTCCTAAAGTTGAATAAACTGTACCCATCTCAAGACCAATAATTCCACCACCAAGAATTAGAAGTTTTTTAGGAACTTCTTTTACTTCTAAAGCATCTGTTGAATCCCAAATTCTAGGGTCTTCATGAGGAATAAATGACATTTTAGAGCTTTGGCTTCCAGCTGCAATTATGCAGTAATCAAAACTTACTTTTGATTTTTCACCATTTGTAAGAGTTACTTCAACACTATGCTCATCTAAAAACTTAGCATAACCTTGAATATGATTTACTTTTCTCATTTTTGCCATTGCATCTAAACCACCAGTTAGTTTTTTTACAACGCCACTTTTATATTGTGCAACTTTTTGTATATCTATTTTTGGTTCTTCGTAAAATATACCAGCATTTTTTATATGTTTTGCCTCTTCAATAACTTTTGCAACATGAAGTAAAGCTTTTGAAGGAATACACCCTACATTTAAACAAACTCCACCTAAAGTTGAGTATCTCTCAACAATAGTTGTTTCAAATCCTAAATCAGCACATCTAAAAGCAGCAGAATAACCACCAGGTCCTGCTCCTATTACTAAAACTTGAGTTTTTATTTCATTCATACTTATCCTTTTAAATGGTTCCCATTTAAAAGGGAACCGTTTTATTTAATGACTACTTTTTAACACAATTTATAAAAAATTGCTAAAAGTAGCAAAATTCTAAAGGGCGTAACGAGTTACGCTTAATTATAGACTTAACAATCTAATATCACTTAAAAGTTGTGATAAAGTTGTTGTAAATCTAGCACCATCTGCACCATCTATTACTTTATGGTCATAAGATAGACTAATTGGTAGCATAAGTCTAGGTTTAAATTTCTTACCATTAAACACTGGTTTAATAGAAGATTTTGAAACCCCTAAAATGGCAACTTCAGGAGAGTTTATAATTGGTGTAAAGTATGTTCCACCAATTCCCCCAAGGCTTGAAATAGTAAAGCATCCACCACTCATATCATTTGAAGTTAATTTTCCTTCTCTTGCTTTTTGTGATAGTTGTGCTAATTCAATTGCAATCTCTTTGAAACCTTTTTTATCTACATCTTTAATAACAGGTACTAAAAGTCCATTTGGTGTATCAACTGCAACTCCAATATTAAAGTACTCTTTCATAATTAGCTCTTGTCCATCGCTACTTAAGCTTGAGTTGAATTTTGGATGAATTTTTAGAGCTTTTTCAACTGCTTTTATTATAAATACAATAGGTGAAAGTTTGAAATCTTTTGCTTTTTCATTTTGTTGTTTTCTAAACTCTTCAAGCTCTGTAATATCAGCTTCATCAAATTGTGTAACATGAGGTGCTGATAGATAGTTTTTATGTAAAAATGGTCCTGATACTTTTTGAACACGACTAAGCTCAACTCTATTTACTTTTCCAAATAAAGAAAAATCTATCTCTTTTGACTCAGGAAGACTAAACCCAAATCCAATGCTTGAAGCAGATGCAGGTTTATTAAGTTGCTCTTTTACATAAGCTTTTATATCTTCTGCTAAAATTCTTCCTTTTTTTGCACTACCTTTTACAAAACCTAAATCAACTCCAAACTCTCTTGCAATTTTTCTTACACTTGGACTTGCATATACTTTTGTAGCTTTTTTAGATAATACTTTACTCTCTTCTTCAATATCTGCACTTCTTGCAGCTACTTCTTGAAGAGTTGGTTTAGAACTAATATCTTTTTCTACAGTTGTAGGAGTAGAGCTTGCAGCAAAAGTTGGAGTTGGAACTTTGTTTTCTATAACAACAGTTTTAATAACTTTTGCTATTAAATCTCCACTATTAATTTTTTGACCTTTTTGAACACAAATCTCAATCACTTCTCCACCAAAAGGTGCAGGAACATCCATAGAAGCTTTTTCAGTTTCAAGAGTTATGATACTGTAATCTTTTACAATAATATCTCCAACATGAATCATAACATCAATTAAATCAACATCTTTTTCAGCACCTAAATCAGGAACTCTTACCTCTTCAACAACAGATTGAATAGATTGCTCTTTTACAAATTGAGGAGGAGTTGAAATAGCTACAACTTCTTCTTTTTGCTCTTCAAGTTTTGAAGCACTAGAAGCAACTTCATCAGCTTGATTGCTATTTTCTTCACCTTCATTCGTTGCTTCAACTTTAGCAATTAAGTCTCCACTATTTACCTTATCTCCAACTTTTACTAAAATTTCAACGATTTTACCCTTGTATGGAGTTGGAACATCCATAGATGCTTTTTCAGTTTCAAGAGTGATTAAACCATCTTCAATCTCAACAATATCACCAACTTTTATCATAACATCAATTAAATCAACATCTTTGTCAGCACCTAAGTCTGGAATAAAAACATCATATATTTTTGCCATTTTTTACTCCTTACGAATTTCTAGGATTGATTTTATTTGTATCAATCGCATATCTATTTTTAGCTTCAAGAGCCACTTTTTTATCTATTTTCCCATTTATTGCTAATTGTGCTAATGTTGTATAAATGATAAAGTTTGTATCAACTTCAAAGAATTTTCTTAAATTTGCTCTACTATCACTTCTTCCAAAACCATCTGTTCCTAAAGCTTTGAAATTTCCTTTGATATAAGGTCTTAACTGTTCAGAATAAGCTTTCATATAGTCAGTTGCGCTTATAATAATACTATCTTCATCACTTCCTAAAACTTTTTCTATATATGGAATTTTAGCACTTGCATCAAGATTTAATAAATTCTCTCTTTCTAAATCTTGAGCTTCTCTTGTTAATTCATTGTAAGAAGTAACTGAGAAAATATCAACTTTTATATCATACTCTGTTGATAAAATAAGAGCTGCTTTCATAGCTTCTTGGAATATAGAACCTGAACCTAGAAGTTTAACTTTGTAGTCATTTTTTGCCTCAAAAGTTTTTACTTTATAAATTCCTTTTATAATTCCTTCTTGTGAATTTTCTGGCATTGCAGGTTGTGCATAATTCTCATTTAATGTTGTAATATAGTAGAAAATATCTTCTTGATTTTCTCCATACATTCTTTGTATTCCATTTTGAACTATAACAGCAACTTCATATCCATAAGTTGGATCATAAGTAACACAATTTGGAATAGTATTTGCTAAAATATGAGAGTGTCCATCTTCATGCTGTAACCCTTCTCCATTTAGTGTTGTTCTTCCACTAGTTCCACCTACAAGGAATCCTCTTGCTTTTTGATCACCAGCTGCCCAACATAAATCTCCAGTTCTTTGAAATCCAAACATTGAGTAGAATATATAAAATGGAATCATTGGATAATCATTTACAGAATAAGATGTTGCAGCTGCAATCCATGAGCTCATAGCTCCAAGCTCATTTATTCCTTCTTGTAAAACTTGACCTTTTATATCTTCTTTATAAAATGCAACTTGGTCTTTATCTTGTGGAATATACTTTTGTCCAGCACTTGAATAAATTCCAAATTGTCTAAACATACCTTCCATTCCAAATGTTCTAGCTTCATCGGGAACTATTGGAACAATATTTTTTCCTATTTGTTTATCTTTTAGTAAAGCATTTAAAACTCTTACAAATGCCATAGTTGTAGATATTTCTCTATCTCCACTACCTGCAATTATACTTTCAAATTCACTTAAAGCTGGGATTTCAAGTTTATTTGAAAATTTCTCTCTTCTTTGTGGTACAAACCCACCAAGAGCTGCTCTTTTTTCTTTTAAATATTGAACTTCTGCAGAGTTTTCATCTGGTTTGTAGTATGAGTAAGATTCAACATCTTCATCACTAATTGGTAAATCAAATCTATCTCTAAATGCTTTTAACTGATTTACATCTACTTTTTTAACACCGTGAGCAATATTCATACCCTCAGCTGCACTTCCCATACCGTAACCTTTTACAGTTTTTGCTAAAATTACAGAAGGTCTTCCTTTTGTCTCATTTGCTCTTTTATAAGCTGCATAAACCTTAACAGGGTCATGTCCACCACGATTAAGTTTCCAAATATCATTATCACTTAGGTTTTCAACAAGTTTTGCAGTTTCTGGGAATTTATTAAAGAAATTTTCTCTTGTATAAGCTCCACCTTTTTGTTTAAAGTTTTGATACTCTCCATCAACTGTTTGCTCCATTAGTTCAAGAAGTTTTCCAGATGTGTCTTTTTCAAGTAGATTATCCCATAATCCTCCCCAAATTACTTTGATTACTTCCCAACCAGCTCCTCTAAATTCACCTTCAAGTTCTTGGATAATTTTTCCATTTCCTCTTACTGGACCATCTAGTCTTTGTAAGTTACAGTTTATTACAAAAATTAAATTATCCAACTCTTCTCTAGCAGCCATACCAATAGCACCTAAAGACTCAGGTTCATCACACTCTCCATCTCCCATAAAGCAGTAAACTTTTTGAGCACTACAATCTTTAATTCCTCTATTTGTAAGGTATTTTAAAAATCTCGCTTGATAAATTGCTTGCAAAGGTCCTAATCCCATAGAAACTGTTGGGAATTGCCAATATGTAGGCATCAGTTTTGGGTGTGGATATGAAGATAATCCATCTGCAAAAGCTTCCTGTCTGAAGTTATCCATCTGCTCTTGAGTAAATCTTCCTTCTAGAAAACTTCTAGCATAAATACCAGGACTTATATGTCCTTGGAAAAATATCAAATCTCCACCATTTTTTTCATTTGGTGCTTTGAAAAAATGATTAAAAGCTACATCATAAAGTGTTGCAGATGATTGAAAAGATGCAATATGACCACCAAGTTCAAGTTGCTTATTTGAAGCTCTTTGAACCATAATTTGTGCATTCCATCTAATAATAGATCTTATTTTTCTTTCCAAATCCATATTTGCTGGAATTTTAGGTTCTTCCTCTTTTGGAATAGAGTTTATATAAGCAGTTGTTGCACTAAAAGGTAAGTGTGCACCACTTCTTCTTGATTTATCTATTAATTTTTCTAGTAAAAAGTGAGCTCTTTGTACTCCCTCTTCGTCTATAACAGCCTCTAAAGCTTCCATCCACTCTTTAGTTTCTAGCGGATTAACATCTTCTAATTGTATTTTTGGCATAAATATCCTTTATAAAAGTTTTCTTAATTTTTAAAACTAATTTGTAATTTTAATTTAAAATAAATTATAATTCGCTTATATCAAATATTTTAAGGATTAAAATAGATGAAAATTAACAATAAATTTAGATTGATTATAACACAAAATCTTAGTTCTAAGATTAATTCAAATATAGATAAAGCACTATTTAAAGCTTTCAAAAATGATAGTATTCCAATATTAAGAGTCTATTCTTGGGAGGATTGTATTACTTTTGGAGCAGGACAAGATATTGATGATTACAAAAAATTACAAAGTGATTACAAAAACAATGTTTCAAAAAGATTAACAGGTGGAGGAGTACTTTTTCATGGACACGATATTTCATATACAATTTTATTAAATCCAAGTGCAATAGAAAATCGTGATGTAAAAGAGACATATTTTTTTATTTGTCAATTTTTATTAAAATTTTATGAGAATTTAGGATTAAAACCAAAATTTGCAAAAGATGATGAAAGTATAGTTTTAAGTAAAAGTCCTTTTTGTCAAGTTGGATTTGAAGCATATGATATTATAATTGATGGTAAAAAAATAGGTGGAAATGCACAAAAAAGAGCTAAAAACTCTATTTTACAGCATGGTTCAATTCCACTTTTTAGTAAATCAAAAGTTGAGTTTATGGGTAGTTCTTTACAAGATTTTGGAATAAATTTGAGCTTTGAAGAGGCAAAAGATGGTTTAATAAAAGCTTTTAAAGAAGTTTTTGAAGTTGAAATATTTGAAGATAGTTTAAATGAAGAAGAGAAAAATATTTTAGAAAAAATAGAAGAGGAAAAATAGTGACACAAACAATAAATACAAATGAAGTAGCTTATAAAAAGCCACAGTGGTTAAGAAAAAAATTAACTCCACATACACAAGTTGAGATGGAAAATTTACTTAAAGATGTTGGTGGACTTCATACAATTTGTCAAGAGGCAAAATGTCCAAATATTAGTGAATGTTTTTCAAATAAAAATGCAACTTTTTTGATTTTGGGAAATATTTGTACAAGAAGATGTACCTATTGTAATGTAACAACAGGAATGCCAAAAAAAGTAGATGAAAGTGAAATAAAAAAAGTAACTACTTCTGTTTTAACTTTGGGCTTAAAATTTGTAGTTATTACAAGTCCAGCAAGAGATGATTTACCTGATGGTGGAGCAGAGCAGTTTTACAAAGTTACAAGAGATATTATTGAAAAATCTCCAGATACAAAAGTTGAGATACTAATCCCTGATTTTAAAGGAAATGATGAGAGTTTAAAAAGAGTTATAGATTCAGGTGCTACAATTATTGGACACAATGTAGAAACAGTTCCTTCTTTATATCGTATAAGAAGAAATGGAACTTATGGAAGAAGCTTAGAAGTTTTAAAAAGATTAAAAGAGTTGGGTGGTGATAAGATTAAAACAAAAAGTGCTTTGATGGTAGGACTTGGAGAAACACAAGATGAGATGATTCAAGTTTTTCAAGATTTATTAGATGTTGGTTGTAAGTTTTTAAGTATTGGACAATATCTTGCTCCTAGTGGAGATTTTGAGAAAGTTATTGAATTTGTAAAGCCAGAACAATTTGAGAAGTACGAAAAAATAGCTTATTCTATGGGCTTTGAATTTGTAAAAGCAAGTCCATATGCAAGAAGTTCTTATATGGCTCATCACTATTTAAATATGGCAAGTGCTTTGTAAAATAGAAAATTGCTTTATAGATGAGGTTGGTATTAAAAAAATTGAGGTAATTTTGGATTTATTAGGTGTTGAGTTTTCTTTAAGACCAAAAGGAAGACCAAGAACTCTTGAAGAGTTATAATAAAAATAACCAACCTCTAACACAAAATATAATATAATCCCACCTTAAAAATTTCAAAAAATAGAGAAAACATATGATAGAGCTAATAAACATACAAAAATCATACCCAACACAGACTTTATATCAAGATTTAAATCTACGTCTAAATAAAGGCGATAAAGTAGGGCTTGTCGGGCGAAATGGTACAGGAAAATCAACACTTTTTAAACTTATTTTAGGAGAAGAACAACCTGATAGTGGAGATGTCGCAACTCCAAAAAATTATAAAATAGGTGCTTTAAAACAATATTTTGACTTTAAAGAGAAGACTTTACTTGATGAAACAGCAACTGCTTTAAGTGAAGATGATAAGTACAATATTTATAAAGCTGAAAAAATATTGTTTGGTCTAGGATTTAGTGAAGAAGATTTACAAAAAGAGCCAAAGAGTTTTTCAGGTGGTTACCAAATACGAATAAATCTAGCAAAACTTCTTTTAACAGAACCAAATATGCTTTTACTTGATGAGCCTACAAACTACTTGGATATTTTATCTATTAGATGGTTAAGAGAGTTTTTAAAATCTTTTGATGGTGAAGTTATACTTATTACTCATGATAGAGATTTTATGAACAGTGTTTGTACTCACACTATGGGAATTATTAGAAAAAATGCTTTTATAATTGCTGGAAGTACAACTAAATTTTTTGAACAATTAGCAGCAAATGAAGAGCATTATGAAAAACAAAAAATTGCTCAAGATAAGAAAATAAAAGACCTCGAAGAGTTTATTGCAAAAAATAAAGCTCGTGCTTCTACAGCAACTTTGGCTCAATCAAAGGTAAAAATTCTAGAGAAAATGGAAGTTTTGGAAGATATTGTGTATGAAAAAGATTTGAAATTCGATTTCAATTACAAAGATACAAGTGCAAAATATCTACTTGAAGTAAAAGATGTAAGCTTTGGATACGATAAAAGTAATATTCTTTTTGAAGATATAACTTTTGCACTAAGCCGTGGCGAAACTTTGGGAATTATTGGAAAAAATGGAAAAGGTAAATCTACACTTTTAAATGTTCTTGCAGGTGAATTAAAGGCTCTTAGTGGAAGCGTAGATTTTCATCCAAGTACAGTTTTTGGTCATTTTGGTCAAACAAATATAAATCATTTAAATCAAAAACATACGATTATAGAAGAGATACAAAGTGTAAATAACAAAATATCAGAGTCAGTTATACGAAATATTTGTGGAATTATGATGTTTAGTGGAGATAATGCAAAGAAAAAGATATCTCTTCTTTCAGGTGGAGAAAAAAGTAGGGTAATGCTTGGAAAAATTATTGCACAAGATGTAAATCTTCTTTTCCTTGATGAGCCTACAAATCACCTTGATATTGAATCAATTGAAGCACTTACAACTGCTATAAAAGAGTTTGCTGGTTCAAGTATTATAGTAACTCATAGTGAAGAGTTATTAAGAGCAGTTTGTGATAGATTGATAGTTTTTACAAATGATGGAGCTGATTATTTTAATGGAACTTATGATGAGTTTTTAGAAAAAATAGGTTGGGGTGATGATATTGATGATTCAAAACCAACAAAAACTAAAGAGAGTGAAAAAAGCGATAAACCAAAAATAAATAAAAAAGAGAGCAAACAATTAAGAGCCCAATTGGTTGCTAAAAAAAGTCAAGATTTAAAACCTCTAAAAGCTAAAATAGAAGAGTTAGAAAATAAAGCTTCTACACTTTTGGGTCTTGATAAAACAAAAGTAGAAAATGAGATTTTAGAAGTTATGCAAAAAATTGAGAGTATAAACAGTGAATTTGACAAAAAAATGAGTGAGTTATCTTAATTAAAAATGAGCAAGGTGCAAAAAAGCACCAAGCTAAAACTTTTATTTGAATATGTCAGCTGTTTGGCTCTCATACC
This sequence comes from Aliarcobacter cryaerophilus ATCC 43158, assembly GCF_003660105.1. NCBI lineage: Bacteria > Pseudomonadati > Campylobacterota > Epsilonproteobacteria > Campylobacterales > Arcobacteraceae > Aliarcobacter > Aliarcobacter cryaerophilus. Next base: position 729,140 of record NZ_CP032823.1, read on the forward strand.
AAGCATAAGCATATTTTGCTTCTAAAATTCTAATATGACCATCTGGATCAGTTTCAGGACTTACTCCACCTGCTCCATCAACATTTTGTATTTTATCATCAAGTGCATTGTAAACAGCGGCAATAGAAATACCGTAGTTTGGACTTAATAAACTATAACAAGTATTTGCTAGTTTTGGAGGATTTAAAGGTTCTTGTTGTTTTAGCATTCTTGCTATTTGAAGAGCTACAACTTTTCCTTGAGTACTTGCACTAAATGCTGATTTTGGCATAGGTGCTGCATTTGAAGCATCTCCAATAACATGAACATTTTTAACTAATTTAGATTCAAAAGTTTTTGGATGAATATCACACCAATCTTTTCCTTCAGATACAAGTCCTGAATCAAATGCTAATTGAGAAGCTTTTTGATTTGGAATATAGTTTAAAACATCTGCTTTAAGCTCTTCATCTTCAGTTACAACTATTTTTTTAACTGGATCAACACTTACAACTTTTCCACCAAATTGTGCTGCTCTCCATTCAATTAAATCACCATAAAGCTCTTTCCAACCATTTGTAAATAGAGCTTGTTTTGAGAATTTATCTTTTTGGTCAAGAACTATTATTTTTGAATTTGGTTTGTTATTTTTAATATAGTGAGCTACAAGTGAAATTCTCTCATAAGGTCCAGGAGGACATCTAAAAGGATCAGCAGGTGCTACCATTACAAAAGTTCCACCATCTTTCATATTTTCAAGTTGTTTTTGAAGAATTGTAGTTTGCTCTCCTGCTTTTACAGCATGTGGTGCATGTTTTTCATTCTCTTTTGTATAACCTTTTTCATATTTAAAATCAATTCCAGGGCTTACAACAGCTTTTGTATAAGAGATTTTTTCTCCATTTTCCAAAATCACATTTTGATTTGCTCCATCAACTTTTGCAACTTTAGCATGTACTACTTTTATATTGTGTTTTTTTTCTAAAGTAGATAAATCACGTTTTATGAAATCCATTTTTTCCATACCAGCAATTACTGCATTTGAAAATGGACAAGTGTAATACTCTTTATTTTGTTCAACCAAAACAATTTCAACATTTGAATCAAATTTTCTCAAATATCTAGCAGTTGCAGCTCCACCAAAACCACCACCTACAATTACAACTCTTTTTTTGTTTGCAGGAATTGTAGATAAACCACTCGCTAAACTACCACAAGCAGTAAAAGATAGAGCCGTAGCTCCTAAAACTAATTTTCCGAAATCTCTTCTATTTATCATCGTTTATCCTTTTTGCTTATTTAACTTTTGAAAAGTAGTAAGATAGTTGCTCAAGCTCTTCATCAGTGAAACCTTTTGTGTGCTTTTGCATCATATGTGTATCAACTCTTTTTCCAGTTTTGTACTCAAGTAAAGTTTGATACATATAATTTTTGTCTAATCCAGCTATTTTTGGAATAGCAGTAGTAGATTTTCCATCAGTTCCATGACAGTTTGCACAAGAAAGTGATAGCATCTCACCTCTTACAGGGTCATAATCTACAGCAAACGATAAACTTGCGAAAGTTGCAAGTAAAAATGCCAGTTTTTTCATTTTATCTTCTCCTTTTATATAACAAATACAAATGAATGATAATTTAATAAACTTAATAAAAATTTAAAATATTAAATATATCTTATATAGAATTATAAAAAAAAATTATGTGTAAATTCTTCTCAATTTTTAATAAGGGGTAAATTATAAAAACATTGCAAAATGCAATATTTTTTAATGAATTTATAAAAAAGATAGTAATATTGCATTATGTTTATTCACATTGATTTAGATTGCTATTTTGTATCAGCACACAGAACTCTTGATAAAAGTTTACACAATATTCCAGTTGCTGTTGGTGGAAAAAGTAATGTAGATATTTTTTCACATACAAGAGTAAAAAGAACAATGGCAACAAATCGTGCCAGTTTTTCAAGCAAAATCTTAGATAACGAAGATGAAAAAAGTTCAGATAATTATTTTCTTGATGAAAATAATAAAATAAGAGGAATTATAACATCAGCTTCATATGAGGCAAGAGCTTTTGGAGTAAAAACAGCTATGAGTGTAAATGAAGCTTTAAAACTTTGTCCACACTTGAAGATGATAACTCCACAATATAATCTTTATGACGATTTATCTTCAAAATTAAAAGAGCTTTTAGAACTTGAAATTCCACTAATAGAGCAGTTTTCTATTGATGAATTTTTTGGTGATTTAAGTGGTTATATAAAAGAAGATGAAGCAGAAGAGTTTGCAATAAAGTTAAAAGATAAGATATTTAAAGAGCTAAATCTTCCTTGTTCTATTGGTTTAGCAAATACAAAATATTTATCAAAGCTTATGACAAATGAGGCAAAACCAAACAATATAAAGCTTTTAAAAAAAGATAATATTGAAGAGTTTACAAAAAATATTTTAATAGAAAATTTCACAGGTATAGGAAAATCTTTTTGTGAAAAACTAAGTGGTTATAATATAAAAACTTTAGGAGATATTAGAAAAAATAAAAATCTATTTTACTCTTTTGGAAAAGTTGGAGTAGATACATATAATAGAGTTTGTGGGATAAAAGATAGTAAATTAAATATAACAAAAGAGAAAAAAAGCATAGGTATTGGAAGAAGTTTTGATGTAGTTTTTAATAGAGATGAGCTTAAAAGAAGAACTATAATTTTAAGTAGATATTTGAGTTTTATAGTAAAAAAAGATGGACACAATCCTCTTTCTTTTCAAATTCAAATAAAATATGAGTCCGATATTAAATCAAAAGCACAAGAAAATAGTAATAAAATTTTTAATGAATTTGATTTTAGAAACTCTATAGTTAATCTATTTATAAAAGCAGATAAGCACAAAAATCATGGAGTTATTCAATTATATATTACAGTTTTCAATTTTGCAAAAAAAGGAGAACATACTTATAATTTATTTGAGTATGAAGAAGATTTAAAAAAAGACAAATTGGGTCAAAATATACAAAAACTAAGAGAAAAATTTGGAATAGATATATTTAAAAGTGCTTTTGAACTATAGTTAAAATATCACAATTTGTAATATTTTAACTATTTTAAAATAGATTTGGTTATAATCTTATAATTTAAAAAAAAGTGATATTAAAAATAATATGATTCAAAAAATATTAAAGTTAAAAAATGGGTTTTGAAATAAACGAAAAACAGTTAAGAATTCGTTATATAAGAGTTGTTGAGAAATTTCTAACAAGAACAATATCTTTGTTGAAACTGGAAAATTTCAATAAAGAACTTTTTTTAAAAAGAACTTCAAAAAATTATGAAGATATGTGTAAATCACAAAAAGTTGATCTTTATTCAGATTATTACTCTTTACTAAATAGTTTTATTGAAAAGACTATTGCTTTTACAAAAAATCCTAGCGAAAGTTTTGAAGATGAGAGAGCTATACTTTTAAAAGAGGCAAATTTACTTCAAAAAGAGAAAAACAAGAGTTCATATAAAAAAGATAAGCATAAAAAAGATAAGTATGATGATGGAAACTAGTGAAAAAAGCTTCAATCTTAGTGGAGTTTTAAAAAAAGTTTTATACAAAAATGATGAAACAAAATATACTATTGCAGTTTTAGAAAATAATCAAAAAATTTGTGGAGTCTATTTTGATGCAGATATTGAAAAACTTGTAGGAGAAGAGGTAATATTAACTGGAAATTGGATAACTCATAGTAAATATGGAGTTCAATTTGAGTTTAATACTTTACAGGTAAAAGAGCACGAACTCTTTTTTTTCCTTACAAAAATAATTAAAGGTTTTACAAAAAAATCAGCAACAGAGATTTTAGAAAAATATGGAGAAGAAGGCTTAATAAAGATTTTAGATGAAAATCCAAATGAACTTTTAAATTTTAAAGGTATAAAAGAGAAAAAACTAAAATCAATTTTAAACTCTTGGCACTCTTTTAAACATCTTCGAGAACTTGGTGCTTTTTTAGGAAAATTTGGAGTTACTTCAAATCTAATTACAAAAATATATTCAACTTTTAGTGAAGTTGAAAACTTAATTGAAAAGATAAAACAAAATCCATATATGTTGATAAACATAAAAGGAATAGGATTTAAAAGAGCAGATGAGATAGCAAAAGCTTTAGGAATAGATGTAAAATCACCTTTTAGAATAAAAGCTTGTTTAAATTATACTTTAAGAGAGTATTGCGATAACAACGGCAACTCTTCAATAGATAAATTTCATCTTTATAAACTTTTAGATGATAGTTTGAGGTTTTTTAAAGAGGATTTACTTTATGAAAATATATTAGTTGAAATGTTAGCAAAAGAGGAGATTTATAGTACAACTGAAAATCGTATTGCTCTTTCAATGTTATATTATTGTGAAAAGAAAATATTAGATTTTTTTAATATAAGAAAAGATAGTAAAAATAAAAAAATTATAGATAGTTTTGATGAATATTTAGAAAAAAAACAAAAAACTTTGGGGTTTACTCTAAGTAGTGAACAACAAAAAGCAGTTGAATTAATAAATTCTGGAGAAAAAACGCTATTTTTAATAGGATATGCAGGAACAGGAAAATCTACTTCAAGTAGAGCCATTTTAGAGCTTTTAGAAGAGATTGCTAGTTATGATGACATTATAGCTATTGCTTTAAGTGGAATTGCAAGTCAAAGAATAAGTGATACAACAGGTTATAACTCAAGCACAATTCAAAGTCTTTTAGTAAAACATAAAGAGAAAGATTTTTTTCCATATAAAGTTATTTTACTAGATGAAGCTTCAATGGTAAATTCTGTTACCTTTTCTCAAATTATAAGTAAAATAAGTGATGATACAATTTTTATAATTGTGGGAGATGATGGGCAACTTCCAGCTATTGGAGCTGGAAATATATTAGCTGATAGTATAAAATATGAACTAGCCCCAATATGTAAACTTACAAAAATTTATAGACAAAATGAGAATCAAGCAATAGCAGTAATTGCAAATGATATAAGAAAAGGTGAATTACCAAATTATAAAGAAGAGTATGAGGATTTTAAGTTTGTTGATGTATCAATAGGAAATTACTACTCTATGAAAAATTCTTTAAGTCAAAATGAATTTTCAGATATGAGAGGTGAAAATAGTGATTATATTTTAAATAATATTTTAAATATTGCAAGTAATTATATACAAAATTACTATGATTTTATAAAAGAGAAAAATATAGGAAAAGCACTTACTTTGTTTCAAGTAATTACACCTATGAAAGGTGGAGTTTTAGGAGTTGAAAATTTAAATATAGAACTTCAAAGATTATTTAATCATACAAAAAATAAAAGTTTGAAGATAAAAGAGATTGAATATAAGCTTACAGATAAAGTAATTCATATAAAAAATGAGAATATGAAAGCTCAGACTATGAGTATGTATAAATCAAATTCTACTGAATTTATGGAAAGAAGAGTTTATAACGGACAGCTTGGATTAGTAATAAAATTAGATTTTGATGAGAAAAAGTGTGTAGTTTTATATCCAAATGATGATATGGTTGTCTTTTACGACTTTGATAATATTCATCATCTTTTAAATTTAGCATATTGTCTAACAATTCACAAAACACAAGGAATGGAGTATGAAAATGCGTTAATTCCTATGAGTTTCTCACACTATATAATGCACAACACAAAACTACTTTATACAGCAATAACAAGAGCAAAAAGTATGTGTTTTATTGTTGGAGAAGAAGAAGCTTTTAAAAGTGCTTGTAAAAAAATAGAAGTAACAATAAGAGAGAGTGTTATAAATGATTTATTGTGCAATAAAGATAAAAAAATTGAAACAAATAGTTTATCCATAAGCGTTTAAATAACATAAAAGCAAGATTTTTGTATCATAATCTCTAAATTTTTTTTAAGGGTTTATTTTATGATAACTTGGATGCAAAGACATAAAAAGTGGTTGGTTATTACGATTTGGATTAGTACTATTGCCTTTGTAGGTGCTGGATTTGTAGGTTGGGGATCATATGACTATGGTAGTAAAGGTGGCGTTGTTGCAACTGTTGGAGATAAAGAGATTAGTGTAGAAGAGTACCAGCAAGAGTATTCAAATCTTTATAATCAATATTCACAAATTTTTGGAGCATCTTTTAATAAAGAGTTAGCAGAGCAATTAAGATTAAAAGATGTTGCATTTTCTCAACTTTTACAAAAAAACCTTCTTATGTCTTATGGTAACTCTTTAGGCTTGATGGTAACTGATGAAGAGATTGCAAAAGAGTTGATTAATTATGAAGAGTTTAAAGTAGATGGTAAATTTAACAAAAATCAATATGTAAATGTTTTACAACAAAATAGAATGTCACCTCAAGAGTTTGAAAATAGTCTTAAAAATTCAATACTTTTTCAAAAAGTTCAAGCTCTTTTTAGTATAGAACCAACTCCAAATGAGATAGAAAATATTAGCAAACTATTATTTATAGAAGATGATATTACTTATAAAATATTAACTTTGGATGATGTTGATGTAAACAGTGTAGATGAGAGTGAACTTAAAAAATATTTTGATGAAAATCAAAATGCATATAAAAGTGAAGTTTCTTATGATTTAGAGATAAAAGAGTTTCCTCTTTCTTCTTCTAACTCTACGCAAGAAGATATAAAAAATCATTTTGACAAATTTAAAAGTGACTATAAATTTGAAAATGGAAAGTTAAAATCTTTTGAAGAGGCAAAAGATGAGATTATAAGAGATTTAGATGAGAGTTTTAGTAAAAAAGAGGCTCTTACTCTTTACTTAAAACTTAAAAAATCTGAAGATAATTTTGATAAAAAAGCAACTTATTCTGAGACTAAAATTCCATTTTTACCTGAAAATGTTCAAAAAATTAAAGAGTTAAAAAAAGAAGAGATTTTAAAACCATTTTTTGAAAATAATAGATTTTATATAGTAAAACTATCAAAATTAAACTCTTCTGTTAATTTAACTTTTGAACAAGCAAGGGCAAAAGTAATTGAAAACTATAAGCTTAATTTGAAAGCAAAAAAATTAGACGAATTAGCAAAAAATAGTCTAAAAGATTTTAAAGGAAATGAAGCAACTGGTGTAAATAGAGCAAGTGCTGCTAAAATTAAAGGATTAAACGAGCAAGAAGCAATAGAGTTTCTTGGACAACTTTTTGCTAGTTCTACAAAAGATGGAATTGCAAAAGTTGGTTCAAAAGTTGTTTTATATAGAATAAACGACTCAAAAATGGCTTCTTATGACAAGGCAAAAGATAGTTTTGTAAGAGATGAGATAAAACAAGTTCAGAATTCTGATTTATTATCAAATTTACTTAAAAAACTTGAAAATAGTATTGCAATAAAAACATCAATGCAAACAAAGGAGTAGTTTTGAATAATACAAATGATATTTTTCTTACAATAAATATTGGTTCAAGTGTTACAAGTGCAGTAATAACTAAACCAAAATATGATTTAGATAATAGTATTGAAATTTTAGGTTTTGGTGTTCAAGATAGTGTTGGAGTAAATAAAGGACTTATAACAAATATTGAAGATGTTTCAAGAACAATAAAAGATGCAATACTTCAAGCAAAAGAGAGTGTAACAGAGACTATTGGAACGACTGTTGTATCTATTTCTGGAAATTACACAAGAGGAATCAAAGCAACTGGATATGTAACTATTCCAAATGGACTTGTTTCTGAAACTGATATAAATCAAGCAATGCAAATGGCTCTTTCAAACTCTATAATTTTGCCTGATTATGATGTTGTTCACGTAATACCACTATTTTTTAAAGTAGATGATCAAGAAGTAGAAAACCCTTTTAATATGAATGGTTCAAAACTTGAAGCATCTGTTTATATTGTAACTGCAAAAAGAAATGCACTAATTAATATAAAATCAGCACTAAGAATTTTTGGTATAGATGATGTTAGATTTGTACTTGATTCTTATGCAGCATCTTTAGCAGTTTTAGATGAACAACAAAAAAGAATAGGTGCAGTTGTGATTAACTTAGGTGCTTCAACAACTGAGTTTGTATATCACAAAGGAAACTCTATAATTTATAATGGATTTATTCCAGTTGGTTCAAAAAATATTACAAATGACTTATCTTTGATGTTAAATACACCTCTTAGAACAGCTGAAAAAATAAAAATTGAGTATGGTTCTTTAATCAAAGATTACTTTGGAAATGGAGAAGTTGGACCTTCAAATGTTGGAGTTTCACAAATAAATGATGAAGAGTATTTCAAAGAGTTCCCTTTAGGACATATTCAAACAATTATTCATGCAAGAGTAGAAGAACTTTTGGTTTTAGTTAAAAATGAGTTAAAAAAGAATGCATTACTTGATAATATTGGTTCAGGAATAGTACTAACAGGTGGAATGAGTGAACTAGGTGGAATAAAAGAGCTTACAAAAAATATCTTTGAGAAAATTCCAGTAACAGTTTCAGCTCCAAAAAATCTTCCAAATTCATTTAGAGTTAGTTTTGATGAACCAAATATGGCAACAGTTGTTGGATTAATTATGTTTGCTTTAGGAATGAATAGAGGTTATCAATTAGATTCTAGTAAAAAATTAATTAGACCTATTAGAAAAGGTCAAGTTCATGATAAGTTTATTGCTCCACCAACTTCACATATTGGACAAGCTGGACCTGATATGAGAATAAGAACAAATGATACAATCTTAGACCCTTTACCAAAAGATAAAAAGAAAAAAGGTCTTGGACTTTGGAAAAAAATTGAGGAGTGGTTTTAATGGAAAATAGTAGCAGTCATAATCTATTTAGAGTAGATGATATAACAATAAAAGAGGATATGCCTACAAAAGCACTATCAAACAATCTTCCAAAAATCGCTGTAATAGGTGTTGGTGGAGGTGGTTGTAATATGATTAATTATATGATTGAAGAAGGTAGTCATATGATTGATTTAATAGTTGCAAATACAGATTTAAAAGTTCTTCATATCTCAAAAGCTCCAAAAAAGATTGAATTAGGACCTATGCTTACAAATGGTTTTGGTGCTGGAATGGATCCTGAAGTTGGAAGAAACTCAGCACTTGAAAGTTATGATGAGATAAAAGAGACACTAAAAGGTTCAGATATTGTTTTTGTTGCCGCTGGATTGGGTGGAGGTACGGGAACAGGAGCTGCTCCTATTATTGCAAAAGCAGCTAGAGAAGTTGGAGCTTTGACTGTTTCTGTTGTTACTAAGCCTTTTGGTTTTGAAGGACGAATGAGAGCCGCTTTGGCTAATTTAGGTCTTGAAGAGCTTAAAAAAGTTAGTGACTCTTTGATTGTTATTGCAAATGATAAACTAAGAGAAGCTGTTGATGAGACAATTGGTATAAAAAATGCTTTTAAAGTTACAGATAATATTTTATATCAAGCTGTAAATGGAATGAGCCAAGTTATATTAAATCCAGGTAGTGGAAATGATATAAATGCCGATTTTGCAGATGTTAAAACTATTATGAAGCATAAAGGTATCGCCTTAATGGGAATAGGAAAAGCAAAAGGCGATGAAGCTACAAGTAGAGCTTTGGATAATGCTATAAACTCTCCTTTACTAGAAAAAGTGCCTTTGGATGGAGCAAAAGGAATTTTAATTCACTTTACAATAAGTCCAGAAATCTCTCTTTTTGCAATAGAAGATGTTATGAATAATATAAATCAAAGAGTAGATATAAATGCTCAAATTATTTTTGGAACTACAACAGATACAGATTTTGAAAGAGATGAAGTAAAAATTACTATCATAGCAACTGGATTTGAATCTAAAAATGAGATAAAAGAGGAACAAAAAGAGAGCAATGAAAATGAGATTGAAGCTATAAAAGTTGAAGCAGTTGAAAGCACTCTTGATACTCCACCTCTTATGAGAGGTTATACAGTAGAGTATCCTCTTCACTAAAACTAAAATCATTTAATAAAATATATAAGCATACAAACTCAAATATTTGAGCTTGTATGCTTTTTTTATTTATATTTCGTAATCCAAAGGTTTTTGTTTTTTATCATCATCTTCCCACTCAAATAAGAAACACATAGGAAGTTTATCTTTTTTATAAAGTATTTTTCCAGTTATAAAACCAGATACTCCTATAGAAATTATTGCTAAAAATGAGCTAAACACAAGAGTAGAAATACCACTTAAACCTTGCCCTACAGTACATCCAATAGCCATAATTCCACCAACTCCCATCATAGAGCCACCTATCATATTGTATTTTAGTTTATTAAAATTCATTTTTGATGTACATCCAAAACTATATTTTTTATTAAAAAATGTTGAAAAATATGCACCAAAAATTGCACCTAAAACAATACAAACTCCAATAGATAACTCTGTTATTTCAAAAAAAGTAAAAAATTCTAAAGTTTTTGCACTAGGAAATACATAACTTAAAGCTTGAACTTGAATCTCTTTTTCAATACTTTCAGCTCCAATATATCCAGAAATCAACCAAGAAAGACCAACTAAAAATCCAATAATAACACCATCATATAAACTAAAAACTCTTTTTACTTTTTTTACAAAATATGCCAAAAGTAAAACTAAAATAACTAAAACAAAGTAGATATTTAGAGTAAAGTTTGATAAATTACTTGAAATATCTATCATAAATTGATTGTTTATAAAACCATTTACAACTCCAAACAAAATCCCTTTTGTACTTGCAAATGCAAAAATTGCAATAAAAAGAAGAGTTACCAAAGCATTTGCATCACCTTGAGAAAATTTTACTATACTTCTGCTACTACAACCATCTGCTATCATCATTCCAGCACCAAATAAAGCACCACCAACAATAATAGCAAAGTAGTTAATATTATTTTTAAAATAACTACTAGAACTCAAATCTATATCAAAAATAGATGCAAATATTTGAGTAGAAAGAATAGCTACAATCATAGCCATAACTACGCTAGCTGCTCTTTTTGTTGATTTAATTTGTATATAATCTTTTAAACTTCCACTAAAACAGAACTGTTTTTGTTGAGCAAAAAAACCAAATACAAAAGCAATAGCAAAAAATGCTATAAAAACAATTTCATAAATTTCTAAATCAAACACTAAATTTCCTCCTCATCATCTTCCATGTCTTCTAAATCTAGCAAAATATTTTCTGCTTCATTTTGAGTTAATTTATTTTCATTTATAAGTTTCAAAGCCTCATCATAAAACTTTTTTACTTCTAAAAAATAGTTTAATTCCTCTTTTATCTCTTCATCATTTTTCTTTGAAAGTAACTTTTCTAAAGCTTCTATTTCAGTTTTTAATTCTGGTAAAACCTCTTTTTCTAAAAGTTTTTTTAACTCTTCAATTTTATTCACAAAAATCCTTTATATAATTTTTAACTATAATTATATAAAAATTTACTTATATTATATGTGTAAAAAGTTTTTTATGTTTAAATTTCTTAAAAATATGTCACTAAAAGGCTTTTTTATTTTAGTTTAGATAGACTTTAATCCAAAAAATAGAAAAATTTGGAATATATTTTGGAAATAGAGACAAAAAAAGAGAAATTTAATGAACCACTTTATCTTGAAAGTGGAAGACTTCTTGAAGAGTTTGAGATAGTTTATGAAACTTATGGAAAATTAAATGAAGATAAATCAAACGTTATAATTATTTGTCATGCTTTATCTGGAAGTCATCACGCAGCTGGTCGTTATGAAAATGAGGCGAAAGCTGGTTGGTGGGATAAATTTATTGGAGATAAAAAAGCTATTGATACAGAAAAATATTTTGTAATTTGCTCAAATAACATAGGAAGTTCATATGGTTCTACGAGTCCTTTGAGTATTAATCCATCAACAAAAAAAGAGTATAGATTAAAATTTCCTGTTCTAACAATTTCAGATATTGTAAATGCTCAAATGAGACTTTATAAAAAATTGGGTATAAAAAATGCAGTTGCAGTTGTTGGTGGAAGTATGGGTGGAATGCAAGCACTTTGTTATGCAATCGAACATCCAACTTTTGCAAAACACTATATTCCAATGGCAACAACTGCATATACAAGACCTTGGGCAATAGCTTTAAATAAAATAGCTATTGAGGCAATAAGACACGATATAAATTTTAAAAATGGAAATTATGAAAAAGATGATTTAAAAGCAAAAGGATTAGTTGGACTTGCTGTTGGAAGAATGGCTGGATTAATAGCATATTTGAGTCCAAATTTATTTATAAACAAATTTGGAAGAGATTATGTTGAAACAGATGGACTTTATGAACTTTTTGGAAGATTTGAGATAGAAAAATATCTTGAACACAACTCTTATAGTTTTCCCAAATTTTTTGATCCATTATCTTATCTTTATATTTGTAAAACAATTAATATTTTTGATGCAGGAAGAAATAAAGATAAATTAGAGGATTCATTTTTAAAAATAGAAGGAAAACTTCATTTAATTGCTTTTAAAGATGATATGTTGTTTTTTCCAAATGAGATGGAAGAGATTAGAGATATTATGATAAAAATAGGTAAAAAAGAGCAAGTTACATTTAAATTAGTAGATAGTTCAAGTGGTCATGACTCTTTTTTAGTTGAAGTTGAGAAATTTAAAGAACATATAAAAGATATTTTAAAGGATTAAAAATGGAAGATATTAAAAATAAAGAAGATATTAATTTTGAAGATAAAATTGCAAAAGCAAAAGAGCTTTTAGAAAAACTTTCAAACCCACAAATTACAATAAATGAGTCATTAAAGTTATATAACGATGGTTTAAAAGAGTTAGAACTTGCTCAAAAGTTGCTAGAAGAAGCAAAATTAATTTTTGTTACTCAAAGCAATAATTCCTTATAAAACTTTATACAATAGAGGCTTTATAACGAAACCTTAAGTGCTTTTTAGATAAACTTGCCAAATTTTTAAATCAGTGAAAGGAAAGTTATGCCAAAAAGAGAAGATATAAAAAACATTTTGTTGATTGGTTCAGGACCAATTGTTATAGGACAGGCGTGTGAGTTTGATTATTCTGGTACTCAAGCAACAAAAACTTTAAAAGAGCTAGGATATAGAGTTGTTCTTGTGAACTCAAACCCAGCAACTATCATGACAGATCCAGAATTTGCTGATAAAACTTATATAGAACCAATTACAGAAGAGGTTGTTTTAAATATAATTAAAAAAGAGAATATAGATGCTATTTTGCCAACAATGGGTGGACAAACTGCATTAAATATAGCAACATCAATGTATTCAAAAGGGCTTTTAGAGGGAATTACTTTTTTAGGAGTTCATCCAGAAGCTATTAAAAAAGGTGAAGATAGACATCTTTTTACTGAAAGTATGAAAAAAATAGGATTAGATTTACCAAGAAGTGAAAATGCTTATACTCTTGAAGAAGCTATGAAGCTTGCAAAAGATATAGGATTCCCTGTTATTAGTCGTGCTTCATTTACTCTTGCAGGAGCTGGAAGTGGAGTTGCTTATAATATGGAAGAGTTTAAATCTTTGGCACAAGCTGGACTAGATGCTTCACCAATTAATGAAATTGAGATTTTAGAGTCTGTTTTAGGTTGGAAAGAGTATGAAATGGAGATAATTAGAGATACAAATGATAATTGTATTGTTGTTTGTTCTATTGAAAATCTTGATCCTATGGGAGTTCATACAGGTGATAGTATTACTATTGCACCAGCACTTACACTTACAGATAAAGAGTATGCAGTTATGAGAGAAGCTTCTTTTGCAATTTTAAGAGAAGTGGGAGTAAATAGTGGTGGTTCAAATGTGCAATTTGCTATGTGCCCAAATACAGGAAGAATGATTGTAATTGAGATGAATCCTAGAGTTTCAAGAAGCTCAGCACTTGCATCTAAAGCTACTGGTTACCCAATAGCAAAAGTTTCAACACTTCTAGCAGTTGGATTTACACTAGATGAGATTACAAATGATATGACAGGAACATTAGCAAGTTTTGAGCCTGCAGTTGATTATATTGTTGCAAAAGTTCCTAGATTTACATTTGAAAAGTTCCCAAAAGCAAATTCTACTTTGACAACTTCTATGAAAAGTGTTGGTGAAGTTATGTCTATTGGAAGAAATTTTAATGAGACTATTCAAAAAGCTTATTGTTCATTAGAGACTGGTCTTAGTGGATTTGATAGTATAACAACAGATTTAGAATTAATCAAAAAAGAAATCAGAAGACCAAATGATAAAAGACTTCAATATCTAATGGATGGTATGAGACAAGGTTTAACAAATGAAGATATTTTTGAGTTATCAAAAATAGACCCTTGGTTTTTAGCTAAGTTTAGAGAGATGTACGAGATGGAACTTTCTATGACTCCTGCAATTTTAAAAGATGAAGCACTTTTAAGAAAAGTTAAATCAAATGGATTTAGCGATAAATTTATTTCAAATGTTATTGGAAAAACTGAAGAAGATGTATATCTTGCACGAAAAGCTTTGGATATAGATTTTGAATACAATGAAGTTGATACTTGTGCAGGAGAGTTTAAAGCTCTAAACCAATACTTATATTCAACTACAAATGTTTCAAAAATTCCAAAAGTAGAAATTCCTAAATCAACTCAGAAAAAAGTTATGATTATTGGTGGAGGACCAAATAGAATTGGTCAAGGAATTGAGTTTGACTACTGTTGTGTACATGCAAGTTTTGCACTAACTGAAATGGGTGTTAAAACAATTATGTATAACTGTAACCCTGAAACTGTAAGTACAGATTATGATACATCAGATGTTTTATATTTTGAACCAATTGATTTTGAACATGTAAGAAGTGTAGTTGAAAAAGAGCAACCAGATGGTGTAATAGTTCATTTTGGTGGACAAACTCCTTTAAAACTTGCACAAGTTTTAACGAAAGCTGGAGCAAAAATTATTGGAACAACAGCAGATGTTATTGATTTAGCGGAAGATAGAAAAAAATTCTCTGCATTTGTTGAAAAAATTGGTCTTTTACAACCAGAAAATGGAACAGCTGTAAAACTCGATGAAGCTATAAAAATAGCTGAAAAAATTGGATATCCAGTATTAGTAAGACCTTCATTTGTTCTTGGTGGAAGAGGTATGAAGATTGTTTACTCTACTGAAGAGTTAAAACAATATATGGATGAAGCAGTAAGTGTTTCAAATGATGCTCCTGTTTTAATTGATAAATTCCTTGATAGAGCAATCGAACTTGATGTTGATTGTATTTGTGATGGAAAAGAGGTTTATATTGGTGGAATTATGCAACATATTGAAGAAGCTGGTATTCACTCAGGTGATAGTGCTTGTTCACTTCCTCCAATTTCTATAAGTGATGATTTAATTAAAGAATTAGAATCAAAAACTAAAGAGATGGCTTTAGGTCTTGGAGTTGTTGGGCTTATGAACACTCAATATGCAATTCATAAAGGAGAGATTTATTTAATCGAAGTAAATCCAAGAGCATCTAGAACTGTTCCTTTTGTATCTAAAGCAACAGGAATGCCACTTGCTAAAATAGCAACTAGAGTTATGTGGGGACAAAGTTTAAAAGAGGCATTAAAAGTATATGATAGAGATATTGTATATGAAGAAAATGGTGTTTTAAAACCAAGATTAAAAGATCATGTTGCTGTTAAAGAGTCTGTTTTCCCATTTAATAAACTAGTAGGTGCAGATTTACTTTTAAGTCCTGAAATGAAAAGTACAGGTGAAGTTATGGGAATTGCTTCAAATTTTGCGATGGCATTTGCAAAATCACAAAATGCAGCTAAAAACTCTCTTCCAAAAAGTGGAAAAGTATTTATCTCTTTATGTGATTTGGACAAAGAGTTTGCTTCAACTATTGCAAAAAGTTTAGTTGATAGTGGATTTACAATATGTGCAACAGGTGGAACTGAAAAAATTATATCTGAAGCTGGAATTGCTTGTGAGAAAGTTTTAAAAGTTAGTGAAGGAAGACCAAATATCACAGATTTATTGACAAATGGTGATATAGTAATGGCAATAAATACAAGTGGAGAACAAGAAGCTTCAAAAGATGACGGAAAAGAGATAAGAAGAGCAGTTTTAAGAATGAGTGTTCCTTATTTTACAACTGTTGCTGCTGCATTTGCTGCTACAGATGCAATCAAAGAGATGAAAACGTCAGATGTTTCAACTCCGAAATCAATTCAAGAGTATTTAAACTACTAAAAATGAATCCAGATTTAGTATATTTGGTACAAACAGATACAACTGTTGGTTTCTCATCATTTAATGATGAGAAACTATCAAATATAAAACAAAGACCTTCCAATCAAAAAATTCTTAAAACTTTGGATAGTTTTGTAACTTTAAAAGAGTTTGCAAGAGTTCCAAAAAAGTTTAGAAAAATCGTGAGAAATAGTTCTAAAACTACATTTATATATCCAAATTCAAACTCTTTTAGGGTTGTAAAATCTGATTCTAGCTTTTTTGATTTTATAAAAAAATTCAGAGTTTTATCTTCAACCTCTGCAAATAAAACAAAAGAAAGTTTTGATTATGATTTTGCTTTTGAAAAATGTGATGTTGAAGTTGTAGGAAATGTTGGATTTTTTGAAACTTTCTCTTCAAAGATTTATAAATTAAGTAAAAATAGATTAAAAAAAATAAGATAGTCATTGTCTTGTTTTAAGCAAAATAAAACGCAAACTAAACTATAATCAAAATTCTTTTTTAAGACCCTGTCGTCTAGCGGCCAAGGACCTCAAGATTTCCTCTTGATGACGAAAGTTCGAATCTTTCTGGGGTCGCCATTTCAAAGTACTATATAATCGTAGTTTAATCTATATAAATATTTTTTATTGCCTAAAAGAAATAAAGTAGGGTGTGGTTTGGGGTGTGGTTTTGAACAAATAATATTGAGTTATAAAGCCAAAAAAAGATATGGATATATTTTCTTTACTCTAAATATTAATAAATATTTGTATCTAAATCAAAATTAAGAGATTTTTTCATTTAATCTTCTTTTTTCTATGATACGAGCAAAAATATCGTGAACTCCATCATCTTTATCTAGCCAAAGCCACTCTTTTACATTGTCTATAAACCAATCTTGTTCTTCTAAATTACTCCATACAAAACAACCTAAATCAGACGGACTATCATTTTTTGATACATAGTAGAATTTATCTATTTTTTTCATTCTTGAAAATTCAGCTAAATAATCAATATTTTTATATATCTCTTCTAAACTATATTTTCCCTCTCGTAGGATTTTTTCTTCGTCCATAACTATTTTTATTCCATATTCTGTTATGTTATTTGTATCTACTTTTTTTGTCATTTTTTGCTCCTTTATTTGATATATTATAATATCATTTATATATTTTCCAAACTTCATTTTAAAACATTTCTATTAAATAAAAAATGTTGAAGCCAAAAAAGAGTATAGATATATGTTCAATACATTTAATTGAAATGAACAGATATAATTTTTTATACTAGGGTGGTATAAAAATTTTATACTACCCCATATTTATTTTTTAATTAGTTGATGGATTTTTTGGTTGAAAAGTTTTAATAATTGAACTTGGAGCTTTTACTACATTTGCTGTATTCGTTGCACTTCCTGATATTTGACTACCTAAAGCACTTTTTGATATAGCTTCAATTGAAACAGTTCCTAGTTTTTCAGCTATTGAATGAGCAACTTTTACAAGTCCTAACATTATTATCCCCATAATAAAAGATTGCAGAGCTACTCCCATTGGCTCAATATTATTTCCTACATTACTAATTAATGATGTTTGAAAATCTGTGTATGTTCCCATTACTGCTGACATTATTAAACCAACTATTAAAATAGTTAAAGCATTTGAAATAAACATATTTAGCCATTGATTAAATATTTGTTTTGAGAAACCAAAAGCTAGAGCAAATACAGCTATTGGTAAAAGTAATAATAGTAATTTTAAAGTAAGCTCTGTAAAAACAATTATTAAAAATGTAGGAACTGCACCTATAACAAAACCTAAATAAATTAATAACATACATAAAGTACCTAAAATCGCCCCTGGTATACTACTTGGAGTGGCTTGATATGTTATATTTGCTAGTTTTATTGCTTCATCAAATAGTTTATCTAATTTAGCAAATAAGTTTATATCACCACTCATAAGATGATGAAGACCCTCAAAAGCTACCTTTAAAGTTTCCATAAATCCACCTTGATTAGTAGCAACTGAAATAACAAGAGAAGCTGATACAATTTTCCAAACTAATTCTCTTAAAGGCTCTTGAGATTTACCAGCAAAAGATTTATAAGCTTCAAACATTACCCAAAGAGTAACTGTAATTCCAAATAAACTAGCTAAAGCTTGAATAATAGTTTGAATATCTGATGAATTTAAGAAATTAAATATACTTGAAACAAAAGCTCCTAAACCTTGAAAGAAATTCATAAAATCCCCTTTTGACTTAAATAATTACTCCAAATAGCAATAAGAACTATCAAAAGTAAAATGATTATAAATTTGCCTTGGTTTTCACCAATATCAGGTTTATTTTTAGGCTCTATTTTAAAATTGATTTTTTGACTTATATTGTCGAATAAATCTGCAAAAAAACCAAAAAATCTTGATATGTATAGAAAAAATAAGCTTATGATCCTAAAAGGATTAAAAGCTATTTTCATAAAAGATATAATTTTTTGTTCACTCATTTTTTTGCCTTATCATCAGGTTTTAATGACCAATCAAATTTTGAAAAATCTATATGCTTCCCTTTAACTGTATCGTATGCTTTTTGCTTCATAGCACTCCATTCATTTGTTTGTTTTAGTTCTTCAAACCATACATTAGCTTTCATTCCATAAACTTTTTCATACTCTTTTGTGATGGCTTTAGCTTGTTGCTCAATATCATTTTTAACAATTTGTATAGCAAATATTTTTTCTCTATATTCAATTTTTGCTTTATCTTCTGCACTCTCTCCACAACCACTTAATAAAAAAGCTAAACTTATAGCCATTCCAAATATAATTTTTTTCATTTTTTACTTCTCCTTGTTTATTGACCAATTAAATTTTGAAAAATCACTATGTTTATTTAGTGTACTTTCAAATTGTCTTTGTTTTTGCTCTTCTTCTGCTCTTGCCATAGCTTGATTGTTTTTTTCCATCATATCAATTTTCATTTGGATAATTTGCATTTGAGCCATTTCCATATTAATAGCATTTGCTATATCTTGACTATCTTTTATATCTTGTGAGCTTGAAACTCTGCTAGATAATTTTTCTAAATTTTCTGCTGATGCATCTACCATCTTTTTAGTTTCTTGAACTGTTGCAATTTGTGTAACTTCTCTTTGAAGTTTCATTTTGCAATTCTCTTTTTCCCAATCTTTGTAAATTTGATTTTCACATCTATCAAAAACATTATATTTTTGAAATAAACTTCTTGATAAATTCCCAATATTTGAACTAGGGTTTGCCATAGCTTTAGCTAAATCTAAATAGTCATCACCATATACTTTCGCATATTGTTGTAATCTGTTTAAATCTTTTACAAATCCAACACTATCACGAATACCTGTTTTACTCATAAGTTCAGTTTCATAAGCTGTTAATTGGCTAGAGTAGTGCGAAGCTGTATCACTCCATCTTTCGGCTGTTTCTTTCCACTCTGCTATCTCTTTGATGTTTTGAGCTAAAGTTTGAGCAATAGCAAGGACATCAACTGTTGGTATTCCTGAACTAAAAAGTAATTGAGTGCTTAGAACTGCACTAATTAGATATTTTTTCATATTTATTTTTCCTTGTTTAAGTTTGTATTATTTTTTATATCTTGTAAACGAGCTTCTAGCTCATCATCTTTAATTTTTAACTCTTTAAGCTCCTTTCTAATTTCTAACTCTCTATTTTCTAGCTCTTTAAAAAGAGTTTCTAAATCTTTCAAAAACTCTTGAAAAATAGCTTCTACTCGCTCATCAATAATTTCATTACTTTTAATTTCCATTTTTATATTTCCTTTTATGCTGTTTTTTCATTTATATATTCTATTAATTCCCAATCATCACTATCGTAGATAAGCTCTTCACGGCACCATATAATCAATCTTTCTATTTTTGTTAAGTTGATAGGCTTATTATTGTTTTCTATATGGTTTAAAAGCTTATTTAACCACTTATCGTATCTATTAGCTAGAATATCATCAAGATAAATAGATTCTTTATAGAAATTATCTTTTTTTACAAAGAAATTCTCAACCATTAAATCTTTTTTTAGTTTTGATATGTCAATATTTGACATAAACAAATTAAATATTTTTATATTTATGTTTACTTCTTGTTCTGTATGATTTTGTTTCAGCTCTCTCATACAGAGCTTTTTAATTAATGCTATTTCATTGGTAACCTCTTTTTTTATAATTTGTATTGTGCTTGTTTGTATATTTGCTTTAAATATCTCTTTTTTTAATGCTTCTTTAGTTTTTGTGTTACCCGTTTTAATATCAGTTTTTACCAAAGTGCTATTATTTTGAATATCATAAAATAAATCTTCAAACTGCTCTTTATTCTCTTTTGGAAAATGTGAAAATATATGTTTATAAATATATTTTGGAACTGGAGTTCTACTTGTTAAAATTAAATTTATTTTATTTTTTCTTTTCCAACCGTCCAACTCGTGGATATATTTTATATCATCACTTTTAAACTGTTTTTTAATATATTTTGAAACATATCCAACAGCTTTTTTACTATCTTGCAAGATTTCTATTTCACATCTTCCTATATCATTATCTTTATTTTTTGAATAAATAGAATTAATTAAATATTTGTTGATGGGTTTTTCTTTATTATTTGAAATAAATCTTTTTTCATCTGTACATTTCATTTTATTTTTAATAATACTTATTGCAGTTTCAAGCTCTTCATTTGGAACAAATAAAACTATGTGTAAGTGTGGAGTTAGTGAGATATGTTTTTCTACTACTTGAACATATCTGCAAAATATCTTTTTTCTACCAAAATCAGTTTTTGAAAACTCTTTAATAAAATTTCTTTTTACATTATTCAAAAGTTCATAAGCTACTTTTGGAGAGTTTTCTTTTTTATGTAATGGATTAGAAATAAGATTTTTTTGTTCATCTAGTTTATATTTATGGAATTGACTGTTTGCAGTTAATGTAATAAAAAGAGCTGTAAAGTTATCTTTATACTTTTCTTGCATTTCTTTTTGAAAATAGATAGATTTAAAAATTAAATCATTGTATCTTAGTTCATACTCTTTTTTTAAATCAAAAGTTAAATCTTCTATTTCACCAGTTTTTAAATTTAAAAGCTTTTTATTACTCATAAACTCTTTTTGTTTTGCTTCAAATTTTTCAGAGTATATTCTAAGTTCAAAAAGCTCTTCTTGAATTATGTTTGTTTTCATTCTCATTTTTTCCTATGGGACAATCTTCAATAACTAGACAAGGGCAAAGCCAAAATCTAACTTATTTGAAAATTTGGATTTTGCCATCAATAAAATATTTAAGTAAAATATTTAATCCACCACCAAAACCAATACCATAATCTTGGAATTTTTTTTCTGCTATTTCTTTTGTATTTCTATCTATTGCAAAAGTAATTTTTTTACTTTGTTCATTTTTTCTTTCTATTTGGTTTTCCATCTTTTTCCCTTTATAGTTTTTATGTAAATAAATGTAAGTTTATACAACATTTGATATACTAATGATTGTTTTTAAGATATAAAAAAACAATAAAGCACAAATATGTATTATTTTGCATTTATAAGTATTACTATATATTGTAATATATTAATATATGCTTAAAATTATTATTGATTAGGGTAAAAATGGATTTTGATACTTATTTTGAAAAACTTTTTAATTTTTATAATGTTTCAACAATTAAAGAACTATCACAAAAAATTGGAATAGGTGCTTCAACCATATCTGCTTGGAATCAAAGAAAATCTATATCGGCATTAAAAAAAGCTTGTAGAGAACTTAATATTTATAATGATATTTTTGGGAATATAGACAATAAAATATTAGAAGCTTTGAATAAAGAACAACAAGATGAAATAAAAAATAGTATAGATGAAGATACAATGTTTCATATTCAAAATCTTTTTACAATAGCTAAAAGAAAAAATTTATTGAAAGAACTAAAAACTGAATTAAGTATGATGTATTTAAAATATTCTACTTATGACAAAGATTCGAAAACAGAAGATGGAAGAAATATTTTTAATGATAATATAATTTTTGAAGCTCCAGAAAAAATTTAGAAAATTATTAGAAATAGTAAAAATATCATTTCAGAAAATTTAGAAAAAAATATAAAAGAATCTGAAAAAGAAAACTCATAAATTAATCTTTTTATTTTTATGAAATCTCACAAAAACATTTTATTTTTTTGCCTATAAAAAGAGAAAAATCAAACAAACTTTTTTAAAAAGTTACAGATTTATTTTTGCTATTAAAAAAACTTTTCTAGCTAGTTGCTGTAAAAATTGATAAATGTATTTTTGTTTAAATATTTGTATTACAGGAAAGGAAACTAGGACACAAAAAGCAGGGCTTTTTTGTCCTAGATTTCCGACCTGTTCTGCGAAGCTCTTGTATAAAACTTTTGTAAACAAAAGATTTTATGATTTTTTTTAGAAAAAAAATATTTTAATTTAGTACAAAAAATATATTTTTTAAATCATTTTTAATTAAATTTAATTCAATAAAATTTATTGAATTTTACTTTTTATTTTAAAATTTCAAAAACTTTTTTAAGTCCAGCACTAGCAACTTTTTGTTGAACTTTTGCATATCTTTTTGTAGGTCGTGTTGAACTATGTCCAAGAATAGCTGAAACAACTTCCATACTATTATCAGTTTCATTTAAAGATATTTCACCAATTAAATGTCTTAAATCGTGTATTCTAATTTGCTTATTAATATTTGCATTTTCAAGAATTCTTTTCCAAGCCCATCTAAGATTTTTTACTTTATCACCTGTAACATTTGATTTAAAAACATATCCTGTTTTTTCATTTTTATTTATTAAAATTTCATAGAGTTCATCTGTTATTTCATAAATCATATTTTTTTTTGCTTTGTTAATTTCAAATCCAATTTGATATACTCTTTTTTCAAGGTCTATCATATCCCAAGTTAAACTTAATACTTCCTCTTTACGGCGACCGTGCAAAAGAAAAGTAAATATTTCTCTATAAAGTTGCTCTTTAAAATTTATTATTGTTTTAAACAGCCTTTTTGATTCATCTAAAGTAAGAGGAAAATCTCTTGTATTATCATATTTTGGTTTATCAACTTGGGAAACTGGATTATTAATCATCATTTTATTTTTTATAGCAAATTTAAAGATAGATGATAAATCTGCTAAGAGATTATCAACTGTTTTTGGAGCTCTTGTTTTTATTAAATCATTAACAAAATTTTGTATATGAAAAACTTGCATATTGTTTATTAAATAATTATCAAATAAAGGTTTAAAATGAGTATTATAATTACTTTTTTTAGTTTCATAAGTTCTTTTTGCAATTGATTTTGAATTTTCAAGATGAGTATAATATAATTCCCATAATTGCTTAAATGTTATATTTTTAGAAGCATAGTTATTGTTTGAAATATCATTTTTTAACTCTTCTTTTTTTAAGTATGCTATTTTTGCATTTGTTCTATAACAATCATTTTCATATCCAACAATCCTTTTATATCTATTTTTATTTAATTCAAAAATAGCAACAAATACTTTACCTTTTAAAGGGTCTTTAAAAAAGTAGATTCCTACATAATTAGTTTTTGTAAGTTTTGGTAAAGCCATTCTAATTTTTCCTTTTAGGGTGTGGTTTAGGGTGTGGTTTTGAATGTAAATATATGTATATTTATAAAGATAATACTAATATATAAAAACTTAAATAGCCTATAAAAAGGACATTTGAAACGATAAATTATATATTGGTATAATTAGAACAAAAAGATTTCCTCTTGATGACGCATGTTCGAATCATGCTGGGGTCGCCACTCACACTTTATTCCAATTTTAATTTTCTACTTTAACCTTAAATAAAATTTTATATAAATTAGTTTTTCTATAATATTATTAATAGTGTTCAAAGAATAAACATAGTATATTTCATGTTCAATTTTTAAAGGGGAATTAAGATTTTGAATCAAGAAGAGATAGAACTAAAAATTCTAAGAAGTGTAGATAAAGTCACAAGCCAAAGAACAATAGCAGATGAAATAGGCTATAGCTTGGGAAAAGTGAACTATGTACTTAAAAACTTAATTGATAAAGGTTTTATAAAAACTCAAAGATTTGTAAACTCAGAAAATAAAATCCAATATAAATACTTACTTACACCAAAAGGTATAAAAGAAAAAATTGAAATCACAGAAAAGTTTATTTCTATAAAAAAAGCTGAGTATGATGAGCTTCAAAAAGAGCTTGAAGTTTTGAAAGGTTTGGGGGAAAGTTAAAATGACAAATATTATTTTATGCGGAGGAAGTGGAACAAGACTGTGGCCAATTAGTCGTACTCTTATGCCAAAACAGTTTGTTAAACTTTTTTCAAATAAGTCACTATTTCAATTAACGGTTGAGAGAAATAGTAAATTATGTAAATCACAATTTATAGTATCAAACTCTGAGCAATATTTTCTTGCATTAGACCAATTAGAAGAACTTAGTATTGATAATAATAAATACCTTCTTGAGCCTCTAGCAAGAAATACAGCTCCTGCAATTGCACTTGCTTGTATGGCTTTAGATTATGATGAAATAGTTCTTGTAACTCCAAGTGATCATTTAATAAAAGATGAAAAAGAGTATGAAAAAGTGATAAATAAAGCAAAAGAGTTTGCTTCTAATAATAAACTAGTTACATTTGGAATTACTCCAACATTTGCCGAAACTGGATTTGGATATATTGAAAGTATAAATGAGTTTGATGTAAAAGCCTTTCATGAAAAACCAAACTTTAAAACGGCAACTTCATATCTAAAAGCTGGAAACTATTATTGGAACTCTGGAATGTTTTGTTTTAAAGCAGGAGTATTCCTTGATGAACTTAAAATTTATTCACCTGAGATATATGAAACTTCAAAAATATCTTTTGAAAATGCAACAAATACAAACAACCTGATTAGAATAAAATATGAAGATATGGCAAATATTCCTGAGGATAGTATAGATTATGCTGTTATGGAGAAATCAAATATAGTCAAAGTAATTCCTTCAAATATATCGTGGAGTGATGTAGGAAGCTTTGATTCACTCTATGAAGAACTTCCAAAAGATGAAAATAATAATACTATAAATGAAAATCATATCTCAATTGATTCAAAAAATAATTTAATATATGGAAGTGAGCGAAAAATAGCAACTGTCGATATAGAAGATTTAATAATTATTGATACTGGTGATGCACTTTTGATATCAAAAAAAGGCTCTAGCCAAAAAGTTAAAAAAGTAGTTGAAAAACTAAAAGAGTCAAACTCACAACTGCATAATATTCACTTAACAGGATATAGACCTTGGGGGTCTTATACAATACTTGAAGAATCAAGTGGATATAAAATAAAAAAAATAGAAGTAAACCCAGGGAAAAGATTATCTCTACAAAAACATTTCCATAGAAGTGAACACTGGATTGTGGTATCAGGAACTGCAACTGTAACTGTTGGAGATGAAAAAAGATTAGTTCGACCGAATGAGAGTACATATATAAAAGCAGGGGAGCTTCATAGACTTGAAAATGAAGGTAAAATTTCAGTAGTTTTAATAGAAGCACAAGTTGGTGAATATACAGGTGAAGATGATATTGTAAGAGTTGAAGATGATTTTAGTAGAGAGTGTAAAAATTAGAATGCTTGAGCTAGAACAATTTAAAACTTTAGTAGATATCGCACCTTTAGTTTCAATAGATTTTATTATTAAAAATCAAGACAATAAAATACTTCTTGGAAAAAGAGTCAATAAACCAGCTTGTGATTACTTTTTTACACTTGGTGGAAGAGTTTATAAAAATGAAACTATAAATGAAGCAAAAAAAAGAGTATTAAAAGATGAAATTGGATTAAATATTGAAAATTTTAATCCAAAGTTTATAGGAGTGTTTGAGCACTTTTATGAAAATAGTTTTGTATATGATAATATATCAACACATTATGTAAATCTTGGATATGAGATAGAGGTATTTTATATGCAAGACTTACCAACAAAACAACACAATGAATATGTATGGTTAAGTAAGGATGAAATTATGAACTCAAATGAAGTTCATAAGTATGTAAAAGATTATTTTAAATAGGAGAATAGGAATAAATGGCACAACAAAAAGTAGCATTAATCACAGGAATAACAGGACAAGATGGAAGTTATCTTGCTGAATTTTTACTAAAAAAAGGTTATATAGTTCATGGAATTAAAAGAAGAAGTTCTTTGTTTAATACAGATAGGATAGATCATCTTTATCAAGATGTTCATGAAAATAATGTAAATCTTCATCTACATTTTGGCGATATGACAGATTCTATGAATTTAACTAGAATTATTCAAGAGACACAACCAGATGAGATTTATAATCTTGCAGCTATGAGCCATGTTGCTGTTTCTTTTGAAACACCTGAATATGTTGCTAATGCAGATGGTACTGGAACACTAAGAATTCTTGAAGCTGTTAAACTTTTAGGCTTAACAAAAAAAACAAAAATTTACCAAGCAAGTACATCTGAACTTTATGGAAAAGTACAAGAGACACCTCAAAGTGAAACAACTCCATTTTACCCAAGAAGCCCATATGCAGTTGCTAAAATGTATGCGTATTGGATAACTTTAAACTATAGAGAAGCTTATGGTATGTTTGCTTGTAATGGAATACTATTTAATCATGAATCTCCTGTAAGAGGAGAAACATTTGTTACTAGAAAAATCACTCGTGCAGCTTCTAAAATAGCTCTTGGACTTCAAGATAAGTTATATCTAGGAAATCTTGATGCAAAAAGAGACTGGGGACATGCAAAAGATTATGTAAGAATGATGTGGATGATTTTACAAGCAGAGATTGCAGAAGACTGGGTAATAGCAACAGGACAAACTACAACTGTAAGAGATTTTGTGAAATTCTCATTTGCTTATGCTGGAATAAACTTAAGATTTGAAGGTATTGGTGTAGATGAAGTTGGTATTGTAGATTCTTTGGATTTAGAAAAAGCAAAAGCTTCAAATGTAGATATTTCTCATTTAATTATTGGACAAAATGTAGTTTGTGTAGACCCAAGATATTTCAGACCAACAGAAGTTGATTTACTTTTAGGAGACCCAACAAAAGCTGAACAAAAACTTGGATGGAATAGAGAATATAACTTACAAGATTTAGTAAATGATATGATGAAATCAGATTTAAAACTGATGACAAAAGATGTTTACCTAAAAGATGGTGGATATAAAACTATGAGTTATTTTGAATAGGATTTCTTAAATATGCAAAAAATACTAATAACTGGTTCAAATGGAATGGTAGGAAAAAATATAGTTAAATTTGAAAAATCAAAAAACTATATTCTTCTAACTCCATCAAGTAAAGAACTTAATCTTTTAGATAGAAGTTCGGTTGATAAATATATAAAAGAAAATAATCCAGATATTGTAATTCATTGTGCAGGAAGAGTTGGAGGTATTCAAGCTAATATGGCTAATCCTGTCACTTTTTTGGTTCAAAATACTCAAATTGGATTAAACATCATCATGGCTTCAAAAGAAGCTGGAATTAGAAAACTTATAAATATGAGTAGCTCTTGTATGTATCCAAGAGATGCAAAAAATCCTTTAGGTGAAGAGCTGATACTTAAAGGTGAACTAGAACCAACAAATGAAGGATATGCTGTAGCAAAAGTTACAACAACTAAACTTTGTGAATATATAAATAGAGAAGATAAAAAATTTCAATATAAAACTATTATTCCGTGTAATTTATATGGACGATACGATAAGTTTGACCCAAAACACTCTCATATGCTTCCTGCTGTTATTAAAAAAATTTATGAAGCAAAAGTAAATAATCAAGAAAGTCTTGATATTTGGGGTGATGGAGAAGCCAGAAGAGAATTTATGTATGCAGAAGATTTAGCTGATTTTACATACTTTTCTTTAGAAAACTTTGAATCAATGCCTCAAAATATCAATGTAGGGTTAGGACATGACTATACTATCAATGAATATTATAAAGCAATAGCAGAAGTGATAGGATATGAAGGAAACTTTGTACATGACTTATCAAAACCAGTTGGAATGAAACAAAAACTTATAGATGATACCAAGCTTCAAAGCTTTGGTTGGAAATATAAAACATCTTTAAAAGATGGAATTATTAAGACTTACGAATATTATTTAAAAGAGGTATTAAATGACAAATAGCTATCCATTAGCAACATCAACATGGGATGAAAAAGAATTAGAAGCGATTCAAAGTGTAATAAACAGAGATATGTACACTATGGGTGAAAGTGTAGCTTCTTTTGAAAAAGATTTTTGTAAGTTTACAGGAAGTAAATATGTTGTTATGGTAAGTTCTGGTTCAACTGCAAACTTAATAGCAACGGCTGCACTTTTTTATACAAAAAATCCAAAACTCAAACGAGGTGATGAAGTAATAGTTCCTGCTGTTTCATGGTCAACTACATACTATCCACTTTATCAATATGGACTTAAATTAAAGTTTGTAGATATTGATTTAGAAACTTTAAACTATGATTTAGATGCTTTAAAAGAAGTGATTACAGAAAATACAAAAATGATAATGGTAGTAAATCTTTTAGGTAATCCAAACGATTTTGATAAAATTTTTGAAATGATAAAAGATAAAGATATTATTGTTTTAGAAGATAATTGTGAATCTATGGGTGCTGAATACAAAGGTAAACAAGCGGGTACTTTTGGAATAATGGGAACATTTTCAACATTCTTCTCTCATCATATGGCAACTATGGAAGGTGGATTTGTAGTTACTGATGATGAAGAACTTTATCATATTTTACTATCTCTTAGAGCTCATGGTTGGACAAGAAACTTACCTAAAGAAAACAAAGTATGTACAAAAAGTGAAGATTGGTTTGAAGAGTCATTTAGATTTGTACTTCCAGGATACAATGTACGACCAGTAGAGATGAGTGGAGCAATAGGAATAGAACAACTTAAAAAACTTCCAAATTTTTTAGCTAAAAGAAGAGAAAATGCAAAACTTTTCCAAGAGTTATTTTCGAATCATCCTGATTTTATTATTCAAAAAGATATTTGTAATAGTTCATGGTTTGGATTTTCGCTTATCATTAAACCTACTTCAAAACTTAAAAGAGTTGATATAGTTAAAAAGCTTATTGATGCAAAAATAGATTGTAGACCAATAGTAACTGGAAATTTTACTAGAAATGATGTAATGAAATATTTTGATTATGAAATACATGGTGAACTTAAAAATGCTGATTATTTACATAAAAATGGATTGTTTGTTGGTAATCATCAGATTGGTTTGGAAGATGAGATTAAGTATTTAGCAGAGGTACTAAATTGATAATAGTTAAATTAATTGGTGGACTCACAAGCCAAATGCATAAATATGCACTTGGTAAGGTTCTCGCTTTAAAACACAATGTACCTTTAAAACTAGATTTGTCGTGGTTTGATGATAAAGAGAAAACTGATACCGCATGGCCTTATCAATTAGAATTTTATGGTATCAAAGAAGATATAGCTACGCCAGAAGAGATTAAAAAACTTAAGGGAAGTGATAGATATTGCACCTTTGCAAGAAGAGTGAAACATTATTTAGGATTAGATATTTATAAAAAGACTTATATAAATACTAGTTTTCTATCTGTTGATGAGTTTAACAATCTTGAATCTGAAATTTATTTAGAAGGTGAATGGATAGGTTTTCAATATTTAGAAAACTACAAAGATACTATAAAAAAATTATTCACCTATCCCATCAAACTAAATGACAATATTAATTTTATTAAAAAAGATATACAAAGTGTGAATTCTGTATTTTTACACATAAGAAGAGGAGATTTTTTGTCTCATCCTGGAGCTGCAAAATTTCATTCAGTTTGTGGATTGGACTATTATTCTAAAGCACTTGAGATTGTAAAGTCAAAAGTTGATGAACCTTCACTTTATATTTTTTCAGATGATATAAAATGGGCAAAAGAAAATCTAAAATTTGATATAAACATGAAGTTTATGGATGGAAATAATAATTATGAAGATTTATTACTTATGTCAACTTGCAAACATTCTATTATAGCAAATAGCGGTTTTAGTTCATGGGGAGCTTGGTTAAATAAGAATAAAAACAAAGTAGTGATAGCACCAGAGAAGTGGGTTCAAGATGATTTTTTAAACAAAAAATTTTTGGAATTTCTTAAGTCAGATAATCTTATTTTCGTAGAGAATCAAAATTGAAAATTTTTTTAAATAAATTTAATTTTATTTTAGATAGAGATGATAGAAAAAAAATATATTTCATTGTATTGTTTTCATTAATAATATCTTTTATTGAAATGATAGGTATTTCAGCGGTGATGCCATTTATAGCAATCATTAGCAATAATAACTATATATACGAAAATAGTTTTTTAAAGTTTATATACGATGTGTTGAATTTTTCCAATAATATTGATTTTATTTTGTTTTTTGGCATTTGTTTAATTGGATTTTATATAATTAGAGCAATATTAACTATGGTGTATTTTTATGTGATATCAAAATTTGCAAGAGGAAAATACAATGCGATTTCTAAAGAGATATTTCAGAAAATACTAAATATGAAATATATTGATTTTACGAATGTAAAATCTTCACATTATTCAAAGAGTATTATAAATGAAGCATATAACTTTACTACAGTTATCATAGCGTTTTTAAATATTATTACAGAAGTTTTTGTGATTGTACTTATATATTCTTTGATGTTTTATGTAAATTTTGAATTAACAATGTTAATAACTTCAATTTTAGTGGTAAGTATGTTATTTTTGATAAAAGTGGTATCGAAAAAGATTAAGAAAGCAGGTGTCCAAAGAGATATATCTCAAAAATCTTTTTATGATATTATTACAAATACTTTTGGAAGCTATAAGCTTATAAAGCTTTCTATTAATAATGTGACAAATATACAAAATAGATTTACAAATTCTAGTATAAATTTTACAAATTCAAATATAGTTTCAGAAACAATATCTCAACTACCAAGGGTGTTTTTAGAATCTATTACATTTATTATGATCATTGTAATTGTACTTTTTTTAGTATTTACTTCTTATGAAAACTTGATGGATAAGGTTCCATCGTTAACTTTAATTCTTTTAGGTTTATATAGGTTAATGCCATCAGCAAATAGATTACTAACATCTTATGGACAAATTATTTATGCACATCGATCTTTAGACATTATATATGAAATTTATCAATGTAATGCTGAACAATTTTCACATCAAAAAGAAATAGACTTTAAAACTAATTTAGAATTGAGAAATCTAACATTTGGCTATGAGATTGAAAAACCTATTCTTAAAAGTATTAATTTATCTATTAATAAAGGTGAAAAAGTTGCGTTTGTAGGTCCCAGTGGAAGTGGAAAGTCTTCTATGGTGGATATTTTATGTGGTCTTATAACTATTAACAAAAATATATTATTTGTAGATAATCAAGAAATCAATGATTCAAATATACTTAGTTTAAGAAATAAAATTGGCTATATACCTCAAAATGTATATTTGTTTGACGGTACAGTGGCAGAAAATATTTGTTTGGGTAATAAAAGAGATGATGAAAAAATTATTGATGTATTGAAAAAAGCAAATATTTATGATCTTTTATTAACTAAAGAAGGTTTGGAAACAGAAGTTGGCGATAGTGGTGTAAAACTAAGCGGAGGACAAAAACAGAGAATTGCTATTGCAAGAGCCTTGTATATGGATCCTGAAATTTTAGTTTTAGATGAAGCAACATCGGCATTAGACGAAACTACGGAACAAAAAATTATGGATGAAATTTTAAAAGTAAGTACTGATAAGACTTTGATAATGATAGCTCATAGACTAAAAACTATAGAACATTGTGATAGTGTTTATGAACTTAAAAATGGCAGCATAAGGAGGAAAAGATGAAAGGAATTATCTTGGCAGGTGGTAGCGGGACAAGACTTTATCCTATCACAAGAAGTATAAGTAAACAATTGCTCCCGATATATGATAAGCCGATGATTTATTATCCGCTCTCAGTACTTATGCTTGCTGGAATAAAAGAAGTTTTAATAATTTCAACGCCACAAGATTTACCAAAATTTGAAGAACTTTTGGGAGATGGTAGTGACTGGGGTATACAACTGGAGTACAAAATCCAACCAAGTCCTGATGGATTAGCTCAAGCTTTTATTTTAGGTGAAGAATTTATTGGAAATGATAGTGTTGCTTTGGTTCTTGGAGATAATATTTTTTACGGTCAAGGATTTACACCACTACTCAAAAATGCAGCATCTTTGAAATATGGAGCAGTTGTATTTGGATATCAAGTAAAAGACCCTGAAAGATTTGGTGTAGTGGAATTTGATAAGGATAAAAATGCTATCAGTATTGAAGAAAAACCAACAAAATCAAAATTAAATTTCGCAGTAACTGGGCTATACTTTTATGATAATGATGTAGTTGAGATTGCAAAAAATGTCAAGCCAAGTGAACGAGGTGAACTAGAAATCACAACGGTAAATCAAGAGTATCTAAAAAGAGGAAAACTAAAAGTTGAGCTATTAGGTCGTGGATTTGCATGGCTTGATACAGGAACTCATGATAGCCTCATAGAAGCAGGTCAATTTGTACAAACAATAGAACATAGACAAGGATATAAAATAGCTTGTCTTGAAGAGATAGCGTATAACAATGGCTGGATAGATAAAGAAAAGATACTAGAAATAGCAAAACCACTTTCTAAAAATGGTTACGGGCAATATTTATATGATTTAGTAAGAGAAGAAAATGAATAACAATAATAAATCAATACTTTTAACAGGAACAGCAGGATTTATAGGGTCAAACTTCGTACCATATTTCTTAGAAAAATATCCAGAGTATAACCTCATAAACCTAGACCTTCTTACTTATGCAGGGAACTTAGAAAACCTTACTGAATGTGAACAAAACCCTCGATATAAGTTTATCAAAGGGGATATTTGCAATCGTGAGCTTGTTGAGTTTATATTTAGTGAATATGATATTAGAGGTGTTATTCACTTTGCAGCTGAATCTCATGTAGATAACTCTATCAAAAATCCTGGGGTATTTGTACAAACAAATGTAAATGGTACATATACCCTTGTAGATGTAGCAAAAAAATATTGGATGGAAAAACCTTTTACATACAAAGAAGAGTATCAGGATTGTAGATTTCACCATATCTCAACTGATGAAGTCTATGGAACACTTAGCCTTAATCCTGAAGATTTATTTACAGAAAAGACACCCTACGCACCAAACTCTCCCTACTCAGCAAGTAAAGCATCAAGTGACATGATAATTAGAGCCTATAATGAAACCTATGGCATGAACACAGTTATAACAAACTGCTCAAACAACTATGGTCCAAAACAACATGATGAAAAACTCATCCCGACTATTATAAGAAAAGCTTTAGCAGGTGAAAGTATTCCTATCTATGGTGATGGTAAAAACATAAGAGATTGGCTTTATGTGCTTGATCACTGTAAAGGAATAGATTTAGTTTACCATGAAGGTAAAAAAGGAGAAACTTATAATATAGGTGGAAGAAATGAGAGAACAAACCTTAAAATCGTAGATAGAATTTGCCAAATATTGGACGAAGTCCACCCAATCAAAAATAATTCAGAATTAAACACTCAACATTCAACATTATCCTCATACAAAAGTTTAATAACTTTTGTTGAGGATCGTGCTGGTCATGATAGAAGATATGCGATAGATGCAACTAAGCTAGAAACTGAACTAGGATGGAAAGCAGATGAGAACTTCGATACAGGGATTGTTAAAACTATAGAATGGTATTTAAATAAATATGGAATGACAAAATGACAAGTTATAAATTAGTAGATTTTAAAACATTGGGAGATGATAGAGGTTCACTTATAGCTATAGAAGATGGATACAATGCTCCTTTTGATATAAAAAGAGTTTACTATATCTTTGATACAAAAGAGGGAGTTGAGAGAGGTTTTCATGCTCACATAAATCTTAAGCAAATTTGTATAGCTGTAAAAGGTAGCTGTACTTTTGTACTTGATGATGGAGATAAAAGAGAAGAGATAAAGCTTACCAATCCAAACCAAGGACTTTTTATAGAAGGACTTATCTGGAGAGAGATGAAAGATTTCAGCACTGATTGTGTTTTAGTTGTTTTGGCAAGTGAGCATTATGATGAAAGTGATTATATAAGAGATTATGAAATTTTTAAAAAGGAAGTAGAAAATGGAAAAAACTAAAAAATTAGTAATAGTAGGAAGTGGTGAGACAGGTTTGATTGCTTATGAATATTTTCAATTTGATTCTTGTTATGAAGTAGTTGCATTTAGTGTAAATGAACAATACATTACTGAAACGACTATATATGACTTACCTGTAGTTCCATTTGAAACTTTAGAAGAGAAGTACAATCCAAACGAGTATGAAGTATATGTAGCTATAAGCTCAGGAAAACTAAATAGAAATAGAACCAAAGTTTATAATGAAGCAAAATCAAAAGGTTATAAGTGTGCAAGCTATATAAGTTCCAAAGCCTTTGTATGGAGAAATGTAGAGGTCGGAGAAAATTGTTTTATATTTGAAGATAATACGCTTCAACCATTTGTAAAAATAGGTAATAATGTAACACTTTGGAGTGGTAATCATATAGGACATAATACTATTATTAAAGATAATTGTTTTGTATCTTCTCATTCTGTAATTTCGGGATTTTGTGAAGTTGGAGAAAACTGTTTTTTAGGTGTTAATTGTACTATAGAAGATAATACTAAAATAGCAAAAGATAATTTTGTAGGTGCTGGAGCTTTAATACAAAAAGATACAAATGAAAAGGATTTTTATCAAGTAAAACAAACGGAGTTATCTAAGGTAAATACACATAGGCTATTTAAAATAAAATAAAGGATAAAGTAATGTCAAAATATGGATTATTGGAACAAAATGTATGCGAAAGTATTGCTGATTATAGAGCTGAGGAGTTGTTGTATAGAGGGTTTACAATTATAGAAGATGTACTTCCAGTAGATAGATTAGATGAGTTAAGAGTAAAAGTAGATGCGGTCTATGATAAACAAGTACAAATATTAGGTGAGGATTTAATTGATACTATCAGAGATGGATTAGTTGCTAGAAATCTTCTTTGTCATGATGACACATTTGTAGAGTTTTTACAACTATCTCCTATAGTAGAAGTATTAAAAAAAGTAATAGGTGAAAAATATATATTGATTGCACAAAATGGTATCATTAACAAAAGCAAACAACATCACTATCAAAGAAATTGGCATAGAGATTTAGCTTATCAAAACTATATGTGTAGTGAACCTCTTGCAATAAATGTAATGATTGCATTAGATGATTTTACTATTGAGAGCGGTGCAACTGAAGTTGTTCCATTTTCACATAAAATTGTAAAAATTCCAACAGATAAGTATATAGAAGAAAATAAACTATCTGCTTGTATAAAGGCAGGTTCTGCAATCATCTTTGATAGTATTTTATTGCATAAAGCTGGCGTAAATGAATCAGACACTATTCTAACTCGTAGAGGTGTAAATCACATCTATGGAAAACCTATGATGAGACAAACTATAGATATTCCTAAGGCAATGTGTGGAAAATTCAAAGATGATACACATTTACGAACGGTTCTTGGCTATGAGTTTGAGAGTTATATAAGTGATATAGAGTGGAGAAAATTTAAATATGAACAATTTAAGGAAAATGAGTTCAAGCATAGATTAGATGACAAGCCATTATATTGAAGGTTAATAGATGTATACAAAGAATTTAGAGGAGATATGTAAATATCTCCCAAATAATAAGAGTTTTGTAGTTTATGGTTCTGGTTGGACTGGATATAAATTTGAATATCTTTTGAGAATTTTAGGTAAAAATATTGAGTACTATATAGATGATACTATAGAAGATGTAAGAAATGGTATAAAAATAAGCTCATTAGATAATACAATAAGTAGAGAGAAAGATATAAGCAAATTTTTTGTTCTAATAGCTACCCCAAGCATTAAAGGTATAGAGATTATAAGCAAAAAACTAAGTAAATATACATCAAAAATTATATCTTTTGATGAAGCATTTTTTAACCTATTAGATAATATTGACTTATTTGAAGTACACAAATATATTGATAATTATATCAATTATTTTGAAGCAAATGATTTTAAAGATGCGATAACAAATGGGTACTTATTAAATAAATGTATTTACAGATATTGCGCAAATGAAGAATTAATGTATTTTTATAATGATATTAGATTGAAAAAAGATGATAATGTACTAGATTGCGGTGCTTCTTGTAAAAAATATGGGCATAATAGTGCTCTAGATTTTGTTAAATATACTGATGGACAAATAATTTGTTTTGAACCAAATATTGAAAGTTTCGTAGAATTAAAAGAAGAAGTAAAAAAATATAAAAACATTATTGTACACAATAAAGCTTTGGGAAATGAAAATAAAATAGTAAAACTTCATGGGCAGAATCAAAGTTCATATATCTCCGAGAATGGGACTGGGCAAGAAATTGAATTAGTTAAAGTAGATGACTTTTTAAAAGATACAAAAATAGACTTTATAAAAATGGATATACAAGGTTATGAGATGGAAGTATTAAGAGGTAGTGTAGAAACTATCAAAAAAAATAGACCTATATTATCATTATCTGCATACCATCTAGATAATGATATACCAAATATTGTAAGGTTTATATTAAGCTTAAATTTAAACTACAAGATGTACCTTGTGAATAATGAAGGGTTCTTTTGGGATGGTGTTAAAATCATAGCAAAGGTAGATGAGTAATGAAGTGGCAAAAGAAAGGTTTAATTTATCAGCCTCCAAAAGACAATAGTTGGAGAGATAATTCAGCATTAACTCCAACAGCTTTTTTACTAGATGAAAATACGATAAGAGTATATGCAAGTTTTAGAGATACACAAGGAACGGGTAGAATTGGATATGTAGATGTAGATGCTAATGATCCTTCTAAAATTTTGAAAATATCAGAAAATCCCGTATTAGATATCGGTAAAGATGGTATGTTTGATGATAATGGTGTAATACTAGGAGATTTAATTAAAGTAGAAAATAAAATCTATATGTACTATGTTGGATTCCAACTTGTGAAAAAATCTAAATTTTTAGCATATAGTGGACTAGCAATTAGTGAAGATAATGGTGAAACATTTCAAAGATATAAGAATACTCCTATTATGGATAGAGAAGATGAAGCTTTATATATTAGAGCGATACATTCTGTGATTTTTGAAGATAATAAATTTAAATTTTGGTATGCAACAGGTAGTGGATGGGAAAATATTGATGGAGTTGATTATCCTCAGTATGATATTAATTATATTGAATCAAATGATGGAATTCATTTCAAAGAAAACGGAATTAAGTGTATAGAAAATGATAAAACAAATTTAGAATACAGAATAGGCAGACCAAGAACATACAAAAAGAATAATGTATATATTATGAATTTCACATATGGAACAACTGATGGAAGATATATAGCAGGACAAGCTAATTCATCAGATGGTGTAAATTGGGATAGAGATGATAAAAGTTTAGGAATTGAATTATCTAAAGAAGGTTGGGATTCTATACATTTAAGTTATCCATCAATTGTACACACTAAAAATAAAACTTATATGTTTTATAATGGAAATAATATGGGACAAGATGGCTTTGGTTATGCCGAGTTAATCGAGGAATAGATGAGAATAGTTAAATATACAACAGATCATAAAAATATTTGGAATGAATTTGTAAGAAATTCAAAAAACAGTCATTTCTTCTTTCAAAGAGATTATATGGAGTATCATAGTGATAGATTTGAAGATTTTTCCCTTATGATATTTGATGAAACGGATAAATTAATAGCAATATTACCTGCAAATATAAAAGAAAATATTCTATATTCTCATCAAGGGCTTACTTTTGGTGGATTTTTAGTAGATGATAAAATGAAAACAGAAACTATGCTAGAGATTTTTGAAGCATTAAAACATTTTCTAAAAGAGCAAAATATACAAAAAGTAGTCTATAAATGTATTCCATATATCTATCATGCTAAACCATCTGAAGAAGATAGATATGCTTTATTTAGGAATGATGCAAAACTTATAAGAAGAGATGTGACTTCAACTATAGATTTAACTGAACAAGTTAGATATTCCAAAGGGAGAAAGTGGACAGTAAATAAAGCTAAAAAAGAATCAATAAAAACTTTTGAGTCAGATGACTATGAAATATTTTGGGAACTTCTAATAGGAGTACTAGAGTCAAATCATGAAGCCAAACCAGTACATACACTTGAAGAGATGAAAAAACTAGCTAGTTTGTTTTCAAAATATATTAAACTTTTTTTAGCTAAAAAAGATGAGAGAATTGTTTCTGGAGCTTTAATCTATGAGAATCAAAATATTGTTCACACTCAATATTTAGCTAACAGTGAAGAAGGAAGAGAATTAGGAGCATTGGATTTATTGATCGATTATCTAATCAAAGATATTTATAAAAATAAAAAGTATTTTGATTTTGGAATATCAAATGAAGATGCAGGAAGATATTTAAATACTGGATTAATAGCTCAAAAAGAAGGTTTTGGAGCAAGAGCTGTAGTACATGATTTTTATGAATTGGAGATAAAATAAGATGGTTCCATTTTTAGATTTAAAAGGTTTAAATGCTCAATATAGAGCTGAATTGATAGAAGCTTGTAGCAGAGTAATAGATAGTGGTTGGTATGTTCAAGGAAATGAATGTAAAGAGTTTGATAAAGAGTTTGCACAATATTGTGGGACGAAATATGCCATAGGTGTAGCAAATGGTCTTGATGCTCTTATTTTGATACTTAGAGCATATAAAGAAATGGGAATTATGAATGATGGTGATGAAGTGATAGTTCCATCAAATACATATATTGCTTCTATTTTAGCAATTTCTCAAAATAATTTAGTACCAGTTTTAGTTGAACCTGATATAAATACATATTTACTAGATCCTTCAAAAATAGAAGAAAAAATCACTTCAAAAACAAAAGCTATTTTACCAGTACATCTTTATGGTCAAACCTGCCAAATGGATAAAATAAATGAGATAGCAAAAAAACATAATCTAAAAGTTATTGAAGATTCAGCTCAATCTCATGGAGCATATTTTAAAGATAAAAGAAGTGGGAATCTAGGAGATGCTAGTGGATTTAGCTTTTATCCAGGTAAAAATCTAGGAGCTTTGGGAGATGGTGGAGCAGTAACTACAAATGATGAAGAGTTGGCAAATACCATAAAAGCACTAGGAAACTATGGAAGCCATAAAAAGTATGAAAATCTTTATAAAGGGGTAAATAGTAGATTAGATGAGATACAAGCTGCTATGCTTAGAGTAAAACTAAAATACCTTGATAATGAAGTAGAGAAACGAAGAGAAATAGCAAATTATTATCTACAAAATATCAAAAATGATAATATTATTTTACCAACAGTACGAGCGAAAAATAATCATGTGTGGCATTTGTTTGTAATAAAAACAAATAAAAGAGATGAATTACAAAAATATCTTTTAGTTAATGACATCCAAACATTGATTCACTATCCAATACCACCACATAAACAAACTGCCTATAAAGAATGGAATAATGAAAGTTATCTTACAAGTGAGCAGATACATAATGAGGTAATAAGTTTACCTATAAGTGGGGTGCAAAGTTTTGAAGATACTATGAAAATTGTAGAGGTATTAAATGGATACAAATAATTTACCTCTTGTATCGGTTCTTTTACCATCTTATAATCATGAAAAATATGTTGAAGAAGCAATATTAAGTGTTGTAAATCAAACATATAAAAATATAGAATTGATAGTAATCGATGATGGTTCTAATGATAATAGTCCAAAAATAATTGAGAAGTTACAACAAAAATATAGATTTAAATATGTCCATAGAGAAAATAGAGGTTTAATTAAAACTCATGAAGAAATGATTTCATTATCTAATGGAAAATATATTTCCTTCGCATCATCCGATGATTATTATGTAAATAATAA
Organism: Aliarcobacter cryaerophilus ATCC 43158; assembly: GCF_003660105.1. Lineage (NCBI taxonomy): Bacteria > Pseudomonadati > Campylobacterota > Epsilonproteobacteria > Campylobacterales > Arcobacteraceae > Aliarcobacter > Aliarcobacter cryaerophilus. Next base: position 769,433 of record NZ_CP032823.1, read on the forward strand.
AATAGAAAAATTAGTAGATTATCTTGAGGGAAATATTGATTATGCGATGGTCTTTTCAAAAATTATATTAGTGAATAACAATTCTCAAGAAATTGAAAAAATCAACGAAAATTATATTTCAGGAAATATTTTTCAGTTTTTATTAAGAGGTGATTTTTTTATTAATGGATTATCTGCAATCATAAAATCTTCAATTTATAAAGAATACAAGTTTATACAACAAGAATATATTGATGATTTAAATATTTGGTTATATGTTGCAAGTAAGTACAAAATAGGTTTTATAGATGAATATTTAGCATATTATAGAAAACATGATAATCATATGTCTGGAAATATACTAAAAATGCAAGAATCTGAAGAGATGATCATAAATCAATATAAGGATAAAGAGTGTTATAAAGAAGCAATAAATGAATGGAATCTTCGATGGTTTCATAATACTTCATTATGTTATAAAAAAATTGCTTTTACAAAATATCTTCCGAAATTGTTGAAGCCAAAAAATTTATTTCGACTAAAATTATATAAAGCTCTTATACGATTTTTAATTCCTTGTAGTTGGCAACGATAATGATAATAGTCAAAATTATAGGTGGACTAGGAAATCAAATGTTTGAGTATGCTTATGCTAAAGCTTTACAACAAAAAGGTTATGAAGTTAATATAGATATTTCAGAATTTGATACTTATAAATTACATGGGGGTTTTCAATTAGATAAGTACGATATTGATTTACAAATCTCCTCAACACAAGAAAATGATACTTTTTATAAAAGAAACATTTTCTTTTCTATTTTAAATAAATTAAATTTATTGCCTCGTAAAATAATAAAGGAAAGAGATATTAGTTTTTGTAAAGAATTGCTTGAAATCAAAGACAATAGTTATGTCATGGGTTATTTCCAGTGTGAAAAATACTTTATTGATATTAAAAAAGTTTTAATAGAACAATTTAAAATAAATCAGCCTATCTCATCATTTACTTTTGAAATAGAAGAAAAAATATTGAAATTTAAAAATAGTTGTTCCCTTCATATAAGAAGAGGAGATTATACACATAAATCAAATGCTAATATTCATGGGGTTTGCAGTTTAGATTATTATAAAAATGCTATAGAAGTAATGAAAAATCAATTAGGTAATGATATTGTATATTTTATTTTTTCAGATGATATAGAATGGGTAAAAAATAATTTAATAATAGAAAATGCTATATATATAGATAGCCAAGAAACAAGACTTCCTCATGAGGATATTTATTTAATGAGTTTGTGTAATCATAATATTATAGCTAATAGCTCTTTTAGTTGGTGGGGAGCATGGCTTAATCAAAATCAAAAGAAAATTGTAATTGCACCTAAAAAATGGTTTGAAAATACAAAGATGCAAAAACAAGTAAAAGATATCATCCCAGATACTTGGATAAAGATTTAAAATGAAAATTCTTATAACTACTGAACAATATTATCCTATAAAATCTGGTGTTTCGAGCGTTGTCACTGCTATTGCGGAAGAGTTAGTAAAAATAGATTATGCTGTATATGTAGCAACTGGATTTGAAAATCGAAAAGAATTAACTCATAATGGAGTGAATATAATTGAATTTAAAGTATTTGGTGGATTTGGTAATTATTACAGAGGAGAAACAGAACAGTACAAAGAATTTATCAAAAATTTTGAATGTGATGTTATGATTAACGAATGTGTGCAAACATGGAGTACAGATTTAATTTTAGATAGTTTAGATGTTCTTAAAGCCAAAAAAAAGTTTTTACATTCTCATGGCTTTTCACTTTTAGCTTATAGAACAAAAAATCCTTGGGCATATATAAAAGGAAAGTTTTTTTATTGGACTTTATATAAATATTTAAAAAAATATGATCATATTTTTCTTCTTCATGATAAAACCGTAGAGACTTCATACCTTAATAAATATGGAATAAATAGTTATTCCTATTTACCTAACGGTGTAAATGAAGATTTTATTGCTGAAGATATTCTAGAAAAAAAAGATAAATATATTTTAAACATATCTAACTATTTTCCATTAAAAAACCAAGAATTCTTATTAGAAGCTTACTATAAAGCTAAAACTAATTATAAGTTAATTCTTATAGGAAATTCAATTTTAAAAGATTACTTAAATAAATTAAAGAAGCTGAAATCTGGATATGATAAAGAATATGGAGTTAAAGAAGTTCATTTTTTGTATGATATTTCTAGAGATAAAACAGAAAAATATTTAGAGGATGCAACAATTTTTTTACACTCTAGTAAATTAGAAGTTTTTCCAATGGTTATAGTCGAAAGTATGGGCAAAGGGATTCCATTTTTATGTACAGATGTAGGGAATGTAAAAGAACTATGTGAAGAATTAGTTGTTTATAATATTGATGAGATGGCAAGTAAAATTGATGTTTTGTTAACTAATGATTCTAAATATAAAAAACTTTCTACAGATTTGCTTTTAGAAGTAAAAGCAAATCTAAACTGGAAAATAATCTGCAAAAATTTGAGTGATAAATTGAATGAAATTAAATAGAAACCTTTTTTATTTAAATAATATTTCTTTCTTATCATATGTAATATTTGCTATTTTTATTATATTAATACAAAATTTATTTTTAAATGACACATTTTTACAAGGCTTATTTGTAAGTGATGCATTATCTTTAACTGCAACATACAATAATTTATTTGCATCAAATAATTTCAATATATTTGATTTAGATTATACTTATTTGGGTTTATATTATGTATATTATTTTTTTGAAGGATACTATTGGATTCCAAATTTATTGTTTATTTATTTAAGTTTTATACTTTTAAATAAACTATTTTTCAATCTATATGGAAATTATTCAAATAAAGTTGTTTTTTTATTGTTACTAAACCCATACAATTTATTAGTAATTAATTATATAAATAAAGAGATAGTGCTGCAATTTTTAATTATATTATTTTTTTATTATTTTTTTAAAGATAAAAAACTAATAACTATTTTATTCTTATCAACAATTGTATTTTTTATTAGAGATGCTTATGGGGCTATTTTGCTAGGCTTTTATATATTTAGTATAATCTTCAAGAATAATTTTAAGATAGGGATATGGATTGCTTTCATATTATTATATGTAGTTCAACTTTTTATATTTCAATTTAGTGATTTCCCTTTAATTGAAAGGAATTTGGATTCTACTAATAATTCATTTGAACATTCATCTCAGATCTTACAAGATGCACAAGGTATATTTTATTTTTTATATAAAATTATCGGTAATATAGTGTCCTTAAGTCTCAGACCTGCTTTTGTAACTTCAACTGATGGTATTTTTCTTTTGGGAATTGGATATTATTTTCTAGGATGGGTACTATTATTAACATATGTCATAAATATTTATGGAATTTTGACTACTCACATAACATACAAATTTAAATTAATTTTTTATTTTCAAATTTTTTCATTATTGATGGTTAGCCAATCTTTTTTTATTATGCCAAGGTATCTATTTCCTTTTCTGCCGATTTATTTGCTTCTGTCAATATATATTCTGAAAAATCATAAATATAAGTACTATAATAATTTATTGTATTTAGTGCCTTTTTTTATACTATGTGCAGTAATAGTACTTATATATTTTAATATGAATATTGTGATATCTATTTAGAATTTAGATAATTAATTTAGCTTATATAAAGGAGTTTAATGTGATTTCAGTTTTAATTTGTGTTTACAATGGAGAATCTTATATTAAAGAAACAATAAATAGTCTATTGTTACAAACATATAAAGATTTTGAGATTCTCGTTATTGTCAATTGTACTAATGATTCAACGATAAAGATTTTAGAAGATTTTAATGATAATAGAATAAAGATTTTCCAAACCAACATATGCCAATTATCTTATAATTTAAATTATGGATTAATGAAATCAAATAGTAAATATGTAGTAAGAATAGATGCAGATGATATTGCAGAACCAACTAGAATCGAAAAACAATTTAAATTTATTGAAGATAACAATTTTGATGTAGTAGGATCAAATGTTGAACTTATTGATGAATATGGAAAATTTATAGGAGAAAAAAAGTATCCTGAAGACAATATAGATATTAGAAAAAAGATATTTTATACTAATCCATTGGCACATCCAACAATAATATATAAAAAATCAACGATTTTAAAAGTTGGAGGATATATGAATGGGAAAGTAAGTGAAGATTATGATTTGTGGTTAAGATTAATGAGAGATAAAAAGATAAAATTTTACAATATGCAAGAAAAATTAACTTTATATAGAATTCATACAAATCAAGCTAGAGGGAATAAATTAGCATATTACGAAATTTGTGGCTATATGATTAGAGAAACTTTTTATCAAAAATCATTTAAATTTTTTATTGGATTTTTAGTTTATCTAGCAAAATCGATTATAAAATAAGGAAGAATGCAATGAAAAAAATAATTTTAGTTTCAAATAGTTCATGGAGTATGATAAAGTTTAGATTAGGACTAATGAAAGAACTTATATCTAAAGGTTATAAGATTACAATAATTGCTCCTTATGATAAACACGTTGAAGAGATTAAACTATTGGGATGTTCTTATCAAAATATCGATATGGACAATAAAGGGATAAATCCTTTGAAAGATTTAAAATTATTATTTAAACTCAAAAATATGTATAAAAAGCTTAATCCTGATTTAATTATTCACTACACTATAAAACCAAATATATATGGCACTATAGCAGCAAAATTAGCTATGGTAAAATCTATAGCTGTGGTAACTGGACTTGGGTATATATTTATAAACGATACAATAGTCTCTAAAATAGGAAAAGTACTCTATAAGTTTTCTTTCCAGTTTTCGAGAAGAGTGCTATTTATAAATCATGATGATAAAAAAGAATTTATTGAAAATAATCTAGTAAATAGCAAAAAAGTTATGGTCTTACCAGGTGAAGGTGTTAACACGGATTTTTTTGATGATCAAAACTTTAAAGATAAAAGAGTATCAATAAAATTTTTACTTATAGCAAGAATGCTATTTGATAAAGGTATTAAGGAATATGTAGAAGCAGCTAATATGCTAAAAGAGAAGTACCCAGATGCAGAATTTGGATTAGTTGGTTATTTGGATGTGGATAATCCTAGAGCTATATCAAAAGAACAAATGATAGCTTGGCAAAAAGATTGTAATATTGTATTCTATGGTTCTACTGATGATGTGAAAAGTTTTATTTCAAGAAGTGATTGTATTGTATTGCCTTCTTATAGAGAAGGAATAAGTATGTCACTTATGGAGTCAGCATCTATGTCTAAAGCATTAATAGCTACTAATGTACCAGGATGTAAAGAACTTATAGAAAATGGAGTAAATGGATTTTTATGTAATGTTAAAGATTCCATAGATTTAGCTGTTAAGATGGAACTAATGTTAAATCTGAGCAATGATGAAAGAAAAAGAATGGGTCAAGCAGGGAGGAAAAAGATGATAAAAGAATTTGATGAGAAAATTGTAATTAATAAATATTTTAAAATTATAGAAGAAGAAATAATATGAAAAGTATTATCTTATTTCTATTATTAAATTTTTAAATTAAAAAGATATATTTATATAATCTTAGCTAAAATCTAGCTTTATTTTATAGGGAAGAGAAGATGATAGTTTTAGGTAGAAAATACAAGTTCACGCAGTTTGAAAAAACAAGACTTAATAAAAAGTTTAAAAATCAGTTTATTATCAAATACTCAGAGCGAGACCCTTTTGAAGTTCTTGAAGAGTTGAAGTGTTTGCTGGATAAAACAGCAGTTGAAATTATTGTGCTAAACACAAGATACACTGTACCAAATGAAGTTATAAAATACCTTACAAACCTACAATTTGAAAGAAATATCAAACTCATCACTATAGAGCAATTTATGGAAAAATATCTACACAAATGCTATATCCCAGAAGATCACACAGATTTAAACTACCTTCAAAATATCAAGCCTTTTAATATTTTTGAGTACTTTATGAAAAGATTTATTGATTTTTTAGGAATTTTTTGTTTGTATGTTCTTACTTTTCCTATAATGGCTTATTCAAGAAGAAGAATCAAAAAAGAATCCCCAGGAACTAGTATGTTTAAGCAAGAAAGAGTTGGAATAAACAACAAAGAGTTTAAGTGTATCAAATATAGAAGTATGAGACTAGATGCAGAAATTAGCGGAGCTAAATTTGCATGCGAAAACGACCCTAGAGTTTTTCCTTGGGGTGAGATTATGAGAAAAACAAGAATAGATGAACTTCCTCAAATGCTAAATGTATTAAAAGGAGATATGCACCTAATTGGTCCAAGACCTGAGCGAAAATTTTGGATAGAACAGTTTGAAAAAGAGATTCCATACTACAATGAGCGACATCTTATTCGCCCTGGAATTACAGGTTGGGCTCAAGTTATGTATCCATATGGAGCTGGTGTTGAAGATGCAAAACAAAAACTAATGTATGATTTGTACTATATAAAACACTATAGCCTTTGGTTGGATATTAAAATTATTTTTAAAACTATTTTGGTAGTTTTAGGTAAAAAAGGATTATAAAAGCGATAGGGTTTGACTATAAAGTATTAAATATAGTACAATATTTGATATTTTAAAAGGAGTCTTAAATGCAACCAATCTTGTCAAAATATACAGCAAGTATAACAGAACTTAAAAAATCACCTTCACAACTACTAAAAGATACAGGAGATGAAGCAGTAGCAATTTTAAATCACAATATAACTAGTGCATATCTAGTACCAAGTTCTTTATATGAAAAGATGATGGATATTATAGATGATTATTATTTAATAAAAGAGCTAGAAGAGAGATTAAGCTATAAAGAAGATGAGCTAATAGAGGTCTCTTTAAATGATTTATAAAATAAAATTTACTCCAATTTCATATAAAGAGTGGAATAGTCTTGATTCAGCTATTAAACTACAATTTAAAAAAAAATTAGAAAAAATTGTACATAATCCAAGAATAGTAAAAAATAAATTAAGTGGATATAAAAATATATATAAAATAAAGCTAAGAAGCTCTGGTTTTAGGCTAGCATGTGAAGTAAAAGAAGAACAAATAGTTATATTAGTTTTAAGTGTAGGAAAAAGAGAAAATAATAAAGTATATGAAAAACTGAAAGAAAGTATGACAAAAGAGACAGATAAAGAAGAGTTTAAAAATTTTAACAAAATAATATAAAAAAGGAAAAAAATGATACTAATAACAGGCGGAGCAGGTTATATTGGAACTCATACTTTAGTAGAACTAAAAAAAGCAAATTTTGATTTTGTAGTTTATGACAATTTTTCAAACTCATCAAAAGAGGCTCTAAAAAGAGTTAAAAAAATAATTGGCTCAAAAGTAAAATTTGTAAAAGGTGATATAAGAGATAAAAAAGCTTTGAGAAAAGTTTTTAAAAAATATACCATAGATTCTGTTATTCACTTTGCTGGACTCAAAGCTGTAGGAGAGAGTGTTGCAAAACCTTTGAAGTATTATGATAACAATGTTGTAGGGACTATTAAACTTTTAGAAGTTATGCGTGAGTTTAACTGTAAAAAAATAGTTTTCTCTTCAAGTGCTACTGTTTATGGAAACCCAGAAACTTGTCCAATAGATGAGAGCTTTCCTATTGGAGCTACTACAAATCCATATGGAACTAGTAAATATATGATTGAAAGAATATTAGAGGATTTATATATAAGTGATAATAGCTTTAAAATTGCTATTTTAAGATATTTTAATCCAGTAGGTGCAGAGGAAAGTGGACTTATAAGGGAAAATCCAAACGGTATTCCAAATAATCTTATGCCATATATCTCTCAAGTTGCTGTTGGTAAATTAAAAGAGCTAAGTGTATTTGGAAGTGATTATGAAACAAAAGATGGTACAGGAGTAAGGGATTATATCCATGTAGTTGATTTGGCAAACGCTCATGTAAAAGCTATAGAGTATCTTTTTGGAACAGGAACTTTATTCCCTGTAAATAAAAAAGATGAGACTAAAGTCTCATTTCCACTTATTTTAAATATTGGAACAGGAACTGGATATAGTGTTTTAGATATTATAAAAGCTTTTGAAAAAGCAAGTGGAGAAAAAATACCTTATAAACTAGTAAATAGAAGAGCAGGGGATATTGCAATTTGCTACTCAAATCCACAAAAAGCAAAAGAGATTTTAAATTGGGAAGCAAAACATAGTTTAGATGATATGTGTAAATCTAGCTGGAATTGGCAAAGTAAAAATCCAATAGGGTATGAAAAAAAGTGAAGAAGAGTTACTTATTTGTGAAGATAAAATATCAAAATTAAAAGAGATAGTTCCAGAATTTGATCATAGATTGAATTAATGTTCCAGTTGAATGGACCTCTTAAAGATGGTTTTGATACAATCACAAGCTTAAAAACTAAAAGGAATCAAAAAATGCAAGAAAACAAAATTTTAAATGAAGATGAGATAGATTTAAGGGAATTATTTGAAACTATTTGGAAAAAAAGATTTTTTATAATTATTTTTACTTTTACAATAACTTTAATCGCTTTTATTTATGTTTTACTAAAAAATCCAACACCAGTTTATGAAGGAAATTTAAGTGTTCAAATAGGAGAAATACAAAGTGAAAATTTTGGAAATAGAATTATAGAAACTCCTCAGAATTTATCTTATATTTTAGGAATAGAGTTTAAAGTTAATTCAACTATTGCTAAAGGAACAACTTCTATTCTTGAAATAAAATATTCAAATGAAGATAAAGCAAGAATAAAAACTATTTTAGAAGATGTTAAAAATTTTATTATAACAAAGCATGAAAATGATACTTCATTTTATAAAAATAAAATTATGACAAAAGAAATTGGAGATATTAAAATATCAGAAGAAGCTATTAATAAACCTAAAAAAGCTTTAATTGTAACAGTTGCTTTTATAACTGGATTTATTCTTTCAATATTTTTAGTATTTCTTATTCAATTTATTCAAAGTATAAAAAAAGAGTCTTAAACTCTTTTTTATACTTAAAAATTCTTTAATCTTTTATTGTCTTTTTCCAAATGTAATAGCATAAGCTTGATTTCTAATATCAAACAGTGGATCATTTGGAGCACCTACACCTGTTGGAATTTCTGATGGAAAATAAACATCTGAATTACATGTATTTCCGCTATATTGCGAAACATTTAGTGTTCCTACAAGCTCCTCTTTATGTTCTCCACTCCATAAAGCTGTTGTATCATTTGTTACATCATTTTTATTTGCATAAACTAAATACATTTTATAAGATACAGGTTTATTTTTAACATATTTACTAAAATCATCTTCTAAAAATTTATCACCTTTTTTCTCTAATTCCTCTTTTGTAAGATATTTTATCCCATCAACAGGAACAAATTTCCATCTAGCAGGAATCATATCTCCACTTTTTTTATCTTTAAACATAAATGTATGAATACTGTAAAACTCAATATTTGAAACACTAGGAGTTATTCCTCTTTTGCTGTTGTAGTCAATAAAATTACGATAAGAATCTACTTCTTTCATAAGTTTAGCAATATTTTCTTTATCAACTTTTCCATTTACAGGAATGTTCATTTCAAAAAATTGTCCAAACTCTTGTGGATTTTTTGCAAAGTTAATCTCTGTATTTAACATAACCATTGTCCAAGCTTCATTTTCACCATTAAGTTTAATAGCAAGTCCTCTTGGTTTGCTTTTATCTGTTTTTAAAGCTCCACCCAAAGAGTATCTAACTTGTGCATCTATATTTTTTTGATTTAAAAATGGAATATCTAATTTAGATGTAATATCTTTTGATGGAATAAAAGAACCATCTCCACAAAAACCAACCGCATGATTTACTTTTCCTTTTGGGTTATTTTTGTCATAATTTAATGTATAAAAAATATCTGCAATTCTTTGTGCATCATATACATTTGAATTTGTCTCTTCATTTGCTTGTGAAATTCCAGCTAATAGTGAAGCTGATAAAAATAAACTTACAAAACTTTTTTTCATTTTAAATCCTTTTAAATTTTATTAAATTAGGAGTGGATTTTAGTGTTTATAGGTTAATAGTAAATTAACTTAGCTTTACACAAAAAAATGTATAAAAGCTTAATTAAAATATTGTAAGAAAATTATTAAAAATAGCGCAGCAACTATTGTTTGTACAGTTATTATTGATGTCATTAAAGATAAATCACCACCTAATTGACGTGCTAAAATAAATGCACTAGGAGCAGTTGGCATAATAGCAAATAGAACTAATATAGCAATCATTAAATTATCTAGTGAAAAAGAAATTGCTAAGATATACATGATAAGTGGTAAAACTATAAACTTTGCAATCATAGTAACAGTTAAATCTTTTTTTGCACTTTTTATCTCTTTTAAAACTAATGTATAACCAATAGATATTAGACCTAATGGAAGAGCAGCACTACTTAAGATTTTTAGTAGATTCTCTATGCTAATTGGTATTTTTATTTCAGAAAAGTTTATTAAAGCTCCTAAAACACAAGAAATTATTAAAGGATTTTTTACAATAGATTTAAATAAATATATAAAATCAATTTTATTATTATTTGAGTACAAAGCAAATATAGAAATAGATAAAATATTTAAAAAAGGTATTGCAAAAGTTATAATAATTGCAGCTAATACTAAACCTTTATCTTCAAAAATAGAGCCACTAAGAGCCAAAAATACATAAGTATTAAATCTTATTCCACCTTGAACTATTGAAGTAAAAGAGCTGTTTTGTGTAGGGCTTAATTTATTAAATATCATCAAAATTATCATAGTGATAAATATTGCAAGAAGGCAAACAGCTATAAAAGATATGCTATTTGAGTCAATTTTAGCTTTAGATAAAGTAAAAATTAATAATGCAGGCATCAAAATATAGTATGTTAGTTTATCAGCCATTGGCCAAAAATCAGGTGAAGGGAAACTTATTTTTTTAAATAAGTACCCAATCATAATTAGTGAAAAAATAGGAATGAGGCTAGAAAATATATGTTCCATTTTTTAATTTTTGCTTTTTAACATCTCTTTTAATATAATTTTTCCACCTTCAACACCTGGTTGGTCATAAGTGTTTATTCTTAGTAATTTTCCTACAATTGAAGTTAAAAGTTCGTAGTAAAATAGAAGTTTTCCTATTTCGTATTCACTTATCTCTTCTATTTCTATTAAATCAATAGGAATATCTTTTTTATACTCTTTTACTGATGCTATTGTAGCATCTGCTTGAAGATTTATTAACTCTTTAAAATCAAGATTATTTATATAATCAAGCTCTTCTAATCCACTTAAACTAATAGGAGCAATTTTTGTATCATCTTTAAAATCTTTAATTTTTATAAATGTTACAGTTTTATCTCTTTTCCCTTCTACAATAAGCTGTAAAAATGAGTGTTGATCAACTGGTCCTAAAAGTCCAATTGGAGTTAAACCTTGGTTTGTGTTATTTGCATCAATTTTTCCAAGGCTCTCTCCCCAAAGTTGTATATACCACTTATTAAAACCTTCTAAAAGTTGAGAGTATGAAAAAACTGCATTTATATTGTAAATATCTTTGTATTCATAGTAAGTTCTAGCTTTTTTTATTAAATGAGTAAAAAGTTCATACTGTTCAAAAAATGATGTAGATATTCTTCTAGCTCCATTTAAAAGCTCATCAATATCAAAACCAGCTAAATATAAAGGAACTAATCCAACATTTGATAAAACAGAAAATCTTCCACCAACATTTTTTGGAATATCAAAAGTTTTTATATCATTTACTTTTGCAAAACTATTTAGTTTGCTATCATTTTCAGTTATTACTAAAAGATTTGATTTATCCATTTTTATAATTGAACTTAAATATTTAAAAATAGAAATTGTTTCAATAGTTGTACCTGATTTTGAAATAACTATAAACAAAGTATCTTCTAAATTAAACTGAGAGATTGTTCCATTTAAGTTTACAGGGTCTGTACTTTCAAAGAAAAAAATCTCTTTTTTTAAAGATTTATTTTTTTGTTTATGATATTTTAAGAAGTTGTATATTGCATAAGTTCCTAAAGTACTTCCACCAATTCCAATTATAGCAATATTTTTTTGTTGAAAATCAAGAGAATCTAACTCTTTTTTTAGATTTGTTATATCACTATGAGGCAAAGAGTAGTAACCTATCTCTTCACGCTCTTTTTTTATCTCTAAGAAAATATCTTCATCGCTTAGAGATACTTTTGGATAATATAGATTATTTTTCACTACTTTTTCCCGTTATCTTTTTTTTCTTCTTTTTTCACATTTTTTATTGATTTATCATAAAAGTAGTTTGTAGCTTTTACAAATCCATCGATACTTCCACAGTCAAATCTTTCACCTTTAAATTTATAAGCTAAAACCATACCATTTTTTGCTTGAGTTAAAAGTGCATCAGTTATCTGAATTTCTCCACCTTTACCTGGTTTTGTCTCTCTAATAATGTCAAAAATATCTGGAGTTAAAATATATCTTCCAATAATCGCTAAATTTGAAGGAGCAACTTCTGGTTCAGGTTTTTCAACCATGTCTTTTACCATGAAAATTCCTGGTTCTATCTCATTTCCAGCAATTACTCCATATTTATTTGTATCTTCTTTTGGTATCTCTTCAATAGCAACAATTGAGCAGTTATATTTTTTATATAGCTCAACCATTTGAGATAAAACACCTTTATCAGGTGCATCACATAAGTCATCTGCTAGAAGCACAGCAAATGGTTGATTTCCAATTAAGTTTTCACCACATAATATTGCGTGACCTAAACCTTTCATCTCTATTTGTCTTGTGTATGAAAAAGTACACTTTGTAATAACACTTCTAATCTCTGTTAAATAGTGTTCTTTGCTAGTCCCTTTGATTTGATGCTCAAGCTCATAAGATATATCAAAGTGGTCTTCAATAGCTCTTTTCCCTCTTCCTGTTACAATAGACATATTCTCAATACCAGCAGCAAGTGCTTCTTCAACTCCGTATTGAATAAGTGGTTTTGTTAAAACAGGTAACATCTCTTTTGGTGTTGCTTTTGTTGCAGGTAAAAATCTTGTACCATATCCAGCAGCTGGAAACAGACATTTTTTGATTGGATTGTTTGTATTGCTCATATTATTTTCCTTGTAATTTATTAAATAGATTTATTAATGCATCTTCATATACTTTTGCATTTTCTTGATTATCAGCTTCAAATCTTGTTACTAATTTTGGAGTTGTGTTACTAGCACGTACAAGTCCCCAACCTTTTTCAAAAATAACTCTTACACCATCAACAGTTATAATATCCTTGATTTTTGGAAAATCTGAAGGTGGATTTTGTAAAGCAACTTTTAATTCTTCAATGATTTTAAATTTTGTATCTTCTGTTACAGTTATATTTATCTCAGGAGTTGAATATACTTGTGGTAAGGCTTCATACTCTTTATCAAAATCAAAACCAGCATCGATTAACTCTAAAGCTCTAAAAGTAGCATAAATAGCATCATCGTATCCAAAATATCTATCATTAAAGAATAGATGCCCTGATACTTCAGCAGCAAAATCTGCATTCATCTCTTTAATTTTAACTTTCAAGTTTGAATGTCCTGTTTTATACATAATAGCTTTACCATAAGAGTTTATAGTGTCATACATAACTTGTGAACATTTAACTTCACCAATAACTGTTGGGTTTTTCATATGTTTAGAGAAGAATATCGCTAATATATCACCTTTGAAGTTATATTTTTTTGAAAGTAGGGCAATTCTATCTGCATCTCCATCGTAAGCAAAACCAAAATCAAACTCTCCACTTGCTAACTCTTTTTTGATATCTTCTAAAGTATGCTCATCACTTGGATCTGGGTGATGATTTGGAAAATTTCCATCTGGCTCTTCAAATAAAATTTTATTTTTAATATTTAGTTTTGTTAAAATCTCACCTAAAACAACACCAGCAACACCGTTACCACAATCAAAAATAAACTTTTTATTTTCAAGTTTTAAATGTTTGAAGCTTTCAACTATATAATCAATATATCTATTTTTTGAATCAATTTTTATAACAGCTTCATTATCATCAATATTTGAATTATCCGCTAAAATATCTCTTCCTAAAGAATAAATATCTTCTCCAAAAAATGGCTCTTTATTTAATGTTATTTTAAAACCATTATATTCAGGTGGATTATGTGAACCTGTAATCATAATAGAACCATCACATTTGTATCCATCTATTTCATTAAAATTAGCAAAGTAGTTTGCAGGAGTTGGAACTAATCCCATATCCAAAACTTTTAAACCAGCTTTGTTTATTCCTGAACTTAACCAACCTTTTAAAGTTGGTGAATGAAGTCTTGCATCATAACCAACAGCCAAAAAAGAAGCATTTGGAACTCTTTTTAATAGTGCCTTTGCTAAATAAAACCCAATTTTTTTTACAATATCTTCGTTTAATTCCTTTTGAAATATCCCTCTAATATCATATTCTCTAAAAATAGATGAACTCATTTATATTACAACTCCTATTGTATAATTAAAAATTGTGGAATTTTATCTTAAAATCGTTAAATAATTGTATATACCGATAGCTTAGGCATTTAACGATGCCTTGTGTTAGATTTGTGCAAAGTTATAATTTTGACTATCTAAAAATATGAGTTTTTTCTCATGATTACTTTTTATATATTTTAAATATTGGAATGACATCAAGAATGTTGATTTAATAGTGATTCTAAAGTATGAATTTTAAACAAATTATTTTGTTTCATATATTTTTTAATATATAAAAGATACATAAGAGGAATAAATTTTACAAATAATTTTCCATCAATTAGCATATTATAAGTCATTTTCTAGTAACTTTAAACTAAAATACTATCAAAAATGGAGCTGATGGATGATTACTCTTTATGTCGATGGTGATGCTTTTCCAAATTTGCTCAAGCCAATATTACTACGCTCAATAGAGAGATTACAGATTAAAACATATGTAATAGCAAACAAAAAGATAAATATAGGCGAGTCTTGTCACGTCAAGTACATCATCGTAGATACTTTAGCAGATGAAGCAGACAATAAAATAGTAGAGATGTTAGAAGAGGGCGATTTGGTTATTACTGCTGATATACCACTAGCAGATAGGGTGATAGAAAAAAATGCACATGCAATTGATCACCGAGGTGAACTTTATAGTGTTGATAATATCAAACAATACTTAGCGATGCGAAATCTAATGGAGAGTATCCGTGAGAGTGGTGAGATTACAGGCGGACCAAAACCATTTTCACAAAAAGATGCGCAAATGTTTGCAAACCAGCTCAATAGTTTTTTGATTAAATATTATAAATAAACTTACTTAAGTTATAAGAAAATTCCGTGTCAGCAACCAATTGTCAAATTTGTACAAAAGATTAATATA
The DNA here is from genome assembly GCF_003660105.1 of Aliarcobacter cryaerophilus ATCC 43158. Classification (NCBI taxonomy): domain Bacteria; kingdom Pseudomonadati; phylum Campylobacterota; class Epsilonproteobacteria; order Campylobacterales; family Arcobacteraceae; genus Aliarcobacter; species Aliarcobacter cryaerophilus. Next base: position 784,897 of record NZ_CP032823.1, read on the forward strand.
TTTACTCGTTACATAATTGTACAAAACTCAAAAAAAGTGACAAATTTCAAAATTTAACCAAACTTTAAGAGTAATCTCTTGACAAAAGGAAAAAAAGGCACTATAATTCCCGTCCAATTTGACCGAAGGGTTTAAAATTAGAGTTCTTTAAAATAGATATGAAGTTTAAGAAGTAATCTTTGTAAACTAAATATAATGATTGTTAAAAGTAAAAAAAATGAAACAAGATATAAATAGTAAAATATTTATTACTTGTCTATAAATTTGAGTGATAATTTTGTAATTAAGTAATTAAAAACAAAAATGTCAGTTTCAACACTACATAAAGATTAGAGTAAGATTTAATCAAAAATTTATGGAGAGTTTGATCCTGGCTCAGAGTGAACGCTGGCGGCGTGCTTAACACATGCAAGTCGAACGAGAACGGATTATAGCTTGCTATAATTGTCAGCTAAGTGGCGCACGGGTGAGTAATGTATAGGTAATATGCCTCTTACTAAGGGATAACAATTGGAAACGATTGCTAATACCTTATACTCCTTGTTAACTTAAGTTAATAAGGGAAAGATTTATTGGTAAGAGATTAGCCTGTATTGTATCAGTTAGTTGGTGGGGTAATGGCCTACCAAGACAATGACACATAACTGGTTTGAGAGGATGATCAGTCACACTGGAACTGAGACACGGTCCAGACTCCTACGGGAGGCAGCAGTGGGGAATATTGCACAATGGACGAAAGTCTGATGCAGCAACGCCGCGTGGAGGATGACACATTTCGGTGCGTAAACTCCTTTTATATGAGAAGATAATGACGGTATTATATGAATAAGCACCGGCTAACTCCGTGCCAGCAGCCGCGGTAATACGGGGGGTGCAAGCGTTACTCGGAATCACTGGGCGTAAAGAGCATGTAGGCGGATTGATAAGTTTGAAGTGAAATCCTATAGCTTAACTATAGAACTGCTTTGAAAACTGTTAATCTAGAATGTGGGAGAGGTAGATGGAATTTCTGGTGTAGGGGTAAAATCCGTAGAGATCAGAAGGAATACCGATTGCGAAGGCGATCTACTGGAACATTATTGACGCTGAGATGCGAAAGCGTGGGGAGCAAACAGGATTAGATACCCTGGTAGTCCACGCCCTAAACGATGTACACTAGTTGTTGTGAGACTTGATCTTGCAGTAATGCAGTTAACACATTAAGTGTACCGCCTGGGGAGTACGGTCGCAAGATTAAAACTCAAAGGAATAGACGGGGACCCGCACAAGCGGTGGAGCATGTGGTTTAATTCGACGATACACGAAGAACCTTACCTGGACTTGACATAGTAAGAACTTTCTAGAGATAGATTGGTGTCTGCTTGCAGAAACTTATATACAGGTGCTGCACGGCTGTCGTCAGCTCGTGTCGTGAGATGTTGGGTTAAGTCCCGCAACGAGCGCAACCCTCGTGTTTAGTTGCTAACAGTTCGGCTGAGAACTCTAAACAGACTGCCTACGCAAGTAGGAGGAAGGTGAGGACGACGTCAAGTCATCATGGCCCTTACGTCCAGGGCTACACACGTGCTACAATGGGATATACAAAGAGCCGCAATACGGTGACGTGGAGCAAATCTTATAAAATATCTCCCAGTTCGGATTGTAGTCTGCAACTCGACTACATGAAGTTGGAATCGCTAGTAATCGTAGATCAGCTATGCTACGGTGAATACGTTCCCGGGTCTTGTACTCACCGCCCGTCACACCATGGGAGTCGAACTCATTCGAAGCGGGGATGCTAAAATAGCTACCTTCCACAGTGGATTTGGCGACTGGGGTGAAGTCGTAACAAGGTAACCGTAGGAGAACCTGCGGTTGGATCACCTCCTTTCAAAGAAAAAGTATTAAGATTTGTTTCTTAATATAAATAAAAAAGAAAAAAACTACTTTTAACAACATATATTTAGTTTGTAAAGATTATTTGGAAGAACAACAGATAATTTATAGGTAAATATGGGCCTATAGCTCAGCTGGCTAGAGCGCTCGACTGATAATCGTGAGGTCTCAGGTTCAAGTCCTGATAGGCCCACCATTATGGGGAATTAGCTCAGCTGGGAGAGCGCCTGCTTTGCACGCAGGAGGTCAGCGGTTCGATCCCGCTATTCTCCACCATATGTATATAAAGAATAAGAGATTAGATATAAGCTTTTAAATAAATAAGAGTTTATATCTGGTTTTAATCAGAAACGTTACGTTGAATAACTTTAGTTATTTAAAGTAGTATGATATTTAAAAATATAATGTTAAAGTCTTTAAAATTTTTTCGTAAAGTTAAATAGAAATATTTAATTTTAAATAAAAAATTTCATATCTAAAATTTAATAGAGATATTAAAAACTATAGATAACACAACTATATTGTTAAACTATATGTTTAATAAGATAGTAGCCAAAGAATATTATCAAATTTAGAGTAATTTTAATTAATTACTCTAGGCAAAAAAAGTAGATCTAAATTTATTTAGATTTAATAATAAGCTATTAAGGGCTAATGGTGGATGCCTTGACTGTAAGAGGCGATGAAGGACGTATTAGGCTGCGATAAGCCTCGGGGAGTTGCCAAAGAGCTTTGATCCGAGGATTTCCGAATGGGGCAACCCAGCATAGTGAGAACTATGTTACCCTACGGGGAGCGAACCTGGTGAAGTGAAACATCTCAGTAGCCAGAGGAAGAGAAATCAAATGAGATTCCCATAGTAGCGGCGAGCGAACTGGGATTAGGACAAACCCAATGCTTGCATTGGGGGTTGTAGGACTATAATGTGTAATTAAAGAGAATAGATGAATTAGTTGGAAAACTAGAGCATAGAAGGTGATACTCCTGTAATTAAAATTCTCAATAATACTAATAGTATCCTGAGTAGGTCGGAACACGTGATATTTTGACTGAAGCTGGGGGGACCACCCTCCAATCCTAAATACTACTTACAGATCGATAGTGAACAAGTACCGTGAGGGAAAGGTGAAAAGTACTGCAGCGAGCAGAGTGAAATAGAACCTGAAACCATTAGCTTACAATCATTCAGAGCCCTATGATTTATCAGGGTGATGGACTGCCTTTTGCATAATGAGCCTGCGAGTTGTGGTGTCTGGCAAGGTTAAGCCAAGTGCGAAGCCGTAGCGAAAGCGAGTCTTAATAGGGCGACATAGTCAGATGCTGCAGACCCGAAACGAAGTGATCTATCCATGAGCAGGTTGAAGCTGGTGTAAGAGCCAGTGGAGGACCGAACCCATTGACGTTGAAAAGTCTCGGGATGACTTGTGGATAGGGGTGAAAGGCCAATCAAACTTCGTGATAGCTGGTTCTCTCCGAAATATATTTAGGTATAGCCTTGTGTTGTAGCATATAGGGGTAAAGCACTGAATGGGCTAGGGCTGCTTACCGCGGTACCAAACCCTATCAAACTATGAATACTATATGTGGAATCACAGGAGTCAGGCGGTGGGTGATAAAATCCGTCGTCGAGAGGGGAACAACCCAGACTAACAGCTAAGGTCCCTAAGTTACATCTAAGTGGAAAACGATGTGGAGTTACTGTGACAACCAGGAGGTTGGCTTAGAAGCAGCCATCCTTTAAAGAAAGCGTAACAGCTCACTGGTCTAGTGATTCTGCGCGGAAAATATAACGGGGCTAAGATGTACACCGAAGCTTTAGATTCGAATTTATTCGAGTGGTAGGAGAGCGTTCTATTCAGCGTTGAAGGTATACCGGTAAGGAGTGCTGGAGCGGATAGAAGTGAGCATGCAGGCATGAGTAGCGATAATTAAGGTGAGAATCCTTAACGCCGAAAACCCAAGGTTTCCTACGCGATGCTCGTCATCGTAGGGTTAGTCGGGTCCTAAGTCGAGACTGAAAAGTGTAGACGATGGCAAATTGGTTAATATTCCAATACCAACATATAAGCGCGATGTGGGGACGCATAGAGTTAATCGAGCTCACTGATGGAATAGTGGGTCGAAGGACGTAGGTTGTTAAGTAGGCAAATCCGCTTAACGTTAGACCGAGATCTTACAGGCTCTTGACACTCTTCGGAGGAGATGGAGAATCGATGATACTGTCGTGCCAAGAAAAGCCACTAAGTTTATTATATGTTGCCCGTACCGTAAACCGACACAGGTGGGTGGGATGAGTATTCTAAGGCGCGTGGAAGAACCCTCTTTAAGGAACTCTGCAAAATAGCACCGTATCTTCGGTATAAGGTGTGCCTACTTTGGTATATGGACTTGCTCCAAAAAGCTAGAGAGGTTGCAACAAAGAGTCCCTCCCGACTGTTTACCAAAAACACAGCACTTTGCTAACACGTAAGTGGATGTATAAGGTGTGACGCCTGCCCGGTGCTCGAAGGTTAACTGATGATGTCAGCGCAAGCGAAGCATTTGATTGAAGCCCGAGTAAACGGCGGCCGTAACTATAACGGTCCTAAGGTAGCGAAATTCCTTGTCAGTTAAATACTGACCTGCATGAATGGCGTAACGAGATGGGAGCTGTCTCAAAGAGGGATCCAGTGAAATTGTAGTGGAGGTGAAAATTCCTCCTACCCGCGGAAAGACGGAAAGACCCCGTGCACCTTTACTACAGCTTGACACTGTAGCTTGGATATTCATGTGCAGGATAGGTGGGAGGCTATGATGACTAGACGCAAGTAGAGTCGGAGCCATCCTTGAGATACCACCCTTGAATATTTGAGTTACTAACTGCGATGAGTTATCCTCATTCAGGACAATGTCTGGTGGGTAGTTTGACTGGGGCGGTCGCCTCCTAAATAGTAACGGAGGCTTACAAAGGTTAGTTCAAAGCGGTTGGAAATCGCTTGTTGAGTATAATGGCATAAACTAGCTTGACTGTGAGACCTACAAGTCGAACAGAGACGAAAGTCGGTCATAGTGATCCGGTGGTTCTGCGTGGAAGGGCCATCGCTCAAAGGATAAAAGGTACGCCGGGGATAACAGGCTGATCTCCCCCAAGAGCTCACATCGACGGGGAGGTTTGGCACCTCGATGTCGGCTCATCGCATCCTGGGGCTGTAGTCGGTCCCAAGGGTATGGCTGTTCGCCATTTAAAGCGGTACGCGAGCTGGGTTCAGAACGTCGTGAGACAGTTCGGTCCCTATCTTCCGTGGGCGTAGGAAAGTTGAAGAGATTTGTCCCTAGTACGAGAGGACCGGGATGAACCAACCACTGGTGTACCAATTGTTCTGCCAAGAGCATCGTTGGGTAGCCACGTTGGGATGTGATAAGAGCTGAAAGCATCTAAGCTCGAAGCCAACTCTAAGATGAACTTTCCCTGAAGTTCCCAGCAAGACTAGCTGGTTGATAGGCTGGGTGTGTAATGGGTGTAAGCCCTTTAGCTGACCAGTACTAATAGAACGTTTGGCTTATTTTTAACAATTTTCTTTGGTTTACTATCTTATTAAGCATATTTACTTATGTTTAATTTGTGTTGATTATATATAGTTATACAAATATGAAATTAGCTTTTTTAGCTATAAAGACTTTAGCATTAAATTTCTCAAATCACAATTTGAGTGTTAAGAGTTTATTACAAGCTTTTATCACTCAAATTTGCTGGTGGTCAAAGAGAAGTGGAAATACCCAGCCCCATTCCGAACCTGGTAGTCAAGCACTTCATCGCCGATAATACTGCAGGGTCCCCTTGTGGAAACGTAGGTCGCTGCCAGCTCATTGAGTTTTTTAAACACCCAACCCACCAAGAGCTTATCTTGTCTTACTCTATTTAAGTAGGTCAAGGTAAGCTTTTTTATTGCTTTTAGTTCCTCTTTATATAAACTATAAACCGTATGATTTAACATACGATTTAAAAAATGACTACTTATTTCTATTTAATATTTCGCAAACTTCTTTTGCATGATAAGATATTATAATATTTGCACCAGCTCTTTTAAAAGCAATCATAGTTTCAATCATAACTCTTTCATAATCAATAAGTCCAGCAAGTCCTGCATGTTTTAATATTGCATATTCACCACTTACATTGTAAACACATAAAGGAAGTTTTGTCTCATTTCTAATATCTCTTACGATATCCAAAAATGATAAGGCTGGTTTTACCATTAAAATATCAGCACCTTCTTTTTCATCTTCAAGAGATTCACTAATAGCTTCAAGTCTATTTGCTACATTCATTTGATAAGTTCTTCTATCTCCAAAAGATGGAGTTGATTCAGCTACATCTCTAAATGGTCCATAATATCCACTAGCAAATTTTGTAGAGTATGCCATAATTGGTAAATCTTTAAATCCATTTTCATCTAAAGCAGTTCTAAGTGTTGAAATAATTCCATCCATCATACCACTTGGTGCAATCATATCAGCACCTGCTCGTGCATGAACTAGTGCTTGTTGTGCAGATATTTCAAGTGTTTTATCATTATGTACACTTTGTGTTTTTGGATCTAAAATTCCACAGTGTCCATGATCTGTATATTCACAAAAACATAAATCTGTAACAATAAACATATTTGGAAATTTTTCTTTAATTGCTTTTATTGTTCTTGAGATTATACTTTCATCACATAAACATTCACTTCCAACTGAATCTTTAATATCAGGAATGGCAAATAAGATAATAGAGTTTAATCCTATTTTTTTCAAATATTCACACTCTTTTAAAATTTCATCAATACTCATTTGAAAAACACCAGGCATACTTGAAATCTCTATTTTAATACCATTTCCCTCTTTTACAAAAAGAGGATATATAAAATCATCTTTGCTAATAGTTGTCTCTTGAACCAAATTTCTTAAAGTTTCATTTAATCTTAATCTTCTAAATCGTTTAAACATAATATTTACCTCTTTTTGATATAATCTTTGGATTTTAACAGTTTAAGGTTTAAATACAAATGAATATAATCGAATCAAATATAGCAAACCTTCCTACGAAACACGGAAATTTTAAGATAAAAGCATATAAACAAAATAATCAAGAGCATTTAGCTTTGATGAGCGAAGATTTTAATCCACAAGCTATTGTGAACTTGAGAATACATTCAGAGTGTCTTACAGGAGATGTTTTTGGAAGTATTAAATGTGATTGTCAAAAACAATTAGAATTAGCAATTGCTTATATAGCAAAGAATAGTGGTTTAGTAATATATCATAGACAAGAAGGTCGAAATATAGGACTTCTCAATAAAGTAAATGCTTATAGTTTACAAGATGCAGGAAAAAATACAGTTGAGGCAAATTTGGCTTTAGGTTTTAGGGAAGATGAGAGAGAATACAGTATTGTTGAATATATTTTAAAAGATTTAGGAATAAAAAAAATAAATGTTCTTACAAATAATCCTGCAAAAATGAAATTTCTTGAAACTTTGGATGTAGAGATTGTAGAAAGAATTCCAACAATAGTTGAACCCAATTGTCATAATAAAAACTATTTAAATACAAAAAAAGAACAAATGGGACATATGCTTTGAGTTTAAGAAATTTATTACAAGAAAATAGTTTAAACTTTCAAGATGTTTTTTATAAAGATTGTGAAGTTTTTGTTGAACTTTTGCAAAAGTGGGGAAAGGTTCATAATCTAAGTGGAAGATTAAGTAAAGATGATATATATGAAAATATATTAGATTCACTTTATCCTATTAACTTCATAGATGATTTTAATAGTTTTGCAGATATTGGTACAGGAGCTGGTTACCCAGGTTTAATTTTAGCAATTGCAAGAAAAGATGTAAAAGCTTATTTAATAGAACCAAGAGTAAAAAGAGTTGCTTTTTTAAACTTTGTAAAAGCAAGTTTGGGTTTGAATAATCTTATAATTTTACAAAAAAGAGCAGAAGATTTAGAAGACTTAGAAGTCGATTTAATTACAAGTAGAGCTGTAACAAATACAAATTTACTTTTAAATATTACTTCTAAGATAAAAAAGGAACATACATCTTATCTTTTTTATAAAGGAAGTATGCTAGAAGATGAAATTGAAACTTCTAAAATATCGAACTATAAAGTTGTTTCAAGATGTGAACGAAATTATTTATATATTAAAGGAAAAAGATGTTGATAAAAGTAATAGCCGTTGTTTTGGCTGGTTTTGTTATATATTTGCTATTTTTTAAAAACAAAAGAGTTGATGGTGTTAAAAAAAATGATAAATTAATCTCTGATGAGATGGTAGAGTGTCCTGTTTGTAGTACATTTGTTTCTCAAAAAGATGCTATTGTAAGTAGCGGAAAGTTTTTTTGTTCAAAAGATTGCTTAAATAACAAAAAGGCTTAAAATGAAGATAATTGGAGATAATTTAATCCCATTTGAAGATTTTTTTAAAGTTTTAAGTATTGAAGATATAAAAAATACAAAAGCAAATTCAATGCTTTTTTTTGATTTTAATGAAGAACTTTTAAAATACTCTAATTCTGAAAATTTAAACTTTTTGGTATATGTAAGCTCAATAAAAGAAGCTCTTTATGCTTCAAATTTTAATGCGAAATATATAGTTTGTAAAAATAAATTAGCTAAAAAGTTACAAAAAATAGCAGATAACTATATGTGGGATTCAAAAATTTTGACTATTATAAAATCTAGTGATGATTTAGAAAAAGTTGCTTTAGAAGAGATAGATGGAGCTATTTATAAAGATATATTGGAGATAAAAGGATGAAAGATATTTTAAATTTTGTAGTTTTAGCTCTATTTGTTTTTATGGTTGCTATGTTTATTATAAATTTTAATAGACAACAAATAAAAAAACACACAGATAAACTTGAAAAATTAGATGATATAGAAAAAAACAAAAACCAAGATAAGGAAAAAGAAAATGCTTAAACCACTTTTAATAGAAATTGGAGTTGAAGAGTTACCAGCTATTCCATTTTTAAAGGAGTTATCAAATATTGAGAAAAAATGGAGTGATATTTTAGAAAAAAATAGTTTACTTTGTAATTTTGAATTATTTTATACTCCAAGAAGATTGGTTTTATGGCATAGAGAGTTTCAAGTAAAACAAGAAGATAGTGAAGTTGAAAATATAGGTGCTCCAAAAAATATAGCTTTTAAAGATGGTATAGCAACTCCTGCAGCTGCTAGTTTTGCAGGAAAATGTGGTATTAGTGTAGATGAAATTTCATTTAAAGATTTTGGAAAAGGTGAAGTTTTATATTATAAACAAAAAATATCTGGAGTTTTTTCAAAAGAGCTTTTAAACAATATGGTAAACGAATTTGTAGCAAGTTTAAACTTTGGAAAATCTATGAGATGGGGAAGTAGAAGTGATAGTTTTATAAGACCTATTAGATTTTTTTCTATGATGATAGATAAAGAAATAATAGAGGGAGAGCTTTTTGGAGTAAAATCTTCAAACTTATCATTTGGGCATAGAATGGATAGTTATGAACCATTTATTTTTAATGATGTTGGTGATTATTTTTGCAAGTTAGACAAATATGGAGTAGTTTTATATCAAGATGAAAGAAGAGCAAAAATTCTAAAGCAACTAAAAGATATTGAGGTTAAGCACAATATTCAAATAGAGTTAGATTTAGAATTATTAGATGAAGTTGTTGCAATTACTGAGTATCCAACAGCTCTTTTAGGAAAATTTGATGAAGAGTTTTTAGAACTTCCAGCTGAAGTAATTGTTACATCTATGAAAGCAAATCAGAGATATTTTGCAGTTTATAAAAATGAAAAACTTACAAATAATTTTGTAGTTGTTTCAAATGCATTAACAAATGATTTTGGATATATAATCTCTGGAAATGAGAAGGTTTTAAGACCAAGGCTAGCAGATGCAATGTTTTTTTATAAAAATGATATAAAAAATGGTTTATCAAATGAAGGACTTAAAAAACTTGTATTTGTTGAAGGTTTAGGAACAGTTTATGATAAATGTGAGAGAGAGGCAAAAATTGCCTCATATTTGGCAGAGATTTTGAGAATAAATGAAAAAGATGTTGAACTATTGCAAAAAGCTGTAATGCTTTCAAAAGCTGATTTAATGAGTGAAATGGTATATGAGTTTACAGAACTTCAAGGATTAATGGGTTACTACTACTCAAAAATAGCAAATAACGATGAAAAAATTAGTCTAGCATTAAAAGAACAATATCTTCCAATTGGTGAGAATAGTGAACTTCCTAGTTCTGTTTTTTCTTCAATAGTTGCTATGTCAAATAAAATAGATAATCTTATGGCTCTTTTTAGTGCTGGAAAAATCCCAACAGGATCAAAAGATCCATTTGCCTTAAGAAGAGCATCTTTAGGAGTTGTAAAAATTGCAATCGAACATAAATTAGATATTGATTTTAAAGCTATTTTTGAAGATTTAAAAACAAATTATAAAAATCTTGATTTAAAAGTTTTAAATGAATTTTTTATAGAAAGACTTTATAAAATCTTTGATAGTGTAAATCCAACTGTTTTAAAAGCCGTGATAAGTAGTGGAGAGACAAATATATATAGAATTTATCAAAAAGTAGAAGCTTTAAATCCATTTGTTGAAAGTGATAGTTTTAAAGATTATAGTGCTACATTTAAAAGAGTTGCAAATATTGTGAAAGATATTGAAATAAATGATTCTTTAGAGATTGTTGAAACACTATTCGAGCAAGATGAAGAGAGAAATTTATATAATAGTTTTAAAAAAATAAAAACTTCAAATTTTGGAACTTTTGATGAAGAGCTTGATGCTTTATTTTCTTTAAAACCACAACTTGATAGCTTTTTTGAAAAAGTTTTTGTAAATCACGAAGATGAAAAAATAAAAACAAATAGAAAAAATCTTATTGCACAAGTATATTTAGGATTTAGAAATATCGCAGATATTAAAGAAATAACAATTTAAGGTTTTATATATTTTGATTTTATGTAGAGATTAACTCTCTACATAATTTTTAAGATTTTTCCCAACTTTTGGGTGTTTTAGTTTTTTAATAGCACTTGATTCAATCTGTCTTACCCTCTCTCTTGTAACTGAAAGTTCTTTTCCAATTTCTTCAAGAGTTCTATCACTAGCATCATCCATAAGACCAAATCTCATTCTTATAACTGCTTGTTCTCTTTCGTTTAGTTGCCCTAGAATTTGGTCAATTTGTCCTTGTAAATCTTCTTTCATAATGTTATCAATTGGTGTTGGAGCTTTTTCATCTGGTACAAAATCTCCAAATTTACCATCATCATCACTTCCTATTGGAGCTTCTAAAGATACAGGTTCTTTTGTGATTTTTATTACTTGTTTTACTTTATCAACTGGTAATCCAACTTCTTTTGCAATCTCTTCAACATCTGGCTCTTTACCATTTTCTTGAATACCTTTTCTAATAATTTTATTTATTCTATTAATAGTTTCAATCATATGAATAGGAATTCTAATCGTTCTTGCTTGATCTGCAATTGCTCTACTTATTGCTTGTCTAATCCACCAAGTTGCATATGTAGAGAATTTATAACCTTTTTTATACTCAAACTTATCAACAGCTTTCATAAGACCAATATTTCCCTCTTGAATTAAATCCAAGAAAGCTAAACCTCTATTTGTGTATCTTTTTGCAATAGAAACAACAAGTCTAAGATTTGATTTTGCCATTCTATCTTTTGAGGTATCTGTTATTTTTTTCCCTCTTTTAATCTGTTCTAAAACAGCTTTTAACTCTTCAGGTGTTAAATCAAAACCATCTTTACTAGCTTCTGCTGTTTGGAAAAGCTTTTTTATCTCCATATATGTTGAAACCATTGTAGCTTCAGGAACCATTGAAGTTATTTGTGCTTTTGATAAATTGATTATATTGTCTAGAATCTTTTGATGATTTTTTTGTAAAGTTTCATTAAAAAGTGGTAATTTATACTCTAATCTTTTTAATTCACTATCAAAACCAACGTCAGATTTTAAAGATGTTTCCATTGCTTTTACTATTTCAGTTATTAATTTTGAAGTAGGTCCTAAGTCAAGAAGGGCATCTTTTAATAATCTCTTTTTAAATGCAACTGCTAAATCAAAAGTCATAACATCAACTTCATCATCAGATTTAGCTACTTCTTTTGCTTGAAATTTTAGCCACTCTTTTTTTGTTTTTTCAAGATTTTTGAAAGCTTCTATGATTGTTTGAGCTCTTTTATCTAGTTTTTTTTGTTTTGCACCAGATAATTTTTTCTCATCATCTTCTGCATCGGTAGATAAATCATCTTCATAATCTTCAATCTCTTCCTCTTCTTCCTCTTCTTCTGTATCATCATCAAAGTTTTTGAATAGCTCTTTTACTTTTCTCTCTCTATTTACAAGAGGTTCTTTATATTCTAAAATAAAATCAATTAAGTATGGAACATAACAAATAGCATCAAGGATTATATCCTCTCCCATCTCAATTCTTTTTGATATTTCAATCTCTTCATCTTTTGTTAAAAGCGGAATTTGTCCCATCTCTCTTAAATACATTCTTACAGGTGAATCAGATCTTGACCACTCTAAAAGCTCTTTATTTTTTAGTAAGTCAAACTCATCATCTTCTGCTTCGATTAGTTTTTCTCTTTGCTCTTTTCTTTTTTTAGCCTCTTCATCATTTAGAAGTTTAGCTTGTTCTTGAGAACTTATAACTTTTACATTATATAGCTGAACAAGAGCAAGAATTTTTTTAATTGTTGCACCCGTTGGAGCTTTTGGAAAAATTTTTATAATTTTCTCATAAGTTAATATTGAGTCTTTATACTCTTTGATTAACTGCTCGATAGTTTTATTTATATCTTTTGTACTCATTGTTTTAGGAAATCCTCCTTTTTAAATAGTTGGACATTATACCCAAATTATTTAAAGATATGATTATATTGAACTATATTGAGTAGTGTTTAAACAAAGTTTACTAAAAGTTAGGATAAAATTTTTGCTTAATATTTAATGGTTAATAAAAATAAGGAATTAGGTATGAGTAAAATCACAGGTAAAGTTTGGAATTTTGGTGCAAATATTGATACAGATGTTATTATAGCTGCAAGATATTTAAATAGTTCAGATCCTGAACATTTAGCAAAATATGTTATGGAAGATGCAGATCCTGAGTTTCCAAAGAAACTAAAAAAAGGTGATATTATAGTTGCAGGTGAAAATTTTGGATGTGGTTCAAGTAGAGAACATGCTCCAATTGCTCTAAAAGCTGCTGGTGTGGCTGCTGTTGTGGCACCATCTTTTGCAAGAATTTTTTATAGAAATGCTTTTAATATGGGACTTCCTATTTTTGAATTACCTGAATCTTTAGAGATAAAAGAGGGTGAAGAGATTTCAATTGATTTAGATAATGGAGAGATCACAAATAATACAACTAAAAAAACTTATAAATTTATACCAATTCCTCCATTTATGCAAGAGCTAATTTCAAGTGGTGGATTAATTAATTACGCAAAAGATGAAATGGGAAGAGGAAATAAATAATGAATAGCTATAAAATATCAATAATAAAAGGTGATGGAATAGGGCCTGAAATAGTTGATGAAGCTATAAAAGTTTTAAATGCTGTTTCTAAAAAATGTGGCTTTGAATTATCTTATAAAGAGTATTTAATGGGTGGAATTGCAATAGATACAACAGGAGTTCCTCTTCCAGATGAAACTGTTGAAGGTGTTTTAAACTCTGATGCTTGTTTATTTGGTGCAATTGGTGGAGCAAAATGGGATACTCTTCCAAGAGATTTAAGGCCAGAAACAGGGCTTTTAAATTTTAGAGAGAAAATGGGTGTTTATGCAAATTTAAGACCAGCAATTGTTTATGATGAGCTTTTAAATGCTTCAACTTTAAAACCAGAAGTTATCAAAGGTTGTGATATTATGGTTGTAAGAGAGCTTATTGGTGGTATCTATTTTGGAAAACCGAGAGAAAATGATGGATTTAAAGCTTTTAATACAATGGTATATACAAAACCTGAGATTATAAGAATTGGAAAAACTGCTTTTGAGCTTGCACAAAAGAGAGATAAAAGAGTTTGTTCTGTTGATAAAGCAAATGTTTTAGAGGTTTCTCAACTTTGGAGAGATACTATGAATGAATTATCAAAAGAGTATCCAGATGTTGAATTAACTCATATGTATGTTGATAATGCTGCTATGCAGCTAGTTAGAAATCCAAAACAGTTTGATGTTATAGTAACTGGAAATATATTTGGGGATATTTTAAGTGATACAGCGTCTATGGTTGTTGGTTCTATTGGGCTTCTTCCTAGTGCATCAACAGGTGATAAAACAGCAATTTATGAACCAATTCATGGTTCTGCTCCTGATATTGCAGGACTTGGAATTGCAAATCCAATAGCTACAATTTTAAGTGCTGCTATGATGTTAAAATATACTTTAAATGAACAAAAAGCTTCAGATTTAATAGAAAAAGCAATAAAAGATGCTTTAAAAGATGGATATAGAACAAAAGACTTAGCTGCTTTTGATGCTAAAGAAGTTTTAAACTGTGTTGCTATGGGTGATAAAATAGTAGAATATATCAATAATTAAGGTATGAAATGAGTGAAAAAAAGTATAGGCTAGTAACACGAAGTGATATGGATGGACTTGTTTGCGGTACATTGCTTAAATATCTTGATATTATAGATGAAATTACTTTTGTTCACCCAAAAGATATGCAAGATGGATTGATTGAGATAACAAATAATGATATAACAACTAATCTTCCTTATGTAGATGGAGTTTATTTAGCATTTGACCATCACTTTTCAGAAACATTAAGAAATGAGAAAAAAGATAATCATATTATAAATCCAGATGCTCCAAGTGCTGCTCAGGTTGTTTATGATTATTATGATGGAGATGAAGTTTTCCCTGGATATTTTACATCTATGATGCAAGGGGCAAATAAAGCTGATAGTGCAAATTTTTTATATGAAGATATTGTAAGACCAAGAGCTTGGACACTATTGAGCTTTTTAATGGATAGTAGAACTGGACTTGGAAGATTTAGGAACTTTAGAATATCAAACTATCAATTAATGATGGATTTAATTCACTATTGTGCTAGACATAATATTGATGAAATATTAGAACTTCCAGATGTAAAAGAGAGAGTTGATTTATATTTTCAATACGAAGAGCAATTTAAAGATCAGCTTAAAAAATGTACAAAAGTTTATAACAATTTAGTGATAATAGATTATAGAGATGAAGAGATTATATATCCTGGAAATAGATTTATGGTTTATACACTTTTTCCTGAGCAAAATATATCTATTCATATTTTCTATGCAAAAGATAAAGATAAGATTGTATACAGCACAGGAAAATCTATTACAAATAAAACTTCTAAAACAAATATTGGTGAACTAATGCTTAAATATGGTGGTGGTGGACATGAAAATGCTGGAGCTTGCCAAATTTATAAAGAAGAATCAGAAAAAGTTTTAAAAGAATTAATAGAAAAAATCAATCAAGATGGTTGATTGATTTTTTAAAAAAGAACTAAAAATCTTTTTTTAACTCATCTATAAAAATCTCAAAAGAGGGTAAATTTAAGTTTGCCTCTCTTTGTTTTTTTCCCCACATAGGTTCTGGAAAAAAGCTATCTTCTTTAAATCTTGACATTACATGAAAATGTACATGAGGAACATAATTTCCAAATGATGCAATATTTATCTTTTCAGGATTGTAGTATTTAATCATTTTTTTCTCTATAATATCAAGGTATTTCCAAATTTCTTGTTTTGTTTCATTATCGCATTGTGAAAACTCTTTAACATTTTTATTTGTAAAAATTTTTAACCAAGGAATTTCGCTATTTTCTATCTCTATATTTATTAAATTATTTTTAAATATTTGCATATTTTACTCCTACTATTTATATTTTGGAAAATTATATCATATTCAACAAACCTTAAGTAATAATTAAATACAATGCAGTTCCATTTTTTCAACCATGAAAGAAGTTTTTGTAAAATTAATCAATTAAATTTGTATTTTATAGAGAGTTGGAAGAGTTTTATTTTAGATTTTTCCTGTTGAAAATTGGAAAAAAACACAAACAAAGAAGGACGAGACTTATGAAAGTAAGAGCTTCAGTTAAAAAAATGTGTGATAAATGTAAAGTTATCAAAAGAAGAGGTATCGTAAGAGTAATCTGCGAAAACAAAAAACATAAACAAAGACAAGGATAAGACACATGGCAAGAATCGCAGGTGTTGATTTACCAAACAAAAAAAGAATGGAGTATGCTTTAACATACATCTTTGGAATTGGGTTACACCATTCAAGACTAATTTTAACTGCTACTGGAGTTGATTTCAACAAAAGAGCATTTGAATTAACAGAAGATGAGGCTGCTTTAATTAGAAAAGAGATTCAAGAAAACTACCTAGTAGAAGGGGATCTTAGAAAAAAAGTTGCTATGGATATTAAGTCTTTGATGGATTTAGGTTCATATAGAGGATTAAGACACAGAAAAGGTTTACCTTGTAGAGGGCAAAAGACTAAAACTAATGCAAGAACAAGAAAAGGTAAAAAGAAAACTATTGGTGCAGCAAGTAAATAAGGATAGATAATGGCAAAAAGAAAAGTTACTAGAAAAAAAATTGTAAGAAAAAATATTGCTGACGGTATCGTTCATATAGCTGCAAGTTTTAACAATACAATGGTTACAGTTACAGATAACATGGGAAATGCAATAGCATGGTCAAGTGCTGGAAACTTAGGGTTCAAGGGTTCTAAAAAATCAACTCCATTTGCTGCTCAAGCTGCAGTTGAAGATGCTATGGCAAAAGCAATGGAGCATGGAATTAAAAATGTAGGAATTAAAATTCAAGGTCCTGGTTCTGGAAGAGATACAGCTGTTAAATCAGTTGGTGCTATTAACGGGATTAGAGTTACTTGGTTAAAAGATGTTACACCATTAGCACACAATGGTTGTAGACCTCCTAAAAGAAGAAGAGTGTAAGGAGTAAAATATGGCAAGATATAGAGGACCAGTAGAAAAAATCGAAAGAAGACTTGAAGCAGACCTTGGTTTAAAAGGTGAGAGAAGACTTTCAGGTAAAAGTGCTTTAGAAAAAAGACCATTTGCTCCAGGACAACATGGACAAAGAAGAACTAAAATTTCTGAGTATGGATTACAATTAAGAGAAAAACAAAAAGTTAAATTTATGTATGGTATTTCTGAAAAACAATTCAGTAACTACTTCAAAGAAGCAGTTAGAAGAGAAGGAAATACAGGAACAATTTTAATTACTCTAATTGAACAAAGATTAGATAATGTTGTTTATAGAATGGGATTTGCTACAACTAGAGCATTTGCTAGGCAAATAACAACTCACGGGCATATCTTAGTAGATGGTAAAAAAGTTGATATTCCATCATACATAGTAAAACCTGGGCAAAAAATTGAAATTAGAGAAAAATCAAAAAATAATCCACAAATTAAAAGAGCTATCGAGCTTACAAATCAAACAGGAATGGTTGATTGGGTAAATGTGGATAAAGATAAAGTATTTGGAATTTTCACAAGAATACCTGCTAGAGAAGAGATAGTTATTCCGGTTGAAGAGAGATTAATTGTTGAGTTATACTCTAAATAAAAAATAAAAGGTAGCCAATGAAAAAGTTTGCAGAAACTCCGTTTTTACCAACTGAAGTTGAAATTGAGGCTATTAGTGCTAATGAAGCTAAAATTACAGCTTATCCATTTGAAGATGGATTTGCGATAACTTTAGCTCATCCGTTAAGAAGATTACTTTTAAGTTCATCTGTTGGTTATGCACCAATTGCTGTTAAGATTGAAAGCGTAACTCATGAGTTTGACTCATTAAGAGGAATGCTTGAAGATGTTGCTATGTTTGTTATAAATCTTAAAAATATGAGATTTAAAATAAATGGTGATAAAAATCAGGTTTCTGTTGAGTACTCTTTTAACGGACCTAGAGATATTAAAGGTGAAGATTTAATTAACTCTGAAGTTGATGTTGTATCAACAGATGAACATTTAGCAACTATAAATAGTGATTGTAATTTAACTTTTACAGTTATTATTCAAAAAGGTATTGGATATATGCCATCTGAAGATATTAGAGATATCGTTGGAGCAGATTTTATACCAATTGATGCTTTCTTTACTCCAGTTAGAAAAGTGGTTTATAGTATTGAAAAAATGTTGGTTGAAGATAATCCAAACTTTGAAAAAGCTGTATTTAATGTACTTACAAATGGGCAAATTAGTCCAATTACTGCATTTAAAGAAGCTGTTAGTGTTATGTATTCACAAATGTCAGTATTTAATAAAGTTTTTGATTTATCAGAAGTATCAATTAGCGATTCAAGTGATGATAATGTTGAGTTAAAAGATTTGGTTGTAAAAATTGAAGATTTAAACTTAACTGCTAGAAGCTACAATGCTTTAGATAGAAATGGAATTAAATATTTAGGTGAGTTAGTACTTATGAGTGAAGTTGAAGTTAAAAATATCAAAAACCTTGGAACAAAATCTTATAATGAAATAGCTGAAAAGTTAGAGTCATTAGGTTATCCAGTTGAAAATACACTTCCAGAAAATATTGCTTCTTCTTTAAGAAGAAAATTAGAGCAATTAAAAGCATAAATTAAGGGTTTAATATGAGACATAAGCACGGTTATAGAAAGTTAAATAGAACTTCTGCTCATAGAAAAGCATTGTTAAAAAATTTAGCAATTGCAATTATTGAGAGAGAAAAAATTGAAACAACTGTTCCAAAAGCAAAAGAACTAAAAAGATATATTGAGAAATTAGTAACATCTGCAAGAAATGCTGATTTAAATACACATAGATATGTATTTGCTGCATTACAAAGCAAAGAAGCTACTAAAAAACTAATAAATGAAATAGCACCAAAATACGAAGGTAGAAATGGTGGATATACATCTATTATAAAAACAAGAATTAGAAAAGGTGATGCTACACCAATGGCATTTATCTCTTTCATTTAATCTTTCAAGGGATAGGAAACTATCCCTTTTTTTATTTCAAAAAACTATTATTTCCCCAAAAAGTAACCTTACAAAATCCACTTACACTTTTTTTAAACAAAATTTAGATAAAATCAGGCGTTTATTATACCTAGAAATCTTAGGAGAACCAGTTTATGACTTTAAAAGAAGCACTCAAATTAAGTAGTGAAGATATAGAAAAATTAAAAGATGATTTAAAAATAAAAATAAAAAATAGTAATGTTGGCGCTTATATTGAACAGTTAGAAAATAAAGATATTTATAGTTATGGAAATGGAATTCCAATAGCTATTAAAAACAATATAAATGTTAAAAATTGGGAGCTTGACTGCTCTAGTAATATTTTAAAAGGGTATGTTTCTCCTTTTAATGCAACTGTTATAGAAAATTTAGAAAGTTCTGGATTAAGTCCTTTTGGACTTACAAATATGGATGAGTTTGCAATGGGAAGCTCTACAGAAAGTTCAGCTCATGGGAAAACTTTAAATCCTATTGATAATTCAAGAATTCCAGGTGGAAGTAGTGGTGGAAGTGCAGCTGCTGTTGCTGCAGGAATTGCTATTGCAGCTCTAGGAACAGATACAGGTGGAAGTATTAGACAACCAGCTGCTTATTGTGGTGTTGTTGGAATGAAACCAACTTATGGAAGAGTTTCAAGATATGGAATAGTTGCCTACTCATCATCTTTAGATCAATGTGGACCAATTACTCAAAATGTTGAAGATGCTGCAATTTTGTACGATATAATAGCTGGTTATGATAAAAGAGACTCTACTAGTGCTAATATTGATTATCCAAAAGTTACTCCAAATTTAGATAGTAATAAAAAATTTAGAATCACAGTTATTGATAACTTTGTTGCTCAAGCTTCTAGCGAAATACAAACTTCATTTAATAAAACTGTTGAACTTTTAAAAGAGCAAGGACACGAAATTGTTCATGCAAATATGATAGATACAAATAAAATTATTTCAGCATATTATATTATTGCAGCAGCAGAAGCAAGTGCAAATTTAGCTAGATTTGATGGTGTTAGATATGGTGCAAGAAAAGGTGAAGGAAACCTAAAAGATATGTATGTAGATACAAAAACTCAAGGCTTTGGATATGAAGTTAAAAAGAGAATTATGCTTGGTTCTTTTGTATTAAGTTCAGGATATTATGATGCTTACTATATAAAAGCACAAAAAGTAAGAAGTCTTATAAAAGCTGAATTTGATAAAATTTTTGAAAGTTCTGATTTGATTTTATCGCCAGTTGCTCCAACTACTGCTCCAAAATTTGGTTCATATTCAAATGCTTTGGAGATGTATTTAGCAGATATATATACTATAGGTGTAAATTTAGCAGGTCTTCCAGCTATTAGTTTACCAGTTGCAAAAGATAGTGAAGGACTTCCAATAGGACTTCAATTAATTGCAAATAGTTATGAAGAACAAACTTTATTCAATGGTGCTTTATCTATGGAAAAAGCTGTAAAATATACAAAATAATAAAATATAATTAGGATATAAAGATGAGAATTAGAAAAAGAGCTTTAACTTTTGAAGATGTGTTACTTGTTCCTGCAAAATCAGAAGTTTTACCAAAAGAGGTTTGTACAAAAACAAAATTAACTAAAAATATTGAATTAAATGTTCCATTTGTAAGTGCTGCAATGGATACAGTTACAGAGTATCAAGCTGCTATTGCAATGGCAAGACTTGGTGGGATTGGAATAATTCATAAAAATATGGATATTGAAGCACAAGTTTTACAGTGTCAAAAAGTAAAAAAATCTGAATCAGGAATGATAATTGATCCAATTACAATCAAACCTAATCAAACTTTGCAAGATGCCGAAGATATTATGGCTACATATAAAATTTCAGGTGTTCCTGTTGTTGATGATGATGGTATTTTAGTTGGTATTTTAACTAATAGAGATATGAGATTTACTAAAGATTTTAGATTTAAAGCATATGAAAAAATGACAAAAATGCCACTTGTTACAGCAGTAGAAGGTACAACTTTAGAGCAAGCTGCTGAAATTATGCACCAAAATAAAATAGAAAAACTTCCAATTGTAAATGATCATAATAAATTAATTGGTCTTATTACAATTAAAGATATAAATAAAAAAATCGAGTATCCAAATGCTTGTAAGGATGAGTTTGGCAGATTAAGAGTTGGAGCTGCTATTGGAGTTAATCAACTTGATCGAGCTAGAGCTTTAGTTGCTGTTGGCGTTGATGTTTTAGTTTTAGATTCAGCACATGGTCATTCAAAAGGTATTTTAGATACGGTTAAGGCTATAAAATCAGAATTAAAAGTTGAGTTAATAGCTGGAAATGTTGCAACTGCTGAAGCTACAAGAGATTTAATTGCTTGTGGTGCTGATGGTGTTAAAGTTGGAATTGGACCTGGAAGTATCTGTACAACAAGAATTGTTGCAGGTGTTGGAGTACCTCAAATGAGTGCTATTGATGAATGTGCTATTGAAGCTAAAAAAACTGGAACACCAATAATTGCAGATGGTGGAATTAAATATTCAGGTGACGTAGCAAAAGCATTAGCCGTAGGGGCTAGTTGTGTTATGATGGGAAGTGCATTAGCAGGAACTGATGAGTGTCCAGGTGAAGTAATTCTTTATCAAGGAAGAAAATTCAAATCTTATAGAGGAATGGGAAGTATTGGAGCTATGACAAAAGGAAGTACTGATAGATATTTCCAAGAAGGAACGGCTGCTGATAAACTAGTACCTGAGGGAATTGAAGGAAGAGTTGCTTATAGAGGAACGATTGCTGATATTATTCATCAAATGGTTGGTGGATTAAGAAGTTCTATGGGCTATTTAGGAAGTAAAGATATTATTACATTCCAAGATACAGCAGAGTTTGTTGAAATAACTAGTGCAGGACTTAGAGAGTCTCATGTTCATGATGTAACAATCACAAATGAAGCTCCAAACTATCACGTATAAAAAAGACTAGAAAACGGAAATTATATCCGTTTTCTTAGTATAAGAATTTAAAAACTTTCCCACGCATTATCATTTTGATTACTACTTTGAACTATTTTTGAATCTTTTTTAATACTTGTAGATTTATTTATATCTGTTTTTATATTTTTTAAATCAATCTCTGATTTTATTGAATTTTGTTCTATATTTTTTGCAACAATATCATTCTTTCCATGAAAATCTTTTGCATTTGCATCTTCAACTATTAGTTTAGCAATTTTATCTGAAGTTATTGCTATATCATTTGTTTGTGTAGATATTGCAGCATTTTGCTGAGTTTGTTGGTCAAGTTGATTTACAGCATCATTAATTTGTTCAATTCCTGATAATTGCTCCTTACTTGACATCTCAATATCTGAAATTAGATTGATTGTTGAGCTTATTGAATCATTTAGACTCTTATATCCTTCAATCATTTCATTTGCTATATCTTTACCTTCATTTGCTTTTTTTGTAGCCTCTTCAACAATATTTTTTATATCTTTTGCAGCTTCTGCACTTCTACTTGCCAAATTCCTAACCTCTTGAGCAACAACTGCAAATCCTTTTCCTGCTTCTCCTGCAGTTGCAGCTTCAACTGCAGCATTTAGACTTAGAATATTTGTTTGGAATGCTATTTGGTCAATTACTGAAATGGCATCATTTACTAAGTTTACTTTATTGTTTATTTCATCCATTGCTAAAGTTGTTTTGTTAGCAAGTTTTTCACCATCACTAGATGCTTTTGTAATTTCACCTGAATATTTAGCCATCTTTGCAATATTTTCTGTGTTGTTTCTAATATTACTTGTAATTTCCTCAAGAGCTGCCGCTGTCTCTTCTAGTGAAGCTGCTGCTTCATTTGAACTTAAATTCAGTTTATCAACATTTGAAAGCAGTATGCTAGAACTTTGTTCTAGAGTTAATCCATTTGATTTATTTTGTACTAACATATTAGTTATTGAATCACCAAGATTATTAACACCATTTGAAAGTTTTAATAAATGCTCCTTTAAACCTTTTTGGTCTATTTTATTTAAATAATTATAATTTGAATATTGTTCTAAAACTTTTAATATATTCTCAATATTTGTTTCTAAAATACTTCCCATATTGTTTATAACTTTTTTTAATTCTACTAAAGAAGGATTTTCAACATCTAAATTTAATCTTTGTGATAAATCACCTTTTTCAAATTCTGCTAAAACAGCAATTGTTTCATTTATTAGTTTTCTATCTTCTTCAATACCTTTTTGAGTTTTTAAAATATTTTGATTTACAACTTTTGCCATTTCTCCAAATTCATCTTTTGAATCATCTTTTAAAAGCTCTGGATTAATAGATTCTCTATTTAAATAAGCAAAAAAACCTAATAAACCATTTTTGAAATTCGTAATTTTATTTGTCATATCTGAAATTATTAAGAAAGAGATAAAAATTAACAATAAAAAAGCTACTATTATTGTAACAATAGTTTGAAGTATAGTACTATCATAATCTTTGTTTGCTTGTTTATTTATTTCAGATGCAGCTTTTAGTTGATGTTCCATTAGTTGAGCAATATTATTAGAAACAGGTTCAATAGTCTCATACATACTATCCATGACAATTGAAGTAATTGTTTCTAAATCTTTATTTGTACAAGCTTGTTTGATACTATCAGTAGTATTATTTGCATTAGAAAGAATAATTTTTGTATTTTTTACTATTGCTTTTTCTTCTTCATCTAGGTTTGTAGATAAATATTCATCCCAATTTTTATCAATAATATTTTTAGCTTCAGTTATATTTAAAACACATTTTTCAAAAGGTATTTTATTGTTTCTTAATTTTACTGCTGTATCAACAATATTAACTGCATATGCTTCAGAAATATTTTTTAATTGTACTAAAGGAATTACCCTATCATTGTATACTCTTTTTAAACCTTCATTTGTATTTTCTAATTTAGAGATACTTGTAATACCTAAAAATAGTACAATAGCTAAAGAAACAAAAGATAAAACAATAAGTTTTGTTCTAATCTTTAAGTTTTTGATCATTTTTACTCCTAGTAAATAAAATAGATTTTGAAATTTTAAAATCTTATTTTTGATTGTTGTAAATTACATTACTACTATATTCTTTATTTTTCAAGGAAATAATATATCATTTATACTTAAAAAAATTATGTATTTATAAAATTGATTATAGTTTTGAATACATCTGATCTTCTGTTAAAATTTCAATTCCAAGCTCTATAGCTTTATCATATTTGCTTCCAGCATCTTCACCATATATTAAAAAGTCTGTTTTTTTAGATATGCTAGAGCTTACTTTTGCTCCTAAATTTTCCAAAAATAGTTTTATTTCATCTCTACTTTTGCTCATCGTTCCAGTTATAACCACTGTTTTGTTTTTAAATAGATTATCTTTTGCTTCTTCTTTTATAGTTACTTTTGGTTTTAAAATATCAAAAAGTTTTAAAACAAATTCACGATTTACTCTAAAAAACTCTAAAAATGAGTTTGCCATTTGTTCACCAATTCCATCTATACTTATAAGATCTTCAAATGAAATGTCTACCAAATTTAAACCAAATTTACTACAAATAGATTTTGAAGCAACTTCACCAATATGCTCAATTCCCAAAGCTGTAAGAACTCTATATAGCTCACTATTTTTTGAGTTTTCTATAGCATTTAAAAGATTGTTTATCTTTTTTTCTTTAAAACCTTCAAGGTTTTCTAAATCTTCATATTTTAAAGAGTATAAATCTAAAATATCAAAAATCTTTTTTTCATTTACTAAAAATTCTACTATTTTATCTCCTAATCCATCTATATTTAGACAGTTTTTACTAGCAAAATATATGATAGAGTTTACAACTCTTGATGGACAATCAAGATTTTGACACTTAATCATAATATCTTCTATTAATAGTTCACTAGAACAATCAGGGCAAATAGTTGGTTTTAAAATTTCTTTTTCATTTCCAGTTCTTCTATCTTTTAAAACCTTTGTAATTTTTGGAATTACATCTCCACTTCTTATTATTATTATCTCATCACCAATTTTTAAATCAAGTCTTTTTATCTCATCAAAATTATGTAAAGTAGCACGTTCTACATTTGCACCTTCAATTAAAACTGGTTCAACTATTGCAACAGGTGTTACAACTCCTGTTCTTCCAACTTGTAAAATAATATCTTTTAATTTTGTAGTTTTTTCTACTGCTGGGAATTTATATGCACATGACCATCTTGGAAATTTTTGAGTAAAACCTAAATCTTGTTGAGTTGAAATATCATCTATTTTTATAACCATTCCATCTAAAAGCATAGGAAAAGTATCTCTTTTTTTTATCATATTTTCATATAATTTTTTTATATCATTTATCTCTTTTACTAAAGTTTGCATAGGAGTTTTTACAAATCCTAAAGAGAATATATAATCCATCATTTGAGATGTTTTTTCAAAATTTAAACTATTTTGACCAACTCCCCAAGCATTAAAAAATAGTTTTCTTTTTGAAGTAATAGAAGAATCAAGTTGTCTTAAACTTCCAGCTGCTGCATTTCTTGGATTTGCAAAAGTTGCTTCTTTATTTTTTAATCTTTCAATATTTATAGTTTCAAAATCACTTTTTTTTATTACAACTTCACCTCTTATTTCAATAAGAGATTTTTCACTAATTTCTAAAGGTATAGATTGTATTGTCATTGCATTTTGTGTAACATCTTCTCCTATTTCCCCATCACCTCTAGTAATTGCTTGTTTTAAAATACCATTTTCATAAATAAGATTTAAAGATGCGCCATCAAATTTTGGCTGACAAAAAAACTCTAAATTTTCACCAACCTTAGAAGCTCTTTTTATCCAATCTTCAAGCTCTTTGTCATTAAAAACATCTTCTTGTGACCACATACGACTTAAATGATTTGCTTTTTTAAATCCTTTCAAAACAGCTCCACCAACTCTTCTATTTGGTGAATTTGGATCTATTAAATTTGGGTTTTTATTTTCAAATTCTAAACACTCTCTTGCTAATTTATCATACTCTTCATCGCTTGCTATTGGTTCATCATCAACATAATAAGCCTTTGCCCAAGATATTAATTTTTCTATATTTCTTTCATATTCTTCTTTTGTCATATTTTATCTTTTCTATAAATTTTGAGTAATATTGTATCATTTTTTGCTAAGCAATATCTAAAAATACATTATTTGTTATAGTTTAATTATTTAATTATGTTATATTTAATTTTCATAAAAACACAAAGGGGAGATACAATGGAAGGCTTAAATTTTAGTATTGCAAAAAAGATGATGCTATTTGCTGTCGTTATTTTTGTGACAATTTTTATTACAGGACTTTTGAAGTTTAACAATCTTTTAAACACAGAAAAGAACTTTAATATATTTAAAGATAGGGCAGTTGCTGGTAAATTTTATGTTTTAGAAGTTGAAAGAGAATTAAACTTCGTAGCTAGAAATTCAAGAGATATTATGCTTGGAAATGCTTACGAAAATAATATAAAGAATTTAGAGAAGAGTAGGGAAAATATTATAAAATCTTTTGATGGTTTACTTCAAACTTCTCAAAATGAAGCTGAAAAAAATGTTGTTTTGGAAGTAAAAAAAACAGTACTTGATTTTATAGAAGATGGATATAAAAAGATGAAATCTCTTGAAAATGTTGATAGAACTCCAGAAGTTTTAGCAGCAATGTATCAAGCTTATAAAAAAGATGCAACACCACTTGCAAATAAAAGTAGGGAAAATTTCTCTAAGCTTATTAAAGAGAAAGAAGAAGATTATACAGTTCAATCAGAACTTTACAACAAGCAGATGAAAGGTTTGAAAAATATTATAATTATTGAGTCTTTAGTTATTATTTTAATAGTTATTTTGTCTTTATTGCTTTTATCAAGAGATATTATTAAATCGTTAAATAAGTTCAAAAAAGGGCTTACTTCGTTTTTTGACTTTATGAATAAACACAACTCAAAAGTTGAGTATATAGATATTCAAAATAGTGATGAATTTGGAGCTATGGCAAAAGTTGTAAATGATAATATAAAGATTATAGAAAATAGAACTTTAGAAGATAAAAAACTTATAGATGATGTTTTTGTTGTTGTAAATAGAGTTAAACATGGATATTACAGCCAGTTAATAAAAGAAGATACTTCAGATGAGATTTTGTCTACATTAAAAGAGAGTATAAATGATATGATAAGTTCTACAAAACAAAACTTTATACAAGTAAACAATATCTTAGAAGAGTATGTAAAATATAACTATAGAGAAGAGTTAAAGTTAGATGGAATTGAAAAAAGTGGAGTTTTTGAAGCCTTAATAAATAATATTAATCAACTAAGAAGTGCTATAAATGATATGCTTAAAAAAGATAAACTAAATGGTCTTATTTTGGATAAATCTTCAAATGAGTTGTTGGTAAATGTTGATAAATTAAACAATAGTTCAAATGATGCAGCAGCAAGATTAGAGGAGACAGCAGCTGCATTAGAAGAGGTTACAAGCAGTATTGCAAATTCAAATAATAAAATAAATGAGATGTCAAATATTGCAAAAAATGTTACAAATGCTGCATCTTTGGGGCAAGATTTGGCAAATAAAACTGCTTTATCTATGGATGAGATAAATATTCAAGTAAACTTAGTAAATGATGCCATTTCAGTAATTGACCAAATAGCATTCCAAACAAATATTCTAAGTCTAAATGCAGCAGTTGAAGCTGCAACTGCTGGAGAAGCAGGGAAAGGGTTTGCAGTTGTTGCTCAAGAGGTGCGAAATCTTGCAAGTAGAAGTGCAGAAGCTGCAAAAGAGATAAAAAATATAGTTGAAAGTGCTACATCAAAAGCAAATGATGGGAAACAAATAGCAAGTAGTATGATTGATGGATATAAAGGTTTAAATAACTCTATAAATCAAACTATTTCATTAATACAAGATATAACAAGCTCTTCAAAAGAGCAACAAAGAGGTGTTGAGCAGATAAACGATGCTGTTTCATCTTTAGACAAACAAACTCAAGAGAATGCAAATATTGCTAGAGTTGCTAGTGATATTGCAGGAGAAGCTTCTTCTATGGCTAAAAAAATACTTGAAAATGCAAACTCAAAAGAGTTTTCTGGTAAAAATAGTGTTGAAGATGATTTTGTAAAAATGTTTAAAAATGGTAAAAAAGATAATCTTTCAAATATAAATAATAGTGAAAATAAAGTAGAAAAAATAGAAAACAAAAAAGTAGAAGATACTAAAATAAGTTCAGATGAGTGGGAGAGTTTTTAAACTCCCACTTTTTATTTAATAATATGTCCAACAAATTTTGACATATTATTTAATATCTTTCCACCTCTTCTAAATCCTAAAGCGCAAGCTTCATAAGAGTAGAAAACTCCAGCTTGATAAAACTCACCATTTTCATCTTTTGGAAACTCTACATACTCTTGATAAATTGGCTTATGTCCTTCATAATCACCATTAGTTTCTATATCTGTTGAACCATCTTGATTTATGATTTTTACATTTTCTCCCTCTCTTCCAAAGGCTCTTTTTTCTACATATTTTTTACCTTTTAGTGGCTCAAAAGATGTTTCAAGTAAAAGTGGATGATTTGGATATAAATCCCATAAAATCTTCATAAATGCTTTTGATTGGAAGATTAATGTATAGGCAGGATTAAATATAATAGCTTTTTTCTCTTTTATTATTTCAGTTAAAAGCAAAGCTAAATCACTCTCTTCAATACCAATATTTTCCCAAGGAATTAGTTTAAACCAAAATTCAAAAAGCTCATCATTTTTGAAAATACCATCATCACTAAAAGAGATATTTTCAATAAATTCAAAATCAGTGTTAAATCCAGCTTCTTGTGCAATATGCTCTAATAGCTTTGTAGTATTTATATCTTCACTTGAAGTTGAAATACTAGAAAATAGTATTTTCCAACCAAGTTGTGAGTAATATTCATCAAATTTCTCTATATCACTATTTAGTGTTATTATTCTTTTAAAATTATCTTTTATTGCATCGTAAAGATTGTTAAATTGTGCTGCTTCATCTAAACTATTTTGTTTTAGCATTGCCCACTGAATAATTGCAGTTTCAAAAAGTGAAGTTGGTGTATCTGCATTGAACTCAATTAGTTTAATTGGTTTCCCATCTATTCCACCAGCTAAATCAAATCTTGAGTACAAATGCCAATGAACATCATTTTCCCAAGACTCCTTTACAAGATCTACTAGATTAAAAGGGATATTTAGTTCATGAAAAAATTCATTATCTATTACAAATTGAGCAGCTTCAACAAACATATCATAAAGTTCATTTGTTGCTTCATAGTAAGCATTTGCTTCATTTTCAGATATTACAACTAAGCTATCAGAAATATATGAACTCTCATCACTATCTGTGTGCCAAGTAAAGCCAATACTTTCTAAATATTCAGGTGTTAGTGCTTCTAATTTTTCTAATTTCATATCAACCTCCTGTACTTTGAGTTGTAGATTTAGTAGTATTATTGCTTTGGCTTGAATTTTGATTATTTCCACCAAAAAAACCACTTTGTTTTCCAGCTCCAGCTGAACTTGATGGTTTATTAAATGAACTTTGAGATTTACTATAAGTTTGTGGAGATTTATATTGAGCTGCTTTTTGGTTTTGGAAGTTTTGATTATTAAATAGTTTATTACCAAGCCAAGAACCTATCATGGCTCCTGCTATTGAAGATAGTAAAACTCCACCAAGACCCATTCCTCCACTACTCATTTCTGGATTTGTAAGAGCTGATTTTCCAGCATCTATTTTTGACTCTTCTTCTTTAACAAGTTTATCAATCTCTTCTTGTGATAAAATTCTTTCAGTACCATCTGGATTTCTAAGAACTATTGTAGTTTTTGCTGCTGGAAATTCATCTGCTATTTTGTAGCTTCCATCACTACCTTTTTCTACTACAACAAAAGCTCCCTCTTGTTGACTAGCATTTGTAAAAGCTCCATTTGACTGATTATTTTGGTTTGAGTTATCATTGCAAGCATTTAATCCTAAAATCAAAAATGTAGCAAGACCACCTTTTTTTGCTAACTCTTTTAATGTTTTGATATTTTTATTTTGCATTTTTATCCTCTCTTTGTTGTTTTTCTAAATTTAGTCTTATTTGGTTTTTTACTTTTTGTTTTATCTTTACTTTCTCTTTGTTTTGAATCAAATTTTTTATCTTTTATAGATTTTTTTTCTCTTATTTTTGTTCGTGGTTTTTTCTCTTTTGTAGCAAAGCCTTCAAGCTCAACTCTAGGAATTTTAAGTAATAACTCTTTTTCTATTTCTGCCATAAGTTGATAATCTCTTACACTTAAAAGTGTTATAGCAACTCCATCATTTCCAGCACGTGCAGTTCTTCCAACTCTATGCGTGAAGTCATTTATTGTTTCAGGTAGAGCAAAATTGATTACACAAGGAAGATTTTCAATATCAATTCCTCTTGCTGCAATATCAGTACAAACTAAAACTCTAAGTTCTTTTTCTTTAAATTTTCTCAATGCCAAAGCTCTTGAACTTTGTCTTACATCTCCGTGGATACAAGATGCTTTTAATCCATCAAGGTTTAAATTTTTTACTAAATCATCGGCTTCTAGTTTTCTATTTACAAAAACTAATGCTTGAGATATATTTTTTGAACCTATTAAATATGAAAGAAGTTCGCTTTTTTTATCTTCATCCACAAGAACTATTTGGTGTTCAATTTTTTCAACATGATCTCTTTGATTTGTAACTTCAATTACAACAGGTTCTTTTAAAAACTCTTTTGCAAGTTTTTTTACTGTTGAATTTATTGTTGCACTAAACATTGAAATTTGCCTATTTTTTCCAATATGTGGCAAAATTTGTTCAACTTCTTCTAAAAATCCCATGTCAAGCATTGTATCAAGCTCATCAATTACAACTCTTTGCACACTTGAAAGATTTATAGTATTATTTTTTATATGTTCAAGTAATCTTCCTGTTGTAGCAACAGCAATATCAACTCCATTATTTAGTTTTTTTTCTTGGTCTTTTATTGAAATTCCACCAAAAATAGCAACTTTTTTAATATCAATATATTTTGAATAATCATCAACTGCATTTGCTATTTGTTTTGCTAGTTCTCTTGTTGGAACTAAGATTAAAGCCCTTAAAACACTATTTTGTTTTTTCTCGTTTGTTATTTCGCTATCTTTTTCATTTATTAAATCTTCTAAAATAGGAAGTAAAAATGCACAACTCTTTCCTGTTCCACTCTTTGCAACTCCTATGATATCTCTTTTGCTCAATGCAACAGGAATTGCTTTTTCTTGAATAGCAGTTGGGGTTGTGTATCCCAAATCATCAACTGCTTTTAAAATATTTTCATTTAGTTTTAAGTTTTGAAAAGTTTTTATAAAAAATCCTTTGGTAAAAAATATTATATATTGTAGCGAAGTTGAAATTAGATTTAAGTTTAGTATCTATTTTTTTACTAAATTTAATAATAATTAATATTTTAAAAAATTATTTATGTCTATAAAATCTTTATAAATCGAATAATAAATATTATATTCTTATAAAATAATATTTCTAGATATTTTAAGTAAAAAAACAAATTGTTTTTGCTACTATTTCGGCTATAAATTGGATATGAAAATAATTAGGAGAGAGAGTTATGAATGTTAAAAAAGTTATTTTAAGTATGGTTACAGCTACTTGCTTATTTTCTATAAATTTAAATGCTTTAACTTTAAAAGAGACTTTAAATGAAGTTTTAGATACAAATCCAGTTGTTCAAGAGAGGCTTAAAAACCTAAATGAAACTAGAGAAGATTTAAATATTGCAAAATCTGAATGGCTACCATCTTTAGATTATAGAGGAACTATTGGAAGAAATAATAGTGGTGATTTAAAAGATAGCGGAAATTCTAGTTTTAACCATACTGTAAGAGATAGTTCATACTCTCATTATACAAACTCATTAAAACTTACACAAAATATTTTCAATGGTTTTAGTACAACTGAAAAAATAAATTATCAAGAAGCTAGACTTTTCGGAGCTGCTTATCACTATTTAGAAAATGCAAATGATATATCATTTAATATGACACAAGCTTATATTGATCTTTTAAGAAGTTATCAACTATTGCAAAATGCAAAAGATAATGTTGTAATAAACAAAAAAATATATGAAGATGTACAATCTCTTTATGATCAAGGGCTTACAACAAAATCAGAGATGACAAAAATATATGCATCTTTATCTTTGGCAAATTCAAATATGGTTGTTCAACAAAACAACACTATGGATAAAGAGTTTAAATTTAAAAGACTTTATGGAAGAAGTATAAATGTAGGAACTCTTGAAGTTCCAAAACTAGACCTTGCAATGCCTGAAAGTAAAGCAAGAGCTACAATGATAGCAATACAAAATAATCCTTCAATGATTGTAAGTAGTTATAATATAAAAGGTGCTCAAGCACTTTATAGAGAGAAAAAAAGTAAATTTATGCCTAGTGTTGATATAGAAGCCGAACAAATGTTTAATGACTACACAAAAGACAATGGCTTTGATAGTGCTGATGATAGACAAAGAATTTATGCTGTTTTAAATTGGAATTTATTTAAAGGTGGAGCTCATAGTGCTGATTTACAAAAAAGTAGAAGTACAATAAATAAAGAACTTGAGCTTCAAAGAGATTTAAAAAGACAAACAATAGAGAGTTTAGAACTTTCATGGAGTGCATATGAAATGCTAGGAAAACAACTAACTGAACTATATAAATATTATGAATATTCAGAAGAGACTCTTTCTAGTTACCAAAGTGAATATGAAATGGGAAGAAGA
Source organism: Aliarcobacter cryaerophilus ATCC 43158 (assembly GCF_003660105.1). Lineage (NCBI taxonomy): Bacteria > Pseudomonadati > Campylobacterota > Epsilonproteobacteria > Campylobacterales > Arcobacteraceae > Aliarcobacter > Aliarcobacter cryaerophilus. The sequence goes on from NZ_CP032823.1 coordinate 817,683, forward strand.
ACACTTCTTGATCTTTTATCGGCTCAAAATGACCTAATAAGCTCTAAAGCACAAATTATAAATGCACAAATGGATAGACTTTTTGCACAATATAGAATTTTAGATGCTATGGGAATGCTTGTTAGTTCAGTTTTAGATGATAAGGATTATGCAAAAATTATAAAAACAACTACAAATCCGCTTGATTTGGCAAAAGATGAAATTCCTGTATTGTTGGATATTGATAACGATAAAGTTGTAGATCATCTTGATATTTGTGATAACTCTGTTGTAGGAAACAATGATATTGGACCTGATGGTTGTAATAAAGAGAAAAAAGATAGTGATTTTGATGGAATTAGTGATGATAAAGACAAATGTCCAGATACTCCATTTGGTGCAGTTGTAGGAGCAGATGGTTGTCCTGTTGGAACTGAAAATAAATTTAATATGACAAGTGGAGAGTATATAAATAGTGTTTTAGCTTATGGTGAAGATAGTCCAAAAAAATCTGAAAAACTTGGACTTTATGACTATGAGTTTAATGTTGCAGCAAATAAAAATATTGCATCTACAACACTAGATAAGCATTTAATGTACGATGATTTTGCTATGATAAAAAGATTTGACTTTGTAAATATGAACAACAAAGATGAAGCAAAAATAGATGAAATGGCAAAAAATCTTAAAGAGTACAATGGTACAAACGCAGTTGTAACTTTAATAGGAAATACAAGAGCTACAAAAAATAAAGAAGCAAGTTTCGATAAAGGTTTAGAATATGCAAACTCTCTTAAAGCCCAACTTGTAAAAAAAGGTGTAGATGAAAAAATAATAGTTACTCAATCAAGAGCTGATTTTGATAGAACATATACTCAAACAGTTAGAGGTGATAGAAGTTTAAATGATGTTGTTGTAGCAGCTTTATATGTTCCAAAATCTTCAAATACAAACAATGATAGTGATAATGATGGAGTTATAAATGAACTTGATGAGTGTCCAAATACTCCAAGTGGTCAAATGGTAAATGAAAAAGGCTGTGCAAATAGTATTAATCTTCAAGTACTATTTGAAAATGATTCAGATAAAGTAATAGGAAGTAGTTTAGAAAAAGTTAAAGCTTTTGCTAATTATTTATTAGAAAATAATGATTTTGAAGCTAGTATTGTAGGACATGCGAGTCAAAGTGCAAATGAAAGTAATAAAAACAGTTATAAAAATAGTGCGAAATACAATTTAGAACTATCTTTAAAAAGAGCAGAAGCTATTAAAAATATTTTAGTTCAAAATGGTGTTCCATCTTCAAGAATTACAGCTACAGGAAAAGGTTTTGAAGAGCCAATAATGAGTAATGATACAGAAGATGGAAGAACGGCTAATAGAAGAATAGAGGCTATTTTAGTAAAAAAATAAAAAATTAGGACATAAGTTAATGATAAATAAAAGTTTACGTAAGAATGATACTTTGTTGGACTCTTTAGTTCTTTACACTAGGCTTTTTCATAAGCCGTTTTCTGCTGAGTCTTTACTTCAAGGCTTACCACTTGGTAATAATGAAGCAGATCAGCTCCTATTTTCAAAAAATAGCTCTAAATCTATGTTTAGTAGAGCAGCTGCTAGAGCTGGTCTTAAGACAACTATTGTTGAAAAACCAATCAAAGATATTTTAAATATACAACTTCCTGTAATACTACTTTTATCAAATGAAAATAGCTGTATTTTGGACTCTTTTAATGAAGATAGAACAAAAGCAAAGATTATTTTTGCTGGAATTGATGATCCTCTTGAAGAGTGGGTTGAGGTGCAAAAGCTTGAATATGAGTATTTAGGCTATGCTTTTATGCTTAAAAAAGTTTATGAATATGAAGAAGATAATGGTAAAAAAACTCTAGCAATTGATAATCAAAAACACTGGTTTTGGAGTACTTTAGGATTTTCAAAAAATATTTATATTGATTGCATAATAGCTTCAATTTTAATAAACCTTTTTGTTCTTGCAACTCCACTTTTTACTATGAATGTTTACGATAGAGTTATTCCAAATAATGCACAAGAGACACTTCTTGTTTTTACTATTGGTATTGTTGTTGTATTTATTCTTGATGCAGTTCTAAAGTTTATTAGAACCTATTTTCTAGAAATGGCTGGGAAAAAAAGTGATATCATAATGTCTTCAATTATTTTTGAAAAAGTTTTAGATATGAAACTAAGTGAACACCCAAAGTCTGTTGGAAGTTTTGCAAATAATCTTAAGAGCTTTGATAGTATAAGAGGTTTTTTAACAAGTTCTACTTTGACTGTATTAATTGATTTTCCATTTGCTATTTTATTTTTAATAGTAATTGGATATTTAGGTGGTTTTTTGGTGATAGTTCCAATTTTTATTATTATGTTAATTATAATTTATGCAAAAATAATAAAAGACCCACTTAAAAAAAGTATTGAGGCAACTTATGAAGCAAGTGCAAAGAAAAATGGTATTTTAATAGAGAGCTTAAATAATATTGAAACAATAAAAGCTCAAGGAATGGCTGGAAATGTTCAGTACTCTTGGGAAGAATCAACTGGTGAAATAGCAAATAAGGGGCTTAAATCAAAACTAATATCTGCTTCTATTCCTACAGTTACAGGTCTTTTGACTGGATTAAATACAGTGTTAATTGTTGTTTTTGGAGTTTATTTAATTCAAGATTTCCAACTTACAATGGGAGGTTTAATTGCTACTATGATTTTATCAGGTAGAGCAATTGCACCTATGGGGCAAATAGTTTCACTTATTACGAACTATGAAGATACTAAACAATCTTTTAAAATGTTGGATGATATTATAAATAAACCACAAGAAAGACCAATGTCTAAAGAGTTTGTAAAAAAAACAAGCTTAAATGGAAACATTGAGTTTAGAAATGTAAGTTTTAGATACCCCAATAGTGAATCTTATGCTTTACGAAATGTAAGTTTTAGTATAAAAGAGGGTGAAAAAGTTGCTTTTATTGGAAGAATTGGAAGTGGAAAATCAACTATTGCAAAACTTATTTTAAAACTATATGAACCAGAAGAAGGAACTATTTTAATAGATGGTATAGATATAGCTCAAATAGATCCAGCTGATTTAAGAAAAGGGATTAGTTATGTTCCACAAGATATTCATCTTTTTGGAGGAACAATAAAACAAAATATTTTAGGAATTCATAAATTTATAGATGATGAGTGGATGTTAGAGTGTTCAAAAATGAGTGGAACAGATGAGTTTGTAAGGATGCATCCTTCTGGTTATGATATGCCTTTAGGTGAAAGAGGTGCTGGTTTAAGTGGAGGGCAACGACAAAGTGTAGGAATTGCAAGAGCTTTAATAAATAACTCAGATATTTGGATGTTTGATGAACCTACAAATGCTATGGATCAGATGAGTGAAAGTATAGTTTTAAATAATTTAATGAGTAAAGTAGAAGGAAAAACACTACTTTTAGTTACTCAAAAGATGAGTATGGTAGATTTAGTTGATAGAATTATTGTTATGAATTTTGGTACTAAAGTTTTAGATGGTCCAAAAGATGAAATTATTGATAAACTTGGTAATAGTGGTGAAAAACAATGAATAAAATAAAGAATTTTTTAAATAGTCCAGAAATAAATAGATTAAAAGAAATTTTTAAACTATTCAATGATAAAGATAACTTAAAACTTCCAAAAACTCCATTAAATAAAAATGATTATGAGTATATGAAGAGTTTAAGTTCTGCTGTTGTTTTTAGCTCATCAAAAAAACTGCACTGGGTTTTAATATCTTTTTGTATTACAATATTTTTATTTATTACTTGGGCTGCTTTTGCAGAAATTGATGAAATAGCAAGAGGAAGTGGAAAAGTTGTTCCAAATGGTCAAAATCAAATAGTTCAAAATCTTGAAGGTGGAATTGTTCAAGAGATTTTAGTAAAAGAGGGTGATATAGTTGAAAAAGACCAAGTATTGATTAGAATTTCAAACGAAAAAGGTACAAGTACAGCTATGTCAAATGAGATAAAGTCTTATTATCTACAAGCTCAAATTCAAAGATTAGAAGCAGAGTTAAAACGAGCCCCTTTTGAATATACTAAAGGTGAAAATCAAGAGTTAAATGAGTTTTTAGATAATGAAAACCAACTGTATATAACAAATCAAAAGCAGTTAGAGTCAAAAATATCTATATTAAAAGAGCAGATAAAACAAAAAGAAAATGACTTAAAAGATGCAAAACAGACTATTGAACATATGAAATTTAGTGTGGGTGCTATCTCAAAAGAGGTAACTATGACTAAACCAATGGTTGAAAGAGGTATTAGATCTCAAGTTGATTTTTTAAAGTTACAAAGAGAAGAGAGTGAGGCTAAAAATAAACTTCAAAGCGTTATTTTATCTGTTGATAAAATTAACTCTGAGATTTTAGAGTTAAATAAAAAAATAGATGAGACAAATGAGATAAATGATGCAACAGTAAGAGAGAAATTAAATGAAGCAATTAATAATCTTAAAGATGCTGAAGCAAATAAATTAGCTTCAAGTGACCAAGTTGCAAGAACAGTTGTAAAATCTCCTTCAAATGGGATTGTGCAAAAACTACATATAAATACTGTTGGTGGAAGTATTAAACCTGCTCAAGATTTATTAGAAATAGTTCCTACCGATAGTAATTTAATAGTTGAAGTAAAGATTTTGCCAAAAGATATAGCATTTATATATCAAGGGCAAAAGGCTATTGTTAAATTTTCAGCATTTGATTTTTCTATTTTTGGTGGACTTGATGGACATGTAATAAATATAAGTCCAGATACAATAGTTGAAAAAGATGAAAAAACTTTTTATATTGTAAGAATTGAAACAGAGAAGAACTATATAGGTGATGAGAAAAATCAAAAACATATTATTCCAGGTATGATAGCAGATGTTGATATTTTAACTGGGAAAAAATCTGTTCTTGATTATATTTTAAAACCAATATTAAAAACAAAAACATATACATTTACAGAGAGATAATATTAAAAAATAGGGGGTATTTGAGTATGAAAAAAGTTTCTTTATATACAAATCTAAAGATTGATTATGAAAAAATGAAAAATGGCCTTGTTGATTATGATTTAAAAAATATAGAAAATAGGGAAGAGTTACTTACTTTAAAAGATAATATTGTTATCATAAATACTTCTGTAAATCTTGAAAAAGAAGAAGAAACTATTGAAATATTACTAGAAAATAGAAATAAAATTCTAATAATTGAGAGTAGTCCAAAACTTATAAATGCTCAAAACTGGCTACTTTTAGGTGTTCATGGCTATGGAAATAGTATGATGAATGATATTTATCTAAAATCCGCTATTGATGCAATAAGCAACGGTTTAATATGGCTAATTCCAGATATAACTATGGAGATTTTAAATAAACTAAATAGTGCTATTTTAAGAGAAAAGGATGTTTTAAATCATCTATCAAAAGCTGAACAACAAGTAGCATTATTGTTAAAAGATGGATACTCAAATACAAAAATTAGTGAAGAGTTAAAGCTTTCTATAAATACAGTAAAAACACATATAAAAAATATCTATTTAAAGCTTGATGTAAAAGATAGATTTTCATTTGTTAATCTTCTAAATAAGAACTAAAAAGTCTATTTTTTAAATAGACTTTTTTACTATTCTTTCAAACCTTGTCTCATAGCTTCAATTACCATACTATTGGCTTTTGACTTAGTAAAAAGTTCAAAGGCTAAGACACCTTGAAATAAAAGCATATCTTCTCCATCTTTAATTTCATTATTAAAACTTTTTGCCAAGGCTAAAAATGGAGTTATTTTTCCATAAATACAATCAAAAGCAAATGATGACTTACTTAGAATATTTTCAAGTAGTTCTTTAGGAGTTGGCAATAAATCATCTTTTAAACCAGCACTTGTTGAGTTTACAATTAAATCAAACTTTTCATTTTTAAAATCAAAATCTTCAAAACTAAAAGCTTTTATACCGTTGTTTTTAAAAAATTCTAGTTTATCTTTGCTTCTATTTAAAACTACTACATCAATATTTTTTTCTTGTAAAACCAAAGATATAGCTTTTGAAGTTCCACCAGCACCTAAAACTAAAACTTTTTTTATATTACCAAAGCTTTCAATTGCTTTTAAAAATCCAGGTGCATCTGTGTTGTAGGCTACAACTTTTTCATCTTCCATAATATAGGTATTTACAGCTTCTATTTTTTGTGCAATTCCTCTTACAATATCGGCTTGTTTAAAAGCTATCTCTTTGTGTGGGACAGTTATATTTGCACCACAAAAACTATTTTTTATAAATTCTTCTTTTATATTGTTTCCATTTTCTAAGTGAAATTTCTCATAAAAAGCATCAAAATTTAAGTACTTAAATCCTGCATTTTGCATTTGTGGAGATTTCGAGTGAGCAACTGGATTGCCAAATATACAAAATTTTTTCATTTTATTTATTGCCTTTTTTATAATTAAAGTTTTTTTGCATAAAAATTAAATATAGGAAAATCTCCATTATCTCTTTTATAAACAAAAACTCTCTCAAAAATGAAGTTAGAAAAACCAACTTTTTGAGAAATTTTCTCAAGCTCTTTTTGTGTAAATCCAAAGTGAAAAACTCCTTCATTATTATATTTTTTGTGAAAAGTTCCATCTTCTTTTTCCAAATCATTGATACACAAAAAACCACCATTTCTTAAAGCTTTAAAACTTTTTTCAAAAAATATTTCAAGATTTTCTATATGATGAAGTGACATTGAAATAACTATCAAATCAAAGCAGTTTTCTCCTAAATTATCATTTAAAATATCATGCTTTTTTGCTTTTATATTTGTAAGATTTCTATTTTTTGCTTTTTTATTAAACTCTTCAACCATACCAATTGAGCTATCAAGACCTAATACTTGATTGTTTTTTTCTACTAAATCAAAGGCTATAAGACCAGTTCCACAGCCATAATCCAAAATATCTTTTATATTTTTAAAATCTATATTATTTTTTAAATGGTTTATACAAGCTTCAGATTTTTCAAGACTTACATTTTTTTTGTCCCAATCTTTTGCTCTTTCATCGAATCTGCTCAAAATTTATCCTTAAAGATTTTTTGGCTAAATTATACCAAAAGCAAATAAAAAGAAGAGAAGATGAAAAATAGAGTTTTTTACACTTTTACAGATAAAAATGATGGTAATTTAGCATTTCATGTGGAAGATGATGAAATAAATGTAATCAAAAATAGACAAAATCTAGCTTTAAAATTAGCTTATAAAGACGAAAATTTAGTTTACATGAATCAAGTTCATGGTGCAAATATTATAGTTGTAGATGAAAATAGTCCTAAGTTAATAGATGATTGTGACTCAATAATTACAAGATGCAAAAATCTTCCACTTATGGTTATGGTTGCTGATTGTATTCCTATTTTGATGTTTGATGACAAACAAGGAGTAATTGCAGCCATTCATGCTGGAAGAAACTCTACTTTTTTAGAAATTTCAAAAAAAACAGCTGAAGTTTTTATTGAAAATTTTTCTTCAAATCCAAAAGATATAAGGATTGTTTTGGGAGCTTCTATTCAAAAGTGTTGTTATGAAGTTAGTGATGAGTTATCAAAAATAGTAGAAAACTCCTTTGGAAAAGAGTTTGTAGAAAATAATCATATAGATTTACAAGGAATAAATAAAAAACAGTTAAATGATTTAGGAATAAAAAATATAGAAATCTCAGATATTTGTACAAAATGTGGAAATAAACCATACTTTTCATATAGAAAAGATAAAAAAACTGGAAGATTTGCTGGAATAATTATTTTAAAAGATTAACTATAATTAATAAAATGGTAAAATCTAGGTTTTAAGTTTTAAAGATTGGATAAAAATGGACGAATATATATTAAAAATTTCTACAAAAGATGAAAAAGGACTTATTTATAATATCTCTAAAGTTCTTTTTGCAAATAATTTAAATATTGACCAAAACGCCGAATATGTAGATGAACAAACAAATGAGTTTTTTATGAGAAGTTTAATTAGCGGGAAAGTTATGCAAACTATTTTACAAAAAGAGTTAAAAGAGGTTCTGCCAGATGGTGCAAAAATAACTTTAAATAAAAATACAAAAAAAGATGTTGTTCTTCTTGTTACAAAAGAGAGCCATGTTTTAGGTGATTTACTTATAAGATACAGCTCAAATGAGCTAAATGCAAATATCAAAGCAGTTATTGGAAATCATGAAGATTTAAGAAATTTAGTTGAAAAATTTGATATTCCATTTTTTTGTATAAGTGCTACAAATTTGAGTAGAGATGAACATGAAAGAGCGGTTTCACAAAAAATTGATGAGTTTAATCCAGAGATTATAGTTTTGGCAAAATATATGAGAATACTATCTTCACAGTTTGTAGAAAAATATGAAGGAAAAGTTCTAAATATTCATCACTCTTTTTTACCTGCATTTATTGGAGCAAATCCATATAAACAAGCGTTTGAAAGAGGTGTTAAAATTATTGGAGCAACTGCACATTATGTAACAAATGATTTAGATGAAGGTCCAATTATTTTTCAAGATGTTGTAAGAGTTGATCACTCTTATAGTTGGGAAGATATGCGAAATGCTGGTAGAAATGTTGAAAAAATAGTACTTTCAAATGCCTTTGAACTACTTTTAAATGATAGAGTGTTTATTCATAAAAATAAAACGGTGATTTTGTAGTGTTTAATATTGTACTTCATGAACCACGAATGCCTGGAAATGTAGGAACAATTGGAAGAACGGCTGTTGCTTTGAAATGTAAACTTCATTTGATAAAACCTTATGGATTTGGAGATATTACTGAAAAAGAAGTTAGACGTGCTGGACTTGATTATTGGAAAGATTTAGAACTTTTTGAGTATGAAAATATAGAGGATTTTTGGGCAAAAAATCCATTTTCTAGTAGGCATTTTTTTGCTACAACAAAGACAAAACAGCTATATTTTGAAGCAAAATTTGAAGTAGGGGATTATATATATTTTGGAAGAGAAGATGCTGGACTTCCACAATATATTTTAGATAAAAACAAAGAGACTTGCATCACAATTCCTATGGCAAAAATTGCAAGAAGTTTGAATCTTTCGAACTCTGTATCTATTGTTTGTTATGAAGCTTTAAGACAAAATTATATAAATTTTGAGGCTATTTAAATGAAAACATCTAACATAACAAGAGATACTTTAATTTTAGGTTTTGCAATTTTTTCTATGTATTTTGGTGCTGGAAATATTATTTTTCCACCATATTTGGGTTTAATTAGTTCTAGTGATTGGAAAATATCATTTTTTGCATATTTCTTAGCTGATATTGGATTTGCTACATTTGCTATGTTTGCTTTACTTAAAGTTGGTGGAAATGTAGATAATTTAACTTCTAAATTAGGAGCAATAAACGGAAAAATACTTATGGCAATAACTATTTTATGTATTGGTCCATTAATAGCACTTCCAAGAACAGGAGCTGTAACTTATGAAATGCTAGTAGTTCCCTATTTTGGAGCTAGCACTTTAAACTCTTTAATCGCATCTATAATTTATTTTGGTTTAATTCTCTTTTTTACATTAAGACCAACTTCTATGATTGAAATATTAGGAAAGGTATTATCTCCTTTACTATTTTTATCTTTAATTATTTTAATAATAAAAGGAATTTTCACACCAATTGGAGAGATATCACAAAACACTACAAATGATAGACTCTTTTTTGATGGTCTTCTTTTGGGGTATCAAACTTTAGATATTTTAGCAGCTTTGGCATTTGGAATTATTATTATAAAGATATTAAAAACAAAAGGTTATACAAATAAAAAAACAAACTTTAAAATAGTTGGTTTTGCATCTTTAATTGCTGCTTTTGGAATAATGCTTGTATATTTTGGATTGACATATCTAGGAGCAACATCTAGTTTAGTTTATGAAAATGATATTGAAAAAGTAACACTTTTAAATAATATAATATTCCAACTTTTTGGAAGCAATGGAGCTATTATTTTAGCATTTGTAGTATTTCTGGCTTGTTTTACAACAGGAGCTGCACTTGTAAGTGTAACTGCTGAATATTTCTCAAAAGTAAGCCAAGGAAGATTTAGTTATAAAAAATTAGTTATTATTACATCTATTTTTGCAATAATTGTTACAAACTTCGGACTAGAAACTATAATCAACTTAGCAGCTCCAATTTTATTTATAGTATATCCAGCGGCTATTATTTTAGTTATTTTGGCATTTTTTGATAACTATATAGATAATTTAAATATCTATAAATTTTCAAGCTTTGGAGCAATTGTTTACTCAATTTTTGAACTTGTATCAAATAGTTATTTCAAATTATCTTTTATGGAAAATATTCCACTATCAAAAGAGGGTTTAGGATGGATTTTACCAGCTATATTTTTTGGTTGTGTAGGTTTTTTAATTAAAAGTAAAAGAGTTCGTTCTAAAGTATAGAACGGCTCTTTTTAAGAACTTTTGAAACAGCATTATACTTTTTTTCTAGCTCAACTCTTTTTTTAATATTATCTTTATCTATAGTTTTTAATTCATCTTTTATTTTGCTTTTTTTATTTTCAAGCTCTTCTATTATATTTAAAAGTTTCTCTTCTTGAGAAACTTTTAGATTATCTTTTTCTAAATACTTTTTTACTTTATCAACAATTTTACTTAGTTTCATTTTCATCTCCTATTTGTTTAACTATACCATCATTTAAGAATAAAATATTAGCAACTTTTACAAGTTTTTTCTGAATAGAGTAACCTGTAGCACTATCATTCATATATGAAGTTGCCATTGTTGCTTTTATCTTATCTTCCCTTATGAGTGCATCTAGCTCTTCACTACTTGCTAAATCATTTTGCGCTAACTCAGTTTTTATAAGTTCTAGTTGAGTTAATTGGTCTGAATCATTTTCTAAACTTGAAAGAGTATTTATATCTATTAACATTTCTGCTAACTCTTTTCTTAGAATATTATACTCTTCTTTAATATACTCATTTTTACTTTTTAAATAAAAGTTTACATTTCTTTGAATATCTCTTGTATCTCTTAAAACCTCTACGAGTAAAACAGCTGCACGTTTAAGTTCATCAGTTTTTTTGTGTTGAAAATCAAACATATTTTCTTGTGCAAAAGATGAGAATTTTATAATTTCACTATAAAGAGATTTTAAGTTTTTTTGATAAATTTCATCAATATCTGTGTCTATAATAGTTAATTCTTTTGATAATTGAACTTTTAAAGTTTCTCTTGTAAGTCCTGTTGTATGTATATTTAAAGCATGTAACATAGCTTTTTGACAATTTTCATATAGATTTATAATCTCTTTTCTCAAAGCTGCTAAAGAGGCATCAGGGTTTGATAAAACAGATGGATTAAGATATTTTGGTTTTGAAGCAGAAGATACCTTTTTTTGGATTAACTTTTCTGATAATTTTACTAACAAAGATATTGCTGGAGTTAATAAAATAACTCCAGTTACAGAAAAAATAGTATGAAAAAGTGCTAGTTTCATACCATGATTTGTATCACTAACTCCTAAAAATGGTGCTATAAAATCTGTTAAATCTATAAATTGATAGATAAAAATAGTTATAAATGTGGCTGAAATTATATTAAATAAGAAGTGAATAAGAGCAACTCTTTTTCCATTTTCATTTGAAGCAAATGAGGCTAAAATTGTTGTAAGTGTTGTACCAACATTTGCTCCAATAGCCAAAGCTATTGCATTTACATAAGTAATACTATCTGCATTTAAAGCTGTAATAACAATAGCTAAAGTTGCAGCACTTGATTGTATAACAACAGTAATAAAAATTCCAATTAAGATATAAACAATAATTCCTAAATATCCTTCCATTGAGTAAGATGCCAAATCGATAGAATTTTTCATAATATCGAAACCATCTTTCATGTATGAAATACCAAGGAAAATAAATCCTAAACCTAAAAGAACATTTCCAGTACCTTTTACTCCATTTGATTTAAAAAATCTTAAAACAACTCCAAAAACAAGCATAGGAAAAGCATAAGTTGAAATTTTTACATCAACTCCTAAACTTGAAACTATCCAAGCTGTAGTTGTACTTCCTATGTTTGAACCAAAAACAATACCAACTGCTTGAACTAAAGTAAGAAGTTCAGCACTTAAAAAAGATACAACAATTAAAGTAATAATTGTTGAACTTTGAACCACTGAAGTTGATAAAAATCCAGTCATAATAGCATAAAGAGTATTGCTAGTAAACTTTTCTAGAAGTTTCTCTAAAACACCACCTGATAGTTGTTTGAAACCATCTTGCATAAAAAACATACCAATTATAAAAATAGCGATTCCACTTAAAATAACAGTGAAATTTTCATCAGCAATAACTACATACCCTAAAAGTAATAAGAAAAAAGGAATAGCAGCACTTTTTAACAAATTAATTCTCCTTGTGAATTTTGTATTGATTTGATTGTATCTAAAAGTAAATTAATGTTAATAAGCAAGATTTAGTTAAAATATTTACTAAAAAAATCTATATTTTTGGGAATTATTAATTAATGTATGAAAAATATAAAAAAGAGTTGTCGTTAGCAAAAAATAAACTTTTAACAATTGATTTCTTTTTAGAAAAAGATAGTGATTGTATTGCAACTTTTGGAAATGGAACTACATGGAAAATAGATTTTAATGGTAAATGGTATGACAATTATAGTTATATTAGTATAAGAAATGAGTCAAGTTCTGATAATATTTTAGGTCAAAAAGGTGTTCCTATTTGGATGCTAATAAAAATTTTTGGTTTAGATTCAAAAAATTTAACAATAGAAGAGAAGCTTGATTTTATAATAAATCATAGGAATAAAATTTTTGATGAAACTTTTCAATACAAAAGAATATATGACAATATTAGAAAAAATATAGAAGGATAAAAGTATGATCGATAGCACCATTATTATAATATCAATTTTTATTTTACTATTTATACTAAAAAAATTTAATGTACTAAAGCAAATATCCTATGGTGGAAGGCTTGAGAGTGATTTTCAAGGTTGTTATATTATAAGTTATCCAAAAAGTGCAGAACTTCATAATAAAGGTCAAGCTTTTGATATAGATATTGATGAATTTTTTAGATTAAATCCAAAACTAAAAGGTAAAATTCCTATTGAAAAGAGATTAGGAATAAGAGAAAATGATAAATTATCTCTTGAAATTGAGCTAAAAGAGAGAAAAAAAATAGAAAAAAAATATTCAAATATAACAAAACAAAAATCTAAAAAGAAAAAAGAAAATGTATAGTATTTTACTTTTAGAAGATGATTTACTATTTGCTTCTAGTATTGAAGATTTTTTAGTTTGTGAAGGATTTTGTGTAGATATTGCAAAAGATGGTGAAGAGGTATTCGATTTTACTTTTCATAAAAATTATGATTTATATATTTTTGATATAAATGTTCCAAAAATAAATGGATTAAAAACTCTTGAAAATTTAAGAGCTAGCACAGATAATACACCAACTATTTTTTTAACTTCATATAAAGACAAAGATACTTTAAAAGATGCTTTTTTGAAAGGTTGTGATGATTATTTGAAAAAACCAGTAGATTTAGATGAGCTAATTTTGAGAATAAAAGCTATATTTAAAAGAGAGAATAAAGGTTTTGAAGATATAGTTTTGGAAGAAAACTTGATTTATAATAAAAAAGAGAAAAGATTATATAAAGATAAAAAAGATTTAAAAATTCCTATAAAAGTTTTGGAGTTATTGGAACTTTTTATAGAAAATGAGAAAAAAATTATCTCAAAAGATATGATAGTAGATAGATTGTGGAGTAAATCTCAAACTCATAGTGATGGGTCAATTAGAGTATATGTAAATAGTTTAAAAAATATTTTTGAAAAAAAACAAAATGTAATAACAAATATAAAAGGAATAGGGTATAGATTTGAACTTTAAAAAAATATATTTTTTTATTTCAAGTTTTATTTTAGTTTTTTTTACTATTTTACTTGTTCTTTTTTTAAACTATTTTTTAATTTTTCAGATGAAAATTATAGAAAATAGTTTTATTTTTATACTTTTTCTAACACTTCTTGGTTCTTTCTTTTTTTTATTAATATCTACAAAAATTTTAAAACCAATTTTTCAAAGTGAAGAGAATATAAAAAATAGTATAAAAAATAGGCTTCATGAATTAAATATTCCAACATCTACAATAAAAATAAATCTTCATCTTCTTAAAAAAGATTTAACAGATACAAAAAGTTTAATAAGGCTAGAAAGAATAGAAAAAGCAAATGATAGTTTAAGTTCCTTGTATAATAATATGGAGTACGAATTTAAAAAAGAGTTTGAAAATATAGATTTAGAAGATTTTTCTTTGTTTGATGCTTTAAATAACTCTTTAGATAAATTTGAAGATATAAAAAAAGATACAAATATTGAAGTTTCTGTTCCAAAAGATATAGTTTTACATAGTGATTACAACGGTTTTATAATAGTTTTAGATAATCTTATTTCTAATGCAATTAAATATAATAGTAAAGAAAATCCATATATTAAAATATTATTTGAAAATAGTGTATTGTCAATTTTTAATAAAGGTTTGGGAATTGATACAAAAAATATTATGCTAGTTTTTGAGAGATATTTTCAAGAAAATTCACAAAATATAGGTTATGGAATAGGACTTGCTGTTGTAAAAGAGTTTTGTGATAAAAATAGTATTGGAATAAATATTGAAAGTTTTGAAGATGGAAATAGGATAAATCTAAATTTGAAGAGTATTTTAAAGTAAAGTATTTTTATCTTTAAATTCATTCCTTAATGCACTTCTTGAAGCCTTATCTACAAGATTGAAAATATTATCAATATTATCTTTGAGAATTGTTTTTTTATGACCTTTTACTTTAATAATGTTAAGATTTAATTTACTCTCTTTTTCAAAAAACTCTTTATATAAATCACAATTTTTTATTAACTTTCCAGTTCCTGAGTGATAATTGTTTTCTATTAGTTTATATTTCCTAGTTTTTAGATTAACTATATTTTGACAATCTGTATAAACGTCAATTAAAATATTAGATAAATCATTTTTCTCTTTTTCTATCTGATTTATTGCCCAAAGTAGAGCTTGTAGCTCTAATCTTGTGGAGCTAGTATTTTCAAATTTTTTTATTTTTATGCTTTTATTTAACTTTTCTAATATAATATCTTTATCGTTTTTTACTAAAAATGCAGCAAAACCTATCTTGCTTTGTGGATTTACACTTGAATCTGTAAAAAGTTCTATTTTTTTCAATTTTTTATCTTTATTTAGTATATTATTTTTTAAAACATACAAGCCTATCATAGTTTTGCTATTAAAAAGCTCATCTGTTGTTATAGTTCATTATGTTAGAATAAATTTTTAAAATTGTATATAATTAAAAGGTGTTTATGTGGCTATTTTTGCTTTACAATATTTAGCAGGTGGATTTTTAGATGAAGATTTACAACATTTTAATAAAAAATTTGATGACTGGTGTGTCTCTTTTGATAATTATGAAGATGCTCTAACTCTTGCACAAACTCTTGAGAATTCAGAAAATATAGATATTGTAGAGATAACTCCATTGAGTTATCCAAAATATTTTTTCTCAGAACTTCAAGGTACTATTTATGCTACAAGGCAAATTGAAGATAATATTATTTGTGTAGTAGAACCATTTATTGGTTCAAATTTTAGAATTGCTGTATGTAATCTTAAAACAAAAAAAGTAAGATTTCTTAAAACACACTATAAGAGTATTCCAAGTATTGAAGTTGCTTTTGCAAATTTTAAAGAGCAATATTAACTCATTTTGTAATTATTTAGATATTTTAATGGTGCGGATGGCGAGATTTGAACTCGCACACACGTAATGCACTACCACCTCAAGGTAGCGTGTCTACCGTTCCACCACATCCGCATAGAAAAAATAGACGGAAATTATATCTATTTTTTCTTAAAATATTAACTATATTCGTTTTTATAATCTACATAGTGCATAGCATGGTTTATTAAACCTTGAACTTCCTCATCGCTCAGTTCTCTTACAACTTTTGCAGGACTTCCCATAATCATACTTTTTGGTGGAAAAACTTTTCCAGCTGTTACTAAAGAGTTTGCTCCTACTATACTTCCTTCACCAATTACAGCATTATCTAAAATTGTAGCACTCATTCCAATTAGACAGTTATTTTCAATTTTGCAACCATGAAGCATTACTTTATGTCCAACAGTTACATTATCTCCAATAGTTGTTTTTGAGTTTGTATCTGTATGAATACAAGATAAATCTTGAATATTTGTATTTTTACCAATTCTTACTTCATTTACATCAGAACGAATTACACAACCAAACCAAATGGAACTATTCTCTCCTATTTCTATATTTCCTATTAAATCTGCACTTGGTGCTATCCAAGCTGAAGAGGCGATTTTTGGATAAAACTCTTTAAATTTTAGTATCATAATTTACTCCTAAATATAAATCTGGATTGTATTTAAAAAAAGTAGCAATAAAATTACAAATATTTTTTATTTTTTTGCTCAAAAATTTAAAATATTTAATATAATTCCATTTGATTACATAAAAAATTTTAGGAAATAAAATGGATATTGCTAATAGGATTAAACCTTTGGTTGAAGAGATTGCTTTTAAAAGTGTTGAGATAGATGAGCCACTATATACATCAAATTTAATTGATAGTATGGGAACAGTTGATTTAGCAATGATGTTAGAAGATGAGTTTAGTATAAAAATTGATACTAGGGATATTATTGAAAGTAATTTTGATAGCATTAGTAAATTGGTCAACTACATAAAAAGTAGAATTGGTGAATAATCGTTTAGTATTAAATATTTCTGCTCTATTTTTTGCATTTCTTGTAGTTTTTATTGTACTTTTTTTTATAAAAGATAAATTATTTGACTACTATTTTACTTATTTAGAATCTCTTAAAAAAACAGTTGAATTACAAAGTGATTTAGAAAATGGAAAAATTGTATTATTTGGTTCTTCTGAATTAGTAGTTTATCCTAATCAAAAATTTTTACCTCAAAACTTTTTTAATAATGATTTAAAAATACCTTTAAGAGTTCAAGGGAATGAAGGTCATCAATCCTTTGTTATATTATCCCAATTAGCAGCGTTTGATAATAAAAAAGTAAGGCAAAATGCAAAAGTTGTAGTTATGTTGTCTCCTAGTTGGTTTACAGGAAGTAGTGATAATGGTCTTACTATGGCAAAATTTTTAGAATATATGAATTTGGGAATGATGAATAAACTTTATTTTGAAGGTCAAACTCAAGATAAGTACAAATTTTTAATAAGTGATTATATTCAAAATAATATCTCATATATTAAAGAACCAACTTTTATATATGAAACAACATTTAAAGAAATAAAAGATGAATATATAAATAATAAAATTAAAAAGTTTATAATAGAAAAATTTGATGAAAAGTATGTTAAATTGCAAGATATTAAGTATTTTAAGCAAGATTTGAATTTTGATAATTTAAAAAATGAAGCAAAAAGTATAGAAACTTCATCTTCAAATAATAAGTTTGGAATTCAAAATGAATATTATTCAAAATATATTGAACCACAAATTGCAAAAAATAATTTTCCATTTGAAATAGTAATACCACCATCTTTAGAGAAAAATGAAGAGTATCAAGATTTTTTAGATTTACTTGATTTTTTAGATAGTTATAAAATAAAACCTCTTTTTATCATGCAAGATTTACACCCTCATATTTTTATAAAGAATAGAGAAAATGCAAACTTACTTATGGAAACAATAAAATCAAAAGTTTTAGAACATAATTTTGAATATATGGATATGTGGACATATAAAAAAGAGGATTATGAGATTGGAACTTTAATAGATATTGTTCATTTTGGTGAGTTAGGTTGGGTTAAAGCCAATCAAAAAATAGTTGATTATTTTGTTAAATAAGGAAATTTTTTGAGATATTTTTTTAAATTCTTTTTTATATATCTTCTTTTGATAGTTGGTCTTTTGTATATTTTAGCTGATGAAAATATAAATGATTTAAGTGGAAATGATGTTGATTCTACTGTTGAATTTGTATATGAGGAGTTTTAATGTATGATTTTTTTCCTTTTTCAGGAGTTGGATTTTTTATAATAAGTTTTGCATTTATTATTTTTTTACATATATTTAAAAATATTTTAACTAAATTCATCTCATATAAAATGGTTATTTTTATAGCTGTTGTTCTTTATATATCTTTTGCAATTCCTGAGTCTTATGGACTTTTTTTAATTCTGATTTATACTTATATTGTTTATTATATTTTTGTAAAAAATGATTACAAAGAGACACTTTTCCCAATGATTGTTATAGCTTTTCCTATGATGTTACATAAAATTGATTTAGATAATCCTATGTTTAAGATTATTGGTATTTCATATATTACATTTAGAACTATTCAAGCAATAGTTGATAGTCATAACTATGGAAAACTATCATTTTTTGAGTTTACATCATTTTTACTATTTCCAACAACTCTACTAGCAGGTCCAATAGATAGATCATATAGATTTCAAGAGGATTTGCAAAAAGGTTATACAAATTTAACTTTAGTAAATATGTTAAAAGGTTGGGAGATTTTAGCTGTTGGAGTTTTATTTAAATTTGTTTTTGCAAAACTTGTTACTATGTTTTGGCTTGGAAAAATAGATGAAAATAGTACTTTATTTTTTGATATGGCAAATAGTGCATATGCATACACAACTTATCTTTTTTTTGATTTTGCTGGTTATAGTGCAATGGCCGTTGGACTTAGTATAATGATGGGTATTTTTGTTCCAATGAACTTTAATCATCCATATCTTGCACCAAATCCACAAGATTTTTGGAGAAGATTTCACATAACTTTAGGAAGTTGGCTAACTGATTACTTTTTTAAACCATTATATAAATATCTTCATAATTTTACTTTTCTAAAAGGTAGAAAATTACTTATACAAAATATTGCAATAACATGCACTTTTTTACTTATGGGAGTTTGGAATGGTTTAACTTGGTATTTTATTTTTAGTGGTTTTTTATTTGGAATTTATTCAAGTATTCATAACTCTTATGTTTTGTATGTTAAAAAGGGAGGATATGATTATTTTTCATTTTTTCCAGATATTATAAGTATAAATTTAAAAAGATTTTTGATGATAAATGCAGCAGTTTTTGCTCTATATATTTTTAGTGGGAGAGTTCCTTTATGAGATTTGATTTTAAACTTTTAGATTTTGTTGATTGTGAAAAAGATTTTGACAAATTGGCTGTTTGCGGAAGTGACAAAGATTTAACTTGGAGTGAGTTAAAAAATGAAGTAGATATTTTTAAGAAGAAACTTCAAAACTATAATCTTCCAAAAGGGCATCCAGTTCTTATTTATGGACATAAAGAAGTAGATTTTATAGTAAGTATTATAAGCTGTATGAGTTTAGGATTTCCATATATTCCTATTGATACAATTTATCCAAAAGATAGAGTTGAAAAAATAGCAAGTATTGTAAAATCTGCTATTAAGATAGATACGATAGAAAATAAAATAGATTTTAACCAAAGTAATATATCTACTTCATATTTATTAAGTGACCAAATAATCTATATTATTTTTACATCAGGAAGTACAGGTGAGCCAAAAGGTGTTCAAATTACACAAAACTCTATTTTGGATTTTGAAAAGTGGTTAAATAGCGATTTTGGATTATCAAAAAATAGTGTATTTATGAATCAAGCACCTTTTAGTTTTGATTTATCTGTTTATGAGTTAGTTGGTTTTTTATCTTTAGGAGCAACTATTGTTTTAAATAGTAAAGATATTATAGAAAATCATCTTCTATATTTTGAAAGATTAAAAAAATACTCTTGTAATGTTTGGGTTTCAACTCCATCATTTATTAGTAAGCTTCTACTTTCATCTGAGTTTGTAGAAGAAAATATAAAAAGTTTAAAAACTTTTCTTTTTTGTGGAGAGGTTTTACCTTCAAATACTGTAAAAAGAATAAAAAATAGTTTTCCATCTTCTATTGTTTTAAATACATATGGACCAACAGAAGCTACTGTTGCTACAACTTTGATAGAGATTACTTTTGATATTTTAGAAAAATATTCAAAAAATTTACCTGTTGGTTATGTAAAAGAAAATTCAAATATAAATTTACTAGATATTGATGAGCAAAATATTGGTGAACTTGAAATAGTTGGAGATAATGTATCTATTGGATATTTTAAAAATGAAGAGTTAAATAAGCAAAAATTTGAAAAAAAGTATGAAAAACGAAGTTTTAGAACAGGAGATTTTGGTTATTTTGAAGATAATTTACTCTTTTTTGCAAATAGAAAAGATGAGCTTATAAAACTTCATGGATTTAGAATAGAGTTAGGAGAGATAGATAAAGAGCTTCTTAGTGATAAAATTGTAAATGAATCAATCACAATTGCATTAAAAAGAGGAAATGATGTTTCAAAGATTATCTCTTTTGTTATAGGTTCTAAATCTTTAGATATTGAAGTTTTAAAACAGAATATCTCAAAAAATCTTCCATATTATATGATTCCAGCTGATATTGTTGTGTTAGATAAATTTCCATATAATTCAAACCATAAAATCGATAAAAATGAGTTAATAAATATTTATAAAAGTATGTAAAATAAAGAGATTTATCTCTTTATTTTTTACACATTGAATTTTTTTAGTTCTTTAATTATTAGAGCAATCTCTTTTGAGTACTCTTTTGCTTGTTTACTATTAAATTTGTAACCAGCATTGTAGCTTCCCCAAACTTTTGTCCAATCATTTCTATGAATTTTTTGCCAAAAAGTAAGTTCTTCTATTGCATTTTTTGTAGCAAACTGAAAATCAGAAACTAATTTTGATGCAAAAACATTCCTATTCCAAGTAGTATCTTTTATATTTTGTCTACTTAAAACAGTTTTGATATTTGCTTGATAAAGACCAAAATCTTTTGTGTCAAGGTTTACCATATACTCACCAAGTTTTGATTCTTTGATTGCTATTGCCATCAAAGTATAACTAAGTCCAGTATCTTCGCCATGCTTTTTTATCTCTTTTAGTGTTTCTAGTTGCTCTTGTGTTAAGTTCTTTATATCTACGTTAGATGCAAAAACATTAGAAATAAATAGTAAAATCAGTAATAAAGATTTAAATTTCAATGTTTTCTCCTTTTTTAAATTTTTTTAATAGGGATAAATAGTATTTTAAAATTGTGTAATAATTGTAAAACAAAATTAATTTAACCCAATATCTATATACTTTCTAACTTTTAAAATTTCATCTTTATCAAATTTTGCTTCTAAAATTGTTTTGTTGTCATCTTTTATGAGATTTCCAAAAGGCGATATTATAGCACTTCCTTTTGCCATATTATCATTTGAACTATTGCTTGCAACTACAAAACTTTGATTAACTAAAGCTAGAGCTTTACTAATAGTTTCATAATGCTCTTTTCTTTTTACTCCCCACATAGCAGGATTTAAAATAATATCAGCACCTTTTATTTGTTCCCAAAGAGTAGGGAATCTAAGCTCAAAACATATTAAAGTTGCTATTTTTAATCCATTTATCTCTATAATTTTTATTTGATTCTCTTTTGATGGAGTAAAATATTCATCTTCATCTCCTAAAGGAAAGAGTTTTATCTTATCTTGAGTATGGACAATATTTTTATTAAAAAAGATAAATAATCTATTATAAAAATTATCATCTTCTTTTATAATTGTAGTAATTGCTATAATTTTATTTTCTGAAAGCTCTTTTATCTCATCTATTGCTTTGATTGAAAATATACTAGCTTCTTCCATGTTATTGTATGCAAAACCTACAAGACAAAGTTCAGGTGCTAATATTAGCGAGTCATTTTTACAAGATAGAATTAAACTTTTAAAAGTTTCAAGATTTATTTCAAAATTTTCACAAGTTTTCATTTGAAGAGATATTAGGTTCATTTTTTTCCTTTTTCTAAATTTAGTAGATACTCTTTTATTGAAACTCCACCAGTGTAACCACCTATATTTCAATTATTTGCTATTACTCTATGGCAAGGTACAGTAGGCACAAATAGTATTAGTTTTTCTTCAAAACTAGCAGCAAACATTAAAAGTTTTTCAGTTTGAATAGTTGTTGTATAAATAGTCTAATCTTTCATATTAGAAATTTTAACATAGATAAGATTTAGTTTTAAATATTAAAAAAATAAAAATATTCTCTATTTGCTTGTATATAGGAAATTTATTTATATAGATGTATAATTTTGCTAATTTATTATTAGGAAAATATATGAAAAAAATAGCAGTTGTAATTTTATTGTTTAGTGCTTGTTCTTTGTTTGCTCAAAATAACAGATATGATATAAAATCTGGTATTGTTGAATATGATATTTTAGGAACTACAAATTCAAAAGATCATACTTTTAGTGGAAGTAGTACTTTGTACTTTAAAGATTTTGGTAATTTAGAGTTATTTGATGAGATTATTACTCAAAAAAGAGGCTCTATAGTTGAAGAAGAGAGAAATACATATAAAATTTCAAAAGGTAAAATCTATTCAGCAGATTTTAATGATGAGATAATTTATTCACAAGATTTAAGTGTTGATGATGAAAATCCTATTGCAAATACAAAAAATAGAGAAGCATTTAAAGAGATGGGTGCAAAGTTTTTGGGTAATGAGAATATTTTAGGATATAAATGCGATATTTGGGAGTTAGGTGAGTATAAAATTTGGGTTTATAATAGTGTTCCTCTAAAGCAAATTAGTAAATCTTTAGGTGTTGAGCAAATGCAAATTGCTAAAAATGCAAACTTTAATATTGATATAAAAGATAATAAATTTAAACTACCAAATTTTCCAGTAAAAGCTATAGATGTAATTATAACAGAGGGTGAAGAGGATTAAAATAGATTGAAGATTTTCTTCAATCTATTTTTTTAGTTTAATAGTTTTTTATTTTTATCTTTTGTTATAGTATAAAGTACGATAATAAATGCAATAGCTCCTAAAAATGTATTTGTAAGCATTGAAGCTAAAATACTTAAAACTAAAGCAGTGATGATAAATGGTTTTTTATCTACTAATAATGCAAACGCAGAAGCTATAATCGCTGCAATTCCAATATAGTTGAAATATAGTAAATACCAAACATTTCCAACAATTGAACATAAGAAACCACCACCATTTAGTTTACAAGAAATATCCATATCTCTATTCATAATAAAACCATGTTTAAACAGTAGTATAGCAATACAAATAGCTACAATATAAATAATTGGTTTTTTTAACTCATTTAAACTACTATTTTTTAAAGAACCAACACATAAAATAATTACAAACACAAGATTTATAATAGCTAAAATATTGCTAAAAATATTTAGAGTTGTTTCGTTGTAAACCATTACAAGAGTGTTTATAAATAAAATAATAGCAAATAGTCTTTCAAAATTTCCAAATTTTAATCTATCAAATTTACCAAAATATGACCATAAGAATGAAATAGCAAGTATTATTAATCCATAAATTTCAAAATTCTCATATCTTCCATTGTAAGCTATATTTACAGTCATAATAAATATAAAAATCATACTAAAGTAGAAAGCAACTTTAGAAATAATCTCATACTGATTTTTAGAAACTATATGTTTTAAAAGTTCATAATATACATAAAGTTGTGTTCCTAAAAGTAAAATAGCCCAAAAAGCTTCCAAATTATTTCTTGAAATTACAACATATTGTTCAACTTGAAGCATAAATAAAGATGCAAATATAGTATTTACAATACTAAAAGTTATAAGCCTAATTGTTGATGTTTGTTCATTTTTGAATCTTATAAAAAATCCAAATATTAAAACTAAAGAACCAAAAGCTAAATATAGATAGTTTGGAAAGTTTGAAACATCTCCACTAAATACATTTTTATCTGCTCTATCTTTATCAAAAATTCCCCAAAAACCACCAACAGCACCTTCACTTTTTCTTTTCCAAGGTTGATCTATTGCTTCAATTATATTGTATTGCCAGTTGTGTTCGTTTGCAAGTTTTACAAAATCTCTTATATAAATTGCTTGATTTATCTTGCTAGGAGCTGCATCTTCTCTCATTCTTCCTTCACTTGGCCATCCTGTTTCACCAATTAAAATATTTGAAGTTCCAAGCTCTTTTTCTACTTCAATTCTTACATTTTTTACATGTTCAATTGAATCGTGAATATTTTTTGGTTCATCTTCCCAATATGGCAAAATATGAATAGTTACAAAATCTGTAAGTTCTTTTATTTTTGGATATTTAAGCCAAAATTCCCAAACATCTGCATAAGTTACAGGATATTGTGGAAGAGCCTCTTTTACCTCTTTTATATATTTTGCTAGTTGTACATCAGTTTGGTCTCCTCTTAGAAGAACCTCATTTCCTACAATAATTGCTTTTATAACTTCAGGATATTGTTTTGCTAACTCTTTTAAAGTAGCAATTTCAGCAACTGCTTGCTTCTCTTCTTTACCTATCCAAATCCCCATTAAAACTTGCATTCCTAACTCTTTTGCAACTTTTGGAACAAGTTCTTGCCCAACAGTCGAATAAGTTCTTACACAAGAAGTATATTTAGAAAGAAGTTCCATATCGTTTCTTATGTTTTCTTCTTTTAAAACCATCCCTTTTTCAAAGAAAAATGGTGACTCATCTTTTCCATAAGGTGCATAAGATACACATTGAAGTTTATCAAAGCTATTTGAATTGTCTTTTAAGATTGCCTTTTCACCTAAATAGTGCCAAAAAAATAGTGTTGCAATAACACTACAAAATATTAAAAAAAGTCTATTTGTACTCATTTTGTTCTAACTTGTCCTTGTCCGTAAATTTTGTATTTAAATGTTGTTAAATCATTTATTCCCATAGGTCCTCTTGAGTGAAGTTTATTTGTAGAAATTCCAACTTCAGCACCAAGACCAAACTCTCCACCATCTGTAAATCTAGTACTCGCATTTGCATATACACAAGCTGCATCAACTTCATTTAAAAATTTATTTATTGCAGTATAGTTTTCACTTAAAATTGCTTCAGAGTGTCCTGAACCATGTTTTGATATATGCTCTATTGCTTCATTTAGGTTTTCTACAACTTTGATATTTAAAATATTTTCTAAATACTCAATATAAAAATCTTCCTCTTTTGCTGGAGCAATTTTTATATACTCTAAAGTTTTTGGACAACCTTTTAAAATAGTTCCATAAGTGCTAAGCTCTTCTTGAATTCCTGTTAAAATATAAGGAGCTATATCTTTGTGAACTAAAAGAGTTTCTAATGAGTTACAAGCACTTGGTCTTTGACATTTTGCATTTATTACAATATTTATAGATTTTGTTGCATTTGCATCTTTATCTATAAAAGTATGACAAACTCCTTTGTCATGTTTGATTACAGGTATACTAGAGTTTTGAGTGATAAATTTAATTAAAGCTTCACCGCCTCTTGGAACTATTAAATCTACATATTTATCTTCAACAATCAATTTTGCAACACCTTCCCTGCTACTATCAGGAAGCAAAGAAACTATCTCTTTTGGAAGATTATTTTTTTCTAAAACATCTTGTATTATTTTAGCTATTGCTTTGTTTGAGTTTTCAGCTTCTTTTCCACCTTTTAAAACACAAACATTTCCACTTTTAAAACAAAGTGCTGCTGTATCGCTTGTTACATTTGGACGACTCTCATAAATAATAGCAATAACACCAATTGGAATAGATACTTTTTGAATATTTAAGTTATCTTTAGTAAGCCAACCATCTAAAATCCTTCCAACTGGTTCTGTTTGAGAAGCAATTTGTCGTATAGCATTTGCCATATCTTGAATTCTGCTATCGTTTAAGTATAATCTATCTTGCATTGCAGAGCTTAAATCAAGCTGCTTTGCTAGTTTCATATCTTTTATATTTTCTTCAATAATTAAAAATGAGTTCTCTTCAAGTGCATCCGCAAATTGTAGAAGGGTTTGGTTTTTTATAGCTGTGCTAAGAGTTGCTACAACACGACTGCTTTGTTTTGCTTTTTGTAGAAATTCTTTCATAGATTTTTCCTAAAAATTTTGTGTAAATATACTAAAATTTGGCTTTGTATAGGCTTTGTTTATAAAATGTGATTTATAGGTCCATTTCCTCTTCCAAAATTTGGAGCATTTTTTATAGCTTTGTAGATATATTTTTTTGATTTTTTTATACTTTTACAAAGAGATTTGTCTCTTGCAAGAAGCGAAGCAATAGAAGCACTAAAACTGCAACCTGTTCCATGAGTATTTGAAATATCAGCTTTTTTACCTTTGAATATCTTAATTTTCCCATTTTTTTTCAACAAAACATCTACTGTTTGATTATAACTTTTTATTATATTTTTAAAGATAATATTAGTTGGAATATCTTTTAGACTTTTTATATCATTTATATTTTTTACACCAAAAAAAAGTTCAGCTTCTAAGCTATTTGGTGTTATTAAATAAGCATATTTAAAGTTTGATTTTAAACTATTTATAGCCTCATCATCAAGAAGTTTTGAACCAGCTCTTGAAATAGCAACAGGATCTAAAACTATTGGTATATTTAACTCTTTTATAGTTTCAAAAACTTCAAGAATCAGTTCTTTTGAGCTTAACATTCCTATTTTTATACAATTTACTTTAAAATCTTCTATTATAGATTTTATCTGTTTTGCTACAAATTTTGGTTCTAAAACAACTACATCACTAACACCCAAAGTATTTTGTACTGTAACTGCTGTAATTGCTGTTGTCATAAAAACTTTGTGATAAAATCCACTTTTTATGTCAGCTTGAATACCAGCTCCACCACTACTATCACTTCCTGCAATACTTAAAACTATTTTCATATTTTCCCTTAAAATCTAAAATATGTTAAGTATAATTAAAAAAAGGTTAAAATGCTCCCATAAATTGCTAATAAATAGGAAAATAGATGAAAATCAAAGATATTTTAAAATCAAAATCAAAAGAGCTTGTAGATATAGCAAGTGAAAATACAACAAAGCTTTTTGACTATCCAAAAATAAAAAGCAAACAGCTAAAAGATATGATAAATTTAAAGATTAGAGAAAAAGCAATAATAGCAACAAAAGCTAGATTAATAGAAAATAGTAAAAATATAAATGATTTTAGCGATGAAGATTTAGAGATAATTATTGCTGATGAAGAGAGAAAAATAGTTGATGATTTAAAAACAAAATCCCTAGTTGTAGCTCTTGCGGCTTTGGGTATCAACTTTTTTGTGTAAGGATAACAAATGTTTAAACAAGTGAAATCAGCTCTTTTTTGGTACTACTTATATAAGTTTAGAAAAAGAGCTATTTTTATCTTTTTTCTTCTTTTAGTAGCACTATTTTCTGGATTTATATATGGTGATGTTGTTGAATATTTAAAACTTACACAAAATATTGAATATTTAAAATATGTTTTAGCTTTAAAATGGTTTATAATCATATTCAATTTTTTACTATCTATTTACTTAATTTTAACACTTTTTAAAAATAGTACAAATGATGAAAAGAGTAATATAAAAAAAGAGAAATTTGAAATTAAAAATAGTTTTACTCAAAGAGAGACTGAACTTTTAAATAAGAAAAAACTTACAAATAAAGCAGAAAATATAATAAAAAATAACTAAAAGCTATTTTTTATTTTAAAACTAAAAAATAATAGCTTAATTTTGTCTTAAAATAAGTTTTTTAATCTCAATTATATTTTAATATGTCACAATACAAAAAAATTATCTTTTTATCTTTTTTTAAAAATATAGAAAGCTTTAAAATGAAATGAGTATAAATGAGAGTGGTTGTAGGTATAATAACTGATAATAAAGAAATATTATTATTAAAAAAGAATAATCCAGATTGGCAAAAAGGATTATACAATGGAATTGGTGGAAAAGTTGAATTAAATACAACTCCACTTGAAACAATAATAAGAAAATCTGAAGAGGAGTTAGGCGTAAATATTTCAAATTGGAGAGAATTAGATAGTGAAATGTCATCAAGTGGCGTTGAGATTGTATATTTTTTGACTATCTTAAATGAAGGTGAGATAAAAAAACTACAAAGTCAAACAGATGAAAGATCAGAACTATTTTTAATAAATAATCTTCCTAAAAATATTCTTCAAGATTTAAAAGTTCAAATAGATAGAGAATTTCTTAAACCCAAAAAAAAGATGAATAGAAAAACAAAATTGCTTATTTATATTTTCATTCCTATTTTTATTATTTTACTCTCTTTAATGATTGTAGGAAAAGTTAAAACTGGAAGTTTTTTCTACTATCTTACAGATAAAAAAGAGGATATAGATAAAGATAAATCAATAGAATTTATAAAAGGTTTCAATTCAAAGTTGTTTGGGTAATAATTCATAATAATTTTTCAAGCTCGTCTAGGTTATTTATAAAAAAATCTGCTTTTTTAAAATCTTGATTTATTGTAAACTCATTTTTTACAACAATACAATCAAGATTTGCTCTTTTTGCACTCTCTAATCCTCTTTGAGAATCCTCTACAACTATTGCTTCAAAAGGTTTTGAACAAAACTTTTCTAAACCTTTTAGATATGGTTCTGGATTTGGTTTTGCTTTTGCATAATCTTCAACACAAAGTACAAAATCCATAAAATCAGTGATTCCTCTATTTTTGTGAATTAACTCAAAATCAACTCTTCTTGAAGTTGTTATTATTGCCATTTTATATTTTTTTGATAGATTTTTTAAAATATCTTTTACTTTTGGTATATTTATATCTTTTGTTTGTAAAAACTCTTGATAAAAACCATCTCTTAGATTTCTATGTTTTTCTATAATATCTTTTTCAATATTATGAAGAAGTGCTAGTTCAAAAGCACTTCCGCCTTTTACCATAATATTTTGATAAAAATCCATCTCAAGATTTAATCCTAAAAGAGCAAGAGATTTTTTATTTGCTTCAAAGTACCATTTTTCAGTTTCAACTAAAACACCATCATTATCAAAAAGAATATATTTTTTTAAATTTTTCATATACAACCTTTAAAAAAGAGAATAAAAAAAGGAAGCTGTTTAAAGCTTCCTTTGTTTTTATAGGAGGAGAAAAAGTTAAAATTAATTAACTTACGAAAGAATTATATAAATTCATAATTAACCTCTTATAAATACAAAATTAATAAATAGTAAATAAGAGCAATATTATCTTATTTGTCCCATTTTGCTTTTGGAGCTTCATAATTTTTTATTTTCTCTATAATTTCATCAATATTATCACTAACAATCAACATATCAACAAATCTTCTATCCATAAAACCACTATTTGCACAAGAGTAGAAAAATTCAATTAATTTATCATAATATCCGTTTATGTTTACAAAAGCGCAAGGTTTCTTATGATAACCAATTTGTGAAGAAGCTATAACATCAATAATCTCTTCAAATGTTCCATAACCACCTGGAAGAGCTATAAAAGCATCACTTAGTTCTTCCATTTTTGCTTTTCTCTCTCTCATACTATTTACTTTATAGATTTTTGAAATATTTGTATTTTCAAGTTCTTTTCCAACTAAATCAAAAGTTATTACACCTGTTACTTTGTTTCCTAAACTTAAAGATTTATTTGAGATAACTCCCATTAATCCTTGTTTTGAACCACCATAAACAATATTTATATTGTTTTTATATAATTTTTCTGCAAGTTCTATAGTTTTTTCTTCATATATTTTACTATTTCCAAAAGCAGAACCGCAATAAATTGCTACATTCATAAGCTATCCTCCTCATTTTTTGTTTTAAATGGTTTAAATATAAATATCAATCTTGGAAGTAAAATAAGATTTGCTATTAAAACACTAATCATTACAACTGCTGTTAGAAGTCCAAAATATATAGTTGGAACTAGATTTGAAAGCATAAGTATTGAAAATCCAATAACAACAATAATAGTCGTATGATACATAGGATGACCAACTGTATTTATTGCTTTATTTATTGCTATTTTATAGTTTCCATGGCTTTGTTTATACTCAAAATCAAATCTATGCATAAAATGAATAGTATCATCAACAGCAATTCCTAAAGCAATAGCAGCAATTGTAATAGTCATAATATCTAGTGGAATAAAAAGCCAACCCATAATCCCAAAAACAAGAGAAATAGGAATTAGATTTGTAATTAAAGCTATTAAAGCCATTTTTATATTTTTAAAAAGTATTAAAAACATAATTCCTAAAACAAAAATAGAAGCTCCAGCAGTTGAAATTTGAGACTCAAATAGCGATTGAAGCATATTGTTGTACAAAATCATAAGGTTTGTAAGTCTAAAAGTTGTATCTTTGTTTGTGATAATTTCTTCTAAATCTTTATTAATTTTTTTGATAAGCTCATTTCTTCTTAATTCATCATTTGAATCAATTATTCTCATACTAATTCTAGCTTCGTTAGCTTCAATATTTACAAAAGGGCTTAATATGAGTTTTTTATAATCTTCTGGAAGTTGATTGTAAATAAGTGCTAGAGTTATTCCATCTAAATCTCTATTGTCATTTAAAGTTTTTCCAATTTTAAGTAAAGTTGCTAAAGATTGAACTTTTCCAACCTCTGGAATATTATCAAGATAATCATGTACTTTTGTGATTAATTCCATTTTATCTTGTGAAAACCAATATTGTTTATCATCGTTTTTTAATATAAACTCATTTTCAAAATTATCAAAATCACTATTTTCTTCTATTTTTACTATATTTTTATCTTCTTTAAATTTTATAATAATATCAAGAGGAGTAGTTCCTCCTAGATTTTCATCAATTACTTTCATACCTTTATAAATCTCTGTATTTGATTTGAAATAGTTTATAAAAGAGTTCTCAACAAAAATTTTTGAACTTCCAATAATAGAAAAAACTGTAGTTAAAATTGCTATGATAATTATAATTTTTCCACGATAAATTATAATATTTGGTAGTTTTTGTATAAAAGATATTCTTTTTTCTTTTTTTTCAACTTCTTCTTTTTTTCCAATAAGTAGCAAAAAAATTGGAAAATATATAAAAGTTAAAACCAAAGAAACCAAAATCCCAACACTCATCATAAGTCCTAGATTTATAACAGGTTCAATATTTGATAAAACCAAAGATGAAAATCCAACAACTGTAGTAATGATTGCAAAAAAAGATGGAATTATTTTTGATAAAACTGTATTTATAATTAGCTTATATTGACTTGCATTTTTGTATTTAAAGTATAGTTCTTTGTATCTCTCAACTAAGTGAACAACCATGGACATTGTTATTATTAGTTGCAATGCAACAAAATTTGAAGATATTACTGTAACTTCCCAAGAGAATATTCCTAAAATACCAGAAGTACTTAATATTGATATAAAACAGATAAATAAAACTATAAAAACCCATCTAAAGCTTCTAAAAATATAGTATAAGATAAAAATAAAAATAAAAACAAGACTAACACCATAAATCAATAAATCATTTTTTACAAAATGCACAGCATCGTTAGCTATCATGCTAACTCCACCTAAGAATATTTTTGCATCTCCTTCATAGTTTTTGATAATATTTCTTATCTCTTCAATGTTTTTGCTATCTTTTACTCTTGAATTAGCTCTATACTCTTTAAATTCTAAGTTATTTTTTTCTAACTCTTCTTTTTCATTTTCACTTAAATCTTTAATATTTTGTTTTTGTAAAAGATTTTCTCTTTTTGCAATAAATTCAAAATATTTTTCATCATCTTTTAGATGAAGTATCAAAGCAGTTGTTTTAAAATCTGAACTCACAAGAGCATTTTTGTACAAAGGAGAGTTTAAAAACTCTTTTTCAACTAAAGATTTATCAAACTCTTTTGAACTTAAACTATCAACTCCTGCAACTAAGTCTGAAATAGGGCGGATTGGGGATTGAAGAAGTGGAACAGTAAGGATTGAATCAACTTTTTCAATATTTTCAACTTTAGCAAAATCATCAGAAATATTTTTTATAATCTTTAAAGTTTCATCATCCAAAAGATTCTTTTTTGGACTAAAAGTAACTATCAAAAAATTTGAGCTTTCATATTTTTTAAAACTCTCTCTAAAAAACTTTAAATCCTCATCATCTTCAAGAAGTAGTGTTTCTGCACTTGCATCTATTTGCATATCTTTTGCATTGTAAGATAAGTATCCCACAAAAAGTGAAGATACTATCAAAAATAAAAAAGGATACTTAAAAATCAAAGTATCATAGATTTTTTTATACATAAACTACTGATTTTTAAACTGTTTAAACATTTCGTCAAAAGATTTCTCTTTTAGAAGTCCAGCAAATTGTTGTCTATAAGTTTGTATAATACTAACACCTATTAAATCAATATCGTATATAAACCATTCACCATTTTTTTCATAAAAATTGTAGTTTATACTATAATTTCCCTCTTTTCCTACAAGCTCAGTTTTTAGTTGAAGTCTTGTATTATTATATGGTTCAAGAGTTAAGATTTTTACTTTTTGATCATTATAAAGTTCTAGTTTATCACTATAAGATTTTTTTATTTTATCTTCAAATACTTCACTAAACTCTTTTTGTTTTGCTTCATCTATGCTATTCCAAGCATCTTTTCCAAGAGCTATTTTTGCCATAAGATCAAAATCAAAAGTATCACCTACAATAGTAATAACTTCTTTTTTCATCTCCTCTTTTGACAAACTTTTATTTTTTAAAACTAACAATACATTGTCAATTTTACTCTCCATGTGAGCTTTTATATCATCTTTTTGAATTCCATAACTACTTGAAGTTATTGTTAATAAAATTATTAAAAGTTTTAATAAACTATTTTTAAATATATTACTCATTTATTTCTCTTTCTCTTTTTTGATTGTAAGCATCTCTTAAATATGGATATAAATCAATAGCATCTTTTTTAATAATTTCATACATATTAGGATTAAAAGAGTACTCATTTACTTTATACAATACGTCTATACCAAACTCTTGTAGAGCATTTTGTGGGATTTTATAAGGTATGGTGTTATGCCCTAATTGACTTGTAGGTGCTAAAATCAAATCAACACCAAGACCTAATATATCTCTAGGATTTGAAGGTCCTAAAAGTGGTAAAACTATATGAAAACCTTGACCAACTCCCCAATATCCTAAAGTTTGTCCAAAATCTTCTCTATAAATTTTCATACCTAAAGTATTTGTTGCTTGATCCATAAATCCACCAAAACCCCAAATAGTATTTACTAAAAATCTTCCTACTTCTTTTCCTGCATTCTCAAATTTAAACTGTAAAAGATTATTTACAAATCTAATAGGAAAAAATAGGTTTGTGAAAAAATTATTTATACCAGTTCTTGCAACTTCTGGTACAACATAGGCATAACCTTTTGCTGTTGGCGTTAGAACATAAGTATAAAAACTATCATTAAAAGATGTGATAACTCTGTTGTAACCACTTAGTGGGTCAAAAACCACACTGTTTGTTGGTTTAAACTCATTTTCTAAATCTTCAGGAAAATTTCCCTCATCAGCAAAGCAAAAAATTGATAATAATAATGTAAATAATACTTTTCTCAAAAATGTCCTTTTAAAATAAAAATAAAATTGTATCCAAAGTTTATAAAGAGAAAACTTTAACTATTTTATTAATCTACTTTTAGGTACAATATTTCCTAAAAAATATTAATTTATGGAGTTTTTTATGGGAAGAGCTTTTGAGTATAGAAAAGCAGCAAAGATGAAAAGATGGGGAAATATGTCAAGAGTATTTCCCAAGTTAGCAAGAGCTATTGAAGTTGCAGCAAAAGCGGGAGTTCCAGATCCTGATACAAATTCAGCACTAAGAACTGCTATTTTAAATGCAAAAGCTGAAAATATGCCAAAAGCAAATATAGATGCAGCTATTAAAAGAGCATCTGGAAAAGATTCTGCAAACTTTTCTGAAGTAAACTTTGAAGGAAAAGGACCTCATGGAGTTTTGATTTTTGTTGAAACAGCAACAGATAATAATACAAGAACAGTTGCAAATATCAAAATGTATTTTAATAAAACACAAGGACAAGTAGTACCTACAGGTTCATTAGAGTTTTTCTTTGATAGAAAGGCTATTTTTGAGTTCCCAAAACCAGCTAATTATGAATTAGAAGAGCTTGAATTAGAACTAATAGATGCAGGACTTGAAGAGCTTGAAGAAGAAGATGGTTTGTGTTTGGCTTATGCAAATTATACTGATTTTGGAAATATGAACCAAAAATTTGAAGAGATTGGAATTGAACTTACAAAAGCAGAGTTAAAAAGAATTCCAAATAATCCACAAGAGTTTACTGAAACACAACAAGAAGATATTGGAAAGCTTATAGAAAAATTAGAAGATGATGACGATGTACAAGCTGTTTATACAAATATAGCTTAAAAAATAAAATAGGGTATAGTAGTTTTATCTATATCCTAAACCCTAAAAAAATATAAAATTTTCATATAATACAAAAAAATCTAATTTAGTAGTTGATGTTTTACAAACTCTTTATAATGTCCTATTTCATCTTCAAGTTCCATATGTGTTCCACTTTGTACTAGTTCTCCATCTTCAAGTACAAAAATCTTTGAAGCATTTTTTACAGTGCTTAATCTGTGAGCTATTGTAATTACTGTTTTATCTTTTAAAATATTTTCAAGATTTTCAAAAAGTTTTGTCTCTGTTTGTACATCTAAAGCTGAAGTTGATTCATCAAAAATAACTACACTAGGATTTGCCAAAATCATTCTAGCAATTGATAATCTTTGTCGCTGACCCCCACTTAGTCTTATTCCCATTTTTCCAACAACAGTATCTAAACCATCTGGTAAATTTTCAAGCATAGAGTTTAATTGAGCTATTTTTAAAGCTTCTTTTATTTTTTCATTACTTATATTTTCACCCATTGTAAGATTAAATCGTAAAGTATTATTAAATAAAATAGGCATTTGAAGCACTAAAAATACATGTTCTCTTAAACTTTTTTTTGAAATATTATCAATACTTATATCGTTGTATAAAATATCACCACTATTTTTTGCATAAAATCCAGCGATAAGTTGTGAAATAGTAGTTTTTCCACTTCCACTAGCTCCAATTATTGCAACTTTTTCACCACTTTTTATAGAAAAACTAATATCTTTTAGTGTTATTTTATCTTTTGTATAAGAAAAAGTAAGATTTTTAAGAGTTATATCTATTTTTTTATCTTTTAACTCTTTATTACCATCACTTTCAGTTTTGAGTTCTAAAACTTTGTTAATTCTTCCAATAGCTGCTTTTGCACTAGCAAGAGAGTATTGAATAGATAAAATTTCTTGAACAGGAGTCATTATAAACCAAATATATCCAAACATAGCAAACATAAGTCCTATTGATAAATCACTATAAGCTACTAATAAAAGACCAGTTGCTCTAAATATTTCAAAAGCAAAAAGAAAAATTGTATATGAAAACTTTTCATACGCTACACTTTTGTAGTTAAATTCATTTGAAGCTATTTTTATATTTTCAGCTTTTTGTATAGATGTATTAAAAAAGCTATCTTCTTTATTGCTCGCTTTTATTTGAGAAAATAGATCTAAAGTTTCATTTATATTATTTTGAAAAGCTTCAATAGTAGCATTTTCCTCTTTTTTAAGCTCACCTGTTTTTTTAGCAATTCTTCTTGATATTATTGCAATTGTTGGTTGTGTTAAAAGTATCATTAATCCCAACATAAAATCTATTTTTATAATTATAAAACCAACAGCTAAAAGAGTCAAAGAAGATGTTATGAGTTTACTTGAAACATTTACAATAAAACTATCAAGAGTGTTTACATCTGTTATTAAATTTGCAGATATCTTTCCACTTCCTAAGCTTTCATACTCATTCATATTTACTTTTTTTAGATGATTTAAGAGTTTTACTCTAATATCAAAGATTACTATTTTTGATATTTTTGTAAATATTTTCGTGTTTATTACTCCAAAAATAAAGTGCAAAGCTCTTAAAGTAATTACAACAACTGTAACAATAGCAACATAATAAAAAGCACTTCCACTACCAAAGAACTCATTTATATTATTTACAAAAAAGTCTGGTTTGTTGAGTAAAACTTCATCAACTAAAAGTGGAAGTAAAAGTGGAATAGGGACACTTATTAAAATTCCTATTACTGTGAAAATTTGTCCAAAAATAAGAGCTTTCTTGTTTTTTAATAGAAGTTTATATATAGATTTTAAAGATATTTTATTATTCATAGAGCCATTATATCAATTTTTAGCTACAATAAACAATTATTCTACAGTTCTTGAGTAAAGTAAAAATAAAAAAGAGTTGGATTTATGCGGAAGTTGATTTTGTGTTTTTTTATTTTAATAACTTTTGGTTTTGCAAAAGAGAATTTTAGCCAAATGAGTAATCAGGAGCTAATAGAAATTATAGGGTTTGTTGATGAGAAAGATATGGCAGATTTTCAAAAAGAGCTAGAAATAAGATTGGGAAAGATGAATACTCATGAAAAAGCTCAATATGAAAAAAGATTAGTTGAAACACCTGAAAGAAAGATAATTGAAGATGAAGAGTAAAATTTTACTGCTTGAAGATGATTATAACTTAAGCGAAACAGTTTGCGAATATTTTGAAGAAGAGGGTTTTGATGTAGTTTGTGTTCATGATGGAGATGAAGCTTTATCGAAAATATATGAACAAAACTTTGATTTACTTCTTTTAGATGTAAATGTTCCAAACAAAAGTGGATTTGAAGTCTTAAAAGAGGCTAGAGCTACTGGAAAAACAACTCCAGCGATATTTATAACATCTTTAAACTCAATGAGTTCATTAGAAGAGGGTTTTGAAAGTGGTTGTGATGATTATATTAGAAAACCTTTTGAGATAAAAGAGTTATTATT
Source organism: Aliarcobacter cryaerophilus ATCC 43158 (assembly GCF_003660105.1). NCBI lineage: Bacteria > Pseudomonadati > Campylobacterota > Epsilonproteobacteria > Campylobacterales > Arcobacteraceae > Aliarcobacter > Aliarcobacter cryaerophilus. The sequence goes on from NZ_CP032823.1 coordinate 854,673, forward strand.
AAGAGTCCAAACTTTGATAAAAAAAGAGTTTGCAAATAAAAATGAGGTAGTTGAAATTTCTGCTAATGTTACATTTAATACAATCTCAAATGAACTAAAATCAAATAATGAAGAGATAAAATTAAATCTAAAAGAGTTGAAGCTTTTGAAATTTTTTCTTCAAAATCCAAATGAGCTACTGTCGCACGATAGAATTTATGATTTTGTTTGGGATTATGATGAAGATTATAGTGATAACTCCTTGAGAACATATATAAAAAACCTTAGAAAGATTTTGGGAAAAGATAAAATTGTTAGTTTTAAAAAGCTCGGGTATAGATTTATCCAAGAGTGAAACTAGAACCATTATTGGGTTTAGTTTAATTTACTCAATATTAGTTTTAGTTATTTTGGGTGTTATTACTTTTTTATATTATCAATTTAAAAAAGATTTAATGCTCCAAGATAAAAGGCAAACTCTTCAGAACTACTCAAATACTCAAATTGCAAATTTAAAAGAGTTGCATATTAATATTGATAAATCAGATATTTATCCAAGAGATGAAAGATTTAATTCTGCTATTTTTGATAGCTCAAAAAAGAAAATTTTTTCAACTCTACTTATGAATGATGTAAAACTTGATGAAGTTATATATTTAAAAGATGGATATATTCATTTAATAAAAGAGCCTGAATCTTACTATTTAGGTAGTAAATATGTTATCGTAGAGATTGAAGATGATAATATTTGGTTTACAAATATTAAATATAAAATGCTTTTTTGGTTTTTATTTTCATTTATTTTACTTCTTTTTGTTGGATATTTTATTGCAAAACTATTTTTAAAACCAATGAGAGAGTCTATAGAAATGCTTGATAGATTTATCAAAGATACAACGCATGAGTTAAACACTCCAATTGCTGCAATTTTATCAAATATACAGATGATAAATAAAAATAATATTGATGAAAAATTAGCAAAAAAGATAAACAGAATAGAAATAGGAGCAAAAACAATTTCAAATATATATGAAGATTTAACTTTTGTCTCTTTGAATAATCAGATAATTTCAAATAATGAAAAGTTGAATTTTTCTCAAGTTTTAAATCAAAGAGTTGATTTTTTTAAATCAATTGCTATTAGTAAAAAAGTTGAGTTTATTTTAGATATAAAAGATAATATTTTTATAGTTTGTGATATAAAAAAATTATCAAAACTAATAGATAATATTCTTTCAAATGCAATAAAATACAATAAGTTTCAAGGCTTTATAAAGGTCACTTTAAAAGATAAAATTTTAATAATTGAAGATAGTGGAAAAGGTATGAGTAAAGATAACTTATCAAATCTTTTTACAAGATATAAAAGATTTGATAAAAGTGTAGGAGGCTTTGGAATAGGGCTTAATATTGTATCTCTTATAGCAAAAGAGTATGATTTTAAAATTGATGTTATTTCAAAAATTGATGTAGGAACAAGGATAAAAATAAAATGGCAAGATTAGTAATTTTTCTATGTTTAATTTCTGTTTTTTCTTTTTCAAATCCAAAAAATATCTATGAAAGAAATTGTATTACTTGTCACAATCGAATTCCTGTTAGTATAGATAAATATTTCTATAGATATTTACTTGAGTATAGTAGTGAAAAAGATGTTAAAGAAGCTATGTTTGAGTTTTTAAAAAATCCTACAAAAGAGAAGAGCTTAATGTCTGAATCAATTATAAAAAGATTTGGTTTAAAGAAAAAAACAAGATTAAGTGATACTGAATTAAAAGAGGCCTTGGATATTTATTGGAGTGAGTATAATCTTTTTGATAAGTTAAAGTAAAAGAGAGTTTATCTCTCTTTTTCTAGAAGTTCCTTATATAGTTTTTCGTGAGTTTCTATCTCAATGGCATTAGCTTTTCTTCTACAAGATAAAAAACCTTTTGTGTTTTCACTAGTAACTGTTGGAAATACTGTGGCATAAACCCAATAAAAATCTCCATTTTTTGCACTATTTTTTACATATCCTGTCCAAATATTTCCTTTTTTGATAGTTTCCCATAAATCTTTGAAGGCAATTTTTGGCATATCTTTATGTCTTATTATATTATGTGGTTGTCCAATTAACTCATCTATATCATAACCAGCAATCTTGCAAAAATCATCATTTGCGAACATTATGGTACCTTTTTCATCTGTTTCACTTACTAAAAAAGTGTAATCATTAAGTACTATCTCTTTTGACATAATTTACTCCTTAGTTCAACTTACTTTTTTTGTTTTTGCATCTTCCACTAAAATTTTTGCCATATCCAAAGTTTCATTTGCAATTAATGCAACATTACTAGCTTCTGAGGCATTTTCTTGAGTTACTCTATCCAAAATAGATACAGCATCATTTATCTGCTCTATCCCTTTTAGTTGCTCACTAGAAGCAATACTTACATCTTGGATAATATCTATAGTTTCAGAGATTAATTTATTTAAATTACTATATCCAATTTTCATCTCATCTGATATTTTTTTACCATCATTTGTTTTGCTTGTTGCATTTTCAACTAAATCTTTTATCTCTTTTGCAGCTTCTGCACTTCTATTTGCTAAATTTCGAACCTCTTGAGCAACAACTGCAAAACCTTTTCCAGCTTCTCCTGCAGTTGCAGCTTCTACCGCTGCATTTAGACTTAAAATATTTGTTTGGAATGCTATTTGGTCGATTACTTCAATAGCTTCATTTATAGCTTCTACTTTTGCATTTATCTCATCCATAGAAAAAGCTGTTTTATTTGCTAGATTTTCACCTAAAACTACACTATCTTTTACATCTTTACTTAAATTTGACATCTTATGAGCATTTTGAGTGTTATTTTTTGTTATACCTGTAATCTCTTCAAGAGCAGCAGCTGTCTCTTCAAGACTTGCAGCTTGTGCATTTGCTTTATTTGCTAAATTTTCAACACTTCTATTCATAGTTAAAGAGTTTTTCTCTAATAATGTACCATTTTCTAAATTGTGTTTTGCATTGCTGTTTAATTCTCTACCTAATTGATTAATCTGTTCCATAGCAAGCTTCATTTTGCCTTTTAAAATAGGATTTATATTTACTTGCTTTCTATAATCATGCTCAGAATAAAGTCCTATAATCTCAACCAAATCTTCAATATTTGTATTTGCACGAACTAGCATTTTGTTTACAACTTCTTTTAAAGTATGTACCATAAAGTTTGAAGTACTTGAATTTATTTGTGTAGAGTAGATACCTTGAGCTACTTTATCAAGAGCTATTACTAATTCTCCCAAAACATGCATATCATCTTTTCTCATTCTGTCATACTTATCAAAATATTCGTTCAGTTCTTTAAGAATAGCTCCTATATCATCATTTTTTATATATTCAGCTTTTCTAATATTATTTGTTTTAAAAAACATATAATCCATAAGATTCTCTATGTACTCTTTTATTCTATTAATACCACCTACAACTCTTTGCATTGAGTTGTAGTTTATATAGCCAACTATAATAGCAAAGACAATGTTTACAGCAATAATAGCAGATATTTTGTGATCACTTAAAATCGCAACAGTACTAATAGCAGCAAAACCAATTTGACTTAAAAACATATTTAAGAAAAAACGTTGTTTTGAGGTAAGATTCATAAACATTTAAAAACCTTTTTTGTAAGATTTGGAAGTATAGATAAATAACTTTTAAATATATCTTAAGTAAAATTTATAAAGTTACCATAAAATAGATGTTTTAAGAGTTTTTAAATAAAGTTGATCCAACTCTTATTAAGTTTGAGCCACATGCAATAGCAAGTTCAAAATCTCCACTCATCCCCATAGAACAGTATCTTGCACCAAAAGGTTTTAGTGAATCGAAAATCTCTTTAGTAATAATGAAACTATCTTTTATTATTTTTTCATCTTCACTATTTGCTCCAATAGTCATAACACCTTTTAAAATAATATTTGGACACATATTAATAATATTTTTATATATTTCTATTGCATCTTTTGGATCAACTCCACTTTTGCTATCTTCATAACTTGAGTTTATTTGAAGAAGACAAGATAGTTTTTTATTTTTTTCAACTAATTTTTTATTTAGTTCAATAGCCAGAGGTAAAGAGTCTAAAGAGTGAACCAAAGTAGGGTTTAGCTCTAGTAGATTATTTATTTTATTTTTTTGTAAAGTACCAACAAAGTGCCATTCTATTGGAAATTCTTCTAAAGCTTGAGATTTATCTCTTAAATCTTGAACTTTATTTTCTCCAAAAGCTCGCTGACCAACTTCATAAAGAGTTGTAATATCTTCAATCGTTGAGTATTTTGAAATACCAACAATTTTTACTATATGATGCTCACTAACCTTAAGTCTTGCCGCTTCAACTTTTGTAATTAAGTTATCCAGATTTTTTGTTGCAATAGTTTTTTCCATAAAATGCCTTTAGTTATTTAAAAATATTCTATTAATATCGTTGTAAATTCCAAGTAACATTAAGCTTCCTAAAATTAACCATCCCATTATTGTAAGAAACATAAAAACTTGATCACTAGGTTTTTTTCTCATAATCATTTCGTATAGATTAAACATAATATGTCCACCATCAAGTGCTGGAATTGGAAGAAGATTTAAAACCCCTAAATTTACAGATATTAAAGCTGTAATTGTTAAAAGTGCTATTAAAGAACTTTCACTAGCATCGCTTATAACTTTTCCAATAGTAATAACTCCACCAATCTCACTGCTAGGAATTACTCCAGAAATTAGTTTTTGAACACCTTGAAAAATCATAGTTGAAGCAAAAATTGTTTTTTCATAAGCATAAGTTAAAGAGTCAAAAAAACTTAATTCTAAAGTTACTACTTCCCCTTTTGGTGCTATTCCTATCATTCTTTTTTTAATATTTTCATTAAACATATTTTGACTATCACTAATTACAGGATTAATTGTTTTTAGGATAATTTGATTATCTCTTTTTAAATAAAACTGTAAAGAACCTTCTGAACTTGTGATAACCTTACCTATTTCATCCCAAGATTTTATATCTTTGTCATTTATTCTTATAATTTCATCATTAGTTTGTAAACCAGCAATTGCTGCAACTGAGTTAGGGCTAATATTTCCAATAACAGGAGCCAAAGTTTTTGCACCCATAATCGCAATACTAAAGTATAAAATAGCTGCTAAAATAAAGTTTGCAAATGGACCAGCAAATAGTATTATAATTCTTTGCCAAGGTTTTTTTGTATTGTATGAGTCATCTCCACTCTCTACTAAAGTAGGTTTTGAATCATTTTGACCTTTCATTTGTACATATCCACCAAGTGGTATAATTGCAAACTGCCAAGTAGTACCTGCCCAGTATTTACTATAAATTGCTTTTCCAAATCCAATTGAAAATTTTTCAACCTTTACACCAAAAAATCTTGCTGCTAGGAAGTGTCCTAGCTCATGAAAAAATACTAAAAAAGATAAAACCAGTAAAAAAGTAATAGTACCCAAAAAAATCCTTAAGCTTTGAAGTAATCTCTAGTATATTCAAAACCAGAGTATAGAGTTAAAGCTACTGCAAACCATAAAAGAGTAGTTGCATATGGCCAGTTCATAATTAGAAATCCAATAGCAAACATTTGAGCTACTGTTTTTATTTTTCCAGCCATAGTACTTTCTACATTTTTACCTTCACTAACTGCAACAACTCGTAGCCCTGTAATGAAAAATTCTCTAGAAAGTATCAAAAATACAGCCCAAACGCTAGCTCTATCAAGAACCATAAGTCCTAAAAATCCAGCAAGAACTAACATTTTATCTGCAAGTGGATCTAAAATACCACCAAGCTTTGTCATTTGATTCCAAGCTCTTGCTATAAATCCATCAAAAAAATCAGTAACTGAAGCAATTACAAATATAAGTCCTGCAAAATAGTCAAACCAAGATGGATGCCAAGATGAGAATAATGAATTGTTCCTATCAATAAAAAACCATAACATTAATGGAGCTAGTGCTATTCTAAACAGAGCTAAAATATTTGGAAGATTTAGATTTTTTGACATTATCTAAAAGTTGTCCCACCATCAACTATTAATGTGTGTCCAGTAATCCAAGAAGCATCACTTGTACATAAGAAATAACAAGATTGTGCTAAATCTTCTGGTTGACCAATTCTATTTAATGGAGAGTATTCAGCTGTTTTTGCTTTTACCTCTTCATAGTTTGTAAATGCTTTTAGAGCATCTGTATCAATAGGACCACCTGAAACTGCATTTACTCTAATTCCAAATTCACCAAGTTCATTTGCAGCATATCTTACCATTGTTTCAACAGCAGCTTTATTTGTTCCATGACCCGCATAGTTTTCAATATATACTAAATTTCCAGTTGAAGATAAGGATACAATAGCCCCTCCACCAACTTTTTGCATTCTTTTTGCAGCTTGTTGAGAACCACATACAAAAGCATTTACAGTTGCTGTGTAGATATTGTTAAGTCCTCTAGGTTTTAATTTCATAAATTTACCATATCCACCTACAACAGCACGCCCGTAAATCATAGCATTTGATATAAAAAAATCAACTCTATCAAAATCTTTATCTATCTCTTCAAAAAGGTCTTTATAAAATTCTGGCTCTAAGATATTAAAAGGGTATGCACGACATTTAACTCCAAATTTTGCTTCGACATCTTTACAAATTTCACGAGCTACATCACCATTTGAATTATATGTAAAAGCTACATCTACACCATTACTTGCAAATTTATATACACACTCTTTACCGATACCTTTTGTACCACCTGAAATTACTAAAGTTTTACCTTTCATATTGCAATTCATTATTTTACTACCTCATATTTTTTTAAGATTTTTTCTAATTTTTCTAAAGTTTCATTACTTGGTTTTGTTAATGGTAATCTAAACTCTAAGCTATCTAATAAACCACTTAAATACATAGCCGCTTTTATTGGAATAGGGTTACTTTCGCAAAATAATACTTTGTTTAATTCAAACAAATCATTATGAATTCTTAAAGCTGTTTTGAAATCACCACTCATAACAGAGCTTACAAGTTTTGATTTTAAATCTGGAACTAAATTTGAAGTTACAGATATAATACCTTTTGCACCACTTGCTAACATTGCAAAATCAACACTATCATCACCTGAAACAACTACAAAATCTTCTCTTTGAGATATTATTGCAGTCGCTCTTTCTAAAGAACCTGTTGCCTCTTTTATACCATAAATATTTTTTACATCATCAAAAAGTCTAATAGCAGTCTCTGGTAATAAATCAACACCAGTTCTACCTGGAACATTGTATAACATAAAAGGAATTTCAACTGCTTGTGCTATCGTTTTATAGTGAGCATAAAGTCCTTCTTGAGTTGGTTTATTATAGTATGGAGCTATTGATAAAATTCCATTTGCACCAATTTCTTGAGCAAATTTTGCAATATCACATGCTTCACTAGTTGCATTTGAACCAGCACCTGCAAGAACTTTTACTCTTGTATTTTTACAAGTAGCAACTGCTACTTCAATACACTCTTTGTGCTCTTTATGTGAAAGTGTAGCACTTTCTCCTGTTGTTCCTACTGGAGAAACAGCATCTACACCATTTGCAATTTGTCTTTTTATAAGAGTTTCATATTTTTCTAAATCAAGTTTTCCATTTTTAAATGGTGTAATCAAAGCAGTCATAGAGCCAATAATGGTATCCATCTTTTTCCTTTTATTGTTTATTTTCTTTTAGTATGAGAGTTGTTGAGTTCTCTTTTACTAAATATTTTTTTGCAACATTTACAATATCTTCAACTTTTAGTTTCTCTAAATTTGCTTCATATTCTAAAAGTGGTTTTATATTGTCACGAACTAGATAAGTTCCAAAAAGAGAAGCTACATCACTAGAGCTTTCTAAGGAGTAGATAAAATCAGCTTTTGTATTTATTTTAAGCTTATCTAACTCTTTTTCTTGTATTTCACCTTTTTGAATTTTCGATATTATATCTAAAATCTCTTTTTCTATTTTTAAAGCATCAACATTTTCATTTGCAACAGCCATAAACATAAAAACTCCAGGATCTTTTAACTCCATATTGTAAGCATAAACACTATTTGCTAATCTTTTTTTATCTATTAAAACCTGTTGTAAAATTGAGCTTTTACCACTACTTAAAAGTTGAGATAAAGCACTTAAAGCTAATTGATCTTCATGTTCAAAATTTGGAATATGATAAGTCATAGCAAGCATTTGTACATTTGATTCTTTATTTATAACAGCTCTTCTTTCACCATCTTGCTTTGGTTCTACTGTGTGAATAGAACTTGGAATATCTTTTGTATTTTTTATATCTTTGAAGTGTTTTTCAACCATTGAAAAAACATCATCTTTTTTTATATCTCCAGCAACTATTACTATTGCATTTTTTGGTTGATAATATGTTGAGTGAAAATCTTTTATATCTTCAATACTCCAATTTTTAATATCATCCATAAATCCGATTGGAGTCCAGTGATATGGGTGATACACAAAAGTATTATTAAAAACTCTAAATTGTAAATATCCCATTGGATTATTATCTGTTCTCCAACGTCTCTCTTCTGCTACAACATCACGTTCTGGTTGAAATTCTTCATCGTTTAAAGTTAAATTTTGCATAAGTTCACTAAAAAGTTCAAGAGATTTATCTGTATTTTTTGATGAAGTTTTTATAAAATAGTGAGTGTAATCAAAGCTTGTACCTGCATTGTTTACTCCACCAAAACCCTTTACAATCTCATCAAACTCTCCAGCTTTTAGATTTTTTGTTGATTTGAAGTTTAAATGTTCTAACATATGAGCAATTCCACTCTTCCCCATAACCTCATTTCTACTTCCAACTTTGTAAAAAACATCAACAGAGACTACATTTGTGTTGTTATCCATAGGAATTGCAACAATTTGTAATCCATTGTCTAAGTTTTTTGTATAATAATTTGGCAAACTATTTGCACTCATAAACTCTCCAATAAAAATATAAATTATAAAAATTTTTAAGAATTTTCTCATTATCTTAAATTTGCTCCAATAGCTTCAGAAATATTATCATAACCATCAGCTTTTAAAAGTTCTAGTAACTCTTGATTTATTTTTCTAACCATCGAAGGTCCTTCAAAAATTAAACTAGAATATACTTGTACCAAAGAAGCTCCATTTTTTATTCTTTCATAAGCTTGATTTGCATTTGAAATTCCACCAACACTTATTAAGATAGCTTTTCCATAAAGCTCACGAGCAATTTCTTTAAATAAAAATGCCGATTTTTCACTTAAACAAGCACCACTTAATCCTCCAAAATCTTTACAATTTGGAACTAAACTATAATCAATAGTTGTGTTTGTTGCAATAATACCAGCTGCTCCACTATTTACAGCAGTTTTGCATAGCTCTATAGCTGTTTGTACTTCCATATCAGGTGCAATTTTTAATAAAATTGGTTTATTTGTAAAAGTTTTTGCCATAGAAAAAAGTTCATTTATAAATTTTTCATTTTGTAAATCTCTCAAATTTGGAGTATTTGGGCTTGATATATTTATAACAATATAATCACCATAAGCTTCTAGCTTTTTGATTAAATTTTTATAGTCATTTAAAGCATACTCTTCTGGAGTTGTTTTGTTTTTACCAATATTTACTCCAATAGGAATAGAAAAAGGGTAAACTTTTTTTAGATTTTTTAAAACCTCGTGAGCTCCTAAATTATTGAAACCCATCGCATTTTGAACAGATTTTTCATTTGGATATCTAAACATTCTAGGTTTTGGATTTCCATCTTGTGGCATAGGAGTAGTTGTTCCAATCTCTGTAAAACCAAATCCCATACTTTTCATAGCTTTAACCATTGTTGCATTTTTATCAAATCCAGCTGCAAGACCTACAGGATTTTCAAATTTCACATTAAAAATTTTTTGATGAAGTCTTTCATCACTTATAAAATTCTTTTTTTCATAATAGTTCTTTAGTAACTTACATTTTCCAACAAATTTTAAACCATATTCAGCAATATTATGAGCCTTTTCAGGTTCAAACAAGAATAGTATTTTTTTCAAATTTTCATAACTAAACAAAGACTTTCCTTTTTTCAAAATTCAAATATAGTAGCAAAAAATAATCAAATATTTGCTGAATTATATAATCTTTGATACTCTTTACTATTTTCTAAAAGTTCGTTTTGAGTTCCAATATCAACAATTTCTCCATTTTTAAAGACTGCAATTTTTGAAGCATTTTTAATAGTACTTAATCTGTGAGCTATTACAAAAGTAACTCTTTGTTTGCTAACTTCTTCTATTACTTGACTTATTAAAGACTCACTTTTATTATCTAATGCAGATGTTGCTTCATCTAAAATTAATATTTTCGGATTTTTGTATAAAGCTCTTGCTATTGCGATTCTTTGTCTTTGCCCTCCACTTAAATTTGTTCCAAATTCATCTAAAATTGTGTTAATACCTTTTTTCATATTTAAAACAAATTCGTAAGCATGGGCTTGCTTTAAAGCTTCTATAACTTTTAAATCATCAAGCTCTTCACCATAAGATACATTTGCTGCAATTGTATCATTAAAAATATATACTCTTTGAGTTACAACACTTATATTTTCTCTCAAAGTTTTTAAAGATAAATCTTTTATATCTATATCATCAAAAGTTATTTTTCCTGCACTTAAGTCATAAAATCTAACCAAAAGATTTATTAAAGATGATTTTCCTCCACCACTATCTCCTACAAGAGCTATTATTTCGCCTTTTTTTGCTTCAAGATTTATATTTTTTAAAGCTTCAATATCATCATATTTTAAAGATACATTTTCAAATTTAATACTATTTATATTATCTATTTTTTCTATTTCACCAGAAGTAATAGATGGAGATTTTTCAAAAATACTATTTATTCTCTCATTTGCTGCAAGTGCATCTTGCATTTTATTGTATAAACCAGATATTCTTTTTATTGGAGTATAAAGCATAAAAAGTGCTGCTATAAAAGAGCTAAATTCACCAGTTGTAAGTTCACCACTAATAACTTTGCTTCCACCAACCAAAATAACAGCACCAAATGCTAAACTTCCTAAAATTTCCATAATAGGAGATGTTAATTCATTTGTTTTTACTGCTTTCATATTGTATTTAAAGAAAATCATATTAAATACACTAAATTTTTTTGCTTCTAGATTTTCAGTGTTGTTTGCTTTTATTATCTCAATATTATTAAAAGATTCTGTAAGACTTGATGTAATATCGGAGTTACTCTCTTGAGATTTAAAAGATAGCTTTTTCATCTTTTTTGCTAATATACTCAAAGGATAAAAAGCTAAAGGTAAAACAATAAGTCCATAAAATGCAAGTTCAGGTGAGCGATAAATTACAAGACCAACTAAAGCTACTATCGTTAAGCTCTCTCTTATTATCTCTGCTAAATAGCTTGAAACAGCACTTTGAATTCTATTTATGTCATTTATTATTCTACTTACAAGCTCTCCACCGTGTGTTTTTTGAAAAAAATCTAAATCTAATTTTAAAACATGAGAAAAAAGTCTATCTCGTATAATTCTTGTTATATCTTGCCCAATATAAGATATAAAGTATGCTTGAATATATCCACCAAAACCTTTTGAAGTATATAAAACAACTACAATTATCGGCATAATATATAGCATATCTACATTTTTATTTATAAAAATATCATCTAACAGAGGTTGAATTGCATAAGCTGTTCCAGCTGTTGCTCCTGCAACAAGAATAATTCCAATAAGAGCGTAAAAAATTTGAAGTTTATAGTTTTTATAAAATGGTGCGTATTGTTTAAAAAAATTTATCATATATTCCCTAAAATTAAAAAAAAGTGTTTGATTTTATCAAATTTTTGCTAAAACTAAGAGTTCTTAAACATTTTGATAAATTTATCAAACCCAAAAGCCCTAAGAGTAAGAAAAAATAGTACAAAACCGCTTAGTGTTCCTGAAAAAGCTAAACCAGCCGCTCCAAAAGGTTTTATTAGAATTAAAGAAAATATAATATTTGCAACCAAACTTTGTGCTGATATTTTAGCAGTTAGTATTTGTTGCTCTTTTGCATATAGCCAAAGTGAGAATATTTTTGCTAATCCAAAAGGTAAAAGTCCTATTAAATACATTTTTAAAATTAGTGCTGTATTTATAGTGTCTTCAATTGTAAAAGCACCTCTTTGAAATAGAAGTTCAATAATAAATTTATCAAAAACTATTCCAATAATCATTGAAATTGTCAAAACTGCAAATAAAATAAGAGCTGATTTTTTCATAAGTTTTAGAGCTTCATCTTCATTTTTATTTTTTATAGCCTTTGCAATCATTGGAAATAGTGCTATTGAAGTTGCTATTGCAAAAATTGCAAGAGGTAGCTGAAAAACTCTATTTGCATAGTATAAATATGATATTGAACCACTAATTAACATTGAAGCCAACCAGGTATCTATAAAAGCTGAAATATGCATCGTTGAAGAGCCTAAAGTTGCCGCAAAGAAATTTTTATAAAACTTATTTTCTTCTTTTTTCTTATGATTTTTAAATATAAATATTTTTCCTAAATTTGCTCTTTTAATAGCAATTATATGTACGATTACTTGCAAAATACCACCAAATATAACACCAAAAGATAGATAAAATGTAATAGTATATTGTTCAAGCCCTTTTGCAATAATCAAACTAGCAATCATTGAGAGATTTAAAAGTGCTGTTGAGTATGCAGTCGTAGCAAAATGGTGTTTATATTGAAGTAGTGCCCCCATAAAAGTTACTACAAAAATAAGAGGTAAATAGTAAAAATTTATAGCAAAAAGTGGTGCAGCTAAATTTATTGTTTCTTCACTAAATCCAATAGCAAAAGCTTTTGCAAAAAGATGTGAGAACATAGTAACAATCAAAGATAAAACAATCAAAAAAGCTAAAATTTGTAAAAATATAATAGATGAAAATCTTATTTTATACTTTGATTTTGCATATGAAGGAATAAAAGCTTGCGTAAAAGCACCATCTGCAAAGATACTACGAAATAAATTTGGAAATTTAAATGCTATAAAAAATATATCAGAATAGACATTTGCTCCTAAAATTGAAGCAGTCATTAAATCTCTTATAAAACCTGTTATTCTTGATACTAAAATACCAGAACTGTTTGTAAAAATTGATTTTAACAATCTACTTTTTTGGCTCATTTTAACTCTTTGTAGTCATCTTTTGTGTGAAAAATTATTTGCATATTTCCTCTATAAGAGCCTAATTGTGCATTTAATATCTCTATTGTATAACCATCTTTTGGTAAAATATTTTTATCTTTTGCAAATAATCTGATAGTTTTTCCACCATTTATTTGTAAATTACCTTTAGTAATAAAACCTTTTAAATTTGTAATTACTTCATTTTCATATTTAAAATCAAAAATATCTATTTTTGAGCCATCTAAAAATAAATCTTTGTAGTTTTTAAAACTACTATTTTCTTTTAAAATATTAAAATCTTTTATCTCTTTTAAACCATAAAAATCATAGATTTGATTTACTTGAATATTATATGAAAAGCCTTGTTTTAAATCTTTTGCACCTTTAAAAATATAAATTGCTCTGTTATTTTCTTGTTTTATTATTGCTTTGTCACCATTTTTATACAAAACTATAACATTATCTAAAAAGACTGGAAATAGAAGTTTTTCTTTATTATAAAGTGATGATATCTCAAGCTTATTTTCAATATTTTCATCTAATTTTTTTATATTATTGTTTGAGTTATTTGTTGAAAATAGTGCAAAAATAGGAAGATGGTCTGAGAAGCCTTCACCTTTATGTACTTTTTCATTTCTATTTTCACTCATTTCCCATCTATTTATGTCATTTTTATCAAATAAATAATTTGGTTTAAAGACTACAAATGAGCCTTTTACATATGAAAACTCTTTGTTATTTACCAAAGAAGAGCTTATTATTATATTATCAGGTGTGTTGTTTTGGTTTCTAAATTTTGTTGAAAATCTTTCATTTGTAGGAAGTTCTAACCAAAGATTGTAGTGAACTTTTTTATCAAAACTATTCATATCATCTAAAATAACAAACTTATCATCAACTGTTGTGTTTAAAATATGATTTATTCCAGTAATACCAGCTGTTATATTTAATCTTTGATTATTTTTGAATGTTTGAAACTCGTTATAATCAGAGTTGAAATCTCCTAATAATATATAATAGTAATCATTCGGAAGCTCTTTTAATCTATCATACAAAGTTTTTGCATATTTAACTCTATAATTTTCAGCAGCCTTTTTAGAAGGCCAGTGGTTGTTAAAAATTTTAAATTCTATATTTTCTATTTTGAAAGTTGTTTCTAAAATTGGTCTATAAACTCCTTTTTGGAATTTTACATTTATATTTTGGCTATTTTTGATTGGAATTTTTGATAAGAATCCAATCCCTACTGCACTAGAAGGATATTTTGTAAAGTTATAATATGCATATTGTGGTAATTTTTGTTTTAATAGTTTTATTAAATCTTCATTTTCTATCTCTTGTAAAGCAATAATATCAGCATCTATATCTTCTATTATTTTTACTATATTTTTCAATTTTATATTAAAATTTCTTTGGTTCCATGCTGATTTATTATTTGGAATATACTCATTGTACTCTGTTTTATCGTAGTTTAAGTCAAAGAAGTTTTCTACATTATAAGATGCTATTTTTAAATTTTGTGCATTTAAAAGTGTACTAAAAATAAAGATTATTAGATATTTATACAAGTTTTGTTTCCATTTTTTTGGAAATTGTATCAAATATTTTATTTTTAAAAGGTAAAGAAAAAAATATCTATTCGTATATTTTTTAATAAAATTTATTAATTGATAATAAACAAGAATAAATTGATTTTCTTTTTGATATAATCCTAAAAATTTAATTAACATATAAATAAAAGGAAAATTTATGCTGAATATTTCAGGATTATTAAAAGATTATGACTTAAAAGTTACTCCGCAAAGAGTTGCTATTGTTGAAGAGTTATATACAAATGGACATATGAATATTGATGAAATTTATAAAAAATTGATACAAAGATTTCCATCAGTTTCTCTTGCAACTATTTATAAAAATATAAACTCTATGGTAGAAAGAGTTTTTCTAAGTGAAGTTAAAATTCCAAATGAAAAATCTGTTTATGAGTTAATAAAAACAGAACATGCTCACTTAGTTTGTAAAGATTGTGGATTTATTGAAGATATTATGCTTGATTCAACTGATATAGTAGAGCAAGTTTCTAAACTTACTCCTTTTAAAATAGATTCAACAAATATCGTTTTAAGTGGTGTTTGTATTAAATGTACAAACTGTTAGTTTAAGAGTTTCTTACTATTAAACTAGAAGGAAGATTGAATTTTATTATAAGTTCTTCTTCCTTTTCTCGATGTTCTCCATTATCAACCTCATGGTCATACCCCAAAAGATGTAAAAGACCATGAATAAAAAGTAAATTCAACTCATTTTCTTCGCTATGTCCGTACTCTTTTGCTTTTTCTTTTACAAAATCTATTGAAATAATAATAGTTCCTAAAGGTAAATGTTCGAAATCTCCATCAACTGGAAAGCTCAAAACATCTGTTGCTTCATCTTTTTTTCTATATTCAAAATTTATCTCTTTTATGGTCTTATTATCTACAATTATTAACTCTAAATCTTTTGTTGTAAGAGATGTAACTATTTTTTCAAGTGCTACTAAATTCACCAAAAAATCTGTTTGATTTTCAAAATCTATCATTTTTTATCCTAAATTAATATATTTTTAATAGTATATTACTTTTAAAATAAATCCAAGGAGAGATGATGAGTTTAACTGTAGGGAAAAAGGCATCAATTGACTATAAAGTTGAGAAAAAAGATTTAGCATCAAATCTAAATATATCAGCTGATTTAACTTTTCCAGAAGTTTTTGCAACAGCTAGAATGATAGCTTTGATGGAGTGTAGTGCTGCAAAATTAATGTTACCACTATTAAAAGATGATGAAAAAAGTGTTGGTGTAAATGTAAATATTACACATATGGCAGCAACTTTGGAAAATGATGTAGCTATTTCAACAGCAACTTTTGTAGGAATGGAAGGAAAACTTTATAAATTTGAGATTGAAGTAATTGATAGTGCAGGAGTTTGCGGAAGAGGGACTCACACAAGAGCTATTGTTTCAACTTCAAGACTTATTGAAGGTGCACAAAGAAGAGCTTTAGCAAATAAAAATTAGATTAAATAATAGAGCTTAAAAAAGCTCTATTACTTTTGATACTTCATCAACTGCAAAAGTTTTTAAATCTAGTTTTAGATTTGTTTTTTGAGCAATTATTGCTTTTTTAATTCCTTGAGCTTGAGCCTCTTTTAATCTTAAATCAATCGAGTAAACATCTTTTATTTCACCAGTTAAACTAACTTCTCCAATAAAAACAGACTCTTTTGAAATTGGTCTATCTCTAAAACTTGAGATTATTGCTGCAATTACTGCTAAATCTGCACTACTTTCTTTAATTTTTATTCCACCACTAATATTTATAAAGACATCATAATGATTAAAAGGCAAGTCTAATTTTTTCTCTAAAAGTGCTAATAGCATATTTAAACGGTTTGTATCAAAACCTGTTGCACTTCTTTTTGGATTTGGAAAAGTTGTTTCACAAACAAGCGCTTGAACTTCAAGAATAATTGCACGGCTTCCTTCCATACTAACTGTTAAACTTGAACCACTTTGACTTTTGCTTTTGTCAAAAAATTTTGATGCTATATCTTTTGCACTTACAAGTCCTTCTTGTGTCATCTCAAAAATTCCTATTTCAGAAGTTGAACCAAATCTATTTTTAAAACCTCTTAGCATTCTTAATTCTCTACTAGCTTCTCCTTCAAAGTATAAAACTGTATCAACCATATGTTCTAAAACTCTAGGACCTGCAATGCTTCCATCTTTTGTGATATGACCAATTATAAACATAGCAATATTTGACTCTTTTGCTTTTCTCATAAGCTCAAAAGTAATTTCTCTTACTTGTGATACACTTCCTGGACTTGAGTTTAAATGACCTGAATATATTGTTTGAATTGAGTCAATAATACAAACTTCATAATCTTCTCTTAAAAGCTCACTCATAATCTCTTCAAGTTTTATTTCACTTAATAAGAAAAGTTCGTTATGGTTGGCATCAAGACGGTTTGCTCTTAGCTTTATTTGCCCAGCACTCTCTTCTCCTGATACATAAAGTACTTTTTTACCACTTTTTGCAATACTTCCTGCAACTTTTAAAAGTAGAGTCGATTTTCCAACTCCTGGACTTCCTCCAATTAAAGTTAAACTTCCAGGAACAACTCCTCCTCCTAAAACTAAATCAAATTCATAGTTAAAAGATGAAAATCGTAAAACATCATCTTGTAAAATCTCTGTTATTGGTCTTGCTTTTGAACTTGAACTACTAGCTGTTATAGTTTGTTTTAAAACCTCTTGTTGTACTTCATTTAACTCTATAAAACTATCCCAAGAGTCGCAACTAGGACATTTCCCGAGCCATTTACTAGATTGTTCTCCACAGTGTTGGCACTCAAATAGAGTATTTTTTTTCTTTGCCATAATTTCGCCTTTTTGGAATAAAATTTTAGTAAGATAAATCAAAATTATTAAGATATTTAAATTTTAAATTTCACAATAAACCCATTTTTAAATGGGATTATTATATTATAAAATCTCTAAACTCATATTGAAAGAAGATTATGAAAAAAAGCATTACTATAATTGATACATTTGGATTTTTATTTAGAAGTTATTTTGCACTTCCACCTTTAAGATCAAGCAGTGGTTTTCCAACTGGACTTTTAACTGGATTTATGAACTTTGTTGCTGGAATTGGAAAAGATTTTAAAACAGATTATATAGTTTTTGCTCTTGATGCAAAAGGAACTACATTTAGAAATGAGTTATTTGAAAACTACAAAGCACAAAGACCAGATGTTCCTGAAGATTTATTAGTTCAACTTCCTGTTGCTATTTCTTGGGTTGAGAAAATGGGATTTAAAATAGCAATAAGAACTGGATATGAAGCAGATGATATGGTTGCTTCAATTGCAAAAGATGCAAAAGAGAAGGGCTTTGAGGTTCGAATTGTATCTCATGATAAAGATTTATATCAACTAATTGATGATGCAAATAGTGTATATTTGTTTGACCCAACAAAAAAACAGATTATAAATGAATCTAAATGTATAGAAAAATATGGAGTTCTTCCAAATCAATTTACTGATTATCAAGCATTAGTTGGTGATACAGCTGATAATATTCCAGGTGTAAAAGGTGTTGGAGCAAAAACTGCAGAAGCTTTGATAAAAGAGTTTGGGACATTGGAAAATATATATGCAAATATTGAAAATATAGATAAAAAAAGAACAAAAGAGCTTTTACTTCAAAGTAAAGATAATGCTTTTTTATCAAAACAACTTGTAACTTTAAAAGATGATTGCCACTTTATATCAAATATTGATGAGTTCTCTTTGCCTATTGAAAATCCCATTTTAAAAATAGCTACTGATTTAGAATCTTATGATATGCACAGAATTTTAGATAGAGTTAATAAAAATGGCTTAAACTATAAAACAGAAATTCCAAAACAAGCAATTGAACAAAAACTAGAGTATATTTTACTTGATAATGAAAATGATTTAAGTCTTGCAATAAACAAAATTCCAAGAGATGCCTTAATAGCATTTGATACAGAGACAACTAATCTGGATACAGCAAAAGCTAAGATAGTAGGCTTTTCATTTTGTTATGAAGATAAAAAAGCATATTATGTACCAATAGCACATAACTATTTAGGCGTTGGTAATCAAATCTCAATTGAGGCTTCTAAAAAAGCTATTGAGATTTTAAATAGATACAAACTTGTTTTTCAAAACTTTAAATATGATTGGCAAATTATAAAAAATAATTTTGATTTAGATTTAAAATTATATGCAGATACTATGATTTTATCGTGGCTTTTGGATACAAGTGAAAAAGTTGGAATAGATTATCAAATTAAAAAACATTTTCAAGTAGATATGATTCCTTTTAGTCAAGTTGTAAAAAAAGGTGAAGATTTTTCAAGTGTTGAATTAGAAAAAGCAACACAATATGCAGCAGAAGATGCTTTGATGACTTTAAAACTATTTAATAAACAGCTTGAGATTTTTAAACAAAGAGGCGAAGAGGAGCTTTTAAATATAGCTTTTGAGTTGGAGTTCAATTTTATTTATGTCTTAGCAAGTATTGAGCAAAAAGGTATAAAAGTAGATGTAGAGCTTTTAAAAAAATATAAAGAGAGTAGCTTTGTTTATCTAAATGAACTAACGCAAAATATTTATGAAGCTTGTGGAGAAACTTTTAACATCAACTCTCCAAAGCAATTAGGTGTTATTTTATTTGAAAAACTTGGACTCGCATCTTCTAAAAAGACAAAAACAGGTTATAGTACAGATGAGTCTGTTTTAGAGAGTTTAAAAGATAAACATATAGTCGTACCCCTTTTATTAAAATATAGAGAGGCTTTTAAGCTTCACTCAACTTACATAGAGCCACTTTTAGAACTTGGATTAAAAGATAAAAACAGTAGAATTTTCTCTTCATTTTTACACACAGGTACTACAACAGGAAGATTAAGTTCAAAAAATCCGAACCTACAAAATATTCCTGTTGGAGCTTTTAGTGATATTCAAATTAGAAAAGCTTTTGTGGCAAGTGATGGTTATAAGTTAGTTGGAGTGGATTATTCACAAATTGAGCTTAGACTTCTTGCGCATTTTTCACAAGATGAAGCTTTGGTAAATGCTTTCAAACAAGATTTAGATATTCACTTACAAACTGCTATTAAAATTTTTGGAGAAGATGAAGCAAAAGATAAAAGAGCCATTGCAAAAACAATTAATTTTGGACTTTTATATGGAATGGGAAGTAAAAAATTATCAGATACTTTAGGAATTTCAACAAAAGAAGCAAAAGCATATATTGACTCATATTTTGAAGCATTTAAAAGTGTAAAAGATTATTTTAAATCTATTGAAGATAAAGCTATTGAAAAAGGTTATGTAAAAACACTATTAAATAGAAAAAGATTTTTTGATTTTCAAGGTGTATCTCCTATGCTAAAAGCAGCATATTTAAGAGAAGCTGTAAATACACTATTTCAAGGAAGTGCGGCTGATTTGATAAAATTATCTATGATAAAAATTCATCTAAAATACAAAGATAATCCAAATGTAAAAATGCTTTTGCAAATTCACGATGAGCTTATATTTGAAGTAAAAGATGATTATATAAAAGAGGTTACAGAAGATATAAAAGATATTATGGAAAATATTTTTGTATTAAATGTCCCTTTAAAAGTATCTGTTGCAGTTGCTAATTCTTGGCAAGATTTAAAATAATTTAAGTATACTTTCAGCCAAAAATTTAGTTTAAGGAAGATAGTTTTTATGATATTTTATTTAGCATCAATAGTTTTTGGTTTTGCTCTTTTAGTTTGGAGTGCAGATAGATTTGTTGATGGTGCAGCATCAACTGCAAAGCATTTAGGAATGCCAAGTTTATTAATTGGTATATTAATTGTTGGATTTGGTACAAGTGCTCCTGAAATGGTAGTTTCTGCAATTGCAGCTTATGAAGGAAATCCAGGGCTTGCTTTAGGAAATGCTATTGGTTCAAATATTGTAAATATTGCTTTGATTTTAGGAATTACAGCAATTGTTGCTCCAATTGCAGTGAACTCAAAAATAGTAAAAAAAGAGATTCCACTTTTACTTTTAATAGTTTTATTTACAGGATATTTATTACTTGATAACACTTTGACACTTTTTGAAGGAGTTATTCTTTTAGCTGGTTTTTTTGTATTAGTATTATGGTCAGTTTTTGCAGCTTTTAGAAGTAGAGGAGATAGTTTTGAAGATCAAATGGATATTGAGCTAAACGAAGATATAATGAGTTTAAAAGTTGGGATTATGTGGCTTATTTTTGGACTTATTTTATTAATAGCAAGTTCTAGACTTCTTGTTTGGGGAGCCGTTGGAGTTGCAAACTCTTTTGGAGTTAGTGATTTGATAATTGGTCTAACAATTGTTGCTCTTGGAACATCTTTACCTGAATTAGCAGCTTCTGTTATGGCTGCAAGAAAAGGTGAGCATGATATTGCTATTGGAAATGTTGTTGGTTCTAATATGTTTAACCTTTTAGCAGTAATTGGAATTGCTGTTATTATTGCTCCTATGAATAGTATCCCTCTTGAAGTTTTAGAAAGAGATTGGACAATTATGCTTCTTTTAACTATTGCACTTTTTGTTATGGCTTATGGATTTAAAGGAAGAAATGGAAGAATAAATAGAGTTGAAGGAACAATTTTGATTCTTTGTTATGTTGCATATAACACATATTTAGGTATAAGCTTAGTCTAAATAAATATCAAAGAATTAATAATTTCTAATTTTGTATATGAAAATTCAGAAATTAGAGTTTTATATCCTTTAAAACTAAAAATATATTATTAACTTATAAAATAACTATACAAAAAAGCTTTTTTATATTATAAAATAAAATAAAAAAAGGCTTTAATATGATTTTAGGAGTTTCATCTTGTTTATTGGGGAATATGTGTAGATATGATGGTCATGGTGCAAAAGATGAGTTTGTATTTAACAGTTTAAAAGATTATTTTACTCTTTTACCATATTGTCCTGAAAATTCTATTTGGAACTCTCCTAGAGAAGCAATTAGACAAGTTTCAATAGATGGTGAGCTTAAAATATTTACATCTACAAAAGAGCCAAAAGATGTAACAGATTTATTAGAAGTTGCTTGTGAAAAGATGGCTTTAAAAGCTTGTAGTGATGATTTATGTGGTTTTGTTTTAAAATCAGCATCACCTTCTTGTGGAATGGAGAGAGTTAAAGTTTATCAACCCTTAAATGCCCCATCAATTAAAAATGGAGTTGGTGTTTTTGCAAGAAAATTAAAAGAAAAAATGCCAAATCTTCCAATTGAAGAAGAAGGTAGATTAAATGATGCTTGGCTTAGAGAAAACTTTTTGATGCAAGTTTACTCTTATGCAAATTTAAAAGAGTTATTTAAAAAAGATAAAAAAATCTCAAACTTAATAGAGTTTCATACTTCATATAAATATTTAATATACTCAAAATCACAAAATTCATACAAAATATTAGGAAAAATAGTAGCAAATAACCAGAAAAAAGATATTGAAGAGCTATATAAAGAGTATGAGTATGAGTTTTTAAAAGCAATAGCTACAAAATCAACTTTAAATAAAACTTATAATATTTTACTTCATATTTTTGGTTATTTTAAAAAACATATAACAAAAGAGGAAAAAGTTGATATTTTAGAAAGTATGTATGATTTTAAAAATCGAGTAATTCCACTCATTAGTGTAATTAAGATATTTAATATTTATATAAATAGATTTGATATAACTTATTTAAAAAATCAACAATTTTTAAATCCATACCCATCAAAACTAGCACTTAGAAGCGATTTGAAGAGCTTTAAATGAAAAAAATCGATTTAGCTGTTATTGGAAGTGGAATAGGTGGAAGTTTAATATCTATTTTAAATAAAGATAAACAGTTAGTCTTATTTGAAAAAGATAAAAATTTAGGTGGGACAGCATCTACATTTAAAAGATTTGGAAACTATTTTAACAGTGGAGCTACAACTTTTGTAGGCTATGAAGATAATCATATAATAAAAGATATATTTGATATTGTAAATTTTACCCCTGATTTAATACAAAGTTCATATGCATACAGAACTATTATAAATGGAAAAGTAATTGATAGAAAAAGAGATTTTGAAGAGTTTATGGATAGTTTAAATAGTGTTTTTTATCATAAAAATAATAGATATTTTTGGCAAACTTTAAAAGATATTGATGAGAGATTTTGGAGATTAAAAGATATATATTTTGCAAAATATAGTTTAAATTCATATTTAAAAACTTTAAAAACTATTGAAATATTGTTTAAAGAGTATAAATTTTTAATGTTTAAAAGTGCAAAAAGTTTTATAAAAGAGGTTTTAGGCGATATTTCAAAAGAGTATCAAGATTTTATAGATGCTCAACTTCAAATTACACTTCAATCAAATTCAAAAGATATTCCGCTTCTATCTTTTGCTATTGCTTTATCATACCCTTTTCATAAGATTTTTTATGCAAATGGTGGAATGGGGAAACTATTTGATGATATGTTAAAAGATATAGATGTAAAAAAAAATGAAGAGATAAAATATATAAAAAAAGAGAAAGATTTTTATAGGCTAATATCATCAAAAGATGAGTATTTAGCTTCAAAAGTTGTTTTAAATGTTCCTGTTTTTGAGTGTAGTGATATTTTTTTAGATGAAGAGATTAAGAGATATTATAAGAAATTTGAGTTTTATGATCAAAGTGCTTTTGTGATTTATCTAAAAATCGATTCACAAAAAGAGTTTTTAAATCACTATCAAATTATTTTAAAAGATAATATTCCAAATTCTTTATCGAATAGTTTTTTTGTATCTTTTAGCCATAAAGATGATGAAAAATTATCAAAAAATGGTTATTCTGTTACAATTTCATCTCATACAAAGGCTCTTTTTTGGAATAATCTTTCAAAAGAGGATTATGAAAAACAAAAAGATACTACAACAAAATTTATAATTGATGAGTTATTAAAAAATATCTCAGATATTAAAAAAGAGGATATTAAACTAGAGTTTAGTGCAACTAGTAAAACTTTTAAAAGATATATAAATAGATTTAATTGTGGAGCAACACCTTTAAATCTTAAAAATATTTTTAAAATTCCAAGTTCAACTACACCTTTTAAGAATTTATATAATATTGGGGATTCTGTTTTTGCAGGACAAGGATGGCCAGGAGTTGCCATAGGAGTTAAAGTTTTAAACCAAAACTTAATTTAGATAAGATATCACAAATAAAAAAGGTTTAAAATGATAAAAGATGAACTTAAAATATCATCAAAAGATTGGTTAAATATTTTAATAATTGGAATACTATTTGGTTTTTTCCAATCTTTAATTTTCTATTTTTTAAATAAAGACTTACAAACAATTTCTACAATTGTTTTTAGTATTAGTACAGCTTTTTTTATAGCTATTTTTGCAATGGTTTTAATAAGCTCTTCAAATAGATTTATACTTCCTAAAATAGATAAAAAATATTGGTCTATTTTTAGTCTATTTTTCTCATTTTTGTCTGGTTTTTTTGGATTTTTATCAGCTTTTTTTATATATTTAAATACAAATTTTGAAGTTATAGCTTTGATAAGTTCTTTTTGGATTAGTATTGCTGTTGTCGTTGGGTTTTTAACACTTCTAATAGCTTTGATTTTACATCAATTTGTATTTTTAAAAAATAAAAATAGTCAAATTGCAAAAGAGATAATAGAGTCAAAACTAAAATCTCTTGAAAATGAGCTAAATCCTCACTTTTTATTTAATGCCTTAAACTCAGTATCTCAACTAATTTATATTGATAAGAAAAAAGCAGAAGATGCGGTTTTGCAACTATCAAAATTTTTAAGAAATGCAATAAATAAAGAGAGTTTAGTTACACTTGAAAATGAGATTTTAATGGTTAAAACTTATGTTGGAATTGAAAATATTAGATTTGATAATAAAGTAATTTTACATATTGATGATTACAAAGATTTAAAACTGGTAAAAATACCAAAATTTTCAATTCAACTTTTAGTTGAAAATGGTATAAAACATGGTTATTTAGGAAAAGAGTTAAATATTTATATAAAATTTGATAAAAACTATATAAAAGTTTCAAATGATGGTAAAAAAAGTTCAAATATCAAGTTTAAAACTGGTTTATCAAATTTAGAAAATAGATTAAAAATATTAAATATAGGAGAGCTTGAGTATGTTGAAGATGAGCGGAATATGGCTTTTTCTATTATTTTAAAGGATAAAAATTGAAAGTAATAATAGTAGATGATGAGAGTTTGGCATTAGCCAGATTAAAAAGAGTTTTAAATGATAACAATATTTTTGATATAGTTGAATTTAGTGATCCTCTTGAAGCAATTAAAGAGATTTCAAAAACAAAATTTGATGCTGCTTTTTTAGATATCTCTATGCCTAATTTTAGTGGTTTACAGCTTGCTGAACTAATACTTAACATTGAGCCAAAAACTTTTATTGTATTTCAGACAGCTTATGAAGAGTATGCTTTAGATGCTTTTAAAAAAGGTGGAATGGGGTATTTATTAAAACCAATTGAAGATATTGAGCTAAAAAAAATATTACAAAAAATATCTTTGTATAAAGAGGAAAAAAGTATTACTTCAAAAAAGATTTTAGGAAAGGTTTCTGATAAAATCTATTTAGTTGAGATAGATGAGATTTTTTATATAAAAGCTGATTTAGATGAGATAATTATACGAACAAAAGATAATTTTGTTTATGCAAAAAAGAAAATTGGAGATTTAGAAGAGATATTAAAAGATAAAAGTTTTTTTAGAGTTCATCGCTCATATATTGTAAATGTTGATATGATAAAATCTATAAAAAGTGTAGAGCAATCAAAACTAGAGATATATTTTAGTGGGGTTGATGAGTTTATTGTTAGCTCAAAAGATGGTGCAAAAGAGTTTAGAGAGTATTTGGATAAAAAAAGTATATAAATTGGCACAAAAATAGTACCAAAAATTTTAAATTATATTAAAATTTTAAAAACAGAGGAGTAAATATGCCTACATCATCTTGTATAAAGTGTCAAACTTTACCAATATTAAAAGATAGTGAGTCAAATCTAATTTTTGGTTTTGAGGTTATCGAGTTATCTAAAAAATTTAGAGATTTTTTAGATGATAGCAATATTAATTATTTAAAAGAAGATAGCTTAACTGTAATTGTTAAAACTTATTCTTTGATTGATTTTTTAAGTAATATTCTTTCAAAAAATATATTTAAAAAACATGAAAGAGAAGCTATTTATATTCTTAGTTTAAATGAAAATGAAAAACTTGATTACTCACAAATTAAAAATGTAAAGAGTTTAGAAAAATATAAAAATCAAATTTCAGCTCAAGAGCTTTCATCTTTACTTTCAAAAGGTGGATTAACAGCACATTTTCAACCAATTTTAGATGTAAAAACTAATGAAATTTATGGTTATGAAACTCTTGCAAGAGGTGTTAATGAAGATGGAACTTTAGTCTATCCAGATAAGCTTTTTACTTGGGCAAAAGATGGAGATATGCTTTTTTACTTAGATAGAGCTTGTAGAGAGAGTTCTTTAAAAACTGCTGCTATTAAAAATATTAGAGCAAAAGTTTTTATAAATTTCATTCCAACGGCAATATATGACCCAAATCACTGTTTACAATCTACTGTAAAATGGGCAAACTCTTTAGAGTTTGATCCAAAAAATATTATATTTGAAGTTGTTGAAAGTGAAAATATAGAAGATATTGAACATCTAAAAAATATTTTAAATTTTTATAAATCAAAAGGTTTTATGGTAGCTTTGGATGATGTTGGAAGTGGTTATTCATCTTTAAATATGATTGTACAACTTCTACCTGATATTGTAAAAGTGGATAGAGAAATAATAAAAGATATTGATAAAAACAAATCAAATCAATCTGTTTTTGCAGCAATTGTAAATATTGCAAAAGAGAATAATATTGTTGTTTTAGCAGAAGGAATTGAGACAAAAGAGGAGTATTTATACTTAAAAGATAACGGTGCTTCATTGGCTCAAGGTTACTACTTTGCAAAGCCATCTTCGGAGCCAATTAGAAAACTTAAATTTTAAGGAGTTAATTATGTTAAAAGAGATTTTATTTACAGGACTTGGTGGAGCCTTGCTTTTAAAAGAGCGAGTTGAAGAGGAGTTAAAAACTCTTGAGGAAAAAGGAAAAATTAAAACTAGCGATGCAAAGAGTTTTTTGGAATCTTTAGAGCAAAAAGGAAAAGATGAAGATGAGCGAATTAAAGCTAAGATAAAAGATATGTTTAAAGAGGTTTTAGATGAGCTAGGAGTTGCTACAAAAGCTGATTTAGAGAAGTTAAAAGAGGATTTAAAATAAAAACTTTTTTTATCTATTTAAAACTTTTTTCACCTTTTAGAGTCTATTTAATATTTATATTTTTACTATCTCTTTTTTTACTTATTAAAAAAAGAGATAGCTTTTTATTTATTAAACCATTAAAGTCAAAAAAATTAAAAGATACAATTTTTTATTTGGGAGCTAGTTTTATAAAACTTGCACAAGTTTTAGCAACTAGATCTGACTTTTTTTCAAAAGAGTATTTAGATGAGTTAAAAGAGCTACACGATAAACTTCCAAAAATGTCTAAAGCTGATTTTGAAGATGTTTTTAAAGAGTCTTTTAAAGAAGAGTGTTTTAAAAAGTTTGAAAATGAACCAATTGCAAGTGCTTCAATTGGTCAAGTTCATATTGCCCATTTGCAAGATGATACAAAAGTTGCTGTAAAATTAAGAAGAAAAAATATTGAAAAACAAGTAAGAGTTGATATAAAAATATTAAACTTCTTTAACAAACTTTTTAGACCACTTTTTTCATATTACACAAAAAACTCAATAGATGCCGTGATAAATGAGTTTTCAAGTATGATAAAAGATGAGACAAATCTATCAATAGAGCTTGAAAATTTAAAAAAGTTTTCTAGTATTTATGAAAATAGTGAAGTTTTGTTTCCACAACCTTATGAAGAGTTTTGCTCAAATAGTGCCATAGTTATGAGTTTTATGGATGGATTTAGATTTGATGATAAAAAATCTTTAGAAAAATATGATATTGATTTTAAACAAATTATCTCAAAACTTGTAAACTTCTATACAGAGCAGATGCTAATAAATGGATATTTTCATGCCGATCCACACCCTGGAAACTTGCTTGTAAATACAAATGGAGATTTGATTTTACTTGATTTTGGAATGGTAAAAAATATACCAAACGACTCAAGAGTTGCTATAATTGAGCTAATTGATGGTGCAAATAGAGGTGATTTTGAAACTTTTGTAAGAGCAAACAAAAAACTTGGAACTATTAGTTATGAGGCACCAGAATCTTTGATGGTAGAGTTTAGTCAAAAGATGTTTGATATTTTCTCAAATGATAATTTATCTAGTGAATCTATGCAAAAATTAGCATTTGAAGTTTTAGAAAGTACAAGAGATTTGCCATTTAAACTTCCAAGTGATGCTGTTTATATTTTAAGAGTTAGTGCAATAATAGAGGGTTTAGGAACAACTTATATAGAAAATTTTAATGGTGTAAAAGATATTTTGCCAATTTTAAAAGATAATCTTCCAAAAGCTTTGGGTATAAAAACTACAATTTCTCAAATTGTTTTAGATGAGTTAGAGTCATTTCCAAAATTTATAAAAAATTTAAAACAGATGGTTGAAAAAAGTTCAAAAGGTGAGCTTGAAGTACAAGTAAACAAAGAGCAACTAGAGTTTATAAAAAAAGATTTAAAAGAGTATTTTGGCTCACACTTAAAATCTCTATCATTTATTCTATTTGGAATATTTTTGATTTTTTATGATGAAAATCTAAAAAATATCGCTTTGATTTTAGTATCTTTTGGGTTTTTAAGAGTTTGGTTTATTAAATAGATTAATTTTTAAACTCACTCATATAAGTTCTATATAAAAGCGGTACCATTTGTTTTTGAAGTTTTGGATTTATTCTTTCCTTTATAGTAACTTTACTAAAAAAGCTCTTCCAAAGCTTTTGAAATTTTTCTTCACTTTTTGAGTAATTTGGTTCATCAAAAAAAGCAACCTCTTGAACTGAAAAATCATTTTGGATTTTTACAAATGCAAGTTTTCTATTTAGGTCGTGGATTATGAAATTTTGATTATTAAATCTTTTTAAGAAGTGTTTTCCCAAAAAATATACTAAATTGAATTTTGATTCAATTTTTGCATACAAAGTATTATCTTCTAACTCTTCAAACCTTATAAAACCTGTCATTTTATGCACATTTTTAAATAACTCTTTTTCAAGAGAGTTTATATAAAACACACAAGAGTTATTTATATTGTATAGTTGTTTTGATTCTTTAAAACCAATGATAATATACTCTAAAAGAGCCATTTCAAACTCCTTTGAATCACACATAAAAATATTTAAAATTTTCTCTAAAATCTCTTTTGGAAATTTTGTTTTTATAGCGTTTAAAACTTTTATTGCACTATCTTTTAAAGTAATTATTTCTAAAATCTCTTCAAATAAAATCTCATTTGGAAGAGTTTTATATATTTTTATAGGTTTTAATTTTTTATAATAAACCTCATAAACCAAAGATAAAAATCCCTCAAAAGTTCCATCATAAACTAAAATCATATTTCACCTGTAATTGAGCTATAATCAAAAAGTGATGGTTGAACTAATTTTTTTGGTTCTGGTTTTGTAAGTGCAATTTTTAGACTCTCTTTGTAAAATGGAACTTGCCTTTGGAAATCTTTATTGCAAGTGATAAAATATTTTGCTTTTTTGATTGATATTTTTAGTTTTTTCAGATCATCAAAGCTTAATTTCTTAAATCTTCTAGCACTTAAAATCTTCATAACTCCTCTTGCTCCAATTCCTGGGATTCTAAGAAGCTCCTCTTTTGAAGCTGTGTTTATCTCCATTGGAAAATATTTTAGGTTATTTAATGCCCAAAATGTTTTTGGGTCTAGCTCCTCATCTAAATTTGGAAACTCATCTGTAACTATCTCATCCCATGAAAAATCATAAAATCTAAGTAACCAATCTGCTTGATAAAGTCTATGCTCTCTTAAAAGTGGTGGTTTTGTAACAACTGAAGGAAGATTTTTGTCATTGTTTACAGGTATATAAGCACTATAATAAACTCTTTTTAATAAAGCTTTATCATAAAGTGCAGAGCTAAGTTTAAGTATATCTCTATCACTTTCAGGTGTTGCTCCAACTATTAGTTGAGTGCTCATTCCTATTGGTTTTTGCTCCTTTGCCAAACTTAAATCTCGTGCAAATTTTAGTGGTTGTAAAACTTTCTCTTTTGTTTTATTAGGAGCTAAAAGTTTTAAAGATTTATCACTTGGAAGCTCTATATTTGAACTTACTCTATTTGCTAGTTTTACAATCTGCTCAACCAACTCCATAGAGCAACCTGGAATTAATTTTATGTGAATGTAACCATTAAATTTATACTCATATCGCAAAATTTTCAAAGCTTTTAAAATCAAAGTCATAGTATGGTCTTCGTTTTTTACGATTCCAGAGCTTAAAAATAGACCTTCTATATAGTTTCTTTTGTAAAAATTGATTGTGATGTCTGCTAGTTCTCTTGGAGAAAAAACAGCTCTTGGAATATCATTTGAAACACGATTTATACAATATGCACAATCATAAATACAAATATTTGTAAGTAATACTTTCAAAAGCGATACACATCTTCCATCAGGTGTAAAAGTATGGCAAATTCCACTTGTGTGAGTAGCTCCTAACTCTCCTTTTTTGTATGAAGTTTCAACTCCACTTGAACTGCAAGATACATCATATTTTGCACTATTGCTAAGAATTTCCATTTTTTCATAAATATCATTTTTCATTTTGTAATTTTACTTTAAATAAATTTTTTCTTCCAAAAATATGTCAATTTGCAATAAAAATTTCATCTATAAACTTTTTCGCAACTAAAAGATGATTTTCTAACTTCTCTTTTGGCATTTTATTTAAAAGTGCTATTTGCATCTTCATTCGTGGATTTTTATCAAACTTAAAAGAGTATTTATATAAAAATCTCCAGTAAAGTGCATCTAAAATTTCACACCAACTCTCATTTTTACTATAATCACTCATTTTTAATAAATAGTTTGAACTTGATATATATGGTTTTGTAGTTATACTTCCACCATCACTAAAACAACTCATTCCATAAACATTTCCAACCATCACCCAATCATAAGCATCAATGTAGTTTTTCATAAAAAACTCGTAAACCTCATTTGGTTTAATTTCAAGTAGTAAAAAAATATTTCCTAAAATCATAAGTCTTTCTATATGGTGATTATAAGCTGTGAGTTCAAGTTTTTTGATTGTATCATCAAGGATTTGTATTCCACTTTTAGCTTCAAGTATTTTTTTTGGCATAGGATTTGAAAACTTAAAAAAGTTTGAATTTCGTAAAATTACTCCATCATCTTCATAAACTCTTAGCATAAACTCACGCCAAGCAATAATTTGTCTTATAAAACCTTCTTTTGCATTGTAAGGTGCTTCAAAATTTACAATTTTAATTATAAGTTCATTTAAATCAATCAAACCAATATTCAAACTACTAGAGATATTTGAGTGAAATAAAAAAGATTGATTTGTATCTTTTGTAATTGCATCTTGATAAAAGCCAAAATTCTCAAATTTCTCTTTTAAAAAGTAGTTTAGTTGCAAAGAGGCTTCTTCAAAAGTTGTAGGATAATAAAAGTTTTCACAAATTCCAACACTCTTAAATTTTTTGCAGTAAATCAAAGCCTCTTTTACAAACTCATTTTCAAAAGCTAAAGTAGGGGGAATTTTAATATCTTTTGGAAGTTTTCTTCTATTATCCTCATCAAAGCTATATTTATCGAAAAGTGGTTTACCATTTTGCATAAAGATATTTAACTCTTTTCTTCTATTTATATAAAATTTATGTAAAAACTTGTTTTTGTCTTTTGGATTTATAAAGTTTGGATTTTTAATTGTAGTAATATTAAAAAAGTTTTTATAAACTTTTTTTTCTAAATAGTTATCAAAAAGTTCATATACAAAAATCTCTTCGTTTTTATAAAGTTCAAGATAACTCTCATTTTCAAAATACTCTACTAGGATATTTTTTTGTTTTAAATAGTTTTCATAAAACTTCATAGATGCTCTATGTAAAACAAGCTTTTGAATATGGAAATCATATTGAGTAAAGAATAGTGGTTCTTCTATCAAAAGCACTTTTTTATCTAAAAATTTTGATATATTTTTAAATAGTTGATTTGGGTAAAGTATAAATATTTTCATAAATTGATTTTATTTATTTTAACTGTTTGTTTGTACTCTTTATGTGTTAATTTATTCCTGATTTTTTAAATAAAAGATTAACTAACAAAAAATAGCTACAAAAAATCTTTTATATATTATAAATTTCAATAAAAATTAGGAAAAATTTTGAAAAGAGCAATAGTTTTAATGAATATGGGTGGACCAAATAACCTTGATGAAGTTAAAGTATTTTTAAAAAATATGTTTAATGATAAATATATTATAGGAGCTCCTCAACCTATTAGAGCTTTAATAGCAAAATTAATCATATATAAAAGATTAAATGTAGCAAAAGAGAATTATAGACAATTAGGTGGAGTTTCTCCAATAGTTGGATATACAAAAAGATTAGTTAGAAGATTACAAAAAGTTGTAGATGCAGATGTTTTTTATGAGATGAGATATACATCTCCTTTTGCAAAAGATGTTATTGAAAAAGTAAAAGATTATGATGAGATTTATGCAATACCTATGTATCCACATTATTCAAGAACTACAACTTTATCTTCTGTTGAAGATTTTATATCTTGTGCTAAGAGTTTTAAAATTGAGAATAAAATAAAAACTATTGATTATTACTATGATAATATATTTTATAACAAAGCAATAGTTGATAGAATTAAAGAGACTTTAAAAGATGATAGCGCAGAAGAGTTTGAATTAGTTTTTTCAGCTCATGGATTGACTCAAAGAGTTATAGATAAAGGCGATTTATATCAAAAACATATTTTGGCAAATGTTGAATTTGTAAAAGATGAGTTAAAAAGAGAAAATATAAATTTCAAAAAAATAGATGTTGCTTATCAGTCAAGAGTAGGTCCTATGAAATGGTTACAACCATATATGGAAGATAAGATTAAAGAGTTAGGTGAAAAGGTTATTATTTATCCTATATCTTTTACAGTTGATAATTCAGAAACTTTAGGAGAATTAGTGATAGAATATGGAGAATTAGCAAGAGAGCATGGTATAAAAGATTATAGGGTTGCAAAAGCTTTAAATAGTAATTATAATTTTATAGTAGCTTTGAAATCTATGTATGAAGATTTAAAATTAAAATAAGGAAAAATCATGAAAAAAGTATTTAGTTTTTGTTGTGTAGCTTTATTGTCTATGCTTTTTGTATCTTGTAGTACGAAACAAGAGACAGATTTACAAACTGTAAAAAAAGTTGATTTACAAAAATATCTTGGAGATTGGTATGAGATTGCTAGATATGAGCATAAGTTTCAAAAAGATTGTAAAAATGTAAAAGCAAATTACTCTTTAAGAGATGATAAAAAAATCCAAGTTATAAATAGTTGTACAAAAATGAGTACAAATGAGTTTAAAGAAGCAAAGGCAGTTGCATATAATGTTGATGATACAAATAGTAAATTAAAAGTTAGTTTTTTTAGACCATTTTATGGAGATTATTGGATTTTAGATTTAGATAAAGATTATAAGTATGCAATTATTGGAACTCCATCTAAAGAGTACTTATGGATACTATCTAGAGAGAAAACTATTAGTGATGAGGTATTAAACAAATTGTTAGAAAAAATTACAAATATGGGATTTGATAAGTCAAAACTTATTTATACAATACAGGAGTAATTTATGTATTTTCAAAAAGATAGTGCTAGAGAGTTTAATATAAATAAAAAGAAGGGTCTTAAAAAAACTAATTTGATTTTTACTGAAAGTGACAAAAATAGATTAGTTGAAATGGCATGGCAAGATAGAGTCTCTTTTGATATTATAAAAGAGCTTTATGGTTTTACTGAAAATGAAGTTAAAAATATGATGAGAGAACTTTTAAAAAGAAGTAGTTTTAAGATGTGGAGAAAAAGAGTTCAAGGAAGAGCTACAAAACATAAATTAAAAGTAAGTTATAAAACGACAAGATTTCAGTAAAAATAATTATACAAGGATAAAATATGAAAACTATTGCAATTTCTGGTGCTAGTGGGTTTGTTGGACAAAGTTTGACAGATTTTTTCTCAAAACAAAACTATAAGGTAGTTCAAATAAAAAGAGATATTTTAAATAACTCTTTAAAACTAGATGAACTTATAAACTCTAGTGATGTTGTTATAAATCTAAGTGGTGCAAATATAATAAATAGATGGAGTGAAAGTTATAAAAAACTTTTGATTTCAAGCAGACTTGATACTACAAAAAAACTTGTAGAATCTCTAAATAGAGTTGAAAAGAAAGATAAACTTTTTATCTCAACTTCAGCTGTTGGAATTTATGATAACAAAGCTAAATATGATGAAAATGGATCTTTCTCAAATGACTTTTTATCAACTCTTTGTCAAAATTGGGAAAAAGAGGCACAAAAAGCAAAAAGTGAGAGTACAAAAGTTGCTATTTTTAGATTTGGAATAGTTTTAGGAAAAAATGGTGGAGCATTTCAAAAGATGATAACTCCTTTTAAACTAGGTCTTGGTGGAATTATAGGAAGTGGGAAACAACACTTTTCATATATTCATATAGAAGATTTGATACAAGTTTATAGCTTTGTAATAGAAAAAGAGTTTGATGGAGTATTTAATTGTACGGCTCCAACTCCTACAACAAATTTAGAGTTTACAAAGACATTAGGAAGAGTTTTAAATAGACCAACAATTTTTCCTATTCCAGAGTTTGTTTTAAAACTAATATTTAGTGAGGGTGCAAAAGTTTTAAGTGATGGACAAAGTGCAATTCCTAAAAGATTACTTGAATTAGGATTTAATTTTAAATACAAAAATATAGATGAAACTTTAAAAAATTTAGCACAATGAAGCAAGTTTTATGGTTTAGAAGAGATTTAAGAGTATTTGATAGTGAAATTTTAGCAAATGCTAAAGATGAAGTTCTACCTATCTTTATTTTTGATAAAAATATATTAAATAAACTTCCCAAAGATGATAAAAGAGTAACTTTTATATATAAAAGTGTTTTGGAATTAAAAAATAATTTACAAAAAATAGGACTTGATTTAGCAATCTTTTATGCAAATCCCAAAGATGTTTTTATTGATTTAAAAAATCAAGGGTTTGATGAGGTTTTAACTTCAATAGATTTTGATATTTATGCAAAAACAAGAGATGAAGAGTGCGAGAAAATATTGCCAATAAAAAGATATTCGGACTCTTTTTTGATTTATCCAAATGATGTATTAAAAGCTGATAAAACACCATACAAGGTATTTACAGCTTTTTATAACTCTTTGGAATTTTTGCATAGTTCAAACAATATAAAAGAGTTTGAAATTTCTAAAAATTTAAAAAAATCAAAGTTTGATTATAGTTTTATTCCTACTTTAAATGATTTAGGATTTGAAAAGCAAGATTTACCAGATTTTTTATATAAAAGTGCAGACGATTTAATAGAAATTTTTTCAATAAAAATCCAAAATTATCAAGAAAATAGGGACTATTTTTATTTAGATGCTGGCTCAAATTTAAGTGTTCATTTAAGATTTGGTCTTATTTCTGCTAGAACACTATTTAATAAAATAAAAAAGTTAAATGCACCAAAAAAAGAGATAGATTTTTTTATAAGAGAACTATTTTGGAGAGAATTTTACAACTATATTTTATACCATTTTCCAAAATCACAATTTGAAAATCTAAATGCAATTAAAATAAATTGGAATCAAAGTGAAGATGATTTTAAAAATTGGTGCGAAGGAAATACAGGAGTTCCTATAATAGATGCTAGTATGAGATATTTAAATCAAACAGGACTTATGCATAATCGTTTAAGAATGGTTGTATCTTCATATTTGACAAAAAATTTATTAATAGATTGGAGAAAAGGTGAAGAGTATTTTGCTTTGAAACTTTTGGATTATGAAGCAAGTTCAAATATAGGTTCTTGGCAGTGGGCTGCTAGTACTGGAGTTGATTCAGTACCTTATTTTAGAGTTTTTAATCCATATTTACAATCAAAAAAGTTTGATAAAGATGCGATTTTTATAAAAACTGTTTTAAAAGATTTAAAAGATATTTCACCAAAAGTTATACATACAGAAAATGGTGTTCAAGAAGATATTTTTCTAAATTATCCAAGGCAAATTGTAGGTATTAACTATTCAAGAAATAGGTCTATTATGGAGTTTAAAAGAGCGAATAATGATAAATAATATAGATAATTTTTTTTAATTTATTAGTAGGGTTTATATATTTATTTTTAATACATTTTTCATACCAGTTTAGATAGAATCGATAGCTATATTTGAAATTTATATATAAAATAGCAAGTAAATTAGAGTAGGGGAACTTTTTGGGTATGACAGAAACAGACACAAGAGTTAATATTATTGACCCAAAACTTTATCAAAGTTCTTGGACTAATAATCTTATTAGTAGAGAATACTATTTTACAGATGGTAGAAAATTAATAGGTGGAAAAAGAGGAAAGAGATATTTTGTAGATTATCTTCTAACTTACAAAAATACGAATCTAGCAATTATTGAAGCAAAAGCTCAAAACAAAGACCCACTTGATGGACTTCAACAAGTTATAAACTATGCGCAAAAACTAAAAATCGATTTTGTTTACTCTACAAATGGAGATAAGATTTATGAACACTCACTCCTTTGTGGAAAAGGTGAGTTTATAGAAGATTATCCAACTCCAGAAGAGCTTTTTTATAGAAAATTTGGAAAATTAAAAGAGCAAGAAGAGAAAGTAATCACTCAAAATTTTTATTTTGAAGGGAATAAAAAACCAAGATTTTATCAACAAATTGCAGTTCAAAAAGCAGTTGAAGCAATAGTAAATGATAAAAATAGAGTTCTTTTAACTTTGGCAACTGGAACAGGAAAAACATATATAGCTTTTCAAATCGTATATAGATTATTTCAAGCAAAGTGGAATAAAGATAAAACAAACAGAAGACCAAAAATCTTGATTCTTGCAGATAGAAATATATTAAAATTACAAGCTATGAGTGAGTTTAATCCCATGGAAAAAGATTTGGTAGATATAAATGGAAAAGATATAAAAAGAAGAGGTGGGAAAGTTCCTACAAATGGAAATGTATTTTTTGCTATTTATCAATCTATTGCTGAAAATAAAAATAGAATTATTGAAAATAGTGAAGATGAAAATGAAGATGATGTAATAGCTTACTACAAACAGTATCCATCTAACTTTTTTGACTTAGTTATTATAGATGAGTGTCACAGAGGTAGTGCAAATGATACTAGCTCTTGGAGAGATATTTTAAATCATTTCTCAAACTCTACTCATTTGGGACTTACAGCAACTCCAAAAAGAGATGACAATGCAGATACTTACAAATACTTTGGAGAGCCAGTTTATGAATACTCTTTAAAAGATGGAATAAATGATGGATTTCTAACTCCATATAAAGTAAAGAGAATTCAAACAAATATAGATGAGTATCACTTCAATCCTGATGATATAATCACAGGTGAGTTGGATAAAAATATAGTAACACTTCAAGAGTTTGAAAAAAGTGTGATTATTCCAAAAAGAACAAGGCTTTTAGCAAAAACAATTTTAGAAAATATAAATCCTTTTGATAAAACAATTATTTTTTGTGTAAATCAAGCACATGCAAGTAGTATGAAAGTA
Source organism: Aliarcobacter cryaerophilus ATCC 43158 (assembly GCF_003660105.1). Classification (NCBI taxonomy): domain Bacteria; kingdom Pseudomonadati; phylum Campylobacterota; class Epsilonproteobacteria; order Campylobacterales; family Arcobacteraceae; genus Aliarcobacter; species Aliarcobacter cryaerophilus. The sequence goes on from NZ_CP032823.1 coordinate 892,369, forward strand.
GCAATAGATAGATATAAAACTATAAAAGATAGCAACTATTGTGTAAGAGTTACAAGTGATGAGGGTGAAATTGGAAGAGAATTTTTGGAGAAGTTTCAAAACAATGATTTGGATATTCCAACTATTCTTACAAGCTCAAAAATGCTAACAACTGGAGTTGATGCAAAAAATGTCAGAAATATAGTTTTAACTGCACCAATTTCTTCTATGACAGAGTTCAAACAGATAATTGGAAGAGGAACAAGAACTTATGAAGGAAAAGATTTTTTTACGATTATAGATTTTGTAGGAGCTACAAATCTATTTTATGATAAAGCTTGGGATGATGACCCTTTGAGTGTTGATATAAAAACAACAAAGATAGAAGATATTGAAGATGATGAGATTAATGAAGAAAATCAAACAGATGAAGAAAAACAAAATAAAAAAGAAAACTCTTTAAATGATGATGAATTTGAAGCAAAAACAAAAGAGGAAAAAGCAAAAAAAGAGCAAGTAATAATAGATATAAAAGGTAAAAAACTAAAAGTAATAAATATAGAGACAACTTATGTAGGAGTAGATGGTAAGCCTTTGAGAAGTTCTGAATATCTTGAGCTTTTAATAGGTGTTTTGGGAAGATTTTATAATGATGAGCAAACACTAAGAGATATTTGGAGTAATCCAAAAAATAGAAAAGAGCTATTAGAAAAACTAAAAGATATGAATATAGATGAGTCTCAACTTGAAGATTTAAAAGATATTTTTGAAGCAAAAAATAGTGATATTTATGATGTTTTGGCTCATTTGTCTTTTAATCACAATATAAAAACAAGAGATGAAAGAGCAATAGCTGCTTTAAACTCTAAATTTATAGAAAAATACCAAAATGAAAAAGCAAAAGATTTTATAGAGTTTATCCTACAAAAGTATAGAAAATATGGTTTCAAAGAGCTAGAGGAGAATAAACTCTCAACACTAATAGAGCAAAGTGGATTTGATAAAAAAGATTTAATGGCTTCATTTGGTGATTTTAAAATAAGAGATGAGTATTTTGAACTTCAAAAAGAGATTTATAGATAAGTAGAAGTATGAGAGGAAAAAACTGATGGCAAAGATAATAGTTCAAGAAAAAGAAATTACTATTTTAACAGTAGAAAATGAAGATTATATCTCTCTTACAGATATGCTCAAAGCAAAAGATGGAGATTTTTTTATTTCTGATTGGCTTAGAAATAGAAATACTATTGAATATCTTGGAATTTGGGAGAAGATTCATAACCCAAATTTTAATTATGGCGAATTCGCCATAATTAAATCTCAAGCAGGACTTAATAGTTATAAACTAAGCGTAAAAGAGTGGAGTGAAAAAACAAATGCAATTGGACTTGTTGCTAAAACTGGTCGATATGGTGGAACTTATGCCCATAAAGATATTGCTTTTGAATTTGGGATGTGGATAAGTGCGGAGTTTAAAATCTATCTTATCAAAGAGTTTCAAAGACTTAAAGATGAGGAGTTTAAAAAGCTTGGCTGGGATATAAGAAGAAATCTTACAAAATTAAACTACAAAATCCACACCGATGCTATCAAAGAAAATCTTATCCCAAAAGAATTAACACCACAACAAATAAATTTTGTTTATGCCAATGAAGCAGATATACTCAATGTCGCTTTATTTGGTCAAACAGCAAAAGAGTGGAGAGAACAAAACGAAAATAAAAAAGGGAATATAAGAGATGAGGCAGATGTAAATCAACTTGTGTGTCTTGCAAATATGGAATCTTTAAATGCACATTTAATCAATGAGGGGTTTTCAAAAAGTCAAAGAATTGAGAAATTGAATAAAATTGCTATTAATCAAATGAAGATTTTGAGTGGTGGGGATGTGAAAATATTGGAAAAAGATATAAAGAAAAATTCTATTGAAATAAAATGAAAGAGAATATGAATATGATAAAAATAAAGTTAATAATAATTGGTCATTCTGATAGAGTAGTAAACTTTGATTTTATAAAAAAGTATAAATCAAAATTTTTTAATTTTTCAGATATTGAGCGTATTAATAATTTACCAAATCCGCAAAAAAATGATGGATATTTAGATATTGTATATACAAAAGCAGAAATTCGAACAGTAATGAATGATATTGAATTTGATGGCTTATGTATTGCAATAATGAATTATGGGTTTGATGATAATTTTTATATGCACAGAGTAGGGAATAATAAAGTTTGTATTTCTATTTTTGAATTAGAAAGTATCTTAAGTGAAAAGAAAATATCGATTGAAAATTTTATAATTAAAAATGTATATGAAATTTTTATATTTTATAAGATAGTGAAAAATTTAACAGATAATAATGAAGTTAAAACATTTATTCATAATGATACTCGTGGTTGTCTATTTGATTTAAATGGAGATAAAAAACATATTGTTTATAATACTGAAAAGGCTATTATTTGTGATGAATGCAAAGGAAAAATAAGTAAAAAATCTATACCAAAGAATTTTTTAGAGGATATTCAAAGAGAACTTTTAAAAATAGATAAACCTTTTATTAAAAAAGTTGAAAATTTTATTTCAAAATATCCATTGTTTTCAGTGTTAGTAACTTTTATCTTTTCAACATTTATCAATTTATTTTCGAATTGGTTATGGGAAATAATTAAATGAAACAACAATTATTTAACTTACCATTACAACTAGAAATCGAAACCCAAAAAGTTCTAAAAAAAGCAATATCAGCAAATAGAGCTTTAGCAAATTTAAACGGTGTTGCAAGAATTATTCCAAATAGTTCTATTTTAATAAACTCTTTGGTATTACAAGAAGCAAAAGATAGTAGTGCTATTGAAAATATTATCACAACTCACGATGAACTTTACAGAGCAAATCTTGATATAGAAAGTGTAACAAATGAAGCAAAAGAGGTGTAAAACTACAAAGAAGCACTTTTAAGAGGTTTTTCGCTTGTAAAAGATACAAAACTACTTCTTAAAAAACATATTGTAGAGATTCAAGCTGTTTTAGAACAAAATGATGCAGGGGTACGAAAACAAGCAGGAACAAATCTAAAAAATGCTTTGACAGGCGAAGTGATTTATATTCCACCACAAGACTATGAAACTATACAAGAACTTTTGACAAATCTTGAAAATTATATCAATGAGCCAAATGAACTCGACCCACTTGTAAATATGGCAATAATTCATCATCAATTTGAATAAATCCATCCTTTTTATGATGGAAATGGGCGAACGAGAAGAATTATAAATATTTTGTATTTGATACTCAAAGATTTACTTGATATTCCCGTACTTTATCTAAGTCGTTATATTATTACTCATAAAGCTGATTATTATAGGCTTTTACAAGAAGTTAGAACAGAAGATAAATGGGAAGAGTGGATTTTATATATGCTTGATGCAGTTGAGCAAACTTCACTTGAAACAATAGAGCTTATAAATAATATAAGTGATTTGATGATAAAAACACAAGATAAAATATCTGAGGAGTTGCCAAAAATTTATAGTAAAGATTTAGTAGAGATACTTTTTATGCACCCATACACAAAGATAGAATTTTTAGTTGATAGGTTACATATCACAAGAAAAACAGCATCAAAATATTTAAGTGAACTTGAAAGTAGAGGAATATTAGAAAACATACAAATTAAAAATAGTAAATATTTTATAAATATAGAGCTTTTTGATTTGTTAAGAAAAGGGATATAGGTAAAATTCATACAAATTTGCTCATACTTTAATAACTATGTGTAAAAAAGATAAAAATTTACTCATAGTTACGAACCTATGTTGAAAAAATAAAGAAATTTACCCATAGCTCAAAATATATGTAAATAAAATCGCAAAATCTTTACATATAACTTTTGTTATGTCAAAAAAACAGCAAAATTTTTACATATAAATATTAAAATTCACCCACTAAAAAAAGGAAAGCAAATTTGGAAAGCAAAATAAACAGAATAACAGACATCCTAAGAAGAGATGATGGAATAAGTGGTGCTATGCACTACACATAACAGTCCAATTTTTATAAAAGAGAAGTTTTGGAATATTGATACTGCATTTGGTATTGAAGCAAATAGAAATTTCCTAATACCTATATTTTTATTTTATTTTACAAAATACTTTAATTTTTTAGATTTGAATAAATCAACAACTTTACCATCTTTAGCAAAAACACATTTACTTCAAATTAATATGGTTGTCCCACCCCTAAAAACCCAACAAAAAGTAGTTTCATACCTAGATGAAATTTCAAATAAAATGGAAAAAATAAAACAAATCCAAAAAGAGAAAATGCAAAGCCTAAAAGAGCTAAAAGCATCTATTTTAGACCAAGCATTTAAAGGTGAGTTATAATTATAGTTTTATCTCCAAACCTTTTCTCTCTTCAAGTCCTAGCATGATATTCATACACTGAATAGCTGCTCCACTTGCACCTTTTCCTAGATTATCAAGTCTTGAGATTATTACTAAATCTGTTTTGTTTTCATAAATTGATACTTCTATGCTATTTGTATTGTTACATCTCATTGGATTTAAAAAACCATTTTCTAGATATTCGTCATTGTTTTCAATTATTTTGATAAAAAGCTCATCAGCATAATAATCTTTATAAACTTTTATAAGCTCTTCACGATTTTTTGATTTTTTCATGCTCTTTTTTTCAATGTATGACATTACAAGCATACCTTGCTTAAAATTACCAACACTTGGTGTAAAAATAGGGGCTTTGTTTGTTTTTAAAACATATTTCATTTCAGGTAAATGCTTATGATTTAAACCTAAAGAATATGGTCTTTGAGCTCCAAAAATTTCAAAATCACCATTTTCATAATCATTTATCATTGAACTTCCACCGCCACTATATCCAGTTATTGAGTGGCAAATAAGTTTATGATTTTTTCCTAAAATTTTTTCTCTAAAAAGAGGTTTCATAGAGATTATTAGTCCACTTGCATGGCAACCAGGTACACAAACTCTTTTTGAATTTTTAATTTTATCTCTTTGTTTGCTTGTAAGCTCAGGAATACCATAAACCCAAGATGGATTTGTTCTGTGCGCTGTACTTGCGTCTATTACCTTTACATTTTCATTTTCGATTAAACTTACAGACTCAATTGCCGCATCATCAGGAAGGCATAAAAATACTAAATCAGCACTATTTAAAAGCTCTTTTCTTTTTTCTATATTTTTTTTATCTTTTTCATCTATTTCTAAAAGCTCTATCTCATCTCTTTGTTCTAATAATTCGTGAATTTTTAATCCAGTTGTTCCGTGTTGTCCATCTACAAATACTTTAAATTTCATTATTTTCCTTCATAAATTGTGTTTTATTATCCTATCAAAATATCTCTTTTTATGTGCTTTTTGTTTAATAAAAAAAGACTACTTATTTATCTCTTTATCCAAATAGTAACCTGTATATGAGCCACTATTTTTATGATTTTGTGCTAAAAATTCAGGTGTTCCCATATCTACAATTTTCCCACCTTTATCTCCACCTTCAGGACCAATGTCTATTACAAAATCAGAGTTTTTTATAACATCAAGATTATGTTCTATTACAAGTACTGAGTTTCCAAGTTCAACTAAATGATGTAGAACTTTTGTAAGTCTATCAACATCTGCAAAGTGAAGTCCAGTTGTAGGTTCATCTAAAATATATAAAGTATTTCCTGTATCTTTCTTACTTAACTCTTTACTTAATTTTATTCTTTGTGCTTCTCCACCACTTAAAGTTACAGCATTTTGTCCTAAAGTGATATATCCAAGTCCTACATCGCTTAGAGTTTGAAGTTTTGCTTTTAGTTTTGGCACCTTAGCAAAAAACTCTAAAGCTTCATCTACACTCATATTTAGAACTTCAGATATATTTTTTCCTCTATAAACTATTTCAAGAGTTTGAGCATTGTATCTATCTCCATTACAAACATCACACTTAACCATAATGTCTGGTAAAAAGTGCATTTCGATTTTAATTTCACCTTCACCTTGACATTTTTCACATCTTCCACCTTTTACATTAAATGAAAACCGTCCAATCTTATACCCTCTAAGACTAGCTTCTTTTGTTTTACTAAAAAGGTCCCTTATTTCGTCCATAAGTCCTGTGTAAGTTGCTGGATTACTTCTCGGAGTACGACCTATTGGGCTTTGGTCAAGATATATAACTTTATCAAGTTTTTCCAAACCATCTATTTCTACTCCATCAACTTTTTTTACTTTTCTAGCACGATTTAAAAGCTCTTGAGCAACAGGAAGTAGTGTTTGAAGAATAAGTGAAGATTTACCACTTCCACTAACTCCTGTAATACTTACTAGGTTTCTAAGAGGAAGTTTTACATCTAGATTTTTTATATTGTTTATATTTACATTTTTTATTTCAATATAATCTTCTTGTTTTCTATTATGAGGATATTCAACTTTTTTTGCTTCTGTGACATATAAAGCAGTTAGAGTTTTTGCTTTTTTCATTTTTTCTAAAGTTCCAGCAAATACTACTTCTCCACCAAATTTTCCTGCATTTGGTCCAATATCAACAATAAAATCAGCAGACTGTATAGTCTCTTTGTCATGTTCAACTACAATTACAGTATTCCCTTTTTCTTGTAGCGCTCTTAATGTCTTTATTAGCTTACTAGTATCTCTTTCATGAAGTCCAATAGATGGCTCATCTAGTACATACATAACCCCAGTTAAACCACTTCCAATTTGTGAAGCAACTCTTATTCTTTGGGCTTCTCCACCACTTATTGTTCTTGCATCTCTTCCTAAAGTAATATATCCTAAACCAACATCATATAAAAAGAAAATTCTCTCTTTTATCTCTTTCAAAATAGGAGCTGCAATCATCTTATTTTGTTCACTTAAATATGAAAAATTGTTTTCATCTTGAAAAAAACTATGAGCTTCTTCTATTGGAATATTTAAAATTTCAGGAATAGTTTTTTTAGCTACATATACAGTTTGGCTAGCTGGTTTTAGTCTATTTCCATTGCAAGAGTCACATCTCTTTTCTGTCATAAATTCAGCCATCTCTTTTTCATCTTTTATCATATCATATGCTAATTTTACAACACCATCCCATTTTCTTGTTAGTTTGTGTTTTTTCCAAAAGAATTTTACCTCATCAACAGTTCCATGCAAAATAGATTTTTTTTGATGTTCTTCTAACTCTCTAAAAGGAGTTTTTATATTTATTTGAGATTGTTCACAAAAAGCTATTAGCATTTTAAAATAGAACCCTTTGTTAAAACCATATATTATCTTTATTGCACCATCTTCAATAGCTAAATCTTCATCAATAACTTTTTTCATATCAAGTGCATATCTTATTCCCAAACCATCACAAGAGCTACAAGCACCTTTTGGTGAATTAAAAGAGAAAGATATTGGTTCAAGTGGTTCAAATGAAATTTTACAATCAAAACAAGCCATATGCTCTGAGTAGTGAATGTTTTTTTCAACTCTCAGCTCTTCATGGTTTATTATCTCAATTTCAAGCTCCCCAAAGCTCTCTTTTAGACCTTTTTCAACATCTTGAGCAATTCTATCTCTATTTGTTTCATTTGCTGTAACTCTATCTATTACAACTTTGATTGTATGCATTTTTGTTTTTTCTAACTCAATATCTTCATCAAGTCTTACCATTACTCCATCTATCATAGCTCTTACATAACCTTTTGCTCGAAGAGTTTCAAGTAAATCAGTAAAGCTTCCTTTTTTTCTATTTATTAAAGGTGCTAATATTATAAGTTTCGCTTCATTTGGTAAAGATAACACCTGATTTATTACATCAGTAGCACTCATTTGTGAAATTGGTTTATTACATTGATGACAATGTTGTTCCCCAATTCTTGCATATAAAAGTCTAAAGTAGTCATATACCTCAGTTATAGTTCCTACAGTTGATCTTGGATTTTTTGAAGTTGTTTTTTGGTCTATTGCAATTGCTGGAGTTAATCCTTCAATTCTTTCAACATCAGGCTTTCCAACTTTATCCAAAAACTGTCTAGCATAAGAAGATAAAGATTCAATATATCTTCTTTGTCCTTCTGCATAAAGTGTATCAAAAGCTAGTGTAGATTTACCACTACCACTAAGCCCTGTAAAAACTATTAGCTTATTTTTTGGTATTTCTAAGTTTATATTTTTTAGATTATTCTCTTTTGCATTAAATATTTTTATTGTATCACTCATAATTTGCCTTTAAAAATTTAAAGTGACTATTATATATAAAGTTTGTTAATAGTTAGTGTTATAAAATTAACTCTTTTGGCTCATCAATAAAAAAACCTTGAGAGTAATCTATATCTAGATTTTTTACACAATTTAAAACATCTTCACTGTGTACAAACTCTGCTACTGTTTTTATATTAAGAGCTTTTGCAAAACCAACAATAGTTTGAACAGTAAGATATAGATTGTTATCTGTATTTATATTTTTTATTAAAGAACCATCTATTTTTATATAATCAACATCTAATTTTATTATATACTCAAAATTTGAGTATCCAGTACCAAAATCATCAATAGCAATCTTACAACCAAGTTTTTTTGCTTTTTTTATAAAATTTGATACCTCAGCAAAACTTTCAATTCCTTCACTTTCAACTATCTCAAAAGTTATCTGTTTTGCAGTATTTGTTTTTTCCATTGCATTAACAATAAAATCCATAGTGTATTGGTCTTTAATATCTTCAAGAGTTAAATTTAAGCTAAAATCAATATCTTTACCTTTGAAATATTCACAAGCTTTTTTTACAAGTATTCTTGTCATTCCAAGATATATCTTCGCTTTTTTTGCCTCTTTTAGAAAACTATAAGGTGTTAAAATTGAACCATCTTCTAGTTTAATTCTCATTAGTACCTCATATTTCTCTTTTTTTGAAATATTATTAATTATTTTTTGACCATATATTAAAAGATTATTTGAAATAAGAGAACTTTTTAACTCTTCAATTAACTTTTTATTATCTTTTAATTTATTGTAAAGCTCTATATTTTCATCTAAAAAAAGTATTGAAATATCTCGTTTTTTAGCCATTCTTAGTGCATATTCTGCTTTTGACAAAAGATTATTTTGAACAGCAGTGTCTTTACAATTTCTAGCAACACCAATTGATATACTTAAATAAAAGCTATTATTATTTATTAAAATTGGATTTAAAGATACATTTTCAATAATATTTGTGCATATATCTCTTATCTCTTCTAGGTTATCTTTATTTTTTGTACATATTGCAAAAATATCATTTGCTACTCTGTATAAATCTATATTTGCAGAGATTTTATCAAGAAGTATTTGTGAAAATTTTTTTAGTACTAAATCTCCTGTTTCAAAACCATAAAAGTTATTTATATCTCTAAAACCATTTATATTTATCATAGCAATTTTTGTAATTTTGTTATCTTTTAAATCTTTTAAAAGTTTTTGTCTATTTGGTAATAGAGTTAATTCATCTATAAATTGTTCTTCTATAAGTTTTTTTTGCTCATATACTTTTGTAATATCATGTCTTATTGCAATAAACTCATTTATATTTTTATTTTCATCTAAAATAGGAATAATAGTTGTATCTACATAATAGACTAATCCATTCTTTTTTTTATTTACAATTACGCCTTTAAAAATACCTTCATTTAGTATAGTTTTCCAAAGCTTATTAAAAAACTCTTGTGTCATACTAGGATGTCTTATTATGCTATGGTTTTTGCCTAATAGCTCATGCTCCTCATAACCTGAAACTTCACAAAATTTTTTATTTACAAAGGTGATGAGACCATTTTTATCTGTTTTAGAGACTATAGAGCTTTCATCTATAGCTTTTTTGTACTCTAATAAAAAGTTGTAGCTATATTTTAAATCTTCTTTTTTCATATATTCTCCTATAGAAAATACTTTAATATACTACATAATACAATTATTTTTATAAAAAAAGAAATAAATGAATAAAATTAATATTAATTTAATTTTAAGAAATGTAAAATGTTTAAAATAAAAGGAGTTATCTATGCAAATCCAAAATAGTACAAATCAGGCTTTAAATGCTTTTAAACAAAATGCTACTTCAAAAGTAGATGAGGGTTCAAAAGAGCAAGTTGCTCCTAAAACAGAGAAATCTGTTGAAGAAATAGTAAACAATTCAGCTGCAAAAGTTGCTATATCTATGAATGCTCAATATATTTTATTTGAGATGAATGCAAAATCTATTGCTACTGGTAACTCAGTAGGACAAGCTGGACTTAATGCTTCAAAAGATCAACAAAGTGTTTTAGATTTTTTAAGTGGAAAAGGTAAAATAGATGATAAAAATCTATATGATATTGGTTATATAGGAAAACCAATTATGGATTTATCACCACAAGAGGCAACAGATCTTGTAAGTGAAAATGGTTTTTTTGGAATAACTCAAACTTCGGATAGAGTTTCAAACTTTGTTTTTAGTTTTGCTGGAGATGATTTAGAAAAACTTCAAAAAGGAAGAGATGGAATTGTTAAAGGTTTCGAGGAAGCAAATAAAATGTTTGGTGGAAACTTACCAGAAATTTCATATAAAACTCAAGAAAGAACTTTAGCCCTATTAGATGCAAAAATTGAATCTTTGAAAAATCCACAAGCAAAAGTAGAAGAGTAAAATAGAACCAAAAGCTTCTATTTTTTATGCTTTTACATCGTGAACAACGGCAATTTTTCCACTCCAAAGAGTAAAAATATCACAAGCAACTTTAGCTCCATCTCCACTTGCACAAGAAAACATTGTTGGAACACCACTTGCAAGTCCAGCTACATATAGATTTTTAGAGATTAAATTGTTTGAATTTTCTAAATATATATTATTTGGCTTTGGAACAAATATATTATCTTTTACATTTACACCTTCACACTCTATATCAAATTTATGAAGACCAGTTGCTAGTACTATAATAGAAGCTTCATAAGTAGAGTTTTCAGTTGTAACTTTAAAATATTCGCCTAAATTCTCAATTTTAGTAGCTTTTTCATTTTTTAATTCAACATCTTTATATATTTCTAGTTGTTTTTTCATTTTTGCAAGTAAATCAACACCATTTATTCCACTATCAACTCCAGCAACATTAAAATATTTTCCAACATTTAAATCACTTTTATTATCATCTAAAATTAAATATTTTTTATCTTTTGCCCATTCAAATTTATCATTTGCACTTCCTAAAGTTAGAGCACAAGCAAATCCAGAAGCACCAGCTCCAATAATTAGTACATCATATCTCATAATATTTTCCTTTTATTTAAAATTTTTCGTAGTTTAACAAAACAGATATAAACTTACTCTTTTATCCACTTCTTTATACTAGAAGCAAAAAGTTCTGGAAACTCCAATGGAATATTGTGGCTAGTTCCATCTCTTTTTATAAGTTTAATATTATGTTTTTGATTGTGTAGTTTATCTAAAGCCTCTAAATCCAAAAGCCTATCGTTTGAGCTATAAAGCATATACATAGGAATGTTTATATCTTTTAATTTATCAAATAGATCTACTCTATTAAAAGTACTTTTTAGTTGAGTTATAAAAGTATCTCTTCCAAGCGAGTTGAACATATCAACCATAATTTGAGCCAAAGATATATCACTTTGATTTTGCTCTTCTAAAAGCATAATTGCTTTTTCTAAATCAAGTCCAAAAAAATCATTTAGACTTTCGAACTCTTCGAGTTTTTTTTCTCTTCTTACTTTTTCTATTTTTGAAGTAGTTCCAGGCGTTGCAGCAACTGTAAATAGTCTTTTTACTTTATTTGGATATTTGCAAGTAAAGTAAGATGCGATATAACCACCAAGTGAAAATCCCAAAATATTTATTTTTTCCTCTTCAAATTGATTATTTAGTATCTCTACAATCTCATCAAAATTTGTTGAGTTTGGAATAGGTACATGAACTATTTCAAACTCATTTTCCAAAAATGGTAATGCTTTACTCCAAAGCCTAGAATCTGTCATAAGTCCTGGTATAAAATATATTTTCTCTTTTTTCATATGATAATTCTCTTTTTATTTTTAATTATTTTTTGTATTAAATTCTATATTAAATTAGCTTAATAGTTTAAAAAAGAGTATATTTTATAAGTTTTTCTTATTTATTTTAGATTAAGTTATCTTATATATAATTTGATAAATTATAAGGAGTTCAAATATGAATACATTTGATAAAATTAGAGCTTTTTGCAGACCATTTAGAATTGTTGCTGGGATTATTTTAATTATTGTTGGGATTTATACTGGTATTATTTGGTTTTATTTAGGAGTTATTCCATTACTTGCAGGGCTTTTTGATATTTGTCCACTTTGTAAGTTTAGTGGAAAATGTACACCGAAAAATTTAAAGTAGAGTTATTACTCTACTTTAAAACTTATTAATCTATAAATTTTATTGTAATCATTCCATAAAATATATTGTCGTGATAAAACTCAACTCTATAACTTTTGTTAGAATTATCTATTGAAAAGCTACTTACCATATCACTTTTTTTAAGAACTAAACTATCTTCACTATCAACACCTGATTTACTAAAACCAATAACATTTACTCTAAGTGGTGATTTTAAAACTTTGAAACTTTTTTTAACTTCTAAAATTTGACCAAACTTACTTTTTATTATTTTTCCATCTATTTCTAACTCAACACTGTCAAACGAGCCATTTTTATCAAATATTTGAGGAGATAAAGTTGTTATTAGGTTATTTCCAATATATATTTCATAGTTACCATTTGTAAATTTACTATTTCCTAAAGAGTGCTCAAAGTTAAAGTTATTTTCACTTTTTTTAAGTGGAATAAATCTTAAGTTTTTTCTAATATCATTTAAATAAAAAGATATATTGCTGTTTATTTCAATTCTTCCCAAATCAAAAAGTAATTTTTGTACCTCTTTATAGTTGTTTACATCAAAATTTCTACTAAATTCAATATCCATAATTCTCATAAACTCTTCAATAGATTTTAATTGATAAATTACTTTTTCTGTTAAATCTGTAATATTTTTGCTTGTTTCTATTGCAAATGCTGGTTTATTGTTTGTAACTGCAAAAAAAGTCAAAGATAGTTGTTGTTGTTCATCTTTTGCTTTTGTTTCTGTATTTTTTACTCCAAAATAGTGATGGTCTTGAAAAAGTTTATCTTTGTTTAGATTATCTCTTACTGTTGATGCAATCTCATCTAAATTTCCAAATTTTTCCAAAGAGTGTATTTTATCTTGGTCAATAATAGTTGCTTGTCCCCATGCTCTTGGATTAAAAATTGCATTTTCATAGTTTTGTCTGTAAAAACCATGCCCATCGTGTAGATTTAAAATTAAATCTACTTTTTTATCCAAAATAAGAGATTTTATTTTTTCGATATTTTTTAAATCTTTGTCATCTTTTGAAATAGTGCTAAATTTCCTATTCATATCCCCATATATGCCTCTTTGGTTTGCAATCATACTATCTATATTTACACTAGGAGCAATCCAAACACTCCCTTTTTTTATAGTGTAATATTTTTCTAGAAATGCTGGTGCAAAATATCCTCCTGGCTCATCTCCATGTATTCCACCAATTATAAGTAAAGTGTGTCCTGATATTTTTCCATCTTTTTTATAAAGAGTAAAATCTTTGTTTGTATTTGCATATATATTTGTGAGTAAAAATATAATAAGAAAAAGAAATCTCATATGTCTCCAAGCCTATAAAATTATTAAAAATGGCTCGTATAGTATCTAAAGCTTATTTAGATGAGGATTAAAATTAGTTTTATTATTTTAAATATTATTAAAAGAATTATTGTTTATTTTATGTTAGAATCTTAGTAAACTAAGATATAAATGGAAAATATAATAATGAAAAATAATATAGAAACTTTTAATGAATTAATTAATTTAAGTGATTACTCTTTTGTAAATAATCTAAACAGTGACCCTGATGCAAAATTTAATGAAGAAAACAAATCACCAAGAGAAGTCTTTTGCGGACACTATGTTCTTGTAAGTCCAACTGCTATAAAAGAGCCAATATATATTTCTCATAGCATTAATTTTTTTAAAGAATTAGGCTTTAGTGAGAATTTAATAAAATCTGATGATTTTATCAAGCTATTTTCAGGAGATATGTCTAATATTGATAATCTTAGACAAAATAAAGGTTGGGCGACAGGATATGCACTATCTATTTATGGTCGTGAATACTATTCTCAATGCCCTTTTCAAACAGGAAATGGTTATGGAGATGGTAGAGCAATTTCTGTTTTAGAAGCTGTAATAAATGGTAAAAGATGGGAATTTCAACTAAAAGGTGCTGGAAAAACTCCATATTGTAGAGGTGCTGATGGAAGAGCAGTTTTAAGATCAAGTGTAAGAGAGTTTTTAGCTCAAGAACATATATACGCACTTGGAATTTCAACATCTAGGTCTTTGACTTTATTTACTTCTAAAAAAGAGCAAGTAACAAGACCTTGGTTTAGAGATAATTCTTACTCAATGGACCCTGAAGTTATGATTGAAGAAGATGTAGCAATTACTACAAGAGTTGCATCTTCTTTTATAAGAGTTGGGCAACTTGAACTTTTTGGAAGACGAGCTAGAAAAAATGAACATAAAAATGCTTTAAAAGAGCTAGAGATGATTGTTTTACATTTGATTGATAGAGAATATAGTGAGGTAATAAATCAAAATTTAGACTTAGAAGAAAAAATCATATTACTAGCAAATGAGTTTCAAAATCGTCTTACATCAATGGTTGCTAACTGGATAAGAGTAGGGTATTGTCAAGGTAATTTTAACAGTGATAACTGTGCAGCTGGTGGATTTACACTTGATTATGGTCCATTTGGATTTATAGAGATGTTTGACCCAAAATATCAATCTTGGACAGGTGGTGGAATGCACTTTTCATTTTTTAATCAGCCAGTTGCTGCACAAAAAAACTTTAAATCATTTTGTAGTGCTTTAAAACCACTATTAAATTCAAATAAAGAAGCTTTAGAAGAACTCGAAAAAATCGAAAATAATTTTGCAAATATTATGCAAGATAAGATGGAAAATATTTGGGCTAGTAAGTTGGGATTAGAAAATTTTGATTTTGAGTTGTTTGAAGAATTAATAAATCTTATGATTGATACAAAAGTTGATTACACAATATTTTTTAGAGAACTGTCAAATATTACCGATGATATTAGTAGCCTTGAAAAAAGTTTTTATGGAAGTTTAAAAGATGAAAATATCAAATTAAGATGGAATAATTGGCTAGAAATTTGGAAATCACAAATAAATGTAAATGATGACGAGTCTAAACAAAAACTATCAAATCAAATGAAACTAACTAATCCAAAATACAGTTTAAGAGAATGGCATCTAGTTTTGGCATATCAAGAAGCACAAGAAGGAAACTATGAACCTGTAAATGAACTACAAGAGATAATGACAAAACCATATGAGGAACAAACAAAAGAGATAGAAGAAAAATATTATATTAAAAAACCAACAGATTTTTTTGGAATAGCTGGTATTTCACATGTTAGTTGTTCTTCATAATTGACAAAAAGTCAATTATGAAAATTTATTTTTATTCCCACTCAATAGTTGCAGGTGGTTTTGATGAAATATCATAAACTACTCTATTTATTCCATCAACTTCATTTATAATTCTTCTTGAGATTGTTTCTAATATTTCATGAGGAATGTGTGCAAAAGTTGCTGTCATACCATCTGTTGCATCTACTATTCTTACGCAAACAGTGTTGTCATAAGTTCTATTATCACCCATAACTCCAACAGATTTTACATTTAATAAAACTGTAAATGCTTGCCATGTTTTTTCATAGTATCCAGTTGAGTGTAAAACATCTAGTAATATAACATCAGCCTTTCTAAGTAATTCTAAATCTGGTTTGTTTACATCTCCCATAATTCTAATAGCAAGTCCAGGACCAGGGAATGGGTGTCTATTTATCATATTTCTTGGAAGTCCAAGCTCAAGTCCAAGCTCTCTTACTTCATCTTTGAAAATCTCTCTTAAAGGTTCAACAAGTTCAAATTTCATCCAATCAGGAAGTCCACCTACATTGTGGTGAGATTTTATAGTTTTTGAAGGACCTTTTACAGAAACAGATTCAATAACATCAGTATAAAGTGTTCCTTGAGCTAAAAACTCAACACCTTCGTGTTTTTTTGCTTCTTTATCAAATACTTCAATAAATGTTTCACCAATTATTTTTCTTTTTGTTTCAGGATCAGTAACACCTGCAAGTTTTGTTAAAAATTGCTCACTTGCATCAACAGTTATTAAATCAATACCTCTTGATTTAAAAATAGTCTCAACTTGTTCTCTTTCATTTGCTCTTAAAAGTCCATTGTCAACAAATACAGGAATTACTTGATTCCCAATTGCTTCAAAAAGAAGAGTTGCTACAACAGAGCTATCAACTCCACCTGAAACAGCACATAGAACTTTTTTGTCTCCAACTTGTTTTTTAACTCTTTCTATTTGCTCTTTTGCAAAAGAACCCATATTCCAAGTGCTTTCACATCCACAAATATATTTTGCAAAGTTTTTAAGAAGTTTGCTTCCACATTCTGAGTGATAAACTTCAGGATGAAATTGGAAAGCATAAATATTTCTATTTGTATCAGCAATAGCTGCATAAGGAGAATTTTCGCTAATTGCTATTTTCTCAAATCCAGATGGAATTGATTCAACTCTATCTCCATGGCTCATCCAAACAATTTGACCACTTTGTGTATCTTTAAAAATCTCATTTTCTACAATAATATCTAGTTTTGCTTTTCCATATTCATGACTTGTTGCTGGAATTACACTTCCGCCAAAGTGCTGAGCAATTAGTTGCATTCCATAACAAATTCCTAAAATAGGAAGTCCTAAATCAAAGATTGTAGAATCAGGGTGATATGAATCGTTAGCATAAACAGAAGCTGGACCACCTGAAAGTATAATCCCTTTAGGAGTTCTTGCCATAATATCTTCAATTGATTCATTGTACGGAACAATTTCAGAATAAACTCCGCTTTCTCTTAGTTTTCTTGCAATTATTTGTGTATATTGACTACCAAAATCTAATACAACTATTGGTACATGCTTCATATATTTAACCTTTCTTCTATATTTTAATCGAATATTTTATCTAAAAACTCTTTTTAATCTTCTTTTATAAAATGTGCACCTAAAGATTTTTCTCTAAGAAGACAAGCTTTTAATATAGTTTTTGCTGTTAAAAGCCTAAGATACAACAATCTTCCAATATCAAGTAATAAATAACTCTCTATTTTATTTAAAGCATCTTTTAGCTCTTTTTTTGTTCTTACAATTCCAGCAGATTCCCACATAGTTCTTCTTAAATCATCTTTTATATCTTTATCAATCTCTTTGTTTCTTATGTACTTTTTTATCTCTTTTTTGTAGTTTTGTTTATCTATTTTAAAATCTACTTGTAAAGATTTATTAACTGCAATTCTTGAAAAAACAAGACCCTCTAAAAGTGAATTTGAAGCAAGTCTATTTGCTCCATGAACTCCATTACAAGCTACTTCACCAATAGCATAAAGATTTTTAAAATTTTTTACTAATCCATTTAAAGAAACTTCTATTCCACCCATACAGTAGTGAAAAGCAGGGCTTATTGGAACATTTTCAAATGGAAGCTCATATCCTAAATCTTTGATATTTTCATAAATATTTGGAAATCTTTGTTTAAATGCTTTTTTCTCAAAATTTTTAAAAGATAAAAATATACCTAAGCCTGTTTTTTTGTTGTAGTCAAAAATTGCACGGCTTACAATATCTCTAGGAGCTAACTCACCACTAGGATGATAATCAAATAGAAATCTGTTACCATTTTCATCTACAACAAATGCGCCTTCACCTCTTAATGCTTCACTTAGAAGTGGTTTTCTTGCAAATGATGTTCCTTTTAAAACTGTTGGATGAAACTGTGTCATTTCCATATCTTTCAAAGATATATTTTTTTCAGCAATAATCCCATGAATTTCACCAGCATTTGCAGTTGAATTTGTATGGTATTTGTATAAAGAACCAACTCCACCACTTGCTATAATAGTATTGTGTGCAAAAGCTACTTTTTGTTCATACTCACTAGTAAAATATTGAACTCCATAACAAATATCATCTTGTATCAATAAATCACAAACCACAGCTTGAGTTACTATTTCATGAGAACATTGTTCAAGTAAAAATAGATGAATTTCTCTTCCCGTTGCATCACCTTGAGCATGTAATATTCTATTTCTACTATGTGCTGCTTCTTTTGTGTATGCTAAATTTCCATCTACATTTTTATCAAAAATCATACCAGCTTCTATAATTTCTTTTATTGTAGGAATTGATTCAGTACTTAAAAGCTCAACTGCTTCAAGGTTGTTATAGTTAGCACCTGCTTCTAAAGTATCTTTTATATGAGTTGGTATATCACTTTTATCAACAGCACTTGCAATCCCGCCTTGAGCCCAAAAAGTGTTTGAATTCCACGTTGACATTTTGCACAAAATTAGAACTCTTTTGTTCTTTGGTAGAAGTCTAGCAGCATTAAGCCCTGCTATTCCAGCCCCAACTATAATATAATCATATATCATTGTTGTTCTGTTGTTTGTTGTTGTTGTTTGTCGCTTGGTTTGTAAACTGGATTAGCTTTAAAACCGCAACCACTAAAACTAAATAAAACTCCTGCTATAATAAAAGCATGAAAAATATTAATGAAATTCTTAATCATATTACAAATAATCCCTCTTATGATAAATTAAATATCTTTTTAGAGATAAAAAGATTTGTAAATATACTACCTTTAAAATTAAAAAGTGGCATAAAGTTTGTATATATAAAAAATCAAACTATGCATTTTGTTCTAACTCACCAACTTTTCAAAGTTGAGTTCGAACACAACAAAGATACATTAAAAGCACTTTTAAAAATGGCAGAAATAAAAGATGTTTCAAATTTTGTTTTTTTTGTATCAAATAATGTTGATAACTTACTTAGAAAAAACAATCAAGTTATAGATGAAAGATATATAGAAAAAAGTGTTGGAATTTTTGAAAATAGGGCAAAAGATGAAAGATTATTTAAAAAATTTGAAGAGATAAGATCGATTATAAAAAATTCAACTAATCAAAGTAGTATCTAAATTATAAAAGAGTTTTAAATATTTTTTCTATCTCTTTGTAGTTTGGAGAGTATTTTTCAACTAATTCCCAAAATCTTTTTGAATGGTTTTTATGTTTTATGTGAGCTAGTTCGTGAATAACAATATATTCCATTATATAAAGTGGAAATTTCATAAGCAATATATTAAAGTTTAACTCATTTTTATAGTTACAAGAACCCCAAGTTCTTTTATTTTTTCTATATGAGATTTTTGTTGGAAATAGTTGCATTAAATTTGAATATTTTTCAATAAAAGTACAAATAAAACTATCTATCTCTTTTTTATAAAAACTATCAAGATTTTTTATAGGAAAATCAGATAAAAGTTTTTTTTCTCCTAAATATAGAAAATAACCATCTTCTAATGTTTTGTTTTCAACTTTTTTTATATTTTCTAGTATCCAATCTTTTTTCCTATTTATTAAATCTTTTGCATCATAAATTGTAAAATATCTATTTGCTTTTATTTGCAATAAATCTTTTCTTAAAATTCTTAAATAGCAATGTTTTATATGCTTTTTATTATGTAATTCAACATTTATTACACTATTATTCAAATTAATTTCAAAATTCAAAAAAAACCTTTAAGTAAATTTTAGATAAAATCCGCCCGATTATACCATAAGTGTAATGATAATTTGATTGAGGAAAACTATTATGAAAATTGCAAATAGAATGGAGAAACTAGCTCCTTCACTTACTTTATCTATAACAGCTTTAGCAAATGATTTAAAAGCTGCTGGTAAAGATATTCTAAGTTTTAGTGCAGGAGAACCTGATTTTGATACGCCACAAGTTGTAAAAGATGCAGCTATTAAAGCAATAAATGAAGGAAAAACTAAATATACAGCAGTTGAAGGTATTAAAGAAACTAAGCAAGCAATTATTAATAAGTTAAAGAAAGACCACAATTTAGATTATACGCTAGATAAAATTGTAATAAGTAATGGAGCTAAACACTCTTTATTTAATCTAGCTCAAGCACTAATTGATGAAGGTGATGAAGTTATAATTCCTAGTCCATATTGGGTTACATATCCTGAATTAGTTGTTTATAGCGGTGGAGTTCCTGTATTTATTGAAACAGATGAAAGTACAGAATTCAAAATTACAGCAAAACAATTAAAAGAGAAAATTACACCAAAAACAAAAATTTTAATGTTAAATTCTCCTTCAAATCCAACAGGGTCAATTTACTCAAGAGAAGAGTTATTAGCTATTGGTGAAGTTTTAAAAGGTACAGATATTATAGTTTTATCAGATGAAATGTATGAAAAACTAATATATAAAGGTAAAAAATTCACTGCAACTGCTGAAGTTAGTGAAGATATGTATAATAGAACAGTTACTATAAATGGTTTAAGTAAATCTGTTGCAATGACTGGTTGGAGATTTGGTTATGTTGCATGTCCGAACAATGCCCTTGCAAAAGCTATGTCAAAACTTCAAGGTCAAGTTACATCAAATGTAAATTCGATGACACAATATGCAGCAATTGTAGCTTTAGAAGGTGAAGCCAATAAAGATATTGAGATGATGAGAGTTGAGTTTGAGAAAAGAAAAAATTATGCAGTAGAAGCTATAAATAATATTCCTAAACTATCTTGTTATGATCCTGATGGTGCTTTTTATCTATTTATAAATATTAAGAAATACTCAAATGACTCTATGAAATTTTGTGCTGATTTACTAGAAAGTAAAGGAGTTGCACTTGTTCCTGGGCTTGCTTTTGGAATGGAAGGATATGTTAGATTATCTTTTGCTACAAGTATGAAAGCTATAGAAGATGGAATAAATAGAATCAAAGAGTTTGTAGAAAAATAATTTTAAAATTAAACCTAATTTTGATACAATAATTTATAATCTAAATTAGGGAAAGCTTATGAATTATCTAAAAATACTCGGAAGTAGTGGCAATAAATCAAAGAATTTTGGTACTACTTCTTTTCAAATCTCAAATGACACTACTATTGATGCTGGAAATATAATAAATTCTTTAGATGATGAAGCTTATAAAATAAATCATATTTTTGTAACACATTCACACTTGGATCATGTAAGTGATATTCCTTTTATGTTGGATAACTGTTTTACAAAAAGAGAAACACCACTTACTGTTTATGGCTCATTAGAGACTATACAATTTTTAAAAGAGCATATTTTTAATAATAAAATTTGGCCAGATTTCTCAAATATTAAGCTTTTGAATAAAGATGAAAATACTCTTTTATTTAAAGAATTAAAAGAAAATGAAGAGATAATTCATGGTAAATTTAAAATAAAAGCTATAAAAACAGAACATACTGATGGCTCTTTTGGATATATTATTTCTAAAAATAGTAGTAGTTATATAATAAGTGGAGATACTGATTTTAATGATAATTTAATCTTTCATATAAATAATACAAAAAATCTAAAAGCTCTTTTTATTGAGTGCTCTTTTCCTAATAGTTTAGAAAATATTGCAAAAGTAAGTAAACATTTAACTCCTAATAGTTTAAAAATGATTTTAAATAAAATAGAGAATAAAAATCTAGCTATATTTTTATATCACTTAAAATTTGTACAACAAGATATTTTAAGAAAAGAGGTAGAAAATTTAGGTATTTTAAAAAATGGTGGAAAAATCCTAGAAGATGGAGATATTATTCACATTGATGATTTAAAAGTTCACTCAAAGATACAAGATATTGAACTTTTTGATAGAGTTATGGATATAAATTTAAAGTTATCAAGTGAAAATGATAAAGAGCATTTATATGAAATGATTTTAACTCTAATAAGAGAACTTACAAAAAGTGATGCAGGAACACTATATTTAATAAGTGAGGATAAAAAACATTTAGAGTTTAAAGTAGTTCAAAATGAAACTCTTAATATATTTTTAGGAACAAAAGAGGAAAAAATATCTTGGAATCCTTTACCTCTTTATCTTGAAAATAGTGAAGAAAATAGAGCTATGGTAGCCGTTGTTTGTGCTTTAGATAAAAAAGTTATAAATATTTCAGATGTTTATAATAGTAATGATTATAATTTTGAAGGTACAAAAGCATTTGATAATAGTAAAAATTATCATTCTAAATCAATGTTAGTAGTTCCTTTGGTAAATCATGAAAATGATGTAATAGGAGTAATCCAACTTATAAATAAAGAGATAAAAGAGAAAAATAGTATTTATACTTCTTATGATGAGAAAATAATAAAAGCTCTATCTTTACAAGCTGCTATGGCTTTAACAAATACTATTTTAATAGATAGTTTAGAAAACTTTTTGGAAAGCTTTGTAAATTCTATTGCAAATGCAATTGATGCAAAATCAAGACATACTTCAACACATATTACAAAGATGGCAAAATTAGCTCCTATGATTGCAAATTCAATAAATGAAGATGAAACAATATATAAAAATATAAACTACTCTAAAAATGATTTAAAACAAATTGAACTAGCTGCAAAACTTCATGATGTTGGAAAAATATCAGTACCAGAGTGGGTAATAGATAAAAGTACAAAACTTCAAAAACTTATAGATGGTTTTGAGCTTATAAAATTAAGAGCTGAGATTATAAAAAGAGATTTAAAAATTGATTTTTTAGAAAATAAATTAACTAAAGAGAGCTATGAGTATAGTTTACAAAATATTGAAGATAGTTTGGAGTTTATAGGAAAAGCAAATATAGGTCAAGAGTTTATGAGTGATGTTGATATAAAAAGGGTTGAAGAGATATCTTTATATAAATATTATGAAAATAGTATAGAAAAAGACTTTTTAACTAGAGATGAAGTCTATAATATATCAATTCGAAAAGGAACTTTAACAAAAGAAGAGAAAGATATTATGAACTCTCATGCAACATTGTCTTATGAAATGTTAAGTGCATTGCCATTTCCTAAAAAGTATTCAAATATTATGCATATTGCTGTAAATCATCATGAAAAATTAAATGGAAAAGGTTATCCTAGAGGATTAAGTGCACATGAGATAGCTTTAGAAGATAGAATTCTAATTTTAGCTGATATTTTTGAAGCACTTAGTTCAAATGATAGACCATATAAAGGTGTTAAGACACTAAGTGAAATATTTAAAATATTAGATTTTATGGTAAAAGATGGTGAAATAGATAAAGATTTACTAGATTTTTTTAAAAAGAGTAGAGCATTTATACAATATTGTGAAACTGAACTTTTAACTGAGCAGTTAGATGTTTAAAAGCAAGATTAAAAAATTTTTAATCTATGGATTTTTTTCTTTTTTAATTTCAAGTTTTTTAATAGTTTTTTATATATTTTTCCCATCACTTCTTGATTCTTTTGATAATAGAATTAGAGATTCATATTTTATTTTTAAAGGTGAAACAAAGACTTCAAATAATGTTGTAATTATAGATATAGATGATATTTCTATAAAAGAGTTTGGACAGTGGCCTTGGAGTAGAAATATATTATCAAAAATTATAGAAAATTTAACAAATTCAAATATTGCTGTAGTTGGAATGGATATTGTTTTTGCAGAAGAAGATAGAACTTCACCATCTTTAATAGCAAAAAAATTAGGTATAAACAAAGAGTTAGAAAACTATGATTTTGAGTTTGCACAAGTCATTTCAAAATCGGCTGTAATTTTAGGATATAGCTTTAATATTGAAGATAATAACTCAAGTAAAAATTCACCTCAAATTCCTGCAATATTTATTGAAAAAAATAAAAATAGTGATGCAAACTATTTAATTGAGGCTTTTGGAACGACTTTAAATCTTCCAATATTGCAAGAAAATTCATATTCAAGTGGTTTTTTTAATATTATTCCAGATGAAAGTGGAGTTATAAGAAGTGTTCCATTGTTAATTTCTTATAATGATACTTTATATCCATCTTTGGCTTTGGAGATTATAAGAGCTTTAAATGATACCCAAAAAGTTTTTGTAAACTATGATGAAAATGGAGTTTCAAATATTCAATTAGGAGATTTTTATATTCCTACAGACAAATTTGGAAGAATATTTATAAACTATCGTGGAGCTTCTAAAAGTTTTCAATATATTAGTGCAAAAGATATTTATAACAACAATTTTAAAGCAGAAGATATAGAAGGGAAAATAGCCCTTTTAGGTACAAGTGCAACAGGACTTTATGATTTAAGGGCAACCCCTTATGAAAATGTATTTCCAGGGGTAGAAGTACATGCAAATGTAATTGATAATATTTTACAAGGTGATTTTCTTCAAAAAGCTTCTTATCTTGATGGTGTAAATATAGTATCAATTTTTGTACTTGCTTTTTTTGCATTCTTTTTAGTTTCAGTTACTCCTTTTCTTTTAAAGCCCTTTGTTTTTTTACTATTTTTTAGTTTATATGTAGTTTTTTCGTATCATGCTTTATTTTCTTATGGTTTAGTTTTAAATATAATTTTTCCACTTTCTTCTATAGTTTTAGCCTTTGTATTCTCTATCATAATTGATTTTTTCTATAATATAAAACAAGAAAAAGCTATTAAAAATAAGTTTGCTTCAAAAGTATCCAAAAGTGTTATGGATGATATTTTAAAAAATATAGATAATAATGAATTTAGTGCAAAAAACAAAGAGATAACAATCTTTTTTAGTGATATTAGAGGTTTTACTCAAATTTCAGAACAACTAAAAGCAAAAGAACTAATAGAGTATTTAAATGCTTATATGGAACCTATGAGTAGTATTATTATAAAAAATCAAGGAACAATTGATAAGTTTATTGGAGATGCTATTATGGCATATTGGAATGCTCCACTTGATGTTGAAAATCATGCAGATATGGCAGTTAAAGCATCATTAGAACAATTAGTAGCTTTAGATGAATTAAATAGAAAATTTGTAAAGGATAAATTACCAACGATTGATATAGGAATAGGGTTAAATACTGGTGAAGTAATAGTTGGTGAGATGGGAAGTAGTTTAAGAAGTGATTATACTGTTATTGGTGATGCTATAAATTTAGGTTCAAGAGTTGAGTCTTTATGTAAATATTATGGTTCAAAGCTAAATATAACAAACTTTACAAAAGATAAATTAAAAGAAAAATATATACTTAGATTTTTAGATTTTGTAAGAGTAAAAGGTAAAAACCAACCAGTTGAAATTTGGCAAGTAATAGGAACTGGTGAGGCTCAAGATGAATTAAAAGATGAGTTAGAAGATTATCATAAGGCAATTGAGTTTTATAAAGAGTCAAATTTTTCAGATGCTTTAGAACTTTTTATAAAACTAGAAAATCTCGAAAATAAAACGAATAAAAATATTTATAAAATTTATATAAAAAGATGTGAAGAGTTTATAAAAACACCACCAAAAGATTTTGATGGTGTTTATTTGCATACAACAAAAGCTTAGAAAGAGTAGTAAATATTTGTTCTTACAACATATTTATCATATTCATATATATTTTGATTTGAATCATTATTTATATATCTTAAAGTTGCACCTAAAGAGAGATTTTTGTTTAGAGATTGTAAAACACCTAAATCAAGAATAACTTTATCATCTCTTTTTTTGTTGTTATACAAAACCTCTTCTTTTACTTTATATTGATCTTTATATAGTTCAATTCCACTTGTAAGAATTGTTGATTGTGTAAGTGGATACATATTTTCATATCTTAAACTTGCAAAGTTATAGTCCACATTCCAAGCTTTACCTTTATCCTTATTATCTGTTCCAAAAGCAAAAGATAAAGTATTCATACCAAATTTTTCAGTTAATAAAACTAAACTATTTGAAAGTTCATAATACATTGAATCTCTAAACTCATAATCCGTTTGTTTAAAATCTTTTTTAATAAGTTTTACTTTTGTTTTATAAATAAGATCTTTATCTATTTGATAATCAAAAGAGGGAGTTATAATATAGTTAAATAAATATGTACTATTATCTAACCAAACATAGTTGTAATCGAAAGCTAAAGATGATTTTGATTTTGAAGTATAGTAAGAAAGTCCAGTTCCAAAAACTGCAAGGCTTAAATCATTGTTATGGTCTTTGTTAAACTTTTGCATATATCCTACGAATTTATTATCCATAGTTAAATTTTCTTTAATCTTAAATGTATGGTTTAAAGCTAAGATATATTCTGCAACATGATCACTTTTTTTATCTGGAATAGATAAAGGAATATTCCCCCAATTTACAAAATCATCATTTGAGTTGTTGTCTGTATTTGAATCATATCCATACCCAAAACCTAAAGTTGTTTTTAAAAAGTTTCTTTGAGACTTTTTATTTAAAGAATCTAAAGTTAATTCTATATTTTTTCTTACATTCATAGGTAAACTATTATCTTTTAATACATCTTGATATAAAACTTCAGCTTCTTCATATTTTTTTTGTTGAAAATATGTTTGTGCAAGTTCTAGTTTTACTCTACTATTATTTGGAGTTTGTTCTAAAAGCTCTTTATATAAAGTTTCAGCCTCTTCAAACTTACCTATCTCATAAGCACTTCTTGCTAGAATAAATGTTAGATTAGAGTCTAATTTCTCTTTTTTTAAATACTCTTTAAATGCTAAATAACTATCTTGAAAAGCTCTATTATTGTAACTATCAAGAGCTTTTGCAAAATGCTCATTCGAGTAGTTTTCATTTGCAAAAATTAGTGTAGGTAAAAATAGTGCTTGAAAAATTAATTTTTTATTTGATTTTAATTTCATATTTTTACGGTTCCTTATTTGCACTAAATGTGCCTTCTAAAGTATTTGAACGATTATCCATCGTAATATTTCCAGAAACACTGTCTATTGTAGCACCATTAAATACACCTGAAATATTAGACCAACTAAATCCATTATTTGATATTACGCCATCACTTAAGCTTTCACTTGAAATAAAATTATCTGAATTGAACTCATAACCTCCAGATACTCTACTATTTCCTCCTCCAAAAATAAAATTAAAAAATATTATATTTTCATGTATTGTTCCAACATCCATATTTGGAGTGATAGTTCCCCTAAAGTTTAATTGAGTGGTTGTTGTATTATCCATCAAATTTTGAACATAAGCTGGATCTGTTATATTTGATGAATTATTTGAATTTTGAATAGAGTTGTTTATAGAGTTACTAATTCTTGCATTATTATTTTCATCTTGAATTGGACCTACTCCCCAGTACCCCCAAGAATTTTGATTATCTTGATTTGGAGTCATCTGAGGGCTTTGACTATTTTGAAAAGCTAATGGACTACTAGGATTATCAAAGTTATTTGGACTTTGGTTATTACCTAAACTATTAGTGTTTAATCTTGAGTTAACATCTTGAAATTGTTGTGGTTCAATAGGCGTTGATTGACTTGGAATTTGATTACTGAAAGTATTTACAAAAAAACCTTGAGAAATTTCTCTAGTTACTCCAAAAGAATTTACAAAAATTGCACCTTGAGTACAAAATACTCTATTTTGATCACCATAAATTTCAGTTCCTCTTATTCCAATAGTTGCATTTTTTGTTTTTAGTTTAAATTTTTCTGGATTTACTTTTCCAATTTGTCCTGTAATTGCATGAAAAGCACCTTTAGATACACTTAATTCAGTTTTTGCAGAGTTTTTATTATTTGAATCAAAGAAATAATCCTCAATTTTTAAACTTGACTCTTTTCCTATTGTGATAACAGTATTGTCTATAAAAGTTATTTTTACTTTTGAGTTTGTTTTTGTCTCAATAAAGTCATTATTACTTATTTGGTCACTAATGTTTAATCTAAGTGTTTCTTCACCTCTTTTTACAAAAGCTTCACCTTCAATAAGTGTTATTGTTCCTATATTTGCAAAAAGTGTTGAAACAAATAATAAAAACATAAAAATAATTTTTTTCATAATCTCTCTCCTAATTAATGAAATGAATATTTTCGATAATTATTTATACTAAAATATTTTTTAGAAAATATAATAACAAAAAAATTATAAAAAAAGAATAATTTATTAACTTTTTATTAATTTAAGATTGGGTAAAATCCGCACAATTTTAAAAAAGGTACTAAATCTTTTGTTAATTTAAAATTTATTAGGGGGAATTTATAAAATGATGGGTCCTATTACACTTGCAAATGATGTTGTATCGTTTACTAGTCTTCAGTTATCTACTTTTGTTGTTATTGCTTTTGCAATATTGGTTTTGTTTACTACTTTGAAACAATCAACACATAGTGATGTTTTTCCAATATCTGTTACAAATGAGTTAAAAGGTCTTGGAATTTTAACAGTTGTTTTTGCACACTTTGCATATATGAAAGTTACAAATGCTGATTTTTTGTTTCCACTTTCTATAATTGCTGGTGTTGGAGTTGATTTATTCTTATTTATGTCAGGATTTGGTCTTACAGTTGGAATGCTTAAAAGACCTATGAAGGCAGTTGATTTTTATAAAAAAAGAGTTATAAAAATATTTATTCCATTCTGGATTGCTTTAATTATTATGTTTATTGCAGATGCAATGTTTATGGATAAAACTTATTCTATAGGATATATTATAAAATCTATGTTAGGATTT
Source organism: Aliarcobacter cryaerophilus ATCC 43158 (assembly GCF_003660105.1). Lineage (NCBI taxonomy): Bacteria > Pseudomonadati > Campylobacterota > Epsilonproteobacteria > Campylobacterales > Arcobacteraceae > Aliarcobacter > Aliarcobacter cryaerophilus. The sequence goes on from NZ_CP032823.1 coordinate 921,076, forward strand.
TTCCCAACAGCAGACGGTTTTGGTGATGTAAACTCTCCTTTTTGGTATATTACATGGATGATTATGTTTTATTTGATATATCCATTGGTATTTTTTAAAGATAAACCATGGTTAACTGCAATTATTTTAGCGGTTATTGCTACAATTATTGGAACTTTTAATATCTTTGATTTGGGAAGTAACTGGCTTCATAGACTTCATACTGTTGCTTTTTCTATGGGTATTATTTTAGCTTGGCTTTTACAAGTAAAAGAAGGTAAAAAAAATAGATTTATAGAATATATTAAAGATTTCAGAGACAATTCAAAAGATATGAAATATATTATTATTTTTATTATGTTTGCTATTGTATTTTATGTATCACAAAGAACAGGTGCTGGTTCATGGCCTGCTTTAACTTCTATTTTAGGACAAGGTTTTTTTGTAGAACAACTAATGTCAATTGTAATAATGCTAGCATTTACAGTTATTTTTATACTTAAAAAAGTTGATAGCAAATTTCTGACAATGTATGGAGTTTACTCTTATGAAGTTTACTTAATTCACTGGCCACTTATGGCAAAGTATGATATTTTCTTTGTATATCTTCCAGCTTGGGCTGCTGTTATTGCTTGGTTGGTTGCATTTATTTTAGTAAGTATGCTTCTTCAAAGATTAGTAACTCCTGTTAGTAATTTTGTAGATAAAATTACTAAATAAAAAATATATAAAAAAGTAAGCTGTATAGCTTACTTTTTACTTTTTGAAAATTACAAAACATATAGTTCTTAGTGTAATAAAAATAAAAAATACAATTTCAATAATATTTTTAAAATATTAAATATAGAGGTTAAATGATTATAAAAGATTTAAAAAATATTATAGAAAAAAATTTAGAGAATAGAACAAATGAAGTAAAAAGAGTTTTTCATGGTCGTGGGAATTTTTATTATAATTTTTCATATTTGACAGTTGATAGTTTAGATAATACGCTCTTTGCAACTTTTTTTGAAGAGACTTTTGATGAAAAAGAAATTATAAAAAATTTAGAGATTGTTTCAAAAAATAGTTCTTTTGAGAATTTCATTATTCAAAGAAAATATAAAGAGAGAGATTTTTATGAAGTTATTTATGGAGAGATTGTAGAAGATTTTTTTGTAGTTGAAAATGGATTAAAATATAAAATAGATTTTAAAAATCGAAATATTGGCTTGTTTTTTGATATGAAAAAAGGTAGAGAGTATATAAAGTCTATTTGTAAAGATAAAAATGTTTTAAATCTTTTCTCATATACTTGTGCTTTTAGTGTAGTTTGTATTAGTGGTAAAGCTTCAAGTGTAGTAAATATTGATATGTCAAAAGCTAGTTTGTCTATTGGGCGAACAAATCATTATTTAAACAATTTAGATGTAAAAAATGTAAAATTTTTACCACATAATATTTTAAAATCATTTGGTAAAATCAAAAAAATGTCACCTTATGATATTGTTATAATAGATCCTCCATCTTTTCAAAAAGGCTCATTTGTTGCAACTAGTGATTATATTAAGATTATTAAAAAACTTGATTTGGTATTACCAATAGGTGGGTTAGTTTTAGCTTGTTTAAATGATCCATTTTTGAGTAGTAATTTTTTAATAGATATATTTAAGAAAGAAGCACCAAATTTCGAGTTTTTAGAAAAATTAGAAAATGTAGATGAATTTTTAGTAGAAAGTGAAGAAAAAGCTCTTAAAAATCTAATTTTTTTAAAAAAAAACTGATATAATCCAACATTTTTAAAGAAAGAAATCACAATGGAACACTTCTTATTTACTCTATTTATGGCAATTTTTCTAGCAACTGTCTTAAATATAATTTTAAAAAAACTAGGTATTTCACAAATTATAGGTTATATATTAACTGGAATTATAATATCTTATGGATTTCATTTTAAAGGTGCTAATATAGCATCATTAGATGCAATAGCAGAATTTGGAATAGTTTTTCTAATGTTTACAATAGGGCTTGAAATAAGCTTTGATAAGATTAGAAAGATGAAAGAGATTCTTTTATTAAATGGTTTTTTACAAGTACATATTAGTGCATTACTTATTTTTGCCGTTACTCACTTTATTTTTGATTTATCAATAGAGGTTTCAATAATAATTGCTTTTGCATTTTCTCTATCTTCAACTGCAATTGTTTTGCCATACTTAAAGTCTTCAAAAGATATTTATACTCCTTATGGTGAAAGAACAACTGCTATTTTAATCTATCAAGATTTAGCAGTCATTCCAATTTTACTTTTGATTTCATTTCTAACAAATGATAATTTATCTATTGTAGAGGTTATTTGGAATACTTTTATTTCAGCTGCTGTTATTACAATATTTATGTTCTTTTTTGGAAAAAGAATAATAGATTGGTTACTTCAATTTTCATCAAATACAAGGCTTGAGGAGCTATTTATTGGAGCTGTTTTCTCAATTGTTATTGGTGCATCTTTATTGGCTGAATATTTAGGATTTACATACTCTTTGGGTGCTTTTTTAGCTGGAATGATTATTGCTGATACAAAATTTAGAATAAAAGTTGAATCAGATATTTCAAATTTCAAAGATTTACTTTTAGGAACATTCTTTTTTACAGTTGGAACAAAAATAGATATTTTATACTTTCTCAATAATATTCATATAGTAATAGGTCTATTTTTATTAGTAATGATAATAAAAGCTTTGGTTGTATTTTTAATTATTAGAAGAAAATCAGATAAAAATACATCTGTAAAATCAGCAATTGCACTTTGTCAAGTTGGTGAATTCTCTTTTGCTATTTTAACTCTTGCTTCAAGTCAAAATGTAGTTCCAATTGAAACTGCAAATTTTTTGGTTTTAATTTCAGTAATGTCAATGATTTTGACACCATTTTTATTAAATAATATCTATAAAATATCAAATTTAATTTCAGCTGATATTTATCAATCAGATAATTTAGAGCCTATTGAAGAGACTAATCATATTATTATTTGCGGTTTTTCTATTTTAGGAAGAGTTGTTGCTAGAGATTTATCAGATAGAAATATGCCTTTTGTTATTGTTTCAAATGACCTTAGACAAATTCAAGTTGCTACAAAAATGGGGTATAAAGCATATTTTGGACACTTAGATAAAAAATCAGTTTTAGAAGCTTTAAAAGTAGAAGAGAGTTCAAGTGTTATAATAACTATAAATGAAACACATGAAAAAATACTTATTTGTGATGCAATATTAAAATATTGTCCAGATGCAAATATTATTTTAAAATATGAATCATTAGAAGAAAGACATATTTTAAATGATTTAAAAATTAAAAAATTTGTTCATGCACATGCTGAAATTGGAAGATTATTAGTAGAAGAGGCAACTCATTGTTGTGATTTAAGACTTCATAAATATGATTAAAAAAAGATTTATTTTATAAAAACCAAAAAGCTATTAAGCTTTTTGGTTTTTTAAAGAGTAAAGTTCCAATATTCTCATAATAATTGCAGAGATGTAAGGAATAGTTTGAATAAATATTGTTGCTGCAAATACATAAATCTCTGTAATTCCAGATTTATTTGTGTATATTAAAGATACAAATGCAGTTAAAAGTAAAATACATAAAATAGTTTCATATTTTATTGGATTTGCACTTTTTTTAGCTTTTCCACCTTTTTCTGTTCTTTTAAATGGTAATCCATCTTTGATAAATCCATCAAATACAGCTTTAAATATTATTAATTGTAAACTCATTGAAGCTATAGAACTAAGAAGAATATCTTTAAAGCTAGCTTTTACTTTTGTTCTATAAAGTATAAATGTATGCAAAATATTTACTATAAATGCCGTAATAATAGGAATAGTAAGAGGAATTGTAGGAATTGTAACACCAACAAAGATTATTACAGGAACCCAAATAATATTCATAACAGCCATAATTGGACCCATAGCATCACTTAACCAGAAAAACCAACCTGTAACAAATTTATTTTTTTGAGCAGGACTTAATCTTTTTGAACCAGGTTTAAACTCTCTCCAATGTTTTTTAAGAATCTGAATAGCTCCATAAGCCCATCTATGTCTTTGAGTTTTAAATGCTTCAACAGTATCTGGTAAAAGCCCAAATCCATATCTTCTATTTGTATAGTGCGCAATATATCCAGCTTCAAATAGTCTAAGCCCTAATTCACTATCTTCAACAATAGTGTCAGTTCCCCAACCACCAACTTCCATCATAGCACTAAGTCTTACCATAACCATTGTTCCATGAACAACGATAGCATTTTCTTCATTTCTATCAACCATACCAATATCAAAGAAACCAGCATATTCTGCATTCATAGCTTTTTTGATAATACTCTCATCACCATCTCTATGATCTTGTGGAGCTTGAACAATTGCAACTTTTGGGTCATCAAATAGTGGAACTAAATCTACAAGCCAAGGAGATTCAACTTTATAATCAGCATCTATAACTGCAATAATTTGTGCATCTTTTGAAGTGTATTCAAGTGCTGTATTTAAAGCTCCAGCTTTAAATCCAGTACATTTAATATCAAGATATTTAAACTTATCTCCCAATTTTTCACAAAGCTCTTTTATTGGAGTTTTATAAAAATCTTCAGGAGTATTATTTATAATAACCAAAACTTCATAGTTTGGATATGTAAGTTTTGATAAACTCTCTAAAGTTTCAGCCAAAACATGAGGTTGTTCTTTGTATGCAGGAACATGAATAGATACAAGTGGTGCATTTTGTGATTTTAAATCAAGAGGAACTAGTCTTGATGGCTGAACTCCAATAGAGCTTCTAAATAGTTCATTTGCTTTTGCTAAAGTTATGATTACAAGAGGAATCATAAGAAAACTTCCCATTCCCCACATAATCCACATTCCAAAATTCATATAGTTTACAAATGGGTATATTGCAGCCATTACAATACCAAATGCCATACCTTGGGCAGCAATTGCATAAGCAAAAGCATGGCTAATATTTACTCTTTGATTTTTTAACCCAAAAAGTGTCAATAATGCTCCAATAATAATCGCAGCAATCATTTGATAAAACCAATATTGATTTAATTCAACTTCACCAGCTAATTGAAATTTTAAAGCTCTAGAAGTTGTAAAAATTCCCCAATATTGTCCAACATTTCCTTCATCATAACCTTTCCAAGGTTGATCTAAAGCTTCAATTATATTGTAATGCCAACCTTTTTCATGAGCTAGATTTACAAAACCTCTTATAGCTTGTGCTTGATTTTTGATACTAGGAATTGCACTATTATTGTTGTATCCATGGCTAGGCCATCCTGTCTCACCAATCACTATTTTTCTATTTGGAAAAAGATCTTCAACTAGTGTATATTTTTCAATAATAAATTCATTGTATCTTTCTATTGGAACTTTTTCCCAATATGGTAAAATATGAATAGTTAAGAAATCAACATGACTAGCTAATTCTGGATGTTTTTCCCATATATCCCAAGTTTCTGCAGATGTTACAGGCTTTTTTGTGTGAGTTTTCATAAAATCAATGTAAGCATATAGCTCCAAAGGCTCAAGTTCTTTTCTTAAAAGTACCTCATTTCCTACTATTACAGATTGAATTCTATTTGGATACTCTTTTAAAATTTCTAATGCTCTTTGGATTTCAAGATTATTTTCTTCTAAATCACCACCTATCCAAAGTCCTAAATCAATAGGAAGATTTGAATCTTTACTAGAGTTAAGTATTTTATAAGCTTCCAAAGTTCCATAAGTTCTAAGTTTGTTCGTAAAATTTTCAAATAAATTTACATCATAAGCAATTTGTTCGCTTGAAAGTAAATTTTTATCATATCCTTCAAATGGTGAATATGACAATGATTCGATTTTTTCAAACGAGTTTTCATTTAGTGTTACTAAGTTATCTCTTGATAACCAAAAAAAGACTTGGAAAAGTCCAGCCATAATAAGCCCTAAGATAATATATCTCAAATAAAATCCTTCTACAAAAAATATGCGAATATTAACATTATTTTGATAGAATAAAACTTATTTGAATTTAAAAAGGATTTTTGTTTTGAATTACATATTTTTTGCTTTTATTATTTCTTTATTTGCTACATTAGGAAGTCTTTTTTTCTCTGAAATTATGCATTTTGTTCCTTGTAGTTTGTGTTGGTATCAAAGAATTTTTATGTATCCATTAGTTTTTATATTTTTAATTAATTTATTATATCCAGATGATAAAGTTTTTAAATATAGTTTTCCACTTGTGATTGTTGGTTTGTTTATCTCAATTTATCACAATTTATTGATTTTAAAAATAATTCCTGAAACTCTCTCTCCTTGTGTTAATGGTGTACCTTGCAGTGTTGATTATTTGAACTATTTTGGATTTATTACGATTCCTTTACTTTCATTTGTCGCTTTTTTGACTATTTTTATCCTATTAATAGCTCATAAAAAAAGAGTTTCTTAATCTTTTGTTATCTTTTCTAAGTTAGAGTTTTATAAAATTTTTTGAAGGAAAATTATATGCAAAATAAGGTATTGGTTTTAGGTTCTTTAGTTTTGGTTTTAGCACTTTTTATTGGATTTTCATTTTTTTATAAAAGTGAGCAAAAAGTTGAGCAAGTAGCTACAAATCCAAATATAAATGAACTACTTTTAAGAGATTATTCTTATAAAATGGGTGATAATCAAAAAAATATTAGTGTAGTTGAGTTTTTAGATCCTGAATGTGAATCATGTGCTATATATTCTGAAGTTGTAAAAAAGTTATATAAAGAGTATTACAAAGATATTCAAATTGTTGTAAAATATTTGGATAATCATAAAAATTCTAGACTTACAATTCAAATGTTAGAAGCAGCAAGAATTCAAGGTAAATATGAAGATGTTTTAAATATGATATTTGAAAAACATTCTTTATGGGCTTCTCACTATGCTTCTGTTGATAAACCAGAGCTTTTATGGCAATTTTTAAAAGAGATTCCAGATTTGGATATCGAAAAGTTAAAAATTGATATGAATAATCAAAAAATCGATGAAATTATTGCGCAAGATAGGGCTGATGCAACAGCTTTAGGAGTAAGAGGAACGCCAACACTTTTTGTAAATGGAGTTTTATTAAATTCTTTATCGCAAAAAGCTCTATTTGATTTAGTAGAAAAAGAGATTTATAAATAATGGAGTATTTAGGAACAACTGTTTTAACTATTATTTTAGTTGTTTTATTTATATATTTTACAAATAAAAATATATTAAAAAAAACACAAAGTAAATTAGACATAATAAATCGATATAAAATTACTCTTTTAAAAATTTTAAATGATTCAAAAAATAATAAAGAGTTACAAAGAAGTAATAAAATAGAGTTTCTAAAAAGAGTAAATGATGAGCTATCGAGAAATATATTTTTTGAAAAGCATGAAATAAAAGTTATTTTAGAAGAGTTATCAAAAATGGAGAATGAATGAAAAAAGTATTAATTATAGTTTTAAGTAGTTTTGTTTTTTTATTTACAGCTTGTGATAGTAGTTCAAGTATTGATGCAAAATCACTATCAAAAACAAAAATAGAGGCTGAAACAAAAGAATTTGAACCAACTCCTTTTGTTTTATTAACAACAGATGAAAAATTTATTGGATTTAAAACAACAAAAGAGGGACTTGATTTTGATGAGTTTAAAGGTAAAAAAGCAGTTATTGTAGATATTTTTGCAACTTGGTGTCCTCCTTGTATTGAAACAATTCCAAAATTAAGAGAGTTAAAAGGTAGATATGCTGATAGTTTAGAGATTGTTTCAGTACTTTTTCAAGATGAAAAAACAGTTGAACAGATGAAAGAATTTATTAAAGAGTATCAAATTAACTATCCAATTACAATGGGTGAAGAGAACCAAAAATTAGCAGATGAGCTAGGTGTTACAAAAGTTCCAGAGATGTTTTTATTTTCAAAAAGTGGAAAATTTATACATAAATTTGTAGGAAATGTACCAAAAGAAGAGTTGGAAAAATATCTTAAAATAGCTATGGATAATTAATCAAAATTAAATTTTATGATTAAGGAAAAAATAACTATATATTATGATAAAGAGTGTCCATTTTGTAATAGTTATGTTGGATATTTGAAGTTAAAAGATAGCTATGAATTAATTTTAAAGAATGTAAGAGAAGATAAAAATATAGATACAAAATTTGATATTAACAATGGATTTATAGTAAATTTTAAAGATAATTTTTTCCAAGGCTCAAAAGCCTTGAAGTTTTTAAATAGTGTTGTAAATAAAGATACATTTTTGGGAAAACTACATTTTTTCTTTAAATATGATAATGTTTTTTCAAATTTTTTATATAAAATTTTGTTTATTTTAAGAAGAGTAGTACTTTTTTTGATGAAAAAGAAATCTAAAATCTAAAATTACTATTTTTAAGATTTTAAGATTTTAAAATACTCTTCTCTACTTATCTCATAAGCTCCTAAACTCTCCAAATGTTTATTGTAAACCTGACAATCAATAATTTTAATATTATTATCCTTTGCCCAATTACAAAGATAAAAAAAAGCTACTTTTGAAGCATCATTTACAAGAGAAAACATACTTTCACCACAAAATATATTATTTATTATAAGTCCATAAAGCCCACCTACAAGCTCTCCTTCTAGATAAACTTCAATACTATTTGCAAATTCTAAATTGTGCATTAGGTTATATGCTTGTATAAAATTATCATCTATCCATGTATCATTTTCGTGCTTTCTTTTTACTTTTTGACAATTTCTTATAACATTTTCAAAATTTGTGTTTGATTTTATTTCAAAACCTCTATTTTTGATTGATTTTTTTAGGCTTTTTGATACTTTTAAATCATTTGGATACAAAATCATTCTTTTTTGTGGGCTATACCAATTTATATAATTGTAATCATCAATAAACCAAGGAAATAAACCATTTTCATAGGCATTAAGCAATCTTTGTGGATGAAAATCACCACCAATTGCAACTAAATCACCACCCATTTGTTCTAATTTTGGAAAATTGAAATTTTCATCATCTAAAAGCCAGATTTTTTCTTTTTTATCAAGTAATTTCATTTTGGCATTTTATTTAAAATTATGTTAATATCCAATTTTTAAGAGGTTTAATATGAAAAGAGTAGATGCTTATTTATCAAGTTTGGGATATTGTACTAGAAGTGAAGCTAGAAAATTTTTAAAAATGAATAGTGTTTTTATAAATGAAAATAGGGTATTTAATCCAAGTTTAAAAGCAAAACATAATGAAATTAGTGTAAATGATGAAAAGCTTGATAGTGAAAAAATAACAATATTGATGAATAAACCTTCTAATGTTATTTGTTCTCACAATGACTCTGGAAAGCTTATTTATTCACTTTTACCACAAAGATATCAAAATAGAAATCCAAAAATTTCAACTATTGGAAGGCTAGATATTGATACAACAGGAGCTATTTTATTAACAGATGATGGAGAGTTAAATCACAAGCTCACAAGTCCAAAAAAAGATGTAAAAAAGATATATGAAGTAACTTTACAAAATTCACTAAAAGGTGATGAGAAAGAGATTTTTGAAAGTGGAATAGTAGTTTTAAATGGTGAAGACAAGCCATTAAAACCAGCAAAATTAAAAGTTATAAATGATAATTTAGTTCATTTAGAGATTGTTGAAGGGAAATATCATCAAGTTAAAAGAATGTTTGCATATACAAAAAACAGAGTAATAAAGCTTCATAGATTGGAATTTGCTGGTTTTAGAGTTGATGATTTGAAAGAGGGCGAGTTTAGAGTGATTGAATATAAATCATAACTCTAACTCTAAATTTTAAGCTTTTAAAAACTCATTTTCAATTTTTTTTCTTAATTCACAAACAGTTTTTAGTGCATCTTCTTTGTGGTCTGAAAACCCCCAATTTACTAAGATACCTTCAATTCCAGCACCTATAGCTGCCGCAATATCTTTATTTGAGTCACCAATAAGTTTTGTTTTCTCTTTTTTTGTACTATATTTATTAAGTAAAACATTTACCATATCTGGATTTGGTTTTGGTTTAGCAACATCGTTGTATCCTAAAATTGTAGAAAAATATCTCTCTATTTCAAGGTGAGATAACATTTTTTTAGCAGCATTTGAATTTGCATTTGTTGCTATACAAAATTTGAAATCATTTTTAAAATCATCAAGAATATTTTTAATTCCATCATAAATTACTAAATCATTCAAACAATTTTTATTGTAATACTCTTCAAAAAGATTTGTTACCAAAGGCGTAAACTCTTTTTGATTATAAAAAAATTCTGCACTATTTATGTTTATATCATTTACATGTTCTAATATAAAATTATGTTCAAATTTTTCAAGACCTAAATTTTCTCTTACATAATTTACTGTATTTGCTATTGCATGTCCACTATTTATTAGCGTTCCATCCATATCAAAAATAATCATTCTCATAAAAACCCCTTAAAATGGCTTCAACATTATATAGTTTTTAAATTAGTAAAAAGTTAAAAACATTTTTTACTAAATAAGATAAATTTTATCTTATTTTAATATTTCTTCTATTATAATTCTTTTATAGGATATTTGTATTGAATCCTCCTACAATTAAATACAATTTTTTTATAGTATCCTATACTTTTTTTGAAATGAATTTATATTATATAAGCTTTGCAGTTTTTCCCTCTGCAAAGCTTTTTTTTATGCCAAAAAAGATACAATTTACCTTAATTTATTATATTTTGGAGACATATGAAGAAAATTTTACCAATATTAACAGTTGTTTTAATAATTGCAATAATTGTAATAATATTTATATCTATGGCGAAAGAGCAAAAAATGGTAGTAATAAAAGATGGTAATATTTCTCAAACTCCACTTGAAATAGTTTTAGGAAAATATCAAGATAGTGATTGTGGAATGATTATTCAAGATTTAACTTTTGCTTCTCAAGTAATTTCAAAAGATGGAAAAACTTGGTTTTTTCATGACCATGGTGGAATGGCAAATTGGTTAAATAGTAAAGATTTTAAAAATAGTGTTAAAATTTTTGTTAAGAGTAAAGACACAAATAGGTACATAGATGGAAAAGCTGCTTTTTACAGTACAAATGAAATAACTCCAATGAGATATGGTTTTGGAGCTTATGAAAATAATCAAGATGGTTTTATAGATTTTGAAGAGATGAGTTTGAGAGTTTTAAGAAAACAGACTTTGGCAAATCCGCAACATAAAGAACATAAACATTAATGGAGACTTTTAGCCTTATTTCAATTATATCAATAGCTCTTTTAGGTTCTTTTGGACACTGCATTGGAATGTGTGGAGGAATAGTTGTAGCATATTCTAGTACAAAAATAAAAAGTGAATATTCAAAAACTATTCAAAGTTTTGCTCATCTTTTATACTCTTTTGGAAGAGTTACTACTTATACAATTTTGGGGGCTATTTTTGGTTTTATTGGTGGTGTTGTAACTTTTTCAAATACTACAAGTGGAATTTTTTTATTAATAACTGGTTTTTTAATGACTATTGTAGGATTTTCACTTCTAGGAAAAATAAAATTTTTAACTATTTTGGAGCATAGTTGTTCAAAATCACCACTTTATCAAAAAACATTCAAAAATCTTTTAACATCTAACTCTTTGTTTAGTTTCTATCTTCTAGGAATGTTAAATGGGCTTTTACCTTGTGGTTTTGTATATGCTTTTGCAATTACAGCTGCAAGTACAGGAAGTGCTTTTTGGGGTGCAGTTGTTATGTTTATTTTTGGTCTTAGTACTATTCCAGCACTATTTTTCTTAGGATTTTTTGTTGGATTTTTTAAACAATCAAATTTAAGAGATATTTTTATAAAAATAGCCTCTATTTTAGTAATTATTTTTGGAATATATATAGCGTACAAAGGTTATGAATATATTATTGATCCTACAAAATCAATACTAAATTGTCATATCTAAAATTTAGAAAAAAAATTTAAAAAGGAGGAAAAAAATGAAAAGATATTTTAGCTTTTTTGGTATTTTAATGGCAACATCAAATGCAAAACTTAATATGTTTTATGCAAAATTTGATAACTATTTAGAAAAACTACCAGACATAAAAAATAGTTTAATAAAAACTGAACTAAAACCAATCAAACAATATTCAACAAATAATTTATAAATAAATATAGGAAAAAAAATGCAAAAAATAAATATAAGCTTAGTTGCAAGCTTTTTAATAGCAACAAATTTATACTCACAACAAACAAACTCTTTGGATGAAATTACTATTTCAAGTGCTACAAAATCAGAAGAAAAATTAAAAAATGTTACAGCCAATGTCGATGTTATAACAGCAGAAGATATTGAGTCAAGAAAGTTTAAAACAGTTATCGAGGCTTTAAATAGTTTATCAGGTGTTAGTATTTCAAGCAATGGTGGAATTGGAACTTTAAGTCAAGTTTACTTAAGAGGAATGAAAAGTGAAAATACTTTAGTTTTAATCGATGGAATAAGATATAACAATCCTTATAATGGTTCAGTTGATTTTGCACATTTAATGATAAATGATATTGAAAGAATAGAAGTTCTAAAAGGTGCTCAAAGTAGTGTTTGGGGTGCAGATGCTAGTGCTGGAGTTATAAATATTATTACAAAATCAGCAAAAGATGGAACTTTTGGAAATGCAAGCGCTGAATATGGAAGATATGACTCAAAAATATCAAAGGCTACAATTTCTCATAAAAATAAAAATTTTGATGCAAAACTTAGTGCAACTAGAGTTGATACAGATGGATTTTCAGCCATTTCACCAAAAAGTAATGAAGCAAAAAAATATGAAGATGATGGATATAAAAATACAACAGTAGATTTAAAATTAGGATACAACTTTGATGATAATAATAGATTAAGTGCTAGTTATGGAATAGTTGATGCAAAAACAAAGTTTGATGATATGCTTTCAGATGCTAGTTATAACCCTGATATCATAGCTTCTGCAAACTCAAAAGCTGAAACAAAAACTAGAAATAGTATAGCAAGTTTAAATTATGAAAATAAAAATATTTTTGCAACTACAAATATTTATACAAACTATTCAAGATTTAAAAATGAAACTAAAACTGAGGTTGGATTTAATGATTCTAAAAATAAAACAGATATAAAAGAATATGGTATTAAATCAACTATTCCATACTTAGAAGACTCTTCGTCACTTACAGTTGGAGCAGAGTATAAAGACTTTGAAGATAAAGAAGATATCAATAGAAAATATAATAGTAAAGCTATTTATTTTACAAATACAAATAAGTTTTTTAGCGATAAAACAATACTTTCACAGGCTTTAAGATATGACAAATACAGTGATTTTGATAATAAAACAACAGGAAAAATAGGAATTAAACAATATATTATAGATGAGTTAAATATTAGTTCAAACTATGGTACAGGATATAATACGCCTTCTTTTATACAATTATATAAAACATCTTGGGGTGGAAATCCAGACTTAAATCCTGAAAAAACAAAATCTTATGATGTTGGGTTTGAATACAAAGGTTTTTCTGTAACGTACTTTAATACAAAAGTTAATAATTTAATGGTATCAAATGCAAGTACATCTTGGAAATATAAAAATATCGAAGGAGATAGTAAATTTAAGGGAACTGAAATTGCTTATAAAAACTCTATAATTGAAGATGTTTTTATAAATTTAAACTATACAAATCTTAGCGCAAAAGATTCAAAAGATAAAAAACTTCAAAATAGACCTAGCAATAAGTTTAATTTTGGAGTTGATTATTATGGTTTAAAAGATTTTCACTTTAATATAAATGGTGAATATATAGGAACAAGACAGAGTGTTAATTTTGATTATAATAAACCAGATGTAAAAACTGGAAACTATACAGTTTGGAATGCTGTTGTTGATTATGATATTAGCAAAAACTTCTCTACTTATTTAAAGCTTGATAATATTTTAAATAAAGATTATCAAATAGTTGATGGCTATGCAACAAGCCAAAGAGCAGCATTTGTTGGATTGAAGGCTAGTTTCTAAGATGAAAAAAGTACTATATTTTCTACTTTGTTTAAATATTTTAGATGCAAATGAGAGAATTATCACTTTAAGTCCAGCAATAAATGAGATAGCTTTCGCCTTAGGTTTAGGCAATAAAATTATTGCAAATACAGAGTTTTGTGATTTTCCTATTGAGTCAAAAAATATTCAAAAAGTTGGAGGATATGGAAGTGTTAGTTTAGAAAAGGTTGTGAACTTAAATCCAACTATTATATTAAATCAAGATTATGATAAAAAATTAAACCAAAGTTTAAAAGATTTAAATTTTAAAACTTTGGTTTATAAAACAAATAGTTTAGAAGATATTAAGTTTACAATAAAAGATTTAGGTGAAGTTTTTAATAAAAAGGAAGAAGCAAAAAATCTAAATAATCAGATAGAAAATAGTTTAGAATCTTTGAAAAATATTATAGAAAATAAAAAAATTCTTATAGTAATAAGTCCACAAAACACGCTATCTAATCAGATTTTTGTAGCAGGAAATTTTATATATTTTGAAGATATTATAAAATCTAGTAATAATGTTAATGCTTATCAATCTAGTTTAAAATCACAACCTTCAATAAATAGTGAAAAATTAATCACTTTAAATCCAGATATTATTATTTTATTGGCTCCATTTTTAGAAAATGATGAAAAATCTAAAGAAAAATATATAAAAATGTGGGAAAAACTACCAATAAATGCAAGTAAAAAGAAAAATGTCTATATAATAGATAAATTATATTCAGGTATTCCAAGTCATAGAATAAAATATTTTATAGATGATTTTAAAGGTATTTTAGAAGATGTTAGAACTAAAAAATTACAGTAATTTTATTTTAAAAGATATTTCTTTTATTTTAGAAAATAGTCAAAATCTACTTATTTTAGGGGAAAATGGAGCAGGTAAATCTACTTTGGCAAAAGTTTTATCTAATCTTTTACCATCTTCTAATCTTTTTTTTGAAAATAAAAATACAAGAGATTTAAGTTCATATCAAAGAGCAAAATCTATAAATTATATTCCTAGTCGTTTTGAGATATTTGATGAATATTTGACTGTTTTTGAGTATTTAAAATTGTCAATTATAGAAGAAAAAAAAATAGAAGATATAGAAAAAATTATATCTTTACTAAAACTTGAGAATCTAAAATTTAACTCTTGTGTAAATTTAAGTTCAGGAGAGCAGCAACTTTTGCTTCTTGCTGGTGCTTTACTACACAATGCAAATATTACAATTTTTGATGAATTAACTGCAAATTTAGATTTAAATAGAGTAAAAGATGTTTTTGATATTTTAAATTCAAGCTTACTATCTCAAAAAATAGTAATTACACATAACCTTGATTTTGCTTATGCTTTAAAAGATTTCAAAGTACTATTTTTGAAAAAAGGTTCTTTGAAATTTTTTGGTTCTCATAGTGAATTTTTTATACAAGAGAATTTAAATAGATTTTATGGTGAAAATTTAAAACTTTTAGATTCGCATTTGGTACTTGATTTATGAAAAAAATATTATATATTTTTGCTATTTTGATTATATTTATATCTCCTTTTTTAGGAGAAATTACTATAAATATTAAAGATATTTTCTATTTGAATGATAGTTTATCTACTGTTTTCTGGGATTTAAGAGTTCCTAGAGTTATTTTGGCATTTTTTGTAGGTTCAATTTTGGCTTTGGGTGGTTTAATTTTTCAAATAGTTTTTAAAAATGAGTTAATAACTCCATATACTTTAGGAATTGCAAGTGGAACAACACTGTTTTCAGCTATTTCTATAGTTTTTTTTCCATTGATACCACTATTTTTCTCTAGTATTTTTGGATCACTTGTTACTATTTTAATTCTATTTATAATTTCTAAAAAAATAAACTCAAAAAGGCTTATAAGCTCTACAAATTCAATGCTTTTAATAGGAATTGCACTATCGTATTTTTATAGTTCAGCACTTATGCTTATATTTTTTATTAGTAATCTTCAAGAAAACTACTCAATAGTAAGATTTACTTTGGGAAGTCTTGATACAGTTGGATTTCTTGCTCCTTTTGTTGTATCTTTTGTGGCATTTTGTCTTCTGCTTTTTATTTATAAAATGAAAAATAGTATAAATTTACTTCTTATTTCAAATGATATGGCTTTTTTAAAAGGTTTAAATGTAAACAAAATTATTTTGACTTTACTTTTGTTTATTACTATTTGTGTTGGAATTTGTATTAGTTTTACAGGACCTATTGGTTTTGTAGGGCTTGTAATTCCTCATATTGTAAAACTAATCTATAAGCAAAGCGCAACTAAGCTATTTTTTCCAACACTATTTTTTGGTGGAACTTTTTTAGTTTTTTGTGATTTGATTTCAAGAGTTTTACCAACCGCTTCAAGCTTACCAATAGGTGTTGTAACTGCTTTTATTGGAGCTCCGTTTTTTGTATATCTTTTAATACGTAAATAAAACTTTTTAATTAAGATTTATTAAACATTTTTGGATATATAAAAAACTCTAAAATTCCAATTTTTTCTTTAATGTTTTCCCACTTTTTTATATCAAAATTTATTTTTAATACACCACTTGTAGGAATATTCTCTTCAAAGCTTCCAAGTAAAAAAGCTACTAAATCATTAAGTCCAGGATTATGTCCAAATAAAAAAATAGTTTTATATCTATCATCTATATTTTTTATAACTTTTAAAAGATTTTCAAATGGTGCTTCATAAATCGACTCTTCAAAGATAATTTCATTTTTAAAATCAAACTCTTTTAGAAAAAAATCCAAAGTCTGTTTTGTTCTTTTTGAAGGTGAAGAGATTATTAAATCAGGAGTTAATCCTTTTTGTTTTAGGATTTTTGCGATAAAAGGTGCATTTTTTTCACCTCTTTTATTTAAAGGTCTATCAAAATCTTCTAAAAATGGATTATCCCAACTAGATTTTGAATGTCTTATTAAAATCAACTCTTTCATATAAAATCCTTCAATTTTTTTCTGATTTTAGCATATATTTTAGAAAAGAAAAAAATATATTATTTTTTTGATATAATAAATACATGAAAATTTTAATTAGTCTATTTTTTCTACTGTTTTTTACTCTAAATGCTGATTTTGTTGATACTTCTTTGATTGTAAAAGTTGAAGAAAAGTATGGAAAATTTGCAAAAAATAGATTTATTGCATTAAATACTATGTTGGAAAAAAGCAAAAGCTCTGATTTAAGAACAAAGCTAGAAAAGGTAAATGATTTTTTCAATGGTATAAAATATGCGAGCGATCAAACTGTTTATGGCAATAGTGATTATTGGGCAAATCCTTATGAATTTTTAGCAAAAGACAAAGGAGACTGTGAAGATTATGCAATTGCAAAATATCTCGCACTTGAGTATTTAGGAGTTCCAACTTCTAAAATGTTTTTATCTTATGTTAGAGTTAAATCTTCAAATGAAGCACATATGGTTTTGACATATTTTGAAACACCAAGTTCTGAGCCATTAGTTTTAGATAATATAAGAAAAACTATACAACCAGCTTCAAAACGAGATGATTTAATACCAGTTTTCAACTTTAATCCAAATATTTTAAAAGGTGAAAAAACAGCTGCTCACAGAAAGTGGGATACATTAATTAAAGATTATAAAGGAAAAAAAATATGAGTTTATTAAAGCAAGTTTCTATCGTTCTTGGTTTTATCTTTTTGATACTTTTTGTATCTATTATTGGTCTATCTTTTAATATTATAAAAGATTCATCTGCAAAATCTTTGTATGAAAATGTACAAAATAGTGTTACAAGTACTAGTTTATCAATAACAAATGCAGGAGTTGATGAAGGAACTATAAAAACAGTTATGAATGCAGCTTTTGATAATGGAAATTATGAAAAAATTGTGTTTAAAAATATTAATGATGAGATAGTTTATGAATTAAAAAAAGATTTAATAATAAGTGATGAGATACCGCATTGGTTTATCAATATTGTAGATACTGGTGAAATTTCAGCACTAGCAAGTATTTCAGAAGGATGGAATGTTTTAGGAGTTTTAGAAATTTATGCCGATAGAGCTATTTACTATAATCAAACATATAGTATGTTTATAAAACTTTTACAATCTTTGGCGTTTAGTTTTGTTGTTTTGATGATTATTTTATCTATATTTTTTAATTTTATTTTAAAGCCATTAAGAACAATAAATAATCAAGCAAAAGCCGTAATGAATAATGAGTTTATACTTTCAACTGAAAAACCTTTTACAGATGAGTTTAAAACTCTAACAACTAGTATAAATAGCATGATTTCTAAATTTGAGAAAATGTTTCAAAATACAAATGAAGTATTAAAGACAAATAAAGAGCTTCTTTATTTTGATGAAACAACAAAAATAAATAATAGAAAGTATTTTATATTAAAAGCGAATGAGTATTTAGATAAAGATAGCTCAAATAACAAAGGTTTTATAGTATCTATTGCAATAAAGCTTGATGTAATAAACAAAACTTATGGATTTATAAAAACAAATGAGATTTTATTTAAATTAGCTTCAAAGATAAAAAATAGTTTTGATGGAGATCATGATATTGTTGTTAGAATGAATGGCTCAGAGTTTTTAGCACTTGTTCCAAATGCTAAAGAAGATGATATAAAAAACTCTTTAGAAAAACTAATAATTGATTTAAAAGCTATAGTAGAGCTTGAAGATAATATTTTTATAGGTCTTTGTAAATATGAAAATGAAGAGAGTTTAAGAACTCTATTTACTAAGATAGATTATACACTTTCTCAAGCAAAAGTAAATAGTGATAAAGATTATTTTTATGTAACTCATATGGAAAATATTAAAACAAAAGAAGAGTGGATAAATATATTAAATGTCTCTTTAAAAGAGGAGTTTTTTAGACTTATTCATAGAGATATTGTTGATATTAATTCAAAAGAAGAGTATTTGAAAACTATTAGTTTTGAGCTTGATTTTAAAGGAGAGACTATTAGATATGGTGAATTTATAGCTTCTGTTTTAGAACAAAATAGATTAGATGAAGTATATTTGCATATAATTGAAAAAGTTTTCAAACAAAATAAAGCAAATGAGTTTTTATCAATACAACTTCCTACTTTATTTATAGAAAAATTAAGTAGTTATGCAAATCTAAAAGAGTTATTAAATAAATATAAACATATCTCAAAAAATATTATTTTTGAAATTGAAGAAGAAGCATTTAATAAAAATTTCAATAGTACTTTGATGTATATTTCACTATTTAAAGAGTTTGGTTTTAACTTTGCTATATTTAATTTTATTGCAAATAGTGATGATTATAACTATTTAAAAGAGTTAAGACCACTTTATATTAAAGCTTCTAAATTCTTCTTGCTTGAATCAAGACAGAGCTTAAATATGTTAAAAATACTTACTCAGTCTTTAGATATTAAAATTGTTGCTACAAGTGTTGATGAAATTGAAGAGATAAAAACTTTAGAAGAGATAGGAATAAATGCAATTTCTGGTGCTGTTATGTCAAAATTATAGAAACTACTATTTGACCAAAAAAAGGCTTTTTTTAGCTTTTTTTGGTTAATATCTATTTCTACTTATATCAAATGAAAGATAAATTATGATTGTAAAAATAGACTTAACAAATGATAATTCATACGAAATTTATATCGAAAAATTAAAAGCTTTGAGCTTTGATAGAAAAGTTGTTGTTGTTACCAATCCTACGGTTGCTGGTTTTCATTTAGAGTATTTAAAATCGAAATTAACAGCAAAAGAGCTATTTGTTTGCACAATCAAAGATGGTGAAGAGTATAAAAATATGCAAACTTTAGAAGATATTTTAAGTTCATGCTTTGAAGCAAAACTTGATAGAAAATCTCTTCTTATTGCCTTTGGTGGCGGTGTAATTGGAGATATGACTGGTTTTGCTGCATCAATTTATCAAAGAGGAATTGATTTTATTCAAATTCCAACTACACTTTTATCACAAGTAGATGCAAGTGTTGGTGGAAAAACAGGAATAAATAACAAATATGGAAAAAACCTAGTAGGAACTTTTCATCAGCCAAAAGCTGTTTATATTGATTCATACTTTTTAAAAACTCTTCCAAAAAGAGAGTTAGGAGCTGGAATTTCTGAAATTATAAAAATGGCTGTTTGTTTCAATAAAGATTTTTTTAGTTGGCTTGAAAATAATGATTTAAGAGATGAAAAAAATATTGATGTAGCTATACAAAAATCAGTACAAACAAAAGCTTATGTGGTAAGTGTTGATGAGAAAGAGCAAGGATTAAGAGCTGCATTAAATTATGGGCACACTTTTGGACATGTTATAGAAAATATTACAAATTATAAAACATATCTTCATGGTGAAGCTGTTGGAATTGGAATGTGTATGGCAAATTCTCTAGCTGTTAAACTTGGTTTTATGAGTAAGGAAGATGAAAAAAGAGTAGAAAATTTACTTAAAAAATATGATATTCCAACAACTTTTAAAATAAGTGATGTTGAAGATTTTTATGAGCATTTTTTCTTGGACAAAAAGTCTAGTAATAGTAAGATTAAATTTATTTTACCTCTTGGAATTGGTGATTGTAAAATTACAGATGAGATAAAAAAAGATGATGTTATTGAAATTTTAAAAGGATTTTAATTGTTTAAAAAGATATTTATTTTAATACTTTTTCTAGTTGGTACTACAGTTTTAAATGCAAATCAAGAGAACACAAATGATACAAAAATAGAAAAAGTAGATCAAAAAAAAGGTTCTTCAAAAAATAGTCAAAAAAAAGATGAAAATATTTTAGATATTGAAAATATGGTTGAAGCAAATATCTTATTGGAGAAAATAAATAAGATAGAGTCTGGATTTAAAGATAATATTCTTTTGAAAAGATACTCAAATTATCTATCGTATAGTAAAATATCAGCTGATTTAGAGCAACTAAAAGATAGTTTAAAGAGAAAAAACCATTTAAGTGATGAGCTTGAGTATCAACTTTTAAATAAAATTAGAGTAAAAGAGAATGAACTAGAGTTGATAAGTGAATATAAAGGTTCACCAATAGGAAGTTTGATAAATCCACCAGAAATTGAAATAGTTGAAAAAATTACAAATCCTTTTGGAATAATTAATGCTTTATCAAGTATAAAAAAGATGGAAGATAGTAAACAACAATTTACTAGTTTAGAAGCACAATTAGAAGTTTTATCAAAAAATATTCAAGAAGAGCTTGATAGCTATAGAAATCTATATG
Source organism: Aliarcobacter cryaerophilus ATCC 43158 (assembly GCF_003660105.1). Classification (NCBI taxonomy): domain Bacteria; kingdom Pseudomonadati; phylum Campylobacterota; class Epsilonproteobacteria; order Campylobacterales; family Arcobacteraceae; genus Aliarcobacter; species Aliarcobacter cryaerophilus. Next base: position 942,348 of record NZ_CP032823.1, read on the forward strand.
TTTTAGAGCCAAAAGATGAGTATAAAGAAAAAATAGTATTTTTAGATAAACAAAAAAGAGATTTTGAGATTGTTTTAGACATTGTAAGTACAACGCAAGAGGTTTATGGAAGAAAGATTGAGCAGGTTATTTTAGAGATAAAAAATCAAATATCTCAACAAGTACAAAAAATACTTTTGATATTTGCCATTATTGTAATTATGCTTATAGTTTCATTTTTAGTTAAATTAACACTAAAAAGATATTTTTCTCAGAATGAAAATTATTATATGGTAAATAAAATTATAAATTTCACATTGGCTTTTTTAGTTTTAATGCTTCTCCTTTTCTCTTATATTGATAATGTTTCATATCTTGTAACAATCTTAGGATTTGCATCTGCTGGTATTGCTATTGCTTTAAAAGATTGGTTTATGTCTATTTTTGGTTGGTTGGTTATTGTAACTTCTGGTTTTATTCAAGTTGGAGATAGAATTCGTGTTACAAAAGGAGATGTAGAAACTGTTGGAGATGTTTTAGATATTTCTTTATTTAAAATTACTATAAAAGAAGATGTTACACTGGTTTCATATATGAAAAATAGAAGAGCTGGAAGAATTTTCTTTGTACCAAATAACTATATTTTTTCTGAACTTATTGCAAATTATAGCCATAGTGAATTAAAAACAGTTTGGGATGGAATTGACATAACTTTAACTTTTGATTCAAATTTTAAAAAAGCTCAAAAGATTATTAGAGACATCTTAAAACACTATTCAAAAGGTTATAGTGATATTACAAGAAAACAGCTTTCAAAAATGAGAAATAAATATCAACTTAGAGCAACTGGAGTTGAACCACGAGTATTTACTCTAATAGAACCATATGGAATGGTTATTTCTGGTTGGTATCTTACAAACTCTTTTGCAGCTCTTGTTTTAAGAAGTACTATTTGTGCTGAAATACTTGAAGCTTTAATGAAAGAGGATGATATACATATAGCTTATCCAACTCAACAAATAAATATAAATAAAACTTCAAATCCTTATGGTCCAGCATCAAAAATGCCAAAAGAAGAGTTTGAAGTACATGATAATTAGGATAAATATTTTATGAATTTTAGTGAACATAGACCAAAGGTTTTTTTTAAGACTTTTGGTTGTAGAACAAATATTTTTGATACACAAGTAATGATTAGTAACCTAAAAGATTTTGATATAACAAATAACGAAAAAGAAGCAAATGTTGTTATAATAAACTCTTGTACAGTTACAAATAGTGCAGATACAACAGCTAGAAGCTATATAAATGGTTTAAAAAAACTTGAAAACTCTCCAAAAGTAATATTTACAGGTTGTGGAACAAGAACAAAAGGTGAGAAACTTTTTGGAGAAAATAAAATTGATGGACTTTTTGGTTCAAGTGAAAAAGAGAATATTAATGAACTTTTAAAATTAGATGATAAATTCTATAAACTTGGTGATTTAAATAGTCTTGATACAACTGTTGTTGAAGAGTTTGTTGGAAAAAGTAGGGCTTTTATAAAAATACAAGAAGGGTGTGATTTTAGATGTTCATATTGTATTATCCCTCATGTAAGAGGTGACGCTAGAAGTTATGAAGAGAGTGTTATTTTAAATCAAGTGCAAACTTTAGCAAATAATGGTTTTAGTGAGTTTATTTTAACAGGTACAAATGTAGGAAGCTATGGTAAAAAAATGCATACTTCATTAGCAAAACTTCTAAAAAAAATGGCACTTATAAAAGGTGTTAAGCGAATAAGAATGGGAAGTATAGAGCCTATTCAAATTGATGATGAGTTTAAAGAGCTTATAAATGAGCCATTTATGGCAAAACATCTTCATATAGCACTTCAACACACTTCAAAAGATATGTTAAAAATTATGAATAGACGAAATAAAGTTTTAAGTGATTTAGAACTTTTTGAATTTTTAAGTTCAAATGGATATGCTTTGGGAACTGATTTTATAGTTGGTCATCCAGGAGAAACGAAAGAACTTTGGAGTGAGGCTATGAAAAATTTAAATAATTTTCCACTAACTCATATTCATGCTTTTACATATTCAAAAAGAGATGGAACACCAAGTGCTTCTATGAAAAATATTGTAAAAGGCGATATCGCAAAAGATAGATATATTGAACTTGTAGAGATAATTAAGCAAAAGAATTATGAGTTTAGACAAAATATAAAGAAAAATAAAGTTAAACTAGAAGTTTTAGTTGAGCAAGAAAAAAATGGTAAGTATTTAGGATTTGATCAGTTTTTTAATCAAGTTGAGATAATTTCAAATGAAGATTTGGTATCAGATTGGTTAAATTTAGAAGATTACAAAGTGGAGTTTAATAAAAATGAAGCAAGATTTAAATAATAAAAATATAGATAAAAACTTTAAGTTAATGGTTTTATCAGCCATAGTTTTGGTTGTTTTATTTTCATATACAATCTATAAAAGCAGTACAAATATTCAAGGAATAAGTTATTATATTGGAGTTGGTTTTTTATTTATCTTACTTATTTTATCATTTGTATTAAGAGCTAAACAAGATAAAATAAGAGATTATTTCCTTAAAAAAAGAGGCTTAAAGCAAGAAAACTCTGCTTTTGAAAAAGAACTTCAAGAAAAAAGCTTAGCTTCTAGTGATTCTAAAAATATTGATTTTACAATAAAACCTGTTAGTTCAAATATTACTTTTAAAGATATTGCTGGAATTAAAGAGATAAAAGAGGAGCTTGAAGAGATTGTTGATTTTTTAAATAATCCTAAAAAGTATCAAAAATTTGGTGTAAAACTTCCAAAAGGTGTTTTACTGGTTGGTCCTCCTGGTGTTGGAAAAACTCTTATCGCAAGAGCAGTTGCAGGAGAGGCTCAAGTTCCTTTTTTTTATCAAAGTGGAGCTAGTTTTGTTCATATTTATGTTGGAATGGGTGCAAAAAAAGTACGAGAACTTTTCTCAAGTGCAAAAATAAATGCGCCATCAATTGTATTTATAGATGAAATAGACGCAGTTGGAAAGATGAGAAGTGGAAAATCAAATGATGAGAGAGAATCTACTTTAAATGAACTTTTAACTCAAATGGATGGATTTGATGGAGAAAGTGGTGTAATAGTAATTGCTGCAACAAATAAGATAGAAGTTTTAGATGATGCACTTTTAAGAGCAGGTAGATTTGATAGAAGATTGTATGTTGGATTACCTAATATGGAAGATAGAAGAAATATTTTAGATCTTTATTTAAAAGATGTTAAATATGAGATAAATATTCTTAAGCTTTCAAATGAAACATCAGGTTTTAGTTCAGCTGCATTAGCAACATTAGTAAATGAAGCTCTTTTAAATATGATAAAAAATAATAATAAAGTATTAAGTGAAAATGATATTGAAATCGCAAAAAATAAGCTAGAGTTTGGTAAAAAACAGCTTAAGATTCTTGATAGTGAGCAAAAAGAGATTCTAGCAATTTATCAAACTTGTAAGGCGTATATTACAAAATCAAAAGTAAATTTACTAGAAGAGGGCGTAAAAAAAATAAACAAAGTATTTTTATCTTTTGAAGAGTTGCAAGAGAATATAAAAAGAGAATTATCAGGAAGTGTTGGACTTGAGCTAATAAAAAATAAAAAATTTGCAATAGGTGAAGATGATATAAAAAGAGCAGAAGATATTGCAGTGTTGATGGTAGAAAAATATAAAATGGCAAAAGATAGCAAAGATATAATTTTTAATGCAAAAGAGAGTCTAAAGCTTGAATTTTCGCAAAACATTGATAAAATAAACAACTTAAAAGATATTATGCTTAAAAATGAGGTAATAACTCTTGATGATTTGCAATAACTTTCATAGTGGATTTTGTTTTAAAAATGAGTGTAAACTTTTCAAAGATTATTTGGAAATAGGGGATTTTATAATCTCTGGATTTTCATATGGAGCTATCAAAGCTTTTAAACAGGCTTTAGAAAGTAAAACAAGATTGGATAAACTTCAACTCTTTTCACCATCTTTTTTTCAAAATAAAGATGAAAAATTTAAAAAAATGCAAAAATTATTTTTCAAAAAAGATAAAGATACTTATATAAATAATTTCTTAGAAAATGTAAAATATCCGCAAAACAAGGATATAAAAGAGTATTTAAACATAGGAAAATATGAAGAGTTAGATGAACTATTAGAGTTTATTTGGAAAAAAGAAGATTTTGAAGAGTTAAAGTCTAAGGGTTTGAAAATAGAAGTTTTTTTAGGCGAAAATGACAAAATAATTGATAGTTCTGTTGCAAAAGATTTTTTTAAAGATTTTGCAACAGTTTATTATTTTAAAGATAAAGGACATTTACTATGAGTGAAGAGATAAAAAAAATAGCAAAAATTGGAATAGTTACTACAAGTGATAGAGCAAGTGCTGGAATATATGAAGATTTATCAGGAAAAGCTATTATTGATACTTTAAATGATTATTTAAAATCTCCTTGGCAAGAAGTTTATAGATGTATAAGTGATGATAAGGCAACTATTGAAGAGACTTTAAAAGAGTTAGTTGATATTGAACATTGTTGTTTAGTCGTAACAACAGGAGGAACAGGACCTTCACTTAGAGATGTAACTCCAGAAGCAACTGAAGCTGTATGTGATAGAATGATGCCAGGTTTTGGTGAGCTTATGAGAAGCGTAAGCTTACAATATGTTCCAACAGCTATTCTTTCAAGACAAACAGCAGGTTTAAGAGGAAGTTCTTTGATTGTAAATCTTCCAGGAAAACCAAAATCAATTAAAGAGTGTCTTGATGCAGTTTTTCCAGCTATTCCATACTGTATAGATTTGATGGAAGGTCCATATTTGGAGACAAAAGAAGATGTTATAAAAGCTTTTAGACCTAAAAAATAGTTTTTATTTATTCATTTCTTAAAACATCAATAACATCTATTTTTGTAGCCCTACTAGCTGGATAAAAAGATGATAATAATACAATAACAATAGACCCAACAACAATATATATAAAATCTGTAACAGCTAAATCTAGTGGTAATTTAGCACTCCCATAAACATCAGCAGGTAAGCTTACTATATCAAAAGTATCAAGTAAAAAATATCCAATAAACCCTAAAATAATACCTAAAATAATACCACCAAAACCAATAGCCATACCAACTTTAAGAAAAATAGATTTTATCTCTTTTGCACTAGTACCCATTGATAAAAGAAGTGCTATCTCTTTTCTTCTACTCATTACAGTCATTAGTAAAGATGAAATTATATTTAATGAAGCAACTAAAATAATTAACATTAAAACTATAAAAAGAGCTGTTTTTTCCATCTTCATAGCAGCAAAAAAGTTTCCATTTTGTTGCCACCAACCAACAACACCAACTCTTTTATCTTGTAAAAAAGTTCTTAGTTTTTCAATATCAACAAAAGCATCATCTGAGTGTACATGAATACCATCGTAAGAGCCAATATCTTTTTGAAGAAGAGTTTGTAAAGCTTCAATAGTTGTGTACATATATGCCTTATCGTACGCACTAAGACCAGAGTTAAATGATGAGATATAGTCAAACCTTTTCATTTTTGGCATAAGTGAAAAACCAGCTGGATTTAACTCTGTAAAATATAGAGTTAATTTACTATTTTGCGTAAGAAGAAGTTTGTCGCTTATTCCAACACCTGTTATTATGTCAAATTTACTAAAATTAAAATCTCTTAAAGCCTCTTTGAAAATAGGGTTAATTTTTGCCTCTTTTTCTGGGATTACTCCAAAAATCATTCCACCACTCATATTGTTTGCGTTTTGAACAATAGCTTGAGTTGATATAAATGGAGAAAATTTAAGATCTTTGAAATTCGCTTCAAGATCTAAGAGTAAATCTTCATTTACACTATTTGCACTTTTTGAGTAGATAGTTAGTGGATAGTTCATAGTAAAAAGTTTTCTTTCAAACTCTTTTGCTGTCCCATTCATAATTGCCATTGATAATATTAGTACCATAACTCCAATAGCAACTCCAATAAAAGCTAAAATAGCACTAATAGAGATAAATGGATTCTTTTTATCAAACTTTAGATACTTTTTAACTATAAAATTTATTAATTCTTTATTCAAATTAAATTCCTGCTACCAAGCCTCTTTTAGGACCACTTTTCCCACAACACTGTTTGTATTTCAATCCACTTCCACAAGGACAAACTTCATTTCGAGATATCTTTTTTTCACTACTTTTTACAGCTTCTTGCGCAAGATTTGTAGTTATATGCTCATTTGACTTTTCCATAGTAGCTTTTATTTTTTCTAGTGCTTCTTGCTCTTCTTTACTTTGAAGTTGGATTGTAAAAAGAATTTTTATAATTTCTAGTTTAATATTTGCAACCAAATCTATAAACATATTATAAGACTCTTTTTTATACTCAACTAGTGGATCTTTTTGGTTATATCCTCTAAGTCCAATTCCAGTTTTAAGAGTGTCCATAGAGTAAAGATGCTCTCTATAAGCATTGTCTAAAATTTGAAGATATAAGATTCTTTCAATTTCAGCTTTTTGTTTCTCTCCTGCTTGGCTCATTTTTTGTTCATAAACATCTTTTAAAATTTGAACTAATCTATTTTCTAAATCTTCATAATCTTCACTTTTTATATCTTCAACTTTTACTATAAAATGAAGTTCCTCTTTAAGTCTTGCTATTAGTTGTTCATAATCAAACTCATCTTCATTTAATACTTGAGTAATATTTAATTCAGACAAAAGATTTTGAACATATTCAACTCTATTTTCATCTATTTTAGAAGTTATGTCATAATCCTCTTTTAGAAGATCATTTCTAAATGCATAAATTACTTTTCTTTGCTCATTTGCAACATCATCATACTCTAAAAGATGTTTTCTACTTTCAAAGTGCATAGCTTCAACTTTCTTTTGAGAGTTTTCAACAGCTCTTGTAACCATTTTTGATTCAATAAACTCTCCTTCTTTTATTCCTAATCTTTCCATAATAGATTTTATTCTATCACTTCCAAATATTCTTAAAAGATTATCTTCTAAACTCAAATAAAATTGAGACTCTCCAACATCACCTTGTCTTCCACTTCTTCCTCGAAGTTGGTTATCAATTCTTCTACTTTCATGTCTTTCTGTTCCAATAATTGCTAATCCACCAAGTTCTAATATTTCAGGTGTTAACTTAATATCAACTCCTCTTCCAGCCATATTTGTAGCAATAGTAACAGCACCTTTTTGACCAGCATCAGCAATTATTTTTCCCTCTTTTTCGTGTTGTTTTGCATTTAAAACAGTATGAGGAATTTTTTTATCTGATAAAATTTTATGAAGTTTTTCACTCTTTTCAATACTTGCAGTTCCCACAAGTACAGGTTGTCCTTTTTCGTGATAATATTTTATTTTTTCACAAACTGCCTCAAACTTTTCTCTTTCACTTTTATAGATTAAATCACTTTTATCAACTCTTTTAACAGCTACATTTGTAGGAATTGATACAACATCAAGATTGTAAATTTGTGCAAATTCTGTTGCCTCTGTTTGGGCTGTTCCTGTCATTCCTGAAAGTTTTTTATACATTCTAAAGTAGTTTTGATATGTTGTATCTGCTAAAGTTTGACTTTCATCTTGAATAGCAACATTTTCTTTTGCTTCAAGTGCTTGGTGAAGTCCTTCACTAAATCTTCTTCCTTCACTAAGTCTTCCTGTAAATTCATCTACAATAATAATTTGATCATCTTTTACAACATAATCAACATCTTTTTGGAAAATATAGTTTGCTTTAAGTGCTTGATCAAGAGAGTGTGATAGCATAGCATTTTCAATAGAGTAAAGATTTTCAACACCAAAAAGCTCTTCTGCTTTTATATGACCATCTTCTGTTAAACTTACAGCTCTATTTTTTTCATCTACAATAAAATGTCCAGTTGTAGTTGGTTTTTCACTAGCATTTTTTGGTTCTATTAATTCTCCACGAACTAATTTTAATGCTATCTCATTTGCTTTTATATAGTTTGAATTTTTGTGATTTGTTGGACCACTAATAATCAAAGGAGTTCTAGCTTCATCTATTAAAATAGAGTCAACTTCATCTACAATTACAAAGTGATGACCTCTTTGAACTTTGTCTTTTAAATCATAAACCATATTATCTCTTAAAAAATCAAAACCATAAGAGCTATTTGTTCCATAAGTAATATCACAATAATATTGTTCTCTTCGTGTATCATCATCTCTTACTGCATCACTCAAAGCACCAACACTGTATCCTAAAAACTCATATAGAGGTTTTAGCTCATTTGCATCTCTAGAGGCTAGATAATCATTTACAGTTACAACATGCACACCTTTTCCGCTTAATGCATTTAAACAAACAGCAATAGCACCAACAAGAGTTTTTCCTTCTCCTGTTTTCATCTCTGCTATATTTCCATCATTTAAAACCATAGCACCAATTAACTGTACATCATAAGGTCTAAGACCTAAACTTCTAACACTAGCCTCTCTTGTTATTGCAAAAACATCTTTTAAAACACTATCCAATGATTTTTCATCGTTTTGTACTTCTTTTTTAAACTCATTAAATTTGGCTTTAAGCTCATCATCGCTTAGCTTTGAGTATATCACTTCCAAATTTGTTATTTCGTTTGCTATATTTTTATATTTTTTTACAACTCTATCATTTCTTGTACCAAAAACTTTTGAAAAAACATTTAACATAAAATTAGTTCCTTTTCGTTATAATGAAGCAATTATTATATATAAAAAAAGGTTAAAAAATGTTTTATAAGCTTATCTTTACTCTGTTTATTTTTTCAAGCTTCAGTTTTTCTTCAAGTGATATTCAAAATCTGAAAAGTTTTCAATCAAAATTTACTCAAACTATTACATCAAGTTCAAGTGATATCATAACTTATCAAGGTGAAGTTTTTATAAAAAGTAGTGGACAAATTTTGTGGAAATATAAAACTCCAGTCGTTAAAAATGTTTATATTGACAATAATATGGCAATAGTTGATGAACCAGAGTTAGAACAAGCTATTTTTACAACACTTGAAAATGAGATAAACATATTAAAGCTTTTAAAAGAGGCTAAAAAGATTGATAACAATAACTATGTTTCAACAATAGATGGTACAAAATATCAAATCTCTATGAGTAGTAATAAAATAAAAAAAATAATTTATAAAGATACTCTTGACAATAATGTTGAAATAATTTTCTCAAATTCAATTCAAGATGAACCAATTGATGATAATATTTTTGTATTTGTAGCTCCTAGTAATTATGATTTAATAAGAAAATAGGTACAATTTCGACCAAAGGTAGATAGACAATAGCTTGATTTCAAGAGGAAAGTCCGTGCTGCAGTGAAGCAAGGTTCCATCTAACGGATGGCTAGAGTAATCTAAGGGATAGTGCAACAGAAAGTATACAGCCAATTTTTTGGTGATGGTGAAACGGTAGAGTAAGAGCCTACCAGTGTTTTGAGTAATCTTAACAGCTTTGTAAACCCAACTTGTAGTAAGAAGACATGGTATTTAGCTTCACATTTTTCGTCTTCGCAGGAGTATTAAAGTGATTTAATACCTAGATAAATTATTGTCAAATACAAAACACGGCTTATAATCTACCTTTTTAAAATCTAATAAAAATCTATATAAAATTACAAACAAACTTATAATTCTTTTGGTAAAATGATTTTCAATAAACACAAAAGGGTTTTTTATGAAAAATTTATCAATACGAGTTAAGTTACTAAGCATTGTAATAATTACTATTATATTAGTTTCTACTATAATAGCTACAAAGTCTATTTATGAGGTTAATAATCTTACAAATCAAACTATTGAAGAATATAAGCAAAGTGCTTTTAATTCAAGTATAGAAGAGTTAAAAAACTATACAGCATTTGCTCAAAATATTGCAAAAAGTGCCTATGAAGAAGCAAAAATTGAAAATATAAAAGCAAGAAAAGGTGCATATCTAAAATCACAAACTGATTTTTTGTTTGCAATGATATTAAAAATTTATGATGAACAAAAAAATAAAATGCCAGAAGCAGAACTAAAAAAAATCCTTTTAGAAGCTATTGGTTCTGTTAGATATGGAGAAGAAAATGATTACTTCTTTGTATATGATAAAAACTCTACAATACTAAAATTACCTTTAACTCCAGAGAGAGAAGGTAGTAAAAACAATGGAAAACATATTTTAGAATTTATAAAAACTGCTTTTGAAAAAGGTGAAGGTTTTGTACCTTATGAACAAGTAATTCCAGGTAAAGAACCTAGAGCAAAATTATCTAATATAAGGTTGTTTGAACCTTATGGTTGGGTTGTTGGAACAGGAGTTTATATAGACAATGAAGAAAAAGAGTTAAAAGCAAAAGCTTTAAATGAAATTTCAAAAATTAGATTTGGTCAAGATGGATATTTTTTTGTTTATGACTATGATGGTACAAATATAATGCATCCAATAAATCCATCACTAATTGGAAAAAATCTAATTGAAAATAAAAGCCAAAAAGGTATTTATTATATAAAAGATTTAATAGAAGTTGCAAAAAAAGGTGGAGGAACAGTAATTTTTGATTTTCCAAAAAGTAAAGATGATCCGACTTTATATGACAAAATAGGGTATGCAGATGGGCTTCAAGAGTGGAAATGGATGATTGGAACTGGAGTTTATGTTGATAATATTGAAAAAAATATTGAAATTATGCACAAAAACTCAAAAGAAAAAATTGCTTCTATTATTTTAGGAATAGTTATTATTGCTATCGTTGTTTCGGTTATTTTAATTTTCCTTATCTCATTTTTTATTACAAAAGAGATTATATATCCTTTAGAAAGATTTGAAAGTGGACTTTTATCATTTTTTAAATATCTAAATAAAGAGAGTTCAGATGTTTATAAAATAGAGATAAAATCTGAAGATGAAATAGGAATAATGACAAAAGTAGTAAATAAAAATATTGAAAGAACAAACAATCTACTAAAACAAGATGAAGCCTTAATTAATAATGTAAAAGAGGTTGTTTCACAAATAAATAAAGGAAATTTAAGAGAAAGAATTGTTGCAAAGACAGATAATGATAGCCTAGAAGAGTTAAAAAATATTTTAAATGATATGCTAGAAATAATATCTAAAAAAGTAAACAATGATTTAGTTTCAATAGATCAAGTTTTATCTAATTATAAAGATATGGACTTTACAGCAAGAATAGATAACTCAACAGGTGATGTAGCAAAAGAGATAAATATTTTAGCAGATACTATAAATCATCTTTTATTAGAAAATAAAATCAATGGACTTACATTAGAAGATAGTTCAAAAATTTTATTAGAAAATGTAAATAAATTAAATATTAGCTCTAATGAAGCAGCAGCAAGTCTTGAAGAGACAGCAGCTGCTTTAGAGCAAATTACTTCAAATATTAGAAACAATACTGAAAGTATTGCTAAAATGGCAAAATTATCAGATGGTGTTATTCGCTCTTCAAAAGATGGAGAAAATCTAGCAAATCAGACAACAAATGCTATGGATGAAATAAATAAAAAAGTAAATATGGTAAATGAAGCAATAAGTGTAATTGATCAAATAGCATTCCAAACAAATATTCTAAGTCTAAATGCAGCAGTTGAAGCTGCAACTGCAGGAGAAGCAGGAAAAGGATTTGCTGTAGTTGCTCAAGAGGTGCGAAATCTTGCGAGTAGAAGTGCAGAAGCTGCAAAAGATATAAAACATATTGTTGAAGAAGCTACTATAAAAGCAAATGAAGGAAAACAAATAGCTTCAAGTATGATATATGGGTACAAAGATTTAAGTGAAAATATTACTCAAACAATGAATTTGATATCTGATATTGAAAATGCTTCTAAAGAGCAATTAATGGGAATAGAACAGATAAATGATGCAGTAAGCGAACTTGATCGTCAAACTCAACAAAATGCAATGGTATCATCTCAAACTCATGATATAGCTTTGGTTACAGATGAAATAGCAAAAGGGATTGTAAAAGAGGCAAATTCAAAAGAGTTTATAGGAAAAGATAGTGCAAAAGCTAGAAATTTTCATAAATCTACTATAGCTACAACTTCAAATAAAACACAAACTATAGAAAAAATTGAAAAAAAAGAGTCATCAAAACATATTGATGAATGGGAAAATTTCTAAAACTCTTAAAAAATAAAAGTTGAGAATTAATCTCAACTTTTAAAGACTATATACTATTTGCAATTTTTTTAACTATTTCAAAAACATTTTCAACAGATTTCTTATATACAAACTCTTTTTTTGAGTGAGGAAATTTTATAGTTGGACCAATAGAGGCTATTTTTAAATCTGGAAATTTATCTTTGAAAATAGCACACTCCAATCCAGCATGAATAGCTTCTAAAGATGCATTTGTATTAAAAGTTTTGTAAATATTGAAAACTTTTGATGTGAAATCATTTATATCAGGACTCCAAGCTGGATATTTTCCATAAGTTTCTACACTAAAATTGTTATTTATTAACTCTTTTTTTGTTTTCTCTTTTAACTCTTTTAGGTTCTCATTGTTCATAGATCTAGCACTAAATTCAATAACAATTTCATCTATATTTGTCTTAATTAATGCTAGATTTATAGAGTCTTGAACTACATTTAACTCTTTATTAAAATCTCTTACACCATTTTCAAAGTTGTATAAAAAATTAATAATTTCATCATCATAAATATTTAAATGTTCAGATTTTGTATTGATTCTCTCTATTTTCATATTATCATGAGTTTTTTGTGGAGTCTTTTTTGAAGCAATTATAGCTTTTACATTTGCAGGAATTGAGTTTATTCTCTCACCTCCATTTATATCCAATAGTTTTCCTTCACACTCTTTTATAGCTTTTACAATTAGTTTTATAGCATTTGGAATGTTTTTATCTATATCAACACCACTATGTCCACCAGCTAGATTTGATATAGAAATCTCATATAAATCTAAATTTTCAATATTTGGTACTATTTTTTTATTTGAGTTTTTTGCAATAATATCAACTCCACCTGCACAACCAATACAAATTTTACCTTCTTCTTCACTATCAAGATTTAGCATATATTTAGAATTTATAGGAAGATTTAAAGTATTTGCACCTATAAGTCCTATCTCTTCATCACTTGTAAATAAAAATTCACCATCAAAATTTTCATACATTAAAGCTATCATATATGAGCAACCAATTCCATTATCGGCTCCCAAAGTTGAATCTATTGCTTTTAAAGTTGTATCATCTTCAATAATTTTAGGAATACAAAAATCATTTAAACAAACAATATCATAGTGAGATTGAAAAACTATATTTGCGTTTGAGTTCTCTTTTTTACATAAAATATTATTTGTTTCATCAACTAGACAAAGATATTCTAGTTTTTTAGATATTTCTTTCATATATTCTATAAATGCTTTATGATTTCCACTACATCTTTGAATTTTTGTAATCTCTTTAAATATTTCTAAAATTTTTGGCATATTTATCTCTCTTTTATAAAACTTGAAAAAAAGCAATTTACATAAAAAGTATGTTTGCTTTTTTACAAAATTATGTCTTAAATAAAAAAAGGGCTTGAAGCCCTTTTTATCTACTCTATATTTTTTAAATCTCTATTTTTGTAAGCTAAAATAATTGCAGCAAAAGCAGTTGCAACAGTTAAGTAAGCCCACATTGGTATAGGTACAGGATCACCTGTTGCATAAGAGTGCATTCCAGATAAGTAAAAGTTTACTCCTAGATAAGTCATCATAATAGAGCTAAATGCTAGTAATGAAGCAGTTGCTAAAACATATGGTGTATTTAAAGATTTTACAAATCTAAGATGTAGAACTAAAGCATAAACAACTATTGAAACATATGCCCAAGTCTCTTTTGGATCCCAACCCCAGTATCTACCCCAAGACTCATTTGCCCAAACTCCACCAAGGAAATTTCCAATAGTAATACATGCTAAACCAATAATTAGAGAAATCTCATTTATTGCACTTACATGTCTAACAACATCATCCAAATGTGGTCTATTTTTTCTAAAAATAAACATAATTAAAGTTAAAAATCCTAATATCGCACTAAGTCCAAAGAATCCGTATGAAGCAGTCAAAATAGATACATGGATTGTAAGCCAATAAGATTTTAAAACAGGTACTAAACTTGTAATTTGAGGATCAACATCTGTTAAGTGAGCTGTAAACATAAAAATTCCAGCAATAATTGTAGCTGCACCCAAAGCTAATAAAGAGTTTCTAAAAAATATAACTCCAGCAAATATAGCAGACCAAGATATATAAATTAAAGTTTCATAAATATCACTCCAAGGAGCATGCCCTGATAAATACCATCTATAACCCATACCAAAAGTTTGTATAGCAAAAAGTATAGATAAAATAGCAAGTATAATTTTTGTTGTTTTTGCTGGTTTAAACTCTGGTTTGAAAATAACAATAAAAGCTAAAACAACCATTACAAAACCTAAAAGAACATAAGCTAAAGTTAGATTGAAGAAAATATCTAGTTTATTGAAAACTATTTCAGCATTTACTTTTGAAGCAGTAGGTTTTATATCTGTTCCTACTTTGTCTTGATATAAAGCTATCATATCAATATAATTATTTGCACTGTTCCAATCAAAATCCATCGTTGAGTTGAATAATCCTCTTACAACAGATCCAATAGCAGCTTGATTTTGTCCTGAAAATTCTTGCATTGCTTCAAGAGGAGAGTACCATTTGAAGTTATCATCTGCACTTTGTTCATCATAAACTTTTGGGAAAATATTTAATAATGCACCATTAAATACACTGTAAATAATATTTAATTTCTCATCTACTTTTATAATATCTTTTTCGTAAGTTCCTCTTTCAATTGGCTTTGTTAGAAGAGCTTTTTCTGACTCTTTTGTAAGTAAATAATCATTTTTTTCACCAAATGCTTCTGAAAAAGAGATATATTTTTCACTTTCAGGTACTCCTAGAAATTTTTTAAGTTTTGGAGTATTTATTTTTATTATCTTTACATCTTTCCAAATATCAGGTCTTGTAATCATCCCTAAAACAATCTGATTTGCATCCATTCCCATAAATGATGATTTTCCACTTAATTTTTGAACTATTTCTCTATTTAGAGTTGCAAGTGGTTTCATTCTTCCACCACTACTTTGAACTACTAGATGTCCAAATTTATCTGCAGTTACTTTTGATTCATCTTTTAATTTATTTAAGTAATCAATTCTCATAGTTATATCATCAACTATTTTAGTTGATGCATTATCACTCTCATTAGCTTTTAAATTTTGAGTTGAAAGAAGAGCTAAAGTTAAAACAAACATAGCTAAGTTTTTGTTTGCAACAAATTTTGTTAGTTTTCTAAATCTTGACTTTTTATCAAAAAAGTTTAAAAATAGTCCAAGAGTTAGCAAAAAATATCCAAGATATGTAGGCCATTTTCCAGGGTCATTATTTACTGATAGTACGGTTCCACTCTCATCTGGGAAATATGAGCTTTGGAAAAATAAGAAATTTCCTTCATTTAAAGTTCTATTCATAAATATTCTATAATCATAAGTTTTATCATCTTTTATAACCGTCACTTCACTAGCATAAGATGATGGAGCCATACTTCCTGGGTATCTTTCTAATTGAAATTCATTTAATCTAATAGAAAAAGGAAGAGCAATAAATTTAGAACCATACTCCAAAGTAACTGTGTATTTATCAAAAACAAGATCTCTAGGAACTCCTAATTGACCACTTAAACCTGGCAATCTAATAGTCTCTTTTTTATCGTTTAAAGTTACGTCAACAGTAAGTAAGCCCATTTTTGCTTGTTCTTTTTTTTCAAACTGAAATCTTTTATAATCTATGCTTAAATTGTTGTTGTCAAAATCAACTTTGTAAGAAAAATTGTTTAATTCTGGAAGCAAAGATGTAAACTCTTTTTGCCACTCTTTATATGCAACAACTTTTTCACCTTCTTTTACTGTAACTTGTAAGTAAGGTTCTAGCGAAATCATCTGATTTGTTGTAGTACCTTGTGGTATTTGCATAATTCCTTCATATCCAATATATCTAGTAATAATTGCTCCTAAAAGTATCACAACAAAAGAGAAGTGAAACAAAAACCTAGGAAGATTATTCCACATTTTAAATTTATAGATTATTCCAGATAGGTTTATTGTAGTTAAAACTAAAACTATCTCATACCAAGTGTTGTTGTAGACTAAAACTCTAGCCGATGATGTTCCAAAATCATTTTCAATAAAAGTAGCAACTCCAGCACCAATTGCCAAAATAGCTAACAAAAGCAAGGTTGCTTTAAAAGAGAACAGAAAGTTTAAAAGCTTCAAAAATATCCTTTTTTTGTATTCATTTTTGAGAAATTGTATTATTATAAAATTAACATTTAGTTAATTAAGAATATTCTTTAAAATAAAATTATCATACAAAAAAATTTATATTTTTAAAAGTTATTTTTTGGTATCATTTTACTCTATAAAAAAGCTTATGCTAAAAGCTTTAAAAAATCAAAAGTATTCTTAGCCATATTAATATTAAAATAATTAGGTTAAATAGGTATTTTAATTATGCTTTTGAAACTATTAATTTATAGATTAAAATATTTAAAATTGGGGTATTATGCAAAAAAATAATAATTTTATGAAAAAAGTATTAAATAAGGAAAAATCACTAAAAGCTACGGTACTTTCTCTTTTTATATCTATTATGATTTTACTTTTGATTATTTTTGGTGTTCAGTTAATATATATTGACAACAGTCAATCTAAAAGAGATATAAGTGAAAAATTAAAAAATCTTTCACATAATTTAAATGAATTAATCAAAAATAGCAATAATCAAAACTTTAGAATGATTGAGATGTTAAGTATTATGAATCATAAAGATAAAGTAGATCAAGATAAAAATTTTGAAGCATATGTACAAGTTTTAAATATCCAAAAGAATTTTTATGCTGTTTATACAGGTTATGAAGATGGAAGTTTCTATGAGCTTATAAATTTAAATATTAATAAAAAATTGAAAGAAGTATATAAAGCAAGTGAACTTGATAGATGGGTTTTAATTAAAATAGATGGGAATAGTATAAATAAAAAAGAGATAACACTTTATGATGAAAATTTAAATCAAACTGCAAAAAGAGTTGAAGAAAATAGTTATAATCCTACAAAAAGACCATGGTATGAGATGGCAATATCTAGTGGAAATAGGGCTATAAAAACAGCTCCATATAAATTTTCACATATTGACTCTTTTGGACTTACTTTTTCAAAAGAGTTAAATGGTAGCAAAAATGTTGTATCTGTTGATTTTTTGATTGAAGATTTCAAAAATACATTTAAAGATAATATAAATCAAGATACTATGGATATGTTTTTATTTAAAAAAGGTGGAACTATAATTTCTTCTATTACAAAAGATGAGGATTTATTAGCTAAATTTTTTGAGGAAAATAAAGATTTAGAGAAATTTGAAAATGCAAATATTGTAAATGTAAAAGATACAAAATATATTGTACAAATTGAAAAACTGAAGAATTCAGAAAATGATGATTATATTATTCTTTTTGCAGATTATAAAAAGACTGTTGCGCCTTATTTTTCTCAAACGTTTAATTTAATATTGAGTTTATTTATTGTTTGTCTTATTATGATACCTTTGATAATATATTTTTCAAAAATTATTGTAGCTCCTATTTTTAAACTTGTTCAAGAGAGTAAAAAAATAAAAAATAGAAAATATGATTCTATTTCAAAAGTGGATAGCTCTATTTTAGAAGTTTCAATTTTATCAAATTCATTTTTGGATATGTCAAAATCTATTTATGAGTATCAACAATCATTAGAAGAAAAAGTAGAACAAAGAACAAAAGAGTTAAATATTAAAAATGAAGAGCTTTTTAAGCTATCAATTACAGATAAATTAACAGGACTTTACAACAGAGTTAAACTAGACAATGTATTACAAGAGAATATGAGCCTATCTTTGAGATATGGGAATGTTTTTTCTGTGATTATTATAGATATAGATTTCTTTAAAAAGATAAATGATAATTTTGGACATCAAGTTGGAGATGATGTTTTAAAAGAGTGTTCAAATATTTTAAGTCAAAATATAAGAAATGTCGATACTTTAGGAAGATGGGGTGGGGAGGAGTTTTTAGTAGTTTGTCCAGAAACTTTAAAAGATGGTGCAAAAGATTTAGCAATAAAACTAAATAAGGCAATTAAGCTTCATAAATTTAGTACTTATCCAAATAGTGTAACTATTAGTGTGGGTGTTGCTTCATGTAGTTTAAAGGACTTAAACTATGATGATATAATCTCAAATGCAGACAAAGCTTTATATGAAGCTAAAAATAATGGAAGAGATAGAGTTGAAGTTTTTTAAATATGATTTAAAGTTTAAGTTTAAATATCTATAATTTCACCTATGAATATTGAAAAACTAAAAAACAAAAAAAATGAGTGCAGAACTTGGAAAAATGTAGAGCCTTGGTATAGGGAACTTCAAAATGCACAAAAAATAGAAAAAACAGATTTAAAAGTTGATTTTGGAGATTGGTTTACTATTGGTTCTCGAGATGATTTAAGCAATGAAGATTATGAAACTATCGTTAAAACAGCAAAAGCTTTGATACCTTGGAGAAAAGGACCTTTTAAGATTTTTGACCTTGAAATTGATAGTGAGTGGCAAAGTAATCTAAAATATAATCTAATAAGACCACACTTTAATCTAAAAGATAAAATTGTTGCAGATATTGGCTGTAACAATGGATACTATATGTTTAGAATGCTTGAAGATAAACCAAAAAGATTGGTAGGTTTTGATCCATCACCTCTAACTTTACATCAGTTTGAGTTTGTAAATTCTTTTGTAAAGTCTGATATTGTTTATGAGATGTTAGGTGTTGAGCATTTGGAATTTTATAATCATAAGTTTGATTTTATTTTTATGTTGGGAGTTTTATATCATAGAGCTGATCCAGTTGGAACTTTAAAGGCATTAAATAAAGGATTAAATAGTAAAGGTGAAATTATAATAGATACATTTATGATAGATGGAGATGATGAAATGTGTTTAACTCCAAATCAAAGATACTCTAAAATTCCAAATATCTATTTTATTCCTACAATTCCTGCTTTAAAAAATTGGTTAATAAGAGCTGGATTTGAAAATATTGAAGTATTATCAACAGTTGTTACAACAAAAGATGAACAAAGAGCTACTCCTTGGAGTTTTGATGAGAGTTTAGAAGATTTTTTAGATCCAAATGATAGTAGTAAAACAGTTGAAGGTTATCCTGCTCCAAAAAGAGTATATATAAAAGCTAAAAAAGTTTTATAAAATTAAAAAATATAATTAAAAAAGCTTGAAATTATCAATACTATTTATTTTTGAAAATTTCAAGAACTCTCCTCTTCCTTTATTTTTTGCTTCAACTAGTGCAATATCAGCATTTTTTATAGCATCGTCAAGTGACATATTTGAGTTTAAGACAAATTTTTCAAAACCAATACTAACTGTTTTTTGTAGAGTTTGTCTAGTTCCTTCATCTACAATTACTCTAGCTTTTGAGAAATCACTAATAATTTTTTTTGCAACTTCACAAGCTTGATTTTCATCATCATTACTTAAAATAGATACTAAAAAAGTATCTGTCTCAAGTCTTCCTACAATATCAAACTCATTTATATTTGAGTGAATAACTCTTGCTAATTCTATTAAAACTTTATCTGCAATTTCATAATTAAACTCATCAACTACGGCTTTAAATCTATCTATTCCTATCATAAGTAAAAAAATCTCATTTTGTTTGTTATTTGACAACTTAAGGTATGAAGATAGATTTTCAATAAAATAGTGACTTGAGAATACATTTGTAACAGAATCAAGAGAAGAAGAGTCAATAAAGTTTTTCTTTAAAATAGCATTTTGAACAATTGTTGAAATAATAAAAAATGTTGCTTCAATTGAGTTATATTTATTTTCTAAAAATAAAGAGTGTTCTTCTGATGATGCACAAAAAGATATAGTTGCATTTAAATTTGTATGTGTGTTTATTATAAAAAATTGTGATAAATCATCATCTAAATAAAATTTATCACCTTTTGCTAAAATATCAGTTTTATTATTTTTGTTTATATCAAATAATGAAAATACCATATTTTTTATAGCAAACTCTTCTTCTAGCCATAAAAAAATATCACTTGCAAGTTGGTTTAAATTTGAAGAGTATTGAAGCTGTTCATATAGCTTAAAAATACTATCCAATGTTTCAAATACTACCTTGTCAAATGCAGATTGTTTAATTAACTCTATAATACTATTTCTCATAAATCTTACCTAAAAAAGTTCAATCTTAGCTGTTTCATCTTCACTAAATACAAACGCAATACCTCTACTTTTATTTTTAGCTTCTCTAATTGCAATATCTGACTTTTTTATTATTGTATCTAAATCTTCTCCATCTTTTGGGTAAAATGAGATTCCAACACAGATTGTTTTCATCAAAATTTGATTATTATCAGGGTTTATAACTATCTTCTCTTTTTTAAAAGCATCTATTAGCTTATTTGCAACAAAAACAGCATTTTCTTCCTCTTGTATATTTTGAAGTAAAACCAAAAAAGCATCATTTGATACTCTTATTACTAAATCAGAATCTCTAGTTCCAGCTTGTAAAACTTGTGCTAATTGTTTTATTACTCTATCACCAATTTCATAGTTAAATTCATCTAAAACAGCTTTAAAGTGATCAACACCAACTTTTAAAAATGCTATTTTTTTTCCTTCTCTCAAAGCCAAACTAAAAATTGATCTTATATAGTGATTTAAATAGGTTCTATTGTAGCACCCTGTTAGTAAATCTATAATCAAAATATCTGAGATAGTATTTTCTAAATGTTTTGTATAGATATTCATAGATAAGATATCTAGTGAAATATTAATATTTGTAGTGTCTTTTTTTAATTCATCAAGCTTATTTTTATTTTTAAAAATAATTCCAAAAGTAAGCTCAAGACTATTTGTAAGTTTTGTTTTATATGTATAGAAAAATGTTGAATTTTCTTCATTTGAATTATCAAATACACTACTTGAAATACCATTTTTTTTAAGATAAATTTTTAATGAGTCTATATCAAAATTAAACTGTAGAAATTCAAAAATATCATCAAAAATCTCTTGTTTTTCACTTATTGATAGCTTATGAGATAATTGCGTGATAGTTTCATAGAAATTTCTCATTTTATATGTTTTTCCCATAGAGTAATATTATCAATTTCATTAAAAAGAGTAGTTTTATCACCATGACCTGGGTAAATATTGTAATTATTTTTCCATTTTAAAATTTTATTTAAACTTTTTTTCATCTGAGTTGCACTTGAATTTGGAAAATCAAATCTTCCAATAGTTCCTTTAAAAATAAAATCTCCACTAAAAAATGTTTTATTTATTTCAATCATACTACATCCTGGAGTATGTCCAGGAAAATGGTGAAATTTAATTTTTACACCTTCAATTTCAAGTTCTTCATCTGGGTTTACTAGAATATCTGCTTTTGAGTGAGGCATGCCTAAATTGTATGGGTTTAAAGTTAGCATAAATTCATCATCTTTTGGAGTATAAAGCTTTATATTAAAAAGCTCTTTTACCTCTTGATTTGACCAAATATGATCAAAATGTCCATGTGTATTTAAAACAGCAACAGGATTTTTGATATTTTGTTTAATCCAAGCAGTAGCATTTACACCGGGGTCAATTATAAAATCTTTATTATCGATAGTAACAATATAACAATTCGTGGCATAATCACCCATAGGATGAACTTTAATTTCCATTTTAAACCTTAATTTGCTAAAATTGTCTGATTATATCTAAAAAAAGGTTAATTTACATGGATTATTTCATAATTTTAGAGGATATTTTACTCACAAAATTACCAAAAGAAAAGTTTATAAAGTTTGATAAATTTTATAAACTTTTTTTAGAAAATAAGCTTATTTTTAATCATAATTATATAGCTTTAGAGATAAAAAATCCATCTTATGCTGATTTTTTATCTATAGTAAAACCAACAGAACTTCCTCCAATAAAAAACTTTAAAACGAAAGAGGGAAAAAAATATTTAGTACACACTATTTTACACATTGAATATAGTGCTGTTGATTTAGCTTTAGATGCAGCTTTAAGATACCAAAATATGCCTTTTGAATTCTATAAAGATTGGTTAGAAGTTGCTAGTGATGAGATTAGACATTTTTTGATTTTAGAAAAATTATTAGAAGAGTTAAATGGTTTTTATGGAGAGTTTGAAGTACATAAAAATTTGTTTGAAGCTATGCAACAAACTCCTGATTTTTTAAGCCGTATGGCATGTGTCCCTAGGTATTTAGAAGCGAATGGTCTTGATCAAAATCCAAAAATTATGGAAAAACTAAACTCAAATAAAGATGAATTTAATATTAAGCTAATAGGTGCTTTAAAAATAATTTTAGAAGAAGAGATAAGCCATGTAAAAAAAGGTGATTTTTGGTTTAAATATGAGTGTGAAAAAGTAGGGTGCAATCCAGAAATTACCTATTTTAAAGCTATAGAAAAGGTTTTTCCAGGTAGTACTAAAAGAAAAATGGATTTGAATTTTAGTGCTAGAAAAGAGGCTGGATTTTCTTGTGAAGAGCTTAAGTTTTTATCAAAAAAAGATGATTGTATTTAGCTTGATATAAATTAATGGATTTTATTTTTATTTTTGTTATATTTTGTATAATATTTCAATAAAGGATATTTTTTTATGATAGATGTTGTTATATACTCTGTTTTTATTTTGGCATTGATTGCATTTTCACTCTCTCCTGCTATTTATGTAACAAATAAATTATCAAGTAAGTTTATTTTTATAAATAATAACTCTACAAAAATATCAATATTTTTTGCAATTTTGATTTCAAGTATTGCAACATTTTTTATATTTTGGTTTTAATAAATGATAAGCTCAAACTACGATGTTTTAATATTGAAAACAAATGCAAACAATATTTTAGAAAAAAATATAGACAATATATTTTCAAATAGTGTTGAAAATATATTAAATAAAGATAAAAAAAGAGATGACTCATTAACTTTTTCAAATATAAATGGAATTACACTAAAAGAGATTGATGAGCTTTTTGAAGATGTTGAGAAAAAAAATTTAGCAAAAAACCTTCGATTAACTACACTTTTTACAAATGATTAAAAATTAGCAAATATTTTATTTGATACAGTTTTAGGAAAGACTTTTGATATTGGATTTGAGTATTTAAGTAATAAATATAGTGATAAAAATAACTATTTAAAATCAAAAAATAGCTTTGGTTCTAGCTCTTTATTTGATTTACTTCATAAATCAATTGAATATAGATTAAATAGTTCAAACCAATCAAGTATAAAAAAAGAAGATTTAGATGATATTTTACTTGAATTAAACTCTTTTGATTTTATAAGTGTTTTATATTCAAATTCAAAAAAAGGCTCAAATAAGTATAAAAATGAGGAAAAATACTCTTTTTTATATAAAAATTATGAATTAGAATATAAAAATATAATGGAAAAATATCAAGATTTAGATAAAAAAAATCTTGATATTATAAAACAGTTTTAAGATAAAGATGTAGTAAATTTAAGCTCTAGTTTTGTATCAAAATATACAGCTTTTATATTACTAGATATTTTTTCAGAACTCAAAACACCTTGAAGTGTATTTAAAACATGCCAAAACTTATTATGGTATGGAATGTCTAGCTCTTTAATTCTTTTTTCTTTTATTACTTCCGCAATAGTTGCTATTGCAAAATAATAGAATATTTTATTTTTTGCTCTATTTACTCTATAGTTTTTCATTAAATCAAGATTTGAAAGAAATATATTTTTTTCTATATCACTTAAGTGTGGTCTTGAAATTATATTTTCTCTCTCTTCTTCTAAATGCTCTTTATATTTTTTTAGCTTATCTTCTATAGATTTTTCAATATTTGGAAAATATATTTCAACAACTTTATATAGTTTGTCAATATTTGAATTATCAAGATTTATACTATTTGAATATTTATTTTTATTTGTTGTATATTCGTGATTTAATGCATTTAATATTTCATAAACATAAGGTAAATAAATAAATTTATCATCTTTTCCTTGCTTAAAAGTAATTCCATGGTGGCTAATAACAGGTCTATATCCAACATATTCAAATTTCATTTTTTGCTCCTTGTGTATATTTTACAATTTATGAAAACCACTTCTTAACTTTATCAAACATTCCTTCAAATTTTATTTCAGAAGGAGTACTTTCTACTCCAAAACTATCTTGAAGTTTTTCTAAAAGCTCTTTTTGTTCATTTGTTAAAGATTTTGGATACTCTATTTTTATTTGAACAATTAAATCTCCTTTTCCATATCCTTGAACACTTTTCACACCCTCATTTTTAAAAGTAAATTGTTGTTTATCTTTTACATTTTTCGGTATTTCAAGCTCTAATTCACCTTTTAGGCTAGGAATTTTTATTTTTGCTCCTAAAGCTACTTGAGTAAAGAAAATAGGGGCTTCAAAATATATATCATCATCATGTCTTACAAAGTGACTATCTTCTTTTACTTTTGTTTGAAGATACAAATCTCCTCTTTGTCCATTTGGTGCTATATTTCCCTTATTTGAAACTCTTATTCTCATTCCATCATTTACACCTTCTGGAATATCAACAGTGAAATTTCCTTTAATCTCTTCAAAACCATTTCCATTACAAGATTTACAAGAGTTTGCTTTTGATTGTCCACTACCACTACAAGTTGGACATGTTTGTGCATATGTCATAAAACCTTGTCTTGTGTGAACTTGTCCAACTCCACCACAAGTTTTACAGTTTTCAATCTTACTATCTTTTGCACCAGTACCATTACAAGGCTTACAAGCTGTTTTATATTTATAGTTTATCTCTTTTTTGCAACCAAATACTGCTTCATTAAACTCTAATTTAACTTCAACGGCAGTATCAAGATTATAGTTATAAGTTTTTCTCTCTTTTTTGCTATGATTTCTTGAAAAACCGAACATCTCTTCAAAAATAGAACCTAAATCATCAAAACCACCAAAACCAGAACTTCGTCCACCATGACCTTCTAAACCAGACTTTCCGTATCTATCATATAAAGATCTTTTATCATCATCGCTTAAGACTTGATAAGCTTCATTTATAGATTTAAATTTCTCTTCAGCTTCTTTGTCATTTGGGTTTTTATCAGGGTGATACTGCATAGCTAATTTTCTGTATGCTTTTTTTATTGTTGCTTTATCAGATGTTTTTTCAATCTCTAAAAGCTCATAATAGTCAATTTCAATCAATTTTAATCTCCAAAAATATGTTAATTTTATAATAAAGTTATTATTTTATCCAATTATTGATAAAACAATATTAAGTTAAAAAATATCTGTAGTCTTTCTTAGTCTTTCTTTATCAAAGTGAGTATAAATCCTGCTTGTATTTATATCTGCATGACCTAAAGCTTCTTGAACAAGTATTAAATCATGGTGTTTTGAGTAAAGTAAAGTTGCAAAGCTATGACGTAGCATATGTGCTCCATTTTTCTCTTTTCTAATACCAACACTTGTTAAAATACTTTCAACAATACGACTAATATAAGCTTGAGTTAATCGTTCACCTTTTTGATTACAAACCAAAATATCACTGTTGCAAACTCTTTGAGTTAGCCAGTTTTGTAGTTCATGTTCAATAATATACTTTTTAATCATAACAACTCTTGGTTTATTTCCTTTTCCACGAATTTGAAGCATATAAACATCTTTTTCATTAAAAATATCTTTTAATTTGAGATTTAACATCTCACTAACTCTAATTCCAGTATATATTATTATTTTTATTATAAGTCGATTTCTATAAGCTGTATTATCAGAAAATTCAAAATTATTAATAGCAGATAAAAATCTATCAATCTCCTCTTTATTCATAAAAGAGGGGAGTTTTGAACCACTTTTTCCACTTAATCCACCCCAATTTTTTAACTCTATTTTAAATAAATATGAGCTTCCATCTTGATTTTCATTTTGTTTATCTATGTACGAAAATAAAGATAGTAGGGCGATACGATGGTTTTTTTTAGAAGCATCTGATAGTGAACTAGTTTGGCTAGCTAAAAAATCACTTAACAACTCTTCATCAATCTCTTTAAGAGAAGCTAAACCTAAATTATTTGTATAGTTATATAGTTTTAAAAGAGGATTAAAATATGTATTTATTCCATTTAAGCCAATATTTCTAGCTTCTTTTACTAAAATATCAAGCTCTTCAATTGATTTTGTACCTTTTACTAAACTTTGAATAATAAAAGCTAGTTTATCTTTATTTGATACTTGTCGATTTGATAGACTTGTTAATTTATATCTTATAAATCTCTCTATCCAAAAAAGCATACTATCTTTAAAACTGTTCTTAAAATCTAATTCATATCTCATATAGAACCTTCTAAATATTAGGATTAATTTATATGAGAGTATAGCAAAAGTGATATTAATATTAGTTTGAAAATTATAGTTTTCAATACTAATATATTTTTGATTTACTCAAAATAGAACATCTCTTAAAGTTAATGTTCTATATTAAATAATTTATCTAACTTTACCTTTTGAAAAAGCTATTATATAATCAGCAATTTCATCTAAAGGAACTATATCTTTTACAGCTCCTGCTTGTATTGCTTTCATAGGCATTCCAAAAACAACACAAGTAGCTTCATTTTGTGCAACAGTATATGCTCCATTATCAAAAAGCTCTTTCATAGCAATTGTTCCATCATCTCCCATTCCTGTCATCATAACAGCCATAGCACTTCCCCCTACACTATTGTTTACAGATCTAAATAATACATCAACACTTGGTTTGTGCTGACTTACTTTCTTTGTATCAAGAAGTTTTGTTCTTAACTCATTTCCTACTTTTTCAATAGTTAAATGCATATTTCCAGGTGCCAAATAAGCATGTCCAAATTCTAGAATTTGACCATCTTTCGCTTCACAAACTTCAACAGCTGAATGATCATTTAATCTTAAAGCAAAAGAGTTTGAAAATCCATATGGAATATGCTGTGTCATAACAATTGGTGGTAAATCAGATGGTAGCCTACTAAATACTTTCAATAAACTCTCAACCCCACCTGTTGATGAACCAATAGCTATTAGTTTTTGTCCTCCAAATTTTGCAGCTCTTAAAGGAATAACTTCATCTGGATGAACTTTATAATCGGGTGTTGGTGTTGGCTTATAATCTTTTTTTAAAGGAGCTGGTTTTTTTAGTGTATATCTTTTTAGTAAAAAAGTAAGGCTTAAAAGAGTATCTTTTATTCTTGATTCAAAAGATGCCATACTCTCTCCAGAGTTTGGTTTAGGAATAAATCCAACAGCACCATCATCAAAAATATCGCTTCCCCTTACGCTTTCTCCCGAAATTACAACTGCTGGCATAGAGTGAAGTCTCATTAAATTTCGTAAAAATGTAACTCCATCCATTTTTGGCATATTTATATCAATAGTAACTAAATCAGGTTCATACTCTTTGATTTTTTCTCTAGCTTCGTAAGCGTCATTTGCAACTGCAACTACTTCAAATTCATCAATAGAGTTTATCATATCTTTTAAAATTCGTCTCATAGAGGCAGAATCATCAATTACTAATACCGTGTACATTTTTTATCCTAAAATATTTTTTAAAAAAGTTCAATTTCCATAGTTTGTTCAATTTTCTTATTATTTGTACCAAATAGCTCAACTGCACCTGTGTACTCTTTGATAACTGGAGCTTTAGAGATTTCAATTTGTAATGATTTCTCATTTGATAGAATTTTACTATCTGTTTCAGTTTTTTGAGTAACTTTAATAAAAGTTTCAAAGTTATCAGCAAGAAGTATCAATCTTCCATGCTCTCCTCTTACATGCTCAGATATTACCCTAAAACCTTCTTTATGACAAAACTCTTTTGCAAATTCAACATTTCTTGATCCTATTGAATTTTTTAGATTTAAATTCATAATATCAGCACCACCTGATATTTTAGCAACAATATCAGATTTTGAGCAACCTAACTTATACATCTCATTTAACATAGCTTCAACTGAATATAGTCCATACTTCATATCATTTGAATTATCATTTGTATCAGGTAGTAAAAAGTGATTCATTGCTTTTATCTTCTTTTTTCTATCATAAAACATTAAGGCAACACAAGAACCAAGAAGAGTT
The DNA here is from genome assembly GCF_003660105.1 of Aliarcobacter cryaerophilus ATCC 43158. NCBI lineage: Bacteria > Pseudomonadati > Campylobacterota > Epsilonproteobacteria > Campylobacterales > Arcobacteraceae > Aliarcobacter > Aliarcobacter cryaerophilus. Next base: position 970,654 of record NZ_CP032823.1, read on the forward strand.
TTTAAGGCAATATCATCACTATCTGGAGTTACAGCAAACTCACCACCAATAACTGTATGAGTAGGAAAACCTTTTGTTTTTTGAGTTATTTTTGATAAAGATAGTTTTTCTATGTTCCCATCTTTTCTACCAATAGTAATCATATTAAATCTTTCTCTTTAACAAAAATATTTTGCCCTACTCTTTTTACATAATGTATTAAATCTTGAGGATTTTCAGAGTGTCCTAGATATAAAGTTCCACCAATTTTGAGGTGTTTAAATAGTTTTCTTAAAATATTATTTTGATCTTCTACTGAAAAATATATTAAAACATTTCTACAAAAAATTACATCAAATTGATGATTTGAAAAGGGATAACTATCATTGTTTAGATTCATTATATGAAAAGTTATCATTCTTTTTAACTCATCATTTACTTTTATTAAAACTTCTTCTCCTGATAAATTTTTCTGTACTCTTCTTTTAAAATAGTTTTGAGGTTTAATCCAAGAGGGGAACTCTTTTGATGATTTCGAGTATCTATAAATTCCATCAGCTCCATATTGTAAAACACTAGTATCGATATCTGTTGCTATTATATTTGCTTTAATATTTGAAGATAGTGCCTTATTTGCTTCTGAGACAGTCATAGCAATAGAATAAGGCTCTTCTCCTGTTGAAGATGCTGAACACCAGATAGATATATTCTCTTTATTTTTTGAAAAAGTAGGAAGAACTCTATCTCTTAAATCTTCAAAATGAAACTCTTCTCTAAAAAAATGAGTTTTATTTGTAGTAAAAGTATTGATAAACTCTGTAACATTTATTCCTTTTTCAACAGATTCTAAAAGTTCCATAATATCACCATAATTATTACAATTTCTTTTTAGTTTATCTATTCTATTTGAAATCATAATATCTTTATTCTCTGTAAGAGTAATTCCTGTTAGAGAATAAAGAAGTTTTTTTATTTTTTCATGTACATCTTGTGTTGTATATGCCATAATTATTTCTTAAGAGGCTCTTTTTGTTGCATTCATATCTTTTTCTATTTTAATTTGAGCATCTATTATTCCTAAAACATCAAGAATAAGCCCAATACTTCCATCTCCTCTAACTGTTGCCGCACCAATTCCCTGAACACTTCTAAAGTTTTTATCAAGAGGTTTAACAACAACTTGGTGTTGATTTAAAAACTCATCAATAGATAGAGCAACTTTAGTATTTCCTGATTTTACAACTATTAACATACCATCTTCAAGTTTTTCAAAACTTTTTTTAAGCCCAAATAGTTGATGAAGTTTAACTACAGGAATAAACTCTTCTCTCAACATTAACAAATCTTGAGTTCCATCACCAATTTTTTTAATCATATTAGCTGTTGGTTGAAGTGATTCAACAATAGAACTAAGAGGTAAGATATATTTTTGATCCCCAACTCTTATATCAAGACCATCAAGAATTGCAAGAGTTAAAGGAAGCATAATTGTAATAACTGTACCTTTTCCTAATTCTGTATCAAGTTTAATTATTCCACCTAATTTATGAATATTTGTTTTTACAACATCCATTCCAACACCACGACCTGAAATATCAGTTATTTGATCAGCTGTTGAAAGCCCTGCTCCAAAAATCAAAAGAGCTTTATCATTGTGAGACATACTAGCAAATTGATTTTCATCAATTTGACCTTTTTCTAGTGCTTTTTGAGCAACTTTTTCACTATCAACACCTTTTCCATCATCTTCAATTGTAATTATCATTTGACCATTTGCTTGTTCTGCTGAAATACTAATAGTTCCTGTATCACTTTTGCCAGATTTTACTCTATCTTCAGGCATTTCAATACCATGGTCTAAAGAGTTTCTAATAATATGCATTAAAGGATCTGTTAATCCTTCAATCATAGCTTTATCTATTTCAACATTATCACCATAATGTTTAAATTCGACTTTTTTACCAAGTTTTTTAGATATATCACGTACTACTTTTGGGAATTTTGAGTAAATAGAATCCATAGGAACCATTCTAATACTCATAATACTATCTTGCATATCTCTAATATGTCTTTCAAGAAGTTCTAGTCTTTCTAAAACAGAACCTCTAGTTTTAGTCTCTTCGATAGTTGATGAAAATTGTGTAAGCATAGCATTTGTAATAACTAAGTCCCCAACATTATTCATTAATAAATCAATTTTATCAAGATTTACTCGGATACTATTATTATTATTTGATATAGATTTTTTCTCACCATCATCACTATTTTCTTTAACTCTTCTAGCAGTTGGTGCAGATGCTACTTCTTTTCTATTTTGAGTATCTATTTTATTATCATTAGAAATTTCAGATTCAATATCATTTGTTTCCATAACAGAATTTGGAGAAATTTTTTCCATACCATCAAAGAAACCAAAATTTTCTTTATTCTCATCAATTTTGAATTTATTATCATCTGTATTATTTGATATATTTTCAAGTTCTTCATCATAAAAGCCAATATTTTTATCATCAATATCATCATCTTCAAAAATACCAAAAGGCATATCTTTCATATCTCTTTGATTATTTAAATCATCATTAAAGAAACCAAAGTGTTCTTTTTGATCAGAAATTTGATTATTTGTTTTTTCTAATACTGTAACATTTTGAGGAGCTGGTTCTTGTTTTAATTCAACTGTTTTAGTAGTAATGCTAGCATTTGAATATGCCCTAAGCTCTTCTAGTAAAGAAGTTGTTAGATCTTGAAATTTTTCTCTATTGATCTGGTTTGATACTTCTAATTCTAAAATTTCCTTCATTACATCAAGTCCATCTATTAAAGTTTCAGCCATCTCTGGTTTATATTCAATTTTATGACTTCTTAATTTGTCCATTAAGTTTTCAACATCATGTGTAAATTCAGCAAAAAAAGCTAATTCAACAGAAGCACCACTACCTTTTAATGTATGAACATCACGAAAAAGTTGTCCCATTTCATCATCTGTTAAACTTCCATTGTTTTCAGCAGCTAACAAAACATTATCAGCTGACTCAAAAAGCTCTGCTGCTTCCTCTAAAAACATTTCTCTATATTTTGAAATATCAAATGACATAATTTAAGTCTCCCCTTTTTGATTTATCTACTTAGCACTATATTTACAGCTTTTAAAAGCTGATCTGGAACAAAAGGTTTAACAATCCAACCAGTAGCTCCTGCAAATTTACCTTTAGCTTTCATCTCATCACTTCTTTCAGTTGTTAAAACTAAAATTGGTGTTTTTAAATATTGAGGAATTTTTCTAAGTTCACCAATTAAGGTTAAACCATCCATATTTGGCATATTAACATCTGTAATAATTAAATCAAAATTTGTATTTTTTGCCTTAGCTAGACCATCTACTCCATCAACTGCTTCAACCACATCTGTGTAACCACCCTCATTTAAAGCATAGTTTAACATGTCTCTGAGCATTGTAGAATCATCTACTATTAAAAGTTTAGCCATATATGAGCCCCTTGATTTTATTCATTTTAAAATTTTTCCCATCGTAACACAAAATTAATTAATATTAATTTAAACCTAGTTCTATTTTATCTTTTTGGATTTTTAGAACTTTTACATCTATTTCTTGTCCAACACATAGAATATCAGTTACTTTTTCTACTCTTTGTTTTGAAATTTTAGATATATGTAAAAGCCCTTCTCCGCCTTTTGCAAGAAGAATAAATGCACCAAAATCAACTATTCTTTCAACTTTTCCAGAAACAATTTCATCTACACTATAAAGTTTTTCAAAATCGATTTTTGCTGGTGATTTATATGAGCTTGCATTGTTAACCAACTCTTTTATAAAATTACTTGCTTCTGTTATTTTAGAAGAATTTTCTCCACTTACCTTTACAATCCCATTGTCTCTATCTAAATCTATATTTACAGAGTATTTTTCAATAATCTCTTTAATTGTAGCTCCACCTTTTCCAATAATAACCATCATTTTAGAACTATCAACTTCAAACTCTTCAATTTTTGGTAAAGCAGGACTTGAAACTATATTTGTACTAGCTTCTTCCATAATATTCAAAATATGTAATCTACCTTCTTGAGCTTGTAAAAGAGCTTCTTTGAGAACATTTAACTCAATTCCACCAAGTTTTATATCCATTTGTAAAGCTGTAATACCTTTTGAAGTTCCAGCAACTTTAAAATCCATATCTCCATCGTGATCTTCAAGTCCCATAATATCAGTTAAAACAGAGTATTTATCACCTTCAACAACCATTCCCATAGCAACACCTGCTACAAGATCTGAAATTGGAATATTCGCAGCTTTAAGTGCTAATGAACCACCACAAACAGTTGCCATAGAAGAAGAACCATTTGATTCTAAAATTTCTGAAACTATTCTAAAAGTATCTTTAAAGTTTTTATTTATTGTAGATTCTAGTGCTTTTTTTGCTAGATTTCCATGACCTAATTCTCTTCTTCCTACATTAAAAATTGGTTTTGCTTCACCAACACTAAATCCAGGGAAATTATAATGTACCATAAGATTTTCCATAGAAGTTGATTTATCTGTTAAAACTTCATACATTTGTCCATCTTTTGCTCCAGCAATAGTTCCTACAACCAATGCTTGCGTTTCACCTCTAGTAAAAAGACAAGAAGAGTGTGCTGATGGTAAAATATTTGTTTCAATACTTATTGGTCTTACATCTTTAAGACCTCTTCCATCTGCTCTAATTTTTTCATTTACTATCATAGCTCGAACTAATTCTCTTTTTACAATATTAACAGCTTCAAAAATTATTTTAAATTCAAATTCATTTGTAGTGCAATAATCATTTTTTGATATACTTTTTGCTAATTCTTTTAACTCAACTGCTCTTTCACTTTTTGCTAGTTTTTTGATAGCATCTTGTATATCATTTGAGAAATTATTTCTTACATAATCAATTACTTCTTTTTCAATTTTAAACTCAACTAATTCTACATTAGCTTTTATTTTACAAGCTTTCTCAAAATTTGTCTCATAAGCTATATTTGCTTTTTTTAAGGCTTCTTGAGCAAAAGCTATTGCTTCTATTAAAGTTTCTTCTTCCATCTCATTAGTAGAGTGAATTGAATCATTTAAAGATGAAATAGTTTTCATCTCAATCATAAGCAATTCATCTTTTGAACCAGCTATATATAAATCTAAAGTAGAATTTTCTAAGTCATCTTTTGTTGGATTTATTACAAGTTTATTATCAATTTTTCCAACTCTTACACCGCAAACAGATTTTTTAATAGGTAAATTTGAAGTATAAAGTGCTGCATTTGCTGCATTTAGTGCCAATGTTTGTAAATCTACATTTTTATCAGCGCTTACAACCATTACAGTTATTGTTGTTGGATATACAAAACCTTTTGGAAAAAGTGGTCTTAAACTTCTATCTATTACTCTTGAAGTTAATGTTTCAAAATCGCTAGGTTTTCCCTCTCTTTTGATAAATCCACCAGGAAGTTTTGCTGAAGCATATGTTTTTTCAATATATTGCACAGTAAGCGGAGTAAAATCTTCACTTACTGGATTATCAAACTCACTAGCAACCGCAGCTATTACAACTGCATTACCCATCTTTGCCAATACTGCACCATTTGCTTGTTTAGCAATTTTATTAAACTCAAAAATCTCTTTTTGTTGATTTAGCTCTAATTCACATTTTATTATCATTCTTTTTCTTTTCCTTCATTTTTAATTCTATTTATATCTTCATACGTTATCTCTTCAAAAGTATCATAATAATACTCTGCCTCAATAAAATGATCAAGACTTTTTATATAGTATAAATCATCTGTAATACTATCGATTGCTTTTATACTAGCAGTTGATAGTATTGGAGTTGCTACACTTATAGATTTTACTTTTTGAGTTATAATAGTTTTTATACAAGCCATCATAACTAAACCAACATTTATATCTTCATCTACAATTAAAACATTTTTTCCAGCTAGATTTTGAAATTTCTCACCATTTCTAAATCTATATGCTATTGGTTTTATATTATTTTTATATATCTCTTTTGACATAGTATATATTGAATCAAGATTTATATTAAAAGCTTTAACTAACTCTTCATGTATTAAAACTTCTTCTAGTTCTGTTACAACTGCTATTTCACAATCATCATTTTGTGGTGCATAAATTTTTTCATTAAACATAATATCAAATTCTGCATCCAAACTATCTGCTAATATTTTTGCAATTTCATAACCACCATATGAGCAAGCAATTACTGTCCACTCTTCAAGCTTCATACTATCTATTGGTAATATTTCCAGTAGTTTATAAGCTGCTTCTTCTCTATTTTTAAAATATATATTATCTTTACTCATTATTACTTATCGCTATCTTTAACTATAGATTTTTGTCTTATTCCACCAATTGGTTTTAGCATTAAAACTGCATATACAATAGTTTGTTCATGACTATCATAACTTCTTGTACTTTCAACATATCTACTTCTAGGAGTTATCTCTTTTTCAAGTAGTAAATCTAAATTCCAACAACTATCATCTATATTCAACCCTATTCCTTGTCTATTTCTTGTTTTTTCTTGTAAATCATAGTTTTCATAATATTTTATAGAGTAATCTTTCGCTAATTTATAAGAAGTTGATAATCTATATGATTCTAAATCATCTCTTGTGTTAAACTCATTATCTGTTTTTTTAGTATAATAATAACCAGCACTAAAAGTTAAATCTTCGTAACTTAATGAGTTATCAAAACTTCCTTCAACAACTTTGTTATCATTCATATTATAAACAACTTTTCCAGATATTGAACCATAATCATGATTTATCTTTACATAGTTATCTAAATCTTGAAATTTTGGTTCATCAAAACTGTTATATAAAATAGATTGCGACATTTTATGATTTATAAACTGTTTTAAATTATCCTTATCATAAATTGACTGATTTAAAGATAATTTTATTGTTTTTTGACTTTGTAGAGTTGGAAAAACACTTAATTCATCATATTTTAGTGGCTGATTTTCTTTTACTGTTATATTGTACAAGTCTCCATCTTTTCTTATATTTTCAGGTACATCATAACTAGCATTTAAGTTTAAAGTATGAATATAGTCATTATATGGCTTTATTAAGTCTGTCCCAACAATAAAAGAGGTTGTATTTTGGATTAAAGTTCCATTCTCATATCTTAAATTATTATACAAAGAGTTACTATAATCATACTGAGTTAAGATAGTTTTATTTTCAACGCCTAAATACATATAATCATCTAAAATATTTTTTGTATAACTAATAGGAACAGTTATATCATAGATTTTTGCATTTAAGCCCTCTTTTCTTGTGAAATTTTGTGCTTTTGTATCTATAGAGTATATAAGGTTTTCTAAAAACAACTCTTTGTTATATGAGTGAAGCTGAATTTGTGGCAACTCTTGCAAAGTATTATCATTTGTTTTTCTTGAAGCATCTACATAGTATTTCCCATAAACTCCACCATAATATTCAGGTGTATTATAAAAATAGTTTATTTTAGACTCTACTTTTTTATCAGTCCCTAAATTATCCTCTTGTTCTTTTAATGTTATATATTCAATATCATTTAAGTATCTAATTGAAGTAAAAACTCCATCTTGATGCTCTTTTTTTGTTGCGAAAATATTTTTTCTCTCATAATCAATATCTAAACCATAATGTTCGCTATTTTCAAGTTTTTCTTCTTTTCTATAGTTATCAAACTCTTTAAAATATCCTGTTTTTACATTAAGCATACTATCAGGACTATCGGCATATCTAAAATTTGCGTAGCTTCCGTATCCTCTTTGTGTTCTTATTTGAGGAATTAACTCAATATCATAATCATCAGCAGGAGCTATAAATATTGGTTGTGAATATAAAAAACCTTCACTACTTGAATATCCCATAGTTGGAAGTAAAAGCCCTGTTCGTCTAGTTGTATCTGTTGGAAAACCAAAATATGGAAGATAAAAAACAGGGACATTTTTTACATAAAGTCTAGGGTTATAAGTATTCATCCACATAGCTTCAGTATCATAATCACTACTTGATGACCTAATGCTCCAAATTGGATCAATACAATCACAAGAAGATAAAATAGAGTTTTCAAGAGTTATTACATCTTTATCCTTATTTGCCTCTTTTGAGTTTGACCAAATATTTGAAGTATTATCCATTAAAAATACTGGGTCTTGATTTATAATATCATTTTTCATATCTACATAAGCGTAGTTACTTTGAGTTTGAATTTTATTATCTTTGATAATTAATACATTATCAAAAAGTTCTAAAATCTCTTTTTCTTTATCATAAACCATCTTATCAGAACTTAAATAATATGTTGCAGAGTATGCAACAACATCACCAATTGCAGTTATAATGTTATTTTTTGTATCAACATCTTTTGCAACAAGTTGTAATTTTTCCATATTTAATTCTTGTGCATTTACTTGAATTAAAAATGAAGCTAAAGCTAATGAAATAACTATTTTATGCATTTACTACCAACGTTTTACCAGTAAAATCATGAAAAGTTCTTCTACCTTCAGTAAAAAATCCTATTAAAAATCCTATGTAAAAAAACATTTCAGACACAACTCTTCCTAAACTTCTTAAAAAAGATGAAAAAAAGCTAACTCTTTCCCAAGAATTAGCATCTATTACTCTAATTTTTAATATTTTTTTACCTAAAGTTTGCCCATAATACCAAATAAAAAAAGTATGATATATAAGCTTTAATAGTATTAAAGGCACTACAAAAGTTGTTTGCATTAGATTTATTAAAGCCTCTTGACTGTCACTTACAGCAACTATGCTATTCCAATAAATAAGACAAATTAGTAAAGTTACAATCAAATCATCTATAATAAAAGCCAATGCCCTACTTCTAAGAGTTGCTAACTGTAAGTTTGAGGTATTATTTTGCTCTTGCATTTTAGTTCTTTAAAGCTTGATATGCAATATCACTTCTAAATTTTTTTCCATCAAAATGAACTTCCGAAGATAATAAATAAGCTCTATCTCTTGCTTCTTTTATACTCTTTCCAACTCCAACACAAACCAAAACTCTTCCTCCTGTTGCCAAAAGTTTTCCATCTTTTTCTTCAACCCCAGCAAATGAGATATGTGAGTTATCAAGTAAATCTCTATCCACAATATTATCAATAGTTATAATAGAGTGAGCACTAGCACTATATGGATAGTTTTCGCTAGCCATTACAACTCCAACCGCAAATTCATTTTTTATTATAATATCAAGTTTATCGAGTTGTTTTGTTGCTCCATAATAGAATAAATCAGAAACTTTTGACTCAATAAGAGGCATTAAAATTTCACACTCAGGATCTCCAAATCTAACATTATATTCAAGAACTATTGGCTCACCATTTACAACCATAACTCCAACAAACAAAACTCCCTCAAAAGGAGCATTTTCTTCTTGCATTCCTTTTAGCGTAGGTTTAATTACTCTATCTTCAAGTTTTTTATAAATCTCATCATTTATAAGTGGAGTTGGAGCATAAGCACCCATTCCACCAGTATTTGGTCCTGTATCACCATCTCCTACTCTTTTGTGATCTTGCGCAGCTGGAAGTATTTTGTAATTTTCACCATCACAAATTGCAAATACTGAAAGTTCATAACCATCTAAAAACTCTTCAACAATAACTTTTTCACCAGCTTCTCCAAAACTACTTCCGCTTAACATATCATCAACTGTTTTTTTAGCTTCTTCTTTACTTTGAGCTATTATTACACCTTTTCCACCGCAAAGACCATCTGCTTTTACAACTATTGGAAGATTTTTCATATTATCAATAAAATCATAAGCATCTTGTTTATTTGATGTTTCTATAAATGCTGCTGTTGGTATATTGTATTTTTTTAATATATTTTTCATATAAGCTTTTGAACCCTCAAGCTGAGCTGCTTCTTTTGAAGGTCCAAATATAGTTAATTCGTATTTCTTAAATATATCAACAACACCATCTACAAGTGGACCTTCTGGTCCAACAATTGTTAAATCTATACTATTTTCTTTTGAAAAAATTGCTAGTTTTTCATAATCAGTAATATTAATATTTTTTCCTAAATTAGAAGTTGCACCATTTCCTGGCATAAAGTATAAATTGTGAGATTTTTCATTTTTTAGTGCAAGTCCAATAGAGTACTCTCTACCACCACTTCCAAGTATTAATATATTCATTATTCTTCCCTTTAATTTTTAAAATCCAAGTAGCCGATAACCATAAAGGTGGCCCTAAAAGCCAAGTATATATACAAGAGAAATACTTTAGGAGCAAAAACCAAAGGAGATGCTGCACACAGTATAAACTACAAATTTGTATAAAATAAAATATTATCGGACCCGCAAGTAATGGAAATCCCGTACTACTTAGAATTGATTATTTTATCTAAAAAAATTTAAAATTGTGATTAAACTAATCTTTAAGAGCTAGTTTAACACACTCCTCAACACTAGTGATAGAACTTATTTCACACTTTATATTTTTTGGAAGATATAAAGCTGTTGTTTTACCTATTGCTATTGCTTTAAAGCTATCTTCCCAGCTATATTTTTGAAAAAAACACTCAACACTAGATGGTGAAGTGAAAATAATTGTAGAGTTTTTATCTAAAGCTTTTCTTTCTTTTTTATTACAAGATGTTTTGTATGCTATTATTTCATCTATATTTATACAGTTTTCTTTTAAAATATTTGTAAGATTTGATACAGTTTTTAATGCTCTTACATATAGAGTTTTTTTATTTTTTAAATATGGTATTAATTCATTTGCAAAATCATTTCCATGACCACTAAACCCAATAAAAGCTATATTTGCACCAAATTTTTTTGCAATATCTGCTGTTTTTGGAGCTATTACATAAGATGGAATACTTTTCCAATTTATACCATTTTCTTCTAGTGAAAAAATAGCATTTTTTGATGTAAAAACTAAGGCATCATATTTTTTTAAATCTAAATCAAATTTTAAATACTCTATCTCAAAAACTTCAAGATTCTCTACTCCATCAAATTTTTGCTCATTTAGTAGATATATTTTGCTCATTTTTTAACTCTTCTTTTATATGTATTTTTGCATGTTCTAGTATTCTGTATATCTTTATGTTATTAAAAATTTTACCTATTTTCAACAATCTTCTTTTATGAGTATACTTTATAACCAAAATAATCTCAATATTTTTTTCTTGATATTTTTCTATAATATCTTCAAGTTTGAATATAGCAGACATATCTAAATAACTAACTTCTGTGCAATCAATGACCATTTTTTCGCTTTTAGCTTTGTTTAGAACTCTCTCAAGAAGTATTGCTGTCGCAAAAAATAAAGCTCCTTTTACTTTTATAATATCTATATTTTTCTCATCTATAAAAACTTTATAGTGTTTAATTTTGATATTTTTTGATATTTGATAAACAGCGATAAATGATGAGATGAAAACTCCAGCAGCAACTGCTATGATTAAATCTACAAAAACTGTTAATAAAAATACAGTTATCATAATAATTAAATCATCTTTTGATACTTTTTGTATGATTTGTAAAAATCTATAATCTAAAATATCAAACCCAACTTTTATAAGAATCCCAGCAAGAAGTGCCAAAGGAATTTTTGAAGCAACTGGAGCTAAAAATAGAGCTATTATAAGTAATACAATAGCATGAGTAACTCCAGAAATTCTAGTTGTTGCTCCATTTTTCATATTAACAACTGTTCTCATAGTTGCACCTGCTCCTGGAATTGCACCAAAAAATGAGCACATAGTATTTCCAATACCTTGAGCAATTAATTCTCTTTTTGAATTATGATTTGTTTTTAGTTTTGAATCAACCAAAACAGATGTTAATTGAGTATCAACAGAACCTAAAAGTGCTAATGTAATAGCAAAAGTAAGAACACTACTTAATTCTAAAATATTAAAAGATGGGAAAATAAAATCTGGTAATTTAGATGGGATTTCACTTATTGTTGCAATATTTAAGTTTAATATCGTAGATAAAATAGTTACAAAAAATAGAGCTATTAAAGCTGCTGGAACTATTTTTGTAATACTTTTTGGAGTTAAAAACATTATTAAAATTGTAATAAGACCAACAAAAAGTGCTTCATAATTTATATTTTCAAATGTTTCAAAAAGATGAGTAACTATATAAACAATTGAACTATTTGTATTGGCTCCAAAAAGTGGATTTATCTGTAAAATTATTATAATAACACCTATTCCACACATAAAGCCAGAAATAATTGGATATGGAATAAATTTTATCCATTTTCCTAAATCAACAATTCCAAAAGATATTTGAATAATTCCAGTAAAAAATACAATTGCCATAACAGTTGAAAAATCATTTGGAAAAGTAGCAATTGCAGCTGCTGTTACTACAGTCATTGGACCAGTTGGTCCTGAAACTTGAACAGAAACTCCACCAAAAAGAGAAGCAATAAAACCTAATATAATAGCTCCATAAAGTCCTGCAATAGCTCCTGCTCCACTTACAACTCCAAAAGCTAAAGCTAAAGGAAGCGCGACTATAGCAACAGTAATTCCAGCTAGAATATCATTTTTTACAGTTTTAATTGTCAAAAAATTTCCTATCTTTCTAAATACTCTTCATCACCCATTTTATCATTTTTTCCACGAGCAATAACATGAATAGGTGTTCCTTCAAAATTAAACTTTTCTCTTAAAAAGTTAATTAAATATCTTTTATATGAGTAGTGTAAAAGTTGTGGTTTATTCATAACTAAAGCAATTCTTGGTGGTCTTGAGCTAAATTGTGTAGAGTAATAAATTCTTAAATATGCTCCATTTGGACTTGGAAGAGAGTGTCTAATTACTGCTTCTTCTATTACTTTGTTTAATTGTGAAGTTGGAATTCTTTGTGTATAGTTTTCAAAAATCTCTATAATTTTATCTTTTAATCTATCTATACTTCTTCCTGTTTTTGCTGAAACTGCTATGATTGGAGCATAAGATAAAAATCTAAATCTTCTTCTTACTTCTTCTTCCATTTTTTGAAATGTATCCATATTTTCATCCCATTTATTTAAAACAATAATTGTTCCAAGACCATATTCATCAACTAATCCAGCAATTTTTTCATCTAAATCTGTAAGTTCTCTTGAAGCATCAAGAATAACTAAAGCAACATTTGCTTTTTCTAACATCTCTTTTGTTCGCATTAAGGCAAATTTTTCTATGCCTTCAATACTTCCTCTTCTTCTAAGTCCTGCTGTATCAACAAAAGTTATCTCTTTATCTTTGTAAGAGAAAGTCTCATCAACAGGATCTATCGTTGTTCCTGCAATACTTGAAACAACTGATCTTTCCATTCCAACAAGAGAGTTTAAGATAGATGATTTTCCAACATTAACTCTTCCGATAATAGCAACATTTATTGAAGTATCATCAACAATAAATTCTTCTTCTATTTTTTCTAATCCCTCAGCCGAAAAATCTTCGTTATTATCAAAATCTTGTTCAAAGAACTCATCTTCTAGCTCTTTTCTTCTTCTTTCTTCTTCCATTCTTGCAACTGTTTCAGGATTCTCAGGAAGATGTTTATAAATCCACTCATAAAGTGTTTTTGTGCCACGATTATGAGAAACTGATATTCCAAATAGATTCTCTTCTCCTATTCCAAATTCAAAAAATTCCCAAAGCCTTTCTAGCTCTTTATCATTGTCAATTTTATTTACAATCAAAGCAAGCTCTTTACCTAATCTTTGAAGCTCATAAAATAGTTCTTTATCTTTATCATCTGGGATATTTTTTCCATCTACAATAAAAAGTATTATATCAGCCTCTTTTGCAGTTTTTACAGCCTTCTTTTTTACATTTGAAAAAATTTCATCATTTGTATCATCTATACCACCTGTATCAAGAATCAATGCACTTCTATCAATAATCTCTATCTCATGTCTTCTTACATCTCTTGTTGTTCCAGAAACATCTGATACAATAGCTATTCTTTTATTTGCTATTCTATTAAAAAGTGATGATTTTCCAACATTTGGTTGCCCAATTAGTGCAATTTTTTTTAAGTTTTTTTCCATAAATTTTATCTAATCCTATTTTTATAAATTAAAAAAGGTACTAGCAAAAGCTAATACCTTTTTGCATACTTTTTTCTATATTAATAAAGTCCAAATTTTCCAGCAGCATTTGCCTTGTAAAGAACTCTCATATTGTCATCTTTGTCATAAAAAACTTTAAACAAAGCAGTTGAATTTTTCAACTCTTCTAAAGCTTCTTCAATATCTATTGGCTTATAAGAAGTTAATCTTTGAGGTATAATCTCATCTTCAAATTTTTCAAGCTCTTTTGCTATACCATCTTCTACTTCAACAGCTTCACTAAATTTTGTAGCTTTGTGAGCAGTTATTTTGTCATTGTGTCTTCTTAAAACTTTTGATACTCTATCTGTTGCTATATCAATTGCAGTATATAAATCTTTATCTTTTTGCTTGATAACAACTGTATCTATATTTGCAATATTTAAAGAGAATTCAAAAGTAAAACCTTTTGCTTTTTCATCTCCAACAATCGTAGAAGTAACTGAAATAATATCCAAGTTATATTTTTTAAATGTATCTATTGAACTATTTATATAATCTTTTATTGCATCCGTAAGTTTTATATGTCTTCCTACTATACTTGTATTCATAATTACTCCTTGAAATAAAATATCTTTATTCTAGCATAATTTCCTTTTATTGTATGAGAATTTCTGATAAAATTTAATTAAAACTTAGAAAAGGTCTATTTGTGGAAGTATTATTGTTTATTTCATACTTTATATTTTTTTTAATTGCTTTTATTCTTACTTTTGTAAGCTTAAAATATTTTATTACAATGTGGAAATTTAAAAATAGAAAAAAAGATGGAAGTGAAGATGATAATTTTAAAAGATTTGATTAAATAAAATTAAAAATTAACCTTATTTAAGTATTTATTAAGAGTCTAAAAACTCTTTTTCCAAATTTTCTTTGTCATCTTTTAGTCTTCTTTTTATCATTTTAGAAAAATCATCAGGATAAATTTCAAATTCATTATTTTTTATTCCATTTATAATATTTGAAACTATATAAGAAGTTGAACTTTTTGGCATATCTTGCCCTTTTGTCATATTTGTATCGATTGGTCCTGGTAAAACTTCATACACTTTTATATTTTCTTTTTGTAACTCTGCTCTAAAAGCTTGTGTTAAAGAGTGCAAGGCACTTTTTGAAGCACAATAAAGTCCCATGATAGGAAGATTTATTAAAGCTAAAATTGAAGTAATATTCACAATAGAGCCATTTTCATTTAACTTTTTTGATAATATTTGACAACTGTTTAGTGTTCCAAAAAGATTTACTTCAAAATCAATTTTAGTATCATCGAAAACTTTTTTTAAGCTATTTACACCAGCATTATTTATTAAATAATCAATATTTTCTATTTTAGAAGCTATTTCTTCTAAGTCATCTTTTTTTGTAATATCTAAAGAAAAAGTCTCTATTTTTAATGATAATTTTTTTAATTCTTCTAATTTTTCTAAATCTCTTGCTGTACAATATATTTTTTTTACATTCTCTTTTAATAAAGCTTCAATAAAAGATTTAGCTAAACCACCATTTGCACCTGTAATAAATACTACTTTATTTTCAAAACACATATCAACTCCTTTATTTAATTATTGAACTAAAATTTCTCTATTTCCTCGAGCATCAACTTCGCTTAGAACACCTGTTTTCTCAAGTTGTTCTATAATCGTTGCAGCTCTGTTATACCCTATTTTTAATCTTCTTTGAAGATATGAGATAGATGTTTTTTTATCTGTTATTATCACATCTTTTGCATCTTCATACAAATCATCCAAAACTATATCTTCATCACTAATATTTCTAGCACCTTTTGAACCACTAGAACTTGAACCTAGATTTTTATCTTTTATAAAATTCATATCATATTCAACTTCTCTTTGATCTTTTAAAAACTCTACAACTTTTTCGATTTCAGTTTCAGTACTCCAAGGAGCATGAATTCGTACAAGTCCAGGCATTCCTGGAGGAGTAAATAACATATCTCCTCTTCCTAATAAAGATTCAGCACCCATAGAATCAAGTATAATTTTAGAATCTATTTTTTGCCCTACTTTATAAGATAATCTGCTTGGCAAATTTGCTTTAATAAGTCCCGTTACGACATCAACGCTTGGTCTTTGAGTTGCTACTATTAGGTGAATCCCACTAGCTCTTGCCATTTGAGCAAGTCTTGCGATTGAGTATTCAACATCTTTACCGCTTGTCATCATTAAATCGGCTAACTCATCAATTACTACAACAATATAAGGCATTGTAGGAAGCCCTTCTTTTTGTGCTTTTTCGTTAAAATTTTCAATATTTTTTGTTTTTGTTTTTGCCATTAATGTATAACGTCTTTCCATCTCACCAACCATATTTGCTAGTGCATTAATTGCATCAACAGCTTTCGTAATAACAGGAGTTAAAAGATGTGGAATATCATTGTACATAGAAAACTCAAGCATTTTTGGATCAATCATTACTAATCTCAAATTATCTGGTGAATTTTTATATAGTAAAGATAGAATCATTGAGTTAATTCCAACTGATTTTCCACTTCCAGTTGTTCCAGCAATTAGTAAATGTGGAAGTTTTTTAAGATCTGTTACAAAAGGTTTTCCAACAATATCTTTTCCTAAAATCATAGTTAATGGAGACTTTGAATTTTGAAAAATCTCACTATCTAGCATCTCTTTTAGATAAATTGTTTGTGTATCTTCATTTGGAACTTCAATTCCAACTACATCTTTCCCTGGAATTGGCGCTTGAATTCTTATTGTTTGGGCTTTTAAAGCCATTGCTAAGTCATCTTGTAAGCTTAAGATTTTTGAAACTTTTACATTTGGAGCTGGTTTAAACTCAAAAGTTGTAACAACTGGTCCTGTGTAAGTTCTTACAACATCTCCATCAATTTTAAACATAGCAAGTTTATCAAGTAAATCTGCTATTTTTTTATCTATAAATGCTTCGTTTACTTTTGTTTTATTCTCTTTTGGTGCTTCTTGAAAGAAGTTTGTAGGTGGAAGCATAAAATCTTTTGGTTTTTCAGTCTTTCCAAACTCTAACTCACTTAGAAGTTTTGCATTTTCTTCAAGTTCATCAACAATTAAATTATTATTGCTTTGATTGTTATTTGTAAGTTCACTAAAAATATCTTCCTCTTCTTCTTCTTTGTAGATTAGTTCTTCTTCTGAAATTTTTTGATTTTCAAAAATTACTTTTTCTTCTTTTGGTTTTGGAACAGATTTTGGTTTTTCTTGATATGTTTTTTGTTCAACTCTTTGTTCAATTTTGTAATTATTTACTTTTTGCTCATTTATTTTTTTTAGGCTGTTTTGTTTTAATTTTATTCTACCTTTTAGCTTTTTTAAATCATCGATTGTTATATTTAAAGTTTCAAAAAGAATTAAAATACAGATACTAAAACCTATCAAAACAAAAATATAAAGTCCCGCTTGTCCAATAAAAGGTGTAAATGCATCTACTAAAATATTACCTATTTCTCCTCTTTCATAAGGATTTTCAAGCAAAAGAGTTTGAA
Organism: Aliarcobacter cryaerophilus ATCC 43158; assembly: GCF_003660105.1. Classification (NCBI taxonomy): domain Bacteria; kingdom Pseudomonadati; phylum Campylobacterota; class Epsilonproteobacteria; order Campylobacterales; family Arcobacteraceae; genus Aliarcobacter; species Aliarcobacter cryaerophilus. Next base: position 988,282 of record NZ_CP032823.1, read on the forward strand.
AAATCAAAGATATAAATAAAAATAGAAATACTACCGATATATTTAGGATTAAATCTCTATAATCAAGTCCTTTTTTAAAATTTATAAGATACAAAGGGTAGATTAGTAAAAGCAAATAAATATAAGATAAATATGAAAAATACTTAAATGAGAAGTTAGCAAAACTAGCTCCAACATTTCCTACAACATCCTTTGTACTAATTAAAGTTGTAAATTGAAAATATAAAATAATAAATAAAATAATTAATGAAACGACTTTCTTAGCTATAATAAATCCTTTTATTTTAGTAATTTTGATATTTTTCCCTGAAGCTTGAGCCAATCTCTATGCTCAATCAAAGGAAAACCAGCCCAAGTTTTTTTAGGCTCTTTTATAGATTTTGTAACTCCACCTCGAGCTGCAATAGTAGAAAATGCAGCAATTTCTAGATGTCCAGAAGTAGCACTTTGTCCACCCATAATCACATATGGCTGTAAAGTTGTAGAACCGCTAAGTCCAACTTGAGTAACCAAAATAGAACCTCTACCAATTTTACAGTTATGTGCTATGTGAACTAGATTATCAATTCTTACACCATCTTCAATAATAGTAGATGAGAAAACAGCTCTATCTATTGTGCAATTTGCTCCAATTTCTACATCATTTCCTATTATTACATTTCCATTTTGATATATTTTGATATATTTTCCATCTTTTGTGTGAGCAAAACCAAAACCATCACTTCCAATAACTGTTCCAGAGTGAATAATACAATCATCTCCAATATTACAATCTCTATAAATTGTAATATTTGGATAAATTATTGTGTTATTTCCAATAGTTACACAATCTGCTATAAAACTTCCAGACATAATAGTACAATTTTTACCAATAACTACATTTTTTCCTAAATGTACATTTGGCATAATTGTTGTATTTTCTCCAATTATTGGCTCATTTCCATCATTTTCAATAAGTTTTGGTGCAAAAAGTTTACTAGCTTTTGCTAAATTTATATAGGGTTCATCACAAACTATTGCGATAGTTCCAGCTGGAACCTCTTGTTCAAACTCTTTATTTACAAAAACAGCTGCAGCTTTTGTATCTTTTAAGATACTTACATATTTTGAGCTCTCTAAAAAACTAAGCTCACTATTTTTTGCATCTTTTAGACCATTTAAACCACTAATCTCAATATTGCACTCGCAAGGAAGATTTAAATAATCCAATATCACTTGTAATTTCATAAATTATCTCTCCATAGCAACTATACCACTTCTTACAACTTCAAGTGGGTTAAATTTTTCCATAACTTTTATAAAATTTATAATTCTATCACTTGAATCTGTTGCAGATACTATGATTGAATCATGAGTTACATTTTGAATACTTCCATGATATGCTCTTGCTATAACATCTATATCTGCAAGGTTATTATCTATTGAAAACTTTATTAAAACTGTATCTTTTTCTATAACATTTTTATGTTCATTTACTTTTAAAACAGGAATTAATTTATTTAACTGCTTTACAATTTGATCTATCACTCTTTTATCACCAGTTGTTACTATTGTCATTCTTGAGTATGGACTATCTTCCATTGGTGCAACTGTCAAAGAATCTATATTGTAACCACGTGCTGAAAAAAGTCCAACAATTCTTGATAAAACATTGTGTTCATTTAAAACAACTACAGAGATAACTTGTCTTATTGTTTCACTATTGTAATAGTTATTAAAATTACTCATTATCTATCTCCTTTTAGTAAAGTCATCTCATTTAATGAATGTCCGTTTGGAACCATTGGTAATACCTCTTCATTTCTTGCAACAATTACTTCAATCATTGCTGGTTTTCTTTTCTCAACAGCATCTTTAAAAGCTTCATCAAACTCTTTTTTAGTTGAAACTGTATAACCTAAGCAGTTAAAAGCTTCTGCTAACATCTTAAACTTTGGTTGAGCAGTTAAATCAGTTTGTGCTAATCTATTTTCATAAAACATAGTTTGCCATTGTCTAACCATTCCCAAATAGTTGTTATTTAAGACAATATTTATTACAGGTAATTCATATTCACTACAAGTCATAAGCTCTTGAATATTCATTAAAATAGATCCATCTCCTGTAAAGTTAACAACTACTCTATTTGTACCTTTAAATGCTCTAGCAGCTCCTAAAGCAGCTGGTAATCCAAACCCCATAGTTCCTAAACCTCCACTAGTTATCCATTGTCGTGGATGTGAAAATGGAAAAAATTGAGCAGTCCACATTTGATGTTGCCCAACATCTGTTGAAATAATTGCATTATCTCCTAATATTTTTCCAACTCTTTGAATTGGCCATTGAGGTTTTATTAAATCATCTGTATCAATATATCTTAAAGGCTCTTTTTCTCTATAGTCCTTGAGTAATTCAACCCAATTTGAAAAATCATTTATATCATAATTTTCAGCATCTTCAATCATAGCTTCAACTGTAAGTTTTAAATCACCAACAATTGGATAATCAGCAACAACAAGCTTTGCAATACTTGTAGGATCAATATCTATATGAATAACTTTTGCCTTAGACGCAAATTCGTCAAGTCTTCCCGTAACTCTATCATCAAATCTAGCACCTAAAGAGATAAGTAAATCAGTCTCATGAGCTGCCATATTTGCAGCATATTCACCATGCATTCCTAACATTCCAAAGAAAAGTGGATTTTCATCTCCCATAACTCCTCTTGCCATCAAAGTTTCAACAGCTGGAATATTTAGTTTTTTTGCTAAATCTCTAATTTCATACCCACAATTTGATAAAATAGCACCACCACCAACATACAAAAGAGGTTTTTTAGCATTTGAAATAGCTTCCATAGCTCTTTTTAATTGCTTTTTATTATAGTTCAATGTAGGTTTATATGTTGGCATACTTACTTCACTAGGATATATAAATTCTCCTATTTGTGCTGTTATGTCTTTTGGAATATCAACATGAACAGGTCCTGGTCTACCTGTACTTGCTAGATGAAATGCCTCTTTTATTATTCTTGGTAAATCTTCTATTTTATTTACCAAATAGTTATGTTTTGTACATGGTCTTGAAATTCCAACTGCATCTATTTCTTGGAAACCATCAGTTCCAATAATTGTTGTTGGAACTTGTCCTGAAATTATTACTACTGGAATTGAATCCATATAAGCATCTGCAATACCAGTTATTGCATTTGTAAATCCCGGACCTGAAGTTACTATTGCAACTCCAGTTTTTCCAGTACTTCTAGCATAGCCTTCGGCTGCTATAACACAAGCTTGTTCATGTCTGTTTAAAATATGTTCAAAATAATTTTGCTTGTAGATTTCATCATAGACGTTCATAATGGCACCACCTGGGTATCCAAATACAACTTCTACCCCTTCTTGATGTAATGATTCAATTACCATTTTTGCGCCACTCATTTTCATGCGATTCTCCAATATTTAAAAATAAGTTTAGATTTTACTCAATTTTTGATTAAATTATCGTTTTTAAAAGCTATGAAAGAGTTAATTTATCTATATTTTTTGATTGAGCCTAAAATATTTTATTATTTTTCTGATATAATAATTTACAAAATCTTTTTAAGGAGATTATATATGGATATAGGTTCAATAAATAGTACAAGCAGTATTCAAAATTTAAATAATTTAAACAACAATTCAGGTGTTGCTTTAAACAAAACTCAATTAAAATATAGTATTGATGATTTCAAAAGTAATTCATCTGAAGCCTTGACTGTAAGTAGAAGTTCTATTTTAAAAAGTGAATTTTCCCAAGATATTCAGTCAATAAATGATGGTATTGCAAAATCTCAAATCTCACAAGCTTCAATGGATAAGCTTCAAGATTTTATGAAAAATATCCAAAATAAACTTGAAAATAGTCAAAATTTTGAAAATAAAAATGATTTAAAACAAGAGATAAATCAAGAGTTAAGAAACTTCAACCAACAGGCTTTTGATACAAAGTATAAAGAAGAAAACCTTATTGCAAGTAGATATAATGATCAAAAAGAGAGTATCCAAATAAGCTCTAGTAATAATCTATTTTCAATTGATAAACCAAATGTTGCAAATTTTACAAACGATATTTTTGATGTTGTAAATAACAATGACTTAAATAACCCTCAAAATATTGAAAGTGCTCTAAATAAAGTTGCAAATACTTCAAAACAACTTCAAGAGTTATCTGGTCAATTTGTAGATTTCTCAAAACAGTTACAAGCTGATGCCAAAAATAAAATTATAGAACAAAACTACAATCAAACTATTGATTTTGGAAGAGAATCAAGTAACTTTTCAAAAGCAAATATAAATATAAATGCTGGATATTTAGCTGCTTCTCAGGCTAATGTAATTCAAGAACAAAGTGTAAGACTCCTTTCTTAATGGAGCTTCACTTTAAATTTAAAGCATAATTTATAGCAACACCTTCTCTTAATCCATCATCAAATACAATAGACTTATTTTTTTCTAAAGCATCAAAAAACAATCTATAAATATATGTTCCAATTTCCAAATATTCAATTCTACCTTTTCCTACCATATCAATTAACTCTTCGATTGTTTTTTGCTTTAAAAGTTTTAAACTATATTCTAAATCTTCAATATCCAAAATAGTTCCATTTACTATATTTTTATCATAATTAAAATAACTAAATCCTAATTTTATTGCAGCAATAGTCGTTGGAGTTCCAGCTGTTGCAATAAATGGAAAATCTTTAATTGAGAAATCAAGTGTAGATAAAAACTTTTTTATTTCTATTTTCTGATTTTCTAAATCTTCAAAAAGTTTTCCATCATTTAAAGATTTCTGTGTCATTGTAACTATTCCAAAATCAAAACTTTTTATATAAAAATTATCTTCAAAGTTAACTATAAGTTCTGTTGAACCACCGCCAATATCAAGTAATATAAAGTTTGGTGTATCTATTTTTTCTCTTTTTAAGGCATATTTTATAGCAAGTAAAGTAAGTCTTGCTTCCTCATTTGCATCTATTATCTTAAATTTTGCACCACTATTTTTTTCAATAAAATCTAAAGCTTCTTGTGAATTTTTTGCTTTTCTCATAGCAGCTGTTGTTACACAAACTGCATCTTTTAAATCAAAATTTAGCTTCTTTTTTGCAATTTCTAATGCTTCAATTACTCTATTTAAAGCTTCAAAACTTATTAATCCACTATTTATTAAACCATCAGCTAAGCCAGTTACTTGATGATATTCATCAACTATTTTAAAATTTAAATAATCATATTTTAATACTCTAAAAGAATTTGAACCTAAATCAATCGTTATTACTTCATTTTTCATAGATGCTTTATCTTTATTTTTGAATTTAATAAATATCCAATAATTAATATAGAGCCTAATACAAAATACTCATTTATATAACCTGTTAGATAAATTAAATATATAACCCAAAGAAGAATAGCCCCTAAAGGTGTTGGAATACCAGTAAAATATTTCTCAACTTCACCTTCATTTGCATTTATATTAAATTGAATAAGTCTTCTAAGACCAGAAATAACATAGTAAATAAAAACAAATGCTATTAAAGCCATATTATAAAATGACTCTTTTCCATCAAAAATAGCAAAATATATAAACATAGCAGGAACAATTACAAAAGATAGAAAATCTGCATAAGAATCAAGTTGAATTCCAAACTCTGTCGAAAGATTGTATTTTCTTGCTATTTTACCATCAAAAATATCAAAAGCACCAGCTAACCAAGCAAAAAGAGCAGCTCCCATAAACTCATTATGAGTCAAAAAATATATTGCAAAAATTCCGCAAGATATATTAAAAAAAGTTACAATATTTGCAAGATTGAAGTGACTATGTTTATTGAATAAAAAATTCATTTTTCCTCTTTTAAAATTAAATGTACGTAATTTTACTATATATTAGCTCAATATATAGTTTATATAAAAAATTCTCTTATATAATCTTCTTTAATATTTTATGTTACAATAGCATTAAATTATATATAGGTAAAGAAATGGAAATACAAAACGATTATTTAAGTGCTTCCACAATATATTCTCAATTAGCTTTAAAAAAAAGTGAATTGGCTAATATTGACAAAAAAGAGTTGGAGAAATCAACTTTTGAAAAAAGTGATAGTATAAATCCTATTTCTAAATATGATGAAAAAGATTATGAAAGAGTTTTAAATAGATTTAAATCTAGTGATATGGAAACTAGGAACCATGAGCAACTACATGCAAGTTTAGGGACTACAACAACTCCTATTAGATATGACTATCAAATGGGACCAGATGGAAAGCTATATGCTACTGGAGGAAGTGTAAGATTTGATACATCTATTCCAAAAGATAAAGATGAGGCGATACAAAAATTAGATGAATTACAAAAAGCTTCATCTTCTCCAGATGGTTTAAGTAGAGCAGATAGTTCTATCGCCCAAGCTGCAAATTTAAATAAAATGTTACTACAATCTATACAAGAAGGAGCTAATTATGAGAATAGATAATAATCTAAATGCTATGCTAGGAGCTAGTTTACAAATTCAAGAACAGGCTTCTAATATTGCACAAGTTGCAAATACAACAGCTGATCCAGAGTTTCAAGATGCTTCAAGGGATATAACTTCTGCTATGGTTGAACAAATTCCAGAAATTATAGCATATAGCGCAAATGCAAAAAGCATTGAAATTCAAGCTGTTGCTATGGAAAGACTACTTGATTTAAAAGCATAAGTTGTAAAACTTATGCTTTTAATTATTTTGTTTTATAAAATTTTTTAAATCTTCTAGTTGGTTTTCATTAAAAACTTTTACACCATTTTCTTCTAAAAGTCTTGAAGTCAAGCCTTTTTCGGGTATTAGTTTTTCACTAAATGTTCCATCATAAACTTCAATATTACCACATGATGGAGATTGTGATTTAAATAGTGCTACTTTTATATTATTTTCCAAGCAGATATCAAGAGCTTTTTTAGCACCAATTAAAAAATTTATAGTTACATCATTTTCTTTTTCATCAACAACTATAAAAGGTTTATTATGACTTTTTATCTCTGCTTTATTTCTTGGAATTCCTAAGCCACCAGCAACTTCTGGACATATTGAAAAAATTTCATTTTCACACATAATATCCATAAAAAGTTCTTTTTGTGAAAATCTAAATTTAGGATTTAGTGCAATACTAGAGTTTGCACCATCATATCTTGTATCTTCTCCTAAAAGGCACGATGAAACCAATATTCTCATAAGTTTTTATCTTCAATATTTAGTTTTATATCTTTTAAATTATTATAGAAAAAAGTAGGTAGTTGTATATTACTAAATGCCGCTTTCATAGATACAAAAATCTTTGGATTTTGCTCTTCTAATTTTGCCAAAAGCTCTTTTGTAGTTGCCCTTGCATGAGGCATTTTTACATCGAATCTAAGCCCTGGACAAGCTTCATCACCAATAACTCTAATCTCATTTGAATCTGCAAAAGCACGAAGCTGTCTCTCTCTACAAAAAATTAAGGGACGAATAACTTCTAAACCATTGTTTGCTTTATATATTGGAGGCATAGTTCTCATAGTTCCATTATAAAATAAATTCATAAAATATGACTCCATCGCATCGTCTAAGTGATGTCCCAGTGCTACTTTATTGTAACCTTGTTCAAGTGCTGTTGTATATAAATATCCTCTTCTCATTCTTGAAAAAAATGAACAAAAAGATGAATTTTTTCTTATTTTTTCACCTGCAAGGTCAAATATTTGAGTATCTATTATTTCATGTTCTATTCCATGTTCTTTACAATGATTACTTAAGAATTCTATTTGTTCTCCCATTCCATAAGTAATTGTTACTGCTTTAAAATCAAATTTAAAAGGTGCTTTTTTTTTCATTCTATTTAGTGTGTGCAATAAAGTCAAAGAGTCTTTGCCTCCACTAAATCCAATCATAATTCTATCATTTTCTTTAATCAAGCCAAACTGGGCATTTGTTCTACCAACATTTGTAGTTATTTTTTTACTTATTTCTATCAATTTTAAAAATCCTAAAATATTTTTTTTGGATTATATCTAAAAAGTTTTAATAAACTATTTTAATAAAATATTATATAATCAACTCTTTAAAATTTAATCAAAAAGATATAAAATGACAATTGAAGAAGAGCAAATATTTATAGACAAAATCAAAGAGACTATTTTACCTATCGTTATATATATGAAAGAAGAAGAGATAAAAAAAATTATTTTAACCGTAGAAGAGCAAAATGAAAACTTACCAAAAGGTTTTGGAGATATGCTTTTTGAACAGTTGATTATATTAAAATATAATAGATTAGGTAAATAAAATTATGAGAGATTTTATTTCATATAAGAAATCTTTAGAGATTTTAAACAGTATTGATTGTGATAAAATTCCAACTCAAAAACTTTTTATTACAAATGCAATAGGAAGAGTTTTAGCTAAAGATATAGTAGCTGATCACAATAGCCCTGAGTTTCCAACTTCAGGTATGGATGGATATGCTATAAAATTTGAAGATATAAGTAGTGATTTTATAGAAATTATTGATAAAAATCCAGCTGGATTTGTAGTAGAAAAGAGTGTTGAAAATGGTAGTTGTATAAAAACTTTTACAGGTTCACTAATGCCAAAAGGAAGTGATACTTTAGTTCCTATTGAAAATGTGCAAGTAGATGAAAATAAGATAAAAATTATAAAACCAGTTCCTCTTGGTTTTGCCGTTCGAAATATTGGAGAAAATTATAAAAAAGATGAAGTTTTAATCAAAAAAGGTACAATTATTGGTTTTAGTGAAGTTGGAGTTATGGCTTCTTTAAATATTCCTCAAGTTGATGTTTTTTTAAATCCAACTATTGCAGTTGCTAGTACTGGAAGTGAAATTCTAGATTTGGGAGCTACTCAAACAAATGATTCTCAAATAAGAAGCTCAAATCATCTTACACTAGAAGCACTTTTTAAAAGTAACGGCGCCGAAGTTTTACAAATGGGACCAATTATTGATGATATAGATACTATTACAAATTTTTTTGAAAGTTCTCTTCAAAAAGCTGATATTGTTGTAACAACTGGTGGAGTTAGTGTTGGAGATTATGATTTTGTTCAAGATGTAATAAAAGATAGATTAAAAGCAAAGATTTTATTTCATGGTGTTTTGATAAAACCAGGACTTCACATACTTGTAGCTTTAAAAGATGAAAAGATTATCGTAGCACTTCCAGGATTTGCATACTCTTCAACTATTACGGCTATTTTATATGTGTTACCTTTGATTTTTAAGTTTAGAAAAGCAAATCAATCTTTACCAATAGTAAAAGCTAGAATAAATCAAGATTTAAAAAGAACTCAAGATAAAACAATTTTTACAGCTTGTAATGTTGAGTATAAAAATGGTGAATATATTATAGATTTTGTAGGTAAAAAATCTGGAACAAGCGCTATCTTAACAAATATGTTGGGTAATCCAGCACTTTTAATTCAAAATCAAGATAGTCTTGATATAAAATCAGGAGATTTGGTAGATATTCTTTTACTAAACAATTTAAAATAGTGGAAAACAGAAAGATTTTTTATATGCTTCTTGTTGTATCTATGATACTTTGGGGAGCATCTTGGATTAGTACAAAAGTTCTTACAAACTATATAAATGCTTATGAAATGGTATTTTTAAGAATGGGAATATGTTTTATATCTATGGCTCCTATAATATTGTTTACAAATATGAAATTTAAACTAGATTTTAAAACTTTAATTTTGATACTTTTTGCATCTTTTTTTCTAGTTTTATATAGTATTTTTATGTTTTGGGGAGTTGAGCATGGAACTGGAAGTTTAGGTGGAGCTATGGTTCCTTCAATGATTCCAATCATAACATATATTTTTGTAGCAATTTTAAGTAAAAAAACTATTAATTTAAAACACTCTTTTGCTTTGATTTTAGGAGTTTTTGGTGTTTTAAATATGATAAATATATATCAATTTAGTCTTGAAGCTATATTTAGCAAAGATAATATATATTTTATAATAGCATCAACTTTATGGGCAATTATTACTATAATTACTGCTAAATCAATAAAAATAAATGCTTTTGTATTTACAACTTATACTTATATAATCTCTAGTGCTACTTTATATATTTTTTATATTGATAGTTCTATTTTTATGAAAATTTTAGAATTTGATACTGTTTTTTGGTTTAATATGTTTGTAATTACTATTTTAAGTACAACATTTGCAACATCTATTTACTTTTTTGGAGCAGTTAAATATGGAGCAAAAGAGGTTTCTAGTTTTGTATTTTTAGTTCCTGCAAGTGCTATTATAATAGGAAATATTTTCTTAAATGAAAAGATTGAATTTACAACAATTCTTGGTGTTATTTTTGCAATGATTGCAATATATATTCTAAACAATCTAAACTTTTTTAGACTATTTAGAAAAAAGAGTTAAAAAGAGCAATCTTTTAAATTTCCACTATAAAAACCAGTTTTGAGTGCTTCCATTCTTTGATTTGAAGTTCCATGAGTAAATGAATCAGGGATAACATATCCAATAGAGTTTTTTTGTAAAGTATCATCTCCAATAGCACTAGCAGCTTTTAATCCAGCTTCCAAATCACCTTCTTGTATTGAGTCAAAAATAGCTTTTGAATGATATGCCCAAATTCCTGAATAACAATCAGCTTGTAATTCAACTTTTACTTGTAAGGCATTTTGTTGTGTAGGAGAAACATTACTTTTTTCTTTTTGAACTTTATTTAAAGTTCCTAATAAATTTTGTACATGGTGCCCTATTTCATGAGCAATTACATAAGCTTGTGCAAAATCTCCAGGGGCTTTATATTTTTTTGCTAATTCATCAAAAAAAGCTAAATCTAAATATACTTTTTTATCGCTAGGACAATAAAAAGGTCCAATTGCAGAAGATGCAAATCCACAAGCACTTTTAACTGCTCCTCTAAAAAGTACAAGTTTTGCATCTTGATAAGATAAACCATTTTTTATAAAAACTTCTCTCCAAATATCTTCTGTTTGAGCCAAAATAGAACTAACAAAAGCAGCTTGTCTATCATCATATTCTTGGTTTACAACTTTTTGAGTTTGTGTTTGATTACTTAATCCATCATCAAAAAAGGATAGTGGATTTATTCCAAATCCAAAATATAAAACTAAACCAATAATTAAGATAATTCTTCCAATTTTTGTACCCAAAAGAGATTTAATTAAAGGTAATAGTGAGACAATAGAACTTCCTCTTGAACTACTTCCAAAACTTTGTTTTTCTTCTCTTTTATCTTCAATATTTGAACTTCTTCTATTGTTTTCCCATCTCATATCTTACTCTTCATCTTTAATATATTTAATAGAGATCTCTTTTGTTGGTTTTACTCCAAGCTCTAGAAACTTTTGACTTCTTGAGATTAAATTTCCTCTTCCGCTACTTAGTTTATTTATTGCTTTATCGTAAGACTCTTTACTTTTATCTATACTTTTTCCAATATCTTCAAAATCGTTTAAGAACCCTACAAACTTATCATATAAATCTGCTGCTTGTTTTGAAATCTCTTTTGCATTTTCACTTTGTCTATTATCTTGCCAAAGATTTTCAATAACTTTTAGGCTTGAATATAAAGTTGTTGGAGAAACTATAACAATATTTGATTTTAGAGCCATTTCAAAAATATTACTATTTTGTGATAGTGCTATAGAAAAAGCTCCTTCTATAGGAATAAACATTAAAACAAAATCTAAACTTCTTAATGAGTCAATATTTTCATATTTTTTTGAGCTTAAATCTTTAATATGATTTTTTATAGAGCTTAAAAGCCTAGAAATCGACTCTTTTTTCTCTATTTCATCTTCACTATTAAAATAATCAATATATGAGTTTAAAGATAGCTTTGAGTCAATTATAATATCTTTATTTGTTGGCAAATGAACAATAATATCAGGTCTTACAAGATTTCCTTCATTGGTTCTAAATGAGTTTTGAACTTTATATTCAATATCTTTTCTAAGTCCTGATTGATTTAAAATAGATTCTAAAATCATCTCTCCCCAATCACCTTGAATCTTATTTTGACCTTTTAGTGCTTTCGTAAGATTTAAAGCATCATTTGAAATTTGATTATTTAACTCTTTTAAATTTTTTATCTCTGTTAAAAGTGAGCTTCTTTGTTTTGTCTCTTCTGTAAAAACTTCATTTACCCTATTTCCAAATATATTTAATTGAGCTTTAAATGGTTCTAAAATTTGATTTATATTTTGGTTCGATTTTTTTGAATTATCTTCAAAAATCTTAGAAGTAATATTTTCTATCTCAGCTTTTAGTAAAACTTGATTTTCTCTATTTTGAGCAATAGAAGTCTCTAAAAACTCTTTTTCTAGCTCTAAACTCTTTATCTTTGATTTATACTTCTCAACTATAAAAAATAAAACAGTTGCAAATAGTATAAAAACTATTGCAACTATTAGAAAAAAATTTGTACTTTCAAATTCAAAAATCATATAAACTTCTCTTTTTCAACATCATATCCCAACTCTTTAAATCTATCTATTAAAGGTGGGTGAGAGAAGTAAAAAAATATGTAAAGCTTGTGAGAATATGGAAAAGACTTATTTTCATTTGCTAGTTTTAGTAATGCTTTTACTAAATCTTCTTTACAAGATAAGTTTGCTCCAAAATCATCTGCAGCATATTCATTGTGTCTTGAAATCAAAGAAATCAAAGGCATTAGAAAAAAGCTTAAAACTGTTGAAAACATTAAAAAAACTACAATAATGGCATAAGGTTCATTTTTTAATCCTAAACTTAAAAAAAGCTCATCATTTAAATTTCCAAAAATAGCAAAAAAAACAAACATAACTAATCCCATAATTCCTATATTTTTAAGAATATCACCATTTTTAAAATGTCCTAGCTCGTGTCCTAAAACTGCTAAAAGTTCATTATGAGTTAATTTTTCAATCAATGTATCAAATAAAACAACTCTTTTCGTGCTTCCAAGACCTCCAAAATAAGCGTTTAATCTACTATCTCTTTTACTTGCATCTACGCTGTAAACTCCACTACTTTTAAAACCAACCTCTTTTAAAAGAGAGTTTATTTTCTCTTCAAGTTCAACATCTTTTAGTTTTTCAAACTTATCAAACATTTTATCTCTAATGAGTGGATAAAGCATATTTATCAAAATAATAACTGCAAAAATAAAAATAAAACCAAATATCCACCAAGATGGAAAATTTAAAATAATATATGAAATTCCTGCAATTACAAGAGAACCAAAAACAATTGTAAGAAATGCTGATTTTATAGTATCTTTAATATATAAAGCTGGTGTCATATTTGAAAAACCATACTTCTTATCTAGTTTAAAAGTTTGATACAAAGAAAATGGTAAAGATAAAAACCAATTTATAATAATAAATAAATTTATAAATAAAACTGCTTTTAAAATTGGATTATCAATATCTATTTGATTATCCAAAAATTTAAGACCAAAACTTAACCAAATTATAAAAATAATAAAATCAAAAAATGAACTAGAAATTGCTAATTTTTCTTTATCAATACTATAATTAGCTGCTTCATGATATTTTTTTGTACTTAAAATAATAGCCTTTTTTTTAGTTGCATCTTTTACAAATCCAATTTGCATAAAAGATGTATAAATTGTAAAAAAAAGATAAAAACAATATGCTATAACAAAAAATTGTAACAAATAAAAATCCTTATTTAAAAAATAGTATACATTTTATTCAAATTTTGCTCTAATATCTTTTAATTTTTGAATAATCTTTCTATCTTTAGTAAAATATACTAAATCATAATTATTTTCAAAAGATTTTTTTGTGAAATTTAAACTACCAATCAAAGCTAATTTGTCATCAAAAATCATAGTTTTAAGATGCATTTTTCTTGAATCATTTGGAATAATTACTTTTATATTTGCTTCTTTTAACAAATTGTAGATTTTATCATTTGCTTCAACTTTACTTTTATCTAAAACAACAGTTACATTTACTCCATTTTTTGAAGCCTTTATTAAATCTTTTGCAATATTTTTATATGAAAAATTATACATCGCAATAAAAATAGACTCCTTTGAGCTTAAAATTTCATATCTAATTTTCTCTTTTAGAAAATTAGATTCATCAGGAAGTGTAAAAAGCTCATTTGAGTAAGCATTTATAATAAGCAGTAGCATAAATAATATTTTTTTCATTTAATTCTCCAATATTTCAAATATAGTTTGTGGTATTTTCGATGGTTTTCCAAGCTTCAAAAATGCTAACTTAAATTTTGCTTCAAAAATAAGCTCATTTTCTCTAAAAATCTCTTGTTTCATAATAATTGAAGCTGATTTTTTCTCAATTAGTTCTGTTTTTATTTCTAAAATATCTGCAAATTTTGCAGATTTTATCCAGTTGGCTTCACACGATTTAACTACAAAAAACTCAACTTCTGAGTGAGGAAGCAATTCTTTTTGAAAAAATAGCTCACTTCTAGCTCTTTCACAATAGTTTAAATAATTTGAATGATAAACCATATTTCCACAATCTGTATCTTCATAATAAACTCGTATTTTCATCTTTAAAACTCCTCAAATTCAACTCTATTTCTACCATTTTCTTTTGCTAAATATAGAGCATTATAAGCTTTTTTTATTAATTTTGTTTTCTCAAGTTTATCTTTTGGAATAACCGTTGAGACTCCTAAACTAATTGTTACTATACTTGAGATTCTTGAATTCTCATGTGGTATTTCAAGATTTTGTACTGCTATTTTTAGTTTTGTTGCAATATTTATAGCATCGAATTTATTTGTATTAGGTAAAATACAAATAAACTCTTCTCCTCCATATCTTGCTACTAAATCGTGAGATCTATTTAGTTTATCCTCTAGACATCTAGCAATTTTTTGTAAACATAAATCTCCAGCTTGATGTCCATATGTATCATTGTATTGTTTAAAAAAATCAATATCTAATAAAATAATAGATAACTCCTTTTGATTTCTTTTACAATAGCTCCACTCTTTTTCTAAAAATCCATCAAAATATCTTCTATTTGCAATTTTTGTTAAACTATCTATGTATGCCAAATTTTCTAGTTTTTTTCTACTCTCTTCTCTATTTTTTATATCAAATTGAAGTAAAATATATCTTCTTTTTTGTAGAAAGAATATCCCTGGAATTGAAAATATCAAAAGTAAAAAATATAAAATAGCCATAACTATAATTTCATTTTTAATATCAGAATACAAAATATTTAAGTTTCTACTAACGCTTACATACAAAGGTGTATTTATATCAAGTTCATTGGGTATTATTGAGTATATTGATAAAATTCTATTATCTTCTCCAGCGTAAGTTAATCCTTTAAAGGTGTTTAAAATATTTCCACTTGATATATGTTTTGAAAGTAAACTTTGACTATCTAATAATTTTTTACCAACTAATAAAGAATTACTTGGAAATGTTAAAAAAAGAGTTCCATCGCCATGAATAATAGATGCTTTCATATCATCTGAATAGATTACAGAACTTAATAAATTTGACAAAGCAGTTGGATCAAATGCAGCCAAAATAATCCCAGCAAAATCATTGTTTTTATCAAAAAATGGTGTTGATATGTTTACAGTTAGAGTTCCTAAAACACTAATATATGGTGAACTAATAAATAGTCTATTTTCTATAGGATTTTCTCTTACTGTTTTAAAATAATCTCTTGAAGAGTAGTTAAAAGGGATTAAATCATCTCTACTTGAAGCTATTATATTTCCATTTTTATCCATTATTAAAAAAGTTCTAACTGATGGTATAACATTTACAAATAATTTTAAATTTGAAATTAAATCATGTTCTTTATTTATAGCAGTTTTTATATTTTTAAAAGCTTCATTTATAGAATATATTTGCATTAAAATATTATCATTTATTATTTTTACTTGAGTTGATAATCTATTTTCTTCTGTTTTTATTACTTTCTGTTTTTCAAAAAGAATAGTAAATATTATAAAAATTGTGATAATAATTATAAAAAAAATATATAAAAACCACTCTATAGCAAATGTTTTGATAATACTTTTTTTAAAATTTTCTGGCATGATATTCTATTTTAAAAAATTTACCAAAAAGATAGCGTTTGCTCATCTTTTTGAGCTTCATTTATTTCAATAAATACATTTTTGTTATAATCAATATGTAAATTATAAACACCAACATTAAAAGTAGTTTCAATATTTTTTTTGTCAAAATAGCTTGAGTTATCACTATCTAAAAAATTAGACAGATGATACTCGACCAAAGATGGAGACATAGTATCTAAAACACTCTCTAAGCCATAAAAAGTATCTACTCCAAAAAGGTTTAAAATAATATTTTTATCTACAGTAATAAACATAAGTTAAATTTACTGCTTTATTCCAAGGATAGAATCTAATCTTCCATCTGATAAATCAATTTTATTGTCATCTTCATTTTTATCTAAAATATTATCTTCATTTAAAATATTTTGGCTATTTTGCTCATAAGCAAAGATATTTTCTTCCTCTTTTTTATCGGGTTCTAATTCCGTTTCATTTTTATGCTCAAAAGAATTATCTAAAAGATTTTGAGAAATAACTGGATTAAATGCTTTATTATCATCTATCTTTTTTATTTCTTCATATTTTGTTTCTTCTATTGTCGTTAACGATGAAGTAGTTTTATTTAAAATTCCCTCTATTTGACCCAGCATACTATAAATAGTATTTTTATCATCTTCTGTATTACTCTTAAGCTCATTAACACTTTTCTCTAAATCCTCTTTTATTAACTCTAAATTTAAAACTTCATCTTCTAACTCATTTACTCTTTGCTTAAGAACTCCATTCTCTCCTTGAAGTTCTTGATAGGCCTTTATTAAGCTTGTTAAAGCCTCATTTAGTTTTAAAATAGTTTCTGCATTTGTCATAGTCTTTAATCCTTTATTACTTATATAAAAATTTTATCAAATAGTATTATTACAAAACTTAGCTAAATAATTCCATCTATTTTCAAAAGCGAGTCAATTTTAGGTTCTCTTTGTGCAAAATCAAAAAATAGTTTATCCATATTATCGCTTCCACCTTTGCTTAGTACACAATTTTTATATTTTAATCCCAACTCTTTATTTAATACATTTTTTGAGTCTAAAAACATATAAAAAGCATCTGCACTTAGTACTTCAGCCCATTTATATGAATAGTATCCTGCACTATATCCACCTGAAAATATATGAGAAAAGCTATTTTGAAACTTGTTATACTCAGGGATTTTTATAACAGAAAATTTATCTCTAATACTATTTAACAACTCTTGAATTTCAAGTTCTGTTTTGTATAGTTTTTGATGAAGTTTAAAGTCAAACAAAGCAAACTCTATTTGCCTAATTGTTGCCATTGATGATTGGAAATTTTTGGCTTTTATTAATCTATTTATTGCCTCATCATCAAGAACTTCACCTGTTTGATAATGTTTTGCAAATAGTTTTAAAATATCTCTATCATAAGAAAAATACTCTAAAAATTGAGATGGAAACTCTACAACATCCCAAGCAACTCCAGATATTCCACTAACAGTTGGCTCTTCAACTTTACTTAATAGATGATGAAGTGCATGTCCCATTTCATGAAAAAGTGTTACTACATCACTATGTCTTAATAAAGATGGAATATCTTTTGTTGATTGTGGGAAATTTCCTACGATATAAGCTGTTGGAAGATTTATATTGTTATTTGAGTCTTTATAGTATGTGTGCCAGTTATTCATCCAAGCGCCACCTCTTTTATCATCTCTTGCTTCTAAATCTATATAAATTCTAGCTATTGTTTTATGATCCTCTAAAATATCATACACTTTTACTTTTTCATCCCAAGCTTTTGTATCTGAAGATTTAAACCCAATATTAAATAACTCTTTTAAAGCATTAAAAAATCCATTTAAAACGCTAGTTTGTTCAAAATAAGGTCTATAATACTCCTCGTCAATATCATATTGTGCTTTTTTTAGTTTTTCACTGTAGAAACTAATATCACTTGCTCTAAAGTCACTAATACCATCTTCTTTTGCTATTTGTTTAATTTCATCTAGCTCTTTTGTCGCTTTTTCTTTTGCTTTATTTCCCAACTCTTCCAAAAAGTTTATAACTTCATCTTCGCTCTTTGCCATTTTTGTAGCTAAAGAGTATGAAGCATAGTTTTCAAATCCTAAAATATTTACTTTTTCATCTTTTAAAGATAAAATTTTTTCTATCAACTCACCATTTTGTGGTGCTCGTGTTGTGTATGCTTTATATAGCTCTTCTCTTTTTTCTCTTGATGTTCCATAAGTCATATAAGCTATATAAGAAGGCATTTTAAGAGTAAATTTATATTTAGTTTTTCCATCTTCTTCAAATTTTGCTAGTTCCAAATCTGACTTTGGTATCTCTTTTACATCTTCAAAATTTTCAATTATAAGAGAAAAAGAGTTTGTTGCCTCTAAAATATTTTGTGAAAATTTATGAGATAGTTCTCCTAAAGCTAAATCTATCTCTTCTAGTCTTTGTTTTTTATTATTTTCTAGTTGGCAACCTGATAGCTCAAACTCTCTTATCTCATTTTCTAGCACTTTAATTTGTATATTATTTAAAGTACTTTTTTCATTAGACTGTATATATTTTAAAGCTATATAAATCTTTTCATTTTGGCTTATTTCACTTTCATATTTTGAGATAAGAGGAAGGCACTCTTCATATACTGTAGAAGTTATTTTTGAGTTTTTTACAGAATCTAAATGAAACACTGGAGTAATAAATTCATTTATTCTCTCCCCTATTTCAACAAACGGCAATACAAAATTTTTATAAGTTTTATTTTTAATCTCTAAAAGTTTTTCAACTTCAAATCTACTTTTATTTAAAAGCTCTTCCAAAACATTACTTGAATTCTCAAAATTCTCTATATTAAACTCTTTAAACATATTTTTTAATCCTTTATTATTCTTCATTTTATTTAAATTTTAGAGTAAATCCTCTATCAAATTTTTCATAATCTTTATAAAAAGAGTAGAATTCTACATTAAACTCTTTAAAATACTCTCCTAAACTCTTTTTTTGATCAAATCCCATTTCACAAAGTAAATAGGGTATTTTTTTATTGTTTGCACCATCTATAATATTTTTCAAAAGCTCATCTCCTATAACTCCACCAAAAAGTGCATTAGATGGCTCAAACTCTACATTCTTTGGTAGTTTATAATCATTTGCAATATATGGTGGATTTGAAATAAGCATAAAAATATCATCTTCTTTCACATTTTCAAACAAATTACTAAGTCTAAAATCTATTTTTTCTAAAACTTCAAACTTTTTTGCATTTTTTGTTGCTAATTCTATAGCTTTTGGGTTTATATCAACAGCTATAAAATCTATATTTTTATCTTTTAAAAGTTGTGCTAACATAACAGAAATTATTCCACTTCCTGTACCAATCTCAAGAACCTTTATGGCTTTTTCTTGATTTTTTACATTTTTTAATATTTCAAAAGCATTTTCAACTAAAAGTTCAGTTTCTGGTCTTGGAATTAAAACTTCTTCTTCTACAAAAAATTGTTCACCATAAAAAGATGCTTTTTTTATAATATACTCTAAAGGGAAATTTGTAGCTCTTTTTTTTACTAATTTTTCTAATTCTAACTCTTTTGTAAAAGGCTTATCATAATTAAGATGTAACCAAATTACATTTTTATCCAATAAATGCATTATTAATATCTCAACCTCTTTTGCTGGGATATGTGTGATATTTTTTAAATCTAATGCATATTTTTTTACACACTCTTTTATTGTCATTTTACCTCTTTTTTTAATCTAAAATATATAAAGCTATTTCATCAGCAAGTAGAAAATTATTATTGTAAACCCTATTTTCTTTTATACAAACCCTATTTTCAACTATTAACTCATCTACTTTTTTAAGCTCTTTTGAAGATAGTATGTTCAAATCAACCCCGAACTTACATCTAAATCCTAAAAGGACTTTTTCTGCCTTTATATCATCAATGCTTAACTCTTCAATATCTTCATATTTTGGGTTTTGTATATATTTTTCTATATTTTTTTGTTTATACATTCTTTTATTTTCAATACAAGCAACAGCTCCAGCTCCAACTCCTATATAATCATCCTTAGACCAATATCCATAATTATGTTTTGATTCAAAGTTCTCATTCGTACTAAAATTTGCTATTTCATATTGATTAAAGCCTAGCTTCTCAAGGTATCTAAATATTTCATAACTTAAATCTTCATCATCAATTTTTAGACTTTTTTTACTTTTTTGAAGCTCTTTTTCATTTAAAAAGAATTTTGTATCCTCTTCTATTATTAAGCTATACGCACTTAAATGCTCAACTTCTAACTCTTTTAAAGTATCAAAATCTCTTTTTAGAAGCTCAAAATTATCATTTGCAACTCCATATATTATATCGCAATTTATACTATTAAAACCTATACATTTTGCATTTTGTATGGCTTTAATAGCATTAAGTCTATTATGATTTCTACCTAAAAACTTTAGTTTCTCATCATCAAAACTTTGTACACCAAAGCTAACTCTATTCACGCCTAAACTATACATTTTTTCCAACCACTCTTTTGTGGCACTATTTGGGTTTGCTTCTGTTGTAATTTCACAATTTTCTAAAATATATGGATTTATTAATTCAAAAATATCTTCATATAAAGAAGCATCAACAGTTGATGGAGTCCCACCACCTATAAAAACGGTACTTAATTTTATCTCTTTATCTTTTAAGTAGTTTAAATTGTATTCTAAATCAATTTTTAAGGCTCTCATATATGCCTCTTTTTGACTATTTTTATTCGTATATGAGTTGAATGCACAGTAAAAACATTTGCTGTCACAAAAGGGGATATGTATATATAAAAGCAATTTTTAATCCTATATTCTATAAAATAACGTCTAATTATAAGGAAAAATATATTTATGACTGATAAAAATGTGATTGAAAAAGAGAAAAAAAAATTAAGACCAAATGTTGCAGCTATTATATTATCATCTAAATATCCAGCGAAGTGTGAGATTTTTATTGCTTCAAGAACTGATATTCCAAATGCTTGGCAGTTTCCTCAAGGTGGAATTGATGATGGAGAAAATACAAAAGAGGCACTTCTTAGGGAGCTTGAAGAAGAGATTGGTACAAAAGATATAGAAATAATAGCTGAATATCCAACTTGGGTCTCTTATCTTTTTCCTCCTGTAATTGCTCAAAAGATGTATCCTTATGATGGTCAAAAACAAAAATACTATTTAGTAAAACTAAAAAAAGATGCAAAAATAAATATAAATACTGAAATTCCAGAGTTTAGTGAATATAAGTTTGTATCTTTAAAAGAAGTTTATGAACATATAACTTTTTTTAAAAGAACTGTTTACAAGCAAGTTCTAAAGTATTTTAAAGATGAGGGATATATTTAAAAAAAGGATAAGTAAATTAGATGTTAAAAGTTTTAAAATTTGGTGGAACAAGTGTCGGAACACTTGATAGAATTGCAAATGTTGCACAGATTATTAAAAAGATAAGAGATGAAGGTCATGATGTTATAGCTATTGTTTCTGCTATGAGTGGTGAAACAAACAAGTTAATAGAATATGCTGAATACTATACAAAAACTCCTGATTTAAAAGAGATGGATATGCTTTTAAGTTCAGGAGAGAGAGTAACTTCAGCTTTGTTATCTATTGCTTTAAATAGTATTGGTTACAAAACTATTTCTATGACAGGACGTGAAGCTGGAATTATGACAACAGATACTCACACAAAAGCAAAGATAGAAAAAATAGATACACAAAAGATGAAAAGTGCTTTAAGTGAAGGAAATATTATTATAGTTGCTGGATTTCAAGGAGTTACACTTGATGGTTCAAGAGTTACAACTTTAGGTCGAGGTGGAAGTGATTTATCTGCTGTTGCAATTGCTGGTGCTATAAAAGCTGATGTTTGTGAAATTTATACTGATGTTGATGGTATTTATACAACAGATCCTAGAATTGAGCCAAAAGCTAAAAAGTTAGAAAAAATATCTTATGATGAAATGTTGGAACTTGCAAGTCTTGGTGCAAAAGTATTACAAAATAGATCAGTTGAAATGGCAAAAAAATTAAATGTAAATCTAGTATCAAGAAGTAGTTTTACACCCAATGTAGAGGGAACTTTAATAACAAATGAAGAGGAAATTATGGAAAAACCAATAGTAAGTGGAATAGCTTTAGATAAAAATCAAGTAAGAGTTGGAATGTATGGTGTTGTTGATAAACCAGGTGTTGCTAGTGCAATTTTTACGGCTCTTGCAGATGCAAATATAAATGTTGATATGATTGTTCAAACAAGAGGACTTGATGGAACAACTGATTTAGATTTTACAATTCCTACGACAGATTTAGAGATTTGTAAAAAAGTTATGGAGCAATTTAGACCTCAAGCAAAAAATATAGATTACAATGAAGCAATTTGTAAAGTTTCTATTGTTGGAGTTGGTATGAAATCAAATACTGGAGTTGCTTCAAAAGCATTTACAGCTATGGCGAATGAGAATATTAATATTAGAATTATATCTACAAGTGAGATTAAAATCTCTATGATTATTGATGAAAAATATGCAGAGTTAGCTGTAAGAGCTTTACACGACGCATACGAACTGGACAAATAGTTTGCAAGAGTTTTTAAATTGGACAGTTGATACAATTAGGGAAGATAAGCTTTTATCTCCTTGGTTGGAAGAAAAAAAGTTTGAATGGGCTCCATTAGTATCAAAAAATGTTACTAACATTTTAGATAAAAGTTACTCTATTTTGATTATAACAGATAAAGAGAGAGAATGGTTTTCAAGCTACATTTTATCTAATATAAACTCTTCAAAACTCAATAGACCTTTTTTGCCATTTTATGATTTTAGTTCATTTTACAAAAATCTTGATCATATAAAATCAGAAGATGATATTTCAAATATTAAAGATATGCTGAAAATATCTTTTCCAAATGGATATTGTTTTTGGTATATTGGGAAAAGTCAAGACAATAGATCTACACTTGCAAAAATTACAAAAAGCTCTTTTTTGTGGATTTTTGATGAAGAGCGACAAGGCTCTTTAAACTTAAAATCAAATGATGATGGACTAGATATGAAACTTCTTCAAATGTTTAGATTGTACAACAAAACTTTAAGTGCAGCACTTTTTGCAAACATAAATGTAGAGAGTTAATCTTGGAAATAGTTACAAACTCTTCAATCTTTATTGTAAATAGTATAGAAGATAGTTTAAGCAAAATTCTAGCTGTTTATCCTACTCATCAAACAAGAGTTATAAAAAATGAAGAGAAAGATGAGTTTCAAATAGAACAAGCAAATAAAACTCTAAAAGAGTCATATATCGCATCAAATGAGACAAAATATCTCTTTTTATGTGGTGCTACATTTAGAGTTGAAGCACAAAATGCTCTTTTGAAAATTTTAGAAGAGCCACCAAAGAATATAGTTTTTATTCTTTTAGTTTCTTCTAAAAATTCACTACTTCCAACAATTTATTCAAGATTACCATATAAAAATCTTAAAAAAGTTGTGAATAAAGATGATATTGAGCTAAATATAAAAAAATTAGATTTAAAAGATATATACACTTTTATAAAAAATAGTCAAAAAATTACAAAAAATGAAGCTATAAATATTGTTGAAACTATTTTAATAAAAGCAAACAAAGAAAATATAAAATTTAATCAAAAAGAGTTAGATGTATTTTTTAAATCTATAAAACTTTTGGAGCTAAATTCAAAACCAACTACAGTTTTAACTTATCTTCTTTTATCTATTTTAGAAAAAGAGTCAAAATGAAAGTATCTAAACTATCTTTAGCTGATACAAAAACATTTTTAAGTAATTTAAAATGTGATAAAAGTGGTGTTGCTATTATGTCAAAAAAAGCAAAAATTCATACGCTTTTTATAAAAAATTTGCATGTAGGTGCTGCTAATATATTAAAGCAAGATGCTTTATCTATTGGCGCTGATTTAGCTGTTCCAGAAGGTGTAATAATAGCAAAAGACAAGTTTGTGAATGCACTACTTATAGGTTCTACAAAACATTTCGAAATACTTTCACGAAAAGAGTTATCACAACCTTTTGGGCTTAAAGAGTTGGCTAAAATCCTAAAAGATTTTACAAAAGAAATAAATACTTCTACCAAAATAATGGGTGTTTTAAATGCAAATGAAGACTCTTTTTTTAAAAATAGTAGATTTGATAACTCAAGTGCTTCACAAAGAATAGAACAAATGATAGAA
The DNA here is from genome assembly GCF_003660105.1 of Aliarcobacter cryaerophilus ATCC 43158. Classification (NCBI taxonomy): domain Bacteria; kingdom Pseudomonadati; phylum Campylobacterota; class Epsilonproteobacteria; order Campylobacterales; family Arcobacteraceae; genus Aliarcobacter; species Aliarcobacter cryaerophilus. The sequence continues at coordinate 1,012,639 of NZ_CP032823.1, forward strand.
GATGGTGTAGATATTATAGATATTGGTGCTGTTTCAAGCCGTCCTGGAAGTTTACCAATTAGTTGTGATGAAGAGCTTGAAAGAGTAAAAAATATAGTCCAAACAATATATAAAAATAGATATTTTGAAAAAGTTGATTTTTCTATTGATTCTTTTTCTCCAAAAGTTATTGATTTTGTTTTAAATCATGGTTTTAAAATAGTTAATGATATAACAGGATTACAAGATGATGAAGTTTGTAAATTAGCTTCAGTATACAAAGCACAAGTTATAATAATGCATATGCAAAAAGACCAAACAACTATGCAAAATAATCCTTCTTATGAAGATATTATGGTTGAAATTGATGATTTTTTTAAAAATAGAATCCAAAAGGCTAAGAGTTTCGGTATAGATGATATTGTCTTAGATGTTGGAATTGGTTTTGGAAAAACATTAGAGCATAATCTACTTTTACTTAAAAATTTAGAACATTTTAAGCATTTTGGATATGAACTTCTAATTGGAGCTAGTAGAAAATCTATGATAAATATGATTACACCTAGCGAAATCGAAAATAGGCTTCCTGGAACTTTGGCTATACATCTTGAATCTTTAAGATATGGTGCTAGTATTATACGATGTCATGACGTAAAAGAGCATTTTCAAGCAATTAAAGTTTTTGAAGCTATAGAAAATATAAATTAAGACTCAATTTCTAAACTCAATTCTTAATAAATCATCTCTTATTTTATCTTTTTCTAAAATCTTTTTTTGAGTAATATTTCCAATATTTGTAGCAGTTTGTAAAAAGTTTTGTACATAATAAATACTATTATATCCTAAACAATAAAGTGTCTCTATAATTTTATTTATATCTTCAAAGTCTAATAAATCGGCATTTACAGTAGTTCGTACTTCAAAATTAAAATTTATACTTAAGAGGTGTTTTATTGTATTTATAATACTTTCATAACTATTTTTTTGAGTTACAATCTTAAACTTTTCTTTTGGAGCTTTGAAATCTAAAGATATAAAATCTATAAGGTTTTTTGAGATTAAATCTTTTATAATTTTGGTATTTATTCCATTTGTATCTAGTTTTATTTTAAATCCTAGTTTTCTAACTTCTTTACAAAAAGGTTCTAAGTTATGCATTGTAGCTTCTCCACCACTTAAAACAACTGCACTTAAAAGCCCAACTCTAGATTTTAAAAACTCCAAAATATCATTATGAGAATAAAATCCTTGTTTAGAAAAAACTATATTATCATTATAACAATAGCTACACAGCAAGTTACAAGAAATATGCCAGACTATACAAGATATTTCATCTTGATAGTCTGTTGTTGTAAATTTTGTAAAACTATAAACAATCTTTTTGTTCAACAAATTTAACTCTTTGTTTATGTTCACCTTTTTTCCCTATATTAAAACTTTCAACTGGTCTATGATAACCCATAACCCTAGTATATACTATACATTTAGTTCTTTTTTCTATATTTTTCTCAAGCAATCTTGTTTTTTCCATCTTCTAATTCCTTTTTTAAAATTTCATCATCACATTTTGGACAATACTCATATTCTCCGACTAAATAGCCATGAATAGGGCAAACTGAAAAAAGTGGAGTAATTGTAATATATGGTAATCTAAAGTTTGAGATTACATTTTTTACCATCTTCTTACAAGCTTCACTACTTGATATTTTTTCTTTCATATACAAGTGTAAAACTGTTCCACCAGTATATTTACACTGTAAATCATCTTGTAATGTAAGAGCTTCAAAAGGATCATCTGTAAAATCAACTGGTAGCTGAGATGAGTTTGTATAATAAATATTCTTCCCAAAACCTGCTTGAATAATATCTTTGTATCTTTTTATATCCTCTTTTGCAAACCTATACGTTGTACCTTCAGCTGGAGTTGCTTCAAGATTGTATAAATTTCCAGTTCTTTCTTGATATTCAAGCATCTTAGCTCTCATAAAATCTAACAAATCCATAGTAAACTCTATACCTTTCTCATTTGATAAATCTATATCTTCATCAATAAAAAAGTTTTTTAACATTTCATTTATACCATTTACTCCAATAGTTGAAAAGTGGTTGTTAAAGTGTGGTAAATACCTTTTTGTATAAGGATAAAGACCTCTATCATACATCTCTTGTACAAAAATTCTCTTTTTTTCTAAGCTATCTTTTGCTAAATCCATAAGCTCTTCAACTCTTGCATAGAGTCCTTTTGTATCATTTTTATATAAATATCCAAGCCTTGCCATATTTATAGTAACAACTCCAATACTTCCAGTCATTTCAGCACTTCCAAAAAGTCCACCACCTCGTTTTAAAAGCTCTCTTAAATCAAGTTGTAATCTACAACACATACTTCTTACATGTCCTGGTTTATATGCCTCTTCATTTGCTATTTTATTCCCCAATTTATCTTTTTTGTATTGGCTTCCTATAAAATTTTGAAAATAGCTACTTCCTATTTTTGCTGTATTTTCAAATAAAATATCTGTATTTTCTCCATCCCAGTCAAAATCTTCAGTTATATTTACAGTTGGGATTGGAAAAGTAAATGGTTGTCCTGTTTTATCACCTTGTGTCATAATTTCATAGTAAGCTCTGTTTATTTGATTCATCTCTTTTTGAAAATGTTTGTATGTAAGCTCTTCAAAAGAAGAAACACCCCTACTTTTTGCAATTTTTAAAAGCTCATCATCTTTTAAATTTTTAAACAGATGTTTTTGATTTCGTGTTGGTATTTGCTCTTTTAAATCAGTAGGAACTGTCCAATCAATAGTTATATTTGTAAATGGGCTTTGTCCCCATCGTGCTGGAACATTTAGATTATAAACAAAGCTTCTTATAGCTTTTTTTATATCTTTGTAATCAAGTTTATCTTTAAATACATAAGGCGCTAAGTATGTATCAAAAGAGCTAAATGCTTGAGCTCCTGCCCACTCACTTTGAAGTATTCCTAAAAAATTTGCCATCTGTCCCAAAGCTTCTCTAAAATGATTAGGAGCAGAACTTTCAACTCTTCCTCTTACTTCATTAAATCCCTCATCGAGTAAAACCCTCAAACTCCATCCCGCACAATAAGCACTTAGACAATCTAAATCATGAATATGAATATCAGCATTTCTGTGGGCATATCCTTGCTCTTTAGTATAAATTTTATCAAGCCAATAGTTTGCTATTAATTTTCCAGCACTATTGTTTATAAGTCCAGCATGAGAGTATCCTGTATTTGAATTTGCTTTTATTCTCCAATCTTCGCCATTTATATACTCTTGTATAGTTTGAGTCGAGTTTACATAAGTTGTATCACTATTTAATCCTAAAATCTGCTCTCTTTGAATTTTATGAAGGTGTCTATAAAGCATAAAACTCTTCATAACATCGAAATATTCACTTTTAAAAAACTCTTTTTCTATTAAATCTTGAATATCTTCAACAGCTTTTAGATTTTTAGATTTTATCTCAAATAAAACTGAAAAATATATTGATTTATCATAAATAGTATTTACACTTTTAAATGCTTTTTTTATAGCATCCTCTATTTTAAAAGCTTCAAATTTCTCTTTTTTCCCATCTCTTTTTAAAATCTCTATTTGCATAGCTTATTCCTTTTTTCTAATCTCTGGAAGTTTAAAAGAGTTTTTCTTAATTACTTGTAATATAAAAAGTCACAAAAGTGTTATTTTAAGGCTATTAGCTTATTTTCTTTAAGTGTTTGTAAAGATAAATTAACTAAAATATTGGCTTTTAATCCATATAAGGAAAATATTATGAGACACTTCTTAAGTTTATTAGACTTCTCAAAAGATGAAATTTTAGAAATTCTTCAATTATCAAAACAGATTAAAGATGAGACAAAAAAAAGAGTTTTTAAAGAGTATATGCCTAAAAAAGTTTTAGGTATGATTTTTGAAAAAAGCTCTACGAGAACAAGAGTATCTTTTGAAACTGGTATCTATCAACTAGGTGGTGTGGGGCTTTTTCTTTCATCAAATGATATTCAGTTAGGTCGTGGTGAACCTATGAAAGATACTGCTAGAGTAATATCGAGAATGGTTGATATGGTAATGATTAGAACTTTTGAGCAAGAAAAACTTGAAGAGTTTGCTTCATACTCAAAAGTTCCTGTTATAAATGGGCTTACTGATAAATATCACCCTATTCAGCTAATGGCTGATTATCTTACTATTATGGAAGAAGGACTTGATAAAAATTTAGTCGTATCATATGTTGGAGATGGAAATAATATGGCACACTCATGGCTAAATTTAGCAGCAAAACTTGGATTTGAGCTTAGAATTGCTACTCCAAAGAATTATCAAGTAGATAGTAAAATTTTAAAAACTGCTTTAGAAGAAGCTTCAAAAAGTGGTGCAAAAATTACAATTTATTTTGATCCAAAAGAGGCTATAAAAGACTCAACTGTTGTTACAACTGATACTTGGATATCTATGGGACAAGAGTCAGAAAAAGAGAAAAGAGTAAAAGATTTTTCTGGATATATGGTTGATGAAAATATGATGAAATTAGCAAAAGAAAATGCAATATTTCTACACTGTTTACCTGCGTATAGAGATTATGAAGTTAGTGAAAAGGTACTTGAAGGAAGCCAAAGTAGAGTTTTCCAAGAGGCTGAAAATAGACTTCATGCACAAAAAGGTATTATGGTTTGGCTTGATAAAAAAAGAGATGAGAAATAAATGATAGATTATGAAAAATTTGTAAAATATTCAAAACCAGGTCCAAGATATACTTCATATCCAACTGCACCTGAGTTTAGTGAAAATTTTAAACAAGAAGATTTAAAAGATTTTTATAAAAAACAAGATAAAAATAGAGCTTTGTCTTTATATATTCATCTTCCTTTTTGTAGAAGTGCCTGTTACTTTTGTGGTTGTAATACGATATTTACATCAAAAGAGGATAAGAAAACAAGATATATTGACTATCTAAAAAAAGAGTTAAATATCTTAAAGAATAACTTAAATACATCTAGAGTTGTAACACAAATGCACTTTGGTGGAGGAACTCCTACATATTTTTCACCGCAACAATTAGAAGATGTTATAAAATCTATAAAAACCATTTTTCCAAATTTTAGTAGTGATGCTGAAATATCTTGTGAGGTTGATCCAAGATACTTTACAAAAGAGCATATGGATGTTTTAAAAGCTGGTGGGTTTAATCGTCTTAGTTTTGGAGTTCAAGATTTAGATGAAACTGTTCAAAAAACAATTCATAGGATTCAACCTTTTGAACTAACTTTAAATGTAATAAATATAGCAAGAGATGCTGGTATTAAATCTATAAATACAGATTTAATCTACGGTTTGCCTCACCAAACAAAAGAGAGTTTCAAAAAAACTTTGGAAAAAATGCTAACACTAAATGTAGATAGATTTGCAGTATTTAACTATGCACATGTTCCTTGGCTTATGAAAACTATGAGAAAATTTGATGAAACAACTTTTCCAACTCCAAATGTAAAACTTGAAATGTTAAAAGACACAATAGACTTTTTTACATCAAATGGATACAAAATGGTTGGAATGGATCACTTCGCAAAACCAGAAGATGAACTATTTAAAGCAATAAAAAAAGGTGAATTACATAGAAATTTTCAAGGATATACAACAAAAGGTGGAGCAGATTTAATAGGAATTGGTGTTACTTCCATAGGAAATGGTGTAGATTATTATGCACAAAATTTTAAAGATTTAAATGAATGGGAAGAAGCTATTGATAATGGAGATCTACCTGTGTTTAAAGGTTATAGATTAAGTGATGACGATATTCTTAGACAATATGTAATTATGGAACTTATGAGTAATTTCTCTTTAAATATAAAAAAAGTTGAAGAAGAGTTTAAAATAGATTTCAAAGACTATTTTAGTGATGCACTAGAATCTTTAAAAGAGTTTGAAGATGCAGAACTTCTTAAAATATATGATGATAGAATTGAAGTTTCTCAAACAGGAACTATGCTAATTAGAAATATTTGTATGCCTTTTGATGCTTACTTAAATAAAATTCCGGAAGATAAAAGAAGATTTTCCAAAACAATTTAAATTATTTTATTAAATAAATGGGCTTTTTGTCCATTTTTTTAAGCAAACTTTTAATAAAAATTAAGTTTAATCTTACTACACAATTTCAATGGTGCTTATAGCACCATAACATATAGGGGAAAATATGGTGAAAGCTTCTTTTAGTGTAGGAAAATTAACACAACACTCACAATCACACATAAATAGAGAAAATGGTTTAAACTATGCTGTAGTTGAAAATTCAAGAGCTAATAGTTTTAATAAATATTATGAATACGATGATTTTTTGCAAAAAGCAAAAGATAGGTACAAAGAACAAGTAAAACAAAATATGCAAAATAGTGCTATTCTTAATATATTTCAAGAAGCCATTATTTCAATAGAAGGGCATCATACATCAGAAGATATTTTAGATCTATTTTTTGAATTAAAACAAAAATATGGTGGTCACGAATTAATATCTCTAGCAATTCATAAAGATGAAGGCTATTTCACAAAAAATAATCAATACTTTTATCCACATAAAAACATATTAAAAAAAGAAGATAATAACTGGTATATAACTCAAGATGGATTAAATGGAAAAAGACTTGAAGATTTTTCTATAAAAGTAGATATTTCAGAATTTTCTACTGTTTTAACTACTCATGCACATGCTGTTTTTTCAATGTTTGACTTCTCTCTAGGAAGAAATGCAAGAATGCAAAAAAAAGATATGATGGAGAGATTAAAGTTTGTAGCAACTTTATTAAAAATGGATTACTCTTTACAAAAATTGAACAAAATTTCAAATAATGACACAAATATTGATTTAAAAGATAGCAGCGTAACAGATTTAGATAGTCAAGTGACACTTAGAAATTCAAATTTAATAGATATAAACACTCAATTTAGAGCAAAAGAATTAGAGCTAGAAGAAGTAATTTCAAAACTAAGAGTAAAACAAGCTATGTTAAGTGATATTTTAATAAAAATCTCTCAAAAAGAGATTATATTGGATGAGTTAAATACTCAAATGTTTATAAAAGAAGAAGATTTAGATAATCTTTCAAATATTATATCTATAAAAAATACGACTATAAATAATCTAAATCTAACAATAAAACAAAAAGAGTTTAAAATAGAGGAACTAGATAGTAAAATCTATGGAAGAAGTCAAACTATGGCTATCTAAAATTAAAATATCTTTGTTTATTAAAGCTTAATTTAAATTAGCAATTATCAGATTGCTATAAATCTTCTCTTTTACTTATACTTTCACTATCTTATTTTAAGGAGAGAAAAATGGATAGAAAAGTATCTAATATTTTACCACCAATAATAGCTGGTTTAATTTCAGTTATTGTTAATTATGGTGGAACTTTTATTCTTATATTTCAAGCAGCACAAATGGCAGGATTAAATCCTGAACAAACTGCTTCTTGGGTCTGGTCTATATCTATTGGTGTTGGAATTACTGGAATAATTCTAAGTTGGTATACAAAAGAACCAATAATAACTGCTTGGAGTACACCAGCTGCTGCATTTTTAGTAACCGCTATTGCAACTGTTTCTTACTCTGAAGCTATTGGAGCATATATATTATCTGCTTTTGCTTTTTTTATTTTAGGTTTATCTGGGTATTTTGGAAAATTAATTCGTCTAATTCCTTCTGGAATTGCATCTGGTTTATTAGCTGGAATATTATTACAATTTGGAATTTCTGCTTTTACAAATATGACAATTAACCCTATTTTAGCAATTTCACTATTTTTTATTTATCTTATTACAAAAAGATTTTCTGCTAGATATGCTATTGTTACTGTTTTAATATTTGGATTTATAATATTAACTATACAATCCCAAATTAACTTTTCTAATATTGAATTAAAACTAGCATATCCAATATTTACAGAACCTACTTTTTCACTCAATGCAACACTAAGTATTGCTTTACCACTATTTCTGATAACATTAACTGGACAATATATGCCAGGACTTTTAATACTTAAAAATGATGGTTTTAAAACAGAAGCAAAACCTATTTTAGCAGTTACTGGTTTTGGGTCAATTTTAATGGCTCCTTTTGGTTCACATGCTTTTTGTTTATCTTCAATAACCTCTGCAATTTGTACAGGTAAAGAGTCCCATGAAAATCCAAAAAAAAGATATATAGCTGGTGTTGCAGCAGGAATATTTTATATATTAGTTGGTATTTTTGGGCTTACACTTGCAGCTTTATTTGCCGCTTTTCCAGCAACATTTATTAGCTCTTTAGCTGGACTTGCTTTGTTAAGTACAATAGCAACAAGTCTTACAAATGCAATGAGTGATGTTGACACTAGAGAAGCTGCTTTTATAACATTTTTAGCAACAGCAGCAAATATAAATTTATTTGGAATTGGTGGTGCATTTTGGGGATTAGTTTTAGGTCTAATTTCATACTTTGTATTAAATTGGAGATTATCAAATAAGTAGAAGATATAAAAAATATCCAAAAATATAAATATTTATATTTTGGATATTTACATAAACTATTTTTTATAAATTTCCATCACTTTTATAGTCTCATTATCTATTTGTGAATTTCTATTTTTTAATTTTTCTAAAAATTTGCTTTTTCTCTCTTCATTTAAGTTTTGCCCTACTTTTATTTTACAACTTTGAGCTTCAATCTTTAACTGAATAATTGCAGTTTTATCAATCATTTTTGTGTACATTGCTTTTTCATAAGAAATTTCTTCAAAACTATCTTCATTTTGAAACTTTTTCATCAAAGCATTTAAAATATAAGCTTTTCTATCTCCGTCTTCTATAAAACTCAATTTTCCTTCCAGTAATACAGAAGCAAAAAATTGAGTTGCAGGACAAGCTGAAATTGTATAACTAAAATATGAAGGGATAAAAGAGTAAGGTTTTACTACTAAAAAAGCTGCATTTGAATTTGATTTTATGGCTTCAATCTTTTTTCCTTCTTTTGCTCCATGAAAATATATTGCATTTTTATATTGTACAAAATTTAAAGCTACGACATAAGGTTTTCCCTCACTTATAAGACTTAAAGTTCCATATTCACAAGTTTGTAATATTTCATCTATACTATTTTTATCATTTATATTAAATTCATCTCTTCTCATTTTTTACCTTATATTTTATTATAGTTTATAAGAACTTCTTTAAATCTATTAAACCCTTCTATTAGTTCTTTTTTTGAAATAATTATTGGTGGTAAAAATCTAATAATATTTTTTCCTGATTTTAAAATTAAAACACCATTTTTAAGTGCAAGATTTACTATATTACTTAAATCATTTTCATTTTTTAAAACAAGACCTTGCATAAATCCCCAACCATTTTTTTGTAAAAATATATTTGGATATTTATCTGTAAAATATTGTAAACAACTATTAAAATATTTTATATTTTCATCAAGTTTTCCACTATTTGAATATTTTTCTAAAATCTTTAGAACAACCTTACAAACTGTTGTTGAAAGATGATTTCCACCAAAAGTTGAACCATGATCACCAAAAGTAAAAACATCTTTAAAACTTGTCATCATAACACCTATTGGAATACCACTTGCTAAACCTTTTGCTAAAGTTACTATATCAGGTTTTATTCCAAAATATTGAGAAATCAAAAAATTCCCACTTCTATAAACTCCTGTTTGAACTTCATCTATTATCAAAAATAACTTCTTTTCTTTTAAAATTCTTTCAAGTCTTTGCACTTGAAAAATATCTTGCATAAAAATACCACCCTCACCTTGAATCAACTCTAACATAACACCAACCGTTGTATCATCAATCATATTAATAGCTTCATTTATATCATTTGCATAAACAAATCCATCAGGATATGGAGCAAAATATTTATGTTTGTCTTCTTGTGCTGTTGCTTTTAAAGTTGCTATTGTTCTTCCATGAAAAGAGTTTTTAATAGTAATAATCTTATATTTAGGTGTTTTAAATGTCACATTTCCATATTTTCTAGCAAGTTTTATAGCAGTTTCATTTGCTTCTGCTCCACTATTACAAAAAAAACACTGCATATCATAAGTACTTAATTCAACTATTTTTTTTGCACACTCTTCTTGCGGTTTTATACGATATATATTTGAAGTATGCAAAACTTTTTTTGCTTGTTTTTTTATTGTTTTTGCTACTTTTTTATTTGCATAACCTAAACTATTTACTCCAACTCCTGAAGCAAAATCTATATAATCTTTTTTATTTTTATCAAATAATAGAGATTTTTTACCTTTTATAAATTCAATATCTAATCGATTATATAAAGGTAATATATATTTATTCATAATTTTCCTTTTTTATGTATGATAAAAGCTAAATTGATTATCTTCATCTCCTAGCTCATATCTTTTTGTTAAAGAGTTTTTAAATTTATGCCCCAAATCTTCACAAGCTAATGCTTCTTTTGTGAGATTTATATCAATTTTTGGCTCAACAATAATTTGATTTAATTTTTCAATAGTTAAATTAGGGTTTGTCCTTTGCTGTAAAATAACATCATCATTTTGTGAAATTTGTCCCTCTTTTAAAACTTTTGCGTAAAATCCTGTCAAACCCGTTTCAAAAATAAATTTCGTCATATTGTTTTTTAAAGTATTTGCACTAAGTTTCCAACAAGGTTGCCTTGGTTGTGTTATTTGTACTTTTGCTTGACCAATTTTTAAGATATCTCCAACACAAATATCTTTTTCACAAATCTTATCAAGTATTAAGTTTTCTCCAAAAAACGCCATATTTGTCATATCAAAACTATTATCAAAAGAAGAACTTATTTTTTCGTAAGTTATACTTGAAAATAAAAATAACGCTTTATTAACTCCACCATGATGAACTAAATCTGCTTGAAAATCATCAACAAATCCAGTTTTTGTTAAATATGCTTTTGATACTGGATATTTTTTGATACCTGAAATCAACTCTTGCTTTTTTTGGTTTTCAAGTTGTGTTACAGTTACATTTCCAACTTTTACATATAATACATTTGATATTTTTGTAGCCATTTTCTATACTCCAATTTTATATCTTGAAAGTATAGAAAAATGAATGAGTTTTTACAATCTGTTAATTGCTATTTTAATTTTAAAATTAAAAAATAATAATTTTACATAAACAGATTAAAATTGTTATTAGGAATGTTATAAATATACTAAAAGATTAACTAAGTATTTAAAGAGTTAATAAATTGAGACCAAAAGTCTCAATTTAAAATAATATTATAAAAGTTCTTTTACTAAATCAGCTGATGATTTAGAAGATAGTAAAATTGGTGCTACATCAAATACTGTTTTAGCTCCAAAATCACCTTTTAAAGACATTTTATATGTAGCTCTGGCATATGCCACAAGTACACTAGCAGTAAACTCAGGGTTACTATCAAGTTTTAAAGCATATTCAATTACTTGATTTACACCTTGACTTGATTTTCCACTTCGTATTACAAATCCACCGTGAGGCATAGTGTTGTGATTTTTATCAAACTCTTCTTGGCTTATAAAATTTACTGTTGTATCATAAGGCTCAAAGTAGTTTGGCATTGTTTTTATTTCATTTTCTACTTTTTTCGCATCTGCTCCATCATTTAAAACTACAAAACACTCTCTAGAATGTTTTTCTTTTGTAGTTAAAGTAGGTCTTGCACCACTTCTTACTTTTTCAATAGCACTATTTGAAGGAATTGTATATTGAACACCATTTTTTACACCCTCTACTCTTCTTATTGCATCTGAGTGTCCTTGACTTAATCCTTTCCCCCAAAATGTATAAGTATCTCCATCAGGAAGTAAAGCTTCTCCATATATTCTATTTATAGAAAACATTCCTGGGTCCCAACCAACAGAAATCATTCCTATTTTTTTATTTTTTTGACAAGATTTATCAACACTTGCAAAATAAGCTGGAATTTCAGCATGATTATCATAGCTATCTACTATATGAAAATGCTCTGCAAATTTTGGTCCTTGAATAGGTAAATCATCTTTTGAACCACCACATAAAATTAAAACATCGATCTTTTCTTTGAAATCTAAAATATTTTCTAAAGAAAATACAGGAGTATTTATTGTAGTCACACTTTTTGGGTCTCTTCTAGAAAAAACCGCTACTAAACTCATATCAGGATTTTTTGAAATAGAAAGCTCAACACCTCTTCCTAAATTCCCATATCCAACAATTGCAACTTTAATCTGATTATTCATGCTAAACGCTCCTTTTGAAGTAGTAAGTTTTTTTGGTATGTAAGATATAACAAAAAAATTTCGGCAATATTTTACTATTAAAAAACTTAATAAAATAGTTAGTAGTGTTGTTGTAAAATGCCAATTATCCAATTTTAGGAGTAAAAATGAATATAATAGAGTTCGAAAATATCGATGTTGGATATGATGAAAAAGTTGTTTTAAAAAATATAAATTTAAAGATAAAAAGTGGTGAACACTTTGCAATTTTAGGTGCAAATGGAAGTGGAAAATCAACTTTGATGAAACTAATACAATCTCAAATCCATCCAAGACACACAAAAGAGTTTAAAAAAGAGATTTTTGGAAAAAGTAGATACTCAATTTTTGAATTAAAAAAAGAGTTAGGAATAATCACAAATGATTTACACAACTATTTTGAAAAAGAAGGTGGATATTTATCTGGTTTTGAGGTAGTTTTAAGTGGATTTTATAGCTCAATAGGAATATTCACACATCAAGATTTTACAAAAGAGCAGATACAAAAAGCTCTTGAAGTTATTGATTTTTTAGAAATTATTGATTTAAAAGATAAAAAAGTATCATCTATGAGTACAGGACAACTTAGAAAATGTATCGTAGCTCGTGCTTTAATACACGATCCAAAAGCTTTTGTACTCGATGAACCAACTGTTGGACTTGATATAAAAGCACAAATAAATTTTATAAAAATATTACAAAAAATATCACTAAAATCAACAATTATTTTAGTAACTCATCATCTTGAAGAGATATTTCCAGAGATAAAAAATGTAGCTTTAATTTATAATAATACAATTTTTAAAATTGGCAAAAAGGAGAATATTTTAAATAGTGAAAATTTAAGCACAATTTTTGATATAAAAATTGAAGTAAAACAGAAAAACAAAAGATACTATATTGAAACTATTTTATAATAAATTTATTTATCATTGTGCTATAATCTAAAAAAAAATATAAACAAAAGGAAAAAGAAAAATGAAAGCCCTAAAAATAATATCTTATTTAATACTTTCACTACTATTTTTATATATTATAAGCGGGTTTTTTCTTCTTCCTTATATTGCAAAAAAAGAGATAATAAAAAACTTAGATGAAATTTTAATTACAAAAACAAAAATTGAGAAGATATATTTTAATCCTCTAACTTTGAATTTAGAGATAAACGGTTTTTCGCTTTTAGATGAAAAAGATCAAGAAATTTTAGGTTTAAAAAATTTATTTATTGATTTTAGAGCTTTAAAATCAATAGAAAAGAAGCATTTTCATATAAAAAATATTTTACTTGAAGGTATTTATTTAAATATTATAGAAGAAGAAAAAGGAGTTTTTAACCTAGCAAGTTTAATAAAACAAACAGAAACAAAAGAAGAAGAAACAAAACATAAAGAGGTAGAAAAACTTATTGATTTTTTAGTTTCTAAAATAGTTTTAAAAGATACAAATATAGATTTTACAAGTTTTACAGATAAAAAAAAGTACAACTTACATCTAAAAGATATAAACTATACTATATATGATTTTGGAACATTCAAAAACTCTTTATCCTCGAACAATTTGGAATTTAAATTAAATGAAAATACAGATGTAAAAATATCAGGAGGTCTAAAAATTGACCCTTTTATAGCTTATGGAAAAATTACTATCTCAAATTTAAAAATCAAAGAGCTTTTAGATTTTGATAAATCACTTTTCAATTTTGAATTAAATCCTGAAGCAAATATTAATCTTGCTTTAAATTATAATATAGACACTACAAATGATTTTAATCTCTTTTTAAATAGTGAGATTTTCGAGATAAATGATTTAAAATTAAAACAAAATCAAAAAGAGATAGTAAGATTAAATAAACTAGATTTAAAATATTTTTCATTTGATTTAAACAATCAAGAGCTAAATTTTAAAGACTTATATCTAAACGATTTATATGTAAATATGATTTTAGATAAGTCTGGAGTTAATTTTACAAATCTTTTAAAAGAGAAAAAATATGAAAAAGAGATACAACATAATACTCAAGAAAATAATGTAAATAATAAACCATGGAAAATAAATTTTGAAAATACTAATATAAATGCAAACTTTGATTTTGATGATATTTTAAATAATGCAAAGCTAAATATTAAAGATATAAAAGTAAAAACTTCAAATATAAACATAGTAGATGATAAAATAAATATCAAAGGTGCTAACTTATTAACTTTAAATACAAAATATCTTGATAATAAAAATAAAATAAATATTAGTTCAAGTAAAACAGATTTAACTCATGATGATATTTTTATAAATGGCTCAAAAGTTGAAATATTAAATTCATCTTTAAAAAAAGATAAAATAACATTTGAAGATGAGAAATTAAAAATTAAAATAACTACAAATAGTTTAGGTTTAGATTTACAAAAACTATCTATTTTTGATGAAATATCTTTTGATTTATCAAATATAAAAATAAATAATTTAGTTTTAGAAGATAAAAACAATAATATATCTTTATCTTCTAAAAATAGTAACCTCAAAATAAATAACTTTTTACTAGATAAACAGAATAATATATCTATAAATAAAAGTGAACTTTATGATACAAATGTTAATTTTTTTGATTCAAATAGCTCTTTTGATATAAAAACAAAAAAGACAAATTTAAAAATCTCAAACTTTAACTTAAAAAAAGATGTAATAACTATTGGTCAAATATTATTAAAAGAGCCTAAAATAGATATTTTAAATATAGAAAGTAAACTTAAAATTGAAGCTAAGAATATAAATCTTGATTTAAACAAACTAGTTAGCAAAGAGAATTTATTTAGAATCGATAGAACAAATTTAAACAATCCTCATCTATCTATAATCCTACCAAAAAATATTCAAGCAAAAGGTGAAATAGAAAAAAATAGTATAAAAAAAGAAGAAGTTGATAAAAAAGTTGAAAATAAAAAAACAACAAAACTAAATTTAGGTCCAATTAATATAAAAAATATGATATTGGATTTTGAAGATAAAAACCTTCCAATTCCTTTTAAAACAACAATTTCAAAACTAACTGGAGCAGTTTCAGCAGTAAAAAATAGAGCAAATAGTACTTCAAACCTTGAGATAAAAGGGGTTGTAGATGATTATGGAGTTGCTAAAATAACAGGAATTGTAAATCCAAATGATATAAAAATTCTAACAGATATAAATATGAAATTTCAAAATATATCTATGAAAAATTTCACACCATATACAGCAAAATTTATTGGTCGAACAATTAAAGATGGTAAGCTTGAACTTGATTTAAACTACAATATTAGCGAGTCAAATCTAAAAGCAAAAAATAGTATTATTATTAAAAAACTAGAGCTAGGAGATAAGATAGAAAGTGAAGATGCAGTATCTTTGCCTTTAGATTTGGCAATTACACTTCTTGAGGACAGTTCAAATACTATTGATTTAAATCTTCCTGTTTCTGGAAATGTAGATGATCCAGAATTTTCTATCGCTGCAATAGTTTGGAAAGCATTTGTAAATCTTATTACAAAAGCTATAACAGCACCATTTTCACTTATTGGAAGCTTATTTAATTTTAGTGAAGATGAGATAAATAGTGTAGATTTTAATTTAAAAGAGAGCGAAATAACTCCTATACAACAAGAGACTTTGGACAAAATAGCTATTATTTTAAATAGTAAAAAAGAGTTTGCAATTAGTTTTTCTCCTTCTTTTGATGAAAAAAACGAAAAAGAGAAAATTGCTAATCAAAGAGCTTTAAATATTCAAAAATATTTAATTGAAGAAAAATCAATAGATAAAAAACAGGTTGTTTTAGAAAAAGATATTAAAAAATCATCTTCAAATATTGATTTAAGCCTAAAAGAGATAAAAGAGTAATCTAAAAGCAAAAATTAAGTCAATATTGTTTATATTTCTAGTTCTTAAAAAATTTAATTAAAGGAAAAATTTGGATCCCGATATACAGTCCTATGTTATGCTTCTTACCGCACTTATATTAGTGCTAATGAATGGTTTTTTCGTGCTTTCAGAATTCGCAATTGTTAAAGTTAGACGAACAAAACTAGAAGAGTTTGTAAAACAAGGCAGAAAAAGTGCAGTTTTAGCACTAAAAATGTCAAATTCTCTTGATACTTATTTAAGTGCAACTCAACTTGGAATTACTTTTTCATCTTTAGCTTTAGGTTGGATAGGTGAACCAGCTCTTGCAAGGCTTATAGAGTCAAATGTATCTTTTCTTGCAAATAATCCTGTATTACTTCATACAATAAGTTTTACTATTGCTTTTTCTATTGTTACATTTTTACATGTTGTTTTTGGTGAAATTGTTCCAAAATCTATTGCTATTGCAAAAGCTGAAATTATGGTTTTATATATAGCACGTCCTTTATATATATTTTGGTTAATTTTTTATCCACTTATTAGATTTTTTGATATTGTTGCTGCTGCGGTTCTTAGAGCACTTGGAGTTAAACCTGCAACAGAGCATGAATTAGCTCACTCAGAAGAAGAACTTAGAATTATAGTAAATGAGAGTTTTAAGGGTGGACATATTGATTCTGTTGAGAGTGAAATAATAAAAAATGCAGTTGATTTTTCAGAAACTGTTGCAAAAGAGATTATGACTCCAAGAAAAGATATGATATGTTTAAATTCTGAAAAAAGTTTTGAAGAAAATATAAAAAGAGTAACTTCTACAAAGCATACAAGATATCCATATTGCCACGGAGGAAAAGATAATATTGTAGGGATGGTTCACACTAGAGATTTATTAAATAATGCTCTTGAAAATAAAGAAATTGATATTTCAAAACTTGTAAGACCAATTATTATGGTGCCTGAAAACACTTCAATATCTTCAATTTTAACAAGAATGAATAAAAGTAGAATACATTTAGCATTGGTTGTAGATGAGTATGGTGGGACTTCTGGACTTATTACTATGGATGATATTATTGAAGAGATTATTGGTGAAACTACAGATGAGCATGATCCAAAAAATGAAACTATAAAAAAAATAGATGAAAATAAATATGAGCTAGATGGTATGGTAAATATTGAAAAAGTTGAAGAGATTCTAGATATAAATTTTGATGATGATAAGGTATCTGTTACAATAGGCGGAAGAATTTTTAATTTAATAGGAAGATTACCAATTGCTGGAGAAACTATTGAAGATAAAGATTGTATTTATAAAATTATAGAAGTAGGAAGTAATCGTATAAAAAGAATATTATGCGAAAAAAGAGTACAAGAATAATTTCTTAAAATAGAGCTAAAGTTTTATAACTTTAGCTCCAAATCCACCACTACTTGGATGTGCATCTTCAAAACCTTTTACTCTTGGGTGTTTTTTCAAGAATTCTTTTACAGCAAAAGCTAATTTTCCAGAACCAATTCCATGATATACCAAAACTTCTTCAAATCCAGCCAAAAGAGCATCACTTAAAAACTTATCAAGATTTTCAATAGCTTCTTCTGCTCTTTGTCCATGTAAATCTAACTTTATATTCCCTGTTTCTGGCTTTTGTATAGTTACAACTGCTTTTTTTGTAGGAATTTTTGGTGGAGGATTTCCACTTCTACTTAAATCATTAAGTTGAACTTGAACTTTCATTCCCATATCATTTTCAATAAATGCCTTAGAACCTTTAATTGAAACTATAGTGCCCTTTGTACTTCTATATTTAACTCTATCACCTACTTTTAACTCTATTTGTTCTTGTACTTTTTCAACTTCTATCTCTTTTGCTATTTTGTGTGAAACATTTAAATGTTGATGAGATTGACTAACAAGTTTTGCTTTTATAGCCTTTTTCGCTTCATCTCTTGCATCTTTATACTCTTTGTGAAGTTTTGATTTTTCACTATAAATATGTAAATCCAAACTCTCTTTTTGTTCTTTTAAATTATTTGTTAATCTTTTATAATTTTCTATTTCACTATCTAAATTTGATATTTTTTGCCTATACTCTTTTTCTAGCTCACTACTTCTTTCTATTAACTCATTTAATCTATCTTTATCTTCTCCATAAACCTCTTTTGCTCTTTTTACAACTCCAGCTGGGATTTTATATCTCAAAGCTGTTTCAAAAGCATAAGATCTACCAATAGTTCCTTGTAAAAATTGATATGTTGGTCTTTGATTCTCTTCATCATAAAGTGCTGCTATTAGCTCAACATCTGGGTTTGAAGCCATCAAAGCAGCTAATCTTTTATGGTGAGTTGTAATAATTATTTTTATATCATTTTTTATTAAATCTTCAATTATAACTTTAAATAAGCTAGCAGCTTCATCTGAATCAGTACCTAATTCTATCTCATCAACTCCAACTATTGCATTTTTTACTTCAAAAAGCTTTGAAAATTCTAGCATTCTACCAGCAAATGTAGAGATATCATTTTTCACACTTTGAGGGTCATCTAAAACAGCATTAATTGATTTAAAATTACTTACAACTGTACTTTTATGTGCATTGTATGGAAGTAGATATTTTGATAAAAAAATCGCACTTAAAATCGATTTTAGCATCATCGTTTTTCCACCTGCATTTACACCTGTTATCATAATGACGCTCTTTGAAAAATCAATACTAATCGGTCTTGGACTACTTAAAGCTGGATGACAAAAATCAACAAGTCTATTTTCATCTTTTTTTGAAGGTAAAATAAAATTCTTATCCCCTATTTTTGAGAAAAATATCCTTGCTTGATAGTGATCAAACTTATCAAACTCTTTATTTATAAACTTTAAAAACAGTAGATTTCTTTCAAAAAGATGAGAAATCTCTTTACAAAGTCTAAACAAAATCTCCTCTTGTTTATTTTTCAAATCACTCTGTTTTTGTTTTAAATCACTAACACTATGTGGAATTACATAAAAAAATCCTGAATTTGACCTATCTATAACACTTCCACTAAGTATATGATTAAATCCACCACGAACTAGTAAACACTCCTGTTCATTTATAAAATGTACTTGCATATCTACTAAATATGGCTTAATTTTTGAAGAGTTTATAGTTTTATAAAGACTCTGTTTTATCTCTTCTTTATTTTTATAAATCGCTTGTTTTATATTGTCAAAATCTTCATCAACACCCTCTTTTAGATTTGCTTTATCATCAAAATATTCACAAATTTTTAAAATCTCATTTGTAATAACGATTTTATCCATCCATTCAAGAAGTTTTCCTTCAAAATTAAACCTTTTTAGATACAAAAAATAGTTTATTATTTTTATAAATTCATAAATTTCATAAACTCTTAAAATACCCTGTTTTTGAATGTGCATTAGTTGTGAATCAAGATTTTGTACCATTAAAGGCTGTTTTATATTATAGTTTGAAAGTTCACTTATTATTTTATAGTGAATATTTATATCGCCTTCTAGTATTATAGATTTTTCTCTTGCAAAAAGTTTTGAAAAGTTTGTGATATATTCGTTTAAGTCTAGTTTTTTTATTAAATTTTCCATAGCGCAAATTGTATCAAAATAGCTATAAGGTTCTTATGAAAAATTTCATATTTTTAGATTAAAACTATAGTAAAAATATTAATAAATTCAATTTTTTTGATTAAATTTATTAAAACTATCAATCATATTTGAAGGTGTTGTAAATACTCTTTTAAATATATTTAAAGGTGCAGAAAATCCATCTTTAAATAAATTTGTAGTAAGAACTGGGTCACTTAAGCTTCCTGTTAATTGAATTTGTGTCTCAACTCTCTTTTCATCTCCCAATAAAATATAATTTATAATGGGAATATATTCAAATACAGATGAATATGTTTTTAAAAATACTAAATTAAGCGTTGCATCTACTTCTTTTTTATTTAAATCTAAAACACCTTTTCCTTCAAAATCCATACCATTTCCAACTGTGTGTAAATTTTTTATATCAATTAAATTTTTATCGTTATCATATTCAAATTCAACTACACCCTCTTTTATCTTATAAATTCCTAGTTTATTTAAGCCAAAAACAGCAGGAATAGCCAAAAGTGGATTTATAAAAGCTGGTGAACTTTCAATTAAAAACATAATATTATTTAAAATACTAACATTTTTTAAACTACTATCTTCAATTATCAATTTTCCTTTTATACTTTTTGTAGTTCCATTTGCAAAAAAATCAATTTTTCCACCATCTAAAATATTACTATTTGCAAAAGTATTTATAAATTTTTCATTTATCTTTGCTGCATATATATCTATAATATTATTTTTATTTGTAAAACTTATTTTACTATCTTCATATTCCAAATAGAAAAATTTTCTATCTTTATTTATATTTAACTCATAAAAATCTGCTAAAATTTTATTTTTATTATTTATAACTATATTTGATTTTGTTCCAATAATACCTAAATTTCCTATCTTCTCATGAATATCATTGTATTTTATATCATAAAAAATATCATATCCATCTAATTTTATTGTTGTTTGTTTATCTCTTACTCTTAAAAAAATATCATCTGTTTTTGAGTTTATATCTAAAATACCATTTTTATACTTTCCTAAAATATCAAGCTCTTTTAAATCTTGATTATCTTTTTTTATAGGTAAATCCAAATCAAATAAAGATGCATTAAAAGTTATTAAATCTTTTTTTATATCCAAATTAGCACTTTTTATTTTATACTCTTGACTATCAAAAAATAGTTTACAATTTTTTAAATCTATATTTGTATCAAATTCTACTTTACTATTTTTACTAATATTTTCATCATAATAAATATCATATCCATCTAAAAAAAGTTCTATATGATCTTTAATATTTAAAGTTATTGAGTTATCACTAGAAGATATCTGTACACTTTCTTTATTGATATTTCCATAAAAATCTAAACTATTTAGCTCTTTGTTGTCTTTTTTTATAGGAACAATAAATCCACTAACAAATCCATTAAAGTCTATCTTATCTTTATCTATAATTTTTAAAGATATGTTTCCATTGTTTATACTATTTTGTTTTAAAATATCTGAATAATTATATATTTTTGAAATATCGTTTATATTTATAGTCAAAAAATTATCATATTTTATAGTTGTTTTCAAATCTTTTAGCTCAATATTAACATTTTTACTAAAATCCATAAAAATATCACTATTTATATTTGTAATATTTAATATTTTAGAATTTTTGCTATCTTTTACTAAAATTCTATTTATTTGTGAATTTCCTTCTGCTTTTAAGCTATTTAAATTTAGTTTTAAATTTGCTTTAGCATCTACTATATCTTCGAAAATAAAACTAGCATCATTTATATATAATAAATTATTTTCTAAA
The DNA here is from genome assembly GCF_003660105.1 of Aliarcobacter cryaerophilus ATCC 43158. Taxonomy (NCBI): domain Bacteria; kingdom Pseudomonadati; phylum Campylobacterota; class Epsilonproteobacteria; order Campylobacterales; family Arcobacteraceae; genus Aliarcobacter; species Aliarcobacter cryaerophilus. Next base: position 1,034,196 of record NZ_CP032823.1, read on the forward strand.
ATAACTTTTGCACCATTCGTTTCAAAATCAAACCCAGAGATAGAAATATTTGATTTTTCTGCTATAAAAACTCCATTATAACTCATAGGCTTATCTTCTGCATACGGGAAAGACAAAAGAAGCTTTGCTTGTGTTTCTCCATTTTTTTGCAAAACAGGAACAATAATTTCATAAGCTTTTAAAATATCTAAAATATCTTTATCCAAAGAGCTCTTAGCTTCTATATTAACCAAAACCAATCCATTATTCTCATTTGCAATATCTTTTATTGTTACAAAACTATTTTTAAGCTCTTTTCTTTTATATGTTGCATCTACCAAATCAAAATGTAAAGTACTATTTTTGAAATTTACATCAACTTTGCTTGTATTTATCTCTTCTAAACTATTTTCAAATCTTATTTTTGCATTTTCAATAATTGCATCACCTTGTAAGCTTTTTTCGATTATTTCATTTTTATTTAAGTCAAATTCACCATAAAACCAATTTAGTTTAAAATCACCATTTACATTATCATACATCCAAGAATTTGCAACTTCTGGTAAATCAAGATATTTTTTTAAAAAATGTAAGTTTTTGAAAAATTCACTTTTTACAAAAAAATTAACTCTATCTTTTGTAATATCAATATTTCCATTAACTATTAAATTTTCATAATAAATATCTCCAAAATATTTTAACTCTTCATCAAAATAGTCTATTTTTGCCTTTCCCTTAAATAAAATATTGTAATCTTTTAAATATAAATTGTTAATATCTAGCAAAACTTCTTTTGATAGGACATTTATTTTTGAGTCAAGTAAAAAAAACTTATTTTCAACACTTAAAATGTCTTCATCTAATACTATTTTAACTATATTGTCGTTGATTGATAGTTTTTCTATATTAATACTTTGAAACCATTTTAATACAATTGGTAAAATATCTAAATTCTTTTTTATATCTTCAATTGAGCTATTTGTCATAGTTTTTTTTGATTTATATTCTATATTTTCAATCTTTAAAATCAGTTTTTTATCCAATTTCATATAAAATTCCGAAATTTTAAAATTTAATAACTGAAAAGAGCTTATTTTGATACCTGAAAATAGAAGAGAAAACATTATTAACAAGAAAGATGATATGAGCAACAATACAAAAATTCTAATCTTTTTTAACACTTTATATCTATCCCTTATTTCTTGTATTGTTGTGCTTTACTATTTAAATTTACCAGTTGTTACGAATAAAATAATATTTATTCCAAAAGGTAGTACGAGCAGTATTGTAACACACTTAAACAAAAATGGCTATGAAATGAATATAATTGATGAGATTATTTTAAAATCTGGTGGCTTTATACAAAGTGGTTGGATTGATGTTGAGCAAACAAGACTTACAAAAATGGATTTTTTAATAAAACTTCTTACTTCAAAAGCTGCTTTAAAAACAATTACACTAATTCCAGGCGAAACTTCATACTTTTTTTTAAAGAAAATTGCAGAGGAATTTAACTTAGACGAAAACAAACTTCAAAAGATATATAACGAACACTCATATAAACTAGATGGAAATATATTAGCAGATAGCTATTCCTTACCTGTTGGAATGAATGAAGAGTATATTTTATTTTATCTATTTTCTCAAACAAATAAAAAATATGAGGAGTTCTCAAAAAAAATATTTGGTAAATATGACAAAGAAAAATGGTTTAGATATATATCTTTAGCTTCAGTTGTACAAAAAGAAGCAGCAACAACAAATGAAATGCCAATAATAGCAAGTGTTGTTCATAATAGATTAAAGAAAAATATGGCACTTCAGATGGATGGAACATTAAACTATGGAAAATATTCAAATAGTGTTGTAACAGCTGATAGAATAAGAAATGATGAAACTTCATATAATACTTATAAAAATAAAGGTTTACCAAAAGATCCAGTTTGTGCAGTTAGTTTAGATGCAATAAAAGCTGCAATTTTTCCTGTAAAAAGTAATTACTTATATTTTGTAAGAGACAATAAAACTGGGCTTCATAAGTTCTCAAATGATTATGAAACACATCAAGCAAATATTAATGCAAATATTGGAGTAGTAAAAACTTATACAAAAGTTAATGATAAACCAAATGATATAGATAACGAAGCTATTGATATTATGAAAAATGATATTTCAAATCAAAAAGCACCTTCAATAAAAGATTTGTTTAATAGTGTAAATTAAGATGTGAATATTTGAAACAATCAAATATTCACATAAAAAAATATAACTAAATTCAATATCTTTAAATATAAATCTAGTTACAATCTCGCCATATCAAATTTACAATTTAGGATGAAAAATGGCACAAATTATTTACACAAAAGTTGATGAGGCACCAGCACTTGCTACTTACTCATTTTTACCAATCGTACAGGCTTTTACAAAAAGTTCTGGTATACAAATGGTTCAAAAAGACATTTCACTAGCTGGAAGAATTATTTCAACTTTTCCTGAAAACTTAAAACCAGAGCAAAAAATTGGTGATGCTTTGGCTGAACTTGGGGATATGACTCAAAATCCAGACGCAAATATTATTAAACTACCAAATATTTCTGCATCAATTCCTCAATTAAAAGCAGCTATTGCTGAGATTCAATCAAAAGGTTATAACATTCCAAATTATGATGCAAGTGAAGAAGTAACTGCAAAATATTCTAAAATCTTAGGAAGTGCTGTAAATCCAGTATTAAGAGAAGGAAACTCAGATAGAAGAGCTCCAAGTGCTGTTAAAAACTATGCAAAAAATAATCCTCATAGAATGGGAACTTGGGCAAAAGATTCTAAAACTGATGTTGTTCATATGAATGCTGATGATTTTTATGGAACAGAAGTTTCAACAATCCTAGATAAAGAAGATAACTTTAAAATTTCTTTTGTAGGAAAAGATGGAAAAGAGACAGTTTTAAAAGCATCTTTACCACTAGAAAATGGTGAAGTTGTTGATGCAACTAAATTATCTGCAAAAGCTCTACAAGAGTTCTATCAAAAAGGTATTGATGAAGCTAAAAAAAGAGATGTTTTATTGTCACTTCACTTGAAAGCTACAATGATGAAGGTATCTGATCCAATTATGTTTGGATTTGCTGTAAAAGTATATTTTAAAGATTTAGTTGCAAAACATAGTGCAACATTTGAAAAAATTGGAGTTAACTTTAACAATGGTTTAGGTGATTTATACTCAAAATTAGACCAAGTTGATGATGCTACTAGAGCTCAAATTTTAGCTGATATTGATGCTGTTTATGCTGCTCAACCTAGACTTGCTATGGTAAACTCTGCAAAAGGTATCACAAACTTACATGTTCCATCTGATGTTATTATTGATGCATCTATGCCTGCTATGATTAGAGGTGGTGGAAAAATGTGGAACAAAGAGGATAAAGAAGAAGATACTCTAGCTATGATTCCAGATAGATGTTATGCTACAACTTATCAAATTATTATTGATGATTGTAAAAAACATGGAGCTTTAGATCCAAAAACTATAGGAACTGTTCCAAATGTTGGATTAATGGCTAAAAAAGCTGAAGAGTATGGAAGCCACGATAAAACTTTTCAGGCAATTGCTGATGGGAAAATAGTTGTTACAAATAAAGATGGTGAAACTGTATTTAGTTTTGATGTTGATAATGGTGATATTTTTAGAATGTGCCAAACTAAAGATGAACCAATTAAAGATTGGGTAAAGCTAGCTGTTAATAGAGCAAAATTGTCAAATACACCTGCAGTATTCTGGCTAGATAAAAATAGAGGTCATGATGCTAAAATGATTGAAAAAGTTGAAAAATACTTAAAAGATTATGATTTAAGTGGTCTTGAAATATCTATTAAATCTCCTGATGATGCAATGCAATACTCTCTTGATAGAATGAGAAAAGGTCTTGATACAATTTCTGTAACTGGAAATGTATTTAGAGATTACAATACAGATTTATTCCCAATCTTAGAGCTTGGAACTAGTGCTAAAATGTTATCAATTGTACCACTTATGAATGGTGGTGGTTTATTTGAAACTGGTGCTGGTGGATCTGCTCCTAAACACGTTCAACAACTTCAAGAAGAAAACTATTTAAGATGGGATAGTTTAGGTGAATTCATGGCACTTGCTGCTTCATTTGATCACTTAGCTAACACTCAAAACAATAAAAAAGCAGCAGTTTTAGCAAAAACTCTAGATACAGCAACTGGAACATTCTTAATAAATGACAAATCACCAGCTAGAAAAGTTGGGGATATTGATAATAGAGGAAGTCATTTCTATCTTGCAATGTACTGGGCTGATGAGTTAGCAAAACAAAATGATGATGCTGAACTTAAAGCTGAATTTACTCCAATTGCAAAAGCAATGAATGAAAATGAAACTCAAATTGTAAAAGAACTTACGGAAGTTCAAGGTAAACCAGTAAATACAGGTGGTTACTACCTATTTGATGATGTACTAACTTCACAAGTTATGAGACCTTCTGCAACTCTAAACAAAATTATTGGATAACTAAAAAGAGGATTTCCTCTTTTTAGTATAAATTTAAAATCTTTCTTAAGAAAACTCTTAATTTACTCTTCGAATTAAAAAAGGCTTAATGTGAATAAACAAACTGTTGGAATTATTGGAGTTGGAAATGTTGGCTCAAACTTAGCTTTTTGCCTAGCTACAAGTGATATTTGTAAATCTATTTTACTAAAAGATATTAGAGAAGAATTTACACAAGCTATGGCTTTAGATATATCTCAAGCAGCAAAATCAAAAAATAGCACTACAAAAGTTAAAGCTTGTTTAAATAATAGTGATTTTAAAAACTGTGATATTATAGTAATAACAGCTGGAATTGCAAGAAAACCAAATATGAGTAGAGAAGATTTAATCTTTACTAATCAAAAAATATTAGAATCAATTTTTGATGAAGTTTTAGAAAATAATAAGAATGCTATTTTTATTATAGTTTCAAATCCTTTAGACGCAATGGTTTATGTAGCACTGAACAAATCAAAATTACCTAGAAATAGAGTTTTTGGAATGGCTGGTGTTTTAGATAGTGCAAGATTTAAACACTATATAGAAGAAAAACTAGATTTTAATTATAAAAATATAGATGCAATTGTAATTGGAGCTCATTCAAATACAATGGTTCCTCTAATAAATCATGCAAAAGTTGACGGTAAAAAAATAGTTGATATATTAAAACCTGAAGATATTGAATATATTTTAAAAAATACTAAAAATGGTGGAGCTAGAATTGTTGATTTATTAAAAACAGGTTCTGCTTATTTTGCACCTGCTTACTCTTGTTTTCTTATTTGTAGGGCTATAATAGAAGATACTAAAGAGATTTTTCCAACATCTGTTGTTCTTTTTGATGAATATGGTTATAATAATATTCCTCTTGGAGTACCAACTATAATAGGTAAAAATGGTATTGAAGAGATTATAGAGCTTGATTTGAGTGATAATGAAAAAGAAGAATTAAGAATATCTACTCAAACTGTTATAAGTAGTATTAATATTTTAAAGGAGAGTAAATGAAACAAGTATTTGAAGTACATAATGTAAAATGTGGTGGTTGTGCAAATACTTTAACAAAATCTTTAAAAGATGAGTTTGGTAGTGTTGAAGTTGATTTATCCGTAAATCCTAGAAAAATAACATTAGATATTGAAAATAATAAAATTGAAGATTTAAAACTTAAATTAAGAAGTTTGGGATATCCACTAACAAATGATGAATTAAGTGGTTTTGAAAAAGCAACTACAACTGCAAAAAGTTTTGTCTCTTGTGCTATTGGTAAAATTGATGTTGCATTAAATAAAAAACTTGACTAAAATCAATATATTTTAATCTTATATTTCATATAATATTTTCATCTTATTTAAAAGGGAAATTAAATGAAAAAAATAGTTTTAGCAACAACAATATTAGCAGCAAGTTTTGCATTTGCAAATCCTTATGCAAAATGCGTAGCTTGTCATGGTGCAAATGGTGAAAAAGTAGCTTTAGGAAAATCTAAAATTATTAAAGATATGACAAAAGCAGATTTTGTAGCATCTTTAAAAGGTTATCAAGATGGAACTTATGGTGGAGCTCAAAAAGGACTAATGGTTGGTCAAGTAAAAGGTATGGATGAAGCAACTATGAATGCCATAGCTGACCTAATCATAAAATAAACCTTAAAATAGCTAGAAAATCTAGCTATTTTAGAAAATTTTTTCTTCGTATCTCTTCTAAAAAATTCATAAGTTCTTGTTTTTCATCTATCAATTTTTTTATCAAAATATCTTTTTTGTCTTTAAATAAATCTATATTTTTTTGCTCTAAAATTTTACCAATATAAATTTTGAATATCTTTTTATCTTCTAAATACTCTATTTTGTTACATTCAACTATAATTTGTGGTTTATCTTCACCAAATGTATTAACAAAAACTATTTTTTCAATATATTTTATATCATAAAATATATTGTCTCCAATAATTTTTGGCTCTAAAAACTCTTTTTTCCAATATTTATTAGCATCTTTTTCTATAATTGTTGTATTTTTCAACAAAATATCTTCAAATAGAACTTTACTTATAGATAATTTAAACATTTATTTTTTCCTAAAATCAAAATGAAACGAATTTCAATTATAAAATGATACAATCCCTTAAAATTTTCAAGGGATAAATATGTTAAAAACTTTTAAATATTTTACTGCTATTTTAGCAATATCTTTTTTACTTACAGCTTGTAGCCAAAAAAGAGTTATAGAAAAACCAACAATTTTTGAAGCAAAACAAGATAGTATTGTAGAACTATCAAAACAAGCGAATGATAAATCATTCAATCAAGAAGAACAAAAAGATGAATATTTTTCTAAATATTTTAGACCTTGGAAGCAATCAAAATTATCTTATAGTGAAATTGAAGCAAAATGGGGTTTTTCATATAAAAATAAAAAAGTATATTTAGAAAATCATAATCAAGCAACAAAAGAGTGGTTTGATAAAAAAATAGATAATGCAAATTTTGATAACTACAACAAAGATATTAAAAAAGCAATTACCCTAAAAAATACAAATGTAAGAGTATTACCAACAAACTCACCAATGTTTTATAATCCTAGCTTGCCAGGAGAAGGCTTTCCTTTTGATTACAACCAAAATTCACTCTTAAAAATAAATACACCTTTGATAGTTTCTCATTTTTCAAAAGATAGAGCTTGGGCATTTGTAGAATCACACTTTGTTGGTGGTTGGGTAGAGATAAATAGCATTGCATTTGTAGATGATAATTTCATACAAGATTTTACTACAAATGATTATTTTATAGCAACTAAAGAAAAATTTGCTATTTATGACCCTATTTTTAGAGAGTATGTAAAAGTTGGTACGATTTTTCCAAAAAAAGATAATAATTTTATAGTTGCAAAAAAAGATGACAATCTAAATGCAAAAATATCATATATTCAAATAGAAGATGAGTTCGTTGAACAAATGCCTTTGGCTTATACTTACGAAAACCGTGCTAGAGTTTTAAAAGAGTTTATGGATGAGCCTTACGGTTGGGCAGGACTTTTAAACAATAGAGATTGTTCTAGTTTTACTCAAGACTATTTTAGTGTATTTGGAAAATATCTTCATAGAAATTCAAAAGCACAAACAACAAATGGAAAGTATTATGATATCTCACAACTAAATCTTGATGAAAAAAAAGAGTTTATAAGAAAAAATGCTATCCCTTTTTCTACTTTGGTATATTTAAAAGGACATATCATGTTGTATATAGGTATTGAAAACAACGAACCTTTGGTTGTTCATAATGTTTGGAGTGTAAAATTAAAAGACAAAGATGATAAAGAATTTAGATATATCATAGGCAAAACAGCTATTACAACTCTAGAGCCAGCAAAAGAGCAAGAAGGTTTTACACAAGATAGCAATATCCTAAAAAAAGTTTTAGGAATAACTATTTTATAAGCTACTTATTCTCTTCAAGTCTAATTAGTGGATTGAATAAAAGAGAGTCTAAAACCTGATTTTTAAACTTCATATCCTCTAATTGTTTACTTAAAAATGTATTTTCTTCATTTAGAGATATATAATGAGAATAAAGTCTATTTATATCTTTGCTTGTATAATAAATATTATTACTAACATAAATTTTTGGTATATACATAGAAAGTGCTAAAAATAGCATAATAATAACAAATCTTAATGAATTTTTTTGGTTTAATTTAAACAAATCTAAATACCCTTAACTTTGCACTTCTGCTTCTTGGATTTTGTTTTATCTCAAAATTAGTCGCAATTATAGGCTTTTTTGTGATAATTTTACCTAAAGAGTGATTTTTTCCACATTCACATCTAAAAGCATCTTTAGGGCAAATACAATTTTCACTCCACTTCTTGAAATAATTTTTTACAACTCTATCTTCTAAAGAGTGAAAAGAAATTATTGCAATAACACAATCTTTTAATTTTGCTTCTTCCATAGATTGAAATAATCTATCTAAAACACCTAATTCATTATTCACTTCAATTCTAATTGCTTGAAAAATTAAAGTAGCTGGATGAATTTTACCTTTTGGAAGTTTATTATAAAAAAACTCTGCAAGTTCTTTTGCACTATAAAATGGTCTATTTTGAACAATTAAAGAGGCAACTTTTTTATACTCTCTAATTTCTCCATACTCTTTAAAAATATTTTCAAGCTCTACTTGAGAGTACGAATTTACAACATTTGAAGCATCTAAAGTTTGATTTTGATTCATTCTCATATCAAGAGTTTCTGAATTAAAACTAAAGCCTCTATCTAATTTATCAAGTTGCAAAGAAGATACTCCAATATCAGCTAAAATACCTCTTATTGGATAATCTTCAAATTTTTTAATAATATCTTCAAAATTTCCTTTGTTAAATTCAACTCTTTTTTCAAAATCTTTTAATCTTTTTTTACTAAATTCTAAAGCCTCATCATCTTGATCATTACAAATTAGTTGTACACCACTATTTTGATTTAATAATCCACTGCTATGTCCAGCATATCCAGTAGTGCAGTCAATTATATACCCTATTTTTATCTCTTTAAAACAATCTAATACTTCATTATATAAAACAGGAATGTGTGGTATATCTTCCAAATTTAACCTTTTATTAAAATTTCTATATAATAGCGAAAATATATTTAAGGCTTAAAATGTTGAATCAAGATACAGTAAAACTATTATCAGAACTATCACTATCTATGTTTACAAAAAACTTTTTTGGAATTTTTCAAGGTGCAATATCAGCGAAACTAGACCATGAACACTTTATGATAAATTCAAAAGATGCTGTTTTTGATAATCTAGATGATAAATCTTTTTGTACTTTGAATATGAATAAACCTGACTATAGATGGAATATTGCTAGTTTAGATTCATATACTCATTCAGCTATTTATACAAATATCCATGAAGCGAAATATATAGCATTTGGTATGCCAATTTATACGACAGCTTATACTTTAGGGCATGATAATATAATTTTTGAAGATTATTTTGGAAAAATACTTTTTGGAGAAGTTCCAATATATAATCCAGGTGATTTATCAACTTGGAAAGAAAGAAGTGCTTTAGAGATTACAAAATCTATAAAAAATACTGAACATAACTTACTTGTAATAAAAGGAATTGGTACTTATATTTATGATAGAGATATTCATGAACTTGTAAAAAAAATAGCAATTTTAGAGAATTCTTGTAGACTTTTAAGCATAAAAAGCACCTTTAGATGATTTTTTTACAAAATTTAATACAAAATAGTAAAAATTTTAGGAAACTTAAAGTTTAACTATAATAAAGTTTTCGCAATTTATTTTATACGAGGAGTTATTATGAACAAAGCGGAATTTATTGATGCAGTTGCTGCAAAAGCTGGTTTATCTAAAAAAGATGCAAAAGGTGCTGTTGATGCAGTATTAGATACTATTACTGAAGCTTTAGTTAAAAAAGATACTGTAAGCTTTATTGGATTTGGTACATTCTCAACAGCTCCTAGAGCAGCTAGAGAAGCTAGAGTTCCAGGAACTGATAAAACTGTAAAAGTTGCTGCTACAACAGTTGCTAAATTTAAAGTTGGAAAAGCTTTAAAAGAGGCTGTTGCTAAATAAGTTTTAAAACTTATGAAGGAGAGTTTATTTTTATTTAAAATGAACTCTCCTTTCTTTTTTTATATTTTAATTTTTGCAATTTAATTACCTATAATTTGCTTTAAATATAAAATTAATATTAATAATAAAAACTATATGGCTCTATGGCGGAATTGGTAGACGCGTACGATTCAAAATCGTGTTCCATTGGAGTGCCAGTTCGACTCTGGCTAGGGCTACCATTTAGTTTAATTCAATTTATATTATATTTCTTAAACTCTTTTATAAATTTTTCCAAATCACTTTCTATATCATTTTCACTTATTCCATTTTGTAATGCACCTTTTTTTACACTATTTTGAAAAAGCTTAATTATTTTTCCATCCTCAAAAACTTTATATACAAAATATTCATTTTGTGAATTATTGTTTAAATCTAAACTATTAGAAAAACTACCACTTGAATCATTTATCAAATTAATTTTTGAATCTTTAAACATCTTTTCAAGTTCACCATTTACTGATATTTGTTTAATAAGCCAAGGAGTATTAGATATATTTGCAACTAAAACTATATTTTCGTCTATATTTTTTTTATACAACTGACTAAAAACTGCCAAAGTATCATGATTTAAAACTATCAAATATAATGGAAATTTTTTGAAAAAATCATCTTTTTTTGTATAGTTATTTGAATTTACTACATCAAAAAAACTAGGTATATATTTAAAATCTAACTCTTTGTCACTTTTATCCTCTTTTATACTAGAAGGAATTGTAAAATATATCAAAAATCCAAATCCAACAACAAATAACAAAACTACTTTGAAAATATTTTTCATAGACTTTTACCCTCTTTCTTTGCCCATCTTTTAAATAATCTATAATTTAAAATATCTTTAGGCATTTCTGCATTATTTACTACAAATTCACACAAAATATTAGCTAAATATGGAGCTAAAACAAAACCTCTTCCACCAACACCATTTAAAGTATATAAATTTTCATACAAAACTAACTGTTCATCTTTTATAAAAGCTCCATTTTTAATATGTGGATAAGATTTAAAACTATTTTTACTATCAATTAAATTTCCAACCATTGGAAAATAATCAATACTTGATGCTCTAGCTCCTATTTTTATATCTATAACTTCTATATTTTCAAGCTTTAAAATATCATTTGCTTTTTCTAAAAGCTTTTTTGTGTCATTTTGCATTATTTTTAAGGTTTTTTCATTATGAGATATAAAATTTATATCTTTTAAATTCAAATTATAAGAGCTATCACTCATATCATTCTCAAATCTATTATGTGTTGCACCTATTGAAATTCTAAATTTTTTATTTTCTTCTACACTTTTAGAAATTGAGCACTCTTTGTGATAGTTATACAACACTTTCGTACTACTTAAAATATCAATTTTTTGACCCCAAACTGCTCTTAGTTTAAAATAATTCTCATCAATTAAAGAAATATTTGCACCTGTACATAAAAATAGTTTATTGGCTTTAATCTCATCATTTAAAATCCAATAATTTTGGCTTTGCTTTATTGATTTAACTTCATAATTAAATAGTTTTTCAATACCAAAACTAAGCTCTTTACATAAAATTTCAGGTTTAACAGTACTTCCTATTTCAAAATAATATCCATTTCCTCTTTTTTCAAAAGGAAAATCCATATAAGGTATGTAATTATTAAATTTATCTTCATCTTCTTTATTTTTTGGAACTCTTATTGTTCCTGATTTTAAAAAACTTTTTGAGAAGTTTTCTTCATAAAATTTTGTTGAAAACTTTAAAGCATTTGTTACTAAATCTTTAAAACTATTATCTATACCTAAAAGTGGTGATAAAAAAGCACCAGCTGCACCACTTGCACCCAAACAAACATCACTATTTTTATCTATAAGTAAAATATTATTAGAATATTTTTTTAAAAAATAAGCTAAAGAACATCCAACTATACCACTTCCAATAATTATATAATCATATTTTTTCATGAAAATAGTATATCAAAAAAAATCAAAGTATATTTTAAATTTAAGTAGATAAAATACATAATTATTTTTAAAAGGTAGTTTATGAAAATTTTAGTAACAGATGATTCTAAAATGGCTAGAAAAATGGTAATAAAAACACTTCAAGATGCATTGAATGATAAAAATTATGAAGTTTTAGAAGCCCAAAATGGTCAAGAGAGTGTTGATTTATATAAAGAACACAATCCAAATATAGTCTTTATGGATTTAACAATGCCTGTAATGGATGGATTTGAAGCTTTGAAAAGAATAAAAGAATTTAATGAAAATGCAAAGGTAGTTGTAATCTCTGCTGATATTCAAAAACAAGCTATGGACAAAGTTAGAGAACTTGGTGCACTAAATTTTGTTAAAAAACCAATAGATTTGAATAAAATGCAACAAATTTTAAATAATATAATCTCTTAAAAGGTAAAAAATGAGCAATATAGAACTAACAGAAGATGAAAAAGATTGTCTTCAAGAGCTTATGAATGTAGCCTATGGGAGCGCAACTGCTGCAATTACTCAGATATTTGATGCTTTTGCAAAACTTAGTATTCCAACTATTCAAATAATAAATGCAATAGATTTAAAAGATTATTTAGCAAAAGAATTAAACTTTAAAGATGAACACTTTGTTGCATCTCAACAAATAAATGGTCCTTTAAATGGTGAAAATATGTTTATTATAGATAAAAAATCTGCTACAAATATGTCTATTAAATTTAATTTTAGCGATGATCAAATTTCAAATGAAGATATTAGCGATATAACTTTAGAGATTACAAATATTTTATCATCTTCAACTATCAGTAAATTAGCAGAAAATATAGAAACTAATGTATCTTTTTCTGCTCCAACAATAAAAACTATAAATTCAATTAATCAATTAAACAATATATTTATAAGTAACTATCAAAAAGTTATAATAATATCTACAAAATTAGAGTTTGATGACTTAAATATTCATGGTGAGCTATTTATTTTAACAACAGATAACTCAATTTTATTTATAAAAGAAAAATTAAATAAAATATTGGATGAACTATGAGTAATCCAGCAAAAAATAAATTTGATATTATTTGTAATACCGTAGATAATGGGATTATTGTATTAAACAAAGATTTAAAAGTATTTTTCTGGAACAGGTGGCTAGAAACTAGAACAGGTATAGAAGCAAGTAGTATTATTGATAAAAATATTTTAAATTTTTATTCAAATATTGATGAAAATAAATTAAAAAGAAAAATAACAACTGCTTTAAAACTAAATTCTCCAACATTTTACACTCCACAAACAGACAATTTTTTAATAAATATAGAAATAAATAATATTTCTGATAGAGTATTTAATCAAATGCAACAAAGTATTACTATAACTCCTTTAGATTTGGAAGATGATTTAGTTATTTTATATATATACGATATAACTTTTTTAAGTGAGACAAACTATAAGCTAGAGATTGCAAAGAAAAATTTAAGTGAAAGAAATGAAGAATTAAGACTTATTTTAGATACTACAATGGAAGCTATTATTATTTTTAAAGATAATAGTGTTGTTGATTGTAATAAAATTGCCATTGAACTATTTAATAAACAGATGAAATATGAGTTAATAAATAAAAGTTTTACTGATTTAATAAATAATAAGAATAGCGATATTTTTAATGAAAAAGAACCTTTCGAAACTAACTTAACAAGAGAAGATGGTAGTGAATTTAGTGCTATTATAAATATTAAAGATACTAGCTTAAACAACCAAATATTCAAAATTGTAACTATAGCAAATATTGAGGATTTGAAAAGAAAAGATAATCTTATGGCAGAACAGACAAAACTAGCTGCCATGGGTGAAATGCTAGGAAATATTGCTCATCAATGGAGACAACCTTTAAATATCATCTCTATGTCATCTTCTAATCTTAAATTAAAAAATGATATGGGAGAGTTAAATAGTTCTATATTAAGTGATTCATTGTCTCTTATTTTAAAAACAACAAATCATCTATCAGATACTATAGATACATTTAATGATTTTCTAAAAATAGATAAAGAGAAAAGTATTTTTAATGTTAATGATAATATTAAAAATAGTATCTCTTTAGTAGATAGTTTTTTCAAAAATTTTAATATAGATATTGTTTTAGAGCTAGAAGAAGGTCTTTTCTTAAATAGCCTTCCAAATGAGTTTTCTCAAGCATTTATAAATATTTTAAACAATGCAAAAGATGCCATAGTTTTAAATCTAAAAGATAATGAATCTGGTTTAATAAAGATAAAAACAAAAAAGATTGACAATTTTATAGAAATATTAGTTTTAGACAATGCGCTCGGAGTAAATAAAGATATTTTAAATAAAATATTTGAGCCATATTTTACTACGAAGCATAAATATCAAGGTACAGGTCTTGGTCTTTATATGACTAGAAAAATTATAAATTCTAGTATGGGTGGAGAAATAAGTATTCAAAATAAGAAATTTTTACACAATCAAAAAGAGTATGAAGGTGCAGAGTTTAAAATAAAAATTCCAACTAAACTTGATTGACTTTGGCTCAAGGTTTGTGCTATAATATCATTCTATAATTTAAAATTTTTAATAAAATAGGATTTAAAAAATGGCAAAAAGTTTATATGAAACATTAGAAGTGAGTGAAAATGCATCAGCTGATGAGATAAAAAAAGCTTACAGAAAACTAGCAAGAAAATATCATCCAGATGTAAACAAAGATCCAAAAGCTGAAGATAAATTTAAAGAAATAAATGCAGCTTATGAGGTTTTAAGTGATCCACAAAAAAAACAACAATATGACCAACATGGAGATTCTATGTTTGGTGGACAAAATTTCAGTGATTTTGCTAGAAATCAAGGTGGTGGAGTTGATTTAGATGAGATTTTAAGACAGATGTTTGGTGGTGGTGCAGCTGGATTTGGTAGAAGTAATTTTGGTGGTGGATTTGGATTTGATACTCCTGATTTAGATACAAATGCACAAGTTACAATACCTTTTGAGATT
Organism: Aliarcobacter cryaerophilus ATCC 43158; assembly: GCF_003660105.1. NCBI lineage: Bacteria > Pseudomonadati > Campylobacterota > Epsilonproteobacteria > Campylobacterales > Arcobacteraceae > Aliarcobacter > Aliarcobacter cryaerophilus. Next base: position 1,049,359 of record NZ_CP032823.1, read on the forward strand.
GCAGTTTTGGGTGGAAAACAAAATATATCTTTAAATAATGATTCATTTGATATCAAAATTCCAGAAGGAATTGAAGATGGTCAAAGAATAAGAGCAAAAGGAAAAGGAAAATCATATCAAGGGCAAAGAGGAGATTTGATTTTAAAAATAAATATATCTCCTAGCAATGAATATGAAAGAGAATTTGATAATCTTATAAAATATTTTGATTTACCTTTAAAAACAGCTTTATTTGGTGGTAAAGTTGATATTAAAACTATTCACAAAGATATAACACTAAAAATTCCACAAAATACAAAACAAAATCAGAAATTTAGAGTAAAAGAGCTTGGTGTTTTAAATAGGAAAACAAAAATAAAAGGTGATTTATATCTTAAAGCAAATATTATTTTACCCAAAATAGAAGATCTTAGTCCTGAGCTTTGCAAATTGCTTGAAGAAGAGTTAAAAGATAAGCAATAGGAGTTCTTATGGAAAAAAATAGCTATATTGAACCAGTTTACTTAATATCAGTAGTTGCTGATATTTTAGGTGTTCATCCACAAACTTTAAGACAATATGAAAGAGAAGGTTTAATAAAACCATCTAGAACAAATGGTAAAATAAGACTATACTCACAAAAAGATATAAATCATATAAAGTATGTTTTAACTCTCACAAAAGAAATAGGTGTAAATTTGGCTGGGGTTGATATTATTTTAAAACTAAACGATAAGATTGAAGAACTTGAGAGTGTAATTTCAACTTACAAAAATAAGGCTCAAAAAGTAGATAATCTATCTGTTGTTCCAGATAAAAAAGCATTAGTAATACAAAAAAGTTCTTTTGAAATGGTTATTATAAAAAAGTAAAAGTAATATTTTGGGAAAATATCCCAAAATATTACTGTTTTGGATCTATTATAAACTCTTTATTTTTATAAATAGAGTGAATAAATGCCATAGCAATTGGAACTATTGCAAAAGTAGTAATCAACATAGGTGGTAAATGATAAAAAATCTGAATCAACATAGATAAAGATAAAAGTCCAATAGACCACATAGCACCATGCTCAAGATATATATATTTTGAAACAACTTCTCTTTCGACCATAAAAATAGTAAGACTTCTTACCGCCATAGCACCAATACCAAGACCTAACATGATTATTACAATATTTTGAGTAATTGCGAATGCTCCCAAAACTCCATCTAAAGAGAAACTCATATCAATTACTTCAAGATACATAAAAGAGATAAAACCTCCACTTAATTCTGTAACTTTTAAATCAGAATTTGAATCAGTTTTAAGTTCCATAATACCTTTTAAAAGTTCCAAAAGATAAAAAGCAATAACACCAATAACCATAGGAACTATAATTTCAAGCTTATCTACTTTTACTAAATTATCGCCCATAACAACTTCATTAGGTGCAATATAAGTAATACCTAAAATTAAAAACATAATAAAAAGTGCTTTAATATCACCTACTTTTGATAGTTTTGTAGCAAATTTTTCTATATATTTTACCCAGTGAGTATCTTTATTTTCATCAAAAATAAATTTTAAAAATAGCATTAATAGGAACATCCCACCAAATGACATAATTACATGATGAGAATTTTGAATAATTTTCTCATACTCATCTGGACTGTTTACAGCTAAATTAAAAGAGTCAAGAAAACCCATAGATGTTGAAAAATAAACTATTAGAATAGGAAATACAAATCTAACACCAAATACTGCTATTATCATTCCCCAAAGAAGAAATCTTCTTCTCCAAACAATAGCCATCGTTGCCAAAATAGTAGCATTTACAACTGCATTATCAAAAGATAAACTAAGTTCTAAAACAGATAAAATAGTACCTTGATAAAGTGCAAAAAAGCCACCATATAAAAATAGTAACACTGAAGCTACAAACCAAACAGCAAAAAAGCCATAGAAATAAGATATGATAGGTTTTTGTTTCAATACAATCCCTTGATTTATAAATTTTTGGGATTATATCAAAATTTAATAAATATTAGCTATTTGTATTTAAGTAGGCATTTAATTCTTTAAAATCTAATTTCTCGGATAGTTTTATTTTTAAATCCATAATATAAATATTTTTTAAATAAAACTTCTCAAGTTTTACAAAATCTTTTTGTGTAGTAACAATTCCAAACTCTCTATATTTTTCTAAAATAGTATCTATCTCATCTTTTGTAAAAGTATGGTGATCTTCAAAAAATATAGTTTCTATATTTTTTGGTAAAAATTCTAAAAGCCTTTTTGGTTTTGAAATTGCAGTTAAAAGAATAGTTTTTTCAGGAAGTTCAGATTTTTTACCATCTTTTTTTATCTCTACAACTCTTTTAAAATCAATACCCTCTTTTAAAACTAGATTTGCTTTTTTATAAAAACTCTTTGGCTCCCTATATGCACCACTTGGAATACAAAAGTTATTTGTTGGCTCATCTTTTGGTCTTAATAAAATATCAAATTTTTTTATACAATATTTTGAAAATCCATCATCTAAAAAAACAACTTTACATCCTAGCTCTTTTGCTTTGTTTATACCCAAAGCTCTATCTTCACTAACTATTACAGTAGCATTCTTCAAAGATGTAGATAAAAGCATAGCTTCGTCACCACTTATGCTTACATCTACTTTTATTTCACCATTTAAACTAACTACAAAAAGCCCTTTTGAAACTCTTCCATAACCCCTTAAAATAACACAAACATCTTTAATGCTTTTTGCTAACTCTATTGTAATTGGTGTTTTTCCACTTCCTCCAACCGTTAGATTTCCAATAGATATTACAGGAATACCAAAATCAATTTTAGAAGAAGTAACTCTTTTTATAAAAATAATAAAAATATAAAAAAAACTAAGCGGTAAAAGTAAATAAGATAATATTTTTTGGAAATAATTTGGAAAAAATAGATAATCTTCAATCCACAAAATTATTTTTTGCTTCAAACTCTTAAATCCACTCTAGTGCAATTTGTACAACTTGGTCACAAACATAATTTACCTCTTCATTTGTAAGCCCTGCATATATTGGTAAAGATAAAATTTGCTGATAGTTATTTAAAGCATTTGGAAATGCTGTTATTTTTATAGAATACTTATTTTTATAATAAGTCAAAAGATGAAGAGGAATATAATTTAAAGCCGTTGAAACTCCTCTTTCTTTTAATGCTCTAGCAAAAGCATCTCTATTTCTTGATATTTTTATTATAAATTGAGTATATATATGCTCATTTTTATGAGGCAAAATAGTAATATGTTTAATATCCTTTAATCTATCCTCGTATATTTTTGCTATCTCTTGTCTTCTTTTTATAAAACTATCCGTTTTTTTTAACTGTGCTATTGCATAAGCAGCATCTAGTTCAGAAATATCAAATTTATGTCCTATATCATCTACATCATAAACATAATCTAAATTTCCATAACTATCATATGCTGTTGTAATTGCATGATTTCTTAAAAGTTTTGCCCTAGTTGCCAACTCTTCATTGTTTGTAACCAAAACCCCAGAACGACTAATAGCATATCTTGATGGAGATGGATTTGTTGAAAATATTGTCATATCAGCACTTAAATTTCCAACTTTTTGTCCCTTATATGTAGTTCCCAATGCAGCTCTACAATCTTCAATAATTAAAATATTGTGCTTTTTTGCAATCTCATAAATCTTCTCTAAATTTGGAGCAAGTCCACCAATAAAAGTGATAATTGCTGCTCTTAATTTTTTTGATTTATTTGCAATAATTGTCTCTTCAAATTTTTCAATATCTAAATTCATATCTTCTAAATTTATATCTACAAATATAGGTTCTGCATCAAAATGTCTTACAGTTTCTGGTAAGTTTACAAAAGAGTTTACAGACATTAAAACCTTATCACCTCTTTTTAATCTCATAGAGCTAAGAGCTAAATGAAGAGCTGCTGTTGAAGTTGCTGTTGCAATAGCATATTTTGCACCAATATATTTAACCATCTTCTCTTCAAACTCTAAAACTTTTGATAAATCATCTTTAGCTTGAAGAACTGATTTTAACTGATCAATCTCCTCATTATCTAAAGTTGCTTTATATATTGCAATATTTCTCATCTTTACCTCAATTTCTATATTTTAGCAACTATTGGCAATTTTCTTTTGAACTCATTTATCTTTACTCTTTTTTTAATATCTTCTATAAATTCATCTTCAAATCCAAGAGCCAAAAGCTCATCTTTGCTTCTATTTTCATCTATCATCTTTTTTAATAAAGAGTCAATTTTAGCATAACTATAACCTAAATCGGCCTCGTCACTTTGACCTTCATAAAAATCAGCACTAGGTTTTTTTTCTATAATATTTTTTGTAATATTTAAAAATTTTGCAAACTCAAATAAATCACTTTTATAAATATTTCCAATAGGATTTATTGCGCAAGCCAAATCTCCAAAAATAGTTCCATATCCTAAAAGTAATTCACTTTTATTTGAAGTCCCAACTACCAAAGAATTTTCTCTTGCACTAATATCATACAAAACTGACATTCTAAGTCTTGCACTAAAATTTCCTATTCTTAAACTACTTTCTTGCATATTTTTCAAATATGCATTTAGCATTGGTTCAATACTTACAATCTCATATTTAATATTAAAATTTTTACAAAGCTCTACTGCATCGTCAATCGAAGCTTTTGATGAAAATTGTGATGGCATTAAAACACAGTTTAAATTATCATCAAATACTTCTTTACACAAAACTGCAACAACAGCAGAATCAAGTCCACCTGAAAGACCTAAAGTAACCTTTTTTAATCCAGTTTTTAAAACTTCTTCTTTTAAAAAACTTATTAAATTTTGCTTAATATTTTTTATTTTATTCATTTTTAAACCTTAATTTAAGATTATATATCATCTTTCTTTGTTTTTTGATAAATCTCATCTAAATAAGCCGAATTTCCTTCTTTTTGTTCAACTTTTTTTTCTATTAATCTAAATACAATATCTTTTAGCTCATCTTCATCAAAATAGTTTAAGTAATTTGGATTTATATCTATCTTCTCATTTTCACTTATTTTTAAAAGCTCTTTTATCTCTTTTATTAACTCTTCTTTTATATCTATCAATTTTTACTCTTTATTAAACTTTTTTATAATCTCATCTAAATATAGCTCCATTTTTTGCTCTCCTATATCACACTCGCTACTTTTACAACATCCACAAGAGCTTCCAGCATCTGTTAAATCTTCTAAATTCTCAAGTGTTTTTGCACCTTTATCTTTTATTGCATATATTAATTCACCAAGGCTTACTTGTTTACAATCACAAACAATATAAGAGTGTGGAAAATTTCTTGCCATTATATACCCCTACTCTTTTTGATAATCTCATAAGCTTCATTTATCTCTTGAAGTTTTGTTGTTGCTTCATCTATAATATTTTGAGAAGCACCTTGCCCTGTAATAATATCTGGGTGATATTTTTTAACTAAATTTCTATAATTTTTCTTTAAAGTTGAATCATCATCATTTTGATTTGATTCTAAAACCTCATAAGCTCTATCTATTGATAATGCTTTTTCATTTGCTCTATTTTTATAAAAATTCTCAAAATTTGATATAAGATTTATATAATCTTTTTGTTCAATTTTTAAAGCTTGTGCAATATCTTCAGTTATATCTTGTTCTTGTTTTGAGAAATCTGCATCTATAAAAGATAGATTTAGTAGATACTCCATATATTTTAATCTTTTAGAATAATCTGTTTTTGTTAAACTATATAATCTTTCACAAATAGTAATAAGATTTGAAAAGCTCTCTTTTTCTTTATTATATAAATTCTTTAGATTTTCTCGAACTTCTTGTGAGTTTTGGAAATGACTTGAAATATCTGTAAATGTATGTTTTATAATCTCAGCTTCAAGATCTCCTACTTTTCCATCTGCTTTTGCGACTTTTGCCATCAAAGCTACTAAAAGCCCTGCTTCATGGTTTAATAAATCACCTTTAAAAAACTCTTTTTGTTTTAAATTAATATTTTTAAACTCTTCTGTTTTATAATTTTTTCCTATAATAAATAAAATCGCTATTACAATAGCTAAAACTACTAACTCCATTAATATCCTACTTTTGATTTAAAAATTTGAGTTTTTATTTTATCAAATTTAGACTGAGAGTATAAAAAGCTTAATTAATTTTTTAAAACCATATTTAAAGTATATTGCATATCTTCATCAAGTTCCATATTTTTAATCATCCAGTTTAGATAGTTTGCATCTTTTTTAGCAACATCTTCTATGTTTTCACCTTTATATTTCCCAAATTTAAAAGTTTGTACAAATACTGGAGTAGAAGTTAATTCAACTAATTTTTTCATAGGATTTATATCTGGAAAAATTTCTTTTACTTTTGCTACAAGTTTTGATAAAAATAGTTTCATAACTAATACATCACCTATTGCATCATGAGCTTTTATAGTTATATTATATTTTTTTGCTTCACTTTCCTCTTGCTTGAAAAGTTCCAAAGCATATCTTAGATACTGCAACCTATGATATGGAAGTTCTGAAAAAATGTGTCTAGCACATCTTAAAGTATCTATTAGTTGAAGTTGGTTTTCAAAACCCTCTTTTCTTATCATATCTAAATCAAAATTTATATTATGTGCTATCAAAAAATTTTCACTATTATTTAGTTCTTGCAACCTTTTATAAAATTTTGTATCAACCGCCTTTGGCTTATTTTCTAGTAAATTTGGTGTGATATTGTGAATTTCCATAGCTTCAAGCTTTATTGCTACATCACTACTACAAAGTTCATCAAAAGCTTCAATCTGACCTTTTTGATCTACAATAATAGCTCCAAATTGAATAACTCTATCTTCTTGAGAAGTACCTGTCGTTTCAGTATCAAATAAAATATAATATGCCATAGTAAATTTAAGTATCCTTTATATTATTAACATTCCATCACCATAAGAATAAAATCGATAATTATTTTTTATAGCAATATTATAAAGCTCCAAAGTTTTCTCTAACCCAATAAATGAAGCAACTAACATAATCAAAGTAGATTTTGGAAGATGAAAATTTGTAAGTAAATAATCAACTTTTATAGGTTTATTTACTGGATTTAAAAATAAATCACATTCACCTTGAATTTTGTTTGTTCTTGAATAATATTCAATAGTTCTTGTAACAGTAGTACCAACTGCCAATACTTTTTTTGCATTATCTAAATTCTTTTTTGCATCAATTCCTATTTCAAAATATTCACTATGCATTGGATGAGATAAAATATCTTCAACATCTACTGGTTTAAATGTACCTGCTCCCACATGAAGAGTAAGATAATTTAAACCATATTTTTTCTCTATTTTTTCTAGCAATTCAGTTGTAAAATGTAGCGATGCAGTTGGAGCTGCAACTGCTCCATAATTTTTTGCAAAAAGTGTTTGATAGTTTAATTCATCTTCTTTTTTATCCTCTCTTTGCATATATGGAGGAAGAGGAATGTGTCCTATTTTATTTAAAATCTCAACTAGAGATAAAAAATCAACTCTTTTTTTACTATTTTCATCTTGAAAAAATTCTATAACTCTTGTACCATCTTCATTTAATTCTAAAACTTCTGCTATTAAATTTTCATCAAAAAATATTTTAGTCCCAACTTTTACTTTTCCTTTTATCATAACTAAATATCTATCCATAAAAAGAGGTTTATTTAAAAGAAGTTCTAATTTAGCACCTGTAGATTTTTTACCAAATATTCTAGCTTTTATAACTTTTGTATCATTCAAAAATATAGTTAAATCTTCTGGTAAAAACTCTAAAATATTCTCAAAAGTAGAGTGAAAAATCTCATTTTTATCTCTATTATAAACCAACATTTTTGCACTACTAGCAGGATTTACTGGAAAAGTAGCAATTTGACTATGAGGAAGGTTAAAATCATAACTTGAAGTTTTTAAAACATCTATCAAATTAATCTTCTTCCTCTTCTTCTTTTTGTGCTGGATTAAATACTTTTGCTATATAAATAGATACTCCATAAAGAATCAACAAAGGAGCTGCCATTAAAACTTGACTAATAACATCAGGAGGAGTTAAAATTGCTGATATAATAAAGATTAAAACAACTGCATATCTAAAAAAATCTTTAAGCATTTGATCATTTACAATCCCAATTTTTGCAAGAAAAAATGTAATAACTGGCAACTCAAAAGCAATACCAAAACCCATCATAAGTTTTGTAAAAAATCCAACATATTTTCCAATACTAGGCAATACATTAACAACACTATTACCAAATGCAATCAAAAAATCAAATCCTATGGGAACAACTATATAGTAAGCAAAAGAAGCTCCTAGTAAAAACATTAGAGTTGCAAAAAATACAAAAGGAATAACAAGTTTTTTCTCATGATCATATAATCCAGGAGCTAAAAACAACCATAATTGCCAGAAAATAACAGGTAAAGAAAGAATAAATCCAGCAAAAAATGCAACTTTCATAGCCGTAAAAAATGTCTCTTGAATTTCAACTGCTATCATTGAAGTTCCAACAGGAAGAGCATGCTTAACAGGAGCCATCATCCACTCTAAAATAGGTTCATAAAAAGAGAAGCAAGCAAAAAACATAACAACAATAGTAATACTAGAAATAACTAATCTCTTTCTAAGATCTGCTATATGTGGTTTTAAATCATCAAACATTATTTAACTTCCTCACTATTTTTTAAAGATAATTTTTCATCTTTGCTTTTTTGAGACTTATCTTCATTTGCTTTTGCAAATTTTTCTTTAATTTTTTCAACCTCATTATCATTTTTTAAAGGTTCTAAATCATTTTTTAAAATATCATCTAGACCCAAATCAAACTTATTTTCAATACTTAAAGATGATTTTGTATCTTCAATTTGAGCTTTAAATTTATTTGCTTCTTCTTTTAATTCTGCTATATTTAGCTCATTATCCAAAGTTGTTTTTGCATCGCTTATCCCTTTTTTAACACTGTTAAACATTTTTGCTATTTTTACCATAGCATCTGGCAGTTTTTCAGGACCTAATGCGATAACTGCAACTATTGCGATTAGAAGAATTTCAGTTATTCCCATTCCAAACATTTTTCGCTCCATATTTTTATAAGGTTGTGATTTTATCCAAATAGAACAAAAATAGTGATTAATCAAAAATCTAAACTACTAAAAAGGTCCTAAAATATTTAAATTAACCCATTGGGTATAAAATATCTTTTTGAATTATTTCAATCTTTTTTAACAATTCACTTGAGATTTTAAAATCAAAAGCTTTAAAAGAGTCATCTAGTTGCTCTATTTTTCTTGCCCCAATAATAGTAGAAGCAACAAAATCAAAATGCTTTGAATAAGAAATCGCTAAAGTAACTGGGCTTACTTCATACTCTTTTGAAAGTTCTAAATATTTTTTCGTAGCTTCTAAAGTTCTTTCATTTACAAATCTATGTGCCATAGCCTGAACTCTTTTGTTACTCTCTTTTAAATATGTTGCAAATCTTGAATCTTCTGGATAAAATCCTCCACAATATTTTCCACTTAAAACTCCACCTGCCATTGGTGAATATGGTAATAAAGAGATATTTTCAAGTCTACAAACATTTGCTAACTCATCATGAAATCTTGGATTTAAAAGTGAAAAATTATTTTGAATAGATTCAAATCTAGAATATCCTTTGTATTTACTTATTTCATTTGCTTTTGTAAGCCCATAAGCACTATCATTTGAAGTTCCTATATATCTTACTTTTCCCTCTTTTACAAGTGCATCAAAAGCTTTTAAACTCTCTTCTATTGGTACTATAGTGTCAGGCCAGTGCATTTGATAAAGATCTATATAATCTGTTTGAAGTCTTCTTAAACTATCTTCAATAGCTTTTTTTATATGAAAACTATCAATTGCAGTAAAACCATGTCTTACAGGTGGAACAAACCAACCAGAAGCAGCTCCTGCAATTTTTGTTGCCATTATTACACTATCTCTTGGCTTTGTTTTAAGCCACTCTCCTACTATTTTTTCAGTATTTCCAATAGTCTCTTTTTTGGGACTAACAGGATAGAGTTCTGCTGTATCAAAAAAATTTATTCCTCTATCATAAGACTTATCCAATATCTTAAATGCTTCATCTTTTGATGTACTACTTCCAAAAGTCATAGTTCCTATACAAATTGAGCTTACTCTAAGACCTGTTTTACCAATATATCTATATTCCATTTTTAGCCTCTCATAGCGAATTTTACAGATTATACAAATCTCTTTCTTAAAAATGTAAATAAAAAAAGAAATTTATTTTAATACTATTTGAGTAAAATTTAAAAAATATATATTAGGATTAAATTTTGGTAAAGAAAAAAATAGTAGATTTAAAGGAGCAAAATCTTGAATTTATACAAAAAGATGAAAAAATAAAACTACTAAGCTTTAATACGCAAAAGATGAGTTTAGAAATATCTATTTTTAAAAATGATAAGTTTGTAAAAAATAGCTCTATGGTTTTTGCGCATCTTCCAAAAAGCTTAAAAGCAAAACTAAATCCTAAATAAAAGGAAATAAATTTTACTTTTTATAAATTAATTTTGATTATATTTTAATTTTAATTGATTATAAAGTTCATCAAAACTTACATCTTCTATTGTTTTTAGTAATTCAACCATTACAACATTATCTTCATTTCCATTCCAAACTTTTTTATATGTTCCCTCTTTATATCCATTATCTTGTCTGAATTGATTTAAACAATTTTTACCAATATATAGTTTTTGAAGCCAAGGAAAAGATAATCCAGCACTCTTACAAGCTCTAAAAAACTGCTCAATAAATCTTTCAATTCCACTAAAAGAAGGCATATTTTTTGTCTCAATAGCAAGTGCTATATATGAGAGTTTTTCAGACTCTTTGATTATCAAATTTACATCAATATTTTGTGCTGCTTCATAAATACAGTGTGTATTTACTAAAGATACTGCTTTTGGCACATTAGTCTCTTGTAAAATATAACTCATTAAAAAGTGCCAAATATCTACAAGCTCAACATGAATATTATTCATATCAGGAGTTGAATTGATATTTTTCCAGTGTTTCCAAGGAGTTGAATCAATTAGCTCAGCTACTTCCATATGAATACATCTAAGCCAATTTATCTCTTTATTAAATTTATTTATACCCAACTCCCAATTTTTACCATTTGTACTATCATTTAATTGTTTTTGTAATAAAAACATCTCTTCAAGCTTTGAAGGAAAAGATGAAGCTTCTTCAAGTAAAGAAGCAAGTGGTAAACACTCTTCAACAATATTTTGTAAACTCAAACTAGATGGTAAAACCTCTTTATCACCTTTTAGAATATGTAAAATTAAAGATACAAAATATGGAATTTCATCTTTTGATTCCCATATTAATACATCATTTGAGTCTATCTTTGCATATTTTACAAACTCATCAACTGAAGCGAATCCGACAACTTTTACAGCCTCTTTAAAATCTTTATATAACAAATTAACTCCTATTTTCAAATTTTTTTTCAATAAAAAGCTTACAATTCTCTCCACTACTATTTTTTACAACAATACTAGGAATTGCTTTTGACTTAAATCCATAAGCCTTACAACCATGAGGTTTTCCTGCTTCCCAAGTTACAAAATAGTTTGTACATTTTTGACAAATTATTTTTTTCTCCATCTTATATTCCAACTTGACTTTGAATAGCTTTTGATAAAGACATTAAATCTACATTTTCTAAACTAACTCCAGTTGGAACACCTTGGGCTATTTTTGTAAAACTTATATCAAACTCTTTTAATTTATCTTCAATATATAATATAAAAGCATCATTTGCAATAGATGGCGTAATAGCAAATAAAATATTTTTTACTCCACTATTTTTGATATATTCTTGAAGCTTAATTATTAAATCAATCTCAAGCTCATCAATTACAAAATATCTTCCATCAAACTCTTTTGAATCTTCAATAATAAAAATATCTTTTGCACTTTGCACAATACATAATTTACTACTATCACGACTCTCATCTAAGCAATATTCACAAATCTCATTTTCACTCATACTTCTACATCTTTTGCATTTTTTAATAGTTTTCAAAGCATTTTCTATGCTATGAGATAGTTTTATTCCGCAATAGTTGTCATTCATTACAATGTGATAAGCAAGTCTTAAAGCTGATTTTTTTCCAATAGTTGGTAAAGATTCAAAAGCCTCTACTAGTTCATAAAATTTTTCTAACTCTCTATTCATTTTGGGATTATATTCTAATATTTATATTAAATTAATTAAAAGGTTTTTTGGATAAACTATATACTTTTAAATTTAAAAGGTTTTTTTATAATGGCACTAATCGACTTACAAAATATTTCCAAACAATACGATATTAAAGTTATTTTAAAAGATGCAAACTTCACCCTTCAAGCTGGGCAAAGAGTTGCAGTTATTGGGCAAAATGGACAAGGAAAATCAACACTTTTCAAAATAATTATGAAAACAGTTGAACCAGATAGCGGTGAAATGGCTATTGATAGAAGTATAAAAATAGAGATGCTAGACCAACAACCAAAATTTGAAGCAAACTTGAGTGTTCGAAATGCTATTGAAAATCAGCTAGTTGAGTTAAAAAGTGCAAAAAATGAGTATGAGAAAATTACAAATCAACTATCAACAGATTATGAAAACGAAGAGCTTTTAAGAAAACAAAGTGAACTAGCAACTTTTATTGATTTTCACAATGCTTGGGATTTAGAAAATACAATTGAGAGAGTATTAATAGAGTTTGCACTAAAAGAGTATGAACACAAAGATGTAAACCTTCTAAGTGGAGGTGAACAACGTCGTGTTAGCTTAGCTGGTTTGATTTTAAAAAAACCAGATGTTTTACTTCTTGATGAGCCTACAAATCACCTTGATGTTTACATGGTTGAGTTTTTAGAAGAGTTACTTTTAAAAAATAATTTCACCCTACTTTTTATATCTCATGATAGATATTTTATTGATAATATTGCTACAAATGTAATAGAAGTTGATGGTGGAGAATTAAGAAAATTCAATGGTGGTTACTCCTCATATTTGGAGCAAAAATCACAAATTTTATCAAATTTACAAAAAGAGCATGAAAATCTCTTACGTCTTGTAAAACAAGAAGCTCACTGGATGCAACATGGAGTAACTGCAAGAAGAAAAAGAAATGAAAGAAGAAAATCTGAATATTTTGATTTAAAACAAAAAGCAAAATCAAATCCAGCATATATCAAAAAAATGAGCATAGAGCTTCAAAGAGAGCAAAAATCTTTTAATAGTGAAGAGAAACAACAAAATAAGAAAAAAATGCTTTATGAGCTTGATAATATTTATAAATCTTTAGGTGAAAAGGAGTTAATAAAAGATTTCACTGCTAGGATTTTACAAAAAGATACTATTGCAATAGTAGGTCCCAACGGAAGTGGAAAATCAACACTTCTTAAAATATTTATGGAAAAAATGCAAATAGATAAAGGAAGCTTCAAAAAAGGAGATTTTCAAATAGGATATTTTGATCAACAAAGAGATATGCTTGATGATGAAAAAACTATTATGGAAATTTTTTGTCCAAATGGTGGAGATAGAGTTGTACTTGATGATGGACGAAACTTACATGTTTTTGGATATTTAAAAAACTTTCTTTTTCCAAAAGAGTATTTAGATAAAAAAGTTGGTGCTTTAAGTGGTGGAGAAAAAAACAGAGTTGCTCTTGCCCTTTTATTTACAAAAAGAGTTGATTGTATGATTCTTGATGAACCTACGAACGACTTGGATATTCCAACAATTAATATTTTAGAAGAGTATTTACAAAATTTCCAAGGTGCTTTAATTTTTGTATCTCACGATAGATATTTTGTAGATAAAATTGCAAAAAAACTATATGTATTTACTGGAAATGGACATATTATGGAAAGTTTTCAACCATATAGTGAATACCTTGAAATTGAAAAAGAGTTAAAAGAGCTGGATAATTTAGAATCTGATATAGAAAAAGAGAAAAATAATCCAAAAATAGAAAATTTGCCAAAAAAACAAGTTAAATTATCATATAAAGACCAAAGAGAGTACGATAGTTTACCAAAAGAACTAGAAAAAATTGAAGAAAAAATTGAAGAAATAAATAGTTGTTTAGCAGACCCAAAATGTTATGAAAAAATAGGAATTGTAGTACTTTCAAAAGAGCTAGAAGAGACAAAAGCTATTTATGAAGAGAAAGTTGAGAGATTTTTAGAGCTTGAAGAGTTGGTTGAGAGTTTTAATTCTTAAAAAAGTATAATCAAGTTTTAAAAAATTTAAATTTAAAAAAGGAGTTTTACAAATGAGCTTAAAAGAGCAATTAAATGAAGATTTAAAACAAGCAATGAGAGATAAAGAAGTAGTAAAAAGAGACTCTATTAGAGCAATAAATACTATGATAAAACAAATAGAAGTAGATGAAAGAAGAGTTTTAGATGATGCTGAAGTTATAAAACTTGTTCAAAGAGGAATTAAACAAAGAGAAGAGGCAATCTCTCAATATAGTGCTGCAAAAAGAGATGATTTAGTTGAAAAAGAACAAAGTCAAATTGATGTATTTATGATTTATTTACCTAAACAACTAAATGATGAAGAACTTGAAGCTGGTATGAAAGATATAATTCAAGAAGTAAAAGCAGAATCTATAAAAGATATGGGCAAAGTTATGGGAGCAGCTTCAAAAAAATTTGCAGGTGTTGCAGATGGAAAAAGAATAAATGAGATGGTAAAAAAATTATTATCATAATGATTTTATCAAAAGTTTAAGGTTCAAAATGGATCAATATGCGAACAAATATATAACATTTACAATAAATGATGATAATGGTATAAAGCAGATAAAATTAAGAAAAAAACCTTTTTTTTATACTCTATATACATTTATTGGAATATCTTTTATATTTGTAGCAGCATTTATCTTTATAAATCTTTCTTTAATTCAAATGGATAAAGATAGATTAGATATTGAACTTGAATTAGTAGAGTTTAAAAGAATAAATGAAGAGCTAAATAATTTAGTTAGTCAAACCCAATTAGAACTTCATGAGAAAAATGAAGAGATAAGTGAAGCTACTGATTATTTCAATAAAATGGAAAATATAATAGGAATTCCAACTGAAAATGAGCTTCCATTAAAACAAAGAGTAGATATTGCAAGGCTTAATACAGAAGAAAGAACAACACTTTTACAACTAATTCCTAGTGGTTCTCCAGTTGAAAATAAAATTATAAATAGCTATTTTGGATATAGACATCATCCTGTTTTAAATAGAAAAGCTCTTCATATGGGAGTTGATTTAAAGGCATCGGTTGGAACTCCTGTTTATGCAACAGCAGATGGAATTGTTGAAGCTGCAAGTTTTGATAGATTTAATGGAAATTTAGTAGCAATTCAGCATATTTATGGGTTTAAATCATATTATGCCCACTTAAACAAAACTTTGGTAAAATCTGGCTCTTTTGTTAAAAAAGGGGATTTAATAGCATATTCAGGAAATACAGGGATAAGTAGCGGACCTCATTTACACTATGAAATCCGTTTTTTATCGAGATCTCTTGATCCACTTACTTTTGTAATGTGGGACATGAAAAATTATACAGAAATTTTTGAAAAGGAAACAGAAATATCATGGGATTCTTTAATAACAGCAATCAGTCACATCAAAATACAAGATCCGACTCCACAACCACAATTATCACTGCAGGCACAAAAATAACAGGGAATATAAACTTGTCTTGTAATTTATATATTGATGGTTACTTTGAAGGAAATATAAACTCTGAACAAGAGATAAATATTGGAAAAAATGGCAAAATAAAAGGAGAAATAACTGCTTTAAGAGTTATTGTTCAAGGCTTAGCAGAAGGTTCAATAAATGCAACAAGAGTAGATATTAAACCAGATGGAAAAGTTACAGGTTCAATTGAATCAGAGGAATTTGTAATTGAAGCAAAAGGTATCTTTGAAGGAAATAGTCTTGTAAAGACAAATTTAAATAACAAAGTAACAGATAAAAAAGAAGATTTTATCAAAACAGAAGATATATAATAAAAAATATATAAAATTATCTTTTATATATTTTTTTTGATATAATCAAAGCCTTAGACTTGTTTAGTCTTTTATTTTAGATAACTTTTAAAAAAAGGAAAATATGAAAAATTTTTTAAGCCAATTAAATGATATTGAATACAATGAAGCAATTTCAAATGAATTAGATACTCCTGAAAAACTAATACAACTTCTACTAAGAAGAGTTCATCCAAAAAATGTTGAAGTTATAATTGATATTTTAAAACAAGCTATTACTCCATCTATTAGCTCTGATTTAAATAATATTGCTGATGTTTTATTTGAGCAACTTAAAAAAAATCCAAAAGATATTTTTGAAAAATCAATACAGATACAAATAGAAAAATTAATATTTGAAAGATTTGAAAAAGATAAAAAATTAGTTATTCAAAAAACAGAAGATATATCAAAACTTGTTGTACTTATGGAAGAGTATTTTAATGAGGCTATTTTTAGTAGTGGAAATGGTTCTAAAAAAGTTTTAAATATAAAAGAAAAAATCAAAGCAATAGATGTAACAAACGGTGGTGTAGAAGTATTAAGCAAACTGCAAAGTGAACTTGTTATTGCTGCTGCTTCTATTGAGCAAGAGATAAATAATGTTACAAACAAACTAGAAAATGGAAAATCTAAAGTAGAAGAATTAGAAGAAAAGATACATAGTTTGGAAAATGAACTAAATAAAACAAAACAGGAAAATAGAAAAGATTTTTTAACTCAAGTTCTTACAAGAAAAGCATTTAATGAAGAGATAATAAAAATTGAAAACTCTTACAATAGATTAAAAACTCAATATGCAGTAATATTTTTTGATATTGACCATTTTAAAAAAGTAAATGATACTTATGGGCACGAGTGTGGAGATGTAGTTCTTTCAACTTTTGGGAAAATTTTAGACAAAAGTATTAGAGATATAGATTTAGTAGCAAGATATGGTGGAGAAGAGTTTATTGCTATTATACATTTTAATCTAGATAGAGAACTTTTAATGTTATTAAAAAGAATAAAATCAATAGTTACAGAAAATAGCTTTATTTATCAAGATAAAAAACTAAAAATCACTTTTAGCGCTGGAGTTACAATAAGAAATAAATATCCTACATATGATATTGCTCTACAAAAAGCAGACTCTTTGTTATACAAAGCAAAAGATAATGGAAGAAATAAAATTTTATTAGATAATGGAATCGAGATTTAAAAGAAGTAGAAAATCTCTACTTCTCTTTTCGTATTTTTGTAACAGATTTTCCACCTATATAGTAGTTATCTGTATTAAACTCTTCTATTAAAACTACTGCATTTGAAGATGAACGATTAAATATTTTGCTAAAAAGCTCAGTTATACCTTTTGCTAACTCATTTTTTTGATCAATAGTAGCTCCTCCATCTTCATGTGTCATTTTTACATTTATTACTGGCATTTATACTCCTTTTTTAGTTCAAAGAATTTTTAAATCTCTTAAGTTCCTCTTTTATACTTGGAACTCTCATAAAATGCTCACCTATTAAAAAAGCATCAGCTCCAATATTATGGAGTTTTTTTATAACTTCAGTATTACTAACTCCTGATTCAGCAACAATTATTTTGCCTTCAGGAATAAGTGGAATTAGCTCCTCACATAAGGTCATATCCATCTCAAAAGTTTTTAAATTTCTATGGTTGATTCCTATAATATCTGCTCCACTTTTTAAAGCTTTAGTCAAATCCTCTTTATCATGAATTTCGACTAAAACTTCTAAATTTAAACCTCTAGCGTAACTATATAATTCATTTAACTCATCTTGCTTAAGCGATTTTGCAATTAAAAGTATAAAATCTGCTCCATATATCAAAGCTTCTGCAATTTGGTATTTTGTAAGAATAAAATCTTTTCTTAAAAGTGGAATACTTGTAATACTTTTTATCTCTTTTAAATAATTCAGATTTCCCAAAAAAAAGTGTGGTTCTGTTAATATAGAAATTGCATTTGCACCAAAATCATTATAATCTTTTGCAATTTGAAGATGATTAAAATCTTCTTTTATAATACCTTTACTAGGACTTGCTTTTTTTACTTCAGCTATTATACGTATAGGTTCATCAATTGAAGATTTTAAAAATTGTTTTACATCTTTTGTAGAAAAACTTCCATCTGCTATTAAATTCTCAAGCTCATCTAAAGATATTTTTTCTTCTCTTTTTTTTACATCTTCAAGAGTTTTATTATTTATTTTTTCTAGTATCATTCTATTTGCACTCCTTAATTTTTTCCCAATGAATCTTTATCTCTTCATCATTTAAACCTATTTCATCTACAATTAATTTCATATTTTTATATGCATCTTTGCAGTTTTTACTCTTATATTCACCCCATGCTAAAGTATCTATAAAAGCAATATTTGTAGGGTCTTGCTCCAATGCTTTTTTTACCAAAACTAAACCTTTTGGAATATCAATATCATAATCAATCAATAAATATGCCAAATAATTTTGATAAATAGGATTTGAAGATGTTTTTAAAGATATATTAAACTTTTCAATAACACTTGCTAATACACTATTTTTATCTTCTGCTAACTCAAACTCAATAATAGCTTGCTGTGCCAGATAATCAGGATTTGAACTATTTGTATATAATTTTTTAAGTAAATCATAGGCTTTTTCTGGTTGTTTTGTTCGTTTATAAAGCTCTAAAAGGAAATCATCTTCAAGATGATTTCCTTCTAAAAATCTTATAATATCATTTGCTTCAAAATTTTGAAACATCAAATTTGCTGTTTTATTTAATTGTAAAGCATCTTCACTATTTTTATAGTATAAAAACATCTCTTTTAGTAAAGATTGTATTTTTTCTTTATCATCTAAATGATTATAAAAAGTCAAAAGCTGAAGTGCAATATTAAAATCATATTGACTTTTTGGAAGATAATCTTTAAGTTCTTCTATTGCATGTTTTTGTCGATTTAATTGAAAAAACTCTAAACTAGCTTTAGTCTGTACTAACGAATTTGAAACACCGTATTTTAGAGCTTTATTAAAACTATCATAAGCTTTTTGGAACTCATCTTTTGATATATAAATTGTTCCTAAAAGTTCATAGTTTATAGTACTTTTATAATTATCTGTAAGAATAAGAGCATTTTTTAATGATAAATCAAACTCTTGAAGCTTCAAAAGTGCAAAACTATACAATCTTAAAAGTATCTCTTCTTCTTTAATATTTGGTATAAAATATTTTGAAATCTGCTCTTTTATGGCTTGATAATCTTGAAGCTGTGTAGCAATTGTTGCATAAGCTACTAAATATTCATATTTGCTTGTATTTAAAAATAGTTTCAAATATATCTCTTTTGCACTATCGTACATTCTTACATTTTCCATCTCTAAAGCATAAATTATGTAATAGTCCTCTAATTGAAAACTTTTTTCTTCTACTTTTAAATATTTTCTATTTTCTTTTTCATTGTTTAAATCTGAATCTTTCATAGTACAAGAAACAAAAAAACTTAAAGCTACTAATATTATTAAATATTTTTTATGGCTGGGCACTCTTTATATACCTCTTTTTCATTATTTTTAAAATATTCCCAAAATGGAAAAGTCCTACACTGTGTTGGTCTATAATCATAAATAGAGCATTTTCTTTTTTCTAAATCAAAAAAACAGCAAGCAAAACTATTATTTAGTAATTCTACCTCTTTTATACTATATTTATACCCTACTTTAAAAAGATATTTTTCTCTAAAACTATCCAACGTAAGTCCTAAATATTTTGATAAAGCTTCTATTTCAACAATATTTATCCAAATATATCCACTTTCACCAATACAACAATTCCCAGCACAACTCTCGCAAGCACTAGGATTAAAAGAGAAATTGTATCCATTTTTTTTTATTAAACTACTCAAATAAAACCTTTATACTATGTGTTTGAGCCTCTTTATAAATATTTTGTACAGTTTTTGTAAACTCATTATTTTGATCAAAAACAACCAAAGGATTTAAAATTTTCACTAAAGATTTAGAATCTTTTTTAGCATAAATCATTACTAAAGTTGCATCTTTTAAATCATTTGGATATACAAATTGTAAAGCTTCAAGGTTCAATTTAAACTCTTTTAAATACAAAATAATATCCGTTAACTGCTTACAATCATAACAGAAAAAAAATTTGCCATCATTTTTTAAAACTTGTGAAGCTTTTTTTATAAAATCTCTCAAAGGCATATAATCATTATATCTTGCAATTTTGATATTTTCTTTTTCACTTTTTATTACATCACTATGATAAAATGGTGGATTTGATATACAAATATCAAACTTTTTATCAAAATCTAGCTCTAGAAATGAGCCTTTGTTCATTGTTGAAGATATTTTATTTATTTTTGCATTTTTTGTTGAAAAAAACTGAAAAATATATTGAATTTCAACTTGATTTAGATTTGTTTTACTATATTTCTTTGAAAATAAAAGACCTAAAATACCACTTCCACTTCCAATATCAAGAACTTCTCCACTTATATTTTTATATTTTTCCAAAGATTTACAAATAAAACTATATAAAAAATGTGTATCACTATTGTAACAATAACCATTTTGAGGTTGATATAGTACCAAAAAACTTCCTTTTTTAAAATCTTTGCATTATATCTAAATTATTTATAGTTTTCTTTTAATAAAATAAGCTAAATTATAGTAATATTGTTCCCAAAATTATAAAATTTATAAATTTTTATTATATTTTAGTAAAGGAAAATTATGTCAAATGTTGAAGCTCCTTTAAATACACCTGTATGGGTAAATGAGAGTAGATGTAAAGCCTGTGATAGATGTGTATCTGTGTGTCCAGCTGGAGTTCTTGGGATGAGACAAGATATTCACTCAACTTTAGGTTCTATGGCAACTGTTGTACATCCTGAAGCATGTATTGGATGCAATGATTGTGAATTATCTTGCCCTGATTTTGCTATTTTTGTCGCTGATAAAAAAGAGTATAAGTTTTCAAAATTAAGTGATGAAGCAAAGCAAAGACAAGAGAGAATTATAAATAATAGTTATAAAATATTAGATGAAGATAAAAAGGTTTGATTATGTCAAGAGAATTAATATCAACAGGAAATGAATTAGCAGCATTAGCTGCTATTGATTCAAAATGTGAGTTTTTTGGTGGTTATCCAATAACACCATCTAGTGAAATTATGCATACATTATCATCAAAACTACCTGCAATTGGTGGAGTTTGTATGCAAATGGAAGATGAAATTTCTGGGATTTGTGCAAGCCTTGGTGCTGCAATGAGCGGTAAAAGATCAATGACTGCATCAAGCGGACCTGGAATTTCACTAAAATCTGAAAATCTAGGATTAGGTTATATTGCAGAAGTTCCTCTTGTAGTTGTAAATGTAATGAGAGGAGGACCATCAACTGGTCTTCCTACAAGAGTTGCGCAAGGTGATATTTTACAAGCAAAAAATCCAACTCATGGAGATGTAAAATCTATTACTTTAATGCCTGGAAATTTAAGTGAGTGTTATACAGAAGTTGTACGAGCTTTTAATCTAGCAGATAGATTTATGCAACCTGTTTTTGTACTTTTAGATGAAACTATTGGTCATATGGCTGGAAAAGTTTTAATTCCATCTTTAAGTGAAATAGAAAAAAATAGAGTTTATAGAAAAAGATTTGATGGAGATAAAAAAGATTATCTTCCTTATGGTGCGGCACAAGATGAACCTGCAACTTTAAATCCTATGTTTGAAGGTTATAGATACCACTTTACTGGGCTTCATCATGGACCAACAGGTCATCCAACAGAAGATGCTGTTGCTTGTAGTGCACTAATGAATAGATTGTTTAAAAAAGTTGAAAATCATACAGATGAACTTGAACTAAATGAAGAGTATATGATAGAAGATGCTGACATTTTAATTATTGCTTATGGTTCTGTTTCATTAGGAGCTAAAGAAGCTATTAATCGTCTTAGAAAAGAGGGAATAAAAGCTGGAATGTTTAGTCCAAAAACTATTTGGCCAAGTCCTGAAAAAAGAATAAATGAACTTGTAAATAAATTTGATAAAGTTCTAATTGCGGAGCTAAACATGGGACAATACACTCAAGAGATACAAAGAGTTAGTGGAAGAAGAGACTTTGATACTCTTTTAAAAGCAAATGGAAGACCACTTTCTCCACTTGAAATAATAGAAAAAGTAAAAGGAATGTAACATGGCTTTTAACTATGATGAATATTTAAGAACAGATAAAATGCCAACACTTTGGTGTTGGGGATGTGGAGATGGAGTTATATTAAAAGCTCTAATTCGTGCTATTGATAAACTAGGTTGGAATATGGATGATGTTTGTGTAGTTTCAGGAATTGGTTGTTCTGGGAGATTTAGTTCATATATAAATTGTAACACTGTTCATACAACTCATGGAAGAACGCTTCCTTATGCAACTGGAATAAAAATGGCGAATCCAAATAAAAAGGTTATAGTTGTAGGTGGAGATGGAGATGGTCTTGCAATTGGTGGAAATCATACAATTCATGCTGCTAGAAGAAATATTGATTTAACTTATATTTTAATAAATAACTTCATTTATGGACTTACAAACTCTCAAACAAGCCCAACAACTCCAAAAGGTATGTGGACAGCTACAATGGAAAGAGGAAATATAGACCCAACTTTTGACTCTTGTAAACTAGTTGAAGCAGCAGGTGCATCTTTTGTTGCAAGAGAAACTATGATTGATCCAAAAAAACTTGAAAGAACTTTAGTAAAAGCTCTTGAACATAAAGGATTTTCATATTTAGAAGTATTCTCAAATTGTCACGTAAATTTAGGAAGAAAAAATAAAATGGCAAGTGCAACAGCAAATTTAGAGTGGATTGATTCAATCTCTTTAGCAAAAACAAAATTTGATATGTTAGAAGAGAGTCAAAAAGATGGAAAATATCCAACTGGTGTTTTAAAACAAGATGAAAATGCACTTGAATATTGTGAAGCTTATGAAAAAGTAAAAGAAGCACACAAAAATAAAACTATGGTAGAGCTTTAAGGAAATAATATGTCAAATAGAACTTTAATGAGATTTACAGGAGTTGGAGGACAAGGTGTTTTACTAGCAGGTGAAATTTTTGCCGCTGCAAAAATAAGCAATGGTGGATTTGGACTAAAAACAGCAACTTATACTTCACAGGTACGTGGTGGACCAACTGTTGTTGATATTACACTTCAAGATGAAGAGATTATCTATCCATATGCAAATGATGGTGAGATAGATTTTATGCTTTCAGTTGCTCAAATATCTTTTGATTTATTTAAAAATGGTGTAAAAGATGGTGCAACGATAGTAATTGAACCAAATTTAGTTCGTCCTAGTGAAGAAGATAAAAAAAGATGGAATATTATTGAAATACAAATAATTACTATTGCAAAAGAAGAAGTTGGGAATGTAATAACTCAATCTATTTTAGCGTTAGCAATAGCAAATTACTTTACAGGAGAAACTATTCCAAAAGAGGTTTTAAGAAGTACAATGCTCTCAAAAATTCCTCCAAAACTTCATGATTTGAACAATAAAGCTTATGATTTAGGTTATAAGTATGCAAAAGAAGCTGATAATAGAAAATAACACTTTAAACTAAGAAGTTTTTACTTCTTAGTTATTTTCTTTAGAAATTTTTAAAATATTATTTGATTTACTAAAGGCTATTAAATCTTCAGTAGATTTTATCTTACTAAAATCTATATTTTCTAAACATCTTTCAAAAATAATCTCTGTTGATAATGCATCAAAATATGCTCTATGGTGATTTTGTACATCTATATTTAAAAGTTCTTTTAAAGTACTAAGACCATATTTTTCAGATTTTATACATCTTTTTGATAAATCTATTGTACAAATTTTTCTATTTAAAAGTTTTCCCAAATTATACTTTTCAAAACTATCAGATATAAAATTATAATCAAATTTTATATCATGAGCTACAAAAACATCATCACCCAAAAACTCTTTAAACTCTTTTAAGACCTTTTCTAATCTTGGTGCAGTTTCAAGCATATCTGGGCTTATATTTGTAACTTCTTGAATAAATATTGGGATCTCTTTTGCGAAAACTAAAGAGTCAAATTTATCTAATATTTGTCCATTTTTATACTTAACTGCTCCTAATTCTATGATTTGATGACCATTTTTTGGGCTTCCACCATTTGTTTCAATATCAACAAAACAAAAAGTTTGATCAAGTATAGAAGTTTCTGTTGTTTTTAAAAATACAAAATTATCTTTTATATCTATTGGAAAACCATTTATCAATAATAACTCAAACTCCAACTCACTATTTTCATAAAATTTATCACTTATATTTCCTAAAAGCTCTAAAAATTCAGAAAACTCAATTGACTCTTTTTTTAATCTTCTTACAATATCTAAAAAAGTCTGCTTTTGAGGTTTTAAAATATACTTTTTTTTAGGAGATTTCATTTGCAGCTTTCACAAAATCAATCATTTTTTGATTATCTTTTTTACCTTTTTGTTTTTCTACTGCACTACTTACATCAACTCCAAAAAAATTAAAATCTTTTAACTCTTTTAAGTTTTGAGAGCTTAATCCTCCAGCAAGTATAAATTTAGAACAGTTTATATCTTTAAACCACTCTAAAGCTACTCTTTTACCAGCTCCACCAAACTCATCTACAAATGCATCTACTAAATAATAATCATCTTTTAAATTTTTTAAGTCATCTTTACTTTTTGCTCTTAATACTTTTAAATATTTAACTTCTAGTTTGAAAAAATCTACTATATTTTCATCATCTATAATTTGAGCTAGTTGCATTTTTGAGTTTTTACAAGTTTTATTGATAAAATCTGTTGTTTCATTTACAAAAAGTCCCACAGTTTGTACAAAAGGTGGTAAATTTTCAACTATTCTTAAAGCAATTAGAGGTTCAATATATCTAGGAGATGGTTTATAAAACACAAATCCCAAGGCAGAAGCACCTGCATTTATAGCATTTAATGCATCTTCTAAATTTGTTATACCACATATTTTTACTCTCATATTTGAAACTCTTATCTTATACTTTTAGACTATCTATTGCTTTTTTATAATCAGAACTTCCAAAAACAAAACTCCCAGCAACAACAATATCAACGCCAGCATCTTTTAAATCTTTTATATTTTTATCACTAACTCCACCATCAACTTCAATTAAGCAATTTGGATTTTTTTTGTTTATAAGCTCTTTTAGTTTTTTAACTTTCTCAATTACACTTGGAATAAATTTTTGTCCACCAAAGCCTGGATTTACTGACATTAATAAAACCATATCTAAATCTTCAATTAAATACTCAATATCTTCAACTTTAGTATGTGGATTTAAAGTAATGGCTGGACTTATTCCTAAATTTCTTATTTTTTGAATAAGTCTATGAGGATGCTTTTCACTCTCAATATGAAATGATAGATATTTTGGTTTTAATGGAGCAAATAAATCTACAAAAAAGTTGTTATTTTCAACCATAAGATGAATATCAAGTGGTTTTGTAGAAGCTTTACTTACAGGCTCAACAACAACTGGACCAATAGTCAAATTTGGTACAAAATATCCATCCATAACATCTACATGCACCAAATCACAACCAGCTTCACAAATACTTTTTATCTCTTTTTCTAAGTTTCCAAAATCAGCTGATAATATTGAGGGAGCTACAAGCATTTTTTACCTTTTTTTATAAAAATTGAGAAAAATTATATCACTTTATCGCTTTTAGATAGTATAAATAAATTTTAGAGTAAAATGTAATTTATTTTAAGGAAAAAATTGAATAAAAAACTAATAATCTTATTTATATCTACATTGTCTTTATGTTTTGCCCAAGATTTTAACTCTATTTATAAAGAAGCTAAAGAGCTAGAAGATAGTGGAGATTACAAATCTGCAATGCTTTTGTATAAAAAAATAGCAAATGAGAGTTTTAAAAATTATTTTGTAGATAAAAATGAAGATTTAATAGCAAAAGAGATTAAAAAAGAACCAAAAAAAGAGTTTTTTGAAAAAAATATAGATAAGTCTGAAGATAAAGAGACAAATAGTAATTTAGAGCAACTAGTTACAAAAGATTTTGGTATATATCCTTATAAAAAGAACTATTTTTTACCAGCAACTTACACTTTTAATAATATTTCAAATAGAGATAATTTTGAAACTTCTTTTCAAATCAGTTTAGAAAAACCAATTTCTAATGACTTTTTTGGTTTAAATGAGACAATAAGTATTGCATATACTCAAAAATCATTTTGGCAAACTGCATCTAGTTCTGCCCCATTTCGTGAAACAAACTATGAACCAGAAATTTTTATGCAAATTCCTAATGATGGTAAATATCTAAAACTTTACAAAACAGCATTTTTACACTCTTCAAATGGAAAAGGTGGGGATAATTCAAGGTCTTTAAATAGAGCATATTTACAAACTTTTTTTCAATTTAACAATCTTTTTATATCTCCAAAAGTTTGGTATAAAATTCCTGAAAGAAGTAAAGATGATGATATGAAAGATTTTTATAAATACTATGGTTACGGAGATATTTCATTTTTATATGCTTATGGTCAACAAACTTTTGAACTTCTTTTAAGAGATAACTTAAGATTAAACAAATCAAACAAAGGAGCGGCTGAATTTAACTATACTTTTCCACTTCCAGATTTTATATCTTCAAAAAATAGCTATGGTATTTTTCAAATTTTCCATGGATATGGTCATAGTTTAATAGATTATGATAGAGAAATAACAAATATTGGTATTGGGCTTACTTTTTCTAGATAAGCATTATTTAATATCTATATTTATGGCGAGAGAGTAGAGGAATCGAACCTCTCACGGCGTTTACACAAAAACCGTCAATCAGGGTTGAAGCCTGTGGTGCTCACCAGATACACAAACTCTCCATAAAGATTAAAATAGTATAATATATATCTTTAAAATACTATAAAAAGGCAAGTAATGTTACTAAAATCCATTCCAAAGGTTGATAAGTTTATCACAAACAAAGCTTTTGAAGGATTATCAAAAACTTTAATAACAAAAATCACAAAAGAAGTTTTAGAAAATCTAAGAGTTGAAATATTAAATAAAAATATAGAAAATTTTGATGAACAAACTCTTATTTCAAATGTTTTAAACTCATACAAAAATCTTACATCTTCATCTTTAAAACCAGTTATAAATGCAACTGGAATTATTGTGCATACAAACTTAGGAAGAAGTTTGCTTGATGAAAGCTTGTTTCAAAATGCAATAGCTATTGCAACATCTTATAACAATCTTGAATATAGTTTAGAAGAGGGAAAAAGAGGAGAGAGATATGAGCATATCACAAAATCTCTTCAAGCATTAATAAATTGTGAAGATGCTTTGGTTGTAAACAACAATGCAAGTGCTGTTTTTCTAATCCTTAACACATTTTGCAAAAATAAAGAGGCTGTTGTTAGTCGTGGAGAGCTTGTAGAGATTGGTGGAAGTTTTAGAGTTCCTGAAGTTATGGTTCAAAGTGGAGCTATATTAAAAGAGATTGGAACTACAAATAAAACTCACCTAAGAGATTATGAAAATGCAATAAATGAAAATAGTTCAATGCTAATGAAAGTTCATAAATCAAACTATAGTATTGAAGGGTTTTCAAGTGAAGTTAGCTTTGAAGATATATCAAAATTAGCACAAAAAAATGGCTTGATAGATTATTTTGATATGGGAAGTGGACATATTTTTGATTTACCTTTTAACTTAAGCAAAAATGAGCCATCTATAGTTGAGCTTATGAAATCAAATCCAAGTTTGCTTAGTTTTTCAGGAGATAAACTTTTAGGAAGTGTTCAAGCTGGAATAATAGTTGGAAAAAAAGAGTTAATATCACAACTTAAAAAAAATCAACTCTTAAGAATGCTAAGAGTTGATAAAATAACTCTTGCACTTCTTGAAGAGAGTCTTAATATCTATTTAAAAAATGAGTTAGATAAAATCCCAACTCTAAAAATGCTAAATACCAAACTTGAAGTTTTAGAACAAAGAGCTAATTTTTTAAAATTAAATATAGATGATTTTATAAAATGTGAAGTTATAAAAAGCTCAACAATGGTTGGTGGAGGAACAACTCCAAACAAAAAAATACCAACTATTGCTTTAAGCCTTGAGTATAAAAAACTAAAAGCAAATGAAATAGAAAAAATATTAAGAAAAAATCAAATTATAAGTAGAATTGAAAATGACAAAGTATTACTTGATTTTAGAACTATTCAAGAAAAAGATATACCTACTATTGAAAATATCTTAAAAAAAGAGTTTAAAAATGTCTAATATTATAATTGGAACTGCTGGTCATATTGACCATGGAAAAACTGCACTAATTCGTTCTTTAAATGGTTTTGAAGGTGATAATACAAACGAAGAGAAACAAAGAGGAATAACAATAGATTTAAGCTTCTCAAATCTTACAAGAGCTGAGAGAAATATTGCATTTATTGATGTTCCAGGTCATGAAAAACTTATAAAAAATATGATTGCAGGAGCTTTTGGTTTTGATTATGTAATGCTTGTTGTTAGTGCTAAAGAGGGACTTATGCCTCAAACTATTGAGCATATTGAGATTTTATCACTTTTGGGAATAAAAAATCTTATTTTAGTAATTACAAAAAAAGATTTAGTAGATGAACAAACACTAAAAGAACAAGAGTCAAAAATTGTAGAGTTTTTAGATGAATTTGAATTTAATATCAAATTTATAAAAGCTGTATCAATTTATGATGAAAAATCTATTGAAGATTTAAAAAATAGCCTATTTACAATCTCAAATAGTACAAAAACTCCTGAGAACTTTTTTAGATTTTATGTTGATAGAGTTTTTAGTGTAAAAGGTAGTGGAACAGTTGTAACAGGGACAGTTTTAGGTAAAAAAATTGAGCTTGAAGAGAAAGTTTTTATTCCTCATTTGCAAAAAGAGACAAAAATAAAAAATATTCAAGTACATAATCAAAATGCAATAGAAGCAAATATATCTTCAAGAGCTGCACTAAATCTATCTTCAGTTGATATAAACTCTTTACAAAGAGGAGATATTATTACAAAAAAAGGTTTTTTAAGAGGTTTTGATACTGTTGACATCTCTTTTAAGTGTTTAAAAAATAAAAAACTAAATCACAATCAAACATATACTTTGTTTATTGGAGCTAAAAAAATAGATGCAAAAGTTTTACTTTTTGACTCTTTAACATCACTAGAAGATGGTTTTGCAATATTAAAAATGAATGAAAAAATATTTACTGTTTTTGGTGAAAAAGTTATTTTAAGAAGTGCAAATGATACTATTTGTGGTGGAGTTATTTTAAATCCTATTTATGATCCAATGAATAAAAATCAAAAAAGAGAGCTTCTTAAAAATCTTTATAAAAGAGATTTTAAAAATGGTTTTAAAATACTTTTAGAAGCTCACAAAAGAGGTTTAGGAGTTGTATCTTCAACTCAAAGATTTGCTCTAAGTCATGAAGAGTCTTTAGAGTTTGCGAATACTCTTGAAGATGTTTTTGTGGATAAAAAAGAGTTAGTTATTTATCCAATAAAAACAAAAGATGAAATAGTTGAATTTATAAAAAATATCTATACAAAAAACTCTTATGCCCTACTTTCAAGCTCATCTATAAATTTAAGAGTTCCTTGGGCTAGTATTGAGTTTATCAATAGTGCTTTAGATGATTTAGTACAAAATAGTTTTTTAGTAAAAGAGGGACAACTTTATAAAAATGCAAATATCAAAGAAGATATTACAAAAGAGCTTGAAAATATATTTTTAAATAGATTAAAAATAGAAGATATAACTCCAACAGCTCCATACAATATTTATGATGATTTAGATATAGATAGAAAACTTGGAGATGATATTTTAAAATCACTTACTGCAAAAAAAGATGTAATAAGACTTCAACACAATCTTTTTATTCATAGCCAAAGTTTAAATAAGATTATAAAATCAATGAGAGAGATTATAAAACAAGATGGTTTTATAGAGATTTTTAACTTTAAACAAAGATTTGATTTAAGTAGAAAATATCTTGTTTGCTATTTAGATTATTTAGATAATTTTAGCGATATCAAAAAAGTTGAAAATAGAAGAGTTTTTTTATAATAAATAAATTATTAATCTAGAGTTTTTATAAAGCCAGAAGGCTTTATAAAAACTTATTAAGGCTGTTTGAAAATAGAAATATCTTTGGCTTTTTTTGTATATTTTTCAATATTTACCAAAGCAGTATTTGAGCTATTTCCATTTGCTAGTTTTGAAGTTGGTATATCTTTTGTAAGAACATTAACATTTCCATTTAAACAAATTGTTCCTAGTTTTCCTCTTTCAAGAGGATCGTACCAAGCACCTTCATCAACTCTTACAACACCCCTTCTAATATCATCTGTAATAACAGCTCCAGCTAATATTTCACCTCGTTTATTGTAAACTCTTACAATATCTCCATTTTTTATACCCTTAGCCTTTGCATCTTTTGTGTGTATAAAAATTGGTTCTCTATTTGAAACTGCATACTTATCTCTTAAGCTTGTGTTGTTTAATTGAGAATGTAGTCTATGATTTGGATGAGAAGTAATTAAAGCAAACTCTGCATCTTTATTCTTCATTCCCAACCACTCATCCGGTTCAAACCAAGATGGATGAGCTTTACAATCATCATAATTCATAGATTCTATTTTTTTTGAATATATTTCAATTTTACCAGAAGGTGTTCCTAAAGGTTCTAATATTGGATCTTCTCTAAAATCAGAATATCTTACAAATTCACTATTTTCTTGAGAAACTTCAAAAGTTATAGGTTTATTTTCTTTCCAAAAATCTTCAAAATTAGGAATTTTTGTCCCTGCTTTTTCCATTTGACTATAAGCTTGATTATAAAATCCTTTTATCCATTCAAATACTGTTTTATTTTGTGAATACTCTTCAAAAACTCCGAACTCTTTTGCTAAATCACAAAATATTTCATAATCATCTTTTGCTTCATTTTGCTTTTCTACTGCTTGTTTCATTGGAACAATATTTAAATTTGAGTAATCCCCAGTCATTGTAATATCATCTCTTTCATAACTTGTAGTTACTGGCATTACAATATCAGCCATTCTAGCTGTTGGAGTCCAAAAAATTTCATTTACAACAATAGTTTTTGGTTTTCTAAAAGCTTTTACTAAATTATTTGTATCTTGATGGTGAACCAATGGATTTCCACCTACCCAATAAATAAAATCAATATCAGGATAAGTTACTTTACTTCCGTTATGATCTATTACCTTACCAGGATTTAATAAAGCATCGGCAATTCTAGCAACAGGAAAAGAGAATTTTGCAGTTTTTTCAAGCCAAGAAGAACCACCTGTATTTTGTGTAGAACTAATAGTTGAAGTTATTCCACCTATCTTTCCACCTTTTGTAGTTGGCGCACCACCATTTGAATAATGATAAGAGAATCCAAAACCACCACCAGGAAGACCAATTTGACCTAACATTGAAGCTAAAGTTACTATCATCCAGTGAGTTTGTTCTCCATATTGAGCCCTTTGTATTCCCCAACCAGCCATAATCATTGTTCTATTTTCATACATTAAAAGTGCTAACTCTTTTATAGTTTGTTCATCTATTCCACAAATTTTTGAAGCCCATTTAGTATTTTTTACAATATTATCTTCTTTTCCTAGAATATAATCTCTAAATTTATCAAATCCATCTGTATATTCATCTAAAAAGTTTTTATCATAGTTATTTGTCTCTAATAAATGATATGCCATACCAATCATAAATGCTACGTCTGTTCCTGGAATTATTGGTACCCATTTTGCATTTAAATATGTACAAGTTTCATTTTTTTCAGGATCTATACATATGATTTTTTTATTTAATTTTTTAAGTTCTTGAAGATATTTAAATCCCTGCTCATCTGTTGAAGTCCAAGAGATTTTTAAAGTACGCATTAAGTTAGCACCCCAAATTACTATAACTTTTGAATTTTCTAAAACAATAGGCCATGAAGTTTGTTGTTCATAAACTTCAATTGTACCTAATACATGAGGCATAATAACTTGTGCAGCACCAGTTGAATAATCACCCAAAGAACCTGTAAATCCACCAATACTATTCATAAATCTATGTAATAAAACTCTTGAGTTATGCATATTTCCACTACTTTTCCAACCATAACTTCCAGCGAAAATACCTTCAGCACCTCTTTCATTTTTTGTTTTTTTAAGCTCAGTTGATATTAATTTAATAGCTTCTTCATAAGATACTTTTACCCACTCATCTTTTCCTCTTAATTCTCGTTTTGAATTATTTGGATTTTCTAAATAAGATTTTCTAACCATTGGATACTTTATTCTATCTTTGGCATAAACTAAATCTTGTGTGTAGTACTGTAAAGAGTTATAAATATCAGATGTTTTTTGATATGGCTCTGATTTTATAATTTTTCCATCTTTTAATGTAAGTTTCAACATACCCCAGTGAGCAGCCGTTAAAATTTCTCCATCTTTTAATAAAGTTGTAGAAAAGTTTGATACTGTAGAAGCTAAAAGATTTGATCTGCTTGATACAACATCAACAAAAGGAACAGCAGCAAATAAAAGTGCTACTTTAAAAAAATTTCTTCTTTTTTTATCTATATTTTTCATATTTTACTCCATATCTTTTGCATGTTTTTGTAAGTATTGAACAACCAAATAGTTCTCTTCTTTTGTAATGGCAGTTCTACTAAGCATTGACTTCATAACACTTGGCCAAAGATTTGCTGTAAACTCTTTCTTATCATGAGCACTATGGCAAATTCCACAATTATTTTTATATAATTCATCTGCTTTTGTATATAAAGAGTTTAAATCTTTTGTAAGATTATCTTTATCAACAAACGCTATTATTTCTAATTTTTTAAAGTTTCCAAAATCTTTAACTTCAATTTTTTTCGAAGAAACTACATCAAAATTACTATTTTTTGATAAGCCAGCAACTAAGATTCTATTTGAGTAAGTATAATATAAAGCAAACTCCTCTTTATCTTTAGCAAAACCTGTAATTTTAACTTTATACCTACCATCAATTTCATCCAAAACTTCTATTTTTGAAGTAGGTAAAAGCCTTCCTTTAATATCACTACTTTTTGAATTTTCATATAAATTCTTTACAGAACTTACATACCAATCATCACTTGAAAATAAGCTTGTAGTTATAAAAACTAAAGCAAATATAACATACTTGTTCATCGATACTCCTCCTATATACATCTTATTAATACATATCATTTTGATTATACTCTTAAAAAATTAATTAGTAAACACAAAATTAAAAGATATTGTGATTTAAGTTTAATAGAAATATATAATTTAAAATTTAAATAAATTTAAAGAGATTATAAAATCAAGTAACATATTCTTAAGTATAAAAAGTAACTACTCTTTTTCCATAAGATTTGTTTTTTTACATCTTGGACATGGATTTCCAGGATTTGAGTAGCAGGAGTAACAAAACATTGTAGTACAAGTTTCACATGTTAGTTTACAATGTTTACAAACATAAGTTTTTTCTCTTTTTCTTTTCTCTTTTTTTGTAAATAACCAATTAAACATAGCTATCCTTTTTTGAATAAAAAAGATTATATATAATCTTTTTTATTCATTTGATGATACATATCAAAGCTTATAAAATTTCATGTAAGCTATTTGCTTTTTTCATCCAATCTTCTAGCTCTTCATATCTCTCATCCTCAATCATTTTTTTGGCTTCATTCATTTGATCTTCAAAAGATTTAATACTTTCAAGCATATTTTGTCTATTTTGCTTAAAAATATCTCCCCACATTCTTGGGCTTGATTTTGCGATTCTACTCATATCTTTAAATCCTCCAGCAGCAAGTGCAATAATCTCTTTTGGATTTTGATGGCTCATAACAGTATTTGCTAGTGAAAATGAGATTAAATGAGGTAAATGTGATATATAACAAGCATTTACATCATGTTCATGGCTATTCATAACCACAATTCTCATACCTATTTCTTGAAAAATCTTAAAAGCTTTATTAACATGAATATTTGCATTATCTTCTAAATCACACAAAACAACTGTTTTTCCCTCATATAAATTGTCAATAGCAGCTTTTGGACCATTTTTCTCTGTTCCAGTCATTGGGTGTGCTGCTACAAAATTCTTTCTAATTTTTGCGGGAATGTTTTTTACAATATACTCTTTAGTTGAACCCATATCTATAATAGTTGT
The DNA here is from genome assembly GCF_003660105.1 of Aliarcobacter cryaerophilus ATCC 43158. NCBI lineage: Bacteria > Pseudomonadati > Campylobacterota > Epsilonproteobacteria > Campylobacterales > Arcobacteraceae > Aliarcobacter > Aliarcobacter cryaerophilus. The sequence goes on from NZ_CP032823.1 coordinate 1,083,768, forward strand.
TTTATCATCAATATCCAAAAAATTAGGAAACATAGAAATAATAGCATCAACAGGAATAGACAAGATAATAACATCTGAAACTTTTTTTAAAGTTTCTAAATCAACAAGTTCATCAACAAGTCCTAACTCTTCTATCTCTTTTTTGTTTTTTTCACTATTTGTAAATCCATAAACTTTTTTTGAAATACCATATCTTTTAACAGCCTTTGCCAAAGAACCGCCCATAAGTCCTAAACCAATAATTCCAATGTTCAAATTTAACCTTTTTTAAATAATTTTGACAAAATTATAGCTTACTTTAGATTTATATAAACTATTTTTAGGTATATTATTGCTTTATTTTGAAAACAAGGACATTTGTGAAAAATCGAATAACTCTTTTATCTTTAGCTTGTGCTACTGTTTTAAGTGCAAGTAGCATTAAATCTATTGAATACTTAAATGTAAGTAAAGTATCACCGCAAGTTTTAGAAGAAACTTTGGGAATGAGAACTGGTGATAGTTTAGATAGTAACAAGCTAAATGAAGCATTAATAAAATTTTATAGCTATGGTTACTTTGATGATATTATAATAGATAATGACAATGGAAATCTAAAAATTATTTTTAAAGAGAAACCATCAATTGCAAATGTTGATATAAAAGGTTACAAAACTAGAAGTGAAGATACTGATGCTATTAAAAAAGTCTTAAAACTAAACAAAGGTTCTATGTATAGTGAAAAAAGAGTTAAAGAGGCAAAGGATCAACTTTTAGGAATGTTATCTAGTGAAGGTTTTATCAACTCTGTTGTTGAAGTTGAAACAGAAAAATTAAGTGATTCTTCTATAAAACTTACTTTTAATGTAAATAAAGGTGATGAGATTATCATAAGAGAAGCAAAATATCACGGTGCTAACGAACTAGATGGAAGTGACTTTAAAAAAGTTACTGCAAATAAAGAAAAAGAGTTTGCTTCTTGGTGGTTTGGTCAAAGTGATGGTGAAATGAAAATTGATCAACTAAAATATGATGCGAGAAGAATAAATGACTTGTATTTTGAAAAAGGTTACTTAGATGCAGATATAAAAGAACCATTTTTAGATATTGATTTTGCTTCAAATCAAGCAAAACTAGACTTCTTTGTTAAAGAGGGTGAAAAATATACTACAAATGATATAAAAATATTTTTGGACTCTTCAATCGTAGATCCAGAAGAGATTTATTCAGAGTTAAAACTAAAAGTTGATAGAACATTTAATATTAAAAAATTAAGAGATGATCAAGAGTATATTAGAACTTTAGTTGCTGATAAAGGTTATGCTTATGCTGAAGTTAAATTTGATTTAAAGAAAAATGAAGCTGAACATAGAGTTGATGTTGTGTTTAGTATTGTTCCAGGGCAACAAGTATATATAAATGATGTAAAAATATCTGGAAATGCAAGAACTCTTGATAGAGTTGTAAGAAGAGATGTATATTTAGCACCTGGAGACATGTATAATCTTACAGATTTAAAAGATGCAAAAAGTAAGTTAAAAAGATCTAGTTTCTTTGAAGATGTTCAAATTGAAGAAAAAAGAATAAGTGAAGATAAAATGGATTTATCTGTAAAAGTAACAGAAGCACCAACTGGAAGTATTATGCTAGGTGGAGGATACGGTTCTTATGATAAATTAATGATTAATGGTTCTGTTAGCGATACAAATATATTTGGAAGTGGTCTTACTCTATCTTTAAGTGGTGATTTATCAAAAAGATCAAATAGATATGAAATAGCTCTTAAAAATCCTGCTATAAACGATAGTGACTATAATGGTGAAGTTGAAGCTCACTCAACAAAGATTGAATATAGAAGAAGTCACTATGATTCAGATGTAAAAACAAAAAGTTTCTCTCTTGCAGCTGGAAAAGAAGTCGTAAGAAATACTTATGTTGGTGCTAGATATGGACTTGATTTTATAAGCGAAGTTTATAATTACCAAAGTGGATTTACAGCACCTGCTGGAAAAAGACTATATACAGATCAAGACTATACAAATAGCTCTATTACTCCATATTTAAACTATGATAGTACAAATGATTTCTATTTTCCAACAGCTGGTATAAAAGCTGGAGCTTCTGTTGAGTATGCAGGAGTTGGTGGAGACTCAAAATATATTAAACCTGGGGTTAATTTTAGATATTTCTACTCTTTAGAAGATTTAACAGAACTTGATTGGATTTTAAGATTTAAAACTCAAGCAAAAATGTTAATTGACAATGGTCAAATAAATCAAGGAGACTCTTTATATCTAGGTGGTCCAAAAACTTTAAGAGGATATAAATCTTATGCTTTCCCAAATAATGAATCTGGATATTATCAAGATCCTTATGAAAAAATGTGGTCAAACCAAGCAGAAATTAGTTTCCCATTAGTTCCTAGTGCAAAAATGAGATGGGGACTATTTTATGATTATGGTATGATTGGTCAAAATAGTTTTAGTGAAGTTACAAGATCAGGTACAGGAGCATTACTAGAGTGGATTTCTCCGATGGGTCCTTTACAATTAATATTTGCTAAACCAATTGGTGATAAACCAGGTGATGATAAATCAAGCTTTGAGTTCTCTTTTGGAACAAGTTTCTAATGACAAAAAAAGTAGAGCTTGATTTAAAAAAAAGATTAAGCAAAGAAGATGCACTTAATTTAATAAAAAATGCATCTTTGCTAGATTTAGCAAAGATGGCAAGTGAAAAAAAAGATGAGCTTCATAGTGAAAAACTAACAACTTTTATAGTTGATAGAAATATAAACTATACAAATGTGTGTTGGGTTGATTGCAAGTTTTGTGCTTTTTATAGACACAAAAAAGATAATGATAGTTATGTTTTAAAATTTGATGAAATTGATGAAAAAATAGAAGAACTTTTAGCAATTGGTGGAACTCAAATTCTTTTTCAAGGTGGAGTTCATCCAAATTTGAAAATTGATTATTATGAAGAACTTGTAAACCATATTCATACAAAATACCCACAAATAACTATTCACGGCTTTTCATCTATTGAAATAGATTTTATAGCAAAAGTTTCAAAAATTTCAATACTCGAAGTTTTAAAAAGACTTCAAGCAAAAGGATTAAGCTCAATTCCAGGAGCTGGAGCTGAGATTTTAAGTGATAGAGTAAGAGATATAATTGCTCCAAAAAAAATGGATACAAAAGAGTGGTTAGAAGTTCATAGACTTGCACACTCTATTGGAATGAAAACAACTGCTACTATGATGTTTGGAACTGTTGAAACAGATGAAGAGATTATTGAGCATTGGGATTTAATAAGAAAATTACAAGATGAAACTGGTGGATTTAGAGCATTTATTATGTGGAGTTTTCAAGGTGAAAATACAGAACTAATGGAAGAACATCCCGAAATAAAACCACAATCTTCAAATAGATATTTAAGGCTTTTAGCAGTTTCAAGACTATATTTAGATAACTTTGCAAATCTTCAAAGCTCTTGGGTTACTCAAGGCTCATATATTGGTCAAATGGCTCTTAAGTTTGGAGCAAATGATTTAGGAAGTACTATGATGGAAGAAAATGTTGTAAAAGCGGCAGGTGCTGCTAATAGAATGAATCAAGATGAAATGATAAGATTAATAAAAGATATAGGTGAAATTCCAGCAAAAAGAGACACTGCTTATAATATCTTAGAAAGATTCTAATAAAATGAAAACAAGATATATATTATATATTTTTTTACTACTACAAGGAAGTTTAATGAGTGCAACAATAAAACATATAAATATAAATAGTGTTGATATTCCAGTGATTTTTGAAGAGCAAAAATCACTTCCAATTTTAAATTTACAATTAATTTTTAAAAATTCTGGATATATAAAAGATAATGAAAATTTAGGACTTGCTAGCTTATCAGCTAGAGTTCTAAACGAAGGAACAAAAAAATTAGGAAGTATTAAATTTTCTGAAGTTTTAGATGACAATGCTATTACTATTCATAGTGCTGTTGGTTTTGAAACTCTTACAATAGAACTTTCAAGCTTAAAAGAGAAATCAACTCTTGCTATGAAATCTTTAGATGAACTTTTAAAATCTCCAAATTTATCAAAAAATACATTAGAAAAAGTAAAAACTTTGGCTATTGGAAGTTTAAAAAGAAAAGAAAATGACTTTGATGATGTAGCAAGTAAAGGTTTAAATGCACTTCTTTATAGTGGAACTGCTTTGGCAAATCCTGCTGGCGGAACAATAGAAACTATCTCAAAAATTGAACTAAAAAATATAGATGAATTTTTAAAAAAATCTTTAACTTTAAATAATTTAACTATTGTTGCTGGCGGAGATATTAGCTTTATTGAGTTAGAAAATGCTTTAAAACCTCTTTTAAAAGAGCTAAAAGTTGGAGAAAAAGAAGATAATAAAAAAATAGAGTTTGTATCTAAAAAAGAAGAAAAAGAGCTTTTAAAACAAACAGAACAAGCATATATCTATTTTGGTTCAAATTTCAATGCAAAAGCTCAAGATGAAGAGAACTACAAAGCAAAAGTTGCTTCATTTATTTTAGGTGGTTCAGGATTTGGTTCAAGATTAATGGAAGAGATAAGAGTAAAAAGAGGTTTAGCATACAGTGCTTATGGAACTATTGGAATAAATAGACTTTACTCAAGCTTTAGTGGATATTTACAAACAAAAAATGAGAGTGCTAATGAAGCTATTAGTATTGTAAAAAGTTTAGTTGATGATTTTGTAAAAAATGGAGTAACTAAAGAAGAACTTGATGCTGCAAAAAATTTCCTTTTAGGAAGTGAACCACTAAGAACTGAAACTTTAGCTCAAAGATTAAATAGAGCATTTATGCTAGATTTTAAAGGATTAAGTCTTGATTATCCAAAACTTGAATTAGAAAAGATACAAAATTTAAGTTTAGAAGATTTAAACAACTATATAAAAACTCATACTGAGTTAAATAATTTAACATTTTTTATTGTAAGGAAATAGTTTATGCTAAGATTTGCACCAAGCCCAACAGGAGATATGCATATAGGAAATTTGCGAGTTGCAATTTTCAACTATATTGTATCAAAACAGTTAAATGAAGGGCTTATTATAAGAATTGAAGATACAGATAAAGAGAGAAATATTGAAGGAAAAGATAAAGAGATTTTAGAGATTTTAAATCTTTTCTCTATTGAATACCAAAGTGTTTTTTATCAAAGTGAAAATCTAAAGTATCATCAAAAAATAGCTCTTCAGCTTCTTACTCAAAAAAAAGCATTTGCTTGTTTTTGTAGTGATGATAAGCTTCTTGAGCTAAAAGAAGAGAGTATAAAAAAAGGCATTGCTTTTAGATATGACGGTTTTTGTGAAACTCTAAGTGATGAAACTGTTTTAAATACAAATGCACCTTTTACAGTAAGACTTAAAAAGCCAGAACATAATATAAAATTTACTGATTTACTAAAAGGTGATTTTGATTATGCTCCTTTTGATGTTGATAGTTTTATTATTTTACGACAAGATAAAACTCCAACATATAACTATGCTTGTAGTGTTGATGATATGCTAATGGATATATCTATGGTAATCAGAGGAGAAGATCATGTTTCAAATACTCCAAAGCAGATACATATAAGAGAGAGTTTAGGGTATGAAAAAGAGATAAAATATGTTCATCTACCAATTATTTTAAATGCACAAACTGGTAAAAAAATGAGTAAAAGAGATGATGCAAGTAGTGTAAAATGGCTAATTGATGAAGGATTTCTACCAAGCGCTATTGCAAACTATCTCGTACTTATGGGAAATAAAACTCCAACAGAGATTTTTACTCTAGAAGAGGCAATTTCATGGTTTAAAATAGAAAATGTTTCAAAAAGTGGAGCAAAGTTTGATATTGATAAATTAAGATTTATAAATAGAAAACATATAGAACTACTAGATGAAATGAGACTATCAAAAATTTTAGGATTTGCTGATAATGATATTGGAAAATTAGCAAAACTATACTTAGAAGAGGCAAGTACACTAAATGATATAAAAGCAAAACTAAATAATATTTTTACTCACAAATCTACACTTGAAGGTTTTGAACAAGAGAGTAAAAATATTAAAGAGGCTTTAAAAATTGCACCATACTTTGAAAATTATGATGATTTGAAAGATTATGTTGTAGAAAAAACAGGACTTAAGGGTAAAAATCTATTTAAACCATTAAGATATATTCTTACAGGTGTTGAAAATGGACCAAATTTAACAGATATTTATCCATTTATTAAAAACTATATTGGGGAGATTACAAAATGATAGATGCACTTCTTAGCTCATTTTTAACTATTTTTTTCACTGTTATTTTTCTTTACAAGTGGATTGTTATTATTTCAGCACTTTTAACTTGGGTTAGACCAGATCCATATAATCCAATTGTTCAAATGCTTTATAGATTAACAGAGCCTGTTTATGCAAAAATGAGGCAATATATTCCAACAACTTTTGGAGGAATGGATTTAGCTCCACTTATTTTGATTTTTGCTCTTATATTTTTAGAGACATTTTTACAAAAAGTTCTTTTATAGAAATTATGTTAAAAATATTTAAGTTTTCTCTTTTATTTACGCTTAGTCTAAATCTTTTTGCAAATAGTATAAATACTGATTTTATGCAAAAAGATTTTAAAATAACTTTTGAATGGCTTGCAGAAAAGCCAAAATCAAGTGCTAAAGATTTTTTTATATTACAATATCTTCAAGATGAAGAGTTAAGTTATGAAAATGCAAAAAAAGCTTACGATATGAGAAATGGTAGAAATGCTCTTCTTGATAAAACTTTTAAACAAAAATTTAATGAAAAAATATCTCCAGAAGATAGGTTTTGTTATAACGCTTCTATTTTAGAGCTTAAAAGTAGCGATTCAAGATGTATTGCTCTTGGTTTAGCATCACTTAAAAAAGCATCTGATTTATCAAAAGATGATCTTGCTTTTTTTATATCAAAACTAGATACTTACCCTACTTTAAAAAATAATCTTATGCTTATATCTTCAAATGATATTTTCAAAAAGCTTATAACTAGCTCTAGCGATAAATTTTTGGAAATTTTTTTTGAAGTTAGTGATTCATATAGATATAAATACTTAAATCACTATATAAATCCAACTTTTTTGCATAAAATTGCTATACATAAAGATTTTGAAAAATTTCTAAGAACAGCTGTATATGATAAAAAATTAAATAATATACAAAAATCTCTTGACAATCTAAAAACTGAAAAGATGCTAACAACAAATCTTCAATTTTTATTAGGTATAAATGCTGTAAATAATCGTAAATTAGAAAGTGCAAAGCAGTTTTTTGAAAACTCGTATGATATAGCACTTTTAAGAGGAGATAAAGATAGAGCAATCTTTTGGCTATATTTACTATCAAAAAATACTCTTTATCTTGAAGAATTAGCAAAAAGCTTTGAAGCAAATATATACTCTTTATATGCAAAGGAGCTTTTAAATATAGTTCCAGATAATCTAGTTTTCAAAATAGATATGCAGATGAAACCTAGTTCTTATGATATTTATGATGCTTTTAGCTGGTTAGAAGTTACAGAAGATAGCAAAAAAAGTTTAGATGATGCAAAGATGGAAAAATACTCAAATCTTTTTACTCAAAAAAATATGGAACCACATTTAGCTTTTATTCTCGAAAGATATAATAGATTTAGAAATCAATATTTTATAACTCCTTATGAAGATTTATTAGAAAATTATGGAATATATAAAAAAGTTTTAATCTACTCTATTGCAAAACAAGAAAGTCGATTCATTCCATCTTCAATCTCATTTTCAAGTGCTATGGGAATAATGCAAATCATGCCATTTTTATCAAAAGATATCGCAAGTAAGTTAGGTGATGATTACAATATTTATGATCAATTTTTACCTGAAAAAAATATACAATATGCAAGTTTTCATCTTGACTCATTAATTAAACAATTTGATAGTAATCCTCTTTTTATAGCATATGCTTATAACGGTGGAGCTGGATATGCTAGAAGTCAATTGCAAAAAGGTTTGTTTAAAGATAAATCAGAGTTTGAACCATTTTTAAGTATGGAAATGATTTCATATAACGAAACAAGAGAGTATGGAAAAAAAGTTTTAGCTAATTTTTATATATATAACAACTATTTAAATAGCGAGAATAAAATCTCACTATCTTCTATTTTTCAAAATTTAGTGTGGCATCACTAGATTTTGGTTTTAAAGCAATATTTAAATTTTGTACTAACTCTTGATTATTAAATTTTACTAAATAGTAGTTTCCCCAGAAGTTTCTAAGCATCATATCTTCATATTTTTTATCATCTCTATCTAATTTTTCAATAGAAGTTGGAGTTTTCCCATTTAAAAGAAGTTCATATCCATTTTTAGCAAAATCTATCTGCTCTTCTAGATTTGGAAAATAGATATAAACCAAAAAATTCTCTTCTTTTTGGCTTATTTTTGGATCAAATTTATTTAAGTATGTTGCCATAAATGTAACTTCTACAGCATCATTTTTTATAATATCAGCTTTTTTTGTATTTCTAACTGCATTTGTCTCAATATCACCTTTATCAAAATATCTAAATGCACTATTTTTTGGTGTACAAGATACAAACAAAAGTGAAATAGCGATTAAGAATAAACCTTTTTTCATAGAAACTCCTCATATATAAGGTAAAGATTATACAAAAACTACACTTTAAAATATATTTTTACATAAATAGAGTTTAACAATTCTTTGGATAAAATCCGAACTATGAATAAAAAAAAATTAATAGTAGCATTTTCAGGACCATCAAATAGTGGTAAAACAACAGTAATTGTAAAAGTTGCAAGTATTTTACAAGATAACAAATTCAAAGTATGTATAATAAAACATGATCCAAAAGATAAAGCAATGTTTGATAGAGAAGGAAAAGATTCTTTTAAATTCTCACAAACAGGAGCTGATGTTGCAGTTGTAAGCCCTAATAAAACAACTATATTTAAAAAAGATACTTCAACTATTGATGAGTTAATATCTATTTTTGATGATTTTGATTATCTACTAGTTGAAGGACTTAAAACTTTGGAACTTCCTAGAATTTCTATTTTTAGAAATAAGCTAGACGATAGCTATTTTGAGCTTTCAAATGCTTTGGCTATTGATGATACTATAGATAAAAAAGATATTCCAAAAAGTCTTGATATTTTAGATTTAAATAACCCACTTGAAATTATACAGTGGATAGATAAAAATGCAAAAAGGGTATAGATGCAAGAAATAATAAAAGCTATAGAGCAAGCAAGTATAAAAATAAAACACCTAATAGAAACAGGTGATACTGGAAAATCTCAAAGTGAAAATAGCACAGGAGATACTCAACTTAAGTTAGATATTCAAAGTGATGAGATTATTGAAGAAATTTTTTCAAAACTTTCAAGTGTAAAAGCAATAGTTAGTGAAGAGCAAGATAGTATAAAAAATATAAATGAAAATGGTGAATATTTAATAGCTTATGATCCACTAGATGGTTCATCTTTGGTTGATGTAAACTTAAGTGTTGGTTCAATTTATGGAATATATAAAAATGAGTTCAATGCAAAAAATATAATAGCTTCTGTTTATGTAGTTTTTGGACCTAGAGTTGAGATGGTAATAACTACAAATGATGTAAAAATGTATAGACTTTTAAATGGTGAGTTTAAGTTTATTCAAAATATTAAACTCAACGAAAAAGGAAAACTTAATGCTCCAGGATCTACTCAAAACTGCTGGGCACCTTTTCATAAGAAACTAATCGATGATATTTTTAATGATGGTTATAGACTAAGATACAGCGGTGGAATGGTTCCTGATTTACACCAAATTTTACTAAAAGGTGGTGGACTTTTCTCTTATCCAGGAACTACTGATAGACCAAAAGGAAAATTAAGACAACTTTTTGAAGTTTTTCCATTTGCTTTAGCTTTTGAAAAAGCTGGTGGTGGTGCGATAGATGGACAAAAAAGAGTTTTAGAAGTAGCTACGACTCATATTCACGATACAACTGCTTGTTTCTTTGGCTCAAATGTTGAAATAAATAGAGTTTTGGAAGTTTATAGTAAAAATGTCTAATGAAAATAAAAGTTTAGACAAATGGGAAGAGAAGCTTGAAGATATTTTAAAAGATCTAAACTCTTGCCAAAACTCAAAAAATCTAAACTCTTGTAAACCTTGTAGTGAATTTTTTGAGTGTGTTTTAAGAAAAAGATATGTTATAACTGTTTATGAGTCAATGAATAAAGGCTCAAGCGGTGGATTTGAATTTTAAGAAAAAAAGGTAGAAAATGCAAAACTCTTGTAAAAATGTTTATATAACAACTCCAATTTATTATGTAAATGATGTAGCACATATAGGTCATGCTTACACAACAATAATAGCTGATATGCTAGCAAGATACTCAAGATTGATTGGACATAATACATATTTATTAACAGGAACTGACGAACACGGACAAAAAATTGCTCAAAGCGCAGAAGCTAGAGGAAAAACTCCAAAAGAGTATGCAGATGAAATTTCTGGCAAATTTAGAGCGCTTTGGGATGATTTTGATATAACTTACGATAAATTCATTAGAACAACAGATGAAGAACATAAAACTGGCGTTCAACAAGCATTTTTAAAAATGTATCAAAATCAAGATATTTATAAAGGGGAGTATGAAGGTTTTTACTGTGTTCCTTGTGAGACTTTTTTTCCTGAAACTCAACTAATTGATGAGCAGTTCTGTCCAGAGTGTGGAAGAGCTACAATAGTTGTAAAAGAAGAGAGTTACTTTTTTAAGTTATCAAAATATGAGGATAAACTTTTAAAATGGTATGAAGAAAATCCTGATTGTATCTTGCCAAGAGCTAAGAAAAATGAGATTGTTAACTTTGTAAAAAATGGATTAAAAGATTTATCAATATCTAGAACTTCTTTTGATTGGGGAGTTAAACTACCAACAGAGTTAAATGAGCCAAAACATGTTATGTATGTTTGGCTTGATGCTTTATTAAACTACACAACAGCTTTAGGATATGGAACTGATGAAAAAAATATGAACTTTTGGCCAGCAAATATCCATTTAGTTGGAAAAGACATTTTAAGATTCCATGCAATTTATTGGCCAGCATTTTTAATGAGTTTAAATTTACCTTTACCAAAACATATAGCAGCTCATGGTTGGTGGACTAGAGATGGTGAAAAAATGAGTAAATCAAAAGGAAATGTAGTAAATCCAAAAGAGGTAGCTGATGCTTATGGATTAGATGCATTTAGATACTTTCTTTTAAGAGAAGTTCCTTTTGGACAAGATGGAGATTTTTCACAAAAAGCACTATTAGATAGAATAAACTCTGATTTAGGAAATGATTTAGGAAATTTACTAAATCGAATTATAGGAATGAGTGGTAAATATTTTGACTTTAGTGTAAGCTCAAAAGATGTTCTTAAGTTTCATAAAAAAGAGCTTGATGAAGTAAACAATATTATATCAATACTAGAAAACTATATTTACAATATGCAAATAAACAGATATCTAGAAGAGATTTGGAAAATCTTAACTATTGGGAATAAAGCTATAAATGATTATGAACCATGGAATTTAATAAAAGATGAAAAAAATGATGAAGCTATGGCTTTAGTTGCCCTAATTACAAATATTATGGCAAAAGTAGCCCTACTTCTTGATAGTGTAATGCCACATAAAATAAAAGATATTGCAACTTGTTTAGGTATTGAAATATCAACTCAAAATTATAATAAATTAATATTAGATAAAGAGCTTTTAAATGATGTGAAAATAACAAAAATAGATGCTTTATTTCCAAGAGTTGAGGATATTTTACTAGCTCAACCAGATGTTTCAGATATTACAGTTTTACAAAAAGATGAAAGCAAATATGAAGCAAAAGATGAGCCTGAAGCTCTTGATTTAGGAGATTTAAATCTTATAACTATTGATAGATTTTTTGAAACAACTATTAAAGTTGGAACTATTATAGAAGCTGTTGAAGTTCCAAAATCTTCAAAACTTCTAAAACTTCAAGTTGATTTAGGAGAAAATCGCCCAAGACAAGTTGTTGCAGGAATAAAAGAATTTTATAGTGCATCTGAACTTGTTGGAACTCAAGCTTGTGTTGTTGCAAACTTAAAACCTGCAAAACTAATGGGTCTTTTAAGTGAAGGAATGCTTTTAGCAGCAAAAGATGAAAATGGATTAAGCCTAATAAGACCTGAAAAACCTAAAAAAATTGGTACAAAAATAAGCTAGTGAAAATCTCTTCAATAGTTGATATCGTTGATGGAGAACTTCTAAACTCTCCATCTATCTCTTTTATAAACAATATAAGCAGTGATGCAAAAAAAGTAAAAACTTCTGATATGTTTATTGCAAAAAATATTGATGATTTGCAAATAGCTATAACAAATGGAGCTTATGCAGTTATTTTTGAAAAAGATTTTAAAGTTATTGATAATGAAGTTGCTTTTATAAAAGTAAAAAATCTAGAATTAGCTTTAGTAAAAATAGTTAGATATAAGCTATCTATTTTACAAATCGAATCTTATTTTTGTAATGATGAAACTTTTGATATGTTGAAGTTATATCAAAATAATCACACAAAACCTATTTTTCTAATCTCAAAAAATATAGAAAAAATCTTTAAGTTTCTTGATGATATCAAAAATGGAGATATTTTAATCTCAAAAAATCAAAATCTTTTAGATATTATCTATCCAAATAGTAAAAAGTTTGAAAAAAAAATAGATCAAAAAAATATAAAAAATCTAATAAAACACTCTCTTTTTGAACTGAGTTTTTCATATAAAGATATATATTTCTCAAAATTAAGATTATCAAAAATATATTTAAGTAGTTTTTTAAATATTTATGATTTTTTTAAAGGAAATATTGATATTTCAAAATTAAAACTATACTCAAACTTTAAAGCAATATTTATTGATAAAAATTTCGAACCAATAGAGAGTGGGAAAAGTGATAGTTTTATAATTTGTCAAACAAATAAAAATTTAATCCCTCTAGAAATTGAATATCTAAAACATGAATTTAAATATGCAAAAACTATATTTGTTTCAAAATATAAAATATCTTTTTTAGATGAAAAAGAACAAATAATTATACAAAATATAGAAGATCTTAAAAATATTTTAAAAAATTCAAATTTCAACTGTGCTTATTTAATAGGTTTTACAAATCAAGAGAGTTTTTATTTTCTACAAAACTCGCAAAAATTTCAAACTCTGTTTTAATATATTTTTCCAAACGAACTAATAACTTTTCCTAAAATATTTAGTTCGTCTTTTTTTAAAATCTGAACAGGATAATCTTTATTGTCAGAAATAATATCTAAAAATCCATCTACTCTTTTTTGTACTCTCTTTACAAAAAGTCCATGATTTGTTGTAAATGCATATATTCCATCTCTACTTATATCATTTTTAGTTTTATCAACAAAAATTATATTGTTTGAGTTTAGTGTAGGCTCCATTGAATCACCAACAACATTTATTGCATCTATATTTTTAAGATTTTCTTTGCCACCTAACATAGTTAAGAAACAATCAGGAAGCTCCAAACTTTCACAATAATCCTCACTATCATAAGCACCTCCACCAGCACTTACATTTACAGTTGGATAATATTTTATCCAGTATCTATCCGTACTGTCTATTAAAGAGTTTGGATTTTGATTATACAAAAGCCAATTTATAGAAATTTTTCTCTTTGCACAAAAATTTAAAATATTTGTATATGGAATTTTTCCTCTATTCTTCATTGTTGCAAAATTTGCTTGAGTTAAATCTAAAGCCTCTGCTAATTCTTTATCAAATACTTTTTTTGTCTTGCTATCAGTTTTTAAAATATTTTTTAACTTATCAAGAATATCATCAACTATAAACATTTTAATCCTTCTTTTGAATTATTTTTTAAATTATATTACATTTTGAAATATTTTTCAACTATTTTTTTGCTTTTTTTGATATTTTTTTATAAAAATTAAGAAATATTTATTTTGTTATGAAAATTACTCATCTTTCAGAAAGTTTTATATTTTTTTGGATAAAATTTCGCATTAAAAATTAGAATAGGAATTTAAATTATGTCTAATATTAAAGACTCATTAGGTTTAGAAAACATTGGTATGATATTTAGAAATTCGGATATCGATTTTTTAATCGATTTCGCGGTAAAAAATGAGAAGGCAAAGATATCTTCTACTGGTGCTTTAATGATTGATACAGGTATTTTTACAGGTAGAAGTCCAAAAGATAAGTTCTTTGTAAATCAAGACCCATCAAATAAATATATTGCTTGGGGAGATATAAACAGAAAAGTTTCAAAAGAGGTTTATGTTGATCTACTTGCAAACTCTAAAAAACAACTAAGTAGCAAAGATATTTTTGTAACAGATGTTTTCTGTGGTTCTTCGCTAGATTCAAGAAGAGCAGTAAGATTTATTACTGAAGTTGCTTGGCAAGCTCATTTTATTCAAAATATGTTTATTCTTCCAACTCAAGAAGAGCTTGAAAACTTTAAACCAGAATTTACTATATATAATGCTTGTAAAACTGTTGACATGGCATATGCAAGCCACGGATTACACTCTGAGGTTTATGTTATATTCAATGTTGAAGATAATGAAGCAATCATTGGTGGGACTTGGTATGCTGGAGAGATGAAAAAGGGTGTCTTCTCTATGATGAACTACTGGCTTCCATTAGAAGGAAAACTACCAATGCATTGTTCAGCAAATATTGGTAAAGATGGTGATACTGCACTATTCTTTGGACTTTCTGGAACAGGAAAAACAACTTTGTCAACTGATCCAAATAGAGCATTAATTGGTGATGATGAGCATGGTTGGGATGATAATGGAGTATTTAACTTTGAAGGTGGTTGCTATGCAAAAGTAATCAATCTTGACCCAGATAGTGAACCTGAAATATTTGGTGCTATTAGAAAAGGTGCTATTTTAGAAAATGTAGTTGCAGATGAAAATGGTGTAGTTGATTACTCTGATAAATCAAAAACAGAAAATACAAGAGTTTCTTACCCAATAAATCATATAGAAAACCATACTCCATCTATGAGAGGTGGACATCCAACAAATATTATATTTTTGTGTGCTGATGCTTTTGGTGTTTTACCTCCAGTTGCAAAACTTGATAAACAGCAAGCAATGTACTACTTCTTAAGTGGATACACAGCCAAAGTAGCAGGAACTGAAAGAGGAATAAACGAGCCAATGGCAACTTTCTCTTCTTGTTTTGGAGAGGCTTTTTTACCATTAAATCCAACTGTTTATGCAGAACTATTAGGTAAAAAAATAGATGAGCACAATGTAAATGTATTTTTAGTAAATACAGGATGGACAGGTGGTCCTTATGGAGTTGGGAAAAGAATGAGTATCAAAAATACAAGAGCTTGTATAAATGCTATTTTAGATGGTTCTATAAATGATTCTGAGTTCCAAAATATGACAATATTTAATATCCAAATTCCAAAAACACTAAAAGGTGTAGATACTCATGTATTAACTCCTAGATATACATGGTCTGACCCACTAGAGTATGATAAAGCAAAAAGAAAATTAGCAGAGATGTATATAGAAAACTTTAAAAAGTATTTAACACTTGAAAGTGAATATGATTTTACAGCTGCTGGTCCACAGTTATAATATAGTTAATTGTAGATAAGCAAAAAAGGTAAGGATTTTATCCTTACCTTTTTTTATTTAAATCTAAAAAAGAGGTATAAGCTTCTTTTTTATCTTTTCTATCCCTCTATTTGTATCTCTTCTAAAATTTCTAAACCAAAACCTTGAAGTCCTACAAAAGAGTGTTTTCCTCCACTTGTCATTAGCTTAATTTTTTTAATTTTTAAGGAATTTAGTATTTGAGCACCTATTCCATAGTTTTTTTCTAGTTCCTGATTTTTGTTTGAATTATTTAAAAATATTAAAACTCCACCTTTACTTTGTAAAAAATTTACAGTTTTTAACATAGAGTTTAGTTTATTATCATTTAAGAATATTTTTATATCAGGTCTTATTGTATGAAATTTAACATGATTTACATCTTCTTGTTTTCCAAAAAGAATAACTGTATGAATATTTTCAAGATGATCTTTAAACTCTTTTTTTATAGCCTCTTTACCAAAAAATTTAATTTCAGTACTAGAAACTTCACAAACTAAAGTTTCATTTGCAAGTCTATATTCAACTAAATCAGATATATAAATCTGTTTTAAATTGTGTTTAGCAGCAAAAATATCTAAATCATCTCTTCTTGCCATTGTTCCATCTTCTTTTAAAATTTCACAAATAACTGCTTCACCTTTTAAACCAGCTAACTTACATAAATCAACACTTCCTTCTGTATGTCCTGTTCTAACTAATACTCCACCATCTTTTGCAATAAGTGGAAATATATGCCCTGGTCTTACAAGTTCTATAGCTTTTGCTATTGGATTTGCTAAAATTTTTATTGTATTATCTCTTTCAATTGCACTAATTCCTGTTGCTGCATTTACATCATCAACAGAAACTGTAAAAGCTGTTTCATACGATGATGTATTATTTGAAACCATAGGAAAAAGCTCAAGCCTTTTTGCTGTTTCATTTGAGACACTCACACAAACCAAGCCTTTGGCATGAGTTACCATAAAGTTTACAAGTTCTGGAGTACTCAATGCAGCTGAATAGACTAAATCTCCTTCATTTTCTCTATCTTCATCATCTAGCATTATTACCATGTTGCCTTTTTTTATCTCTTCTATTGCTTCTTTTACTCTTGTTATTGCATTCATATTTTCTCTTTAAATTATATTTTTTATGGATTATATCAAAAAAGCCCTTGCGTATGTGCTAGTTAATCAAATGGCAAAATACTATTTTGCTCTGTATGTTTTTTTAGTTTTTGAATTAGATTAATCTTTGCATCATCAAAATTATTTGATGATACACCTTTTAGCTCAATAGTTTTACTTGATATTTGTCTATTATTTTCATCTTTTATTTTAATATTTAAAATATTCTCAATAATAAAAAAACCAGATGGTCTAATCTTACTTTGATTTGAAATTAACTCTATCTCATAAATATTTTCACTATCTTTTTTTTCTACAACTTTATATAATTTTTTATTTAAACTACTCTTCAAAACTTCTTTAAAAATTTCCGAATTATAATCACTTTTTATAAAGAACCTTATCTTTGAAATGATATTTGTTATCTCTTCTTCTATTTTTTGAACTGTTTTTATATATCTATTTTCACTATTTTTTTTATTTTGTAAGCTTTCTAAAAGTTCTGCTTTGTTTAGATTTATATAAAACTTTTCTAAAAGCTCTTTGTATTTTAAATTTTTACTTAAAATATCATCATTATTTCTTTTTAAAACTTCATATTCATCATAAAGATTTGATATTTGACTATTTAAACTATTTATTAAATCACTCTTTTTTATGCTGATTAAATAAAAAATATCTTTTTGGAAACTATAAAAATCCTCTATTTTATAATCTTTAAAAGTTAATTTTTCACTCTTTGTATTTATATTAAAAGTTGTAGTTTTAGTAACATACTCTCTATAATCTCTAAAAGATTTCAAACTTATTTCTTGATTTGATTCAATTGTTAACATTAATCTTGAAGATAAATCATCTAAAGCATTTAAAATAGCCTCTTGTTTTGTATTTGCAACTCCTACTCCATAAACTATATTTCCCTCATTTAAAGGTGGATTTAAGTACCAAGATGGATATCTTAAAGAGTTATTTTGTGAAAGTTCATCTTTGTTTATTCCAAAACAAGCTACAAAAAAAATTGCAAAAAAAATTGCAAAAAATATAGCTATTAAATATTTCATTTTTGAGCTTCTATTTGATTGTTTAATATATTTCTCTCTTCAATTCTCTGTTTTATTCTAGTTATAGCTTCTATTACTGTTTTATTTGGTTTTAGTGTTAATTTATCTGATAAATCATAAAGTTCTTTTGCATTTTCATACTCTCCTAAACTCTCTTTTATAACACCTAAATTATAAGAAGCAACATAACATTTATCATTTGTTGAATCCAAAAGTTTACTAAAAAGCTCCATACTTCTATCTAATTCTCCAAGCTTCAAATACTCTAAACCATTTTCCAAAAGAATATCTTGTTCTTTTGTGTATGAAATATCTGGATCATCAAAAAGCTCTAAATAGTAGCTTTGCTTTGTAGGTGCAATATATGGCAAAAATTCATCTACAATACTATTTGCGAAAAAGTCATAAACTACATTTGATTGTGGTAAACCACCACTTTCATCTGAACATTTTTTATAACTTCTATTTCTTGTATAGTTATTTGTATAAATAACATCACCTTTTTGAACATCTATCATTGAAATATTTGCTATTAATGAGTACTTTGCATTGGTACAAGACACCCTATATTCTTGTGTATATTGACATTTTTTATCAATACATCTATATCTTGTTTCATAATAGTTATCTCTTTGAACATTTGTACTCTCAATTTTTCCACTAATTAGTGCTTGAGCACCCAAAAGCTCACCTATTTCAACACTATTTGTTTTATTTGCAAGTCCTGAATATTGAAATTTCTGCTCGTTTATGATATTTTCTCTGTTATTTTTACTAATAACTGTAAAATATGACTTATCATCTACTTTTACACTATATAAAGCTGATTCTATTTTTGTAGAAAGTCCTACATTGTCATTTTCAAACTTTAAAACCGCAATCTTTTTTGTATTTGAGGCTCTATCAATAATAGCTGGTTTAGTACTATTTATAAGTACTTTTTGGCTACATCCTGATATAAAAAAAACAACAAATATAAAAAAAAGTGCTGATTTTAATCTCATAATCCTCGTAAAGCCTCTTTTGCATTTTGCTGTTGTGTTTTTGTATCTATTAAAGTATTATCTTTTGAAGAACAAGCACTAAAAAATATTGATAAAAAAATCAAAAAAATAGATAAAGATTTCATAATTTTTCCTATATTTTATCTAAAGAATCTAGTGCTTTTTGAACTTCACTATTGATTGTTTTTTCTATATTTGCTTTTGGAATTGCTACTAAAATATATATATAATTATCATTTGGATTTTCCCATGAGCTTATCTGCTTTGATTCTTTTAAAGTCATATTTGAAGTTTGTCTTGATACCATAGTTACAACTCTTTCTATACTTTCACTCTCTTTTAATCCTGTTGAATTCATATAACTTTCAACTTTGTTTTTTACTTCAAGTTCTATATCATTTACTAAATTTGTTCTAGCATTTGCCAAAGCTTCTCTTCTACTAAAATCGTGTCCTAATTTTGACATAGGAGCAGACCCAACTGCTACAAATCTATTCTCTTCACTATAGTTCCCACAAGCCCAAAGTGGAGCTTTTGCTCCTGCAATTGTACATTCAGTTACAGCTATCTCATTTATATCTTCATTTTTAGAGCTACAAGATACAAATAATATTGAAAATGATAGAACCAAAAATATACTTAATGCTTTTTTTAAAATAGACATATTTTTCCTTAAGATTTTGATTTTAAAATAATAGTACATATTTGTGAAAAAATAGTTAAATAAATACTATTTTTGCTATTTTACTACTTCATATTTTGAATATAGTAATAAATGGCTTCAATCTCCTCTTCAACCATAAAATATGTTGGCATAACATTTGCTTTATAGATTAATTTATCACATACTTGTTCTTTTTCAAATTTCAGATTATCATTTTTTTTCAAATTAACTTTTTTTGAAAAAACATCATACTCTATATATTTTATATCAGGAGCAATTAAAGAGCAAAAATACTCTTCTTGATTTTGAATATGCTTAAACTCAACAAGTTTTTTACCTCTTGCATCATCTCCATGACAGTTGTTACACCCTATTCCTCTAGGGTTGTTGTATAGCATTTTTCCATACTCATATTTCGTAATAAAAGAGTTGTTAATATTGATATTATTTGAATTTTCTTCAGCAAATAAGTTTAAAAATATAAATAGAGATAAAATAAATATCTTCATTTTAATTCCAACTCTTTTTTATTTTTCAAAAACCAATATAAACTAAAAATTAATCCAGGAGTTTTTGCTTTTGTTTCATCAAAAATAAAACTATCTATATCATCTACATTTAAAAAATACAACTCTATTTGTTCATCATTTATTCCACCACCACTATGAAGTTTTTGATTTTCACAAATTGTTGCAAAAAATAGATATTGTTTTGCTCCACTTATTCCAACATTTGTAAAAAAAGAAGTTATTTTTTGAAGATTTTTAAGCTCAACTTTATAACCACACTCTTCATCTATTTCTTCTATAGCTATTTCTTCAATAGATTTATCTTTGTCAACAAGTCCAGCACAAAGCTCATAAGTATATTTAATATTGTTGTCGTTTAAATAAACAGGAATTCTAAACTGCTTTACAAATAAAAATGCTTTTTTTTCTTCATGATATAGTAAAATAGATACGCTATCATGACTTCTTACTGCTTCCCAGCTCTTTTTTATACCATTTAAAGTAAAGTTTACTTTCAAAGGTTTTATATAATTCGTCTCTTTTAGTGGACTTATTTTTAAATCTTCAATAATATTATTCATAAAAATCCACTATTTAAAATTATCAAAAACCAATGGGGCTTTCAAATCTAAACTTTTTAAATGTTTCATAACTGCTTGCAAATCATCAATATTTTTAGCAGTCAATCTTATAGTATCACCTTGATTTACAGCGCTTACTTTTAGTTTTAAATTTTTAATCTCTGTTTGAATTCTTTTTGCTTCATCTTTTTCTATGCTATCAATTATTTTGTAGCTATATTTTCTATTTCCACCACTACTATCCTCTTTTTTTAGCTCTTCAAGTGAATTTATACTTATATCTCTTTTATTCATTTTTGAAATCATAATATCCAACATTGCATCAATTTTATTATCACTAGAAGATACAAGAGTTAAAGTTTTTGCTCCAACATTTAAATCTATCTCTTTACTTATTCCTTTAAAATCGTATCTATTATCTATCTCTTTTTGTGCTTGAATAACTGCATTTTTCATCTCTTGCATATCAAGTTTTGCTGAAATATCTAGTGAATGTTCTTTTACTGCCATTTTTTCTCCTTTTTAAATAGTTCCTATTAAAAAAAGGAACCGTTTTTTTTATTTCTACTTTTTATAGCATGGATTTAAAATCCCATAAAAAGTAGCAAAAACCTAAAGTGCTTTGAGAACAAAGCATTGCTTATTTATCATCTTTAAATATTGCATAAGCCAAAAGAACATATGCAATAATTTGTAAAGTTCCACCTATTGGTGTAATTGCTCCTAAAATTGGAAGGTTTAAAATTGTAAGAAGATATAAAGATATACTAAAAATAAGTGTTCCAATTAAAATTAACACTTGAGCAACTTTTAACTTCTTATTATATGGTCTTAACATTGATAAAAGTGTTGCAAACATTAAACCAAAAGTGTTATAAAACTGATATTCAACCCCCGTATGAAATACATTTAACATTTCTGGAGTTAAAACTTTCTTTAATCCATGAGCTCCAAAAGCTCCAAAAGCTATTGCACTTGCCATAAGCAAAGCTATAATTGCTAAAAAAATTCTAGCTCGTCTATCATAAATCATATCTATCTCTCTTCTTTATTTTGTATATCAACTTCCCAAAAAAACTCAATCCAAATATCTGTCTGCTTTATATAAAAATCAGGTTTCACTAAAGCTGTTTTTTTATAGAAAAGTGTAGCTAACTTGAATTCTGTATTTGGGAATTTTTCATTTAATATCTTGAAAATTTCTATCATAGTTTTACCACTATCAACTATATCATCTATAATCAAAACTTTTTTATAAGATTTTAAATCTGGAATATTAAAAATATTTATACTATCTTTTTGATTTTTTCTATCATAAGAGATTGAATTTATTGTAAAAATATTTCTTTGATCTAATGCTTGTGACATAAGATGAGATAGAGTTAATCCACCTCTTGCAACACTTAAAAATGCATCTGCTTGAAAACTTTTAGAAATATCTACTAGCTTTTGAGTATCTTTTTTACACATTTCATAACTATAATATAGTTTATTCAAAAAAATATCCTTTATTTAAAAAAGGTATATTAACAATTTATTGCTTATTTTGTGGTTTTGTGAAGTTTAGTTTATATAAAAAGAGAAAATCTCTTTTTATATATTTATATTCAATTATCTTGAAGTTAAAAGTGTAGTTAAGTGATCAGATGTCACTTGGTGGAAGTTTAGGTATTTATAAACTCCATCTTTGTTGCTCTCATTTATTTTTTTAGCAACAATTGTCAAATACTCTTCTACAGAAGGTAATCTTCCTAAAAGTGCAGCAACTGCAGCAACTTCAGCAGAACCTAAATAAACTTTTGAGTTTTTACCAAGTCTGTTATCAAAGTTTCTTGTAGATGTAGAAAATACTGTTGAACCTTCACTTACTTGTGCTTGGTTACCCATACATAATGAACATCCTGGAATTTCTATTCTAGCACCTGCTGCTGCAAATGCTGCATAATATCCCTCTTCTGTTAATTGAGCTTCATCCATTTTTGTAGGAGGTGCAACCCATAATTTTGCTTTAGCAACACCTTCACCTTTTAATACTTCTCCTAAAGCTCTAAATAACCCAATATTTGTCATACAAGAACCTACGAATACTTCATCAATATTTTTTGGTCTAGAGTCATCAGCTAAGATTTCACTTAAAGTTGCAACATCATCTGGATCATTTGGACAAGCTAAAATTGGCTCTTTAATATCATCTAGGTTGATATTGATTGTAGCTAAGTACTCAGCATCAGCATCTGGCTCAAGTAATTTTGGATTTTTAATCCACTCTTTCATTTTATCAGCTCTTCTTTGAAGTGTTTTAGAATCTTCATAACCCTCTTCAATCATTTTTTCAATTAAAGCTATATTTGAAGATAAATACTCAATAATTGGCTCTTTGTTTAATTGAACAGAACAAGCAGCTGCTGATCTTTCAGCTGATGCATCAGATAATTCAAACGCTTGCTCAACTTTTAAGTCTGGTAAACCTTGAATTTCAACAATTGTTCCAGCAAAAATATTCTTTTTATTTTTCTTAGGAACTGTTAAAAGTCCTTGTTTAATTGCATAATATGGAATTGCATTTACTAAATCTCTTAAAGTAATACCTGGTTGCATTTTTCCTGAGAATTTAACTAAAACAGACTCTGGCATAGTTAAAGGCATCATACCTGTAACACCTGCGAATGCTATAAGACCTGATCCAGCTGGGAAAGAAATACCAATTGGGAATCTTGTATGTGAATCTCCACCTGTTCCTACAGTATCTGGTAAACAAAGTCTATTTAACCATGAGTGAATAACACCATCACCTGGCTTAAGTGTAACTCCACCTCTTGAATTAATGAAATCTGGTAAAGTATGTCTTAATTTAATATCTGCTGGTTTTGGATAAGCAGCTGTGTGACAGAATGATTGCATAACCATATCAGCACCAAAAGATAATGCTGCAAGTTCTTTAATCTCATCTCTAGTCATTGGTCCTGTTGTATCTTGGCTTCCTACAGTAGTTGCAATTGGCTCAACATACATTCCAGGTTTAATACCTTCAACACCACAAGCTTTTCCAACCATTTTTTGTGCTTGAGTATAACCTTTACCGTTGTTAGCTGGTTGTTCAGGAGCAATAAATGCAGCTGAAGCTGATAATTTTAAAGCTTCTCTAGCTTTTGCAGTTAGACCTTTTCCAATAATTAGTGGAATTCTTCCACCAGCTCTCATCTCATCTGTTAAAGTATTTGGGCTTAATTTAAAAGTAGAAACTACTTTTCCATCTTTTAAAATTTCACCTGAATATGGTTTTAATGTAATAACATCTCCAGTTTCAACACTATCAACATTTGCTTCAACTGGTAAACATCCTGAATCTTCTGCTGTGTTAAAGAAAATTGGAGCTATGATTGAACCAATTACAACTCCACCTGTTCTTTTATTTGGAACACCTGGAATATCTCTTCCCATGTGCCATTGAACTGAGTTTATTCCTGATTTTCTTGAAGATCCAGTTCCAACAACATCACCAACATAAGCCAATGGATGACCTTTTGCTTTTAATTCTTCCATTTTTTCTAAAGGTTTTTCCATTCTTGATTGTAACATTGCAGTTGCGTGTAATGGAATATCTGCTCTTGTAAATGCAACAGTTGCAGGAGATAAATCATCAGTATTTGTTTCACCTGGGATTTTGTAAACTGTTAGAGTAATTTCTTCTTCTAAAGCTGGTTTATTTGTAAACCACTCAGCATTTGCCCATGATTCAATAACTTCTTTAGCTTTTGCATTTCCAGAATCCATTAAAGATTTTACATCATTAAATGAGTTATAAACAAGAATAGTATTTTTTAACTCTTTAGCAGCTGCATCTGCAACTTCAGCAACTTTTAATGCTTCAACAAGTGGTGGTACATTGTACCCTCCCATCATTGTTCCTAAAATTTCAATAGCTTCAACTTTTGAAATAACAGAACATGCAACTTTACCTTGAACTATATCATTTAAGAAAGCAGCTTTTACATAAGCAGCATCATCAACACCTGGATTGATTTTGTTTTTAAATAAATTTAATGCATACTGTGCATCTTCCACTTTACTTGCTTTTAAAATCTCTACTAAATCAGCAGCTTGAGCAGCCGTAAGAGCAAGACCTGGTAATCCACCTTCGCTTTGTCTTTGTGCTTCGTGTGCTTTATACTCTTGTAATAAACTCATTTTTTCTCCTATTAAATTTTAAGAATTTGGGTGAATTATATCACAAAGTTATAAATATCTTTGTACAATTATTGTTTATAGTTGTACAAATTTATATTTTGTAAATAAAAGTTACACTTGTAGTTTATATGAAAAGATTAATAGATTTTAGTACTATAATGTTGTACAATTTATGTACAATCAGAAATTAAACTATTTTTATACTTTTTTTTGATTAAATAGTAAGATTTTATATTAAAGAGGAAAAAATGAGATATTTTAAAATTGTTATATTTACTACATTTGTGGCTATTTTGTTTTCAGCTTGTACGCACAAAACTCCATATACAAACCGTTCACAACTAATTCTTATGTCATCACAAGAAGAGTTGGCTTTAGGTGAAAAGTCATATAAAGAGTCTTTAAGTGAAGTAAAAGTTATAACGGGTACAAAAGATGCCGCAAGAGTTCAAGCTATTGGACAAAGAATTGCAGTTGCTGCAAATCAACCAAACTACAAATGGGAATTCAATTTAGTTGATGATAACCAAGCAAATGCTTTTTGTCTTCCTGGTGGAAAAGTTGTTGTATATACAGGGATTTTACAATATGCTAAGAATGATGACCAATTAGCAACTGTAATATCTCACGAAGTAGCTCATGCACTTGCACGTCATGGAGCTGAAAGAGTAACTCAAGGAATGATACAACAAGGTGTTGGACTAATTGGAAGTGTAGCAGTTGCAGCAACAGCTCCACAATATCAAAATGCATTTAATCAAGCTTATGGTTTGGGTTCAAATTTGGGAGTTATGCTTCCTTATGGAAGAATGCAAGAGAGTGAAGCTGATGAAATAGGTATTTATCTAATGTATAAATCTGGTTACAATGTAAATGAAGCTACTAAATTTTGGGAAAATATGTCTGAAGGGAAAAGTGGAGGAAATGACTTTTTCTCTACACATCCTAGTTCACAAAATAGAACAAAAGATATTCAAACTGTAATAAATAAGATTGAAAATGAACCAAAATAGATAGATTTGTAAAAATCTATCTATTTTTTGTTACATTCAAGTTATATTAAAAAGGTATGATTCTTTATATTAATAAATCGTAGGAGGAATTATTTATGAAAAAGATTATAACAGTTGCCATTTTTAGTGCATTAAGTGTTGGTTCTGTGCTTGCTTCTGATGTTGTGAAGTTTGATAAAAAACTTATACAAGAAAGAAACAGTATTGGATACAAATATGAAGGGGAAAAACTAGAGTATAAAATTCCAGATGAAAATACAATTCCAAATAACCAATTTGGAGATTTAATCAAATATGGAAAAGAGCTAGTAGCTAATACTTATAAGCATATAGGTCCTGAAGTTAAAGATGAAAATATGAGATATGCAGGAAATAATCTTTCATGTCAAAGTTGTCACTTAGAAGCAGGAACAAAAAAATATTCTTCTCCCTTTGTAGGAATTTATGGAAATTTTCCACAATATAGACCTAGAGAGAATGTAATAGGAACTTTAGCAGATAGAATAAATGGCTGCATGGAAAGAAGTATGAATGGAAAATCTCTTCCAAATTCAAGCAAAGAGATGAAGGCTATGGAAGCTTATATTTATTGGTTAAGTCAAGGTGTTCCAATTGGAGCAAAAGTTGAAGGAACTGGTTTAGCTGAAGTAAATAGAAAAATGATACAAACAACAAAAGCTGATCCAGTTAAGGGAAAAGTTGTATATGATGTTCACTGTGCTTCTTGCCATGGAGTAAATGGAGAAGGTATTAAAAATGAAGGTCTTGCAAATGGTTATTTATATCCTCCACTTTGGGGAAAAGATAGCTACAACAAAGGTGCTGGAATGTACAGAACTTTAAAAGCTATGGATTTTATTAAAGCAAATATGCCTTTAGGTGCTACAAAAGAGCATCCAATTTTAACAGATGAAGAGTCATATAATGTAGCTGTTTATATGAATTTAGATGAACACGAAAGACCAGAAAAAGAAAATAGAGAAAAAGATTTTCCAGATGCAAGTGTTAAAGCTCCTGACACTTATATAGAAGGAAAAGATTCGATTGATAGAAGATTTGGACCATTTGGACAATTTATCAAAACTAATAAATAAAAAAGGAGTATCTTTATGATACTTCCTTTTATAAAAAGTTATAAAAAAACTTTTATTTTATTTGCTTTGTTTATATTTACTTTATTATTCTTTTTATATAAATATAACAATATCTTAAATGAAAAAACTTTAGATATTTTTGTGCAAAATCAAGTTCAAATTGTACAAGATGAACTAGAAAATCAAAAAAACCAAGCTTTATCTTTAGCTTTAATGTTTTCTAAAAATCAAGATATTATAAATAATTTAGAAAAAAACAACCATATAGAACTAAAAAAAGAGCTTTTAAAACTCCTAAATATTATAAAAACATATACAAAAAATAGTATAGATATACAAATTCATACAAAAGATTTAGAAGTTTTTACTAGAAGTTGGGAAGATGTAGATTTTGGACTAAAACTAGATAGTTTTAGAGAAGGACTTGTAAAAGTAAAAAATTCAAATGAGCCTTATGTTTCAACTGAGTTGGGAAAAAGATTTAATATAAAAGCAATAGCACCAATTTATAACCATAATAACTTATTTATTGGTTCTATTGAAGTAATAGTTGATTTTAATCCACTTATAAATAGGCTAAAAGGATTAGGTATTGACTCTATGATTTTACTTGAAAAAGATTATTTAAATATTGCAACTTATCATATCAATAATACAAAAATAGAAAATTATGTTATTTTAAATAGTAGTTTTAGTAAAAATTTACTCGATATTTTAATAAAAAATCCAAACTGCCTTAAAAATGATAGTTTTTATTATGAAACAAATGAAAAAGTTTTTACTCAAGTTCCTTTAGGAGAGTTTGGAAATAAAAGTGTTGGAATTTTACTTATAAGTTTTGATAAAAATTTTAATAGTTTTCAATACTTACCTAAATATGACTACTTTGGAGATATAAATATAAAAGAAGATAAAAAAGATTTAAAAGATATTTCTAAAAAAGAGATAATAATTAGATGATAAAAATACTACTTCTTGAAGATGATTATTTATATAAAATTTCAATAAAAGAGTTTTTAGAAGAGCTTGATTTTATGGTTGATGATTTTGATAATGGAGAAGATGCTTTAAATGCAATTTTCGACAAAAAATATGATTTACTATTACTTGATATTAGAGTTCCTAAAATGGATGGTTTTGAGCTTGTAAAATAT
Organism: Aliarcobacter cryaerophilus ATCC 43158; assembly: GCF_003660105.1. NCBI lineage: Bacteria > Pseudomonadati > Campylobacterota > Epsilonproteobacteria > Campylobacterales > Arcobacteraceae > Aliarcobacter > Aliarcobacter cryaerophilus. Next base: position 1,111,881 of record NZ_CP032823.1, read on the forward strand.
GTAAGAGAAGCTTATATTGATACCCCAATTATAATTTTAACTTCACTTACAGATATAAAAAATTTAAGTCATGGATACACTTTAGGTTGCAATGATTATATACGAAAACCTTTTGATATGATTGAGCTAAAATTTAGAATAGAAGCACTTATAAAAAATCATTTTAATTCAAGTGATGATTGCATAGAGTTAGAACTTGATTTTAAATACAACATAAAAAAATCTTTACTTTATAAAGGTGATAATATAGTAGATTTATCATCTAAAGAGCTTGAACTTGTAGCATTTTTGGTTCAAAATAGAGGATTCTTTAGTTCTATTGAAAGCTTACATGAAAATGTTTGGGAAAATAAAGATATAAGCTATGCAGATATTAGAATGTGTATTAAACGAGTTAGAGAAAAAACCAACAAAGATTTTATAAAAACAAAGAGATTTTTGGGATATAAAATTGATAAATAGAAAATCTGAACTAAAATATATTGTAATTCAAGTAATCATAAGCCTTTTAATAGCATTTATTCCAATATATTTTTATATAGATGCAACTATAAAAAATCAAGATATAAAAGATAGGATAGATTTACAAAACTATTCAAATCAAATCTTTTTAAAAATAGAGAATTTTGAGAAACAAAATAGTAATATTTTTTACTATCCAAGATCAAATATATATTTCTCTTCAATCTTTGATAAAAATAGAAATGAGATATTTGCTTCAAATAACTCTTTAATCTTTTTTGATGAAGATTTTAAAATTTTTAGTGATAAGTTTTGTTATAAAAAAAGTTTAGAAGCAAATATTTTAGATGCTTCATCTTTGATTGTTTGTAAAAACATTGATTATAGTGAAGTTATTTATAATGCTTTAATTCTTCTTTTAATAGTTACATTTTTTATCTTTTTACTCTCATTTTTTGTTATAAAACAGAGTATTGAACCATATAAAAAATTAAATGTATATCTTGATGAGTTCTTAAAAGATGCAATGCATGAGCTAAAAACTCCAATAGGAGTCGCAAGAATAAATACAGATATGCTAGCAATGAGAATAAAAAATGATAAAAATATTTTAAGAATAAAATCAGCTCTTAAAAATATGACTATTATATATGAAGATTTAGAGTATTATATGCAACAAAATGAGGTAAAAGAGCTAAAAACCAACATAAATATCTCTTTATTTTTGGAAAAAAGAGTCGAGTTTTTTAATGATTTAGCAGTAAGCAAAGATATAACTTTTTACAAGAGTATAGAACCAAATATAGAGATTTTTTTTAATGAAATAGAGGCTTTTAGATTGATTGATAATAATCTTTCAAATGCTATAAAATACTCAAAAAATAGTTCAAATATCTATGTAAGTTTAAAAAAAGAGGAAAATAGTATAAAACTAATTTTCAAAGATGAAGGCATTGGAATAAAAGATACTAGTACAATTTTTGAAAGATATTATAGAGGTGATAAAATTACAGGTGGTTTTGGAATAGGTCTTAGTATTGTAAAAAATATTTGTCTAAAAAACAGTATAAAAATAGATGTTGTTTCAAAAGAAAACTTTGGAACAACTTTCATATATACATTTAATTTGTAGTTATTTTTAGACCAATAATTCCTAGAAGAATAAATAAAATACTTACAACTCTTATCAAATTCATAGACTCACCAAACAAAAATATTCCAGCAATAACAGTCCCAATAGTTCCAATTCCAACCCAAATAGCATATGCAGTTCCTAAAGGAAGAGATTTTAAAGCAAGACTAAGAAGATAAAAACTTATAAACATAGTAATAATAGTAATTATACTAGGAGTTAATTTTGTAAAACCCTCACTATATTTTAAACCAATAGCCCAAGCTATTTCAAATAATCCAGCTAAAAACAGTATTATCCAACTCATAAAAAACCTTTATTTGAAAATTGAGGCCGTCCTCTGTTGAGTAAAGAGGCTAGGTCGTCCTAGCTTTTAAGAAGTCCATTTTATAATCTTTTAGATAAAATACTCTTAAAATAAATAAAAGGATTTTATTTGAATGAACGAGTAAATGCCCATATTATGATATTAATAGCAACTATTTTAATAGCTGGTTCATTCTTAGCTTCACAAAAATTGTCAAGTATAATTGATCCAATATCTTTGACTCTATTAAGATTTATTTTAGCTCTTATATTTTTATCTCCAATAGTTATTTTCAACAAAAATAGACTAAAAGAAGTAATAAAAGTAGTTCCAAAAGCTATGATTGTAAGCCTTGTATATACTTTATATTTTATAGGAATGCTAAAAGCTTTAGAAGATACTACAGTTTTAAATAGTGGAGCTATTTATACTTTAGTTCCTTTGATGACTGCTATTTTATGTATCTTTTTCTTTAAAGAAAAAATTGCTTTAAAACAACTATTTATTTATTTTTTAGGAATAATTTCAACTTGCATTGTTGTATTTAATGCAGATTTAAATCTATTTTTATCTCTATCACTAAACAATGGAGATATTGTCTTTCTACTTGCTTCATTTTCTATGGCATTGTATCCTGTATTTATAAAGCTTTTATATAGTAAAAAAGATGAATTACTTGTTTTAGTTTTTGCTACACTAATTGGTGGAATTATTTGGATGAGTTTAACTATGCAAATTTTAAATATTCCTTATGAATGGAATAAGTTGGATCTAAATCACATATATTTACTTTTGTATTTAGTAATAGGAACAACAATAATCACACTATTTTTATATCAAAAAGCAACTTTAGTTTTAGGTGCAAAAAAAGTTATGGCATATATTTATCTAAGCCCTGCTTTGGTTGCTATTATAATGTTTTTATTTGAAGGATATACTATTTCATTTGGAGTTTTTATTGGGATTTTATTATCAACTTTTGCTACAATTATAATTTTACGACAAAAATAGGAGAATAAAAAATGAAAAAAACAGTATTAAGTTTAACTCTTTTTGTAAGCTTCATCTTTGCAGATAACTTTACACTAAAAAGTAATACATTAAAAGGTCAATTAACACAAAAACAGGTTTTTAATGGTTTTGGATGTAGTGGAGAAAATATTTCTCCAGAGTTATCTTGGGAAAATTATCCAAAAGATACAAAATCATTTGCAATTACAGTTTATGACCCAGATGCACCAACTGGTTCAGGATGGTGGCATTGGATAGTTTTTAATATTCCAAAAAACAATACAAATCTACCAGAAGGTTTTGGAAATATTGAGCAAAAAAATGTTATTCAAAGTATAACAGATTTTGGAAAAAGTGGTTTTGGAGGAGCTTGCCCACCAATTGGAGATAAAGCACATAAATATATTTTTACTGTTCATGCACTTGATATTGAAAATTTAGGTTTAGATAAAAACTCTACTCCTGCACTTGTTGGATATATGCTAAACTCACATACAATAGCTAAAGCTTCAATAATCTCATATTATAAGAGATGAAATTACTAAAATCTACTTTTGATAAAATCTTTAAAGGTTTCAAAAAGTAGGTTTTGTGATTTTTCTTTATTGTAAATCAAATAGCCACAAATAATACATATTATTGAAAAAATGAGAAGAGTTAAATTTTTATTTTAAAAAATTAAATATAAATATATAAATTAAACCCTATCATCAAAATATTTAATACAAAAAAAGATTTTTTACTCCAAATTGAAAAAAATGAAAACAAAATATATAGTATAAAAAAATATAAAGGAGTATAAACTTCATAAACATTAATTTTATTTTCCAAAAATATTTTTAAATAATCATCAAAATATAAAGATATATTAAAAATATGTGCAACTATTTCAAGTGGATAAAATATTGTAAAAAATATGGTAATAGGAATTGAATAAAACTGTTCTAATGCTGTTTGAGCAAAAAAGTAATGAACTATTGGGTTAAATATTAAAAACATCCAGATATTAAAAAATATATAAAGTAAAATTTTATTTCCATCTTTAAAATATTGAATAAACAAATAGATATAAAAAACTGCAAAAATAGAAAACCAAAAACCAATATTAAAAATATATTGAGGAAAAAGTGCAATAACTATCAAAAAAGTATAAAAAAGTGTTATATATGAAATAACTTTTATATTACTTCGAAGAAGATAAATTCCTATACAAAAAAGTACAAATGCTCTTAAAAGCGATGGAACAATATCTGTTAAAATTAAATAATATAATAAAATCAACATAGTTATTAGCAAAATATCAAATCTTCGATTTTTATATGGAAAATATCTATTTTGTAAAAAACTATAAGGAATATATAAAATCCAATAAATCACAAAAGATAAAACTACTAGATGAAAACCAGAAAGGGCAACAACGTGTGCAATTCCATAAGCTGTAATAATATCTCTTAGTTCACTTGAAACTGGAATTGCAAGAAATAGAGCATTAAAAAGCTCTTTTATCATAAAATCATCATGGTTTTCTTCTACATTTTTGATAATTTTATCTTTTACCCTATTCTCTTTTTCAAGTATTTCAAAGTACAAAACTTTTGTGAAAAAACCTTTTAAATAAGTATAAAATGTGATATTCCTAGTATCAAAAACTACATTTAAAAAATCTAGTTTTTTTATATTATCATCTTTTGAAAAGGAAGCAAAGAATTCAAAACCTTCACCTTTTAGCTTTATAACATCAAATTTTTCTTTTGGATATATATTTAAAACTTCTGCTTTTGTTTCAAAAATATACTCATTTTTTAACTCTTTATATGAAAAATAGTTAAATGAAATATTTATCATAAAAACAAAAATTAGAAAAAGAGTAAAAAATAGACTATTTTTTGATATTTGTAAATCTTGCATAAGTTAAATTATACAAGATTTTAAAAGATTGTTGCTACTTTTTTTATAGATATTTTAAAAGTAAAATTTCATAAAAAATCTAACTCTTCTATCTTTTTATCTTTTATAAATTCATTATAAATATGCTTCATCTGTTTTAATTCATTATCTTTAAAAAGAGATATATTTTTTTCTAGTTTAGCTATAACATCTTTTGTATCAAGATTTAATAAACTTTTTGAAATATAATTCTCAATTAAAACCATTCCTAATCTTTTTATAGATTTTGTATATTCTAAAATTTCAAGCGCTTCATTTGTCTGTTTTAAAACAATATTACAAAGTTCTTCATCAAAACTATTTGAGATTTTATATAAAATATTTAAAGCATAATTGTGTAAAACAACTGGCATCTCATCTCTATCTCCAACAGACTCTTTTAAATTCAAACCAATTTTTCCTAGGTTTATAGATTTGTTTATAGTTTCATCATTTTTATTTATCTCTAAAATATACTTAAATCTATAAGATATTGCCATATTTACAAAAGTTGCTCCATATTCAAAAGAGCCCAAAGCTGGTATTGCTAAACATTTTTTATAAAAATTTATAGCTTCATCATAGTTCTCTTCCCACTCACAAAGATTTGCTTTGATATTGTAAAAATGCCATAACCACAAAGGTTCATTATCTTCATTGTGAGAGAAAAGTAGTTTTTCTAATTTTTCTAAAGATTCTATAGCCTCTTGTTTTAAACTATCATTTCTTTGAGAAATTATTATCCAAGCAGCTTTTCTTTGATAATATCTTACTTCAATATCAGATGGTCTTTCATTTTTGCCAAGTTTTAGCTCTTTTGGTAAACTATTATATGCTTGTTCAAATTGTCCCATTCTTTCATATAATGAACAGATATTTAAGATATATTTATTTGGATTAATCTCATATAAATATCTATTTAAAAGTATTGCTTGTTCAAAATAGCCACTTCTTTCAAATAAAAATGCCAGATCATTTAATGTAATTATTGATAATTTTCTATAATAAGATTTTGAAGAGTTTTCAAAACTATTAATATCACTTGAATCAAACATAAATCCAGCTATTTCAAACCAGTAATCATTTATTAGTTCATATTGCTGTTTATCTTTTATTGAGACTATAAACTTTTCTATTATTTTAATAACTCTTTTTTCATCTAAAACTAAATCTTTAACATAGTAAAATAAAATCAAAAGAGATATTGGATTTTCAAACTTTAAAACACAATCTTCAAGATGATTTCTCAAATATTGAGACAACTCTTTTTTTTGTGATTTTAACTCTTTAAATTTAACACTATTTGTAAAAAATATTTGTAAAGATTTTTCTTGAGATAAAAAATTAAAATCATCAAAACTTCTATTTATAAAACTTTGAAAACCAAAACTTAAATTATTTTCATCTTCAGATTTTATAAAATTTTTTCCACAATATTCAAAAAGTTCTAAAGATGTAAATATTTTTTTATCTTTACTTTTAACAATTTTTGTAGAGCAAAGTTGCATCAAAGAGTAAAAAATTTGCTCTTTTTTTGATAATAAAATCTCAATATTTGAAGCTTTTCCTATCTTCTCATTTTTAACTATTTTTATATTTTTTATACTTAAATTTTCAAGATTTTTTTGGATAACTTGAATTTTATCAGCCCTTACACAAAAATATATATTTTCAAATCTATTTAAAATCATATTTATAAAAATAGACCAAAGCCAATGATTTTGTTCTTCTAAGTCAAAGTTATATAGATGAATTTCTGTTTTTATATCAAAATTTGAATAAGCTAATTTTAATCGCTTTGTTTTTCGAACCTCTTTATTAAACCATGAGTTAATAAGGTTTTTTAGTTCGTTTCCTTCGGCATCTAAAATTTTTGGCATAAACAAAAGAGATAAAAATAAAAAAATTACAAATCCTAAAGATATATAATCTTTTAATTCAAAACTATTTGGTGTTTCAAGAATTACTCTTTTTAAAAAATCTTCATAAACAGAGATTGTTAAAAATGCAATTAAAATTATAAATACTGAGATAAATGAGATTGTTAATGGAATAAATCTTTTATTTAAAAAATATGAAAAAGTTCTATTTTTTCCAATTAAAGAGTTTACATCTTCTTCAAATTTTTCCAAAGAGTCATTTTCACAATATGTTATTCTTAAAATATCTTTTTCTTTAGAAATTGAACTATCTTCTTTTTTCTCTCTTTTATTTTCTGATAATTTTGATGTGATAATAAAACAATTTATATTTTTATTCATTATAATTTCTCACTATTTTTTGCAGCTTGATTTTGAATTGGATCACTAAAAGTATAAATACCATCTTTTATTTCAAATGGAAAATTTGTAAAAGTATTTTCAAAATTATCTTGAAACTCTTTTGAGAAATTTTTAACTCCATCTTTTACAATTTGAATATATCTTGAAGGTATAAAACAATTCTCATCTCCATTTTTTGCTATTTTATCATCTCTTGTTGTCATAAAAGCTATTAAATCATCATCTAATTTTTGATTTAAAACATACTCTTTTTTTATAGTTATGCAACTATAATTTTTCTCTCTTAATTTTAAAACTTCAAACTCTTCTTCACTTATTTTTATCATAACTCCAAAAATAGAGGAATTTTCATCCTTTTGTATATTTAAAAAAATACCGTTTACAAGTTTATCTTCAAAACAAATAGACTCTATAGAGTTCCAAACTCTTTTATAACCTTTTATTTTTACAGGAATTAAATCTTCTTTTTTAAGCTCTCTATTTTTAAATGAATTTTGAGCACTTTTTATATTTACTAACGAACCAAATCCAAATAAGTACATATAAAACCTTTCATATAAATTTATAAATAGTATCGTTTTTTAATTTAAGAGCTTATATATTCCCTATTTAACAACTTTTAACCAATTTTTAAGTATATTAAGCCTTTATTATAAAATTTTTAAGGCTTTTTTTAAATGAATAAATTTGATTATACAAAGATTTCTGACGATTGTGTGAAGTGTGGTAAGTGCAAACCTGTTTGTACAATATTTAATATAAATCAAGACGAAGCTACAAGTCCTAGAGGATTTATAGACCTTTTGGGAGCTTACAAAAGAGATGAACTAGAACTAGATGAAAATGCAAAAAATATATTTGAATCATGTTTTTTATGTACAAATTGTGTTGAAGTTTGTCCAAATGATTTACCAACAGATATGATTATTGAGCAAGTAAGAAGTGATATTGCGAAAAAATTTGGAATTGCTTGGTATAAAAGACTATTTTTCTTCCTTTTAAGACATAGAAAAATTATGGACTTTATGTCAAAACTAGGATATATGTTTCAAACATGTGGAATTAAAATAAATGAAGAAAAACAAAGTGCAATTCCTAGATTTTCTCTTCCAATAGTTAAAAAAAATCGTGCTTTACCATATGCAGATAGTATTAGTTTTTTAAACAAATACCCTGAAAATATTAAGTTTTCAAATAAAATTGATGATATTAAGAAAAACAGAGTTGCTATATTTATTGGATGCATGAGTAACTATACATACACAAATACAGGGGATAGTTTAGTAAAAATATTAAAAAAATTAGAACTTGATATTTTTATTCCAAAAAAACAGTTATGCTGTGGAGCACCTGCTTATTTTACAGGAGCTTTTGATACAGTTGATTATTTAACTAAAAAAAATATTGAATACTTTGAGTCTTGGATAGATAGTGTTGATGCAGTAATAATTCCAGAAGCTACTTGTAGTGCAATGATAAACAAAGATTGGGAGCATTTTTTACATGACCAACCCCAATGGAAAGAAAGAGCTATTAAACTATCAAACAAAATATTTTTAGCAACAAAATGGCTTGAAAATAATACAGAATTAAAAAATATGCTTGCAAAAAGTGGTAAAAAATTTGATCAAATGGTAACTTACCACGATCCTTGTCATGCAAAAAAAATGCAAAATGTTTGGAAGGAACCAAGAGAACTTTTAAAACAAAACTATGTTTTAAAAGAGATGAGTGATTCAAATAGATGTTGTGGTTTTGGTGGTGTTACTATGCAAACAGAAAAATATGAGTTTTCAAAGGCTGCTGGAGCTCCAAAAGCTGCAATGATAAAAGATACAAAAGCACAAATTGTAAGTGCTGAATGCAGTGCTTGTAGAATGCAAATAACAAATTCACTTTATCTAGCTGATGTTGATGTGGTATTTAAAAATCCAATAGAATTAATAGCTGAAGCTTTAGAGGACTAAAAAATGGAATTTTGGCAAAATATATACTCTCATTTTAACCCAGTAGCTTTTAGCATTGGAGATATTGCAGTTCATTGGTATGGAATTATGTATGCATTAGCACTACTTAGTGCTATTTTTATTGCAAAATGGTTTATAAAATATGACAATATAAATATAAATCAAGATATTTTTGATTCATACATTTGGTGGGCTGAAATAGGTGTAATTTTGGGTGCAAGATTGGGATATATTCTTTTTTATGACTCAAATACAACTTACTATTTAACAAATCCTTGGCAAATATTTAATCCATATGTAAATGGAACTTATGTTGGAATTGCTGGTATGAGCTATCATGGAGCTTTTATTGGATTTATAATTGCTTCTATACTTTTTTGTAAAAGAAAGAATATTAATTTTTGGTTTATAACTGATATTGCAGTTTTGGGTGTTAGTGCAGCCTATGTTTTTGGTAGAATTGGAAACTTCTTCAATCAAGAACTTGTAGGAAGAGTTACAGATGTTAGTTGGGGAATTTATGTTGATGGAATTTTAAGACACCCTTCTCAACTATATGAAGCATTTTTAGAAGGTATTGTAGTATTTTTAATCCTTGTTTACTTTAGAAATAGAAAAAAATTTGATGGTCAACTAGCTTTGATGTACGGAATTTTTTATACAATTGCAAGAATAACTGCAGAGTTTTATAGACAACCAGACCCTCAAATTGGATTTATAGCTGGAAATTGGTTAACAATGGGAATATTACAATCAGGTGCAATATTATTAATTTGTTTAACTATTTTTGTAATAAAAAGTAAAAAGATAACTGCCTAATTTTAAGGCTGTTATCCTTTTTTTAGAATCTATAAGAGAAACCAACCATTGTGCTATTTAATCCATCATTTGGCTCTTTAATTCCAGCATTTGAATAGTGCATAAATCTTAAATAAAAATTTAAATTTCTATTTTTTAAACCTATTCCTATTCTATCTTCAAATTGAAATCTAGTAGATAAATCTTTATTATCTATTTTCGTATCAGATAAATAAGCAACTCCAATTGCTCCTTCTAAATATGGCTTAAATGAAGCAATATCAAAACTTACAAAATCCAAAGTAAAAACAGGAGAATAAGATATCGCTTTTATATTATTATGCTCAGTACTAAAATATGAAAATCCAACCTCATGAAAACCATTTAAGGCTAAAATATCTCCACTATATATTGGTTCATCAAAAGCTTTTGATACACCAAATCTAAATGTATCAATCGAACCATATTGACCACCATTTACAGAAACACCTATTCCATTTGCAAATAAAAATTGAGCAAATATTACAAATAAAAGTACCTTTTTCATTTTATACACCCTTTATGTTTAATAAATTTAAATTATATTCAAAAACAAGTTATTTTTTCTTTATGATGAGAGTTTGAAGATAAAAAAGAAGGTATTTTATTTACTCTTCTTTTTTATTATTTTATATAGTTTTGCATTTGTAAGGTCTTGCAGAAATTTTGGTTCAATTTCATGTAAAGCTATAATATCAATAAAACTATCATCCATATACCAACCTTTACCAGTGTCTATGATTTTTTCTTTTTCAAATAGTTCTATTAACTCTTCTTTTGAAACAATAATTTCTTGCAATATAAACCCTTTTATTTTTTTAAAATATCTATAGTATAGCCTCTACTAGAGTGATTTCTTACTATTTCATAATATGTTTTTTGTCTAATCTTATTTACAATATTTCTCATAGTATAAATAGACATATCCTTACCTTTCCATACTAAATCTTTTATAGTATCATAATCAGTAATTTCATCTCTTCTTTCAATTAGAAGTTTTAAAAATCCTTTTTCAAGTCTAGTAAAATCAATTAAAACTCCACCTTTTTTAAAGAATTGATCTCTATACTCGTCAAAATAAACACCATTACCCAACTCAACTTTATCTGACCTTTTTGTCTGATTTATACACATAATTATTGCTAATTTTAAGTTCATCGGATTAAAAGGTTTCAATAAAAATGAATAAGCTTGTATATTTACCGCTTTAGAAATATTTTCATCATCGCTTTTTGATGAAATAACAATTTTTGGAGTTAGTGCAAGCAAACTATTTGCCTTTGAAGCTATTTTATCAAAAGTCTCACTTGGCATATCCATATCCAAAACAAGTAAATCATTAAATGATATATTTTTGTAATTAATACTGTCACTACTTGATATAATCTTTAAATCTTCAAAATCCGAATATAAATCTTTAAATTCTTTTTTTAAAATTTCTTTATCGTCACTTACTATAATTATTTTAGTATTACTACTCTTTCTTATATTTTTCATATTGTTTTCCATTTTTTACTCTTTATAAATAATTTATTAGGCGAAATAATAACAAAAAATAGTTTTAATGTCAAAGAAATTTATTTATTTTAAAAATAAATGATAAAACTTTTCATTTTATTAAATTTATAGTTTATCAATATATGATATTTGTTATTGTAGAATCAATTTTTAAAAAAAGGAATATAAATTATTATGATTATATTAGATAAATCATTCAAAGAGCAATTTAAAGATTTTTGTAAAACAAATAATATAGAAAATATGCAAGTAGCAATACAATATTTCACAATATTTGGTGGACTTGATATAAAAATTGATACAACTAAGCCTATTTTAGAACTCATTGAAAAACATATATTAAACAACTACAACTACTTAAGAAATGAAGTAAATCACCTAACTGGTGGTTATCACATAGAACACGCTATTCTTTCGGGAATTGCACTAGGAGATAGAAAAACAACAAATGCTTTCAAAAGAGCTCATGTTAGTTTTGAAGAGGGAATGAAATGTGTTGATTCACTTTATGAAAAAGCGATTATAGATATCGACTCTTCTGAACATTTTTTATTGGGGAAAAGAGGTGATTCAAAAGCTGTAAAAAAATTAATTTTTATAAATCCATTTCTTAGATTTTGGTTTGCATTTGTATCTCCAATTTATAAAGGTATTAAAGATGGAAACTATGAAGAATTTAAAACAAAATTTCAAGGAAGAGAGTCTGATTTTAGTGATTTTATATTTGAAGAGTTAGCTTTAACTTTTATAAAAAATAGCTTTATTGAAGACCCAATAAAACAACACGGACAATATTGGAGTGAAAAAATTCAAATTCCAATAGTAGCAAAAACAACTTCAGAAAAAATAGTTGCAGGATTTTGTAAATATAGTGACAACAAAGTAAAAAAAAGTGAATTTAATAAATTTTTAGAAGATTTAAAAAGTGAAGATATATCTGCTGATATTATTGTTATCTTTTCAAAAAATGGTTGTTCTAATGAGTTAAAGAATCTAAAAAGTGATTCAATAAGACTATTTAGTGCAAAGAGCTTAAAAGCAATTGTATAAACTTTTAAAGATATAAAACTATATAATAAAATAAAAAATAATGAAAGAGAAAGTTTTATGATAATAATTCCAGCAAGATTAAATTCAAGTAGATTTGCAAACAAAATTTTAGTAGATATTTTTGGACTTCCTATGGTTATAAGAACTGCAAAACAAGTTAGTTCTTTGGATAAAGTAGTAATCGCAACAGATACAAAAGAAGTTTATGATTTAGTAAAAGAGCATGGTTTTGAAGCAGTTATGACAAGTATTGACCATAACAGTGGAACAGATAGAATAAATGAAGCTGTAAATAGTTTAAACTTAAGTGATGATGAGATTATTGTAAATGTTCAAGCAGATGAACCATTTATTGAAATTGATGTTGTAAAAGCTGTAATAAATAGAGTAAAAGAGGTAAAAGATTCTCAAAATACTTTAATAACTTCTTGCTATAAAGAGATAAATAGTCAAAGTGCAGATGATCCTAATTTGGTAAAAGTTGTAATAAATAATCTTGAAGAAGCAATATATTTTTCAAGAGCAAAAATTCCATATCATAGAGATGGTGATAAAGATTCTACATATTTTGGACATTTAGGAATTTATGGATTTACAAAAAAATCTCTAAATAAATTTTGTAGTTTAAACTCTTCAAAACTAGAAAATATTGAAAAACTAGAACAACTAAGAGCTATTGACAATGGGTTTAAAATTGCTATGGTAAAAGTTAGTTCAAAATCTTTTGGAATAGATACAAAAGAGGATTTAGAAAGAGCTTTAAAGATATTTAATAAGTAGCTTACAAAAGAAGATTTTATTAAAAATTAAAATCTTCTCCTAAATAATGCTCTTTTACATTTATATCATTCTTAATCTCTTCAGATGTTCCACTAGCAAGCAAACTTCCACTTTTCATAACATAAGCTCTATGACAAATTTGCAAAGTCTCTCTTACATTATGATCAGTTATTAAAACCCCTATTCCTATCTTTGTAAGCTCATTTATTAAATCTTGAATATCTTTTACTGCAATTGGATCAACACCAGCAAAAGGCTCATCTAGCAATAAGAATTTTGGTTTTGAAACCAAAGCTCTTGCAATTTCAGTTCTTCGTCTTTCACCACCAGAAAGAGAAATTCCTTTTCTTTGACGAATAGGTTCAATATCTAGAAGTTCTAATAGTTCTTCAACTCGTCTATTTTGTTCTTCTTTGTCTTTTATTACAATTTCAGCTGCTAAAAGAAGATTTTCTTCTACACTTAAATCTTTAAAAATAGATGATTCTTGAGGTAAATAACCTATTCCTTTTAAAGCTCTTTTATGAAGTGGAATTGCTGTAATATCTTCATTATCAAAAAAAACTTTACCACTACTTGGTTTTACAAGACCACAAACTGTATAAAAAGTTGTAGTTTTTCCAGCTCCATTTGGTCCTAAAAGACCAACTATTTCTCCTGAATTTATTTCAAGCGAAATCCCATGTAATATTTCAGTTTTTTTAATACTTTTTTTGATATCAACAATTCTTAAGTTATTCATCTATTTTATACAACCTTTTATCATCATTTTTTAAAATATTTATAACAACTACATCAAAACCATAGTCGTTTAAGATATTTTCTAGCTTAGTATCGCCCCATTCAACAAAGTGTAAACCACTTTTTTCAAACTCTTCTAACATACCTAAAGAAATAAACTCTTCCAAAGTTTTATTATATAAATCATAGTGAAAAATATCTTCACCATATACAACTTGAAGAGAAAAAGTTGGAGAATTTACAATATCTTCAATCCCTAAAGATTCTACAAAATACTTAACAAGTGTTGTTTTACCGCTTGCTAAATCTCCTCTTAAAATTACAATGCAATCTCTATTTTCTAATATTTTTTTAAGCTCATCAATAAAAATTGAAATAGTGCTTAAATCAAGCAGAAACTCTCTTTTCATTAGCAAGAATACCTTTGTGAAAATTTTATTATCTCTTCTAATTTTCTTTTTGCTTTTCCACCATTTATAGCATCTCTTGCTATTTCAACGCCCTCTTTTAAATCTCTTGCTTTTCCATCTACAAGTAATGCAGCAGCTGAATTTATTAAAACAATATCTAATTTTGCACCCTTTTCTTTTCCAGCTAAAATATCTCTTGTAATTTGAGCATTAATTTCTGGACCAGCTCCTACAATATCATTTTTTGAAGCTAATTTTAAACCATAATGTTCTGGATTTATCTCCAAATCACTTTGTTTTCCATTTTCTAAAAATGTTGCACAAGTAATACTAGAAATTGAAACTTCATCCATACCATCAAGACTTGACAAAACCATTGCTCTTTTACAATCAAGCATATCAAGAGCAGTTGCAATTTTACTTATAAAATCTTTGCTAAATACTCCAATAACTTGTTTAAAAACGCCAGCTGGATTACAAAGTGGTCCAAGAATATTCATAATAGTTCTATGATCTATAGTTTTTCGTACTGGTGTGATATATTTCATTGCGGGATGATGATTCGCAGCAAACATAAATCCAAAACCTGTCTCTTCAAGCATCTTTGCTGTATCTTCTAGACTTAAATTTAAATTTATTCCAAGAGATTCTAGCATATCAGCACTTCCACTTTTGCTTGTAACACTTCTATTTCCATGCTTTGCAACAAAACAACCCGTACTTGCAAGTAAAATTGAAACCGTACTTGAAATATTAAAACTATAGCTTTTATCTCCACCTGTTCCAACTATATCAATAGCTTTTTCTCTCAAACTTTCACTTATTGGAAGAGGTATTACGAAATCTCTCATAGAACTAGCAGCTCCAGCAAGCTCACTTGCAGTCTCTCCTCTTTCATAAAGAGCTAAAAAATATTCTCTCATATCATCATGCGATAACTTATCTTGAAAAATTTCATCAAACTTTGCTTTTGTCTCTAAAAACATCTAATTTACCCTTTGTACATAATCATCTATTTTTGATTTTGGAGTTGATTTTGTTGTTGGAATTTGAAGAATTTTAAATTTTTCACTATTATCAAGATATTTTATCTCAATAATATCTCCAACTTTTACCTCTTTCGCTTTTTTTACTGAAACATCATTTAAAAACACAACTTTGTGTTCCAACATATCTTCAGCAACTGCTCTTCTTTTTGTTATATTTACAGCGTTTAAAAATTTATCTATTCTCATAAAAAAGATTATAACAAATTTAAACTAAAATGATTTTTCTTATATTCTTTGAAGTAATTTATCAAGCAATTTTTGACTTAAAACTCTTTTTGCAAAACCTAAAATATATGTAGCTTTTGTAATATAGTATCTAGGTTGTGGTTTTTTACTTTTCATTATTTCTAAAACAACCTTTGCTACACTACTTGGTGGAAGTGTAAATATTCCTTTATCATCACTACTTTCAAGTCTAGCTTTTAACTCTTTTTCATAAGAATTTTTCCAAAAACTATTTTCGATATCAATTTTTTCTTTGAAATTTTTCAAAGAATTTTCTCTAAATTTTGAACTAACAGGTCCAGTATTTATAGTACTTATAAAAATATCACTATTTGAAGTTTCTAGTCTTAAAGTATCACAAAGCCCTTCTATAGCATATTTACTTGAATTATATGCTCCTCTAAATTTTAAAGATATAATTCCTAAAACAGAACTATGCTGGATTATTTTTCCATATCCTTGGTTTCTAAATATATTCATAGCTTGAATTGTCAATTCATGAAGTCCAAAAAAGTTAGTATCAAATATCTCTTTTAAAATATCTGTACTTATATCTTCAACTGCACCTGGAACTGCAAAACCAGCATTATTAAAGATACAATCAATCTTTTGATCTTCTTTTAAAATCTGACTTAATGCAAAAGTTATCTCATCTTTGTTTCTAATATCAATTTTAAAAGCTTTTAATCCCAATTCTTTTAGTATTTTTACATCTTTTTCATCTCTTGCACTTGCATATACTTTTATACTGTTTTTTTGTAAAAATAGTGCAGTTTCAAGTCCTATTCCACTAGAACATCCAGTTATTAATATATTTTGCAATTTAATTCCTAATAATTTTTTGG
This sequence comes from Aliarcobacter cryaerophilus ATCC 43158, assembly GCF_003660105.1. Classification (NCBI taxonomy): domain Bacteria; kingdom Pseudomonadati; phylum Campylobacterota; class Epsilonproteobacteria; order Campylobacterales; family Arcobacteraceae; genus Aliarcobacter; species Aliarcobacter cryaerophilus. Next base: position 1,128,423 of record NZ_CP032823.1, read on the forward strand.
CTATTATACCTAAAATTTATTTGAGTAAAAAAATGACAAAAAAAGATAAAGAATTAAAAGAACTTCTAGATATTGAAGCAAATAGTAGAAACAATAGTTTTGAGTTAAGTTACGAAAAACCAGACCCTTTGATGGTTGCAAAAAAACAAAAAGACGAGTATTCAATACTTATTTGTGCTTTATTTGCTTATGGAAATGCAAAACAAATAGTTAAGTTTTTAGATAGTTTAGATTTTTCACTTCTAGAAAAAAGTGAAAAGCAAATTGAAGAAAAATTAAAAAATCACTATTATAGATTTCAAAACAGTTCTGATGTTTTAGCTGTTTTCAAAACTTTTAGAATACTAAAAGAAGAAAATAGCCTTGAAGAACTTTTTTTTGAAGGTTATAAAGATAACAATAGTGTTTTAGAAGGTATTGATTTTGTTATACAAAAAATAAAAGAAAAAGCAAACTACTCTTCTTTTGGTTTTGATTTTTTAGTTGGAAATCCACTAAAAAGAGATAAAAATGGAAAAATAAAAGATTCAAATGCACCATATAAAAGATGGAATATGTTTTTAAGATGGATGGTGAGATTTGATAGTCTTGATCTAGGACTTTGGAAGAAAATAGATAAAAAAGATTTAATCTTACCGCTAGATACTCATACATTTAAAGTTTCTCAAAAGCTAGGACTTTTACAGAATAAAACTTACAATCTAAAATCTGCTTTAGAAATATCGCAAAAACTAAGAGAGTTTGATGAAAACGATCCTATAAAATATGATTTTGCGATATATAGATTAGGACAAGAAAAACTTATTTAATTTTTTCTTGCAATAAATCTATTTTTTTATTTGATTCTATTATTTTTTTAAGTTCTATCTTTTCACTTAATATTTGACTATAAACTGTATCAACTATCTCTTTTAGAGTAATTGGTTTTGCCAACTGATTTGCAAAAAGTAGTAAGTTTACACCACTATTTATAGCCAAAGTAAGAGTTTGTTTTAAATCATAATGTTTACTAATAGCACTCATTTGTAAATCATCAGTAATCAAAACACCTTTAAATCCCAACTCTTCTCTTAAAAGTTTTGTATTTACATTATAAGATAGCGTCGCTGGATAATTTTTATCTAAGTTTTCATTAAAAACATGAGCTGTCATAATCATATCTGCTTTATTGTTTTTAATAAAATATCTATATGGTTCAAGCTCTTTTTTGCTCCAAGTTTTTGTAATATCTACAAAACCTAAATGTGAATCAGCCAAAGATGAACCATGTCCTGGAAAATGTTTCAAAGTTGAAATTACACCCTCTTTTTTTAACTCATCCACAAAAATAGAAGCATATTTTGTAACAATTCCTGAACTCTCACCAAAACTTCTTCCCCTTGTAACAATGACTTTATTCTCTTTATTTATAGCTAAATCAACAACTGGTGCAAAATCAAGATTTATTCCAACACTACTTAAATCTTTTGCCATTGCTTCATAACTATTTTTTGCAACAACTTCACCATTTTGTGATATTTGGCTAGCTTTTAAAGTATTTACAAATCCAGCTTCACTTTTTAATCTTTGAACTATACCACCTTCTTGATCTATAGAAATAAGAAGTTTACTTTTATTAATACTTTGTAGTTGTTGATTTAGCTTCTTTAGTTGAGCTTTATTCTCTATATTTTTTGCTTTTGTCTTATCATTTGGGTCTTTATCAAACAATATAACTCCACCTAAACCAAACTCAATATCTTTATAAATTTGACTATTTTTATCTATACTAGTACCAGAAAATCCTAATACAACCATTTTTGCTATCATTTTTTCAATATCTTTCTTTGAATAGTTATCTTGTGCAAAACCTGAAACTATCATAAATAAAACTATTATTAAACTCTTCATAAATTTTCCTATTTAACCCAATTCTTGTAGTTTGTAAACGCTGGAAATTGTTTTTTAAATTCACTTTCTTCAAATGAGAAGTTATAACTATCCATATATTCTTGCAAAATTTCATAAGACTTTTTAAGCTCCATAAACTTTTCACTATTTCCACCGCTCATATCGGGATGGTACTTTTTTGATAGTTTTAAGTATCTTTTTTTTATATCTTTTTTGCTCATATTTGAAATAATTCCAAACAGTTCAACAGCTTTGATAAAATCATCATAGTTCATATAAATCCTTTAAAGAAGATATTGTACAAAAATATTATGATTAATCTACTTATTGTATAATGCAAAAATTTTTTAAAAAAGGTATTTTTATATATGAATTTTTTAGCTTCGTTTATTAGAATTGCTATATTTATTGGTATTTTATATTTAATTTTCACAAATTTTGGAGTTTTTTTGGCAATTATTGGTGGAATTGTTCTATTTTTTGTAACTATTATATATTTTGTAAAAAGAGCTTTAAAAAAAAGAGCTCAACAATTTGACTTTAGATTTAATAGTTTTACAAGAGAAGATTACAACAATTTTGATTTTAAAAACTTCAATAACTTTAACAATCAGAATTTTCAAGGAAATTTCTATAATAAAACTTCAAAACTACAAGAAGCAAAAGAGTTTTTTGGTTTTTCATCAACTCCTTCAAAAGATGAGATTAAAAAGAGATTTAAAGAGTTAGCAAAAATTTATCATCCTGATTTAAATGGTGGAGATGAAGAAAAAATGAAGAAATTAAACGAATATAGAGATATTTTAATGCAAGCTTACGCGGAATAAGGATTTTTATGAATATAGATATGACAAAAATAGCAAATATTATATTGTATATGCTACACAAACAAGTTAAAGCTTTAAATCACAAAAAGATAGAGCTTTTGGTATTTTTTATAGAGTTAAATCACATAAATTTTTGTGGAAAAAAGATTTTGGGTGAAACATTTATAAAAACTCCAAGAGGTGTAAAAGCTGAAGTTTTAGATGAACTTTTTACTCTAATTTTAGATAATGTTGAGTTTGAAGACGAAGAGGATGATAGAGTATTTTTTATTCAAGAATTAATGGACTTTTTAGAGATTGAAATAGTTGAAAGAGAAAGATTTAAAGAGCTTAAATTTGCAAAAATAGATGAAGATTTTGATGAAACTATTTTTACAGCTGATGAGTTGAAATCTATTCATAAAGTTGTAAACTTATATAAAGATACTAGTGTAAGAAATCTTTCTAATGAATGTTTTAATCTAGAAAATGTAAGAAAAAGTGAAAATGGAACAATAATTTTCTAAAATAATATAAATTATAATATTTTGTTATTTAAAAAAATTAATTTTTAATAATAGTTTTAATATCAGATATTATATGCTACTATTTTTATAAACTTAATATTTCAAGGAGATAATTAAATGGGCTTAAAGAATTTAAAAGTAAACTATAAGATAAATATTATATCTATTATTACAATAGTTTTATTAGGTATTGTAACAGCTGTCCTGTATAATGGTATGTCTAAAATCAACAATAGTTTTGAAAGTAGTAGCTCTATATCTGATTTAGCTATTACTATTACAAAAACTAGTGAACAAGGTCTTCAAGTTTCAAATGCTTTAAGAGGAATAATAATAAATCCAAATGATACGAAAGCAAAAGAAAACTTTATTCAAGCTGTAAAAGAGCTTGATGATTTAATCTTAGTTTTAAAAGATAGCTCTAAAAAATTTCAAGGTTTTGAAAAATTTGAAATTGCTCCTTTATATAATTCACAAATTATTCTATTAAACAAAATAATTGAAAAACTAAAAAATAATGAAGCCTTAACAAAAGAAGATAACACTCTATCAACAAAAGAGTGGAGACCACTGAAAGCTGCTTTACTAAAATGGCAAGAGAGAAATCGTGAAAGAAATATAGAGATTAGAGAAGAATTAAAAAAAACAGTATCGAGTGTTACAACTTTTATTATCACTATCTTACTGATAACAATTTTAAGTATATTTGTAACAATTCAGCTAATTACTAGAAACATTGTATCTAGTCTTAATATTTTCCAAAATGGTCTTTTGAGTTTTTTTGCTTTTTCAAACAAAGAGAATTCAAATGTAGAATTAATAACTCTTGATGGAAAAGATGAATTTGGAACAATGGCAAAAGTAATAAACCAAAATATATCTAAAACACAAGATTTAATAAATCAAGACAATGTTCTAATTGAAGATGTGAAAAGAGTTGTTAATCAAGTAAAAGCTGGAAATTTAAATATAAAAATAGAAAAATCAACTATAAATGATGATTTAGAAGAGCTAAAAAGAAACTTCAATGAAATGCTTGAAGTTACTAAATCAAATGTTTGCTCTGATATAAATAAAGTTGTAAATGTATTAGATAGCTTCTCTAAACTTGACTTTAGAGTTAAAATAGATAATGATAATGGAAAAGTTGCAACTGGAATAAATAATCTTTCAAATATTATAAATCATATGTTAGTTGAAAACAAATCAAATGGTCTTACACTAGAAGAGAGTTCAAAAATGCTTCTTTTTAATGTAAACAAATTAAATATTAGCTCAAATGAAGCAGCAGCATCATTAGAAGAGACAGCAGCAGCACTAGAAGAGATAACTAGTAATATTAGAAATAATACAGAGAGTATTGCAAAAATGTCTATGCTTTCAAATGGTGTTACAAAAGCAGTAAATGAAGGTCAAGCTATGGCAAATCAAACAACAACTGCAATGGATGAGATAAATGTTCAAGTAAATCTTGTAAATGAAGCAATAAGTGTAATTGATCAAATAGCATTCCAAACAAATATTCTTTCTCTTAATGCAGCAGTTGAAGCTGCAACTGCAGGAGAAGCAGGAAAAGGGTTTGCAGTTGTTGCACAAGAAGTAAGAAATCTAGCAACAAGAAGCGCAGAAGCAGCACGTGAGATAAAAACAATAGTTGAAAGAGCAACAGTAAAAGCAAATGAAGGAAAAACTATAGCTACAAATATGATTGATGGATATAAAAATCTAAATAATAATATATCTTCAACAATGAACCTAATATCTGATATTGAAAATGCTTCTAAAGAACAACTTCTTGGAATTGAACAAATAAATGATGCAGTAAATCAACTTGATCAACAAACACAACAAAATGCAATGGTAGCTAGTCAATCACATGATATTGCTTTAAGTACAGATGAAATAGCAAAACTAATAGTAGAAGATGCAAACCAAAAAGAGTTTGAAGGTAAAAATGAAGTAAAAGCAAAAGATATAGGAATAAAAAAAGAGGTAAAAGAACATATAATAGCCTCAATACCTAAAAAAATAATTAAAACTTCAAAACCAAATATTAACTCTACAAAAGAGATAACAAGTAGTTCTAGTAACGACGAATGGGAAAGTTTCTAAATTTATTCACTCATAGAAAAAAGCGGTGAGTGATTTTGTGTTACTTTTTTTCCTTTACTTAAAAAAAATTATGAAATAGAATAAAATAAAATTATTGAATAAGATTAATTCAATAAAATACCATATCAAAAATATTTTAAGGTATAAAAGATGAATGAAGAGATAAAAAGAGAAAAGACTGTCACAATGACTATGTTAATGACTCCAGATAAAGCAAATTTTTCTGGAAAAAATGTGCATGGTGGCGAAATTTTAAAAATGCTTGATCAAGTAGCTTATGCTTGTGCTGCTAGATATTCTGGTCACTATGCTGTTACACTTTCTGTTGATATGGTACTATTTAAAAATCCAGTTAAAATTGGCTCTTTGGTAACTTTTCATGCTTCAGTAAACTATACAGGAAGAACATCTATGGAAATAGGTATAAAAGTCATATCAGAAGATATAAAAGATCATACTATGAAAAATACAAATGTTTGCTATTTTACTATGATTGCTGTTGATGAAGATGGTAAACCAGTACCTGTTCCTAAATTAGAACTTGTAACTGAAGATGATAAGAGAAGATATAATGATGCTTTAAAAAGAAGAGATTTTAGAATGTCATCAAGACATGCAAAAGGTTAAGAAGGCTTAAAGATAAGCCTTCTCTTTTTATTAAGCTGATTTAGATTCCATAAACTCTTCATAACTTCCTTTAAAGTCAATAATAGTTCCATCAGCTTGAATTTCAATAATTCTATTTGCATAAGCATCAAGTAACTCTCTATCGTGAGATACACAAATAACTGAACCAGCATATTGATGTAAACCCTCACCTAAAGCAATAATAGCTTCAAGGTCAAGATGATTTGTTGGTTCATCAAGAACAAGGAAATTTCCTTGTTCTAACATAATTTTAGATAGCATCATTCTGTGTTTTTCACCACCAGAACAAGAATCAACTTTTTTCTCTTGCTCTTGACCATTAAATAGCATTCTTCCAAGACAATTTCTAATCTCTCCAATATCAGCATCTCTATCAAAGCCTCTTAACCAGTCATATAAAGTCATATCTCCATTTATAAAATCTGTTGTATTTTGAGGAAAATAAGAGTTTTGAATAGTTGCTCCCCATAAAACTTCTCCACTATCAGCTTGTAAATTACCTACTAAGATTTCACAAAGTGTTGTTTTTCCAACCCCATTTGGACCGATTAATGCAATTTTATCACCTTTTTCAAGAGTAAATGAAATATCATTTAAAACAACTTTATCTCCATAAGATTTTGAGATATTTTTAATATTTAAAAGCTCTTTTCCAACCTCTCTTTTTTGTCTAAAAATAATAGATGGATCTCTTCTACTTGATACTTCAATAGCTTGTATATCTAATTTATCGAGTTGTTTTTGTCTTGAAGTTGCTTGTTTTGCTTTTGAAGCATTTGCACTAAATCTAGCAATAAATTTTTCAAGTTCTTCTTTCTCTTTTTGCTTTTTACTTACATCTGTTTGTTGTTGTTTTGCTATAAGTGTTGATGCGATATACCAATCATCATAAGTTCCGCTAAACTCTCTTATTTTTTTGAAATCAACATCTAAGATATTTGTACAAACTGCATTTAAAAAGTGTCTATCATGAGAAATTACAACCATTGTTCCATCATGGTGCTGAAGTTGATTTTCAAGCCAACCAATAGTATCAATATCTAAGTTATTTGTAGGCTCATCTAAAAATAAAATATCTGGTTTTGGATATAAAACCTGTGCTAAAAGTATTTTAACTTTATCTCCACCTGTTAATGTACTCATTAAATTTTGTTGAGTAGAAGCTGGAAAACCTAAATCTTCAAGAATTTTTGTAACTTTAATATCATATTCATAAGTTGGGTCTTCTTCACAACAAATAATCTCTAGCTCTGCTAATCTATTATTTACTTCATCTGTAAATTCAGGACTTAAATACAACTCTTCTTTCTCTTTTACAGCATCATAAAGTCTTTTATTTCCCATTAAAACTGTATCAAAAAGAGTAAAGTTTTCAAAAGCAAATTGATTTTGAGATAAAACCCCTACTTTTTTCCCATTTTGAATTTGTACTTCTCCTTCAGTTGCATCTTCTTGTCCTGAAAGAATTTTTAGAAATGTTGTTTTACCAGCACCATTAGCACCAATCAAACCATATCTTTTCCCAGTATCAAGTTTTAGATTTATCTCAGCAAAAAGAACTCTTGCTCCGAAAGATTTTTTTAAATTAACTATTTGAACCATATTATATCTTCTCCATTTTTATTTAACTATTTCTATTTTTTTGTGATTTTTTAATTTTAATTTGGCGATTATATCCAAAAAATAAGTTTTATGGCTTAAAAGAGCTTAGAGCTCTTTCTCAAATGCCAATTTCATAATATCATCTTCGCTTATAATATCGCTATTATCTTCATTTGGTGGATTTTTTATCCACAAAACTTTTGTTTTTAATTGATCAAGCTGATATTTTGTAAGATTTTTAATTAAATTATCCGTTATCATCTCTTTTGTAAGAGTATTTGCATTTAACATTTTTTTTATAACTTTTTCTAAATTCTTTTTAGTACTTTCAAATGCTTTTTCTTCATCTGTTAATGAAATATACTCTTCATCTAAATATTTCATAACAGCATCACCTGGATACTTATAAGTTGTAATTCCTTTATAGTTATACTTTTGACACTTAAGTCTTGGAATATAAACTCCTGTAAAAACATACCCTTGTACTGAATTTACACCTTCTAAAGTTCTTAAAGGATTATGTGAACATATATAATCATCTTTTACAATAGTTGGGGAGTTTTGAAGTGATGTTATATTGTTGTGTAATATTACAAAACTTCCTTTAACCTCTTTTGGACCTCCACGAAGTGAGTTTAATTCATTTTTATGAGCAAAAAAACTTCCACCAACCCTTGTAGGGCTTCCTTCTAGAGAAACTAACTCATTTTCACTTATATCAAAATCTCCATCTACATAATTGAAATTTATAGGTAATTTAGAAAGGTTTGGAAGCCTATTTGACAACTTTACATCACCGTGAACATCAACAGAGTTATCAGGCAATATTGTAGTACCTTTTATATCAAACTTATCAAGCCATGCTTGTATATCTTCATTATTTGTTAATGCAACTACTGGTCTATAAATATGAGAAACAGCTTCGCTACCTTTATATCTATAAAACTGTCCATCTTCTTCAAATTTAGAAGTAATATTTAGTTTAATATCTGTTACTAAATCTCCTCCAATTTCATCGGCAACTCCATCTAAATCACTTAGTCTATTTGTATTACAAAGATAATCCTCTTTTACCGAAATTGGTCCACCCATTAATCTTTCAATAATATTGTTTGAACAATCAAAATATGTATCAATACTTTTTGGTCCACCTTCTAAAGTAGTAAGACGATTATTGTTGCACTTAAAATGACCTTTTACAGTACGTGGACTTGCCTTTATTGAAGTTAATTCATTGAAAGAGCAATCATAAAAACCTTTTACCTCTTTTGGTCCATATGATAAGTTTTTTAAATTATTATGAGAAGAATCAAAATCACCAACTTCAACAGGACAATCAAATAGTGAAGTTAATTTATTGTATGAACAGTTAAAATCTTTCATTACAATTTTTGGACACCCTTCAAGACTAGGTAATTCATTGTTACTTATATCAAAATATCCATCTATTCTATCAAACTTAATAGGAAGTTTTTGACCTTTTAATTTCTCACTTAGATTTACATTTCCTTGAACAGAAACATAAAAATCTTCTGATATATGATAGTTGCTTATACCATAATCTCTAAGCCAGTTTTCAATATCACTAATACTTAGCATCTTTTTAAGCCCTTAAATAATTTTTTAAATTTTGATATATATTAACATTTTATTACTTAGTTTATAAATTCAACAATATCTTCAAATTTATCTCTTATTTGTGTACTTTGCTCTTTTATTCTATAACCAAAAGGAACAATTACAGAAAGTTGATACTCTTTTGTATTTAGATTTAAAACTTTTTCAACATTCTCTTTTTCAAAACCTTCAATAGGACAAGAATCAATCCCTCTAATAGCTGCTGCTGTCATCATATTTGCCATTGCAATATATGTCTGTCTTGAAGTCCAAGCAAAAGTTTTTTCATCGCTACTAAATGTATCTTCCAAATGACTTGTATATTTTTTAATATAAGCATCTACCATCTCTTGAGCCATTCCTCTTCTATTAAACTTTCTTAATACTTCACTTGAAGTTGGTTTTGTACTATCTATTGCTGCTAAGATTACAACTAAATGTGAGCAAGTTGTAATTTGAGGTTGATCCCAACAAAAAGGTCTAATTTTTGCTTTTAACTCTTCATTTGTAATAACCAAAAATTTCCAAGGCTCTTGACCAAAAGAACTAGGAGATTTTCTTCCAGCTTCCAAAATAAAATTTAAATCATCACTACTTATTTTTTTTGTTTCATCAAATATTTTACAAGCATGTCTAAAATCCATAGCTTCTTGAAATGTTTTTTCCATTTTTTATCCTTTTAATTTAATTTTGTAATTTTATAAAAAATTCTCTTTTAAAGTCTCTTCAAATTTAACCAACTCTTTATTTAAATCTAAATCACCTTTAAAAATATCATGAACAGAGTAAGTTTTTAAAGCTTCAAGTCCAACAAATTGAAATGTTTTATGAGTAGCAACATTTGCTTCATCTAAAGATAAACCATCAAAAAAGCCATCTGGATTATTGAACTCACTTTTTGGACAGTTGTAAGTAATACTTAACATATATTTTTTACCTTTTAAAAGTCCTCCACTTCCATAAGTTTTACTCTCATCACTTCTACTTCTTCCATCACTTTCATAATGTCTTCCTTGAGTAAAAGTTTCATCAAAATATTTTTTTGTAATCCAAGGAACTCCCATCCAATAAACTGGGTACTGTAAAATTATAGCATCAGCCCACTCAAATTTTTCGCACTCATCTTGAGTTTTATAACCCTCTTCTATATTTGTATGTTTTACTTCAAAACCATTATCTAAAAAAAACTTTGTTGCTTTATCTATATATTTTTTTGTTAATTCACCACGTGCTACTACATCATAATATTGATGTCCATTTATAATTAAAACTTTTTTCATATATATCCTTTTAAAATTATTTCAAATATGAATGTATCAAAAATAATCTTAATCTCTGTATTAAACAATTAAATCATATTATGATAAAGTTCCAATCTACTTATATTAGAAGGTCTATTTTGGAAAATATATTATTGATTTTATTTGCCCTATTCTTAGGATATATGCTAAACCGTTTAAATATCATGCAAAGAGATGGCTCAATTGCTTTAAATAAATTTGTACTTTATGTATCTTATCCTGCAATTATTCTTTTACAAACTCCTAAGATGGATTTTTCCATTGAGCTTATGATTCCTGCGATTGTTGCTTGGACTGTTATGACATTAAGTGCTTTTTTGATACTTTTTTTATCAAAAATTCTTAATTTTAGTAAAGAGGTAACTGGAAGTTTAATGCTTGTTGCTATTTTAACAAATAGCTCATTTTTAGGTATTCCTCTGCTTGATACTTATTTACCAAATGATAACTTTATGCCATATTTACTAGTTTATGACCAACTTGGAACTTTCTTCGCATTTGCAATATATGGAACATTTATTGTATCACTATATACAAGTAAAACAAAAGTGACTTTTAAACTAATAACTGTAAAAGTTCTAACATTTCCACCGTTTTTGACTCTAATTTTTGCTCTATTTCTTGTAGGTGTTGAGTTTAATCCTACAATTACAAAAGTATTAGAGGCTTTTGCTTTAACAACTGTTCCTGTTGCTTTAGTTGCAGCTGGACTTCAACTTCAACTTAAGCTTCCAAAAGAGGATATAAAACCTTTTAGTGTAGCACTTTTTGTAAAACTTATTTTTGCTCCAATTATTGCAATTATTGTTTGTAAAATTTTTGGATGGAATAATTTAGCAGGAACTGTATCAATTCTTGAAGCTGCTATGGCTCCAATGATAACAGCAGGTGCAATAGCAGCAATGGCAGGTCTTGCACCAAGACTAAGTTCTGCAATAGTTGGTTATGGAATTTTAATATCGTTTATTACAACATATCTAGTTAAAATATTAATCTTATAATTTATCAACTATTAACCAAATTTTAGCAAGAATTGCAAAAAAATTTAAGGAAAAAAATGTTTAGAATATTAAAAAATGTTATATTTCTCTTTTTATTTATAGCTTTAACTCTAGAAGCAAAAGAAAAAGAGCTAACAAACAAACAGATGTTAGAGTTTGAAAATTTAGAAATATTTAAAAAAGCTGGTATAAAAGTTGAAAAAGCTTACGATATAGGAAGTTTATATCTTCTTTCAGTAGTTGTGCAAGGAAATAAAGATGAAATTTTTCTAACAAAAGATAAAAACTATCTTATTTCAGGTGCTGTTATAAATACAACAACGGGGATGCAAATAAAAGCTCCTGTAAACTTAGCTATATTAAAAGATAAAGAAGCATTTACTTATGGAAATGGGAAAGATGAGTATATCCTTTTTACAGACCCTGAGTGCTCATATTGCAAAAAATTTGAAACTTTTTTACCTCAAATAAAAGATAAAGTAAAAATAAAAGTATTCTTCTTTCCTTTAGACTTTCATGAAAATGCAAAAGATTTAAGTATATACATTATGAGTAAAAAAACAAAAGATGAAAAAATTAATGCAATGTTTGAGTTTAATATTGGAGATAATTTAAGTAAAGTAAAAAATGCAAAATACTCTAAAAATGAATTAGAAAAACTAGAGAAAAAGCTTGAAGAACATATAAATTTAGGAATAAGTTTAAATGTTCAAGGAACTCCAGCATTATTTGATAAAGATGGAAATAGTATTGTCTGGGTTAATCTTTTAGAAAAATATGGAATAGATTTTAAATAATTAAAAAAAGAAGATAGACCTAAAAATCTATCTTCATTCTATAATATCTAGGAAAATGAGTTTTTAGATTTTCTTCAATCTTTAGAGGAAACATCTCTTCTATTTGTGGCTTTACTTTATTAAAATAATCACTATTTCCATTTAAAAAAGTTAATTGTTCATAACTTCCATCTTTCAAAATAGTCACTCTAATATTTACAAAATCACCTCTTTTAAAAGTTGTTTTATCAAAATTTCTATCTATATTACTATAAATTTTTTTATCAAATTTATCAAAAAAATCATCAATATTTGACACTTCATGATGAACTTCCTCACTATTCTCATCTGTTTTTACATCTTCTAAAGCTTTTGTTTCTAAACTAGTTTTTGAATCAATCAAAATAGTTTCATCTTTATGCTCATTATCTTTAATTTGCTGTACTGGTTCTTCTTGTTTTTGTTCAGTAACTAATTTATTTTCAACTCTTTGCTCATCTATGTTTTCAACAACTTTATCTTTTATCTCTTCTTGTTTCAAAACTTCAGTATTTGTATTATCTGTAGAGATATTTTCTTCACTTTTAATAGTTTGCTCTTCAGTATTTAAATCTTTCACTCTCTCTTCTTGCTTTGATAATATTTCAGCTCTTTGAGAAAGATAGATATTTTTCGTACTCTCTTCTTTATTTTCATCTTCTACTTTTTTTACAATTAAAACTTCCTCATTATTATCTTGAAATAATTTAGTTTTTATATCTTCATAGATTTTAGTCAGAAAACCACTTTCTGCAACAAATACTTTTGAATCTTTTGTTTCAATTTCTACTTTTGTCTCTTTTGTTATTGTTTCCAATGATAAATCATTATCTTTTGAAAAAACAAAAAAATAGATTAGATACAAAATAAACAATACACCAATGATAATCAATATATCTTCAACAAAATTTTTAGTTCTTCTTTTCATACTTTCCTCTTCTATTAATCTTTAATATAAATCTCATCAAGTAAACTATCTACAAAATAATCAGGACTAAATTCTATTAAATCATCTTGTTTTTCACCAACACCTATATAAAAAATAGGAAGCTCAAGTTGATTTGATATTGAAAATAGTGCACCACCTTTAGCGGTTCCATCAAGTTTTGTTACAATAATACCATCTATTCCTACAATTTCATTAAAAGCTTTTGCTTGAGCAATTGCACTATTTCCTTGAGTTCCATCCAAAATCATTAGTTTTTGATATGGTCTATTTTCTAAAGCTTTTTCACAAACTTTTACTATCTTTTTTAACTCATTATTTAAGTTTGATTGAGTTTGAAGTCTTCCTGCTGTATCAATAATAACATTATCAATATTTCTAGAAATGGCAGAGCTAATTGTATCGTATGCTACAGCACTTGAATCATGCCCTTGTTTTGTTTTTATAATTGGGATATCAAGTTTAGTAGCCCAAGCGCTAAGTTGCTCTATTGCAGCAGCTCTAAAAGTATCTCCAGCTCCTAAAATTACACTTTGTCCCTCTTTTTTCAATTTAGAAGCTAACTTTGCTATAGTTGTAGTTTTTCCAGCACCATTTACACCAATTATCAATCTTACATAAGGTTTTGGAAGATTTGAGAAATCAACATCTGGAGCATGTTCAAAAAGCATTACAAGTCTGTGTCTTAACTCTTTTCTTGTAATCATAGATGGTAAACCATTCATAGCTTTTTCTATAATTTCATACTCAACATCTGACTCTATTAAAATCTCTTCAATCTCATCAAAAGATATTTTCTCTTTTTTTTGGGGTACTACACTTTTTATTGAAGCAAAAGTTTTGCTAAAAGCTTTTGAAAAAAAATTTTCACTCTCTTCTTTATTTTCAACAACTTGATTCTCTTTATTTTTTTTAAGAAAGTTAAACATTTTTTATCCTATTTCTCCAAAAGCTTTTTAATATCAATTTCTAACATCTCATTTGGAACTAAACCTGTATATTTTTGAAAAAATGTTCCATGTTTATCTATTAAAAAAGTAGTAGGAATCGCTTTAATTCCACCCAATGATTTTGCCAATTCAAAAGCTTCACCCGAGTTTGTTACAGTATAGTTTACATTATAAGATTTAAGCAACTCATTTATCTCTTCATTTGTTTTAAACTCTTCAAGCAAAATTCCAACTACAACAATATCATTTTTATAAGCTTCTTGAATTTGAACTAAATTTGAAATTTCAACCTTACAAGCTGGACACCAAGTTGTAAAAAAGTTTAATAAAACTATTTTATTATTTATATCTTTTAAATTTATTTTATCTTGATTTAAAGATATATTTATTTGTGAGTTATTAATTGTATTTAAACTAAATTGCTTTTCAGCACTATTTATTGTAGTTTTTTGATTTTTATCACTTTTTGAATCACAAGCAGCAAAAAATAAAATTGGTAAAATAGTTAAAATTGCTAAAGTTTTAAACTTCATTTTAATTCCTTTAGATAAAATTGTTTTTTAGGTAGAGATTTTACCTAAGTGAGGCTTAAATGAACACAAATCACAAAAGTGATTTTCGACAATCATGTATGAAAAGATTAAAATTTGTAGCACTTTTTTCAAAATATTCAAGAAATAAGAGAATTATTCAAAAATTAAAGAGTATTATACGAACTAATGATGCAAAAAATATTTTATTGTATCTCCCACTTGATATTGAAGTAGATACAACACTTTTAATTAATGAGTTAAGAAGAGAGAAAAAAATAGTTTATGTACCATTTATGGAAGATGATAGTTTTAAAATAGTAAAGTATAGACTACCACTTCATAAAAAAAAGTTTAATATAAAAGAGCCTACAAACTCTTTTTTAAAACCAAATAAGATTGACTTAGCAGTAGTTCCTATTGTTGGAATTGATGTTTTAAACAAAAGAATCGGGTTTGGTAAAGGTATGTATGATAGATTTTTTTATAGATTAAAATACAGACCAAAAATAGTTTTTATACAACTTGAACTTTGTAAAAGTAAAGAAATTTTAAGTGATAATTACGATATTGAAGCAGATTATATAATTACGGGATAGGTTAAAATGGAGATTTTATTAATATCTGTTGCATTTGGGGCTTTTAGTTCAATTGTTACAGTTTTTATTTTAAAGAAGATAAATAAAGCCAAGCTTGAAGTTTTTATTGAACAAGCGAAGGCAAAAGCGAGAGTTATAGAACA
Source organism: Aliarcobacter cryaerophilus ATCC 43158 (assembly GCF_003660105.1). Lineage (NCBI taxonomy): Bacteria > Pseudomonadati > Campylobacterota > Epsilonproteobacteria > Campylobacterales > Arcobacteraceae > Aliarcobacter > Aliarcobacter cryaerophilus. Next base: position 1,143,910 of record NZ_CP032823.1, read on the forward strand.
CGAAGCAGAAGTTGCTTTAAAAGATGCCCAACTAAAAGCAAAATTTGAGTGTGATAGAGAGTTTAAAAGTGCTAGAAAAGAGTATGAAAACATGCTTTTTAAGATTGAAAAGAAGGAAAAAGAGTTAAATGAGCATCTTGAAAATGAATTAAGACTTATTAAAGCTCAAAAAGAAGAAATTAGCGAAAATAATAGAAAAATTGCAGTATTAAAAGATGGTATTGAAGAGCAGAAAAGAACTTACGAACAAAAAACTCTTGAAGCTATAAAAATATTGGAAAATGCTAGTGGACTTACAAAAAGTGAAGCAAAAGAGTTAATGCTTGAAAAAGTAAAAGAAGATTCAAGAGCTGAAATTGCTTCAATATTTAGAAAAAAATATAAATTAGCAGAACAAAATTCAAAACAAGAGGTAAATAATATTTTATCTCAAGCAGTTACAAGATATGCAGGAGAGTTTGCAGCTGAAAGACTTATAAATAATATTCCTTTAAATGATGAAGAGACAAAAGGTAAAATTATTGGAAAAGAAGGAAGAAATATAAAAGCTCTTGAGATGCTTTTAGGAGTTGATATTATAATAGATGATACTCCAAATACTATTACAATTTCCTCTTTTAATTTATATAGAAGAGCAATTGCTACAAGAACAATTCAAGAACTACTTGAAGATGGAAGAATTCAACCAGCAAGAATTGAAGAGATTTATAACAAAGTAAAAGCTGAATTTGACAAAAAGATACAAAAAGAAGGCGAAGATGTTGTTATGGAGCTTGGAATTAAATCTATGCATATTGAGCTTATCAAACTTGTTGGACGGTTAAGATATAGAGCAAGTTATGGACAAAATGCACTTGCACATACTTTAGAAGTTGCTCATCTCGCTGGTCTTATTGCATCTCAAATGGGTGGAGATGCAATATTAGCTAGACGTGCTGGAATTATGCATGATATTGGAAAAGCTTTAACACATGAAGCTCCTGGAAGCCATGTTGATTTAGGTGCAGAAATTTGCAAAAGATATGGAGAGTGTGAAACTGTAATAAATGCAATTTATGCCCATCATGGTCATGAAGAACCAATAAACGTTGAAAGTGCAGCCGTTTGTGCAGCAGATGCTTTAAGTGCTGCAAGACCAGGTGCTAGAAGAGAAGTTTTAGAGAGTTTCTTAAAAAGAGTAGAAGAGATTGAAAATATAACTACAAGTAAAATTGGAGTAACAAATGCTTATGCCATAAATGCAGGAAGAGAAGTAAGAGTTATAGTAAATGCAAAACTTGTAAATGATGATGAAGCTGTGTTGCTTGCAACTGAAATAGCAAAAGAGATAGAAGAAAAAGTTCAATATCCTGGTGAAATTAAAATAAACGTAATAAGAGAAATTAGAGCTGAAAGCTATGCTAGGTAATCGAGAAAAAGGTAAAAAATGAATGAAATAAAACAGATAACAAAACCAACAACAAAAATAATAGCAGGTGCATACAAAGGTAAAGTTTTAAACTTACCATCTTTGGATGTAACAAGAAGTTCAAAAGCAGTTTTAAAAGAGTCTGTATTTAATGTTTTACAATTTGATATCATTGATAAAATATTTATAGAATCATTTGCTGGAAGTGGTTCTATTGGGCTTGAAGCAATTAGTCGTGGTGCAAAAAGAGCTTATTTTATAGAGCTTGATAAAAAATCTTACTCTATTTTACTTAAAAATTGTAAAAGTATAAATATTGAAAAGTGTCAAACTATTCAAGGAAATGCATTTGTTCAAACTCCTCTTATTTTAGATTTTTTAAAAAATTCTAAAGAAGAAATTGTTTTATATGTTGACCCTCCTTTTGATTTTAGAGAAGGAATGGAAGATATTTATGATAAATCTTTTAGAATGATTGAAAATATTGAAAATAGCAATATTTTCAAAATAATAATAGAACATGAATCAAAACTTGAAGTTCCAAAAATTTTAGGAAAATATAGTTTAGAAAAAACTAGAAAGTTTGGTAAAAGTTCACTATCTTACTTTAGTTATAAAGCTTAATGTTTAGATTTTCTTTAATTTTGCTAATAGTTGTAGCTTTATCTATGTTTATAGCTCCAATTTTTTATACAGTTTCACCATATGAATTAAATCCAAGTAAAATTCTTCTATCACCATCTTTTGAGCATATAATGGGAACAGATAGATTAGGACGAGATGTATTTGCTAGAGTTTTAGAAGGTGGTCAAACTTCACTTATAATAGGTTTTTTAGCGGCATCTTTTTCATCTTTTTTGGGTTTAATTATTGGAATAACTGCTGGTTATTTTAAAGGAAATATTGATAAAACTATTACTATTATAATTGACCTATTTTTAACTTTTCCAACATTTTTTCTTCTTTTAGCTTTAGTTTCATATATTGAAGCAAATAGTCTTGTTTTGATACTTGTAATCTCAATAACTGGTTGGATGGGAATGTCAAGAATGATAAGAAGTGAAAGTTTTGCACTTAGTAATAAGCCATTTATAAAAATCTTAAAAATAGCAAATGTAAATAAAGTAAAAATTATTTTAAAATATTTTGCCCCACTTTTAGCTCCTATTTTTCTTATCTCTTTTTCATTTGGAGTTGCAGGTGCTATATTAGCAGAATCTGGTCTTTCATTTTTAGGTCTTGGAGTAAATCCACCACAAATGAGCTGGGGAAGTCTTTTAAGTGATGGAAAAGCTGTTATAGATATTGCTTGGCATTTAAGCTTTTTTCCAGGACTTATGATATTTATAATAACTTTTTGCCTAATTCAAATAAGTGATTATCTACAAAATATAGCAAATAAAAAAGATTTACTTAAAAATTAATAAATATTAAATATTGTTTAAATGGATTTACAACAAAACTTTGGTATTATCCACACCATAAATTACCAAAAATAGGAAAAAATTATGAGTAAAAAAGATATTAAAAAAGTTGTACTTGCTTATAGCGGTGGGCTTGATACATCTATTATTTTAAAATGGCTTCAAGATGAATATGATGCAGAAGTTATAACTTTTACAGCTGATTTAGGTCAAGGGGAAGAAGTTGAACCTGCACGTGCAAAAGCTATTGCTTGTGGTATTAAACCTGAAAATGTTTATATTTTAGATGTTAAAGAAGAGTTTGTAAAAGATTATGTTTTCCCTATGTTTAGAGCAAATGCTATTTACGAAGGTGAATATCTTTTAGGAACAAGTATAGCTAGACCACTTATCGCAAAAAAACTTGTTGAAATTGCAAATGAAAAAGGTGCACAAGCGGTTAGTCATGGAGCGACAGGAAAAGGAAATGATCAAGTTAGATTTGAGCTAGGAGCATTAGCACTTAATCCAGATTTAAAAGTAATTGCACCTTGGAGAGAGTGGGAGTTAAACTCAAGAGAGAGTTTACTTGAGTATGCTAAAAAACATAATATTGAGATTTCTCAAAAACACGTTGATGAAAATGGAAACCCAAAAATAAGCCCATATTCAATGGATGCTAATTTATTACATATCTCTTATGAAGGTCTTCACTTAGAAAATCCAGCAAATGAACCAGAAGAGACAATGTGGTTATGGACAACAAGTCCAGAAAAAGCTCCTGATCAAGCTGAAATTATTGAAATTGAGTATAAAAATGGAGATCCAATTGCATTAAATGGTGAAAAGCTATCGCCTGCAAACTTACTTGAATCTTTAAATAAACTTGGGAATAAACATGGTATTGGAAGAGTTGATATAGTTGAAAATAGATATGTTGGAATGAAGGCACGTGGTTGTTATGAGACTCCAGGTGGAACTATTATGCTAAAAGCTCATAGAGCTATTGAGTCTTTAACTCTTGATAGAGAAGCTGCTCATTTAAAAGATGAGTTAATGCCAAGATATGCAAAACTAATCTATCAAGGATATTGGTTTAGTCCAGAAAGAGAGATGCTTCAAGCTGCTATTGATGCAACTCAAAAAAATGTAGAAGGGAAAGTTAGATTAAAACTTTACAAAGGTAATGTTATGGTTATTGGAAGAGATTCTTCAAAATCTCTATATGATGATGCATACTCGACTTTTGAAAAAGATGAAGTTTATAATCAAAAAGATGCAGAAGGATTTATTAGATTAAATGCTTTAAGACTTGTAATTGCAGGTAAAAAACAAAGATAATTAAATTTAAAAAAGAATAAAAAGAACTCATAAGCTATTTTATGAGTTCTTTTTTTTTAAAAAGATTTTACTGGCAACTTTCACAAATACCATATAATTGCATTGAATGATCAGTTATTTTAAACTTATTTGCTTTTGCTATTTTTTCTTGTCGTTTTTCAATCTCTTCATCAACAAATTCAACTATTTTTCCACAATCTGTGCAAATTAGGTGGTCATGATGAGATTTAATATTACTTTCATATTTCTTTCCATCAACACCAAAATTAAGTGAAGCAATAAGCTCCACTTCCTCTAAAAAACTTAACGCTCTATAAACTGTTGCAATTCCAACATTTGAGTTAGGATAATCTTTTTTTATTTGGTTATAAACCTCTTCAGCAGTTAAATGACCATTTGCGTGAAGTAATATACTTAGAACAATCTCTCTTTGTTCTGTATACTTAAGACCTTTTTGCTTAACAATCTTTTTTAACTCTTCTATAATCTCTTCATAATTATTCAACATAAAAACACCTTTAAAAAATAAAAATCTAGTATATCTAAAGTTTAAGAAAAATTCAAATATTTCTTATATTTTATTGATATAAATTAATACAATTTAATCAATTTTACATTATAATAATCATTATTAATATTTAAAGGTGTAAAAATGTCACTAAATGATTTAGATTTACAAAAAACTGCTAATATAAAAGCTATAAACTGTGATGATGTTTTAAAAAAGAGACTCTATTCTTTTGGAATAATTGTAGGAAACCAAATTTGTGTAACAGCGAAATCTTTAGCTAAAAAAACTATTGAGATAAAAATAAATCAATCCAAAGTTGCATTAAGAAATAGCGAAGCTATTAAAATTAAAGTTGGATAATAATGAATAAAACTATAAAAATAGCTCTTGTAGGTCAGCCTAATGTTGGTAAATCTATGCTTATTAACTCAATTTCAAACTCGAGATTAAAAGTTGGAAATTTTTCAGGTGTTACTGTTGAAAAAAAAGAGGTAATTTTTAAATATAAAGATTATGATATTAAAATTATTGATTTACCTGGTTCTTATTCACTTGAAAACTACTCACTAGAAGAAAAAGTTGTAAAAAACTTTTTAAATCAAAATAACTATGATATTGTCTTAAATGTTGTTGATTCAACAAATCTTCAAAGAAATCTTTTGCTTACTAGTGAATTATTAGCTTTAAATAAAAAAATGATTATTGCACTAAATATGAGTGATGAAGCAAAAAAAGAGAATATTTTAATCAATAATGAAAAGCTATCATCTCTTTTAAATACACCTTGCATAAAAACAAGTGCGACAAATAAAGATGGACTTAAAGAGTTGTTAGATCAAATTTTAAAAACATTTGAAGAAGATAAAATAGTCTTTAAACAATCTTTTAATACAGATATTTTAAATGGTGATGAGATTTTAACTAAAAGATTTGATTTTGTAAAAAATATTGTACAACAATGTTTAAAAATTGAAGAAAATAGAGAAAAAACTACTACGGAAAAAATAGACTCAATTTTGATGAATAAATTTATAGGGCTTCCTATATTTTTATTTTTAATGTGGGGATTATTTCAGCTAACTTTTACTTTAGGACAAATTCCTATGGATTATATAGATAGTTTCTTCTTACTATTTTCAAATATTATTAAAAATATAATTGGAGATAATCAGCTATCTTCACTTTTAGCAGATGGAGTAATAGCTGGAGTTAGTGCTGTTGTTATGTTTTTACCAAATATTTTGATTTTGTTTTTGGGAATTTCACTACTTGAAGGAACTGGCTATATGAGTAGAGTTGCTTTTTTACTCGATGGAACTTTTCATAAATTTGGACTTCATGGTAAATCCTTTATTCCACTTGTTACTGGTTTTGGTTGTAGTGTTCCAGCTTATATGGCAGCTAGGACTTTAAAAAATGAAAAAGATAAATTATTAACTCTATTTATTATTGGATTTATGTCTTGTGGTGCTAGATTACCTATTTATGTACTTTTTGTAGGTGCATTTTTTGGTACTAATAATGCGGGGAATATACTATTTATAATCTATATTAGTGGTGCAATTTTTGGCTTATTTGCTGCAAAATTTTTAAGAGCAGTAGTTTTTAAAGGAAAAGATGAGCCATTTGTTATGGAGATGCCAAAATATAGACTACCTTCACTAAAACTAGTTTACAAAGAGATTACAAACAAAGCTTTTATGTATTTAAAAAAAGCTGGAACATTTATTTTAGTAGCATCAGTTTTAATTTGGTTTATGAGTAACTATCCTAAATATCCAAATATTGAAGAGATGATAAATCAAAAAATTGAATTATCAATAAATGATGAATTAAAACAAGAGTTACAAAATGAATTAGCTTTATACAATCTTGAAAACTCATATTTAGGAAAAATTGGAAAATTTAGTGAGCCATTTTTTGCTCCTTTGGGATTTGACTGGAAAATGGCTGTTGCACTTGAAGCTGGGTTAGCTGCTAAAGAGGTTGTTGTTTCGACTCTATCTATTTTATACGGATTAGGAGAGAGTGAAAATCCAGATGAACCAACTATTACTTTAGTTGAGAAAATAAAAACGAATATTCCTTTTGAAGCTGCAATTTCATTTATAGTATTTGTGATGATTTATCTGCCTTGCTTGGCTGCTTCTATGGTATTTGCAAAAGAAGCTGGTGGATGGAAATATCTTGGGTATTTGTTTGTATTTACTACAACAACTGCTTGGATAATGTCATTTATAGCATATAACATTACAAAAATAGTATTAGCGTAAAAGCTACTACTATTTTAACTCAAATTTTGTTGTGTATTCTTGGTTGTTGTAGATAATTTTAAAATCCCACTTACCTTTTTCTCTTCCATCTAAATATCTAAAATCATAAGCTGAAGTATCCCCTGCTGGAATTATCATCTCTCTTGTTCGTGAAATACTACCATTTGGGTCAATCCAGTTTATAATCAATGTTTGATTGTTCTCACTATTTAACTCTACTTCAAATTTACAAATTATTGAATTTTCATCTTCTAAAATAAGACAATCAACATTTGGGTTATATGTTTTTTGCTCAACTGTGCCCTGAGAAAAAAGCAAAGTAGCAAAAGATAGAAAAATAACTAATTTTTTCATACAAATCCTTCGTTTTAAATTTTTATTATAGTTAAAATTTATTTTAATTATAATGATTTTTTAGATATTTAGAAAAAAACTACTTCTATTGTATGAATTTTTCCCATATTGGCTCTTCATTTAAGTTTGCTCTATTTTTTAAAATCTCAAAAGGCATATACTCTTTTTTATATCCCATTGAGTAGTGATTATCTATCCAATATCCCAAATAAATATATGGAACATTTAACTCTTTTGCAATATTTATTTGAGTTAAAATAGAGAACTTTCCAATAGAAAACTCTTCAAAATTATGGTCATAAAAACAGTAAATAGAAGATATTGCATTTGGTAAAATATCTACTAAAGCAACTCCTATTAACTCATCATCTCTAAGATATAGAAACTCTGTTGCATATTTTGTATTTCCTTCAACATAAGATTTTATATAGTCTTCGTGGTCTATATGTACATACTTCCAACCTTTTTTATCTTGCATAAAAGTATGATATTTATGGTACAAATCCATATGCTCTTTTGTTACAGTTGGAGGTCTTATAAAAACTTTTGTATCTTTGTTTTTATTTAAAACTCTTTTTTGTGATTTTGAAAACTGAAAATTCTTTACATCAATTCGCATAGATACACACTTTGTACAGCTCTTACACTCTGGTACAAAATGTATTTTTCCGAATCTTCTCCAACCTCTTTCTAGCTTTTTTTGATATTCTTCAATACTACAAGAATTTAAAAATCTATATCTCATATCTGATTTTTTATCTTCAAAATAAGAACAATCTCTATTCTCTTCAAAAAACTCTAAATCAGGATTAATAAAATTCATTTTCTACTCGTTTATCTTCTGCTTTATCTCTTTTGCTATACTAGATATTTTTTTTATTTTTTCATTATTATTTAAACTATCATCTAACAAATGCTTAACAAAAGCACTTCCAACAATAACACCATCAAGATTTTTTGATTTTGCTTTACAAGTTTTTTCATCTATTCCAAAACCAATGTATAGTGGAGTTTTTGAATATTCTCTAACATTTTCTATAATCTGTGATAAATCTTCATCTCTTCCACTTCCAGTTATTCCAGCATATGCAACCATATAAATAAATTTAGAAGAGTTTTCTACAAGAGTTTTTATTCTCTCTTTTGGTGTTGTTGGTGCTATAAAAGTAATATTTGATTTATTATATTGCTTAAAAATTGGTTCATATTTTTGTGACATTTCATATGGTAAATCTGGAATTACTGTACCAGAAACTCCAAATTCTTCTGCTTTTTTTAAAAAATTTTCCAAACCATAGTGATAAAATGGATTCATATATCCCATCCACAAAGTATCAATATCTTTTGCTATTTTTGATGAAACTTCAAAAAGATCGTGTAGTTTAAAACCATTTTTAAGAGCCATTAAATTTGCTTTTTCTATTATTGGTCCTTCAGCAATAGGATCTGAAAAAGGAACACCCAACTCCAAAATATCAACACCATTATCTTTTAAACTATATGCCAAATCAACTGTAAAATTGTTATCTGGTAAAGATGTAGTAATATATCCAACTAATTTTTTCAACTCTTTTCCTAAAAATAAATTTTTTTGATTTTATCTAAAACCGAATTAAAATCTATTTTTAGTTATAATCTTAACCATTTTAATATAGGATTTTAAATATGAGTATAATTAAACACGATTTTGAAAAAATGAATATAACAAAGATAAAACAAACAAAAAATAGACAAAAATTAACAGTTATAACAGCCTATGATGCCCTATTTTCAAACCTATTTTCAAAAAGTGCTGATATGATACTTGTTGGAGATAGCTTAAATATGAGTTTTATGGGTAAAAGTGACACATTAAGTGCAACTTTAGATCAAATGATTTATCACACAAAAGCTGTTTGTAATGGTGCAAAAGATGCTTTTGTGATAACTGATATGCCCTTTGCTACTTATATAAATAAAGATGAAGCATTAAAAAATTGTGCAAAAGTATATCAAGAAACACTTGCAAGTGCCGTAAAAATAGAAGGTGGAGAAGATAAAGCTGATATTATAAATCATCTTACATCAAATGCTATTGCTGTTATGGGACATATTGGACTTATGCCACAATATGTAAGAAGTGAAGGTGGATATAAAGTTAGAGGAAAAAATAAGCAAGATGAAGAACAACTAATACGTGATGCAATAGCAGTTGAAAAAGCAGGAGCTTTTGCAATTGTTATTGAAGGTGTTATGAGTCATGTTGCAAAAAAAATTACACAAGCTGTAAATATTCCAACTATTGGAATAGGAGCTGGAAATGATTGTGATGGACAAGTTTTGGTTTGGTCTGATATGTTAGGATTTTTTGAAGATTTTAAACCAAAATTTGTAAGACACTATTTAAATGGAGCCAACCTAGTAAAAGAAGCTGCAAACAAATATAGAGAAGATGTACAAACAAAAAAATTTCCTAGTATGGAAGAAGAGTATTAATGCAAAGATTAGTTGAAGTAGAAACTGTATCTTTTGAAGAAGAGAGTAATGAGCAAAGCTTAAGACCTTCAAATTGGGATGATTATATAGGTCAAGAAAAAATAAAAAAGAATTTAAGAGTTTTTATTGATGCTTCAAGAAAAAGAGGTGAAGCACTTGACCATATTTTATTTTATGGACCTCCAGGTTTAGGAAAAACTACCCTTTCATATCTTATTTCAAATGAAATGAGTTCAAATATAAAAATAACAGCTGGTCCTATGATAGAAAAAAGTGGTGATTTAGCAGCAATTTTGACAAATCTTGAAGAGGGAGATATTCTTTTTATAGATGAAATTCATCGTCTTAGTCCTGCCGTTGAAGAAATTTTATACCCAGCAATGGAAGATTATAGACTAGATATAATAATTGGTTCAGGACCTGCTGCTCAAACTGTAAAAATTGATTTACCAAGATTTACACTAATTGGTGCAACAACAAGAGCTGGAATGCTTTCAAACCCACTAAGAGAAAGATTTGGAATGCATTTTAGAATGCAGTTTTATACAGAAGAAGAACTAGCAAAAATTATTCAAAAAGCTTCAGTAAAATTGGGAATAGGATGCGAAGATAACTCTAGCTTAGAGATGTCAAAAAGAAGTCGTGGAACACCTAGGGTTGCTTTAAGACTTTTAAGAAGAGTTAGAGATTTTTCACAAGTAAAAGGTGAAAAAACTATACTTTTAAATACTTGTCAATATGCCTTAGATGAACTAGGAATAAATGAAAATGGTTTTGATGAAATGGATATAAACCTACTTGAACTTCTTATATCTAATCGTGGAAGACCTATGGGATTAGGAACTATGGCAGCAGCTTTGAGTGAAGATGAAGGAACTATTGAAGATGCTATTGAGCCATATTTACTAGCAAATGGATATATAGAAAGAACTGCACGAGGAAGGGTTGCTAGTGTTAAAACATATGAGATGTTTAGATTAACTCCACCTCAAAGTAAATTAAATGAAAATAATCAAGGAAACCTATTTTGAAACCAGCATATTTTTTAATGCTTTTAGCATTTGTTTTATTCTATTTTTTAATAGAACTTTTTGATCCATTTTTAAAGTCAATTTCAGTAGCAGCTCTTCTTACTATTGCTACAAACTCAATGTTTTTAAGAATAAATAGTAAAGTAAGAAATAGAGCCGTTTCTACAACTATTTTTACTCTTGCTATGACTGCATTATTTTTCTTACCTATTTTGTATTGTATAATCTCATTTGCAACATTTTTTAACCAAGTTGACCAACAACATCTAATAAAAAATTTAACAGAAATAAAAACTATGGTTATTGGTTTTTTTGCAGAATTTAGTTTCTTAAATGATTTTATAAATAAAATATCATCATCTGTTGATATTGGAAAAACAGTACAACAGCTTGTATCTTTTAGTGCATCTTTAGGTAAAAATAGTGCAAAATTTATGATTGATATGATTTTGATTTTAATCTTTTTCTTCTTTTTTACTCTATTTTCAAACCAAATTGCAACTTATCTAAAAAATATAACTCCTATAAATAATGAAGATGCAAATATATTGTTCAATGAATCATCAAGTGTAATGAGTGTCGTTTTCTACTCTATTTTAGTAACTGCAATATTTCAAGGTTTTCTTTTTGGAGCTTTTTTGAGTAGTTTTGGTTATGATGGGCTTTTACTTGGAGTTTTATATGGTTTTGCATCTTTAGTTCCTGTTGTTGGTGGAGTTATTATGTGGCTTCCTGTAGCTTTATATGAAGCAAGTACAGGAACTATATCAAATGCAATTTTTATAGCAGTTTACTCTATCATTATTATTTCAATAATCGCGGATACTTTTATAAAACCTCTAATAATAAGCTATATAAATAAAAAAATGGTAAAAACTCCTACAAAGATAAACTCATTGATAATCTTTTTTGCAATAGTTGCAGGACTTGGTACTTTTGGATTTTGGGGAATGATAATTGGACCTGCAATGGTAAGCCTTTTTGTATCTACTATGCAACTTTTAAGAAAGTATATAAAAGAGGTTGAAACTAAAAGTATCCTATAATAATTTTAAAAGAGCCAAATTTTATTTTGGCTCACCTCTTAAAGTTTTACCACCAAAACTCATAATCCCATAATCAAGATTTACAACTTTTGAAAATCCCATATTTAGCATTATTTTTTGACAATAAGCACTTCTACTTCCGCTGTGACAATATAAAATTATAGGTATATCTTTTTTATCATTTATCTGCTCTAAAGCATTATAAAAACTAGTTGTTGGAACTAAAAAGTCAGCTCCTTTTATTCTTATATTAACCCACTCCATCCACTCTCTTGTATCTACTAAACAAAAATTTACAGCACCCTCTTCTCTTGCTTCTAAAAGTGCTTCAAGTTCTATAGAATTTATCTCATTATTGTTAAGTAACTCTTCACACTCTTTTTTTGTCAAACCTCTAAAATGTGTAGTAATAGCTTCTTTTGTATCAATATTCAAAAGTAATTCATGGGCTTTTTCTTTTGTACAATAAATTCCACAATGACAACTTCCATTTTTTGGTATCTCACTATTCAAAGCTGGTACACATGGACAAAGTCTATTTTCATCATCATTTTCTACTACCATAAAACATGGGCAATATCTTTTTCCATAAATAAGCATATTTCTAGCTAATCCCATTTGTACAGATAAATTAACTTCATCATCTGGATTAAAAACAAAATCATACTTATTTAATACATCTTTTGTAAACTCTTTTGTATTTTCAAGTTCATTTTTGAACACTAAAGAGTTAATATCAATTTTTTTTATCATTTATAAACCTTTTAAAATAAGGCAAAATTATAATAAGTTTTAAAATAGATTTGGCTTAAAAAAGAATTTTTAAGCCAATATTTTTAAGATTCTGTATCTGCTTTTTGTAGTGATATCATTTGAGCTTTTACTCGCATCATATCTTCTGTTGGGTATTGATTTTCAACAGTTCCTCTCTCAACTTTTACAAAAAAATCTTGTGAGCTACTATTAAATCCAAAATTTGTATTTGAAAGCATAACTTCAAATTTACTACTTGAAATTGATTCATTTTGTGATTTTTGTACATCAGAGTTTTCTCTTGCTTGATCTATACTTTTCTTTTGAATCTCTTTTAACTCTTTTTGTTCATCAGTTTTTGCTAAATTTGAAGTAGATCTTACCTGCTGCATCTCTACTGCTTTGTTATCCTTGAACTGATCAATTTTAGGGATATTTCCAAGTTCCATAAATACTCCTTTTCTTAAATTTAGCTAATTATACTATATTTTTTTAGAAAAAGCATTTTATTTTGTTATAATATTTCAAACTTTATTTAGGGATATTTATGAATAGCACTTTTGATTATGAAAAGCTAAAACTTTTTTTTATTGGAAAAGAAAAAATCAATGGTCAAATCTCACCTTTGATTTATCAAAACAAAGATTTATTGACTCATGCTGCAATTATAGGAATGACAGGAAGTGGTAAAACAGGACTTGGAATTACTCTTTTAGAAGAAGCTGCTATTGATGAAATACCATCAATTATAATTGACCCAAAAGGAGATATGACAAATCTTCTTTTAAATTTTCCAGAATTAAATCCAAGTGATTTTGAGCCTTGGCTAGATGATAGTGAAGTGACGAACAGTGGATTAACAAAAGAAGAATTAGCTATAAAAGTTGCAAATAACTACAAAGAAGGAATACAAAGAGATTTTCAAGATTTAAGTAGAGTAAAAAAACTAAAAGATAGTGCTGACTTTACAATTTACACACCAGGAAGCAGTGCAGGAGTTCAAGTATCAATCCTTTCATCTTTTAAAGCACCTACTATAGAGATTTTGGAAGATATGGAGTTGTTTTCAAATATTATAAACTCAACAGTACACTCAATTTTATCTTTAATAGATACCAAAAGTGATGAAACATCAAAAGAATCAATTCTTTTAGCATCAATTTTTACAAGCTACTTTAAAGAACAAAAAGATTTAACTATAGAAGAGTTAATAACTTTAATAGTAACTCCACCTTTTTCGAAAATTGGAGTTTTTGATTTGGAGACTTTTTTTGCTCAAAATGATAGATTAAAATTTGCACTAAAAATAAATACAATTATTGCAAGTCCATCTTTTAGCAGTTGGTTAGAAGGTGAGAGTTTAGATATCTCAAAAATGTTATATAGTCAAAGTGGAAAGGCTAAAGTAAATATTTTTTCAATCGCACATCTAAATGACTCTCAAAGAATGTTTTTTGTAACAATTCTACTAAATCAAATATTAGCTTGGATGAGAAGACAAGAGGGAACTACATCTTTAAAAGCGCTCCTTTATATGGATGAGATATTTGGATATTTTCCACCACAAGCGAATCCACCATCAAAACAACCAATGCTAACACTTTTAAAACAAGCAAGAAGTTTTGGAATAGGAGTTATTCTTTCAACTCAAAATCCTGTAGATATTGATTATAAGGGTCTATCAAATATAGGAACTTGGTTTATAGGAAGACTTCAAACAAAACAAGATATAGAAAAAGTAATCGATGGTTTAAGTAGTGCTAGTGAAAATGGATTAAATAAACAAGAGTTATCTTTGGCTTTAGGAACACTTGCTAAAAGAAATTTTATTATGAAAAATATAAATGAAGAGAGTATTAAAACTTTTGAAACAAGATGGGCATTGTCATATTTAAAAGGTCCTTTAAGTAAAGATGCTATAAAAAAACTAATGGAAAACAAAAAAACTGAATATTCTACAAAATCAGAAGAAGAGATTAAACTAAATGAACCATTTATTGATGTTTCAAAAGGAAAATCAAAACCTATAATAGTAAGTAATTTAAAAGAAAAATATAGTTATGTTTCACAAAACAATGCTTACTATATGCAAGGGTATTTACTTTTTTCTTCTAGTGTTCACTATCTTTATACTCTAAAAAATGTAGATTTAAAAGAACAAATATATTTTAAAATATATTTAGACGAAAAGGCCAAAGAGATAAACTTTGATGAAAGAGAAGATATTTTAACTAATAATTTTGATGAAAAAGAGAAAATAAACTCATTTTACTATGAACTTCCTAGTTTTATTCAAAATGAGAAAGAGTTGAAAATTTTGGAGAGAAATTTTGCTGATTATGTATATAGAAATTTCAAACTAACTCTATATAAAAATGATATTTTAAAAATATCATCAAAACAATATGAGAGTTTAGATGATTTTAAAATAAGAATACAAGATAGATTAAACGAACAAATTGATGAAAAAATAGAAAATCTAAAACAAAAATTTGAAAAAGAAAATAGCCTTTTAGAACAAAAAATATCAAAACTTTTTGACAAATTAGAAAAAGAGGAACAAGATGCTATAAGTGCTACGACAAATAGCATAATATCTATTGGAACATCAATTTTGGGAGCTTTTTTTGGAAAATCTAGTAAAACAGCAATTATTTCAAAAGTAGCTACAAGCTCGAGAGGAGTAAATAGAGCTTTAAAAGAAAGAGGTGATATGAAAAGTGTTGAAGGTGAAATAAATGCTCTTCAATCTTTGCAAAATGGATTAGAAGATAAGCTTAAAATTGAAATAGAAAAGATAAATGATGAGTTTAATATTTCAAAATATACAATAGATGAATTTTTTATAAAACCTAAAAGAACTGATATTTATGATATTAAAATAGAACTACTTTGGCAAGAGCAGTAAAATATTAAAAAAATCTAAAACTTAAAATCTATTTCAAATTTTTTTTCTAGTTTTGGATTTTTTATAATACTATTTATAGAAATCTCATCTTTTTCATAAAAATTACTCAAATATGTATATAAATCTTCATCAAAAAGTTTAAAATATATATAATTTATAAGCTCTGTAGAGTATAATTTATCATTATTTAGATAAAAATCATAGTCAAATTTAGTATTTGATTTTTGTAAATCATTTATAATATCTGATAACTTTTTAATATTTATTTCACTTTTATATCTATAAACTCCTATTTTAGTTGAAAAATTTACAAAATCATTAAAATCTGATATTTTTAAATCATCATCTTTTTCATCTATTTCTATATGAACAACTTTAAAACCATATTTTGTATCAATAATAAGTCCAATTTGAGAATAAGCAGAAGAGTCAAAAGTCGCTAGATAATTGCTTAATTCGTTCTCTTCTTTTTTTACAATAATATCTCCACTTTGAAGATTTATCTGTTTTTTTATACTTTCAATAGATACGTCTTCTTTACTTTTACTAATAAATTTTTTTGCTTCAAAAGATGCAAATATTAGTAAAAAAAGTATTGCTACAACTCTAATTATCATAATTTTTAAAAAATTTCCATATTTGGAAAGTAAAATACTCTAGCAAAATTTATCTCTTTGTTTAAGCTACTCATATATAACCCTTTTTATACTCTTTGTAATCTTTTACTCTCATCTTTTGCAAACTCTTGCATGTCTGTAACTTGATCCATTTCATCAACAATTTCAATACCAAGCATTGTTTCTAGAGTATCTTCAAGTGTTACAACTCCACTTGTTTGACCATATTCATCTTGAACGAGAAATAGATGCATTTTCATTCTAATAAATAGATCAAATAAAACTGATACAGATAAATTTTCTGGAACCTTATGAATAGGAACCATAATATCTTTTAAAATAGTATTCTTTTTCTTTTTGACTCTTTTTTCTAAAATAGTTTGTTTAAAAACAACTCCTGCTATATCATCTATTGAATCATTATAAACAGGTATTCTTGAATAAACATATAAATTATCATTTAAAAGTGCCTCTTTTACAGTTGTTTTAGAATCAAAAGCAAATACAACAGTTCTTGGAGTCATAATATCTTTTGCTTTTATATTTTTTAGTTTAAACAAATTTTTTATTAAAATACTCTCTTTTGCTTGTAAAACTCCCTCTTTCTCACTCATATTTACTATTGTAATAATCTCATCTTTTGAAAAGTTTGCCTCGTTTTTTCTACCTTTTTGTAAAGCATTTGTTATAAAAGTAGCAAGAAAAATAAAAGGGTAAGTTACTTTAACCATAAATGAAATTATATAAGTAGCTGGAACTATAAAATTTCTCCAATAAATTGCACCAAGAGTTTTTGGAAATATCTCAGATATAAAAAGTACCATTAAAGTTAAAACAAAAGCAATTACAGCTTGCCAGTTTGAACCAAATATAATAGCAGCTTGCGCACCAACACCAGCTGCTCCCATAGTATTTGCAAAAGTATTTAAAGTCAATATCGATGATATTGATTTATCAATATTTTGTTTTACATCCTTTGCTAACTCAACAGTTTTTTGGCTATAACCTTTTTTATCTAAACTCTCAATATATGAAGAAGTTGAAGATAAAAGTGTAGCTTCAAGTAGTGAGCACAGAAAGGATAAAACAAGAGTTAAAAGTAAATAGGTAATAAGTAGTGTCATTTTTTAAATTCAATTATTGAAATATTTTTTAAAATATGGTTTATATCTTTTGAATTTAAAAGATGCCTATCCTCTAAAACTTTTGAAAAAAATCTTACTTCTGCATTTGTAAAACCATCTGGTTCTTTCTCTTTTATAGATGGTATTTGACCATCTTCTACTCTTATTCTATATAATTTCTTATTTTTTAATTTTGCATAATACACTATATCAATTTGAGTTTGAGTAACTTTTTCTAAAGTTACAAAAACTCTATCACTTTCTAGCTCCATTTCAAAATCTTTATAAAATTCTCTAAAACAATCTATATTCAAATATCCAATATATAATTTTGTATAAATATCAAAATATAAATTCATTTTAGAATTTGAGAAAAAACTTAAATCAATTTTAAATTTTGGATTTTTTCTAGCACCATTTAAAATCCACTCCAAAGTTGGAAAATATGCAAATTTTTTATATTTTAAACTAAAAGCTTCTAAATATTTCTTATTTTCTGGAGCTTTTAATGTTTGTAAATCATTTTTAACTTTTTTAGCAAAAATAATTTTTTCTATTAAATCATCATCATCTAAATCTTTTGTTACCCAAATAGTTGCATATGAAGGAAAGTTGTTTAAACCAATAGAGCCAGATGTAAGGACAATCAAAGCATTTATCTCTAAATATGGAAATATCATCTTTAAAAGTGCATATTTTTTTGCAAGTCTTTTATTTAAGCTTGAAGTCTTTTTTGAAGTACTCATCTCTACAAAATATAGCTTATCTTCAGTAAAAAACATTGCATCAAATTCGCTTATATCTTTATATGCTGATTTAAAAACTATTTGTGAAGTTCTATCAATTAAAAGTCCACTTTTTATAAACTTGTTTTCCATATCTTGATATGGACCTTTTAGCACAAAACCTTTTATATCATCGTTATTTAAAGCATAATCCATCAAAAGTTCATATATTATATTTTCGTAAATCTCACCTTTAAAACTGCTATGAGCTGTAATATAAGAGATATTATCTTTTGAAATATTATTTTTAAATAGAGATTTTAAAGTTTTGCTATCGTAAGAATAGTGAAAAAGATTATCTTTTAATTCACCTATTTCTAAATTTTTTATCTTATTTGTAATTTTAAACTGCAAATCTTCTCTTTTTTCATAATATCAATGATTATATCAAATATTTCTTGATATAATCCACTTTTAATAAAGCTTTATTCTTAAAGCTCTTTAGGTTTTTGCTACTTTTTAGGGGATTTTTAATTCCCCGCTATAAAAAGTAGTCAAAAAAAAATTACAGTTCCTTTTAAAATAGGAACCATTTAAAAAGGATTTAAAGTGAAAAAACTATTTTTAATAGATATACCAAATAAAACAAGAGAGAGACAAATTGATAGTATCAAGAATGATATACGAAAATATATAAAAAGAGAAAAAAGTAAAAAACTACCAGATGGTTTCAACTCTTGGTTTTTTGATTGTAAATTTGGGGAAAAAAAAGAAGATGCAAAAGTTATAAATTTTGCTGATGTTATAAAAAATGTAGATTTGGCTCAAAGTGAGAATTATGCTAGTTTTTATTTAGAGATAGATGCTAAAGCAATATTTAGAGAAAAAAAATTATCAAATGATGATGAAATTTTAGAAGATTAATATTTAGCAATTTTTGGATTGTTTATAAACTACAATTTTGTTAAAATTTGAAAAATAAAAATTGGAGAGATAAATGAACTATATCACAAACGATAATTTAGAGGTAGCTGATATTGAGGTATTTAAGATAGTTGAAGCTGAGCTTGAAAGACAGACAAATCATCTTGAGATGATTGCAAGTGAAAACTTTACAAGTCCAGCAGTAATGCAAGCAATGGGAAGTGTATTTACAAATAAATATGCTGAAGGTTATCCATATAAAAGATATTATGGTGGATGTGAACAAGCTGATAAAGTAGAACAACTAGCAATTGATAGGGCTTGTGAAATATTTGCTTGTAAATATGCAAATGTTCAACCTCATAGTGGATCTCAGGCAAATGGTGCAGTATATGCAGCATTATTAAAAGCTGGTGATAAAATATTAGGTATGGATTTATCTCATGGTGGACATTTAACTCATGGAAGTAAACCAAGCTTCTCTGGTCAAAACTACTCTGCATTTTATTATGGTGTTGAACTTGATGGAAGAATTAACTATGATAAAGTTGAGCAGATTGCAAAAATAGTTCAACCAAAAATAATTGTTTGTGGTGCAAGTGCATATGCTAGAGAGATTGATTTTAAAAGATTTAGAGAAATAGCTGACTCTGTTGGAGCTATTTTATTTGCTGATATTGCTCATATTGCAGGACTTGTTGCTGCAAATGAACACCAAAGTCCATTCCCTCATGCTCACGTTGTAACAACAACAACTCATAAGACTCTAAGAGGTCCAAGAGGTGGAATGATTATGACAAATGATGAAGAGATTGCTAAAAAAATAAATAGTGCAATTTTCCCAGGACTTCAAGGTGGACCACTTGTTCATGTAATTGCTGCAAAAGCTGTTGCATTTAAAGAAATACTTGATCCAAAATGGAAAGATTATGCAAAACAAGTAAAAGCTAATGCAAAAGTATTAGGTGAAGTGCTAGTAAAAAGAGGATATGATATAGTAAGTGGTGGAACAGATAATCATCTTGTTCTAGTAAGTTTCTTAAATAAACCATTCTCAGGAAAAGAAGCTGATGCTGCTTTAGGTGATGCTGGAATTACTGTAAATAAAAATACAGTTCCAGGAGAAACTAGAAGTCCATTTGTTACAAGTGGAATTAGAATTGGATCTCCTGCACTAACTGCAAGAGGAATGAAAGAGAAAGAGTTTGAATATATTGCAAATAAAATTTGTGATGTATTAGATAATATTGAAGATAAAGAGTTACATAAAAAAATAAACAAAGAGCTTGAAGAACTAGCTTCTAAATTTGTTATTTACACTAGTTCGACGTATTAATAAAGAGAAAAAAGTGGAAATAGAAAAAAATAGTTCTACTTATAATCAAATAGAAAAAGCTATCAAATACATAGATGAAAACTTTAAATCTCATCCAAGTATTGATGAGATTGCTTTAAATGTTGGAATGAGTAAATACCATTTTATAAGAGTTTTTAAAGATTATGTTGGTCTTACTCCTCAACAATTTTTGCATAGTGTTACTTTAAACTATGCAAAAGAGCATATAAAAGAGTCCAAATCTATTCTTGATAGTAGTTTAGATATTGGACTATCAAGTACTAGTAGGCTTCATGAGCTTTTTGTAAATCTAATAGGCGTTACTCCAAAAGAGTGGAAAGAAAAAGGTAAAGATGTACAAATTACTTATGGTTTTGGAAAAACTCCTTTTGGTGAAGCTTTAATAGGTTTTACATCTAAAGGAATTTGCTATTTGGGTTTTTGTGATAACAATAAAAAAGATATTTTTCAAAGATTTAATGAACTTTGGGAAAATGCAAATTTAGTTTTTGATGAAAAACTAGCAAGCGAATATTTGGAAAATATCTTTATAAAAAATAAAAAATATCCACTTTTGGTAAAAGGAACAAACCTACAAATAAATATTTGGAAAGCATTAATAAATATTCCAAATGGAGAGATTGCAACTTATAGCGATATTGCAAATATTGTAGATAAACCAAAATCAATAAGAGCTGTTGCAAATGCTATTGGTAAAAATCATATTGGCTACCTTATTCCTTGTCATAGAGTTATAGCAAAAAGCGGAGCTATGAGTGGTTATAGATGGGGGATTGAGAGAAAAGAGAATTTATTAGCTTTTGAAGCATCGAAAAAAAATATTTAAAATTAATAAAATATTTAAATAAGCACTAAAACAACAAAATCTTTGGCTATACTTCACAAAATTTTTAAGAAAGAAGTAAAATGAAACTACTGTCAAAAGATGCTCCACTAGAAGTAAGTTTAACAAAAATGAAAAAAATAATAGATGATTTAGGTTATAAAATAAGGCTTTCTAAAGAGAAAAATCCTGTAAAAAATAGTTTTTCGGTAAACCTAAGTTTTGAAGGTGCTAACAATTATATTTTTTCAAATGGTAAAGGCTCAATATCTGACTCTTGTTTAGCTAGTGCTTATGGTGAATTTATAGAAAGATTACAAACAAATCTATATTTTAATGATTACTATTTAGAAAATAGAACTTTTTTTCCAGACCAAAAAGCATTTGATAAAAATAGTGATTTTTTGGATGAAGAGATAAAAAAGTATTATACTTTAGAAGGTATTGAAAAAGATGATTTTTTGGATTTTAACTCAAATGATTTTTCAAAAATAATCTCTTTACCTTTTATAAATCAAACTTCACAAAAAAAAGTATATTTTCCTATAAATTTACTAGCAAATCTTTATGCAAGTAACGGTTTATCAACAGGAAACACAAAAGATGAAGCAAAAGTTCAAGCTCTTTGTGAGATATTTGAAAGAAATGTAAAAATAAAAGTTATAAAAGATGGTCTAGCTCTTCCAGAGTTTCCAAAAGAGGTTTTAAATAAGTTTTCAAAAATATCTGAAGATATAAAATCTTTAGAAGAAAAAGGATTTAAAATAAAAGTTTATGATTCATCTTTGGGTGGAATATATCCAGTTACAGCAATAGCTTTTATAAATCCAAAAAATAATACACTTTTTTTATCTTTTGGAAGCCACCCTATTTTGGAAGTTTCAATTGAAAGAACATTAACGGAGCTTTTACAAGGAAGAGAAATAGATGAACTAGATAGCTTTGAGAAACCAACTTTTGATATGGAAGATATTGCTTCAAACTCAAATTTAGAGTCTCATTTTGTTGATTCAAATGCAAAAGTAGGCTTACAGTTTTTAAGTTCTAAAAAATCATTTATTTATACTCCTTGGAAATTTGATATAGAACAAAGTAGTGAACAATTTATAATTCTAAAAGAGATTTTAAATAAAGAAAACAAAACAATATATCTTAGAGAATATGACTATTTAGGATTCTACTCTTGTCATATGATTGTTCCAGATTTTTCGGAGATTTATCCACTTGAAGATATGATTTACAACAATAAAAATCAAGGAAAACTAATCCGAGATTTTATTTTAAACAAAGATAAATATGATTTAGAAAATTTACTTGATGAATTAAATGGCTTTGATGACTCTATAAATATGGGTGCATTTATTGGAGTTATTTTTAAAGAGGATTTCTCTTTAGGTGAATTCAAAGCTGATGTCTTGATTAAATTAAAAGAGTATGAAGAGGCTATTTTTTACCTTGAACAATCAAATAAAAAATTCAACTATATTTTGGCTCAGGTTTTAAGAATAACTCAAGAAAACTTAAATTTTGAAGATTTCAAAGATGCCCTTTTTGATATTTTTGAAGAGAAAAATATCAAAAGAGCTTTAGATATTATTGATAAAAAAAGCTCTTTAATAAACTTAGAGTTTGCAAATGAATATAAAAACATTTTAAACTTATTTGATTCTAAAAACAAAAAATATATATAAAAATAAATAGCAAGATAATCTTGCTATTTAACTATTTTAAAAGAGTTGCTTTGCAAGAAGTTTCATCATTTGATGGGATAATATGTCTTAAAAATCTTGAATATTTACCAACATAATCAACCTTTGGATATTTTGCTCCAACTTTTAATAAAATCTCATTTTGTCTTAACCAATCAAGCTCCAAAGGAATAGCATCTATCCAAGCACAATTTGTAAGTAAATCTTCTATTCCTTCAAGATTTGGCTCATCTGTTTTTTTGCTATATTTTGCATACAATTTTAAATATGTAGCTTCTACACTTTGTGGTTTTTCATCTTTAAAAACAAATACAACTTTAAAATCATCACCACTTAATCCACTATCAAGTGGCAATGTAGCTAGTGTAGAGATTACTTGAAGGTTTTTGTGAAGCTCTTTTTCTTCATAAAATGGTTTAAATGCTTCTACACAATATCCTAAGAAACCATCACAAATATCAAATACAGCTTCACTTTTTGTACAATCAATATTGTGTCCACTTTGTTTTAAAGCTGCCAAAAATATAGCAGCACTTTTATGATTTTCATTCCAATTTACAACTGGAAATGTAGCTTCTAAAATCAAGTTTGAATTTAAAACTCCTCTGCTAACTCTAGCAATTCCAAATCCTAAAGGTTGTTTATACCAACTCTCTTTTTCTATACTCTCAACAAGTGCCTTAAAATCTTCTTTTGTATTTATCATATTGCTCTCCTCATTTTAATATCAATTTTACTCAAATTCTAATAAATTGTATCCATATCTATTGAAATATTATTTGATTTCAAATAGTGTAAAGATTTTAAAAGTGCTTTTACATCTTTTGAGCGAATAACAACTTCATATCTATATTTATTTGAAATTCTAAAAATTGCGCACTCGCCAAATCCTACAACTTCAATATCTTTATTGTTTTTTAAATCTTTTACAATCTCTTGTAATTCATCTTTTACTTTTAAACCATTTGTTGAAGATAAAATTACTCTTGCTAATTTTACAAAAGGTGGATACAAATCTTTTCTAAATTCTAACTCACTTTTTAAAAACTCTTTATAATTTGATTCTTCTAAATAATATTTAAAAAAGTCTTCATTTTTTGTCTCAATTATAACCTCGCCAAAGCCATTTCTTCCACTTCTTCCAGATATTTGCAAAAGCAAACTCAAGGCATTTTCTCTTGCTTTATATGAACTCATATTTAGCAAACTATCCATACCTAGTACAACTGCAAGTTTTACATTGTGATAATCATGTCCTTTTGAAAGCATTTGAGTACCAACCAAAACATCTATTTTATTTTCATTAAACTCATCTAAAATCTTTTTTAAAGATTTTTCACTATTTACACTATCTTTATCAAATCTTTTTATAATACTATTAGGAAACTCATTTTTTAAGATTTCTTCTATTTGGGCAGTTCCAACCCTATGATTTCTTACAATTCCTGTTTTACAAGATGGACAAAACTCTGGAATTTTTTGTGCAAATCCACAATAGTGGCATTTCAGAGCCAAATCATTTTTATGCAAACTCATAGAAACACTACAAAATGGGCATTCAACACTTTTCCCACAATCAAAACAAATTTGATGCTTAAAATTTGCACGTGTAGGTAAAAAAACTATTGTTTGATTTTTATTTTCAATACTTTTTTTTATCAAATGAAGAGTTTTTTCTGAAATATTTTGACCACTATTTTCAAAAATATAACTCTTTTTTGTCTCATAAAATGTCTTATCAAGCTCAAAATATGGAATTTTATAAAAACTATTTAAAGAAGGTGTTGCACTTCCTAAAATAAGTCTTAAATCAAACTTTTTTGCTATAAAAATTGCTAAATCTTTTGCATTATATCTAGGAGTAGTATCGCTTTTATAAGAGTTATCATGCTCTTCATCTACAATAATCAAACCCAAATTACTATAAGGTAAAAAAAGAGCTGATCTTGCACCTGCTATTAATTTTATCTCACCATTTTGAAGTTTTAATAGTATCTCTTTTTTTCTTTTTATAGTTACTTTTGAATGCCAAATTGCAACACTTGAATCAAAAACTTCTTCAAGTCTTTTTTCCATTTGTGGAGTAAGAGAGATTTCTGGCATTAAAAAAACTGCTTGTTTTCCTTGTTTTAAAACCTCTTTTATAGTTTTTATATATATTTCAGTTTTTCCAGCACCAGTTTTTGCAAAAAGAAGAGCTTGTTTTTTACTATCTAAAAAACTTTTTGCTTCTTTTTGAAAAGATGACAAATTTATCTCTTTTTTATAATCAGTACTCAAATTTTCATAACAAATATTTTTATTAAAAGCTTGAAATAAACTCAAAGAAAATCCCATAGAACAAATATAGTATTTACTAACAAAATCGGCAATTTCAATCATACAATCAGTATAGAACTCATCTTTTATACTCAAAATTGTACTACATTTAAAATCTGGTTTATCTACTTTTTTTATAACTACTGCTAAATTTGAATTTTTTCTTTTTGCTAAAATAACTTCTACCAAAGAGCCATTTTCAATAATCTCTTCACTTTCGTAAGTTAAGTTTTGTAAAGGAGATTTTAAAATCGCTACTTCATAATAGTTCAAAATATATCCTCGCATAATTTTTCACTACTTGCACATAAAAATTGACTATCTTTTAATAAAAATTCATATTTATTCTTTCTTGTGAAAAATATATATTTATCATCTGATACTTTTGCCCAATATCCATTTTTAGATGCATTTGTAGAAGTTGAAATAAAAGGAAAATCCAAAATATATTCAAATAACTTCTCGTTTTCAACATCTATGTTTGCATTATCTAATTTGTTTATATAATCAAATTTTTGTATTAATATATTTTTTGCTTTATCTTTTTGTATACCATTTTTTATAAGTGCTATATCTGATTTTAGTTTTACTAAATCACTATTTTCCAAAAAAGTATTAAGTTTTGGGAGCAAAAAAGATAAAATAGTAGCAATAACTACTATAAAAATAACTATTTCAAGAGTAGAAAATGCTTTTTTTCTAAAACCCCGCAATTTTATTTGCAATATCCTCAACCTCTTTTCTAAAAGTTCTATATTCTTGATTTAGCTTTAAATATGCTAAAAGAAGGGATTTTGTATCATTATTTTTTTCAGTATCTAAATATTTACAAAGCTCTTTTTCAAGCTCTTCATCGACAGAAATTGTGTAAGCTTTGTTATTTATGTGAAATGTCAAATCCTTAATCACTTGTATTCGCCTTTATTAAAGTTAATGTACTATCAATTTTTAAAATCATATCTTGATTGTTTCTTTCAAGCTTATCATTTTCATCTATTAGTTCGCTTATTTTTTGCTCAAGAGCTATTTTTTCAAGTTTTATTTTTGCATGCTCTTCTAATAAATTGTCAATTCTTTCATTTAAAAGCCTAATGATTTCCATACTTTTACTCATAATTTAAGATATCAACTCCTCGTAATCATCACTCATATAAACTTTTGCTATCTCATAAAGTTTTGCAACAGATTTTCCCCAAGATGAAAAATCATCTAAATCTTTATTTCCAATACCAAAGTTTTGAGAAATTTTTTCTATCAAAATTTGCTCATTTATATTAAAAACACTATCAATATGAACTAATATCATAAGTTCTAAAACAACAATTTTTTTACTTCTTTGACTTTTAAAATTATTTAAAGTTGCTTCTAAATTAAAATTATCCATATCAAATGAATCGATATTTTCAATTCCCATTTCATCACAATACTCTAAGATAACTTCTTCTTCTTCTCTTCCAAAACTATTATCAACTCTTGCTAAATAATGAGCCAATTGTAAAAATGCAAATTTCTCTCGTGCTTCAAGTTTCATCAATAACATATATTATATTCCTATTTGTATTTAATAATTAATATTACATTATAGTATATTTTTTTTAATTTGCAACTAAATCAACCTTTGCATCAAAGCAAAACTACTTTAACCCTCTGCCTAGAAACTCTGATGCTTCTGTGATTATCATAAAAGCATCTGGGTCATATTTAGTGATTAAATTTTTTAATAAATCAATCTTTCCAGCATCAACTGTAACGTAAATAATAGTTTTATTTTGTCCTTGATGAAGACCTATTCCTGTTAAAATAGTACCGTGTTCTTCTATTCGTTCTCTTATTTGCTCTTTTAAAACTTCAACATTGTTTGATACAATATTTACTATCTTTTTAGATGGTCTTCCTGTTAGAATAATATCAAGTACTCTAATTCCAACATAAACACTAAGCATACTGTAAAGTGATTTATCTATATCATTGTAAATAAAAACTGAAGCAAACATAATTGTTGCATCAATAGCTAATAAAACTTCTGCTGCCTTGTACTTTGTCTTTTTTGCAACTATTTCTCCTACAACCGATGTACTTCCTGTAGATGCTCTTCCTTTTATAACTAATCCAACACCTAAACCTATAAAAATTCCACCAAAAACTGCAGCTATTAAAATATCATTTGTTATTGCTCCTATTTTTAAAACTTCCTTTAATACATCTGTAAATGTTGACAAAAGAACAACTACAATAAATGTTTTAAATAGATAATATTTTCCAAAATAGATATAAGATAAAATCAAAAATGGGATACTTACAACTGCAATAATAATACCTAAAGTGATTTGTGGAAAAATTGAATGTAAAAGTAAAGAGATACCTACTCCTCCACCTGTAATTATCTCATTTGGAGACAAAAAACTCACCGTACCAAATGCCATTGCAAATGAGCCTAAAATTATAAATATATAGTGTTTTAAATCTGTTTTTTTCATATTTTTCCTAATTCTTATTAAATATTATTATTCAATTTTCCAGCTAAAAAACCACTAGAAAAAGACCATTGAAGATTGTATCCACCGCAAGGTCCATCAATATCTACAACTTCACCACAAAAGTATAAACCTTTTACAATTTTGCTTTGCATAGTTTTTTGCTCTATCTGTTTTAAAGCAACTCCACCTCTTGTAATCATAGCTTGTCTAAATCCATCGTGTCCAACAATAGTAAAAGGTGTCCAAGATAGAGTTTTTATTAGTTTCTCTCTTTTAATTCCCTCTATTTGTTTAAATCTTAAATTTTCATCAATTTCACAAATATTTAAAATCTCTTTAGAAACACTACTTGCAAGTAAAGTTTCTAAATTTTGTAAAATATTATCTTGTGGATTTTTCGCTATTTCATTTTTAAAATGTTGAAAAATATCCTCTTCATTTTTACCTTTTAAGAAATTTATCAAAAGCGGTACTTCATCATATTTTTCTAAAATTGGAGTAATTTCTCTAGCAAAATCTAAAATTACTGGACCTCGCAAACCCTCTTTTGTAAAGATTAAATCTCCTGTTAGTTTTAAGTTTTTATATTTTGGAATATTTACTTTTAGTATAGCTTTTGCAATTGTATCAGCTTTACAAGAAGCAAAATTTTTCTCTTTGGTAAAAAGTGGCATCATAGCTGGAGTTGTTTGTGTTATTGTATGACCAAAAGATGAAGCAAAAATATATCCATCTCCTGTCGCTCCTAAAGTTGGATAACCTAAACCACCAGTTGCTAAAACTATATTTTTACTTTTAAAAATCTCTTCATCTGTCTTTATTTCAAAAATATCTTCCTCTTTTTTTATATTTTTTATATCTATTGAAGTTTTAACTTCAATATCTAATCTTTCAAGCTCATTTTTCAATGCTTCCAAAATAATTGTTGAACTATGATTTACGGGAAATACTCTAAATCCATCTTTAGCAATCGTAGGAACTCCAATTGAAGCAAAAAAAGCAAGCAAATCATCTCTTGTAAAACTATCTAATGCATCTTTTATAAATCTTCCACTTTTACCAAATTTAGTACAAAAATCATCTTGAGATAAAGTATTTGTAAGATTACATTTTCCTCCACCTGTTGCTTTTAATTTTAGAGCAATTTGTGGCATTTTTTCAACTATTAATACCTTTTTTAAATCCTTTGCTGCACTTATACTTGCCATTATTCCAGCAGGTCCTGCACCAATAACTATTAAATCATAAATTTTATCCAATTTTTCTCTTCTTTTATTCAGTTTCTTGTATTATACACAATTTAATTTAAGCATTTAGGGGATTTTGTGTTTATGATTGGTCGAGTTTTATCTATTTTTACAATTTTATCAATATACTCATTTGCAACTACAAATAATAAAATAGCACTTTTAACTTTCGATGATGGTCCAATAAGAGCAACAAAAAATATAATAGAGACTGTAAGAGAAGAGAATATTCCTGTTACTATGTTTTTTATTGGTTGTCAAATTGAAAATTTTCAAAATATATATAAAGATGCTATAAACTATCCAAATATTTTAATAGCAAACCATACATATTCTCATGCAAACAATAGATATAGAAAGTTTTATAGTGATCCCCTTTTAGTTGTAGAAGATATAAAAAAGGCAAATTCAATAATAGGTCTTGATAATATTTCAAATACTTCATCTGCTTTTTTACCAGTAAGACTTGCGGGAAGAAATGTTTTTAGACTTCCAACAATTACTAAAAATGACAATATGATAGAAAAAATACAAAGAGAAAAAGAGATTTTTGGTTATGATGATATTTATAAAGAGGGTTATTATATTTATGGTTGGGATGTAGAGTGGGCTTATGAAAAAAATGGAAGACCAATACTAACTCCTCAAGAAATATATAATTCTATGGAAAAAATCTATCAGAAAAATCTATCAAGCAAAGAAAATAAAGTAGTTCTTCTAATGCATGATTTTATGTTTAGCAATAATTTCAATGGAAAAGAGAACTTAAAAACTCTGATTCAGCTACTAAAGAATGGTGGTTGGAGTTTTGAGAATATAGAAAACTATTAGACTATATATTTATCTTAGTAGATTTTCAATACTATTTCAATTTTAAAAACTATAAAAAAGGAATTTAATGGCTGGATTATTGGGCTATTTATCAATATTAGCAGATGATATTGGTTCACTTGCAGGAAAAACTGCAGCTACAACTGCAAAATCTCTTGCAACTTCACTTGATGATATTGGTCTTCTATTTGATGATATAGCAACTTATACAAAACTAGCAAGTATAAAATCTAGTGGTCTTTTAGTAGATGATCTTGCTGCTATTGCAAACTTTACAAATGAAACAACTTCAGAAATACTAAAAAAAGAGCTAGAAAAAGCTTCATCAGTTGAAGAGTTTGAAGAGAATGTAAAAAAATTAGATGAAAAAACTCAAAAAGAGATTTTAAAAGAGCTTGAACACATAAGAGAAGTTGCTATTCTTGAAGCAAAAAGAAAAGCAGCTTTAAGAGAACTTCCAATTGTTTATAAAATTGCAAAGGGAAGTTTTATAAATAAATTTATTATTATTCCTGTTGTTTTACTTTTAAGCTATATTGCTCCTTGGGCTATTGCTCCTATTTTGATTATTGGAGGGGCTTATTTGGCTTATGAGGGAGTTGAGTCTATTTTAGAAAAATTTGGTCATCATCAAGAAGATGAGCAAACAAATCAAAAAGAGAGTTCAAATGAAGATTTTGAAGAGCAAAAGGTAAAAAGTGCTATTAAAACAGATTTTATTTTATCTTTTGAAATAATTGTTATTAGTTTAAGTCTTTTAGATAATAGTGATTTTATAACAAAACTTATGGTTTTAATAAGTGTAGGAATTTTAACAACAGTTTTTGTATATGGAATAGTTGCATTTATTATAAAACTAGATGATATTGGATTTTATTTACAAGAGAAAAAAAATATTTCTTTACAAAAAATTGGAGATGGTTTTGTAAAATCTATGCCTTATATTATAAAAACTATTGGAGTTTTAGGAACTATTGCAATGCTTGCCGTTGGTGGTGGAATTATCGCTCATGAAACTCATGTTTTAGGTTCTTTTAACGAAATTTTAAAAGCTATTCCTCTTGGTGGATTCTTTAGTGAAATTATTTTAGGTGCAATTGTAGGGTATATTGTAGTTTTAATAGTTCCTATTTTTTCAAAAATTACAAAAGTATTTAAAAAATAGAGTTAGGTAAGTGAGTAAATCTCACTTACTTAATAAAATATGTGTGTAAAATATCTACAAAAATATAGAGGACTAAAAGCGAAAAAATAATCATTCTATAGTTCATCATCAACTCTTTTTATCTGTCTTTTATTTGCACGGCTTTGCTCAATTTGAATAAAATCTTTCTCATATTTTTTATATTTTTTCAAAAATGGTGGGATTTTTCTTCCTTCAATCATCATAACATCATCCAAAATTGTTTTTACTAAAATCTCCTCTTCATAATCACGGCTTAAATATTCAAATAAATACTCGGCAACCCTATCAAGTGAGATTTTAAAAGTACTTTCACTTCTTTTATATATCCATTTACTAAAGTCAAAGAAATTTTCAAAAACTTTTCCATCTTTAAAAAGTAGTTTTGAACTCTTTACAAAATTTCCACTATTGTAAACAATATCCCAAAATCTAGCAAATCTTTTCATATCTTGCATAAGCTCAAATGGTATTAAATTATTTTGTAAAATATCATAAGGTGGGTTTGGATTATAAACCATACCATGCAGTTCATCGTGCCTATTTAAGGTAGTTCCAGAGAGTTTTTTTAATATTCCTATTTGAATTTCACCACTACTTAAAGTATATAGTAAATTAAGATTTTGTGCAAAACTTTCTATTGTTTCAGCTGGTAATCCAACAATTAAATCAATATGCATATGTGCATTTGTCTCTTTACTCAAAAATGCTAAATTATCTTTGATTTTTTCCATTTTTAAATTTCTATTTATCTGTTTTGCTACATCTAAATTTAGAGTTTGAATACCAACTTCTAGTTGCAAACTTCCCGCTTTAAACTTTTTTAAAAGCTCTCTTAACTCAGGTGGGAAATTATCAGGAATTACTTCAAAGTGTAAAAAATAGTCCTCATCTTTTGCCAAAAAATATTCCAAAATAGCCTTTGCATAAGAAATCTTTAGATTAAAAGTTCTATCTATAAACTTATAGTTTCTAGCACCCCTATTCCAAAGTTTGTCAATCTCATTTAAAAAAACATCAACTGGTAAATATCTCATACTACTATCAATACTAGATAAACAAAATTCACAAGTAAAAGGACAACCACGACTGCTTTCTATATAAATATGTCTATTTTTTATATCAAAATCTGTATAGTAATCATAAGGAAGTTCAATCTTATCAAACTCAACTGGCTTTGCTTGAATTATCTTATCTTTTGGTCTTATTCCACCTAAGATATTTTTACATAAGTTATAAACACTTATTTCACCCTCTCCAAACATAAAGTAGTCTGCTTTTTCAAAATCTACTCTATGTGGTAAATGACTAATTTCTGGACCTCCAAGAGCAACTATTGTATTTGGGCTAATTAGTTTTATATATTTTACAATTTCTGCAACATCTGTTGCATTCCAAATATATGTTGAAATTGCTACAATTTTTGGTTTGTACTCTAAAATCTCTTCAACTATTGTTTGAGTTTGACTATTTATTACAAACTCTAAAATTTTTGCTTCATCTTTTAACTCTTTTAAATTTGCAAACAAGTATCTTAAAGATAGACTTGAGTGAGAAAATCTTGAGTTTAGTGTTGTTAATATTATATTTTTATTTTCTATATTCATGCTGCGGATTCTACTTAAAATGGTGTTATATTAACCTTTGATAAAGAATAGTTTACTATACTTAAAAGAAAAAATAAAAGGTGTGAAATGTTACGAACGAAATTTTCTCAATTTAGAGCTATCTCTGTAATTGAAGGAATCTCTTATTTAATACTAGTTTTTCTAGCAATGCCTCTAAAATATCTCTTTGAAGAACCTATGGCTGTTAAGATATTTGGAATGATGCATGGAATATTTTTTATATTTTTTTGTATAGCTTTATATAATGCTATGAAACACTACAAGTGGGAGTTTTTATTTAGTTTAAAACTATTTATATACTCTTTAATCCCTTTTTTATTTATACTAATAGAAAAAGAGATTATGAAAACAAAAAAAGCTATTTAGAAAGCAAGGCTTTCTAAATAAATTTACTCTACTTTTTGCTCAATTACTTCAGATAATTCAATATCAGAAATTTTCACAGGATACTGCTGTTCATCTTTTGTAAAACTAGTTCCTATTTTTGGAGAGATCTCATAGTTTATAGTTCCATTTGGATCAGTTGAACCAATTGAATAAGCTCTAAAATTTATCTCTAAAATCTCATCTTTAAAATCTTTTATATTTAAAATTATACTAAACTCTTTTAGTGAATTTTCACTCAAAGTATCATCATAAGCTTCAATAGCTAAAAAGCTATTTTTAATACTTTCATAAGGATTTATAGTAAAAAGCTCACTATTTGGTTCATAAAGATTTATCTCTTTTAAATCTCCTAAAATAGTAGAAACAACTCTCGATTTATCTTTTAATTGAGGGAAAGATACAACTAAACCTTTTTGACTATTTTCATTTAAAGAAGATTTATATCCAAAAGTTATTTTTAGAAGATTTTCACCAATCATATTATAAGAAGTTGTGAGATTTTCATCATCATAATATTCAAAATCACTCTCTTGTTGAGTAAATTTTAAATCTTTTTCTTCTAAAAATTTTATATTATTTATATAAATACCATCTTTTAAAGATATCTCAAATCTTTTTAAATCATCATTTGGAATATCTTTATAATTTAATCCTAAACTCTCTTTTAAAGGTAAGATTAACTTATCTGCTGAAACTTTATCTAAATCAATTTTTATATCAATTTTTTCAAAAATATCCTTTAATCCATTAACCAATGCTGGTTTCATATTTTTATTTAAAGAAAAGGTTGCTTCATATCTTAGTTTTTCAAAGATTTTCTCTGAATTTTGAGAAAATGAAGATGAAATTCCAGAAGATGAAACTTTTACATCATTCTTTACAAGTTCTTCAAAAAAACTATCAAAAGCTTTTGAAAAAATATCTTCATCTTCACTATCTATAACTTTCATTAGTTCTTTGTACTGTTTATATGGTAAATTATCCAAAGCAAAAGATATCTCACTATTTTTTACATTTATTATATTTGAACCATTCATCAAGCTTTGAACATCATTACTAATAAAAGAGAACTCATCAAAAGAGATTTTATCTTTTGTGCTAACTTTATCATTGATATTTTTAGAAGACCCATCAAATAAGATATTTTTTATACTCATTTTTACAAATTCACTCTCTATTGATAGATTTGAAACTGAGAATTTTGTCTCTATATTTTTTTCAATCTCTTTATAATAACTTTTCATATCTTCTAAGACAAAGCTTTCATTATTTGCACCAATAATTTTAAATAAAGCAATATTTAGACTATTTTTATCTCCAGTTATTCCTCTTAATGATATTAAAGAACCATTATTACTAAATGCAATATCATCTAAAGTAAAGTTCATTTTATCATCTACTTTTAAGTGAATAGCCTTTTGTTTTAAGATACTTAAAAGCTCTTTACTAGCTTCATCTTCACTGTTTTCTAACTCATTTTGTAATACAACTGATAACTCTTTTAAGTATAAATCTGCATTCATCTCTTTTGTAAAAATATTTAAAGAGAACTCATAATCAAACTTTGTACCCTCAAGCGCTAACTGTTTTGATTGACTATCAAAAATATTTAAAAACTCAACAAAAACCTCTTTTGCTTGGCTCTCTTCTATATTTTTGCTTATAAAATATAATGCTTTTATAGCATCTATAACTTGGATTTCACCATCTTTTCTTATTTTCATTGGAAGATTAGAATTATTTTGAGTTATAGAAAAACCATTTTGATTTAACTCTTCAATTTTTAGAGTAACAGCCTTATCAACTGACCTATTTACAGTAAAAAATATAGCTCCTGCTACTAGAAGAACTACAAATCCTATCAACAATTTTTTCATTTATGTTCCTTTTTATTTTAAAACAAAAGCTTATCAAATAATTTCTAAATACTTTTTATATGAATAAGACTTTAATTATAATATTTTTTATTATTTGTATATTATTTAGACATTAAATCTTAATTTCTTGTATTAAAAGGTTTTAATAATTCAAAAAGCCATTTGTTAGCCTCTTCAACTGTTTCAAATCTTTTTGACTTTGCAACTTGATATTGACCTTCATAAAATCTAACTCTAATTCCATCTTCAACATGATCTATTTTCGTTCTAGTTATTTTAGATAGATTTAAAAGAACTCTCTCATTTAATTGTACAAACATATTTGCTCCTAATTTTTACATAATCGTAAGTTTACTATTTAATCTCTTACATCCAACAAACACTCTCTAAATTGAAAAATACTTCTACTTTATCTCCTGGAAACAAAATATCTTTTTGAATCTCATATTTAGAGATTAAACAAGAGAAATTAATACCACAAATAGAAAACTCTATTTGTAGATTATCTTGATTTTCATCTTTTTGGATTGATGTTATTGTTCCTATTAATTTATCTGTTTTATTATCTTTGTAGAATTTAGATATTTTTATACTATTTTGATTGATTATTACAACAGAATCTCTTTTTTTACTCTTTGAGTTAGGAATTACTATTTTCTGACCATCAATAAAAAATTTAACTAAATCACCTTTTTCATTTTTACTCCATGGTGGAAATAGTAAATTTATATTTCCATGTTCAACTAAACTTCCTTGAAAAAGTGCTATCTTTTTATCACTTATATGTTTTAACCATGTGTAATCGTGACTTGAAATAAATATTGTAGTATTATATTTTTGCTTTGCCAATAAAATAGCATCTTTGATTAATTGTGCTGAGTTTGTATCAACTCCAACTGTTGGCTCATCTAATATTAAAACTTTTGGTTTTAATATTAACCTTGAAGCCAAAGCAACTCTTTGAGCTTCACCACCTGATAGTTGATTCCATTTTCTATTTGAAAAATTACTATCAAGACCAACCAAAGATAAAGCCTCTTCAACTTTATTTTTTAAATCTACTTTTTCTCCTCTTATTTTTAAACCATAAGCAATATTTTCAAATACTGTTCGTTTTAATAAATATGGATTTTGAGGAAGCATAACAACGCTTTTTTTAATATTTTCATCTATTAAAATTTCACCTTTTTCTGGCTTACAAATAAAAGATAAAATAGAAAAAAGTGTAGATTTTCCACTACCATTTGGTCCAAAAAAACCAATAATTTTATTCTCTTCTAATATAAGATTATCAATACTTAAAACTCTTTTCCCATCGAAAAAATACTCAATATTTTTTAACTCGTATAAAATATTCATTGAGTCCATCTCCTTTTTAGCATTGATAATGCTATATTAACCATAAGAGCAACTATAAAAAGTACCAAACCTAAAGCAATACCTGTTTCAAATTCACCTTTTCCAGTCTCTAGTGAAATTGCCGTTGTAATTGTTCTTGTATGATATTTTATATTTCCACCAACCATCATAGAAATTCCAATTTCAGTGATAATTCTTCCATAAGCTGTCATTGCTGCTGTCATTAGACCAAATCTAGCTTCAACTAAAGTTGTTAATAAAATTTGATAAGGTTTTGCACCCAAACCTTTTAAAGATAGATATAACCTTTTATCTGTTGATTCAACTTGTGCTGCTGTTAATGCAATAATTATAGGTAAACCTAAAAAAATCTGACCTATAATTATCGCTTTTTGAGTAAATAGTAGATTATACTCTCCAAAAGCTCCTGCTTGTGATAGAGTTGTATATACAAGAAGTCCTATTACAACGGTAGGAAATGCTAAAAATGTATCTACAATAGTTTTTATTACAGTTTTTCCTTTAAATTGATAATAACCTAGTAAAAATCCCAAAGGAAGACCTAATACTAAACTAATCAATATTGACCAAGAAGATACTGTAACAGTAACAATTATTGCAGAATATACACTATCATTTCCACTAATTAAAAGCTCAATAGCCTCTTTAAAACCATCTACTAATAAACTCATATTTTATTACTATTTCCTATTTGTATTATTTTGCATTTGGTGTGAATAGTGGTTTATTTAAAAGTTTAAAATCTCCTATAAACTTTTGTGTATCAGCACTAACTAGCCAATCAGAGAATTTTTTTGCTAATTCTTCTTGAACTTTTGGACATCTATTTTTATTTACAGGAATAACACTATATTGATTAAATAGTGAATTGTCATTTTCAACAACTATTTTCATTGTATTCGCATCACCTTTTTGTGACTCATATTTAATCCAAGTTCCTCTATCTGTTAATGTATACCCTTCTTTTTCAGCAGCCATATTTAGTGTAATAATCATTCCTTGACCAGATTGAATATACCACTTATCTTTTTCAGGTGTTACATCACTAACATTTTTCCACATTTCTAGCTCTTTTTGATGAGTTCCTGATTTATCACCTCTACTAATAAAATTTGCTTGTTTATCTTTAATTGTTTTAAATGCTTCTTGAGTAGTTTTTCCTTCAAGTTTGGCTGGATCTTTTTTTGAACCAACAATAACAAAGTCATTATACATAACCTCTTTTCTATCAATACCAAAACCTTCATTTACAAACTTTTTTTCTGCTTCTGGAGCATGAACCAAAAGTACATCAACATCACAATTTTCACCCATTTTTAAAGCTTTACCTGTTCCTGTTGATACCCATTTTAACTCTATTCCTGTATCTTTCTTAAATTTTGGAGCTAAAGTGTCTAATAATCCTGTATCTTCAGTACTTGTTGTTGTTGCCATCATTAAACTATTTGCAAATAATCCACTAGCTATTACTACACTAAAACCTAAACCTGCTAATAATTTTTTCATATTTTTCTCCTAATTTTTAATTTAAAATATCTGTAATCTCTTCAAAATAAATACCATTTAAATCAATAATTTTTACATCTTGATTTGATTGTATATTTGAAGTAGAAGCATTTGTTACCAAAATTGAATTACTCTTATAAAAAGCGGTAATCATTCCAGAACCATAATTATTGTTATCTGTAACATAAAAATTACCATTTTGAACTCTTCCTAAAACTATATTTACCCTCCCTATTTTTGTTTTAAAACTACTTTGATTTATAGCTTTTATATAACCATGATAAAAAGCATTTTCACCTTGAAGTTTTTTTAACATTGGTATTACAAAAAGGTTTATATTTACCATTGCTGTTAGTGGATTTCCAGGCATACAAATAACCAAACTATTATCCATATTTCCCATCATCATAGGACGACCTGGTTTTATATTTACACCATGAAAAGCTACTTCTAATCCATTTTTTAAAAAAGCATCAGCTACAAAATCAGCATCTCCCATAGAGATACCTCCACTTGTAATAATTACATCATATTTTTTTAAACTATTTATAAAATTTGTTGATTTTTCTAAATCATCTGGAATAACACCACAATAAGTTGCATTAAAGCCTTTTTCATTTAATTGAGCAATAATTGCAAATGAGTTGCAGTTATATATCTCTTCATTTGAAGCTGTTTGCCATGGCTCTTTGAGTTCATTTCCAGTTGATAAAACAGCAATTGAAATTTGCTTATAAACTTCAACCATAACTATTCCTTGGCTTGCAAGTAAAGCAATATGAGAAGAGTTTATTTTCTCTCCTTTTTTTATTAAAACATCACTAACTTTTAACTCTTCAGCTTCTAATCTTAAGTTTGAACCTTTTTTTATATCATCAGGTATTGTTGCACTATCTTGAGTTACATTTAAACAGTTTTCAATAGCAATAATAGTATCAGCATCTTTTGGTACCTTTGCTCCTGTCATTATTTTATAACATTCATTTTCATTAAGTAATTCATCACTACTTTTATCTTTATCTCCAGCAAAAATAGCTCTTTTAATTTTTAAAGTTTTTCCAGCATCACTAACTTTAAAAGCAAATCCATCCATAGCAGAGTTATCAAAAGCTGGAAGATTTTTTACACATAAAATATCTTTACTAGCAACTTTATTTAATGAAAAAGCTATTGGAATAATTTCGCTATTTAAAGTTGTATTTGACAACTCAAAACTCTTTTTAATTGCTTCATTAAAATCTAAATAGTTTAATTTTTCAAACATTTTTATCCTTTATTTAATACTTTTATTTGTAAATATCTTTTTGAAATGAGATTAATAATTTTATCTATTTCACTAATTGAATAGCTTTTTTCAAAACTAAGTGTTATTGCATTTCTGCTAGTAAGCTCATCATAACCCATAGCTTGAATAACTCTTGAAGGTTTTGATAAACCTAAACTACACCCTTCACCATTTGATATTGAAATTTCATCTAAAGCTAAAGTTCTTATTAACTCTCTTGCTTTTATATCTTTAAGTGCAAAATGAAGTGTATATTCTAAGCTATTTTTATTGTCAATAAAATAGTAAAGATTATCTTTTAAACTATCTTCTAATTTTGCTTTAAAAATCTCCTTCATACTATTTTCAAATTTTTGGTTTTTCAAAGATTGAAAAATATTATTTAGTGAAATTCCATCTTTTTCAAAAATAGCTTGTTCTTCAAATAAATTTTGATTAAAAAGTATTATTGCTTTTGTTGAAAAACCAGTTAGTTTATACGAATCAAAATATATAGAATCACTATTTTTATCAAAAGATGCACTTGCGTTTGAGATAATTTTTGCATCTGTTATATGTTTTACATTTTCTAAACTATTTTTATAAAAAGTATCAACCGTATATGATGAGATAAACAAAAAATCTATATCTTTATCTTTTAATTTATCTAAATTAACACTTCCATTTTTATTTAATTCTAAATATAAAATCTCAAATCCAAGATAGCAAAAAATTTCACAAGCATCTATTAAACTTTGAGTTTCACCAAGACTTACTGCAATTTTTCCTTTTTTATTTAGTTGAAGTAATAAATATAAAAAACCACTCTTACAAAAAGAGAAATAGTTTAAATTTTCAAATACAAACTCTTTTTTGAAACTATCTTCTAAACTATTATAATCTTCATTATTTGATAAAATATTCAAAGATAAACTATCTTTAATATGCAAGTTTTGCATATTTTTATACTGTAAAAAATTTAGTCTATACACTTTTACTTATCCTTTATTTTTATTAAGTTTTCACTTAAAAAAAGTTCATTAAATCTCTTTTTTGAGTACTCTTTTATATCTTTTTCTAAAATTTCATAAAGCTCTATTAACTCTTTTGCTTTAGTAGTTAATTGTGAACCACTATCAACAGCCCTTCCTTTTTTTGTAACAACTAAACTATCTTCAATAAACTCTTCAAGGATTTTTATATGACTCCACGTTTTTTTATAGTTCATATTTAAATTTTTTGAAGCATCACTAATTGAACCTGTTTTTTCAATCTCTTTTAAAATCTCTGTTTTTCCACTTCCAAAAATAAGATTTTGCTTATTATCTTCAATCCAAATTTTAACTTTGATTTCCACTTTTAAGCCCTTTTTTTTCTCTAAAACATCCTAGTTGGCAATAACTTACTTCAATATCAGAGTTTTTAAGAGTTGATCCAACTACTCTTAAAGATGAACTCTTTGCCTCTTGCCACAAATTTTTACAAGGAATTCTTTGCTCTTTATAACTCTTTTTTAATCTATTATAAATCACTTCATCTTTAGCTAAAAAATCTAAAGAGCCAAATACTCCAAGCTCACAATCTGTTATTTTAACGCCTAAAGATTTTGTAATTGCACTCATATCTTTAGCTTGAACTTTCATCTTTTTGGCTACTTTAAATGCTTTTAAACAAGATAGTTTTTTATTATCATCAAGATTTTCAAAAACTATCTTTCTTTGCTCATCACTTAAAATAAATTCAAAATTATCGTCAATACTAGACATCAATTCTTCCACTGTGAGTATAAAGATTCATCTTTTTACCTCTTGCAAATCCAATAAGTGTAAGACCGTGCTTATGTGCTGTTTGAACTCCTAAATGAGTTGGTGCTGTTCTTGATACAACTATTGGGATTTTGTGCATCACAGCCTTTGTAACCATCTCAGAACTTAATCTTCCACTTACAAACAAAATTGATTTTGTTGTATCAAGACCTTGCAGTTTACACTTTCCAATTGCTTTATCAATAGCATTGTGTCTTCCTATATCTTCAGCCGTTACAGTTGTTCCATCAAGTAGATAAATCATAGCTTTATGAACACAACCTGTTAAGTTATAAAGTTCACTCTCTTGATAAAACTTTTTTACTTCAGTATAAATAGTTTCTGGTTTTATTTTAAAAGCAGTTTGATTAAATGGAATTTCTAAACTTCCTTCAATATTTCCAGTAACTCCTCCACCACAACCACTTACTAAAGTCTTCTCTTTATATAAATTTTGTAGTGAGTTTTCATCTATTTTTGCTTTTACATCTACTCTTAATCCATCAGAACTAACTGTTAACTCTTCTATGTCAGCAATAGAAGAGATTACATTTTCACTCATTAAAAAACCAATTGCATGAGCATCTTGGTCTTTTGGGATTGTCATCATAGATATAGCTTTTTCTCCGTTTAAATAAAGGTTTAGACGCGCTTCTTCAATTGTCACGTCTTCAACCATATTGGCTTCATTTTCTATAAGTTTGTCAATAATTACTGTTTTTAAATATTTGCTATTATCCATGTTTTTCCTTAATATGCAAAATTTGCATATTTAAAATCTTTTTTTAAATAGAAAAAGCCCTAAAGCCTTTCCTATCTTTTTAATAAATCTTTATCTTCTTCTAATACATCAGCTCTTAGTTGTTCTAAGTACTCAATTGGTAATTTCCCAGTTATCACTCCAGGAATATAACCTTTTACTGAAACAAAGTATGAATATACTGTTTCAAATGTAAAGAACGAAATAATTGCACTACCCATAAAATGGATAAATAGAATAAATCTTTTTATCTGTATTGTTTGAGCATGTGTTGCTGCATCTGGAAACATAAACCAGATTGTAAAACCACTTAATACAAGTAAAAACCCAAAAGCAACATACATATAGTAGTTGATTCTATTCATAGGTTCATATTTTCCTCTTAAAAAGAATTTATGCCATATTTTAGAACTAGGTCTTACAAAGTATTTATGATCTTTAAATGCAATAACTGTAACAATAAACCAAACTGGAATCCAAGCAACACCAACAACTTCATGTGTAGCTCTCATAAGTCTAGGAAGATATCCTCCACCTGTCCAGTTTCCAAATGTTATTGAAAAACCAGTTATAAACAGATAAATCATAATTACAATATTTAATAAAAGAACAACTCTTTGAAAAAGTGAATAAACTTGCACTTTCTCATTTTCTCTTGTAATTTTAGCTTGTTTTCTACCTTTTGCAACAATAAACATTATTGTAAATAGACAAAATTCAAATAAAAAAACCCAAGGAAGAAGATGTTGTCTCTCTTCAAATGCTCTTATAACTTCAGGAGCAATTGCATCATATCTAGGTCCAAAAAGACCTACTTCCATCTGTTGATATTGTGTTAAAGTATCAAAAGGTACAATTTGTCCAGTAAAATTTCCTTTTAACATTTGCATTAAAAATTGGTAAACATAGTTTATATCAGCTATTGAGGCCAACCAAAAATACCAATATGTTAAAAGCAT
The DNA here is from genome assembly GCF_003660105.1 of Aliarcobacter cryaerophilus ATCC 43158. Lineage (NCBI taxonomy): Bacteria > Pseudomonadati > Campylobacterota > Epsilonproteobacteria > Campylobacterales > Arcobacteraceae > Aliarcobacter > Aliarcobacter cryaerophilus. The sequence goes on from NZ_CP032823.1 coordinate 1,186,315, forward strand.
GAACAAAAAGCCTACTATTACGTAAGCTTTATATTCACTTAGAAAACTTTTATTTTCCATAAGCTTTATCCCAACCAAATGGTGCTGATTGAGTTCCATGACCAAAAGATAAAACTCTTTGTCTATATATATTTGCTATAGATTCAGCATCTCCAACAAGTAGAGCTTTTGTTGAACACATAGCAGCACATACAGGAACTTTACCTTCAGCTATTCTATTTTGACCATATAGTTCTCTTTCATGTTCACTATTTGTATCTTCAGGACCACCAGCACACATAGTACATTTATCCATAACACCTTTTGTACCAAAAGCTCCATTACTAGGAAATTGTGGTGCTCCAAAAGGACAAGCATATAAGCAGTATGAACAACCTATACATTTGTTTTTATCATGTAAAACGATACCATCTTCTCTAATGTAGAAACAATCAACTGGACAAACCTGTTCACAAGGTGCATCTGTACAATGCATACAAGCAACAGATAATGAAAACTCCATTCCTTGTTTACCTTCATTTACAGTAACAACTTTTCTTCTACTAATCTCAACTGGTAACTCATGTGCTGAGGCACAAGCAACTGAACAACCATCACAATGAATACATCTATTTTCATCACAATAGAATTTCATTCTTGCAAAATTTATTTTATTATTACTCATGTTACTTCTCCTAAGCTCTTTCTACTCTACATAAACCACCTTTTGTTTCAGGGATTTGTGTAACTATGTCATAACCGTAGTTAGTAACTGTATTTGCACTTTCACCTATTGCATAAGGTAGCGTTCCAGTTGGATATCTATGGCTTAAATCAACACCTTCCATAATTCCAGCAAAGTGGAATGGTAGGAATACTCTATCAGGTGTAACAGAGTAAGAGTATTTTGCTTTAACTTTGATTTTCGTTCCATTTGGTGAATGAATCCACATCATAGAACCATCTCTAATACCATTTCTTCCTGCTAAATCTGGATTAATATCACAGAACATTTCAGGTGTTAATCTAGCTAAATATTTACTAGCTCTATTTTCAACACCAGCACCATTTAAATTTACTAATCTTCCAGTTACAAGATTTGTTGGGAAATCTTTTGCCCAATCTTGTTTTGTCTGTTCACTAATATATCTAGTATCAACTCTCCAGTGATCTTTTTTATCTGCAAAGCTTGGATAATCTTTAATTAAATCCGTTCTTGGAGTATGTAAAGGCTCTCTATGTTTTGGAATTGGATCAGCCCATTGCCAAACTTTTGCTCTTGCTTTTGCATTTCCATAAGGAGCAATTCCAGCTTCGAGGCATTTTTCAACTATTAAGTTAGATTTATCAACTTTCCAGTTTGCACCCATTTTTGCTTTTTCATCTTCACTTAAAGTAATTTTTAAAACAGCCTCAATATTCTCTTTTGTAATTTCAGGATATCCACCATCTTGAACTCCACCAACAGGTGCAGAACCTTTAGGCGACAACAATGAAACTCCCTCATGCTCTAAACCAAAGTTTTGTCTAAATCCCATACCACCAAATTTAACTGGTTTTGTAATATCATAAAGATTTGGGCTTCCTGAGTGTTTTTCTGTCCAACAAGGCCATGGTAAACCATAGTATTCTCCAGCCATATCACCATAACCAGCTAGTGAAATCTCATCAAACATATGCCAATTGTCAGTATGTTTTTTAAGTCTTTCTGCTCTCCATCCAGTTAATCCAATAGTTTTAATAATTCTAGCTATCTCATTTGTTGCATCTTCTGGCCAAACAAAATCTTTACCTTTTTGCATTCCAGCAGTTAATTGCTCATAAAATCCTAATCTTTTTGCTAATTCAAACATGATTTCTTGATCAGGTTTTGATTCATACATAGGTTTTACAACTTCATATCTCCATTGACCACTTCTATTCGTTGCAGTTACAGATCCAGCTGTTTCAAACTGAGTTGCTGCTGGTAAAATATAAACATCGTTTTGTTTATCAGTAATAATTGCACCCTCATTTACAAATGGGTCACAAAATACTGCTAATTCTAACTTATCTAAAGCTTCTTTTACTTTTTTTGTTTGTGCAGTTGAAGTAATTCCATTACCCATTACAAAAAGTGCTTTTAGATTAGTTCCAGCATTATGAATAGCATCTTCACCTTCCTGTCCAGCTAAAACTCCAGCCCACCAACGTGCAAGTGTAAATCCATTTTTACCCATCCAAGAAGGATCTTTAAATCTTCCTTTAAGCCAATCAAAATCAACTCCCCAAGAAGAAGCAAAATATTTCCATGAACCTTCAGCTAAACCATAATATCCTGGAAGTGAATCTGATAAACAACCAAAGTCTGTTGCACCTTGAACATTATCATGACCTCTTAAAATATTAGTTCCACCACCAGCAACTCCCATATTTCCAAGAGCCAATTGTAAAATTGGTGCCATTCTTGTATTTGAAGTTCCTATTGTATGTTGAGTTAATCCCATAGCCCATACCAAAGTTCCAGGTTTTGATGCTGCATAAAGTTTTGTAATTTGAACTATTAAATCAGCTTTAACTCCTGTTACATCAGCAACTCTTTCAATTGGCCAATTTTTAGCCTCTGCCATAATATCTTCCATACCATAAACTCTATCATTAATAAAGTTTTTGTCATGCCAACCATTTTCAAAAATGATATTTAACATTCCATACATAAATGGAATATCAGTACCTGGTCTAATTTGTGCATATAAATCTGCTTTTGCAGCAGTTTTAGTAAATCTTGGATCTACTACAATAATCTTTGCATTGTTTCTCTCTTTAGCTTTTAAAAAGTGTTGGAAACCAACTGGGTGATTAACCGCTGGATTTGCTCCAAAAATTATAATTGCTTTAGAGTTTTGAATATCTCCCAAAGAATTTGTCATAGCACCATAACCCCATGTATTTGCCACACCGGCAACTGTTGAGCTATGTCAAATTCTAGCTTGATGATCTATATTGTTTGTTCCAAACATAGCAGCAAATTTTCTATAGTAATATGCTTGCTCGTTATTAAATTTTGCTGATCCTAAAAACATTGCTGAATCAGGTCCATCTTTTTGTCTTAAATCTTCAAGTTTTGATGCAATATTATTTAAAGCGTCATCCCATGAAATTCTTTGCCATTGACCATTTTTCTTAACCATTGGATATTTTAATCTAACCTCAGATTTAACCATATCAATCATATCGGCACCTTTACAACAATGCCCTCCAAGTGATACAGGATGATCTTGTGCTACCTCTTGTCTTACCCACACACCATTTTGAACTTCTGCAATAACACCACAACCAACTGAACATGCTGTACAAATTGTTTTTACAATTTTCGAACCAGGAAAAGGATTTTTAATCTCTTCTTGCGTTGCTGCTCTAGTTGCTACTGTACTTGCAAAAGATGATGTAACTCCAAATGCTGTAGAAACTGCTGCCATTTTTAAAAACGACCGTCTTCCTACTTTTGCATTTAAAGCTTCATATGTATTTGCTGACATAAGCTTCTCCTACTAAATTTATTTTGCGTTTTTATAAAACTCTTCCCAAGCCATAGTTTTTTTGTATAGAATCTCTTTTTTATTAGATTTTCCAACAATAACACCATTGTTTGAATCATCTTGAACAGATGTTTCACCATTTCCAGCCAATACAACAGTACCAGTTGTAACAACTGCAGCAGCTGTGATAATTGCTGCTTTTTTTGCAAAAGCTCTTCTGCTTTCTTGCACGACTGACCTCCTTATAGAAATTAAGCCCCTCTAAACTTAAGAGACTTTATAAAAAAAGCTTAACTTTTTTTATAAAATCCCTAAAAAGGTATTCCTTTTTAGTTTTTAGGACCTAAAGCTTTTAGTGCTTTATTTTTAGCTCTTCTTTCTCTTTCTTCAGCAGATATATCGCCCCAGTTATCAGTTACTTGTTTTTTAGCTTTATCTTTTTTTACTGGTTTTGTAACCTCTAAATATAATCTTTCAAACTCAATAAATGAGTGTAAAACAACCATAAGTTCTTTATAAATATTTGCTTTTTTATGCTCATAAATTCTTCTTGCAAACTCATCTACAAAAGGATTTAAAATCTGTTCAAAAATACAATGAACAGTATTTTCATACTGTTTTTCTCCAAGAGCAATTGAATTAGACAATTCAGACATTATTGAAAATATGAAACCAACAGAATCTTCATATTCAAAATATTTTTTTTCATCACGTCTAAGCCTTGTTTTTGCAACAAATTGAATCATCTCTACTCTTTTTTTACCAGATTCAACACCCTCATCATAAAAAGAAGCTGTTTGTCTAACTTTTTCATAAACAGGATTATGAAAAATATCATCATACTCTTGTATTAAAGATTGATTTGAATCTTTATCTAGAAGATTTAAAATATTTTTGATAGACTCTTCAGAAGCTTCATCCAAAGAGCTATCTTTTAAAAGATTTAAAAGTCTAAAAAGTTCAAAATAGTTTTTTATATCTGAACTTGGAACAAAAAAGTTTGCAAATAAGTTGTAATATATTGCTCTAGCCTTATTTATAGATTGTGTATCTTGCATTTTTTATCCTTATTTTCTATTATCAAAATAGTTTTGCATCATAATTTTAGGCTTACAATTAGCACAACAATACAAACTTCTTACTTTTACAGGATCACTTGCAAAAATTGTTGCCATTTTAGAAGCAATTTTTTCTATTGCTTTTGTTGTTGCAAATTCAACTCCACACTCAACACATGCAAAAAGTTTATCTTGAGCTAAAACACTCTCTTTAAACCAAGTTGGTTTTAGTTCAATTACATCTTGTTTTATTGTTAAGCAATTTGCTTCAGGACAAGACATTTCACAATATCCACATGCTGTACAAATACTTGGATTAATTCTTAAAGTATTATCACTAGCATCAGCAACTAAAGCTCCAACATTACAAGCACCTACACAAACTAGGCACAAAGTACATGTATCTTGATTTACTTCAACTTTTGCGTAATGAATATGTTCTCCTGTTTTAATCTCTCCTAAATCATCATTTCCAACAATCTTTTGAAGTCTATGAGAAAAAACTTCTCTTTTTTTGAAGCCATCTTGATTGAAGTTAAAATAAGAGTTTTCCACAAAAGATACTTCTTTTAAAGCCAAAGCTAATTCATCTTCATTCATAGCAATTAAGACAGCATCTTTTTGGTATTTTTTTTGATATATATCATTTAATATTCTAATAGCATCTTTTGTACCTTTTGACAAAAAATCACTATAAAAAATAACTTGAGAACTCGATATTTGAAGTAAAGTTAGAAGTGTTCCTTCATGTAAGAATTTTTCACCTTCAATTGCAAAAGGCAAGATGTTTTCTTTAAGATTTATATTTAGATTTTCCAAAGACATTTTTGAAGGAATAATTAAAGGGTGTGTTTCTTTATAAAACTTTGATATTTCATAAAGTGAGTCTTTATTTGTAGGAGTATAATCTATTGCTCCACTTGGGCAAACACTTACACATCCACCACAACCGTGACAATCTACTTGAGAGAAAGTTAAAGTTTTTGTTGTATCATCTTTTGTAATAGCAACAGTTGGGCAAACTTCTTCACACTTACTACAAACTACTTCTCTTCTTCCATCATATTGACAAATAGTTTTATCATAAGTTGTAAATTTTCTATATGAGAATGAGTTTAAATTATCTTTTAATATTTTAACTACTTCATCTATGCTACTTAAGTTTGGGTCAAAAACTCCAATTCTCTCTTTTGGAGATGGTTTTGCATCAAACCAAACTATTTGAGAAACTCTTAAAGTTATATCTTTATGACTATCTTTTACTATTACTTCAAAGTTTCCAATTTCACCACTTATAGTTTTTAAAATAGTTTCATCTATTCTAAACAGTTCAAAATCATCTTTAGATATTTGTGAAGTAAAACTATCATATTCCTCTTGGTTTTTAGTAATTAACAAAACCTCTTTTGAAATATCAACACTATGTGAAATATCTTGTGCAAAATCAAATCTTGTAGCATTTATCTCATATAGTTTTAAAACATTTTCGATTTTTCTTGATAAGTCATCTTGTGAATTTTTAATATAAAAATCTATCTCATTTGCAATAAATTCACTATTTACATCTTTTGAATTCGATATTAAAAAGCTTTTACCCTCAATATCATCTAAACTAGTAGTTACATGGATCTTTTCACTTAAAGGGAAATCCAACCCTTCTTTATTATGGTATATATACTCTTGCATAACCTATGCCCTTAATTTTTAGTAAAAAATATTTTACCATATTTTATATATAAAGAAGTTAAATAAACCTGAATTTATATATATTAAAAAGTATCATATTACAATTAAACTGAGAGTTTTAAACACAAACAATGTAAACTTATGAATGATTAAAAAAATTTTATTTGTTACACTTATTATTATTTTAATATTTCTAATATATTTTGAAAAAACTAAATCAAAAAATGAGATATTAATAGCTTCTTCTATGCCACAAAGTTCTGGTTTAAAAGCTTGGGGAGATTCTGTTTTAATTGCTACAAATAGCTATTTTAACTATGCAAATGATAACAATTTGATAAAAGATAAAAAAATTGTTTTAAAAGTTCTTGATGATAAATATGAACCTGATTTAACCTATGAAAATATAACAAACCTTTTAAAAGATGATATTTTATCTTTTTATGGAATAGTTGGAACTCCTACAAATAAGAGAGTCCTTCCTCTTTTAGAAGATAGTGAAATAGTATATTTCTCACCATTTTCAGGTGCACAATTTTTAAGAGATAAAAATCTTTCAAATATTATAAACTTTAGACCTTCTTACAAACAAGAACTAGAAACTCTTTTAAATTATATTGTAGATGAAAAAAAATTAGAAAAAATAGCAATTTTTTATCAAAATGATGAGTATGGAGAAGAGGGATATATATCCACTTTAGAAATCCTAAAAAACAAAAATATAGAACTAATATCAACAGGTACATACAAAAGAAATACCCTTTCTATAAATCATGCTTTTAATGAAATTAAAAACTCAAAACCTGAAGTAATATTAATGATTGGTGCATATAAGGCAAACTCTTTATTTATTAAAAAAGCAAAAAATGATGAAGTTTTAAAAAATGTAATATTTTGCAATATCTCATTTGGAGATGCGAACTCTATTGTAAAAGAGCTAGAAGATTCAAATACTAATACAAAAAATCTAATTTTTTCTCAAATAGTTCCAAACTACAATGATAAATCTTTAAAAATAGTTCAAGAGTATCAAGAAATTATTCAAAAATATTCAAAAGAGAGTAATTTTGGATTCATATCATTTGAGGCATTTTTAGCTTCAAAGGTTTTGGTAAATCAAATATCAAAAATAGAAAAATCAGGAAATTTAAACTCAAAAAATCTATTAAATGCTTTAAAAAACCCACCAAAAAATATTTTATATGAATTAGAGTTAGATTTTAAAAACAATCAACTTCTAAATAAAACATATCTTTTTGAGTATGAAAATGGAAACTTTAAAGAGATTGAAAAATGAAAAAAGTTTTAAACTATTTTAATAACTTAAAATTTTCATACAAAGCAAATTTCCTAATTTTTATAATTGCTGGTGGAATGTTTACTATTATAATACTATCTCAATTATCTATTTTTATTTTAAAAAATGATTTTGATACACTTTTTGATAAAAGAACAAAAACTCTAATAAAACTTGAAAATATAAATGATTCATATAGAATAAATATTCAAAATACTTTAAGCGAATTTGAAAAGAACAATCTAAACTATGAGCAAACTTTAGAAGTTTTAAAAATAGCAAATGAGATAATAAATAAGAATTGGAGTGAGTATAAAAATACCTCATATTCTACAAAAACTAATTTTGTAATAAATTATATACAAAAACATTTTTCAAATAAAAACTACTATAAAAATGAGTTAATAAAAAATTTAAATATCCAAAATGTTGATGATAAGATGAATAAAATATTACAATATTTAAATGATATAAAACAAAAAAATGATAAAGAATACTTTACGAATTTAAATTTTGAAATAGATACTATATTGGTCTATTTAGGAAGTTTAGTAAATTATGATTTAAATTTAGCAATAAATGAAAAAAGAGATACCGATAATATCTTTCATCTTATAACAATTTTTTCTTTTATCTCTATCTTTTTAGTTGTTTTATTTACAATATTTTTATCTTTATTTATAACTGTACACTTTAGAAAAATTCATGATTTGCAAGAAAAAATTGTAGAAGAAAAAACTAAAGAGCTAAAAGAGTTAAACGCAAATTTGGAATTAAAAATATCTCAAGAGGTTTCAAAAAATAGAAAAAAAGATATTATTATGTTTCAGCAAGCAAGATTTGCATCTTTAGGAGAAATGTTAAATAATATAGCACACCAGTGGAGACAACCTTTAGGTTCTTTATCTATGATTATTCAAAGTTTTCAAACAAAAATGAGGCTAAATAAACTTTCACTTGATTTTGTAGAACAAAAAGTTTCAGATGCCCTACTTTTAGCACAAAATATGTCAAATACACTTGATGATTTTAAAAATTTCTTCAGCCCAAATAAATCGAAAAATAGCTTTTTTATAAAAGATTGTGTAGAAAATTCGATAGAATTATCAAAATATTTTTTAAATAAAGAGAATATAAAAGTAGATTTAATTGTTAAAAAAGATACAAAAATATATAGCTTTGAAAATGAACTATCTCATGTTTTTTTAAATATAATATCAAACTCAAAAGATGCTTTAATAAATAATATCTCTAAAGAAAATAGAGTAATAAGAATTATTGTAAATTGCAAAAAAGATTTTGTTTTTGTAAATATTAGTGATAATGGTGGAGGAATTCCTACACTTATTATGCCAAAAATATTTGAACCATATTACACAACAAAATACAAAAGTGCAGGAACTGGAATTGGACTTTATATGTCAAAGCAGATTGTTGAGAAGCATATAAAAGGGCAAATTACTTGTAAAAATATAGAAATAGTTATAGATAATCAAATATGTAAAGGAACATCATTTTTGATAAAAATACCAATAAATAAAGAAATTATTGAAGAAAAAAAGGAAAAAAATGAATAAAAATCTAGATATTTTAAAAAATATTAATATTTTATACTTGGAAGATGATGAAAATCTTTTAAAGCATACTAGTGATATTTTAGAAGATTTTGTGGCAAATATTTATGGTGTTAAAAATACTATTGATGCTATGAAAATTTTACTTGAAAAAAAAGTAGATGTAATAATAAGCGATATTTTACTTGAAAATGAAAATGGTATCAATTTTTTAAAATATATCAAAAGTAAAAATATTCAAATACCTGCAATTTTAACAACAGCACATACTGATACAAACTATTTAATAGAATCAATTAAGCTAAAAGTTGAAAACTATCTTTTAAAACCAATAAATATAGATGAACTTCTAAACAGTTTATACGATGTTGTTTTACCAAAAATTCAAGAAAAAGAGATAAAAAAGAATAGTAATATTATAAAAACAATTGGAGCAATTACTGATAGTAAACAAGTTGAAATTATAAAATATATTTTTAACAATCTTGATGAAAATAACAATTTTTTTGGCTCTTATAGTGAAATTATGGAGCAATTTTCTATTTCTAAACCAACGCTTATTAAACTTTTTAAAGATTTGGCTGATAAAAATATATTATTTAAAACTCAACATAAAACTTATCAATTTGATGAAAAATCTTTAGAAAATATTTAAACTTTTATTCATAACTTTTTGTAGAAACTTCTACGCCTTCGTATGAAGTTGTTTTAATTGCATTTAAAATATTATCTATTTTTACTTTTTCATCATATATTACGCTTACCTCTTTTGTATTTAATCTAGCACTAACTTTTTCAACTCCATCTAGTTTTGAAATAGCTTGTTTAACTGCTGTTGTACATAAAGGACAGTGCATTCCTTCAACTTTAAAAACTGATATATTTGAAGAGAAAGCAAAACTAAAAAATAAAAATAGTAAAAATACAACTCTCATATTTACTCCATAAAAAGTGGTAAAATTTCAGGATAAAAAACTAATCCCAATATCAAAATAAAAAATATAATAAAAAAGAGATAGTTTTTATATATATCTTTTTTATTACATCTACAAGCTATTTTTTTCCTAAAATTATATATCGAAATAATAAAAAAAATAATACTTAAAATAGCAAGTGGAACTCTAGTATATTCTAAAGTTGTAAAAAAACTTAAAACTCCACTTGATACTCCAAAAAAGATAAATAAAAAAGCAGGTAAACAACAAAGTGTTGATAAAAGTGCAGTTATTACTGCACCTATTATCACCATTTTATGTTCTTTCATAAAACTTCTTGAGAAGTATATTTATATACAAAAGTTTTTGGTTTGTAGTAATCTTTTGCATCTTCACCAACTTCAGCATAAGGATACCCCAACATATTTAAAGGGTATTGTGTAGGTTTTGGCTCTAAAATAAAATCTCTTGCACTATTGAATCCTATCCAATTCATCTCCCAAGATCCAAAGAAATACTCTTTTACATCTTTTAGTTTTTTACTATCGTTTGGTAATTTTTCAGCTAACTTTACCTTTGCAACATCAGCAGGATCGCAAGGAACCCATCCCAGTCCATCTATATAAAACTCTGCCCTACAATGTTGAGCTCCCGTAATATCAGCAAATCCTTTTTCATCTGATTTTCCACAAGCATTTGAAATTTTTGATTGCCCTACTCTAATTCCGAAAGTCTCCCTTGCAGGAATCTTTGCATTTCTTAATAAACATACAAATACAGAGCTTATATCTGTACATTTTCCACCATAAATTTTCTCTTCAATTGATTTTTGTGCATCACCAATTCCACAACCAATAACACTCTCATCTCTATACATTGTGCTAACTGTCCAATCATAAATAGCTTGTGCTTTTTGAAGTGGCGTTTTAGCATCTTTTGTAATATCATTTACGTATTTTGTTAAACCTTTTGTTATAGGAATATGTTTTGTTCCTTCTAAAAATTCCAATACTTCGCTTGGATAGTTTGTATTTGATGTAGCATTAGAAAAATCAGTTGTTCTTTCTTGTAAAACTACTGCAAAATCAACATCTAAAATTGGCTTAATATTTACATCATTCCATTTTACATATAAAACTCTTGTATTGTATGGATTTTTTACAATTTTTGCTTCACTATAATTTCCATTATATGAAAAATCTACAACTTTTTGATAATACTCATCTTTTGGAAGTGGTATCCAAAGTTGTGTTTCTTCATTGCTTTGTTCAAAGTTATAACTATTTGTTACTTGAAATTTTCTTGGATTTTTTGTAATTCCAAATGGATTTTTATATTCATTTGCAAATGTAAAGTTTGGAGTCAAAACTGAAACTGCCGAAAAAGTAGCAGCTGTTTTTAAAAATGTTCTTCTTTTCATAATATGATTCTTATAATTTATATGTTCTATCAAGAGATAAAATAGAGTTTAACTCTATTTATTTCAAAGCATAACCTATGCTCTGTGAACTAATTAGACTTCTATGATAGTAAATTGTTTATAAACCAGACCTTAAATAGTAAATTATTTTTTACTTTAGTTTAACTAAAAATTTAAATTTGCTTAAGTATAATAATTCAATTTTTTAAGAAAGATATAAAAATGAATAATGAACACAAATTGACAAAATTTGTTCAAGCTGCTGGTTGTGCTGCAAAGATGGGTCCGGGGGATCTAAAACAAGCTCTTTGTAGTTTAAACCAAAAAAATGAAAAAATTTTAGTAGGATTTGATACAAGTGATGATGCTGGAATTTTCCAAATAGATGAAAATTTAGCTCTAGTACAAACTGTTGATTTTATAACTCCTGTAGTTGATGATCCATATATTTATGGACAAATTGCTGCAGCAAACTCTTTGAGTGATATTTTTGCAATGGGAGGAGAGGTTAAAACAGCTTTAAATATAGTTGGATTTGATAGTACAAATGTTTCAAAAGAGGCTTTAGGAGAAATTTTAAGAGGTGGACTTGAAAAAATAAAAGAGTGTGGTGGTTCACTTTTAGGTGGTCATACTATCCAAACACCAGAGATGTACTATGGATTGAGCGTCACAGGAATAATTCACCCAAAAGATGTAAAGAGAAATAATAGTGCAGAAATTGGTGATGTTTTAGTTCTTACAAAACCACTTGGAATGGGAGTTTTAACAACAGCTATAAAAAGAGATTTAATAGATTTAAATCTAACAAAACATTGTGCCCAAATTATGGCTAGTTTAAACTATATACCTTCAAAAATTATGAAAAAATATAAAGTTAGTTCTTGTACAGATATTACAGGATTTGGACTATTAGGACATGCTTTTGAGTGTGTCAGTGAAAATATTAGTTTTTCTATATCATCTAGCGAAGTTCCTTTTATAAAAGAAGCTTTTGAGCTATGCCTAAATGGTGTTTTACCAGGTGGTTCAAAAAGAAACTTAAAATTTATGGAAGATAAAACATATTTTTCAAAAGATATTGATCCAACTTTAAAAGAAATTTTATGTGATGCTCAAACTTCTGGTGGACTTTTAGTAGCAATAAACAAAAATGATGCAAAAGAGTTTATAAAAGAGATTGAAGATTTTAGTTTTGGATATGCAAAAATTATTGGAGAGGTTATAGAAAGAACTAAAAAGCCTATAATTATATATTAAAATAGGAATTTTTAATTTATTTATTAAATTTTACTACTGATTAATTTTACATTAATCTTTTCTGTATATAATTTCAACATAAGTTAAGTGAATAACTTAATTTATACGAGTATTTTTTAAGATAAATTTCTTAAATAGATAATTTTTTTATGTTTCCTTGTGTAGAAAGGTCGCTTCCCCTAGGCGACCTTTTTTTTTGCTTACTTTTTCATTTATGCCATTTCAATATAGCTTAAACCTTTTATGATAGTATTTTAAAATGATTTCATTCTATATAAAAATATACACAAGCTTTTAAATATGCCACTATCAAATCTAAATCAAGAACAAAAAGAAGCCATACTTTGCAAAAGCGGTTACAATCTTATAATTGCAAGTGCAGGAACTGGTAAAACTTCAACAATTGTTGGAAGAATTTCTCATTTACTCAATAATGGAGTAAAACCAAATGAAATTTTACTTTTAACTTTTACAAATAAAGCTGCTTCGGAAATGGTTTCAAGAGTTTCTAATATATTTTCAAAACAGATAGCAAAAGAGATTATGGCTGGAACATTTCACTCTGTATCATATAAACTTTTAAAAGAATTAGAGATAAATATTACTTTAAAACAACCAAATGAACTTAAAACACTCTTTAAATCTATTTATGAAAAACGAGTTTTTATGGATAGAAGTGATGAAGCGAATCCATATGATGGTGGATATTTATATGATATGTACTCTTTGTACTTAAATTCAAATAATAGTGAAGATTTCACTAGCTGGTTAAAAGAGAAAAATTCAACTCAAGAGATATATAGCTTAATATATGAAGATGTTATTGATGAGTTTAATAATTTAAAAAAACAGTATGGATATGTAAATTTTGATGATTTATTAACAACAATGCTTGAAATTTTAAAAGATAAAAGATTTAATTTCAAAGAGATACTTGTGGATGAATATCAAGATACAAA